>NZ_JARXYX010000001.1 GCF_029893585.1 Streptomyces sp. LBL
GTGTGCCGGCTGAGGTGCATGCCCGGGTGGTGGAGCTGGCCCGCGCCGAGGGCGTGACCGTGTTCATGGTGCTCCAGGCGGCGCTGGCGGTGCTGCTGTCCCGGGTGGGCGCGGGCAGTGACATCCCGGTGGGTACCCCGGTCGCCGGACGCACGGACGAGGCGCTGGACGACCTGGTCGGGTTCTTCGTCAACACCCTGGTGATGCGCACCGACCTGTCCGGTGATCCCACGTTCGCCGGCCTGCTGGAGCAGGTCCGTGAGAACAGCCTGGCCGCGTTCGCGCATCAGGACGTGCCCTTCGAGCGGCTGGTCGAGGACCTCGCCCCGGCCCGCTCGATGGCCCGCCACCCGCTCTTCCAGGTCATGCTCACGCTGCAGAACAACGCCCAGGCCGTCCTCGACCTGCCCGGCATTCAGACCGAACCCCTGCCCACCGGCGAACCGGCAGCCAAATTCGACCTGTTCTTCGCCTTGAGTGAAACCTTCGACACCGACACCGACACCGACACCGACACCGACACCAGCACCGGCACCGGTAATCGCCCGGCCGGCCTGCACGGCGGTATCGACTACGCCCTCGACCTGTTCGACCGCGAAACGGTGGAGACCCTGGCTGAACGGTTCGTCCGCGTCCTGGACACCGTCACCAGGGAACCGCACCAGCGGGTCAGCGTGGTGGAGGTGTTGTCGGCGGAGGAGCGGCACCGGGTTGTGGCGGGGTGGAACGACACCGTCCAGGAGGTGCCTGGGACGGCGCTGCCGGAGCTGTTCCAGGCCCGGGTTGCGAAGCATCCTGATGCGGTCGCGGTGGTCTTCGGTGGCGCTGAGGTGACGTATGCGGAGCTCGACGAGCGTGCGAACCGGCTTGCCCGGTTGCTGATCCGTCGCGGTATCGGTCCCGAGCGCATCGTCGGGCTGGCCGTGCCTCGCTCGGTGGACCTGATCGTCGGTCTGCTGGCGGTGCTGAAGTCGGGCGCCGGTTACCTGCCGATCGATCCGGAGTACCCGGCCGAGCGGATTGCCTTCATGGTGGCCGATGCCGTCCCCTCGCTGACGCTGACCACCACAGAGGTCGCCGGGCGCATGGCTACCGGACCCGCGCTGCTGCTGGACGACCCTGCGGTTGTCGCCGAACTCGACGCACTGCCGGCCGACGTTCCCGGCGATGAGGAGCGGACCGGTCCGCTGCTGCCGCAGCACCCCGCGTACCTGATCTACACCTCCGGCTCGACCGGGCGTCCCAAGGGTGTGGTGATGTCCTGTGGCGCGCTGGTCAACCTGATGTCCTGGCACGCTTCTGCCATCCCCGCCGAGGCCGGTTCGCGGGTCGCTCAGTTCACCGCGATCAGCTTCGACGTCTCGGCCCAGGAGATCCTCTCGGCCCTCTTTGACGGCAAGACCCTTGTGGTGCCGGACGAAGAGATCCGGCGTAACCCGGAAGAGTTCGTGGCATGGCTGAGGGAGCAGAAGGCCACCGAGCTGTACGCCCCCAACATGATGGTGGACGCGCTTGGTGAGGCTGTGGCGGAGCAGGGCACGGACCTGCCGTGGCTGCGTCATGTTTCCCAGGCCGGCGAGGCCCTTGTGCTCAGTGATCGGGTCCGTGACCTATGCGGGGCAGCAGTCGGGACGGTGGTGCACAACCACTACGGTCCGTCCGAGACTCATGTGGTCACCGCCCATACCCTGCCGGCGGACCGGGCGGCATGGCCCGGGGGTACCGCGCCGATCGGCCGTCCGGTGTGGAACACCCGGGTCTACGTCCTGGACCCGGCTCTGCGGCCGGTTCCGGTGGGTGTTGCGGGTGAGTTGTACGTCTCCGGCGCCCAACTGGCCCGCGGCTACCACGCTCGGCCGGGACTGACCGCGCAGCGGTTCGTCGCGAACCCCTTCACCCCCGGTGAGCGGATGTACCGCACCGGCGACCTGGCGAAATGGCGACCGGACGGTGTCCTGGACTTCCTGGGCCGTACGGATGACCAGGTGAAGGTCCGTGGGTTCCGGATCGAGCTGGGTGAGGTCGAGGCCGCGCTGAGCGCACATCCGTCCGTGGCCCAGGCAGCGGTGATGGTGCGTGAGGACCGCCCAGGGGACAAGCGCCTGGTCGGCTACCTCGTCCCCAAGGGTGGCAACACCAGAAGTGACGGCCACACCGCCGAGGTTGACCTGGCTGCCCTGCGCGCCCATCTCGGCGCGATGCTGCCGGAGTACATGGTGCCGTCCGCGCTGGTGGTCCTGGAGAGTCTGCCGCTGACGGCGAACGGGAAGCTGGATCGACGGGAACTTCCGGCGCCGGACTACACCGCGTCCGCGCCAAGCCCGGATCCCTCCTCGGTCCAGGAGGAAATCCTGTGCAGAATTTTTGCCGAAGAACTGAATGTGCCTCACATTGGTGTCGCGGACAACTTCTTCGAACGCGGTGGACATTCACTTCTGGCGGTCAAGCTGGTGCGTCGGATTCGTACGATCATGGGTGTCGATGTCTCCGTCCAGATGCTGATGGAAGCACCCAGCGTCGCAGGACTTGCATATCGGCTCAGCCTTCCCGCGATGAAGGACTCGCTTCGTACGCTTCTTCCCATCAGGACGCAGGGGAGCCGGCCACCTCTCTTCTGCGTCCATCCGCGATCCGGGTTGAGTTGGTGCTTCGCACCTCTGGCCGGATTCGTACCTCCTGGCATCCCCTTGTACGGTCTGCAGGCGCGGGATGTCGACGGTGCGGGTGAGTTGCCGGGATCCATCCGACAAATGGCGGAAGAGTACATCAAAGAGTTGCGCACCGTGCAACCGTCCGGCCCGTATCATCTGCTGGGGTGGTCGATGGGAGGCCGCGTAGCGCAGGAGATGGCTGTACAACTGCAGGAAGAAGGCCAGCAAGCGGCACTCATCATCATGGGAGGCTATGCACCCGCCCCGTTCGACACACTCAACTCGGACGAGACCGGCCGGAATTCAGCAGATCTTGTCCGTCAAGCGATTCAAGAAAGTGATGGCAACGGCCATAACGATCACGCGGATGCATCGGATGTACTCGACGAGGCGCCTTCACTCCGTGATCTCGCCGGACTTCCGGACTACTTCCGCAACGAGATTTCAGAAGGGGAGGCTGAAGTAAGGGCGAGAATCATTGCAAATAATACCCGCATCTACGTGAAGCATTATCCTCGCAGATTTCACGGCGATGTTCTTTTCATCTCGTCGGACGAACTCGAGGACGGATCGGGCCGTGCCATGTGGCAGCCCTATACTTCCGGCCAAATAAGCGAGTCACGGTTGCCTTGTTCTCACGACGAAATGGCCAACCCTCCCATGCTCTCTCTGCTTTGGGATTCAATTGCTGGTTGGCTGTCCACGACACAGGACAGAGAATCGTTCGGCTGAGCTGGTGTCGAGCAATCCATTGGCCGGGGTCGGCCACCCTGATACTTCTACCTTTGAGTGACAGATAGGACTGAATCATGACGAACCCTTTTGAGGACCAGGACGCCAACTACCTTGTTCTGAAAAACGAGGAGGGTCAGTTCTCGCTTTGGCCCACATTCGTCGACATGCCGGACGGGTGGGAGCTGGTCTTCGGAGAGGCAGCGCGTCAAGCATGCCTTGACTTCATCGAGAAGACCTGGACCGATATGCGCCCCAAGAGCTTGATAGACGCCATGAACGCCGGCTGAGTGTGATGACGTCGCGGGCGGCGGGGGTGAGGGCCGGGGCGGGCCTCGGGGCGGTGCTGGCGCTGGGCGTCTGACCAGATCGTGCGGGGCTCGTCCGCCTGCTTCCGGCATGCCGTGGCCAAGAATCAGTTCAGCGCACACAGTCTTGGCACTTGCCTCCCGTTTCCGGACGGACGGACGGACGGTCCGGACGTACGGTGGGCGCGCTCACGGCGACGGCAGACCGGGACAGGCCGCCCGCCGGGAATGGCGGCCACCTCGTGCCGGGCCCAGGAGCCCTGACACTCCGGGCTCGGCACGTGAAGCCCGCCCCTTACGCCCTTACCGCCTCAGTACTCCAGCTCGGGGCGCAGTGGCCCGCCGACCGCGTGGAGGTGTCGCAGCACCTGGGCGTAGGAGGTGAAGAGGCCGGTCTCGAGGTAAGCGATGTCATGCCGGGCGCAGAAGGTGCGTACGAGTTGCTGGGCGTGACGCAGGCTGGGCCGCGGCATGGACGGGAACAGATGGTGTTCGATCTGGTAGTTCAGCCCGCCCAGCGCGAAGTCGGTGAACCGGTGGCCTCGGATGTTGCGTGAGGTCAGTACCTGCCGACGCAGAAAGTCGATCTTGTCTTCTTTGGCGAAGACGGGCATGCCCTTGTGGTTGGGGGCGAACGAGCACCCCATGTACAGCCCGAACAGTCCTTGGTGCACGAGGAGGAAGCACACGGCCTGGACGGGGGACAGGACCAGGAAAAGGGCGGCGAGATAGCCGACGAGGTGTGCCGTCAGCAGCCCGCTGCCGGCCAGTTTGGCCGTCCGGGAGGTCGCGGTGCCGGTGCGCTCCAGCATCGCCCGTACGCCGGCGACGTGCAGGGCGAGCCCTTCCAGGAGCAGCATCGGGAAGAACAGCCAGGCCTGGTGCCGGGCCAGCCAGGCGAACGCCCCGCTGCGGACACGGGCCTGGTCCTGCGTGAAGGCGATCGCGCCGTCGGCGATGTCGGGGTCACGGTCGACGTGGTTGGGGTGGGAGTGGTGCCGGTTGTGCTTGGAGATCCACCAGCCGTAACTGAGGCCGATCAGCAGGTCGGCGTGCAGGCGGCCGACCAGGTTGTTGACGCGTTTGGAGGCGGCGATCTGGTGGTGCCCGGCGTCGTGCCCGATGAAGCCGGTCTGGGTGAACATCACCGCGAGGAAGGCGGCGGTCAGCAGCTGCCACCACGACTGCCCGATCAGGACGAACGCGGTCCATCCGGCGGCCAGCAGAAGCAGGTTCGCGCCGACCTTGGCGGAGTAGTAGCCCGGGCGCCGCTTCAACAGCCCGCTCGTCTTCACCTCGCGGGAGAGCGCCGCGTACTCGCTGCCCCGGCTCTCGGGCGGGGATGCGGTCGGCCCGGCGTGATCCGCCGGACCAGTGCCCCGGTCCATGATGTCAGTGGTCACGTGTCTCCTTCGAGCGGCGAGTAGTCGGACAACGCGCGCTCGCGTGATCCAGGGCTGCTGGTCGCCAGCCGTCGAAGAGAACTCCCGAAACGACAAACGCCCGCTGCAGAACTCCGCCGGCGCTTCCCCGTTCGCACACTTCAACCACAACCATCCGCTTCAACGTACGGAGCGCAGGCAAGGTTCCCGGTCGGTCGGAGCGCGTTCCGAAAGACCGGCAAGGTTCTTGGCCGGCCGGAGCCCGTCCACCTACCCTGACCTGCGGCGGAGACGAGGAGCACGGGCACGGTGCGCGCCCGGCTCCACGCCTGGCCGCCGAGGACCTAACGGACGAGCTTCCAGTCCTGGGAACCGTCCTGAGCCGCGTTCTGCAGGGTCAGCGGCGCCCCGTCGGACGCGCCGGTCAGGTACAGGTTCGTGTTCTTGACCGCCTGCAGTCTGTAGAAACCGCCGCTGGTCCTGACGAGGTTCCAGCTTCCGGTGGCGCTGTTGTCGACCCACTGGCCGATCCGCCGGCCGACGGTCGCGTTCCCGGTCCAGATGGCAGCCGCCCGGCCGCCCGACTTGTTCAGCAGGCTCGTGCCGCCGTTCGGTTCGGTCACCACGTGCCAGTACTGGGTGTCCGGGTTCGTCGCCGACCCGGGATCCTCCAGGACGACGTCGGGGACGTCCCCGTTGCCGATGTTCGCGTCGTTGGTCCGGTCCCCGGTGCCGATCACCTGGTGGGTCCTGCGGTTCACCAGCCGGTAGTAGGCGCCGGTGGAGTGGCCGAGGTCGACCTCGGCGTAGGCCAGCGTGGATGTTCCCTGGTTGTTGAGGATCGCGAGGCGGCCGGTGCCCTCGACGTACTGCAGGGTGCGGCTGTAGCCGGCCGGGGAGGTCGTCTGGTACTCCTTCCAGACGCCGTTGCCTCGTCCGCTCTCGTTGACCCAGACGTTGCCGCTGCCTGCGGCGTTGTAGACCAGACGCCCGTCAGGAAGCCTGCTGACGACCGGGCTGCCGCCGGTCGCGAGAGGGTGGGAGCCGGCGTCGACCGGCAGTGACGTGACGGCCTCGTCGGTGGGGGAGCCGCGGCAGAACTCCAGGGGGTTGCCGGCGATCCGGTACCGGGTGTTGGCTCCGCCGCCCCAGTACTCGTAGGTGAGCAGCCACTTGCCGTCCGTCGTGCGGACGACGTTGGTCATGCCGGGCCGCCCGCCGCCGATCTCCGTTCTGCCGCCGCCCATGTCCTGGGCCAGGCCGGCGATGTCGACGACGGGAGCGCTCCACGCCGTGCCGCGGCCGTCCCAGGTCCGGTGGACGAGGATCTGGCCGAGCGAATCCTTCGCCGTGTCATTCGCGGGGTCCAGGGCCGGGACGCCGGTGGCCGGATCGAAGCCGGTGTAGTCGTTCTCGTCGGAGTAGTAGCAGACGAGTCTGCCCTTGTAGACCATCAGATACGGCTCCCACAGGGGATCCGTCTGCCGGTTCGTGTTGGCGCTCGCGATGTTCTGACCGGTCGCGCCCGCGCTGCCGCCCTGCCAGCCGCCGGTGGCGACGACGTTGACGACCTTCCACGTCGCGCCGCCGTCGGTGCTGGAGTACAGGGCGATCGCCAGGTCCTTGCGGTCCCCGTCGTTGGACGGTGTCCAGTCCGGGTCCGCCGCCTTGTGCTCCTTGTAGTAGTAGTCGTCGCCCGACACGACACTCGCCAGGAGCAGGGTGCCCTGCTTCAGGTTCCCGACGTCCTGCGGAAGTGTGTAGAGGTACGGGTTCGTCCAGTTGCTCGTGTACTTCGCGTACCGGGGGTCGCTGGAGAGGTACGCCGGAGCCTTCACCTCGGACAGCGGCTGCCACGTCGGTCCGTGGTCGTCGCTCTTGTGGACCGGGAGCGTCTGCCGGTCCGCGCTGCCCGTCTCCGGTACGACAGTGGACTTCTCGAACGACGCGACCAGCCGACCGCTCGGCAACTGCGCCGACTTGGGGTAGATCGCGCAGTTGCCCCGCCCCTTCAGGCACGGCTCGTCGCCGAGCTGGTAGAGGATCCCGCCCGTCGGGTTGTACGCCTGCGCACTGGTCATGGGTATCGCCAGCATCGCGGATGCCGCGGCGAAGGTTCCCAGCGCCTGCGTCAGCCTTGTTCTCTGCCTTCTTCTCTGCACAAGCCCCTCCTCGGGGAACGACGACGGTGATGCGCACGGGAGATGGATCAGGACACGAACACGCGGACGTCCCAGGCACCGAGGTCCAGCGCCGCGCCCGCGGGGAGGGACGTGCCGTCCAGGGCGTCGGTGAGGTCCACCGGGGCGGGGACGCTCGCCGGCTCCCAGCTCCAGTTGTGGACGATGTGGACGTGGCGTCCGTCGGGGGACGTGCCGGTCGTCGCGGTGACGGAGGCCGGGAGGTCCTGCCAGCCGCTGCCGGAGGCCGGTGCCATCCACGCGGCGAGTGCCTGGGCGAGGTCGTGGCCGGGCACGGTGCCGACGTAGGTGACGCGGCCCGCGCCGTGACGGCGGGTGGTGACCGCGGGCCAGCGGCCGAAGTGCGGGTGGTCGTACGTCACGAGCACGTCGGCGTCGGTGACGGTCAGGCCGTCGGCCCAGCGGGTGGCCGTCGCGCCCTCGGGCAGGTCCAGTGGTCCGCCGGACGCCGAGCGCACGGGGATCTCCTGTACGAGGTTGCTGAATTCGTCGTACGTCACCCCCGCGGCGTCGGTCAGCCGCCCGGGCGCCGGTTCCTGCCGGGCCCTGGCCTCGTGGTCGGCGTAGCCGGTGCGCGGGCCCAGAACCAGGTGGCCGCCCGCCTCCGCGTAGGCCGCGAGCCAGTCGAGCGTCGAGTCGGCGGCGATGTACAACGCCGGGACGACGAGGACGGGGTGGCGGCGGACGGCCTCCTCGGGCGTGCTGCCCCCCCGTTCCCCGCGCGGGTCGTGCAACTGGCGGGAGTGGACGATACGGACCTGGCGGCCGGCGTCGAAGGCGCCGCGGTAGAAGGGGTCGAAGATGCGGTGGTAGGCCTCCGGGTCAGGTCCGCCGTCCGGCTTGGCCAGCGGCGGGTACTTCTGCATCAGCCACTTGCTCGGCGTCGAGTACACCATCGTGATGTCCGCGTCGGGTTCGAGCCCGGCGACGAGCGGACCGGCCGCCTCGAACTCGGCGCCCAGACGGGCGAGTTCGGCGTACGTGCGGCCGGGCCGGCCGGTGTGCGGCAGGATGCCGCCCCAGTAGGTCTCGGCGCCGAAGTGCAGGGTGTGCCAGTGCCAGTACTCGATCATGCGGGCCCCCCGGGAGACGAGAGCCCAGGCGGCCTGCCGCCACTGCCCGTCGTAGGCGGGCCGGTTCTCCCACGGGAAGCCGATGGAGCCCGCGTTGGTCTCGGTGACCAGGAACGGCTCCTGGCGAGAGGAGAACATCCAGTCGGCGGTCTGGTACAGCGACCACACGCCGGTCGTTCGCCAGCTCTGCTCGTGGCCGTCGGGCGTGGGGTCGGGCAGCAGGAGCCCGTCCTGCATGTCGTAGTAGGGGTTTCCGGCGGTGATGTCGAGACGGTCGGTGAGCTCGTCGTCCTCCACCGCGGGGCGCTTGTAGGAGATGCAGGTGGTGACGAACTGCTCGGGCTGCGCGTACTCCCGGACGATGTCCGCCTGCCAGCCGATGAACTCGGTGACCTGGCGGGCCTGGAACGCACGCCAGGCGACGTCGTACTGGGGCTGGGCGTTGCCGTCCGGGGTCCACAGGTCCGCCCACGTGGACAGCCGGTGCGACCAGTAGACCAGGCCCCACTCGCGGTTGAGGGTCTCGACGTCACCGTACGTGGCGCGCAGGTGGTCCACGAAGCGCTGGAAGACGCCGTGGTTGTGGAAGAGCTGCAGCCCCGGTTCGTTGTCGACCTGGAAACCGATGACGGCCGGGTGGTCGGCGTACCGGGCGGCGATCTCACGGATCACCCGCTCGGCGTGGAACCGGAACGCGGGGTGGGTGAAGTCGACCTCCTGGCGGGCGCCCCAGCCGATGCGCTCACCGGTGCGCCGCTCGCCCGTGATCTCCGGGTACTGGCGGGCCAGCCACGGCGGCACCGCGTACGTCGGCGTGCCGAGGACGACGGAGATGCCGCGCTCATGGGCGCCGTCCAGTACCGGCTGGAGCCAGTCGAGATCGAAGCGTCCGTTCTCCGGCTCCCACGTCGACCACACCGACTCGCCGACCCGGATGACGGAGAGGTGCGCGTCGGCCATCAGGTCCAGGTCGGTCTTGAGGCGCTCGTCGGGATGATCGGTGCCGTAGGGGGGCCGGTACTCGTGGTAGTACGCGGCGCCGAAGAGGACGCGGGCAGGCAGAGCCGCCATGAAGGGAACCTCCGAGGAAGAGTGGGACGAGGGCTGCGTGGCCCAGACATGAGGGCGGTGTGGCCCTGACGGGAGGGCTGCGTGGCCTGACACGAGGGCTGCGTGCCCTGACACGAGGGCTGCGTGCCCTACTGTTTGACGCCGCCCGTGGCCAGGCCGCTCTGCCAGTACCGCTGGAGCATGAGGAAGGCCACGACGAGGGGCAGGATCGAGATCAGGGAGCCGGTCACGACCAGCGCGAGCATGTCGCTGCTGGTGCCGGCCCCGCCGTTCTGTGCCTGCGCGGCCCAGGAGGACAGGCCGATCGTGATCGGGTACAGGTCCGGGTCGTTCAGCATGATCAGCGGCAGGAAGTAGTTGTTCCAGGTCGCCACGAGCGTGAACAGCAGGACCGTCACCAGGCCGGGGCCCAGCAGCCTGAGCGCGATCCGGAAGAAGATCCGGGCCTCGCCGGCGCCGTCGATACGGGCGGCCTCCAGGAGGCTGTCCGGGACGGCGTCCTGGGCGTAGACACGCATCAGGTACAGGCCGAACGGGTTGACGAGCGAGGGCAGGATGATGGCCCAGGGGGTGTTGACCAGACCCGCCTTCGCGAAGAGCAGATACGTCGGGATCGCCAGCGCGGTGGTCGGGACCATGACGGCGCCGAGCACCAGGTTGAAGGCGGCCCGGTCGCCGCGGAAACGGAACTTGGCGAAACCGTATCCGCCGGCGGCCGCGAGCAGAGCGGCCCCGATCGCGCTGACGCCGGCGTACAGCACCGTGTTGAGCAGCCAGTGCACGAAGACCCCGTCGTCCTGGGTGAAGGTCTTCCTGACGTTCGTCAGCAGTTGCGGGGCGTGCGAGAACCACAGGCCGAAGCTGTTGAACAGGTCCTGGGCGCTCTTGGTCGAGGCGATCAGCAGCCAGAACAGGGGGAGGAGGAAGTACGCCAGGACGGCCAGCATGGCGATCGTCAGCGGGGTGCTGCGGCGGGGCCGTTGCCGTTTCGCGGGAGCGGTGTGCACGGGCTCCGTCGGCGTGGTCGCGACCGGTGCCGGAGGGGTTGTGGTGGTCACGGGGTCCTCCGGCGGTTCGCGGTGAGCAGGACGGCGTAGGAGGCGCCCACGATGACGAGGCCGAGGAGGAAGGACACCGTGGCCGCGTAGTTGACCTGCTGGCCGGTGAAGGCGAGGGAGTAGGCGTAGAGGTTGGCGGTGTAGGAGCTGCTGATGACATCCGGGGCGATCTTCATCAACAGGCTCGGCTCGTTGAACAGCTGGAAGCTGCCGATCACCGAGAACAGCAGGGTGAGCAGGATGGCGGGCCGCAGTGCGGGCAGCTTGACGGACCAGGCGGTGCGCCAGGCACCGGCCCCGTCCATCGAGGCCGCCTCGTACAGCTCCTGGGGAATCGTACGCAGGGCGGCGTACAGAATGATCATGTTGTAGCCGACGAACTCCCAGGTCACGATGTTCGCCAGGCTGCCGAGCATCCAGCCGTCGCTGAGGAAGTCGGGGACCGGCAGACTGAGCTTCCGGCTCAGCTGGGCGAACGGCCCGAAGTCCGGTCCGTACAGATAGCCCCACATCAGGGTGGCGACCACGCTCGGGACCGCGTACGGGACGAAGATGCCGAGCCGGATCACCCGCGCGAGCCGCAGCAGGCCGCTGTCGAGGGCGAGGGCGAACAGCAGCGCCAGCAGCAGCATCACGGGGACCTGGATGACGAAGAACAGTGCGACGCGTCCGACACCGTGCAGGAACTGGGGGTCGCCGAGAGCCTGGACGTAGTTGTCGAGCCCGACGAAGGCGGTGCCGCCGATCAGGCGTTCCTGGAACAGACTGAGGTATCCGGCGTAGCCGAGGGGGGCGAGGAAGAGCAGCAGGAACAGCACCATGAACGGGGCGACGAACAGGGGGCCTGCCGAGCGGCGCCTCCCCCTGGCACGGGCCGTGGTGGTGGCGGTGGTCATCTCAGCCCCCCTTGACGGTGAAGCCCTGGTTCTTGGCGTATGTGCTCAGCCGTGACTGCCAGGTGCCGAGCGCGCGGACGGTGTCGGCCTTGTCAGCGAGGGACTTGCCGACCGTCTCGGTCCAGTAGGTCGCGGCCTGATCGAGGAACGGCGGCCACTGGAAGGAGTCGTTGACCGTGGAGCTGATGTCGGCGAAGACCTGGTTGACCTTCTGGCCGCCGTAGAAGGAGGGGGCGTCCCCGAGGAACTCGGCTTCCGCGAGCAGGGACTTGGTCGCGGGGAAGAAGAACTGCTCGGTGGCGAACATCTTCGCGCTGGCCGGGTCGCTGTTGAGGAACTGCGCGAACTGGGCCGCCGCGATGGGGTTCTTGGTCGAGCGGATGACCGCGGTGGTCGAGCCGCCCCAGTTGCCCGAGCTGGGCTTGGCGGCGTCCCACTGCGGCAGCGGGGCCGCGCGCCACTTGCCCGCGGTGGCCTTGGCGGAGCCGGAGAGGAAGACGGGCCCCCACGCGGCGGTGATCCAGGTGGCGTACTTGCCCTTGTTGAGCGCGGCGTACCAGGCGTCGGTGAAGTCCGGCTCGACGCCGATGACCCCCTCCTTCGCGAGCCCGCCCCAGAACTCGCCGAGCTTCCTGGATGCGGCGTCGTCGACGCTGATGGTGATGTCGCTCTTGCCGGAGGTGACGTACGGCTTGGCGCCCGCCTGCCACAGCAGGCCGTGCCAGGCGGCGGCCTGGTTGGCCGCGAGGTTGGTGAGGTACACGTCGGGGTCGGCCTTGTGGAGCTTGCGGGCCGCGGCGGCGAACTCGTCCCAGGTCCTGGGCACCTCGATGCCGTGTTCGTCGAAGATGTCCTGCCGGTACAGCATGCCCATCGGCCCGGTGTCCTGGGGGATCGCCCAGACCTCGCCGCCCGTGCCGCTGACCTGGCCCCAGGTCCAGTCGACGAACTGTCCCTTGAGCGCGGAGGCACCGTAGGGGCGCAGGTCCAGCAGGTTGTTGGTGATCGTGAAGGTCGGGATGGCCTGGTACTCCATCTGCACCATGTCCGGAGCGCCGCTGCCGGCCTTCAGCGCGGTACGCAGCTTGGTGTACTGCGGGGTGCCCTGGCCGGCGTTGACGACCTTGACCTTGACGGCCGGGTACTTCTTCTCGAAGAGCGCGACCTCCTTGGCGATGTTCGGGACCCAGGTCCAGAACGTCAGCTCGGTGGGCGTCTTCATCGCCTTGTCGATGTCGGCCTGACCGACCGGCTTGGCGGCTGCGGAGGAACCACCGGAGTCACCGCCGCCGCACGCCGTGAGGGCGGCGGCCAGCGACAGTGCACCCGTCGCGGTGAGGAACAGCCGTCGGTTCATGGAGGAGGGGACGGACAGGGGCGTGGACGTGGATATGGGCATGGTGGACTCCCGCCGGTGGCGAAGGGGACGGCACGCCTGGCGAGGGCGTGCGCGGGCAAGGTGGAAAAGACGCGGACGTGACGACCGGGGGCGTGAAGCGACCTGGTCGGACAGTCCGGTGAGGGTGTTCGCGGAGGGGTGCGCGGACGTGGATCAGAGTCCGCTGTGTTCGGGGGCGGCCCTGCGGCGCCCGTCGGACCAGGGCTTTCGGGTGAACGGGGGCGTGACCGGTACGGCGACTCGTTCCGGGATCACGCGCCGGCGGTGAGGTGTTGCCTGTCCGGGCCGGCCGGTGTGGTTCACCCGTGGGGGGACTGTCCTCCGTTCGGCTGCGACGGACGGTGCGTGCCCCCACGCGGACGGGAGGCGCTGCGCCGCCCGCGGGCCGGGGTCGTCCGGCTCGGCGGGGGCGCGGTCGAGGCGCGGACGATGAGTTCGACCGGTGGGTCGCTCGTAGGGAGGGGGTCCGCGTCGGGATTCTCGATGGCGTGCACGAGACGCTTGAGTCCCTCCTGCGCCACGGCGTCGAACGGCTGCCGCACCGTGGTCAGCGGAGGTGTCACATAGGCGGCGACCGGGATGTCGTCGAAGCCGACGACGCTGACGTCCTCCGGTACCCGTCGCCCGGCCTCGGCCAGCGAACGGATCAGGCCGATCGCCATGTCGTCGTTGGCGGCGAAGACCGCCGTCACACCACCGTCGTCCGCCAGTTCGCGTCCCGCCCGGTAGCCGGACCCGGCCGACCAGTCGCCCTCGACGACCGGAGGCACGTCTCTCCCGTGGTCGGTCAGCGTCGCTCGCCAACCCTCCAGACGGTCCCCGGCGGCGTACCACCGCTTCGGGCCGCCCAGATGATGGACCGTCACATGCCCCAGGTTCAGCAGGTGTTCGGTGGCTGTGCGGGCCATCAGGTCGGCACGGCCCCCCGCGGTCAGAACCGTGGGCGAGATGAGAGGGGAAGGCGCACCGATGACGAGGACCGGCACGTCGACACGGAGGGACTGCTGCCCGTCGGATCTCTCCTCGTCGATCGGTTCGGAGACGACGATGCCGTCCACGCCCTGATCGAGGAGCGAGTCCACGGCACCGGCGATGCCCGCCGGGTCGCCTTCCATCGTGTTGACCACACGCAGCGCGTATCCCGTGTCCCGGACGACCCGCTCCACCCCCATGAGCAGCGAGGCGGGTCCGTACAGGGCGGTGCCGAGCGTGACCACGCCGATCGAGCGGGTCCGCCCGGAGGCCAGCGCCCGCGCGGCGTTGTTGAGCCGGTAACCGAGCTGTTCCGCGGCTTCCAGCACACGCCGGCGCACGTCGGCGGAGACATACGGCTCGTCGTTGAAGACCCTCGACACCGTCTTCTGCGAAACCCCGGCCAGGCGGGCCACGTCCACGCTGCGTGGCGTGGCGGAGCCACGGCCCCGTCCTGTCTCCCGCGTCATGGTGCCTCCGGATCCTGCCCCACGGTAGAGCCCGATGATGCCAGACTCCCGCTGCTGACTACGCAGTCATGTCTACGCAGTCATAAGACTGCCGTCAAGAGTTCGGAACACATCCGTAACGGGAAGACGGCGGCAGCGGCGGCAGCGGCGGTAGCGACCGTCCGCCCGACTCAACGGATCGGGTCGCGAGCCGAAAGGCGCATGATCAACGGTTCCTGCAGACCACCGCACCGCACCGCACCTCACCCACGCACAGAGTCCCCGTCGGTACGCCGACGAGGACTCATGAGTTCATGCGGGTGGGCCGTCGATCAGTTCGGGCTGTCGAGTACGCCGAGCGAGAGCCAGTCCGACCAGTTGTTGTTGTCGTCGCCGGCGCGGTTCTGCCAGGTGCACCTGATGGTGCCGTCGCCGAAGACGCCGAAGACCTCCAGGCGGCCATCGGCGAGGCCGACGCCTGGTAAGCCGTACCAGGCGCCGGCCTCGCCGGTCACCGCCGTGGGTCCAGCGTCAGCCAGGCCGCAGCTCGAACCAGTCGAAGGCCGCACTGCCCCGCGTGGCGTACATGCCGAAGACCCGGCCGGTGAAGCCGCCGGCGACCTCGGTGGTGAGGTAGCGGCCGTCGAGTTCGGCACCTGTTTGTTGAAGCGCTTCGACAGGTCATGTTCCAGGGTGGTCACCGAGAGGCGTCAGGGCTTCCGGCGTGCACCGTGCGCGGGCGGTGTACGCCGGGTACGGCCCCCGACCCTCCGTCACTCAGGCGTGCGCACCCTGGGGCACGGCCCGGTCGGCGCTCTGCTGGAAGGTCTCCGTGATCTGGTCCAGACGGAGCTGCTCCAACGTCTCCAGCTGCCGCCGGGCACGTTCCAGGAGAGTGTCGAGGTGGCCGGAGTCGAGGCGCGGGTCGGCGTCGGCCAGCCGCCGCAGGGTCCGCCAGCCGGCGGCCTTGCCCTCCACGCCCAGACGCAGCAGCTCCAGCTCCAGCATGGGGGAGAGCGGGGAACGGCCGACGATTCGGCCGTTGGCCTTGAGCCGGCCCATACGCTCGGCCAGACGGCCCGCGACGATCTTGTACCGGCGTACGGGCACCTCCAACGACCGCATGATCGTCAACAGACTGGCCCGGTCCTCGGCTATCTCGTCGGCGACCGGGCGCACGGCATCGGCGAGCGCCGGGTCCCGCTCGGCCTCTGCCTCGGCCAACAGGCGTGCCCGGTCCACTCCGAGCATGGCGCCGGCGAGGTGATCGTTGAGGTAGATACCGAGCAGGTCCGTGTCGGTTCGGTTCGGACGGTCGTGCATCGGGCTGCCCCCTTCCGGTTCCGGTCGGCTGTGTGTCGGGTACATCCGACGTGCCGCCGAGTACCCCGGGGGCCTCGTCGCACTCCGTGGCACGGTAAGGGCGAGTCCGGGCGCGGGCGGTTGGTGGGCTCCGGTTGCCGGGGGGAACGGGCTCGTTCGGGCGGGTGGCCTCCGGCCGCCGGGGGAGCGGCTCGTTATGCCGACGCACGGGTGACCGCCCGGCGGGAGGGAGCGGCTCATTGTGCCGACGCACGGGTGACCGCCCGGCGGGAGGGAGCGGCTCGTTCGGGCGGGTGAGCTCCTGGAGGGGGAGCGGCTCGTTCGGGTCGGTGACCGTCCGGTCCCGCGTCGCCGGGCCTCGGCGTAGTCGTCAGCGGTCGGTGCCGGTGTAGTCCTCGCCCGCCTCCAGCAGCGTGGCCGCCGAGCCCACGATTCGCGGGTCGGGGCTGCCGACGACCTCCTCGTCCTTGTCCGTGTAGTCGAAGCGGGCCAGAACGCTGCGCATGGCCTCCACCCTGGCCCGCTTCTTGTCGTTGCTCTTCACCACCGTCCAGGGCGCCTGCTCGGTGTCCGTCTCGCGGAACATGGCGACCTTGGCCGCGGTGTAGTCGTCCCAGCGGTCGAGGGAGGCCAGGTCCATGGGGCTGAGCTTCCACTGCCGCACGGGGTCGACCTGGCGGATCGTGAAACGCGTGCGCTGCTCGCCCTGCGAGACCGAGAACCAGAACTTCACCAGGTCCACGCCGTCGTCCACGAGCATCCGCTCGAAGAGCGGCGCCTGCCGCATGAAGCGGCGGTACTCGTCGTCCGTGCAGAAACCCATCACCCGCTCCACACCGGCCCGGTTGTACCAGGACCGGTCGAACAGCACGATCTCGCCCGCGGTCGGCAGATACTCGACGTACCGCTGGAAGTACCACTGACCGCGTTCGCGTTCGGTCGGTTTCTCCAGCGCCACCACACGGGCGCCGCGCGGATTGAGGTGCTCGGTGAACCGCTTGATCGTGCCGCCCTTGCCGGCCGCGTCACGCCCCTCACAGACGATGACGAGCCGACGGCCGGTCCCCTTGATCCAGCTCTGCAGCTTCAGCAGCTCGATCTGCTGGAGCCGCTTGTGCAGGTCGTACTCCTTGCGCTCCATGCGCTCGTCGTACGGGTAGTTCTCCCGCCAGGTGTCGATGGGAGTGCCGTCCGGCCGGATCAGCACCGGGTCGTCGTGGTCGGTGTAGTCGACCCGCAGTCCTGACAACAGTTCGGTCGTCTCGCCCTCGTGTTCCATCCTCCGATGGAAGCAAGGAAGGCCGTACTCCAGGCGAATTCCAGGCAAAGCTGGTGTGCGCAAGGCACCTCGGCCAAGCTTGTCGAGACCGGGTCCATGCGCGCCGGCGCACCCGCCAGGTCCGCCGGCGGATGCAGTGCCGGCACGTGGGTGCCGCCGGGCACGCCGACCTCGCGCCGGCGGTCGCGGGATCACGATGTTGCCGAGCGCGGCGATCCGCAGGCGTCAGGCCGGCACGCCGAGTGTCTCCACCGCCCGGACGAGCGGCGCCAGTTCGGGGTTCCGGGCGGCCTGGTCGAGGGCCTCGCGCAGGGCGGCCTCGTTCGTGGGGCGCGCTTCTTCCAGCAGGGTGCGGCCTGCCTCGGTGACGTCCGTGTAGATGCCGCGGCGGTCGGTGGGGCACAGGTAGCGGGAGAGCAGCCCGCGGTCCTCCAGCCGGGTCACCAGACGGGTGGTGGCGCTCTGGCTCAGGACGACCGCTTCGGCGACCTGCTTCATCTGCAGATGGCCGCCCACCCCGTCGTGTTGGCGGCTCAGCACGTCGAGCAGGGAGTACTCCCGCACGCTCAGGTCGTGCTTCGCCTGCAGAGCCCGCTCGATATGGGTCTCGATCCTGCCGTGCAGCAGGGAGAGAGCGCACCAGCCCTGTGCGAGGGCGGTGAGTGCGGGGTCTGTGGCGGTCATGGGGATTGCTCCTCCGTCCCGAAGCGACTGACATCCAGGATAGGGCATCAATGAAACTTTCGGCGTGTGCGCTTATAGTGCGTGCGCAAGTAAGAGGGGGTGGCTCAGGTCGGGCGGGCCAGGACGGACGGCAGCGCGACAACGGCTTCCGGTGCCCGCCGGGGCGGGGTTACGGCCGTGCCAAGTGCCGCATGGTCAGGGCCAGTTGCAGTCGGAGTCGGCCCTGGGGCGTACGCACCGGCCAGCCGAGCAGGTGCTCGGCGTGGGTCAGACGGTCCTGGAGCGTGGAGTGGTGGACGTTGACCTCGGCGGCGGCCGCCCGCAGGCTCGCCGTCGAGGCGACCGCGTCCAGGGTGGCCAGCAGCCAGGGCGTGGCCGCGGCGGCCGTTTCCAGGTCGCGGACGTCCGGGGGCGGTTCGGCGCCCGGTACGACGAGGTCGGCCAGCAGGGCGACACCGCCGAGCTCGTCGGCGTACACCACCCGCCGGCCCGGGTCCTGGGCGGTGCCGTCCGCGGTGAACCGCAGGGCGGTGCGGGCCTCGGTCCAGGAGCGGGGCAGATCGAGCACCGGGACGGCTGACCCGACGCCGAGGCGTCCTGGGGGCAGTTCGGCGTCCGGGTGCGCGGCGACGATCCGGGGGTGGCCCACTTGTGAGGCCACTGCGCGAGCCGGTGCGGCGGGGTCCAGGCCCAGTCCGCGGGCCGCGTGCAGGCGGGCCTGGTCCGGAGCGGTGGCGTCGAGAACGGTCTCGACCAGCGCGGGGTCGTCGACGGGGGCCCGTCCCCGGGTGCGGTCCAGGACGAGGCGGACGGCGCCCGCAGCCCGCTCCAGGATCACCGCGTCGACCACGCTCGGCGCGGTCGCCGTCCGCTCCAGCCACAGGGCGGGCGGCTTGCCCGGGGCCAGTGGGGTGGACGGCCAGGCCGTGTCGGGCGGGAGGCCCGTGTCCCGGCGCGTGCCGTCGGGCTCGACCCGGACCTGCACCCGCCGGTCGGAGTCCGCCAGTCGTGCGGGCACCCCGGCCAGCACCGCGGCCCCGCGCACCAGCGCCTCCAGCCCCGCCCGGGACTCGGCCAGACGGTCGAAGTAGGCGATGACCTGCACGGCGGCCCCGGCGTCCGGGTCGAGCGCGGTCAGACGCCCGGCCAGCTCTTTCATATGCCCATGGTGCGGCATGGGGTCACGTTCCGTGCAGCCTTGCGGGGAGATTCCGCGGGGTGGGGTCGTGCATCGTCGACTCACCGGGCGGATCAGCGGGCGGCCGGACGCGATCCTTCTGGACGCCGCGTCATGGCGCCCTGCGGCTCCGGGACGGGCCGGCCGTTCCGGCCGTCGACCGTACACCCCGATCCGCAGCAACTGCGCACCCCTTCGTGCCGTCGACCCCGCCCGCAGCCCCGATCGACCACCCGCCGTGCCCCACCCCTTCCCACCTCACCTCACCTCACCTCACCTCACCTCACCTCACTCGCCCAACAACCTCCGCAGCCACGTCAGCTGTGCCGCGCGGGCCGCCTGGGAGAGAGCCGCCTGGGGTGCGAAGCCGTCGAAGCCGTGGAAGCCGCCGGGCCAGACGTGGAGTTCGGCCATTCCGCCCGCCTGCCAGATGCGGGAGGCGTAGGAGACGGCCTCGTCCCGGAAGGTTTCCGCGGAGCCCACGTCGAGGAAGGCCGGGGGAAGCCCGGACAGGTCCTCCGCGCGGGCCGGTGCCGCGTACGCGGGTACCTCGGGACCGCCGCGCAGTTCGCCCAGCAGCGCTCCCCAGCCGGTCTCGTTCGCCGTGCGGTCCCAGACGCCGAGGCCCGCCATCTGGTGGGAGGACGGGGTGTCGTTGCGGTCGTCGAGCATCGGGCACAGCAGCATCTGACCGATGGCCTGCGGACCCTTGCGGTCCCGGGAGAGCAGGGCGAGTGCCGCGCTCAGGCCCCCGCCCGCGCTGGCTCCCGCGATCACGATCCGTTCCGGGTCGCCACCTATCTCGACGGCGTGCTCCGCTGTCCATACGAGGCCCGCGTACACGTCCTCGACCGGCGCCGGATACGGATGTTCGGGCGCCAGCCGGTACTCCACGGACACCACGACCGCGCCCAGCTCCTTCGCCCAGGCCAGCGGGCCGTCCACGCCCACCCGGTTGTTGCCGAGGATCATGCCGCCGCCGTGCACGTGGTAGACGACGGGCAGCGGATCCGCGATCGTCGGGGCGGCCGGGCGGCAGATCAGCAGCGAGATGGCGGGGGCGTTCTCGGGTCCGGGCACCGTACGGTCCTCGACCTCGAAGAACCCGTCCATGGTCAGGTCCTGGTCGGCCAGCATCTGGATCCCCGGGCCCTGGCGGGCGGTGGGGATCTCGTCCGGTGCGAGACCGGGAGACAGGACGTCCTTGATCAGTTCGAGGGCGGCGGTCAGTTCGGGGTCGAACGGGGGCGGGACATGGCTCATGGGATCTCCTCATGCGAAGCGCGGCGGCTCGTGAGGAAATGATCCGCACACCGGACGTGGTCCGGGGCGCCGCCGTCCGGCGGAACCTCCCCGCCGTCTGGCGGGTGACCCCCGACTTCCGGCCACACACCCATGTGACCTGCGGTGTACGGCGACGCCTGCAACCTGCACCACCTCACCGGAGGAGGGCAACACAGGCGTCGCGCTGATCCCGCGTCTGGCCCAGCTGACCCCGCACCTGCCGATCGTCCGTGTGCGCTGCACGGGCACCCCGCACCGCACACTGCTCACCTGCACCCGCCGGGGCGGCCGGACCCGTCCGGCGGTCGTGGCGGCACTGGAGGAACTGCGGGAGCTGGCGCCCACGGCGGTGGCCTGACCGTGCTGAGCGGCAGCTGGGTTCCAAAGACCCGGCCCGGCGCGCGCGAAGGGGCCGGAGCCGTTCGGCTCCGGCCCCTTCGGGGACCCGCGGCAGGTCAGGTGACCAAATGATCAGGTGTGTGCGTCAGGCCGCGGCGGTCTCGCCCGCGTGGCCGTGCAGACGGGTGACCACCTCGGTCAGCTGGGCGGCGACCTCGGCGTCGTCGGCCGGGTGCGTCTCGGCGAAGCGGACGACCGAGCCGGGGATGGACAGCTTGATGTCCTCGATCACCTTGCCGCCGGCGATGCCCACCGACTTGCGGGTGTCGTCCTGCGCCCACACGCCGCCGAACTGGCCGTAGGCGGTGCCGACCACGGCGACCGGCTTGCCACCGAAGGCGCCGGCGCCGAACGGACGGGACAGCCAGTCGATGGCGTTCTTCAGGACGGCCGGGATGGTGCCGTTGTACTCGGGCGAGAAGAAGAGGAACGCGTCGGCGGCCTGGGCGGCCTCACGCAGCTTGGCGGCGGGGGCCGGTACGTTGCCCTCGACGTCGATGTCCTCGTTGTAGAAGGGGACGTCGGCCAGGCCCTCGAACAGCACCACGTCGGCGCCCTCGGGAGCGAGCTTGACGGCCGCCTCGGCGAGCTGACGGTTGTGCGAACCGGCGCGAAGGCTGCCGACGAGCGCGAGGATACGAACAGACATACGAAACTCCCAGAGGCTGAAACACTGCCGAAACATCCGGACCGAGGTCCGTTTAATGTTCTAGCATCCTAAACGGACCGCGGTCCAGTTTTCTTCCCGATGCTTTACGCTGGCTTCATGTCCGCGCTCCCGTCCCCGTTCGCCGAACCGCAGCAACCGATGGCCGCGCCCGAGTTGCTTCAGCTGGGCGTCGCCGGGGACGAGCCGTGTCTGCGAGCGGACGCGGCCAGGAACCGGGCCCGGTTGTTGGAGGCCGCGGCCCGGCTGGTGGCGGAGCACGGGGCGGCCGAGGTGACGATGGAAGCGGTGGCGACCGCGGCGAAAGTCGGCAAGGGCACGGTCTTCCGGCGCTTCGGTGACCGGACCGGGCTGCTGACGGCACTGCTCGACCACTCCGAGAGGAAGTTCCAGGCCGCCTTCCTCAGCGGCCCGCCGCCGCTCGGGCCGGGCGCGCCGCCCGTGGAGCGGCTGCGGGCCTTCGGCCGTGCCATGCTGCGCCGCTCGGTCGACGAACTGGACCTCCAGCTGGCGGCCGAGCCGAACGCGGACCGCCGTTTCGCGGTCCCGGCCCGCCGGGTGCAGTTCAGCCATGTCGCCATGCTGCTGCGACAGGCGGCGCCGGGAGCGGACAGCGAGCTCCTGTCCCACACGTTGATGGGATATCTGAACTCCGTTCTGATCCACCACCTGACCCGGCAGTGCGGGATGCCGCTGGAGCGGCTGGAGACCGGCTGGGACGACCTGGTCGACCGGGTGACGGGTGTCGAGCCCTCCCGGTGACGGTTGACGGTCCCGGCGACGTTCCCCCACTCGAAGGCCCGGGAACAGGTTCTGCAAAGATGCGGTACGTCATGGTGCAATTACCGAAAACGCCCACGCCCGCGTCGCCCGTACCGCGCTCTGTACCCACGAGCGCCGATGTGGCCCGCCTGGCCGGCGTCTCGCGCGCGACCGTCTCCTACGTCCTCAACAACACCAGCGCCGTCAGGATCAGCGAGCCCACGCGCCGCCGGGTCCACGAGGCCGCGAAGGAACTCGGGTACGTGCCGCACGCAGCGGCCCGTAGTCTGCGCGCCGGACACAGCCGCATGGTGCTGATGCCCGCGCCGACCGTCCCGGTGGGCCCGCTCTACGCCCAGTTCCTCAGCGAACTCCAGTGGGAGCTGGGCCGCCTCGACTACACGGTCGTGCAGTACGGCGCGGTCGGCCTGCACGGCACCGAGGCCGCCCGTGCCTGGGCGGAGCTGCGGCCGGTCGCCGTCCTGCTGCCCGGCTCCGACCTCGACGCGAAGGGCGTGACGGTCCTCAAACGCTCCGGCGCCCGGGCGGTGGTCGTCCTGGGCCCCGAGTCCGTCGAGGGAGCGCACGCCCTGCTGATGGACCACGCGGCCGTCGGCGACTGCGCGGCCACCCACCTGTACGCCCGCGGCAGGCGCCGTATAGGTGTCGTCGTTCCGCGGGAGCCCGGGCTGGAGTCCTTCTCCGCGCCCCGACTTGACGGTGCACGCGGCGCACTGCACGGCACGGACGCCACGGTCGTCGAACTGCCCCTCGCCTACGAGGAGGCGTCCGCCGCCCGGCTCGCCGCCCGCTGGCGGGACCTCGGCCTCGACGCGGTGTTCGCGTACAACGACGAGTACGCGATGCTGCTGATGCGCGCCCTTCAGGACGAGGGTGTCCGCATCCCCGAGGACACGGCGGTGGTCGGCGCCGACGACCTCATGCTCGGCCGGCTCCTGCGGCCGCGGCTGAGCACGGTCCACGTCGAACTGCCGTCCGGTCGCGACCTGGCCGAACTGGTCGACCGCGCGGTACGCGACCCGAACGCCGCCCCCGAGACGCACGAGGTGCTCGGCGCCTCGATGGTGCACCGCGACTCCAGCTGACACGGGCGCACGCCGCCTGGCACGGGCGCACGCCGCGTCGGGTCGGATCGCGCAGGACGGCCACCGGATCTCGTCGCATCATCGGAATACGGGCCGTGTGCGCAGACGAAATCCAAGCCGTCCGCGCACACGGATATAAGCCGTCCGTGCAGACCAGATCCAAGCCGTCCGCCCGGACGGATACAGGCCGTCCGCGGGTTACGGCGGGCACACCGTTCGCCGTCCGGCAGGACTAGCCTGTTGAGTGCTCAACCATATGGGGGCGGGACACGGGACTCCGCTTCCCCTGTGCGTCCGCCGGTGACCGAACGGAGAGCCGTCATGTCATTGCTCGACCCCGAGAACTGGCAGTCCCGCAGTCTGTCGGGACCCGAACACCCCGTCACCGAGCCCGCCACCGGCGACACGCTCGGAACCGTCTGCCTCGCCACCGCCGAGGACGTCGAGACGGCCGCCCGGACGGCCCGCGCCGCCCAGACCGAGTGGGCCCGCGTCCCGCACTTCGTCCGGGCGGGGGTGCTGCGCAAGGCCGGCGACCTGTTCGCCACGCACGCCGACGAACTGCGCGAATGGCTCGTGCGCGAGTCCGGGTCCATCCCCGGCAAGGCCGACTTCGAACTGCACGTCGCCGCCCAGGAGTGCTACGAGGCCGCCGCACTCGCCTCCCGCCCGGCCGGGCAGGTCCTGCCGAGCGAGGCGGCCCGGCTGTCGTACACCCGTCGAGTGCCGGCCGGTGTGGTGGGCGTGATCTCCCCGTTCAACGCCCCGCTGATCCTCTCCATCCGCTCCGTCGCCCCGGCGCTCGCCCTGGGCAACGCGGTCGTCCTGAAGCCGGACCCCCGTACGGCGGTCTGCGGCGGACTGTCCCTCGCCGCGATCTTCGCCGAGGCCGGGCTGCCGGAGGGCCTGCTGCACATCCTGCCCGGCGGGCCGGACGCGGGCCAGGCCCTGGTGGCCGACCCGGGTATCCCCGTCATCTCGTTCACCGGATCGACCGCGGCGGGCCGTGCCGTCGGCGAGGCGGCCGGCCGCCACCTCAAGCGGGCGCATCTCGAACTGGGCGGCAACTCCGCCCTGATCGTGCTGGAGGACGCCGACCTGGACGCGGTGATCTCCACGGCCGCCTGGGGTTCCTTCTTCCACCAGGGCCAGATCTGCATGACGACCGGCCGCCACCTGGTGCACGCGTCCCTGTACGACGACTATGTCGAGCGGCTGGCGGCGAAGGCCGACTCGCTGGCCGTCGGCGACCCGCACCGCGAGCAGGTCCACCTCGGCCCGATCATCGACGACGGCCAGCTCGCCAAGGTCAGCGGCCTGGTGGAGGCGAGCACGGCGCGCGGCGCCAAACTGGCGGCCGGCGGCACCCACGACCGGCTCTTCTACCGGCCGACGGTGCTCGCCGACGTCGACGACCGCACCCCCGCCTACACGCAGGAGGTGTTCGGCCCGGTGGCGCCCGTACGATCCTTCGGCACACCCGACGAGGCGGCCGCCCTCGCCGCGGCCGGCCCCTACGGTCTCTCGCTCGGGATCGTCACCCGGGACACCGCCCGCGGTCTCGACCTCGCCGAGCGGATCCCGACCGGCGTCGTCCACATCAACGACCAGACCGTGAACGACGAGGCCGTCGCTCCCTTCGGCGGCGTCGCCGCGTCCGGAACCGGCGCCCGCTTCGGCGGTGACGCCAACCTGGAGGCCTTCACCGAGCTTCGCTGGACGACGGTGCGCGGCGACGTGGCGACGTACCCGTTCTGAGAACGCTGAGAGGCTGAGAACGCTCAGACGGCTGGGAACGCTCAGACGCTGGGAATGCCCAGACGCTGGGAACGCTCAGACGGCTGAGAACGAGCAAAGGGCTTACTCGCCGTTCTGCCCCGCCTGAGCCTGCTGCTCGGCGACGGACTTGCGGACCTCGTCCATGTCCAGCTTGCGGGCCTGCCCGATGACGTCCGTCAGGGCGGCCTCGGGCAGCGCTCCCGGCTGGGCGAACACGGCGACCTGGTCACGCACGATCATCAGCGTGGGGATCGACTGGATACCGAAGGCCGCGGCCAGTTCCGGCTGCGCCTCGGTGTCCACCTTGCCGAACACCAGGTCCGGGTTCTCCTCGGCCGCCTTCTCGTAGACCGGCGCGAACTGACGGCACGGACCGCACCAGGCCGCCCAGAAGTCGATCAGGACGAACTCGTGGTCCGTGACCGTCTCATCGAAGTTCTCCTTGGTGAGCTCCACGGTGCTGCTCATGGCGTGATCCCTCTTCCTGATATCGGGGGCGAAGCCGTGGGCAAGAACACGGCGGCGCTGGACCGTATTCCGCGCGCGTACCCCCTGTGGCCTGAGGGCACACCACCCACCAGACTGACCCCATGACGGAAACGGAATCCATCGCCTATGACGTCGTGGTGCTCGGTGCCGGGCCCGTGGGGGAGAACGTCGCGGACCGCACCCGTGCGGCCGGACTCTCCACCGCGGTCGTGGAGAGCGAACTGATCGGCGGCGAATGCTCGTACTGGGCGTGCATGCCCAGCAAGGCCCTGCTGCGCCCGGTCATCGCCCGCGCCGACGCCCGCCGCGTCCCCGGTCTGCGCCAGTCGGTGCAGGGCCCTCTCGACGCCTCGGAGGTCCTCGCCCACCGTGACTACTACACCTCCCACTGGAAGGACGACGGCCAGGTCCAGTGGCTGGAAAGCATCGGCGCCGACATCTACCGCGGCCACGGCCGACTCACCGGACCGCGCACGATCACGGTCACCGGTCCCGACGGAGAGCGGCACGTGCTCACCGCCCGGCACGCGGTGGCTGTCTGCACCGGCACCCGCGCCGTCGTGCCCGACCTGCCCGGAATCGACGGCGTCAGGCCGTGGACCAGCCGCGAGGCCACCAGTGCCAAGGCAGTGCCCGGCCGGCTGGTCGTCGTGGGCGGCGGAGTGGTCGCCACTGAGATGGCCACTGTCTGGCAGGCCCTGGGCTCGCAGGTCACCGTCCTCGTCCGCGGCAAGGGCCTGCTGAACCGCATGGAGCCCTTCGCCGGCGAACTGGTCGCCGAGGCGCTCATCGAGGCGGGCGCCGGCGTCCGCACCGGCACGTCCGTCGAGTCGGTCACCCGGGAGGGCGGCACGGTCGTGGTCGTCACCGACACCGGCGACCGTATCGAGGCCGACGAGATCCTCTTCGCCACCGGACGCGCCCCGCGCACCGACGACATCGGCCTCGACACCATCGGCCTCGACCCCGGCTCCTGGCTGGACGTCGACGACAGCCTGCGGGTCACCGGCAGCGAGTGGCTCTACGCCGTCGGCGACGTCAACCACCGTGCCCTGCTCACCCACCAGGGCAAGTACCAGGCCCGGATAGCGGGCGCCGCCATCGCCGCGCGGGCCTCCGGGGTGCCGCTGCTGGAGTCCGACCCCTGGGGCGCCCACGCCGCCACCGCCGATCACGACGCCGTCCCCCAGGTCGTCTTCACCGATCCGGAAGCGGCCGCGGTAGGACTCTCCCTCGCGGAGGCCGAACAGGCCGGCCACCGGGTCCGCGCCGTCGACTACGACCTCGGCTCCGTCTCCGGAGCGGGACTGTACGCCGACGGCTACAAGGGCCGCGCCCGCATGGTCGTCGACCTCGAACGCGAGATCCTCCTGGGCGTCACCTTCGTCGGCCCCGGCGTCGGGGAACTCATCCACTCCGCGACGATCGCGGTCGCGGGGCAGGTCCCGATCAGCAGGCTGTGGCACGCGGTTCCGTCGTATCCGACGATCAGCGAGATCTGGCTGCGGCTGCTGGAGGCCTACCGGGACAACTGAGGCCTACCGGGACCACCAGGGAAGCGGGGCTACCAGGGAAGCTCGAACCCGAGAGACGTGGCCGCCTCCTGAGGAGTCGGCTGCGTCCACCGCTGCGCCATCGCCTCGTTCGAGGACAGTGAGCGCAGCTCCGCGCGGTCGAGGTAGAGCAGGCCGTCGAGGTGGTCGGTCTCGTGCTGGACGATCCGGGCGGGCCAGCCGGTGAACACCTCGTCCACCGCCCGGCCCCGCTCGTCCTCACCGGTCAGCCGCACCTCGGCGGGGCGGGCCACCACCGCCTGCCAGCCCGGCACGCTCAGGCAGCCCTCGAAGAACGCGGCACGGGTGGTGCCGACGGGTTCGTACGACGGATTGACCAGCACCCGGAACGGCTGCGGGACCCGGCCGCGCGCCAGCCGCACCTCCTCCGGGACGGGCGCCGGATCCTCGATCACCGCGATGCGCAGCCCCACCCCGACCTGCGGCGCGGCCAGGCCCACGCCCGGCGCCGCATGCATGGTGATTCTCAGGGCCTCGACGAAACGGGACAGCAGCGCGGGGTCCAACTGGCCGTCGAAGCGGTCGGCGCCCCGCCGCAGCACCGGATCGCCGGCCGCGACGATGGGCAACGGGCCGTCCGTGGCGAGGAGTTCCTCGACCAGGTCGGCAACGGGCGCGCGATCAGGGGGAGAAGCCATCCCGCCAGCATGCCACGGCGCTCCCGGACGACCCGGCCACCCACATGTGACGCGCGCCACCCGTTACTCCGGGAACTCGGCGCCCCCTCTCCCCGACTACTGGACCGCTACAGCTGAGAAACGTCCCTTGCCCCGGGAGGACCCCGCCGATGTCCACCGCTCCCTCGACCACCACGGACGAGGCGCCGCACACCGCCGCCACCCCGGCGCCGTCCCTCAGCAGATGGGCCCCGCTGCGCCCGCTGGTCCTGCGTCTGCACTTCTACGCCGGAGTGCTCGTCGCCCCGTTCCTGCTCGTCGCCGCCGTCACCGGTTTCCTGTACGCCGGTTCGTTCCAGGCCGAGAAGTTCGCGTACGCCGACGAGATGACCGTCGCCGCCGTCGGTGACGCCAAGCTCCCCATATCCGAGCAGGTGAACGCCGCCCGCACGGCGCACCCCGAGGGCACGGTCTCCGCCGTACGGCCCTCGCCCGCGGCCGACGCGACCACCAGAGTGCTGCTGACCGGCGTCAAGGGCGTCGACCCTGACCACACGCTGGCCGTGTTCGTCGACCCGTACACCGCGAAGGTGCGGGGCGCGCTCGAACAGTACGGCTCGACCGGCGCCCTGCCCCTGCGTACCTGGATCGACGAACTCCACCGCGATCTCCACCTGGGTGAGACCGGCCGTCTCTACAGCGAGTTCGCCGCGAGCTGGCTGTGGGTGATCGCGCTCGGCGGTCTGCTGCTGTGGTTCACTCGCCGCCGCGCCCTGCGCAGGCTGCGCGGCACCGGCGGACGCCGTCGCACGCTCGGGCTGCATGGCACCGTCGGCGCCTGGGCCGCGGCCGGGTTCCTGTTCCTCTCGGCGACCGGGCTGACCTGGTCGACGTACGCGGGAGCGAACATCGACGAACTGCGCACCTCGCTCGGCCAGGCCACCCCGTCGGTCGCCGCGACGGCCGGCGGCGACCACGCGGGCCACGGTGCCTCCGCCTCGGCCGGGGACGCCGAGCACGGTGCCGGCCTGGACAGGATCCTGGCCGCCGCCCGCTCCGAAGGGCTCGGCGACCCCGTCGAGATCGTTCCGCCGGCCGACGCCTCGTCCGCGTACGTCGTGCAGCAGATCCAGCGCAGCTGGCCCGAGAAGCAGGACTCCGTCGCGATCGACCCGGCCACCGGTGAGGTCACCGACGTCCAGCGGTTCGCGGACTATCCGTTGTTGGCGAAGCTGAGCCGCTGGGGCATCGACCTGCACACCGGATCACTTTTCGGGCTGGTCAACCAGATCGCCCTGATGGGCCTGGCGCTCAGCCTGATCCTGCTCATCGTGTGGGGCTACCGCATGTGGTGGCAGCGCGGCCGCGGTTCTGCCTTCGGCCGGCCGATTCCGCGCGGTGCCTGGCAGCAGGTGCCCCCGCAGATCCTGGTGCCGTGCGCGGCGGCCGTCGCCGTCCTCGGCTACTTCGTACCGCTGCTGGGCATCCCGCTGGCCTCGTTCCTCGTCGTGGACGTCGTCCTCGGCGAGATCGCCCACCGGCGCGGGCCGGTGAGCGGTGCCGACGTGAGGTAGGGCTCCGGTGCGGGACGCGGTGCGGGCCCGGCTCCTCGAAGATCGAGGGGAGCCGGGCCCGCACCATGACCGGTTCAGTGCTCACCATCACGGATCAGAGCTGCATCACGACCGGTTCAGAGCTGCTCGAAGTCGCCCGCGAGCGCCGAGGCGAAGCGCAGGTGCGGCTCCGCCTCCTCGCTCCGGCCCTGCCGCTCCAGGGTGCGACCGAGCATCAGCCGGGCGTAGTATTCCACCGGGTCGCGCTCGACGATGATCCTCAACTCGTGCTCCGCTCGCCGCAGTTGGGCCGAGTGGTAGTAGGCCCGCGCCAGCAGCAGCCGCGGTCCGGTCTGCTCCGGCACCTCCTCGACCAGCCCGCCCAGGACCCGGGCGGCTGCGGCGAAGTCCTTCGCGTCGAAGAACATCCGCCCGCGCTCCCAGCGCTCCGACGGTGTTCCGTGGTCGTAGTACGTGATGTTCACTGCCGACCTCCTTCGCGGGCGTCAACCCGGCGAGATGGTCAAACATTCCACTACCGGGCTCCAGCGCCCCGGTTGCACGCCCCGGTTTCCACTACCTGGTTCCGCTACCGCGAGCGGGCGATCAGCTCCTCGATGATGCCCCGGACCTCCACCGGGTCGATCTTGAGGGCGTCGGTGACCTGGCCGGTGAGCCCGTCGCGCTCGACGGGCGCGTCGGCGATCACGGCGATCCGCAGGGTGACCAACTGTGTGGTGGCCATGAGGCCATAATGTGCATGGATACTATCTCCATGGCTACCAATGGGTGCGGGTTCGGGCCTGACGGGGAAGCCCGCGCGGGGCTAGGTTGAGCGGCATGAGCAATCTTGATCGCGAGGCGGTTCCCGCGCTGTGCGGCGGCCGTGGTTTCGTGGTGGCGGAGCCCGTGCGTGAACTCCTCAGTCCCCGTCGTGTCAAGCTCGGCGAGTCCACCGAGGTGCGCCGTCTGCTGCCCAACCTGGGCCGACGCATGGTCGGCGCCTGGTGCTTCGTCGATCACTACGGCCCGGACGACATCGCCGACGAGCCCGGGATGCAGGTGCCCCCACATCCGCACATGGGTCTCCAGACCGTGAGCTGGCTGCACGAGGGCGAGGTGCTGCACCGTGACTCCACGGGCAGCCTCCAGACGATCCGCCCGCGCGAACTGGGCCTGATGACCTCCGGCAGGGCCATCAGCCACTCCGAGGAGAGCCCGAGGCCGCACGCCCGTGTCCTGCACGGCGCACAGCTGTGGGTGGCGCTCCCCGACGGCCACCGCCACACCGACCCGCACTTCGAACACCACGCCGACCTGCCCCGCGTCACGGCGCCGGGCCTCACGGCGACGATCGTCCTCGGCGACCTCGACGGCGCGCGCTCGCCCGGCACGACGTACACCCCGATCGTCGGCGCCGACCTGGCCCTCGCCCACGGTGCGGACGTACGACTCCCGCTGGAACCGGACTTCGAGTACGCCGTCCTGTCGATGTCCGGCGAGGCCCACGTGGACGGCGTGCCGCTGGTGCCGGGCTCGATGCTCTACCTCGGCTGCGGCCGCCGCGAACTCGCGCTGCGCGCCGCCTCGGACGCGGGCTTGATGCTCCTCGGCGGCGAGCCGTTCGAGGAGGAGCTGATCATGTTCTGGAACTGGATCGGACGATCGCAGGAGGAGATCGTACAGGCGCGTCGGGACTGGATGGAGGGGTCGAGATTCGGGGAGGTGAAGGGGTATGAGGGGGATCCACTGCCTGCCCCCGAGCTGCCGCCGACGCGTCTGAAACCGCGGGGAAGGGCCCGCTGACCGCGCTCTCTTCGGTGTGTCTTCCGCAAGAGCCACATGGCCGCCAGTCCGGCTACGGCCAGGAGCGCGCGTCGCCGTAATTCTCGTTGCCGCTGTGCCTGGTGGTGGGGCGTCCCTTCCTCTTCTGCATCGCGTTGCCTCCCCCTCGATCCTGCTGGGCAGTGTGGAAGTCTCCAGAGACGGTGCCAAGAGGGCGTTACCGGCCATTGATTGATAAGCAGGTGTTCCGTAGGGGCAGAGGTTGCTTCCTGCGAGGTGGTGTACGGGGTTCCGCCTGATCCGGGGGTTTGCCTCGGTGTCGGAGTGAATGCAACAGCCTGGTGTACCGGATTCATCGACACCGGACACGGCAATGGCGAAAGCGAGGGCATCAACCGCGTGATCAAGCGCGTGATCAAACTCGTCGCCCCGTCGTCTCGAATCACACCATCGGGTGATCCGATCAGTGGCAGGTCGACGAAGTCCCGGGCGAGGTTCCGACGCTCTCCCCTGCGCTTCGTTTAGGTGACTTCATACGCCCTGAGCTGCGCATATTATTGATCATTCACCCAGGCGGTGGTGCGTGATCGCCCGCTCCGTCATCCCGTCGGACGGGCTCACGTAGGCCACTGATGCAACAGGCGGTAAGCCTCGGCGGTAGGCCAGAAGGTGATATACCTCTGGGTGATGGGGGCGCGGGGATCGGGGGATTCACGTATTCGCAGTTGTATTCACTTCTGGCACGATCATGTCCGCAAGTAATCAAGTCTGCGCAATTTCTATCACCATGTGATTCATATCTGATTCATATCTGATCCACTGTTATGCCGTGCCGCGCTGACCCGCGGCACGGGGGGGGAGTTCATCATGCGTTGCATGCTGTTGAAAGCCGGTGTGTGCGGCAGCGCTGCCGTGCTCGCACTCGTCACGTCGCCCATCGTGGCGAGGGCAGCCACGCTGGAGCCGAGGATCGACCTGAAGGTGCTCGTCGTCGATGACGGGGGTCCGGCCACCGGGGCCATCACCGCCGAACTCGACTCGGCAGGCACCCCGTACACCAGGGTCGACCTGGCCGACAGCGGGCGGCCGCAGATCAACGCCGCCTTCCTGAGCGACACCGTCAGCGGCCGTCCCAGGGCCAAGTACCAGGCCGTCGTGCTGCCGAACGACAACCCGTTCGGTGCAGGCTCCGCCGAGATGGCGGCTCTGGCGACCTTCGAGCAGACCTTCGGCATCCGGCAGGCCGACGCCTACACCTACGCCAGGCCCGAGGTCGGGCTGAACTACGCGCAGTCGCCCGGGTACATCGGCTCGCTCGACGGCACCACCGCCCAGGTGACGTCCGCCGGGAAGTCCGGATCCTTCGGCTACCTCGGCGGCAACGTCCCCTTCGAGGACAACGCGCCCGACGTGTCCGAGAGCTACGGCTACCTGGCCGTGCCGCTCGCCCAACAGCAGGCCGGGGCCACGTTCACCAGCTATGTGGACGCCCCGATCCCGGGCAGCTCCGCGCGCGGCTCGCTCGTCGGCGAGTACGCCCACGACGGGCGCCGGGAACTGGTCGTCAACTTCGTCTACAACCAGTACCAGGAGCAGTACCGGCTGCTCACCCGGGGCATCGTCGAGTGGCTGACCCAGGGCATCCACCTGGGCGCCGACCGCAACTACTTCGCGGTTCACGTCGACGATGTCCTCCTCGGCGACGACCGGTGGAACACCTCGCTCAACTGCACCCCCGGAGACGTGGACTGCGCCCCGGGCGGAGGTGCCACCCCCGACCCGATCCGGATGACGGCGGCGGACGCACAGTACGCCAAGCAGTGGTCCGCCGGCCACGGACTCACTCTGGACATGGTGTTCAACGGCGGCGGCAGCGAGGACTACAAGGCGGATCACGGTGGCGCCGACCCGACGGCGGACCAGCTCATCGCCGACAAGAGCACCTTCCGGTGGGTCAACCACACCTACCAGCACCCGTTCCTGGGCTGCGTCCAGGACGTCAGCGTGGTGCCGTGGAAGTGCTCCACCGACGCGAGCGGAAAGATCCAGTGGGTCAGCCAGGCCGACATCACCTCGCAGATCACCCAGAACCGTACCTGGGCCAACGGCAAGGGCCTCGCCCTCGACAACACGGAACTGGTCACCGGTGAGCACTCCGGGATGAAGGTGCTGCCGCAGCAGCCCACCGACAACCCCAACCTTGCCCCGTCCCTCAACGCCACCGGGGTGAAGTGGCTTGCCAGCGACAATTCCCGAGACCCGCAGCAGCGCCAGATCGGCTCCGCCCTCACCGCGCCGCGCTTCCCGATGAACGTCTACTACAACGCGGGCCACGCGACCGAGGAAGTGGACGAGTACAACTTCGTCTACACCAGCAAGGCCGACGGCGGCAGCGGCATCTGCGAGGGCTCCTCGACCACCACCTGCCTGAGCGCCCCGCTGGACCCCCAGACCGGCTACCCGTCGTACATCGTCCCCTTGGAGAGCCGCATCGCCCTCGGGCACGCGCTTTCCAACGACCCCCGGCCGGTGTACATGCACCAGTCGAACCTCGCCGAGGACCGCATCGCCTACCCGGTGCTGGACAAGATCCTGGGCGACTACACCAGCCTCTACGCCGCCAACACGCCGCTGGTCAATCTGCGGCTGAAGGACATCGGGACCGAGCTGAAGTACCGCGCCGCCTGGGCCGGCGCAGTGAAGAACAACCAGGTCACCGCCTACCGGATCGGCAACACGGTCACCATCAGCTCGCCGAACGGCACCCAGACCAGCGCGACCATGCCCGTCGGCACCGTCCAGAGGCAGCTGATCGGCAGCACCGCCTTCGGCACCGCCTACGCCGGGCAACTGTCCGGCTGGACCACCCCCGGCACGCTGCAGACCTCGATCACCCTGCAACTGACCACGCAGGCCACGCCCGCGGCCCCCACCGGCACCGGCACCGGTACCGCGAAGGCAGCCGCACCGGCGCCCGCGCTGCGGGTTCCCAGTGGTGTGGCCAGCCCTGTCCCGGCAGGCCCGGGCGACACCGCCCGCCGTAAGCGCTGACCGTGATCAACGGGCGCGGCCGACACGGCCGGCACGACGGGCGCAACCGTCCCAGCGGGCCCGACGGGACACGGGGATACGGGGACACGGGGACCTTGTCAGGGACCGACCGCACCATGCCGGCATGGGGGGACACACCGCCATCCGGCACGGTCAGGGCCGCCACGGCCATCAACACCGGCACGACCCGCGTCACCATGCTCACCGAGGGCACCTACCCGCACAACCACGGCGGAGTGAGTGTCTGGTGCGATCAGCTTGTCCAAGGCATGCCCGACGTGGACTTCCAGATACTCGCGGTCACCAGTGACGGCCGCGAGCCCCTCACCTGGGAAACGCCCGCGCACATCAGCAAGGTGGTCTCCGTACCCACCTGGGGACCGACGCCGACCGGCCGCGCACCGCGCGGCCGGTGGCTGCGGGGCTTCCTCGACACCTACGAGATGTTCCTGCTGGCCCTCCTCGATCCCGGCCCCGGCCCCGGTGCCGGCTCCTCTTCCGGCCCCAGCACCCTGGAGCGCTTCGCCGAAGGGCTGTACGGCCTCGCGGCACGGGCCCGGTACGGGGAACTCACGCCCGCACTGCGCACGGAGGCAGCGATACGCACCCTGGCCGCCGTCTGGAACCGTCCGCACATACCCACCCACGCCGCCCGGCCGACCATGCACGACGTACTGACCGCGACCGACCTGCTGGAACACGCCCTGCGTCCACTGGCGGCCGCCCCACCCCGACACGGGATCTCCCACGCCGTCAGCGGCGGACTGGCGGCCCTCCCCGGACTGCTGGCCCAGCACCTGCACGGCACGCCCCTGCTGCTCACCGAACACGGTGTGTACCTACGTGAGCGCTACCTCGGTTACGGCGCCGGCGGTCACCACTGGCCGGTGAAGGCGCTGCTGCTCGGCTTCTTCCGGCTGCTGGCACAGGAGACCTACGCCCGCGCCGCGCTCATCACGCCGGGAAGCCACTACAACCGACGCTGGGAGGAACGCGGCGGCACCGCACCCGACAAGATCCGTACCGTCTACAACGGTGTGGACCCCGGGGCCTTTCCTCCGGCCGGTCCGGAACCGGAGACCCCCACGCTGGCCTGGGCGGGGCGGGTCGATCCCATCAAGGACCTGGAAACGCTGATCCGGGCCTTCGCCCTGGTACGCCGGGAGATGCCCCAGGTGCGGTTGCGGCTGTTCGGCGGCACACCCAGCGGCGGCCAGGCCTACCGGGAACGCTGCCAGGCTCTCAGCCGGGACCTGGGCATCGCCGAAGCGGTGGCCTTCGAGGGCCGGGTGGAGGACATCCGCGACGCCTACGCGGCGGGCACCGTGGTCATGCTCTCCAGCATCAGCGAGGGCTTTCCCTTCACTCTCATCGAGGCCATGTCGTGCGGCCGGGCCACCGTCTCCACCGACGTCGGCGGGGTCCGCGAGGCCGTGGGCGACGTCGGACTCGTCGTACCGCCGCGCGAACCGGAGGCGATGGCACGGGCAGTCCTGGAACTGCTGCGCGCGCCCGCCCGCCGGGCCCGGATGGGCGAGGCCGCGCGGCTGAGGGTGATCGAGCAGTTCACACTCCGGCACACCATCGACTCCTTCCGGGAGATCTACGGCGCGCTGGCGGCGGGCGAGGACCGGGCGCACCCGGCCGAGGGCCCGGCGTCGCACGCCCGACGGGCCGGAGGTGAGTGGTGAACCGGCCGGACGACGACCGAACCGTAGTGCGCCTGCCGACCCCGCCGCAGCGGCCGGCCTGGGCCGACGACCCGCTCAACAAGCTCGCCGAACGGCTGGCGGACGTGTGCGGGGCCGCCGTCCACCCGGACGAGATCGCCGCGGTGCTGGAGTCCGACGGGCTGACGCACGAACAGATCACCACGCGCTACTCGCGACGGGATCTGTTCGCCGTCGCGGAGGAGCTGTACGCCCGGGTGCCGCGCCGTTTCCCGGACCCCGGACCGGGACCCGACCCGTGGCGGACCAGCCCGTGGCAGTGCCTGCTGCGCGGGATGCTGTTCGGCCTGCCGGGGCTGGCCTACCTTCTGGGCGCAGGACTGCTGCCCGGCCGGGTCACCGGGCTCGCCGCCTCGGCACTCGTGGCCTGGGCCTGGAACCAGGCACTGGCCCACCGCGCCTACGTACGGCTCGCCGCGGGCGGCCGGCGGGCAGCCGCGCGGTGCCTGCTGCTCGGGGCCCCGGCCGGGGTGACGGCAGCGGCGGCGGCCGCACTGGCCGTCTCGGGGGCGGGCGCCGTCCCGGCCTTCGCGGCGGGAGAGGCGCTCTATCTGGCGGCGGCCACGGTGCTGCTCGTTCTGGGACGCGAACAGCACCTGCTGATCGCGCTCGTACCGACGGCGGCCGGGGCGGCCTGCATACCGCTGTGGCGCCCCGGCCCGGTACCGGTCGCCGTGCTGCTGCTGGCCACCGTCGCGGCGGCGGCGCTGTCCGCGGTACGGGAGATCGTACGGTCGCTGCGCACCACAAGCTCCTCGGCACCGGGCACGCCCCGGATCACCGCCTCCGTCCCGTACGGGCTGTTCGGCCTGGCCGGCGGGGCGCTGACGCTGATGGCCCCGGCGGCGGGCAGGGCGGCCGCCGTCGTGCTGACGCTGAGCATGGGCGCGGCCGAGTGGTTGCTCTACCGCTACCGGAGCCTGACCCTCACCGCCCTGCGGCACAGCCGGACCCCTTGGCGGTTCCGGCTCCGGGCGGCCGGCGTGCTCGCCCTGTGCCTCACCGAGTACCTCGCGGTGCTCGCCGCCCCCGCGCTGCTCACCGGGGTGCCGCCGCTGCCGCTGCTCGCCCTCGGCGCGGCGCTCTGGGTCGCCCTGCTGCTCCAGGCGGCCGGGATCGCCTGGCCGTCCGCCGTGGCCTGCCTCGCCGCCGCCGCGGCGGAGGCGGCCCTGTCGGGCGGGGCCTACCGGAGACCGGGTCTGCTCAGCCCGGCGACCGCCGAGTTGGCGGCCTGCGGCTGCGCGACGGCAGTGCTGCTGGCGGTCGCGTACACCCGGATGGGCCGGATCACGGCCCACCGCTGACCAGATCCCGGTAGCCCGTAGCCCCGTAACCCAGTGCCCTCATGGCGTCCTGACGTCCTCACACCCTGACGCTGCAACCCAGCACAGGCAGCAACCGCCCAGTAGTCCCAGCAATCCCAGCAATCCCAGCAATCCCAGTACCCCCGTGTCCCACGCGGGCCTGACCGTCAGCTTCAGCGTCAGATTCAGATTCAGGTTCATCTTCAGATTCATCAGAGGAGACAGATCCGTGACCTCGTCCGCTCCTGCAACCGTCGCCGTCACCGGTGCCGAGGGATTCATCGGCTCGCACCTGGTGGAGGCGCTCGTCGCATCAGGACACCGGGTACGCGCCATGGCCCAGTACAACTCCTTCTCGTCGTACGGCTGGCTGGAGACCCTGCCGCAGGACGTGATGGCCAGTGTGGAGGTCGTACTCGGTGACGTACGCGACGCGGGGTCGGTGCAGCACCTGCTCACCGGCACCGAGACCGTGTACCACCTGGCCGCGCTGATCGCGATTCCGTACTCCTACCAGGCACCGCACAGCTACGTGTCCACCAACGTCACCGGGACGCTCAACGTGCTGGAAGCCGTACGCCGGCTCGGCATCCCCAGGATGGTGCACACCTCCACCAGCGAGACGTACGGCACCGCGCAGACCGTCCCCATCACCGAGGATCACCCGATCAACACCCAGTCCCCGTACTCCGCCTCCAAGGCGGGCGGCGACCGGCTGGCCGACAGCTACTACGCCAGCTTCGGCATCCCGGTGGCCACCCTGCGGCCGTTCAACACCTTCGGGCCGCGCCAGTCCATGCGGGCGGTGATTCCGACCGTCATCGGGCAGGTGGCGGCCGGAGAGCGGACCATCGCCCTGGGTGACCTGCGGCCCACCCGGGACTTCATGTTCGTCAAGGACACCGCCCAGGCGTTCCTCGCGGTGGGCACCGCTCCCGCCGAGGCGGTCGTCGGCAGGACGTTCAACGCCGGTACGGGCGGCGAGATCTCGGTCGGCGACCTGGTGACGCTGGTCGGCAAGCTCATGGGGGCCGAGCTGGAGGTCCGCGAGGACGCACAGCGCATCCGGCCCGCCGCGTCCGAGGTGATGAGGCTGGTCTGCGACGCCTCCCGCCTGCACGCCGCGACCGGCTGGGAACCGGCCCACAGCCTCCAGGAGGGGTTGGAGCAGACCGTCCGGTTCTTCTCCGACCCGGCGAACCTGGCCCGCTACAAGACCGCCATCTACAACGTCTGACGACCCGTCTCAGGCCATCGACCACCGACCGACAACGGAGTCCGCCATGCACGCAGTCATTCTGGCCGGAGGCAAGGGTGTCCGGCTGCGCCCGTACACCACCGCCCTGCCCAAGCCGCTCGTCCCCATCGGCGATCAGCACGCCATCCTGGAAATCGTGATGCGGCAGCTCGTCAACTCGGGATTCGCCAGCTGCACCATCGCCATCGGCCACCTCGGCCACATCATCCGCGCCTACGTCGGCGACGGCTCCCAATGGGGTCTGCGCGTCGACTACTCGGCCGAGGACAGTCCGCTGGGCACCATGGGCCCGCTGCTGACCATGCTGGACCGGCTGCCGGAGCACTTCCTGGTCATGAACGGCGACATCCTCACCGACCTGGACTTCCGCGCCGTCCTGCGCGGTCACCAGGCCGGCGGCGCCCCGCTGACCATCGCCACGTACTGCCGCAAGGTCAGGATCGACTTCGGTGTCCTCACCACCGACGGCAAGCAGGTCGTCGGCTTCACCGAGAAGCCGACCCTGGACTACCGGGTGTCCATGGGCGTCTACGGGCTCTCCCGGTCCACCCTGGGCGGCTACGTCCCCGGCCTGCCGCTCGGCTTCGACGAACTCGTCCTCGACCTGCTCCGCGACGGCACCCCTCCGGCCGCCCACGAGTTCGACGGCTACTGGCTGGACATCGGCCGCCCGGACGACTACGACCGGGCGAACTCCGAGTTCACCACCCACCGCGACCTGCTGCTGAAGGGAGCGTGACCTGATGCGTATCCTCGTCCTGGGCTCCACCGGGTTCCTGGGCCGGCACATCACGGAGCACCTGCGCGCCCTGTCCGGCGTCCGGGTGCTCCGCGCCGGCCGCTCCCCGGGCGCCGACCTGCGGGTCGACCTCACCACGGCCACCGTCCCCGCTCTCGCCGCCGACCTGCACGCGCTGGCCCCGGACGCCGTCGTCAACTGCGCGGGCGCCGTCGGAGGCGGCCCGCTTCTGCTGGCGGAGACCAATGCCCGGGGGCCGGCCGTGCTGTGCGAGGCGCTGACCACGGCCGACCTCCCGGTACGCCTGGTCCATCTCGGATCCGCCGGCGAGTACGGGACCACCGCCGGGCAGCCGCTCGGCGAGGACTCCGCCACCTGTCCGCAGGGCGCGTACGGGGCCACCAAACTGGCGGGTTCCCTGACCGTCGCCGAGGCCGCACTGGACGCCGTCGTCCTACGGGTGTTCAACCCGCTCGGGCCGGGCTCGCCCGGCACCAGCCTGCCCGGCCGGCTCGCCGACGAGCTGCTGCGCGCCGGGCCGGACGGCACCGTGACGGTCGGTGACCTGTCCGCGTACCGCGATTTCGTCGACGCACGGGACGTGGCCCGCGCCGCAGCCCTCGCCACCACCGCGCCCGGCCCGCTGCCCCGCATCCTCAACATCGCCGGCGGCAGCGCCACCCGGGTCCGCAAGGTCGCGGAAGACCTGGCCCGGATCAGCGGATTCCACGGCCGAATCGACGAGAACGGCACCGGTTCCCAGCGCTCGTCAGCCATCTCCTGGCAGCAGGCGGACATCACGGCCGCCGCCACAGCTCTGGGCTGGCACCCCGAACGTGCCCTCGCCACCTCGCTCACCGACCTGTGGACCTCGCGCACCGGCACACCACCGGCCCCGGCCCCGGCATGACACACGGTCAACTGCTTGTTCCGCTGTACGTCCACCCCGCTGTGGACCCTGCGGCGTGGCAGGCCCTGACGCGGATCCCGTCGCGGCTGTACGGAGTCGTCCTCAACGTCGCCGACGGCCCCGGCGCGGCCCGCGACCCGGCCTTCGCCGCCGCCGCCGGGGCTCTGCGCGCGGCGGGCACAGCCGTGCTCGGATACCTCGACACCGCCTACGGCACCCGTCCCCACCAGGCGGTGCTCCACGAGCTGCGCCACCACATCAGCTGGTACGGAATTGACGGCGTCTTCCTCGATCAGGCCGGCGTCGAAGCTGGTCTGCTGCCGTACTACCGCGCGCTGGCCGACGAGGCCCGCGACCACGGAGCCGGCACCGTCGCGCTCAACCCGGGAACCCACCCCGATCCCGGCTACGCCTCCCTCGCCGATCTGCTGGTCACCTTCGAAGGGGACTGGCAGACCTATCTCACCTCGGCCGTGCCCTCCTGGACCGAAGGGCACCCGCCGACCCGCTTCTGCCATCTGATCCACGGCGTCCCCGACGGCCTGTGCGACCTCGCCGCCCGCACCGCACGGATCCGCCGAGCCGGCGTCCACTGCGCGGTACCGGGTGAGGGCGCGAACCCCTGGGCCGCCCTGCCCCCCGCCGTGAGGAGGAGAACCACATGAGGTTCGTAACCCGCCCGCCGTTCCTGCCGTCATCCGTGTCCCTGCTGCACACAGGACTGCTCACGGGGTTGCTCATGGCGCTGCTCACCGGGTGCGTCACCGCCCCGGACCGAGCCCCCGGCCGCACTCCCGACGAACACCGGTCGGCCGGGCGCTGGCAACCGCGCCCCGGCACGGCCTGGCAGTGGCAGCTCAGTGGCCGCGTCGACACCCGCGTCGCCGTCCCCGTCTACGACATCGACGGTTTCGAGAACAGCGCCGCCGTCGTGCGACGCCTCCACAGGAGCGGCCGCAAAGTCATCTGCTACATCAACGCCGGCGCCTGGGAGTCCTTCCGCCCCGACCACAGCGCCTTCCCTGCTTCCGTCCTCGGCCGCTCCGACGGCTGGAGCGGCGAGCGCTGGCTCGACATCCGCCGCCGCTCGCTGCTCCGCCCCATCATGGCCGCACGTCTCGACATGTGCCGCGCGAAGGGCTTTGACGCCGTCGAGCCCGACCTCGCGGACGCCTTCACCAACGACACCGGCTTCCCGCTGACCGCCGCCCACCAGCTCGCCTACAACCGCATGATCGCGGCCCTCGCCCACGAACGGGGCATGGCAGTCGGCCTCAAGAACGACCTGGAACAGATCCCCGACCTGGTCCGCGACTTCGATTTCGCGGTCAACGAGCAATGCGCGGAGTTCCAGGAATGCTCGTCGCTGAGTCCCTTCATCAAGGCGCACAAGGCTGTCTTCCACGTGGAGTACAGCGTGCCCAGGCGCACGTTCTGCCCGATCGCCGAGCGCCTCGGCCTCGACTCCATGCGCAAACGGCTCGCCCTGGGCCGCTGGCGCAGCCCCTGCTGAAACCCCGCCTGCGCGCTGACCTGGACCCGTGGCACGGACAGCGGGGGTGGGCGGCGGCCTCGTCGGCAACCGCAGCGCGGACCCGTCCCGGAGGCGGGCGGAGGCCGGCCGGAGATGCCGTTGTACATCCGCTGCTTGAGGTCTGACTCGTCTTCGACAAGGGCGTGCCCCCTTTTGGTTGCCTGTTTGCCATGCGTTGATCACCTGGCACGCGTGAACTACTCCGGTGGGAGTTTCCGAAGTGCATGGGGCCGCGGACGAACCGTTCTTACGCGTACTGGGGCCGCTTGAAGCGAGTGACATCGGCGGTCCTGCCGATCTCGGCCCACCGGAGCGTCGTGTTCCGTTGTCGGGGCTGTCCCTTGACGCCGGTCGACCGGTGGGTCTCGAGCGACTGCGCGAGGATCTGTGAGGGGGCAGGGCGCCGTCCTCGGGCGTGTTGTCCATCCACGCGCGCCTCAGCAAGCTGCGATCCGTTCGGGAGCCCCAGGCGCGGGCAGGATGTGCTGCCGTTCGTCCGGCGGGACGGCGAACTGGTCGGGTTGCTACGGCTGTTGCCGCGCGCGGTCGGGCCGGAGCGTATGGGCGGTGGCCTGCACGATGCCCGCCGTGCCCGACCCGGTGACCGACGAACTCCGGGCCGGGCCTGCCCGCGGCGGAGCGGAGCAGGGGGAGCGGAGCAGGCGGAGCGCAGCGACCGCGACCACATGCCCGGCGGAGGACGAGGACGTCTGGGGCACCGAAGAGGGCGGCACGCCCGAGCCCCTGGGGCGATGACCTCATGACGGCGGCCACTCGGGGCGGGCCTCTTGAGACCGGCCACTCGGGCGGGCCTCAGCTGAGACGTGCAGTGTCCGGACGTTCCATTGTCCAGCGAGGAGACCAGGATGCGTGAGTCGATCGACAACCGTGTGGCCGAGGCGATGGCCCATCTCAAGGCGACGGAAGAAGCCGTGGCCAAGGCGCAGGTCGGGCTGAACGCGGCGTCCGTGACCGCGCACTCGGCGGACAGATCGGTCCGGGTGGACGTCGGAGCCAAGGGCGACGCCATGGTCCCCACTGCCGAACTGGCACGTATGGGTGTGGATCTGGATCTCCGCCTGGAGACCCAGGCGATCCTCCAGGACGGCCATCTGCGGGCAGGGGAGATCGATCTGACGACTCGTCAGCAGCTGCGCCTGCTGTTGAGGCGGACCAGTGACGAGATCGACGCGCGGTCGGCCGAAGTGCTGGCGGGAGTGCTGGCGACTGAACTGGGCATTCGGCTCACGTTGATCGACACTTCCGGCAACAGGCTCAGCTGAAGATGTGGACGCTTCGGGCGGGAGCTGACCGGCCGCCCTACCGCAGGGTGGCCACGAACTTCCCGGGTCGGACGATCCCCTCACGGAGTTCGCCGACTTATGCCGCGTAGGAGAGATCTCGCCTGGGATGTGGCGGGCGCCAGCAGGTCGCGACGTCAGGTGCCCCGGAAGCGCCGCCTTGCCCTCCAGCGCACGCGCTGAAGCCCCCGGCGCACTGTGTGCCGTGTCCGCCTGTCGTTCCCTCTCGGGCAAGTACCCGTGCGCTGGACGGTACGGGCCCATCGCACGCCGACCTACCCTTGGGATCCAGGAAGAGCGGAACGGCCGGGGAGCGAGGACGAGCGTGGATGTGGACGAGCAGGCGGACGTGGTGGTCGTCGGGCTGGGGCCCGGCGGCGAGCACGTCGCGGGCACAGTGGGCGAGGCCGGGCTGGACGTGGTGGGCGTCGAGCCGGGTGGCGAGGGGTTTGTGAAGCTGGTCGAGGACGCCGACCGGGGCGTGCTGGTCGGCGCGACCTCGGCCGGCCCCGCGGACGGTGAGGTGCTCTACGGGCTGAACGTGGCCGTCCACGCCGAGGTGCCCGTCGACCGGCTCCGGCACATGATCTACACCGGTCCCACCTCCCATCGGGCGATCGAGGCGGCCCGGGGAGCGCTCCGCTGAACGGCACTCCGGCCATACCGCGGGCGAGCTGGCGGACCATGCCGGGCCGGGACCCTGGCGAACCGCACCGGACCGCCACCCCGCTGGAGCTCTTCTTCGACCTGTGCTTCGTCATCGCGGTCGCCCAGGCCTCCGCGAGCCTGCACGGGGCGTTGACGGACGGGGAGTACCTCACCGGCTGCGTGCGCTTCGCCGTCGTCTTCTTCGCCATCTGGTGGGCGTGGATGAACTTCACCTGGTTCGCCTCCGCCTACGACTCGGACGACGTCCCCTACCGGCTGGCGGTGCTGGCCCAGATCACCGGCTCGCTGATCCTCGCCGCCGGAGTGCGCCGCGCGTTCGAGGACGGGGACCTGCGGGCCGTCATCCTCGGATACGTCGTCCTGCGTACGGCGCTGGCCGCGCTGTGGCTGCGGGCCGCGTTGTCGGATCCGGCCCGACGGCGGACGACCCTGCGCTTCGCCATCGGGATCACGGTGTGCCAGCTCGGCTGGACCGCCCTGCTGGGTCTCCCGGCCGCGACCTGGCCGGCGGGCATCGTGGTGCTGGCCGTCGCCGAGCTCTCGGTGCCCGTGTGGGCGCAGTCCGCCGGGATGACGCCCTGGCATCCGCACCACATCGGCGAACGCTACGAACTGTTCACCCTCATCGTCCTCGGCGAGTGCGTCGCCGCCGCGACCGTCGCTGTCCGCGACGCCTTCGACCGACACCAGGGCACCGGTGGGCTCTACACGCTGGCGGCCGGCGGACTGCTCATGGCGTACGCCCTGTGGTGGCTGTACTTCGCCCGGCCCGCGCACACCCTGCTCGCCACGACGTACCAGGCCCACCACAGACGGTTCCCCTGGGCCTACGGCCACTATCTGATCTTCGCCTCGGCGACCGCCGAGGGCGCCGGCCTGGCCGCGTACGCCGATCACGTCACCGGGCACGGCGGAGCCTCGCCGACGGCCGCCGGCCTGGCGGTCACCCTCCCGGCGGCGGTCTTCCTGATCACCGTCTGGGCCGTGCAGCTACGGCCCCACCAGCGGCGTACGGCTGAGCAGGTGCCGTTTCCCGTCGCCGCGGCAGGGCTGGTGGCGGCCGCGTGGTCGCCGGCCCCCGCCCTGGCCGCCGGGCTGCTGTTGGGCGCGCTGGTCGCAGTGGCGGGCGCGCCGGGCAGGAAGTAGCGGTCGGACCCCTTGCCGGGTCCGACCGCATCGCCCGTCCGCGACGCCCGCCTTCGCGTCAGCCCGTCGCGCGCACCGCGTCACGGATCAGGGGCCTCGGGGGCATGGGTCCCGCGCAGGGCGTTGAGCATCACGAAGTCGTGGATGACGGCCTGGAAGCGCACGGCGGTGACCGGAACCCCGGCCTCGCGCAGCTTGTTGGCGTAGTCCTCGCCCTCGTCGCGCAGCACGTCGGCCTCGCCCGTGATGACCAGGGCCGGGGGCAGCCCGCTGAGCTGCTCGACGGTGGCGCGCAGCGGCGACGCGATGATCTGGGCGCGCTCGGCCTCGTCGGTCGTGTACTGGTCACAGAACCACTGCATGCCGTCGCGCCGCAGGAAGTGGCCGGTGGCGAACTGGCGGTACGAACCGGTGTCGAAGTTCGCGTCGGTCGTTGCGCATGACCCGCGTTGCGCGATACCCGCGCGGAGCCGACGCCGTCAGTGTCCCGGGGCGGGGCCGCTGCTGGCGCGGATCACCAGGTCGACCGGGACCAGGGACTCGGTGCGGGGCGGTTCGGCGGAGCCGTCGATGCGGTTCAGGAGAAGGCGGAGGGAGCGGGTGCCGATCTCCGCGAAGTCCGTGCGGACGGTGGTGAGCGGCGGGAGGAGGTGCGCGGCCTCCGGGATGTCGTCGTAGCCGACGACGCTGACATCGCCGGGGACGGACCGCCCGGCCTCGTGGAAGGCGTGCAGTACGCCGAGCGCCATCTGGTCGTTGGACACGAACACCGCCGTGACCTCGGGGCTCTCGGCCAGCTGACGGCCCAGCTCGTACCCCGAGTCGGCGCTCCAGTCGCCCACGAGCGGCTCGGGAACCTCCGCCCCGGCCGCCTCCAGCGTCGCCCGCCAGCCGACCAGCCGGTGGTCGGCGGAGGTCCAGCCCGCCGGGCCCGCGATGTGCCAGACCCTCGCGTGTCCGAGCCGCAGCAGATGCTCCGTGGCCTTGCGCGCCCCGGCCCGAGAGTCCCCGGTGACCAGCGGGGTCTCGGTGTCGAGGCCGTTCTCCAGGACCACCAGCGGAATGTCCAGGTGCGTGTCGGCCAGCGCCCGCCCCACCCACAGTTGCGGCGCGATCGCGATCACCCCGTCCGCGCCCTCCGCCGAGAGCCGGTCCAACGCCTCGACGACCGTGTCGTGCTCCGCGGTGTCGAGGGCGATGGAACTCACCAGGTAGCCGGCGTCCTGCGCCGCCGTGTTGATCGCGGTGAGGATCGACGCCGGCCCGTAGCGGGCCGCGTCGAAGGAGATGACCCCGAGCATCCGTGTCCGGCCGCTCGCCAGCGACCTGGCACTGCGACTGGGCCGGTAGCCCAGCGCGCGCATGGCCTCCAGGACCGCCTCGCGGGTCTCGGTGCGGACGGACGGATGGTCGTTGAGCACGCGGGACACGGTCTGCTTGGAGACACCGGCCAACCGGGCCACGTCGTCCATCACAGGGCGCGCCCCTGCGAAGTTGCGTCTGCTGCGCCCCTTGGGAACCGCTCCGTCGGCGGCGCTTCCGGTCATGGTGGCAGTTCCTCGACGTCGTTACGGCGGTGTGGTCCCGCCCGGCAGGACCACAGCATAGGCCGGGCGTACGACGGGAGGATTCCGGGGACCTCAGGGTGCTCCGCGGATCCTCGCCGGGGCGCGGGGCGCGGGGCGCGGGGCGCGGGGCGCGGGGCCGTGCGGCGCGGTTTCCGGCGCGCGGTCGCGCGGACGAGCTCGCAGACCACCCGGTAGGCCCCGGCTCCTGCTGGTAGGCCCCGGCTCCCGCTGGTCGGCCCGGCCACGCCTGACCGGCCCCCGCCGCTCGGAGCCGGTCGACCGGCCGCCCCTCCCGGGTGAGGCGCCCGGCCCTCAGCCGGCCCGGACCCTCCAGACCCGGCCCGTGATCCACTCGGCGTGTGTCACGGCCGCCGTCGTCGCCCCGTCCTTCGCCTCCGTCGGCACGTACACCGCCGGGTCGGCGTCGGCGTCCGCGGGCAACGGCAGCAGCCGCAGTCCCTCGGTGCGCAGCGCCTCGACGGGCAGCCGGTCCAGGCCGATGTCCCAGACCCGCCCCGAGAAGAACTGGTCGGCGACGAGCATGTCACCCACGTACGCCCGTCCCACGTCACCGCTCCAGCGCAGCCGCAGCAGCGTCCCCGCCGGCAGCCCGTCCGGAACGTCGACCCGGTACTCGGCGGCCACGCTGTCGAAGTACTTCTCCGCAGGCGCGCTCGCCCGCCCCTGTACGCCCGTCACGGTCTCCGGAGCCGGACCGGCCCGGCAGAGGAGAGTGAGGGGCACGACGGTGGCGACGCCCTCGGCCCCGCCCGCCACCGCGTACCGGGTGAACACCCTGTCCGCCGACTCCGTGACCCCCTGCCCCGTCCACCACCACCGGCGCCCGCTCCGGAGCGGGCAGCACCGCGAACGACACAGCGGTGCGCGAGCCGTGCAGCCGGACCTCATCCCGGTCGAAGACCACACGTCGTCGCGCTGGCGGGTGAAGAAGAAGTGCTTCCGGCAGGTGTCGGGCCAGCCGCCGTCCGCCTCGGTCCAGAAGGCCTCGGTGTAGCCGCCGTACAGCGGAAGGAGTTCGTCGGGCGGGAGCTGGACCCCGCCCCACGCGGTCGCGGTCCACAGCGGTGCGCTCAGGCCCGCCTCCTGGGGCATGCGCTTCAGGGTGAGGAGGTGACCGGGCTGGTCGTAGAGCTCGTTCTCGATCTGGATCGCGACGACGGGGCCGCCGTGGGTGCGGTCGAGGCCGCACAGCTGCTCGGCGATCGCCGCGAACCAGGCACGTACGGGCTCCAGGTACCCGGGGTCGTCGGTGCGCGGGACGCAGTCGCGGGCCAGCAGCCAGTCGGGCAGGCCCCCGTTGCGGACCTCCGCGTGCGACCAGGGACCGATGCGCGGGATGAAGTCCAGGCCGTGCCGGGCGCACAGCTCGGCGAAGCGGCGCAGGTCGTGGTCTCCGTCGAAGCGGACCCGGCCCTCGATCTCCTCGTGATGGATCCAGATGAGGTAACTGGCGACGGCCGTGACCCCGCCGGCCTTCATCTTCAGCGAATTCTTGTGAGCAGCCCCGGGCGTTTACGCCCGGGAGGAATCGCATCCTTGTGGCTGCGGCGGGGAGCGCCGCAGCATCACTGTGTCGGCTCGGCCGGGGAGTGGCCGGGTGATGCGAGCGCGTGGTCGGTTGGGTCACTCGATGTGATGAACGGGGCCGAATGCGTGGTGGCATCTCGTACGGGTGCCTACGATCAGTGATCGTGAAGCTGGTGGTGCAGGTCAAACTGGGGCCGACGCCCGAGCAGGCGGCGGCACTCAACGCGACCCTGCACGCCTGCAACGAGGCCGCCACCTGGGTCAGTGAGATCGCCTTCGAGTGCGGGGAGTTCAAGAACTTCCTCCTGCGCAAGCACACCTATGACGAGGTGAAGTCGAGGTGGAGCCTGGGCGCGCAGGCCGCCCAGCACGTGATCAAGAAGACCTGTGACGCGTACACCACGCTGAGGGCGAACCTGAAGGCCGGAAACCTTGGCAAGCCCGGCTCGAAGCGCTACCGCAAGGCCACCGAGAAGCCGATCGCCTTCCGCCCCCAGGGCGCCCAGGCCTACGACGACCGGATGCTGTCCTGGCAGATCGCCGAGCGCACGGTGTCGGTCTGGACCACGTCGGGGCGGGTCAAGAACGTGGCGTTCACCGCCTCGGTGGAGCAGCTCGCCACGCTCGCCCTGTACCGCAAGGGCGAGTCCGACCTGCTGGAACGCGACGGCATGTGGTTCCTCAACGCCACCTGCGAGGTCCCAGAAGCCGAGCTGAATACGGCTCCGGCGGACTTCCTCGGCATCGACCTGGGCATCGTCAACATCGCCACCACCTCGGACGGCGAGATCATGGCCGGGCGCGAACTCAACCGCGTCCGGGTCCGCGAGCGCGGCCTGCGCACCACATTGCAGAAGAAGAACACTCCGTCCGCGAAACGGCGCCTGAAGAAACGCAGGCGCAAGGAGGCGCGGCGGGCGAAGGACATCAACCACAAGATCGCGAAACATGTGGTGGCCGAGGCAGAACGCACCGGTCGCGGAATCGCCCTGGAAGAGTTGACGGGCATCCGCGAACGGGTACGGCTTCGCAAGCCCCAACGGGCCACCCACTCCTCCTGGGCGTTTCACCAGCTCGGAGAGTTCATCGCGTACAAGGCCCGCAAGGCGGGGGTGCCGGTGGTGTATGTCGACCCGGCGTACACCTCGCGTACCTGCGCCGAGTGCGGGCACATCGACAGGGCGAACCGGGTCTCCCAGGCCTTCTTCGCATGCCGGAACTGCGGATTCGTTGATCACGCAGACCGGAACAGCTCCCGCAACATCCGCGCCCGCGCGTGGGAGTTGTGGCGACGCGGGGCCCAGTCAACGGCCCCCGCTCCACCCCGGACAACCGGGGGTGGAGCTGGACGCAAACGTAGCATCGCAGCCAGTGATGCCCGTTGTGCAAGCCCGGGACTTTAGTCCCGGGTAGTTGACTGGGTTCGGGCATGACGGATCAGCCACAGCGTCGCGGCCAGGCACAGCGCCGAGACCCCGCACAGCAGAAGCGGCACAGCGCGGACACCGGACGCCTCGATGGCCTTGCCGAGTGCAGGGCCCGCCGCGACACCGCCGACCATCGACGCGGCGATGACCAGGGCGCCGGCCCGGCGGGCGCTGGGGGCCGCCCGGTGCAGCCAGGGCAGGCCGGTGGGGAAGATCGGGGCGATGAACAGACCGACACCGGCGTAGGCGTACGGGGCGAGGGCCGGGATCGAGGCCAGCAGCAGACAGGCCGTCATGCCCGCACAGGACACGGTGATGATGGCCTGTGCCGAGAAGCGCAGCGCGATCGGGGCGACCAGGAACCGGCCGATGGTCATCATCAGCCAGTACACGGAGGTGGCGGTCGCGGCGACTCCGGCCCCGTACCCGACGGTCTCCAGATGGGTGGGCTCCCAGCCGCCGACGCCCGCCTCGATGCCCACGTGCAGGACATAGAGCGCGACGAACATCCCGAGCACCGAGCCCAGGCTCCGGCGGAGGACCTGCGTGCCCCCGGGCTCCGGGGCGCCGGCCGGCTGCGGCGCCCGGTCGCGTACGCCCGTCAGACACAGCAGCAACGGCAGGTTGGCGAGGGCGAACCCGAGGAAGACCGCCGGGTAGTGTTCCGCGCCGATCGCGCCGATCAGTGCCGGGCCGAGGATCGCCCCGATGCCGAAGTGCGCGTTGAGGATGTTCAGCATCGCGGTCGAACGGCGTCCGAAGCCCACCGCGAACAGTTGGTTGAGGCCGTAGTCGATGCCACCGAAACCGAGCCCGGCGAACAGGGCCGCGGCCAGTGCGACCGGCCAGTTCGGCGCCAGCGCGAAGCCCGTTGCGCCGACCGCCATGAGCAGGTACGAGGCTCCCAGGATCTGCCGGTTGCCGAGACGGCCGTAGAGCCGGTCGAACAGCAGCACTCCGGCGACCCCGCCGACGAAGTGGGCGCTCAGCCCCAGTCCGGCGGCGGAGGGAGTCAGCCCGAACTCCTGACGGAATGCGGGGATGGCCGGCCCGTAGAGGGCCTGGAGGGCACCGATGAGAACGAAGCCCACGCAGGAGGCCACCACGGCGGCGGGGCTGAAGACCCGGGCGTCCGGTGGCCGCAGCTGGGCGGACGGCACCGGCGTGGTGCTGTCGACAATGCTTTCTTCCCCTGGCACAGCAACACCTCTCGTTCGCGCCTACGGCAGGGATGTTACCGGTAACATTCCTTCCGTCAAGGTGTCGGGCAAAGGCCTGATCGCGGGAGAAGTCGAAGCAGATTGGACTTTCCGTCCATAAATTGGACGTGTAGTCTAGGCGTGCTGGTCGGGAGAGGGCGGACGTGAGGGGGGACAGTGATGTCGGCCGAAGCGGGCCTGCAGGCCGAGCGGGACGCGATCCTCGCCGCGCTGAAACCGGTCGTCGACGGAATCGTGGCGACGTTCGGTCCGGTGAGCGAGGTGGTCCTGCATGACTACCGGCGCCCGGAGGAATCGGTCGTCGCCCTCGCTGGGACGGTGACCGGGCGGGCGGTGGGCGGGGCGATGAGCGAGATCGGCATGCGGATGGTCGCGCGCGGCGACGATGCGGCCGACGAGCTGAACTACCGCACCCGCACGGTCACCGGACAGATCGTCAAGTCCTCCACGATGGTGCTGCGGGACTCGACGGGCGCGGTGTTCGGCGCGCTCTGCGTCAACCTCGACGTCTCCGCCGTCGCCGAGGCCCACGCCCTGCTCGGTGCTCTGGCCGGCGCCGGCGGGACCCCTGCCGAACTGCCGGTCACCACCTTCGGCAACGATATCGACTCCGTCGTCGACGTGATACTCGACGCCCGTCAACTCCACCAGAACCGCCCCTGGGCGGGCCTCGACCGCGCGGAACGCCTGAAGCTGTTCCGCAGCCTCGATGAGCGCGGAGTGTTCGCCGTACGGCGCGCGGTCGAACAGGTCGCCGCCCGGCTCGGCATCTCCCGCGCCTCCGCGTACAGCTACCTCTCGCAGGCCCGGGCCGCGCCCGGAGCGGCCCCCGGCCCCGCTGACGCGTCCGGCGCTTCCGGCTCCTTCGGCTCTCTCGATTCTTCCGGTTCTTCCGGTTCTTCCGACTCCCCTGGAGGGCACACGTGACGACCACCACCCCGCCGGTCACCCTCGACGACATCCGTGACGCGGCCGTCCGGCTCAAGGGCGTCGCCCACCGCACTCCCGTCCTGCGCTCGCGCACCCTTGACGAACAGGTCGGCGCCGAGGTGTTCCTCAAGTGCGAGAACTTTCAGCGTGTGGGCGCCTTCAAGTTCCGTGGCGCCTACAACGCGGCCTCCCGGCTCACCCCGGAGCAGCTGGCCCGCGGCATCGCCGCCTACTCCTCCGGCAATCACGCCCAGGCCGTCGCCCTGGCCGCCCGTGAACTGGGCACCACCGCGGTGATCGTCATGCCGGAGGACACCCCGGCCTCGAAGCGCGCGGCCACCGCGGGCTACGGCGCCGAGATCGTGACGTACGACCGCTACACCGGTGACCGCGTGGCCATCGGTGAGGCCCTGGCAGCCGACCGGAACCTCGCCCTCATCCCGCCCTACGAACATCCCCACGTCATGGCGGGCCAGGGCACAGCCGCACTGGAACTCCTGGAAGAAGTAGGGGAGTTGGACGCGCTGATGACGCCGGTCGGTGGTGGCGGGCTGATCGCCGGCAGCGCCACCGTGGCCAAGGGGCTGGACTCCGGGATCCGGATGATCGGCGTGGAGCCGGAGGCCGGGGACGACACCAGACGATCGCTGGAGGCGGGCCGGCGCGTCACGATCCCGGTGCCCCGCACCATCGCCGACGGTCAGGCCGCGGAGACCCCGGGGGAGCTGACCTTCTCGGTCACCCGGCGGCTCGTCGACGAGATCGCCCTGGTGTCCGACGACGAGATCCGAGAGGCGATGCGGTTCGCGTTCGAACGGCTGAAGATCGTTGTCGAGCCCAGTGGCGCGACTCCGCTGGCCGCGCTGCTCGCGGGACGGGCAGGCCCGCTTCCGCGCCGGATCGGCGTGATCGTCTCGGGCGGGAACATCGACGCGGGACGGTTCGCGCAACTGTGCGCACCCGAGGCCTGACGCCGCCTCCTGTCACCCGAATGGCGGTCCCGGGTGGACGGGTGGACGATGAAGTGGTGGGCCTCCGCCGGTTCCGCCTGCCGTAGGCGGAAGACGGAGACCGGCCCCGGCCGTGAGACAACAGCCGGAAGGGAGAGTCCTCATGCTGGAGATCAAGACCCTCGAAAAGGCGGACGAGCGCCGAGACTTCCCCCGGGGGCACCTGGAAGCCGTCCACCTCACCGGACTCGACTTCGCCGTGGCGACCTTCGAGCCGGGCTGGCGCTGGTCGGAGTCCGTGGCACCGATCGCGGGTACGGAGAGCTGCCAGGTCCACCACAACGGCTATGTCGTCCAGGGACGCATGCGCATGCGCATGGACGACGGCGCCGAGAGCGAGGTCGGCCCCGGCGATGTCTTCGTGTGCCCGCCCGGACATGACGCCTGGGTGGTCGGCGACGAACAGGCCGTGGTGTACGACTTCGCCGGAGGCATGGCGACGACTTACGCGAAGGCCGACTGAGAAGGCCGACTGAGAAGGCCGACTGAGAACGCGGACTGAGCGCGGTCAGAGGCGTGGGTGAGGCGCCGAGGGGACGCACCGGGAGTGGTTGGTGGACATGCACGTGCCCTCCGGCATGTCGGAGAGCACGCGGGGTGCGGTCGAGGAAGCCGGCCCCTTGTTCCCTCGGCGAGATGGCGCTGGGCGGTGATGGTGATCGCTGCTCTGGGGATCACCTGGGTGAACTTTCGGCGAGTGCGGGGGAAATGCCACCAGTGCCGATGTTTCTCACTCGGCTGCGAGAAGCCCCAGACCCGTCAGCAGCGCCGCGGTGTCGTCGCCGGAGGTCCACAGGCAGGCGTTCCAGCCCGACTTGAGCGCGGCATCGACGTTCACCCGGCGGTCGTCGACGAACACGATGGTTCCGGCAGGGAGCCCCAGCTCGGTTGTCACGTGGCGATAGAGCGCGGGGTCGGGTTTGGCCAGGTGAAGCTCGGAGGAGAAGAACCAGTCGGTGATGTAGGGCGCCCATGAGGTTTTCCGGGCAGCCGTTGCCATCTCGAGTGTCGCGTTGGACAGGATCCCCACGCGGACATCTCTCTCCGACAGGGTTTTGAGAAGGGACAGGGCGTCCGGGCGGATCGTCGTCCATGCTTCGGTGTCGATGCGGGTCAGCTCGCTGACGGTGCCGGGCGCCGCGGGGCGGCCGAGTTCGGCGAGGACCGCGCTCCAGAAGGCGTGAGCCGTCCCGCCGCGGTCATAGGCGTCCCGGTGGGCCCAGTAGGCGGCTTCCACGACGTCGGGTTGTCGGGACAGACAGGCCGCGAGGGACCGGTAGAGCCCTGGTGGGGTGGCGAGCACTTCACCGAGATCGAAGATGACGATGCGGGGGGTGACATGCGCCTCGGGGCGGGACTGCGGCCCGGTGTCCACGCCGGCCGAGGGCGGGGTGGCTGAGGCCGGGAGCTTCACGTCACATCCCAGGAGTGCAGGTGGCGCCACGACATGTTCTGCCACCACTGGCCGCTCCAGTCGGCGCGGAACTCGAACAGCGAGTACCACCGGGCGGCGAAGGAGGCGGGCGCCTGGAGAGGAAGGCCTGCCAGGAACTCGCCCACCTCGTCGGTGAGCCGGTTGTCGACCAACAGGTCATGCGATGCCAGGCCGAGGTGCCCGGCGAACGCGTACTCGGCCACCGGCGTCACCAGGAAGTCGTCGACGGGGACCGAGAGCGGTGCGACCGCCTTGGCGACCGTGGCGGCGACCCGGCCGAGCGGTTCGTTCGGCTTGGTCCCGGAGGCATCGAGATTGACGTCGTATTCGTAGGTGCCCGATCCTGTGCGGGAGATGCCGCTGTTGTAGACGGGGAACGGGTCTACGTTCTCGAAGACCGGGTCGAGTGCGGAGACGACCTCGGCCGCTGCCGCGTTGGTGCGCAGATTCCCGATGAGGGTGGCGTGCGGTGGGAACGCTCCTGCCGACACGAGGCCGAACTGCTTGTTCAGCGCGATGGTCACCTGGGTGACGGCCCAGCAGGTCGCCGGGTCGGGCCGGAGGAAGATTCCGTAACGGATGTCGGTCAAGGTCGTCTCTTTCCGTTCTGCTTGCTGTAGTGCTGGCCGTTGTGCTTGCTGTTCTGCCGGGTGTTCTGCCTGGCGCCGGCGCCAGGCCGGCCGGCCCCGCTACTGGCCGACCTGTTCCTGATACGTCTTGATCGCGCTCTTCGCGTCGGCCGCGGCTTCGTCGAGTGCCGCACCGACCGGCTTCGAACCGGAGAAGGCGGCCTGGAGCTTGTTGATGTTGCTGGTGCGGATCGCGGTCATCGCACCGGTCACGCAGCCGGCCGCGGCCGACACGTTCGGCGTGTTCTGGACCTGGTGGGTGAATGTCTGGAAGTTCGGGTTCGCCTTGAGGTAGGCCTTCTGCGTCGCGGACGAGTCGGTCTCGGTGTTGATCGGCACGTATCCGGTCGCGTGGCTGAACTCTTCCTGGGCGGCAGGCGAGGTGAGGAAGGTCTCGAGCTTCCAGCCCGCCACCTGCTGCGCCTGCTTGGCGGTGTTGCTGAGCCAGAGGGCCGAGCCGCCGATCAGGGTCCCCGAGGTGCTCTTCGGTCCGGAGGTGGGGAAGGGCATGGCCTGATAGTCGAACGGCGTTCCTGTCTTGAGAACCCCGAGGAGGCCCGAGCTCTGCAGCAGGAAGCCGACCTTGCCTGCCTGGAAGGCGGAAATGCCGGCGGAGCCGTCGGGGGCCCCGTCCACTGCCACACCGGTGCGGTAGAGGTCCGCGACCTTGGTGATGGCCGACTTGGCGGGGCCGGTGTTGATGGTGATGCCGGTGGCTGCCTTGCTCTTGCGGCCGTTGCCAGGGGTGCAGAAGTCCTGGCCGGCAGTTGCCGTGAGCTGCTCGATGTACCAGTCGTCGTCGGGCATGGTGAAACCTTTCTGCCCGGTCTTCTCGGCTACGGCCTTCGCCGCGGCCACCACGGAGTCCAGCGTGCTGAGGTCCGTGTCCTTGGAGATGCCGGCTTTCTTCAGCAGATCCCAGTTGACCCAGAGCACCGGCGTGGACATGTTCATGGGAACGGCTCGCAGTGTGCCGTCGACCGTGTAGTAGTTCCGGCCGGCGCGCGAGAGCTCGTCGAGCTTCAGATCACCGGGGTTCGCCTTCGCCATGTCCTGGGCCGGGATGCTCTTCTTCACGTCGGTCAGGAATCCGGTGGCGATGTCACCCGCGAGCAGGACCGTCGGTGTGGAGTTGCTGCGCAGTCCTGCCGTGTACTTGGCCAGGAGGTCGGCGTACGCGCCCTGGTAGGTGGCCTTGACGTGGATCTTGCCCTTGTTGGTGGCATTGAACCTGTCGATCAGCTTCTCGAACGCGACACCGTTCGCGGCGCCGAGACCGTGCCAGATCGTGATCTGCGTGACGCCCTTGGCGTTCTTCAGTGCGGACGGGTCGGGCGCGGACGCACCGGTGCTGCCACTGGAGGAGGAGCTGCAGGCCGCCGCGCCTGCCATGACCGCCACCACTGTGGCCGTGGTCAGGACTCTTTTCTTCATGGGGATCCCTTGGATCGATGTGGGTGGAGCAGGGGAAACGGCCTGGGGGAGCAGAGGAAACGGCCTAGCGGAGGACTCCGCGGCTCAGACCGTTGATGAGGAAGCGTTGCGCGAAGATGACGAGGAGCATGGTCGGGACGACCACCAGGACGGCCCCGGCGAAGATCACGGACGGGCTGCCCGCTTCCGAGGCGGCGAGCTGGGAGATTCCCACCTGGATGGTCCGGGCGGCGGCCGTGTCGGTGATCAACAAGGGCCAGAAGAAGCCGTTCCAGGCGGCCAGGGCGCTCCAGATGATGGCGTTGGTGACCTGGGGCCTGCAGGTCGGCATGATGATCGTGAACAGTGCCCGCAGGTCGCCGGCGCCGTCCAGCCTGGCCGCTTCCCAGATTTCGAAGGGGACAGCCGCGAAGGCCTGCCGGAGCAGGAAGATCGGGTATCCCGCGGCCAGGTACGGGATCACGACTCCGAGGACGGTGTCGCGCAGACCGATGGAGCTGACGAGCTCGTAGTTGGGGATGACGATGCTCTCGCCGGGGATCGCCAACGTGACAAGGACCAGCCCGAAGGCGAGCCGGCGGCCGCGCCAGCGGGGGAAGACCAGGGCATACGCGGCCAGCGCACCGGTCAGAAGCTGTCCCACTGTCTGCAGCGTGACGACGCCGACGCTGACGAGGTATTCGCGCAGCAACGGGATGGCGGTCGTCGCTTCGTGGAAGTTGCGAAGCGTCACATGGGCGGGATTCGGGACGATCCCACTGCGTGCCATTTCTCCGTTCGGGGTGAAGGCACTCACGAAGGAGACGTAGACGGGAAGGAAGACGACGGCCGCGAGGACCAGGACGGCAAGGAATCTGATGATCGTCCCGATGCTCGGAATCCGCAGGACCTTGCGGGACCGGATGCGCAGGCCATGGCGGGGGCGCGTCGGCGTGCCCGCACCCGTATGCGTCGGGGTCGGCCTGATGTCTATCGAGATCACGCTGTCTTCTCCCGTCCGAACAGTCGGAACTGAAGCGCCGTGATCGCAGTGACAATGAGGATGAGAATGATCGCGATGACTGATGCGCGGCCGAAGTCCGGTGTTCCGTTCCCGAAGGCCAACTGGTAGAGGCGGTACACGAGGGTGGTTGTCGCGCCGGCGGGCCCGCCCCTGGTCAGAACCTGGATTTGGGCGAAGGACTGAAGCCCCGTGATGGTCTGCGTCACCACCAGGAACAAGATGCTCGGCCGCATGATCGGCACGAGAATGCGAGCCGCGAGACGGAAGCCGCCGGCACCGTCCAGCTGGGCTGCTTCGATGATTTCCGGAGGAACGTCCCGAACGGCCGCGGTGAGCACCAGAAAGGCGAATCCGAACTCATACCAGGCGGTCGCGATGGCAATCGCCCAGACGGCGGTGAACGGGTCGGACAGCCAATGCGGGCCCACCGATCCGAAATTAGCGAGAATGATGTTCAGCACTCCGACCGAGGGGGCGAACAGGCCCGCGAACACAGCGGAGGCCGAAGCCGCGGAATACGCGAACGGAAGAGAAAAGATCACGTTGAAGAACCCGGCGCCCATGAGCCGCCGACGCAGCAGAAGCGCCGCGCACAGTGCGCCGACCGTGGCCAGGACCATACCCAGCAGGGCAATGACGATCGAGATCGTGACCGTGTGGAGGAAATCGGAGTCCGTCAGCAGGGACACATAGTTGTCCAGGCCCACGAACCGGGTCGGATTCCCGATGAGGTCGCTGGCGTAGGTACTGAGCTGCAGGGTTCGTACCAGCGGTCTGAAGACGAACACCACCAGGAGAGCGAGCCCTGGTACCACCAGCCATGGGCCGATGCCGGCCCTGCCCCATCTGACCGTCGGACGCGACGAATCGGTTGAATGCATATCTCCTCCTTTGCCCGCCGCTCTCCATGTCCACCACGTTACGGGAACGTTCCCGGACTGGCAATGACTGGAAAGTATCAGAGGCGGAAGAGATGGATCAAGCATCGCGCGGAAGAACAGCAGGTTGCCAGAAGAGTCCGATTCTGCGACAGGACGTCTTGCTCAAATGGGGTGATCGACGTAGCGTGCGGCACCGGGAACGTTCCCGGCCTGTTGGTGCGCTGGGAGGCCCAGTGAAGGCACCATGAAAGGGTCACCTCGTGACAGACCCCGGCACTCTCCTCGGGCTCTCGTTCAGGATCTTCGTCGCGATCGCGCTGGGTGCGGCGATAGGTCTCGAACGCCAGTGGCGTCTGCGGACCGCCGGCATCCGCACCAACGCCCTGGTCTCCGTCGGCGCCTGTCTCTTCGTCATCATGGGAGCCGTCGGGCTCGGTCAGAACCCCGGCGCCGACCCCACGCGCGTGGCGGCCCAGGTCGTGTCCGGGATCGGTTTCCTGGAGGCCGGGGTGATTCTGCGAGACGGGTTCGACATCAGAGGACTGACCACGGCCGCAACCCTCTGGTGCGCCGCCGCGATCGGTTCCCTCGCCGGGGCAGGCATGGACATCATGGCGCTCATCGGCTGCCTGGCGATCATCGCGACCAACACGCTCCTGCGGCCGCTGGGAAGGTTCGTCAACGGGCGCCGACGGCACGGCGGTTCTCCGTCGGCGCAGGCCGAGGAGGGCGGCGCCCCGACCGACTACCTGCTTGAGGTCGTCACGTCGGACAAGAGTGAGCCGAGGGTCAGGGCGCTGGTTCTGCAGGCGGTCGATCGCCCGGAGTACACCCTGCGGTCGCTCGACATCCGTTCCGGGAAGAGTACGCGGACGACGGTGCTGGCCGGCGTGTCAGCGCACCACGCCGGTGCCACGGCCGGCCTGGAGATCGCTGTCCATCGGATCGGTCTGGATCCCAAGGTGACGTCCAGCCGGTGGTGGCCGGCCGAAGCCGACGACTGACAACCGGCGACTGACCATTGACAACCGGCGACTGTCCATTGACGTTCTCCACGATGCACACCGCCCACTGGGGCCGCGGAGTGGGTGCTGATCGGGTCCCTGCTGCCTGTCCCCGTCTGCTTGCCGCACCAAAGACGGAGGCCCGACCGTGATGACACCTTCCACGCCCCGCAACCCGCCCCGCGGGGTCGATGCGGGCACTCTCCCGGTCACCGCCCTCGGCGAGGGCCCGGCCGTAGCCGCGGCCGTCCTGGCCGGGGTCGACCATGAAGCCGGCGTCGACGAGGTTGACGAAACCCATACGGGCAAACCCCGTTGTCGGTGCCGGGCGCTTGAATGGCGTCATGAACCTCCACGAGGTCGCCCGGCGGATGCCGGGCACCGCTGCGCTCCGTGACCATTGCCGCTCGCTGGCTGTGCTGCACGCGATCCTTGAACCGGACGCTGCCCGCCGGCGCTGCACCTTCGCCGCCCCGGAGACCGGGCCGCAGACAGCTCAGCTGCTGCACCGGGACGGCCGATGGTTGCGCGTCGGCTTCTCCGAGGCCGGGGCGCTGCTGCATTGGCACCAAGACCCGGGGCAGGGGCGGCTGAGGGTTCTGGACGACGTCCCCAAGGTTCTGTGGCCGATACTGGGCGACGCCCGGTGCGACTGCCTGGAGGACCCGCAGCTGATGGCCGCCGCCTTCTGGCGGGAGAAGGGCGACGACGCTTGGCGGGTGACGGACGAGTCCGCCCCGGGGGGCGCCCCGTCCCTTCTCCGCTGCCTCACCGACCGCTCCCCCGAGCGGGCCCGCCGGTTCGCCGCCAAGAGTTACGGTACGCCCCCGGATCTGGAGGCGGTCCGCCACCTCATCGACCTCCGGCCGCCGACCGGCGCGCTCGTCGCCGGGCTCAACCCCGTCCGTGCCCTGGCCGACCTCGGGCCGGACCTGGCGTCCACCCGCTACCCGTTCGGGCCGAGCCTCGCGTCCCCCCTCCGACCCCTCAGGAAGACCCTGCTCCCGTCAGCCAAGTCCCGGCAGGACATCGAGCTGTTCCGCCGTCGCGACGCCTCCGGGCTGATCACCACCGCGGCCTTCCGGTACCGGGCCGGCCACGACCAGCAGCATTTCACCGATCTCCGCGCCAACGTCGACAGCGACATGGTGGCGATCGGCGGCGGCGCGACCGCCGTCGATTCACCGCACGGCGCGCTGCTCACGGCCTCGTACCCGGCGGACGACGGCTCTGCCTGGCTGGCATCCTCAAAGGACCACAACCTCCCCCAGCCGCACCGGCTGACCGCCTTCGCCATCGGGATGAAGATCGACGGAGTCAGCCGTGAGCGGCTGGCCGGGGAACTGCTGACCGTCGTCCGGACCCGGAGCCGGTACGCCGCGCACCCCTTCGTCTCCGCCCGGGTCCCGGATGGCCACACCCTGATCGGCGGGGGTTTCCGGGTCAACTGGCAGGATCCCCGGGGCGGTAACGCCGAGGGCAACCTGGCCACCGCGTCCTTTCCCCGGGCGGGCGATGCCTGGACCGTTCGCTCCAAGGACCACCAGGTCTCCAGCCCCTGCACCATCGACGCCTTCGGAGTCTGCCTGAAGTCCTCCTTCGTGATCGAGGGAGCCGAGTACATCGTCGATGCCTGGACGGACTTCACGGAGAACGAGGGCGGCCCGGTACCGCATCCCTCCTGCGCCCTGCCGCTCCCCGCGTCCGGACACGTCCTGACCGGTATCGGAGCCGAGGTGCTCCCCACTGAACCGGGCTCCCTGCTGTGGCAGTTGGAACCCACGGCGGACGGCACAACCCCGGGTGTCAGGTCGGGCGCGAAGCACCACGGTGAGTGGTCACCGACCACTCTGTGCGCGTGGGTGTCGGGTATCCGGCTGTTGCGGAGCTGACCACCACCCGGGCCTCGGCCCCGTCGCGGGCACGGGGCAGGGCCGCCGGTGAACCGCCCCGCCGACCGCGCTGGTGCGGGCCTTGCTGGTGCTGACGAACCGGGGAAGTCGCCGCTGACCGATGATCTTGTCGATGGACTACCGCCCCCGGACTGGGCCGAGCTTCCGGCGTCTGAGCACACCAGCCGCCCTGACGTGCAGTTTTTCACGATGACACGGCTCGTTGACGACTGGCTCGGCCGATCAGGACGTCTCGACGACCTTCGCCGCCGTCCTGCCCGCGACGAGGGTGCCTCTGAGCTCGACCAGCCGGTCCTGATCCGTCTTTCCCTCGACTCGGTCGAGCAGGAGATCGATCGAGGTCCTGCCGATCTCCTCCACCGGCTGACGAAATGTGGTGAGACCCAGATAGGGAGTGGCCAGGGGGCCGAATCCGTCGTAGCCGGTCACGGCGAAGTCTTCGGGGGCGGACTCACCCCGCTGCCGCAGAAGCTCCAGGACGTCGACCGCTGCCGCGTCGGTGGGACACATGATGGCCGTCGCTTCGGCACCGTCGATCTCGGAGGCGATCACTCGGGCCGTTTCCTTGTCCGAGGGGACCTCCCATACCAGGGGCGTTCGTCCCGCCGCCCGGATGCGGTCGATCATCGCCATGCCCCGGGCGTACTGGCTCAAGGAATACGACTGTTCCACCAGAACGACCGCGATGCGCCGGTGTCCGAGCTGCAGCAGATGATCCGCCAGCACGTTGCCGCCGTCAGCGTCATCGCAGAACACGCTGGTGATGCCCCGACTTGTCTCGCGCCGCCCCGCCACCACGATGGGGACGCGGTCGATGAAGGGGACGATCTTGTCCGAGGGCAGCCGGGCAGAGGACACGACCAGACCGTCCACCTGCAGGGAAACGAGATTCTTCAGCGACTGCAACGCGTCGGCGACCTCCAGGTCGCCCGCGCTCGTGACGGTGACGATCTGATAGCCGCGGCGCTCGGCCGCACGCTGCATCGCAACCTGCAGCCAGGCATAGAACGGCCGCGTCACGTCCCGGAGCAGGACGCCGACCGTTTTGGTCCGCGAGCTGACAAGTCCCCGTGCCATGGCATTGGCCACATACCCAAGGTCTCGCGCCGCCCGCTCGATCCGCTCCCGCGTTTCCGCGCTGACTTCACCCTGACCCGACAGAGCACGTGACACGGCGGACTTGGAGACGCCTGCCTCCGCGGCGATGTCCACAATCGTAGGAGCCTTGCCACGGGCCCTCGCCATCCGTTCCAACTCCTCGCCATGCTGCTGCACCGATGTGTTCCGGGAACGTTCCCTGCCATGACTATAACCGTTGGCCGCAGTGACTGACGGGCTGCGACAGGCTCTCGGAGACCGCCGCGGTGATCGGCTGAAAGATGCCGATCGACGCTGTGGAGCGAGCCGACAGCACCGGCGTGGATCAGCCGCCGGACGGGCCCGAACCCTGCCCGGCCCGCGCATCCCGTGTTGAGTATTTCGCGCCCGGCGATGTTCCTGTCGTGCCCGTCCAGGAGCCAGGGTCCCGAAGCGGCGAGAAGCGGACTACGGCGGTTCCGGTTCGGTCGTCCATGGGCGGGCCATGAGGGAGGCCGGGGACATGCCCCGATCCTGCGGGAGGAGTCCGCCGGTTGTCGTACTTGCCGATTGGAAACCGATCGGTTTACTGTGTTCGAGACACATAACCGATCGGTTTCAAGCCTCTGGAGACTCCCATGACCACCATCGAAGGTTCCGTCGCCCTGGTCACCGGCGGCAGCCGCGGCATCGGCCGGGCGCTGGTCGCCGCCCTGTACGAGCGCGGCGCGAAGAAGGTGTACGCCACCGCCCGGGACCCGAAGACTGTCCCGCACCCGGACGCGGTGCCGCTGGCCCTTGAGGTGAGCGACCCCGCGTCCGTCGCGGCCGCCGCCGAGCAGGCACAGGACGTCACCCTGCTGATCAACAACGCCGGCAGGTCCGTGAAGGCCAACTTCCTGGACTCACCCGTCGAGGACGTGCGCCGCGAGTTCGAGACCAACTTCTACGGCCCCCTGCTCGTCACCCGCGCCTTCGTCCCCGTGATCGAGCGCAACGGCGGCGGTCACATCCTGAACGTCCACTCGGTGCTCTCCTGGCTGGGCCTCGCCGGCTCCTACAGCGCCTCCAAGGCCGCCCTGTGGTCGCAGACCAACTCCCTGCGCCTGGACCTGAAGCCGCGCGGTATCGAGGTCACCGGCCTGCACGTCGGATACGTCGACACGGACATGACCGCGGAGGTCGACGCACCGAAGAGCACCCCGGAGAGCGTTGCGGCCCAGGCCCTCGACGGCATCGAGGCCGACGCCTTCGAGGTACTGGCCGACGACCTGTCCCGGCAGGTGAAGGCGGGGCTGGCCGCCGATCTCGCGGTGCTGTACCCGCAGTTGGCCGCATAGCCGAAGGCTGTTTCTCCCCGCCGTCCGACACCCTGGCCAGATCAGCAGCACGCGTCCCGCGCATCTGTCACGACGCGGCCGGGTGACGTAACCGCTACGTGCGGAAAGGGCGGTCGTCGACGTGCGGAAAGGGCGGTCGTCGACGTGCGGAAAGGGCGGTCGTCGACGTGCGGAAAGGGCGGCCGTCGAACCGGCCGCCCTCCCTCCGGCGTGGTCACGCGGCCACCGACACCGCCTCCACAGCCGGCGTACGCAGCACTCGCCGGGCCGTGGCCAGGCTCGTCCCCAGCGTCGCCGCCGCCGCGATCGACGCCACCGCCAGCCAGATGCCCAGGCCCTGGTCGGGCAGGACCGAGTCGGTGCGGACGACGGTGAACGGGATGATCCCGGCCAGCGCGGCCACCGTGCCGAAGAACAGCCCGATGACCGTCAGGGCCAGCGCCTCGGCGCCCACCGTGCCCAGTACCTGCCCGGGAGTCGCCCCCGCGAGGCGCTGTTGCCCGAACTCCCGGCCGCGGTACGTGGTCGCCGCGTACAGCGAGTTGACCAGCATCACGCAGACGAACACCACGATGATCCCGACGACCGTCACATTCAGCGTCGCCAGGTTCTTGGCCTCGACCGACCTGGTCAGCCCCGAGGCCTCGACCGCGTCGCTCTCCACGGCCTGCATGTACAACGTGGCCGTGGCGACCGCCGTGAACAGGATCAGCGACATCAGGATCCCGGCGAGGTGGTCCGCCCGGCGGCGTAGATTGCGCACCGCCAGCCAGCCGCTCGCGCCGGTCAGCGGCAGCCGGTCCAGCACGCCCTTCAGCAGCCGCGGCGCGAGCAGGGCGCAGCCCACCGACAGCAGAATCGCCCCGTACGCCGGTGTCGCCATCAGTGCCTCATCGGTCGCCGAGAAGGCGAAGGTGGAAAGGGCTCCCAGGGCGCCGGCCAGCAGTGCCGCGTACGCGAGGACCGACCGTGTCCTGCCCCGCCGCCGCTGCCCGCCCGATGCCGGCCGCTGCCCGCGTGTCGCCCGCCGTACGGCGAGGAACGCGGCGCCCGCCGCGGCGAGCAGCGTGACGTCGACCCCCGACACCAGCGCGACCGTACCGAAGGAGTGATCGACGGACCGCGCGACCTGACCGCTGTCCTGGAACATCTCCAACAGTGCCCGCCCGCCCAGCATCGCCGGGCCGATCGCCAGCACGGCGCCCACCAGGGCCACCGCCACCGCCTCACCCACCACCATCCGCCGGATCTGCCCCGGGGTCGCCCCCGAGCAGCGCAGCAGCTCCAACTCGGCCGCCCGCTGACGGACGTTGACCGTCAGGGTCGAGGCGACCGCGAAGAACACCAGCAGGGTGCCGTACCCGCCCACCACGCTCGCCGACGTCGTCAGCGTGTCGGCGCTCACCGAGTCGACACCGCTCTGTCCGGCCGTGTCGTACAGGGAGTTGAACGTCATGATGATCGTCGCGCCCAGGAAGGCGGCCAGCAGGGTCGCGAGGAACCGTCCGGGCCGTCGCCGTATCGACCGCATGGCCAGCAGGAACATCGCTCACACCCCCGTCGTCATGTCGTCGCCCAGGTGCGCCAGCCGTTCGGCCACCGCGTCCGGCGTCGGGCCGTCCATCCGCCCCGCCAGCCGGCCGTCGGCGAGGAACAGCACGGCGTCGGCGAAGGAGGCGGCGAACGGGTCGTGCGTCACCATCACCACGGTCCGTCCGTGTACCTTCACCGCGTCCTGGAGCAACCGCAGCACACCGCGAGCGCTGCGCGTGTCCAGCGCACCGGTCGGCTCGTCCGCGAAGATCACCCGGGGCTCGGTGACCAGCGCCCGGGCGATCGCCACCCGCTGCCGTTGGCCGCCGGAGAGCTGGTCGGGCCGGTGGCCCAGCCGGTCTCCGAGCCCGACGGACGTCAGGACCTCCCGGGTCCGCCCGCGGTCCACGCGCTGCCCGGCGAGCTTGAGCGGCAGCACCGTGTTCTGCGCGACGGTCAGCGTGTCCAGCAGGTTGTACTGCTGGAACACGAACCCGATCCGCCCGCGTCGGAACCTCGTCAGCTCGGCCTCGCTGCCGCCGGTCAGCTCGGTGCCGTCCACCCGCACGATCCCGCTGTCGGGCCGGTCGAGCCCGGCCGCGCACTGCAGCAGCGTGGACTTGCCGGAGCCCGACGGCCCCATCACCGCGGTGAACGTGCCACGTCCGAGGGTGAGCGTGACACCGTCCAACGCGGTCACGGCACTGTCGTCCGTGCCGTAGATCCTGCTGACCTTGACCAGCCGCAGCGCCTCGGGGGCGGGGCCCGGGTCGGGCGTACGCCGTGAGCCTGTGCCAAACATCGTCACCACTCTCCGTCCGGCACGCCGTGTGCCTCACCGAAGAAGCTACGGAGACGACGGACGGGGCACATGGGGCGCAGAACCCGTATCCGGGGGTGTACTCAGCGACACCACTCAGCTACACCCAGCGCCCGTCAGGGGGTGACCTCCGCGCTCGTCGGGGAGCTCACCAGCACCACCTCCAGGGTGCGCGGCCCGTGCACGCCCTCCACCCGGTCCAGCTCGATGTCACTGGTGGCGGACGGGCCGGAGATCCAGGTCAGCGGGCGGGACGGAACCAGCCGTGGCATGGCCTGCGGCACCGACGACACCACCTGCTCGGGAACCCGTACGACACAGATGTGGTGGTCGGGGACGAGCGTGATGCGGCGCCGGCCCTGGTCGGGGCCGCCGTCCAGGACGATCGTGCCGGTCTCGGCGATCGCCACCGCGCACGCGGTCACCACGCTGTCGATCCGGTCCAGTTCGTACGGGGTGCTCGTTGCCCGGTCGGGGATCAGGTCGGCCTCCGCCTGCGCCAGCCACTCCGGATCCAGTCCGGTCGGCACGACCACGGTCTTCGAGCCCCTGGCGGCCAGCATCCCGGCGATCGTCGCCGCCAGGTCAGCGGCGGTGCAGCGGTGCACGATCGCCCGGTAGTCCGCCAGGTTCTCGGCCAGCAGATCCACCGTCCGCTCGACACCCAGGTCGCCGTGCTCACGCAGATAGTCCCGGGGAACCGCCTGCTCGTACGGCGTGTCGTCCTCGGGCACGTCCACGAGCGCGCGCCGCACCCGGCCCAGGATCCGTTCCCTGCTGCTCACTTCGCGGTCCCCTTGTCGTCGTTGCCGCCCCGCGTCCGCTGCCACCAGTCGCGGAACGGCTCCGCCGGCACCGGCGGCAGATCCCGCGTGTCGCTCCACGCACCGCCCGGACCGGGCAGCGTGCGCGGATGGAAGCGGCGGGTGCGCGAGGCGAGCCGCTGGCCGGTCCGCAGCGCCCCCGGGCGGGAGAACGCCCAGCGGGCCGCACGCATCGCCGCCCGCTCGGCGGCATGCCCCTTCGCGGGTTTCAGCACCACCTTGTTGCCGTCCCGTGTCACCGGGCCGCCCTCCACCACCCGCTCCCGCAGATGCACCAGCACCTCGGGGATGTCGATGGCGACCGGACACACCTCGTAGCAGGCCCCGCACAGCGACGAGGCGTACGGCAGGGACGCGTCGATCGCGCTGGCCGTGCCCCGGAGCTGGGGACTGAGGATGGCGCCGATCGGGCCAGGGTAGACCGAGCCGTACGCGTGCCCGCCCGCCCGCTCGTACACCGGGCAGACGTTGAGACACGCCGAGCAGCGGATGCAGCGCAGGGCCTGGCGGCCGACCTCGTCGGCGAGGGTGTCGGTGCGGCCGTTGTCGAGCAGGATCAGGTGGAAGGTCCGCGGCCCGTCCGCGTCGGTGGTGCCGGTCCACATCGACGTGTACGGGTTCATGCGCTCGGCCGTCGAGGAGCGGGGGAGGGTCTGCAGGAACACCTCCAGATCCCGCCAGGTCGGCACGATCTTCTCGATGCCGACGACCGAGATCAGCGTCTCCGGCAGAGTCAGGCACATCCGCCCGTTGCCCTCGGACTCCACGACCACCATCGTGCCGGTCTCGGCGACCATGAAGTTGGCGCCGGAGATGCCGACCTTGGCGCGCAGGAACTTCTCCCGCAGGTGCAGCCGGGCCGCGTCGGCGAGTTCGGCCGGGGTGTCGGTGAGGCCTTCGGGCGCCGGACGCCCCCACTCGCTCATCTCGTGCGTGAAGATGTCCCGGATCTCGCCCCGGTTGCGATGGATGGCGGGGACGAGAATGTGCGAGGGCCGGTCCTTGCCCAACTGCACGATCAGTTCGGCGAGATCGGTCTCGTAGGCGCGGATGCCCTCGGCCTCCAGGGCCTCGTTGAGCCCGATCTCCTGCGTGGCCATCGACTTGACCTTGACGACCTCCGGCTCGCCTGTCTCCTTGACGAGGTCGGCGACGATCCGGTTGGCCTCCTCGGCGTCGGCGGCCCAGTGGACGATGCCGCCCGCGGCCGTGACCGACTCCTCCACCTGGACCAGATACCGGTCGAGGTGGCGGAGAGTGTGGTCCTTGATCTGCTTGCCGGCTTCCCGCAGCTGCGCCCAGTCGGACACCTCGGCCACGGCCTTCGCCCGCTTGGCGCGGATGGTGTGCGTGGCATGGCGCAGATTGCCGCGCAGGGTCTGGTTGTCGACCGCTTCGCGCGCGGCCTCCGGAAAGGCCGGCATCCCTACGAACGTCCCGCTCATACCGCCGGTTCCTCCTCCGTGCTCGCCAGGATCTCCGCGATGTGCACCGGCCGCATGCCGGACCTCAGCCGGGTCATGGTCCCCCCGATGTGCATCAGACAGGAGTTGTCGGCCGCGCACAGCACCTCCGCGCCGGTCGACTCGGCGTTGCGCACCTTGTCCGCGCCCATCGCCGCCGAGACATCGGAGTTCTTCAGCGCGAACGTGCCGCCGAAGCCGCAGCACTCGTCGGCGCCCGGCAACTCGGCCAGCTCCAGCCCCTTGACGGCCTGGAGCAGCCGGCGGGGCCGGTCGCCCAGCCCCAGACCGCGCAGCCCGTGGCAGGTCGGGTGGTAGGTCACCGTGTGCGGGTAGTACGCCCCGACGTCCGTCACCCCCAGCACGTCCACCAGGAACTCCGTGAGCTCGTACGTCTTCGGCACGACCGGCGCGAGGGTGGCCGCGAGGCTGTCCCCGCGGCCCTCGGCCCGGGCCCGCTCACCCATCCGCGGATACAGCTCCCGCACCATCGCCCCGCAGGACCCGGACGGGGTCACGATCGCCTCGTACCCCCCGAATACATCGGAGAAATGCCGGGCCAGTGGCTCCGCCTCATGCCGGTACCCGGTGTTGTAGTGCGCCTGTCCGCAGCAGGTCTGGGCCATCGGGAAGTCGACCTCGACGCCCAGCCTGGTCAGCAGTTTCACCACGGCGCGCCCGGTGTCCGGATAGAGCGTGTCGTTGACACAGGTCAGGAACAGGGCGACACGCATCGCGGCTCCTTGTGGTCGGTCATCGGATGAGTTGATCGTAGACCCGGGCCCGCGGTCCGGGGGAGCCCCCCTCACCCCACGGCGAGCCGGGCCTGGGCCTCGCGCCATCGAGCCGGGTCGCCCTGCGGTTCGTACCGCGTCAGCGGCTGGGTACGCACGAGCAGCTCACGCATCCCCGCCAGGTCGCCCACCAGCCCGTGGGCCCGGGCCTGCACCAGGACGTTGCCCAGGGCAGCGGCCTCCGTCGGGCCCGCGACGACCGGCAGCCCGCAGGCGTCGGCGGTCAGCTGGCACAGCAGCGCGTTGCGGGTGCCGCCGCCGACGATGTGCACGACGTCCACCGGATGGTCGGCCAGCCGTTGCGCGTCCCGCACCGCCCGGCGGTGGGCCAGGGCGAGCGAGTCGAGGATGCAGCGCGTGATCTCGGCGGGCGACTCGGGCACCGGCTGTCCCGAGGCACGGCACGCCTCGGCGATCCGCTCGGGCATCCGGCCCGGCGCCAGGAACCCGGCGTCCCCCGCGTCCACCACCGACCGCAGCGCCGGCACCTTGGCCGCGTCGCGGAGCAGCGTGCCCAGATCGGGCTCGCCCCAGTCCCGTACGCACTCCTGGAGCAGCCACAGACCCATGATGTTGCGCAGATGGCGGACCGTGCCGTCGAGCCCCAACTCGTTGGTGAAGTTGGCCAGTCGGCTCTCCTCCGTGAGTACCGGAGCGTTCAGCTCCAGCCCCGCCAGCGACCAGGTGCCGGTGCAGATGTACGCGAACCGCTCGCCGCCCGCCGGAACGGCCGCCACCGCCGAGGCGGTGTCGTGCGACCCGACCGCCGTCACCGGCACCGGGCCGGCCAGCCCGACCGCCTCCAGCACGTCCGGCCGCAGCACCCCGGCCGGATCGCCGGGCTGCCGCAGCGGCGCGAACAGGCCCAGGTCGACACCCAGCCGGGACGCGAGGTCGGACGACCACGCCCGCGTCCGGGGATCGATCAGCTGGGTGGTCGACGCGTTGGTCAGCTCGGTGCCCTGCTCGCCCGTGAGCCAGTAGGCGAGCAGGTCGGGAATGAGCAACAGCCTTCTGGCGTGGGCCAGTTGGTCGGACGATCGGGCCGCGACCAGCTGATAGAGGGTGTTGAACGGTGCGTACTGCAACCCGGTCGCCGCGTACAGCTCGGGTGCCGGCACACTCGCCCAGACCTTCTCCGCGATCCCCTCGGTCCGCGCGTCCCGGTAGTGCACCGGGTTGCCGAGCAGGGCCCCGTCGGCGTCGAGCAGGCCGTAGTCCACGGCCCAGCTGTCGATGCCGACGGAGTCGACCTGGCCGGCCGCCCGCAGCCCGTCCAGGACACCCCCGTACAGCCCGAGGATGTCCCAGCGCAGCCCCTCCGGCACCCGGACCGGCCGGTTGGGGAAGCGGTGCGCCTCGGACAGCTCCAGGCTGTCGGGGCCGACGCGGCCGACCATGACACGTCCGCTGGACGCGCCGAGGTCGACCGCGGCGTACCTCTTCACGGTCCCGCTCATCGCAGGAAGGCGGCCGCGACGCCGGCGTCGACCGGGACGTGCAGCCCGGTGGTGTGGCTCAGCTCCCCGCCGGTCAGGGCGAACACGGCGTTCGCCACGTGCTCCGGCAGCACCTCCCGCTTCAGGATGGTCCGCTGGGCGTAGAACTCGCCCAGCTTCTCCTCCGGCACCCCGTACACGGCCGCCCGCTGCGCGCCCCAGCCGCCCGCGAAGATCCCGGAGCCGCGCACGACCCCGTCCGGGTTGACCCCGTTCACGCGGACGCCGTGCTCACCCAGCTCGGCCGCCAGCAGTCGCACCTGGTGGGCCTGGTCGGCCTTGGTGGCGGAGTAGGCGATGTTGTTGGGTCCGGCGAACACGGCGTTCTTCGAGGCGATGTAGACGATGTCGCCGCCCAGTGCCTGCGCGATCATCACCCGGGCCGCCTCACGCGAGACCAGGAAGGAACCGCGGGCCATGATGTCGTGCTGGAGGTCCCAGTCCTTCGCCGACGTCTCCAGCAACGGCTTGGAGATGGAGATTCCGGCGTTGTTGACCACCAGGTCGACCCCGCCGAAGGCGAGCGCCGCCGCCTTGAACGCCTCGGCGATCTGCTCCTCGGACGTGACGTCGACGGTCACCGCGACCGCCTTGTCGGGCCCGCCCAGCTCCTCGGCGACGGCACCGGCGTTCTCCGCGTTGAGGTCCGCGATCACCACACACGCGCCCTCGGCGACCAGCCGCTGCGCGATCGCCTTCCCGATCCCGCTGCCGGCGCCGGTCACCAGCGCGACGCGGGTCGCCAGCGGCTTCGGCTTCGGCATCCGCTGGAGCTTGGCCTCCTCCAGCGCCCAGTACTCGATACGGAACTTCTCCGACTCCTCGATCGGCGCGTACGTCGAGACCGCCTCGGCCCCGTGCATCACGTTGATCGCGTTGACGTAGAACTCGCCGGCCACCCGTGCGGTCTGCTTGTCCTTGCCGAAGCTGAACATGCCGACACCCGGGACCAGCACGATCGCCGGGTCGGCGCCGCGCATCGCGGGCGAGCCGGGCTCCGCGTGCCGCTGGTAGTAGGCCGCGTACTCCTCGCGGTACTCGGCGTGCAGCTCCTTCAGCCGCGCGATCGTCTCGTCCAGCTCAGCCGTCGGCGGCAGGTTGAGGACCAGCGGCCGGACCTTCGTCCGCAGGAAGTGGTCCGGGCAGGAGGTGCCGAGCGCGGCGAGCCGCGGATGCTCGGCGCGGGCCAGGAACTCCAGCACGACCTCGGCGTCGGTGAAGTGCCCGACCTGCGGCTTGTCCTCACAGGCCACGGCCCGCACGTACGGCGCCAACGCCGCCGCCCGCTCCCGCCGCTCGGCCTCGGGCAGCGCCTCGTACCCCTCGATCACCGGACCGAACGGCTCCGGCCTGCCCCGCTCGGCGAGGAACGCCTCCGCGGTCCGGATGATGTGCAGCGAGTTGCGCTCGCACTCCTCGGACGTGTCACCCCACGCCGTGATCCCGTGCCCGCCGAGAACGCAGCCGATCGCCTGCGGGTTTGCCTCCTTCACCGCCGCGATGTCCAGCCCGAGCTGGAAACCGGGCCGCCGCCACGGCACCCACACCACAGTGTCGCCGAAACACTCGGCGGTCAGCTTCTCCCCGTCGGCCGCACACGCCAGCGCGATTCCCGAGTCCGGGTGCAGATGGTCGACGTGCGCGGCCTCGACGAGCCCGTGCATCGCGGTGTCGATGGAGGGAGCGGCCCCGCCCTTGCCGTGCAGGCAGTAGTCGAAGGCGGCGACCATCTCGTCCTCGCGCTCCACCCCCGGATACACGTCGACGAGCGCCCGCATCCGGTCCAGCCGCAACGCGGCCAGCCCGCCCTCGGTCAGTGTCCCGAGGTCACCACCGGACCCTTTCACCCACATCAGCTCGACGTCGCCGCCGGTGACAGGATCGGTGTCGGTGCCCTTGGCCGACGTGTTGCCGCCGGCGTAGTTGGTGTTACGGGGATCGGAGCCGAGTCGATGGGAACGAGCGAGGAGGGCGGCGGCTTCGGGATGGGGTGCCATGTCTCTTCAGTCCTTTGGGAAACGGGGGTGGGGACAGTCGCCCCTTCTCAGGGGCATCGGGTCTCAGGTGCGTCGGGTCTCAGGTGCATCGGGCTGTATCAAGGTGTGGCTCCGCCGCGCGGGCGCGACCAGCCGGATACGTCCCGCGGCGCGCGGAGAGCAGCCCGCGGACGGCAGAGCCGGACAGGCGGCAGGGCCGGACAGCCGGCAGAGCCGGACAGCCGGCAGAGCCGGAAAGAGGGGTTACGCCCCCCACCCCGCCTGCTGACCACCGACCCGCTCCGCCACGATCTTCTCGGCCCACCCGGAGCGGCGGTACGCGGCGATCGGGTCGGGATCGAGTCCCATCTCCTCGCGGAGCGACGCCAGCAGCGGACGCACATCCGTGTTGTACGCGTCCATGATCACCGCGTTGGCCTCCAGCACGTCCCCCGACCGCTGCGCCGCGTCCAGCGCCTCCGGGTCCACGAGCAGCGCCTTCGCCGTGGCCTCCTGGACGTTCATCACCGATCGGATGATCGCGGGGATCTTCGCCTCGATGTTGTGGCACTGGTCGAGCATGAACGCGACCTCGGAGGAGAGCCCGCCGCCACGCACGACCTCGTACATGATCCGGAACAGCTGGAAGGGATCCGCGGACCCGACCATGAGGTCGTCGTCCGCGTAGAACCGCGAGTTGAAGTCGAACGCGCCGAGCTTGCCCTCCCGCAGCAGCGTGGCGACGATGAACTCGATGTTGGTTCCCGGGGCATGGTGGCCGGTGTCGACCACGACCTGTGCCTTCGGCCCGAGCTTGAGGCAGTGGGCGTAGGCGGTGCCCCAGTCCGGCACATCGGTCATGTAGAAGGCGGGCTCGAAGAACTTGTACTCCAGCAGCATCCGCTGGTCCTCGCCCAGCCGCTCGTACACCGTGGCCAGGCCCTCGGTGAGCCGGTCCTGGCGTTCGCGGATGTCGTCCTGCCCGGGGTAGTTCGTCCCGTCGGCGAACCACAGCTTGAGATCCCGCGACCCGGTGGCGTCCATGATGTCCACGCACTCCAGCAGGTGATCGACCGCCTTGCGCCGCACCGCCGCGTCCGCGTTGCAGATGCTGCCCAGCTTGTAGGCGTCGTCCTGGAACGTGTTCGAGTTGATCGCGCCCAGCTTCACGCCGCGGTCCTCGGCGTACTTCGCCAACTCTGCGTATCCGTCGGAGCCGTCGACCTTGTCCCAGGGAATGTGCAGCGCGACCGTCGGCGCCACGCCCGTGAACTCGTGGACTTTCGCCGCGTCCGCCAGCTTCTCCCAGGGGTCGCGCGGGACACCTGCTTGCGCGAACACCTTGAAGCGCGTCCCCGAGTTCCCGTACGCCCATGACGGCGTCTCGACTGCCTGGGTCTTGAGAGCGGCCTTCACCGCAGCGAACTCGGTCACTTGGGGCTCCTCTGTCAGCCGTACTGTATGAATCGATTCAAACGGCGAAACTATGGGTCTCCCGTAGGGGTGTCAAGGGCTACGGCATACCGTGCTTGCCGTTGTCTTACTGTGACCTTGGGGTATCGAAAGGTTTTCGGGGCGGCCCCATTGACGTGACATGGCTGACACGCCTAACGTCCCGGCAACCAAGTTGAAACCTTTCACGACGTTGCGACGGTCTCCGCCGGCGTCGTCGAGGAGCCCCTCATGACCTACCCGTCCGAAGCGGGTCCGACCCCGGTGCTGTCGCTCAAGGACGTGTCCAAGTCCTTCGGAGCGGTACGTGCCCTGCGGGACGTGTCCCTGGAACTGTTCCCCGGTGAGGTGCACGCGCTCGCCGGTGAGAACGGCGCGGGCAAGTCGACCCTCATCAAGACGCTCGCCGGTGTGCACCGACCGGACGCCGGCCAGGTGCTGCTCGACGGCGAGCCCGTCCTCTTCCACGGCCCCGGCGACGCACGCGACGCCGGTATCGCCGTGATCTACCAGGAGCCCACACTCTTCCCCGACCTGTCGATCGCCGAGAACATCTTCATGGGGCGACAGCCCCGTCGCACCCTGGGCCGGATCGACCACAAGGCCACGCACACCGCGACGCTCGCTCTGATGCGGCGCCTGGGCGTGGAACTCGACCCCGACCGTCCCGCGCGCGGCCTGTCGATCGCCGACCAGCAGATCGTCGAGATCGCCAAGGCCCTCTCCTTCGAGGCGCGCGTCCTGATCATGGACGAGCCGACCGCCGCCCTGACCGGCAGCGAGGTGGCACGCCTCTTCGGAGTCGTCCGTACCCTGCGTGAGCAGGGCGCCGCCGTGCTGTTCATCTCGCACCGGCTGGAGGAGATCTTCCAGATCTGCCAGCGGGTGACGACCCTGCGCGACGGCGCCTGGATCGCCAGCGAACCGATCGAGGACATGACCGAGGACGATCTCGTCCGCCGGATGGTCGGACGCGACCTCGACGAGCTGTACCCGAAGCAGGACGTCAGCCCGGGTGAAGTCGCCCTCAGCGTGCGGCGGTTGACCAGGGAGGGCGTCTTCACCGACGTCTCCTTCGAGGTGCGGCACGGCGAGATCGTCGGGCTCGCCGGTCTGGTGGGCGCGGGCCGTACGGAGGTGGCCCGGGCCGTCTTCGGTATCGACCGCTGGGACGCCGGGGAGGTCGAGGTACGGGGACGCAGGCTCACCAACGGGGCTCCGTCCACCGCGATGGCCGCCGGGCTCGCCCTCGTGCCCGAGGACCGGCGTGCGCAGGGCCTGGTGATGGACATGTCCATCGAGCGCAACATCGGCCTCACGGGTCTGCGCACGAGCGTGAAGGCCGGTTTCGTCGACCGCGGTGCCGAGCGCAGCCGCTCCCTCGACTGGGCCGTCAAGCTCCAGGTCAAGTACGCCCGGATCGCCGACAGCGTCTCCACGCTGTCCGGCGGCAACCAGCAGAAGGTCGTCCTGGCCAAGTGGCTCGCCACCGGCCCCAAGGTACTGATCGTCGACGAGCCCACCCGTGGCATCGATGTCGGCACCAAGGCCGAGGTGCACCGGCTGCTCAGCGAGTTGGCCGCCGACGGGGTCGCCGTACTGATGATCTCCTCCGACCTGCCCGAGATCCTCGGCATGGCCGACCGCGTGCTGGTGATGCACGAGGGACGCCTCGCCGCCGAGATCCCGCGCTCCGAAGCCACCGAGGAATCCGTGATGGCCGCTGCCACCGGGAGGGCCGCCGCATGACAGCCACGAAGAGGGCTGCCCTCTTGACCCCGCCCGCCACCGGGAGGGCCGCCGCATGACGGTGCTCACCCCCAACGAGACGCCCGTCGTCGAGGTGCCCAAGTCCAGCGGCACCCGGCTGGTGGACCGTGTCTTCAAGATGCGCGAACTCGCCATCCTGCTCGTCTTCCTGGTGATGATCGCCGTCACCCAGGCCGGCAACAGCGAGTTCCTGTCCGAGCAGGGCATCAAGGACCTGTTGCTGAACGCGACCATCCTGGTGCTGGTCGCCACCGGCCAGTCGCTGGTCGTCATCACCCGCAACGTCGACCTGTCCGTCGGCTCCACCCTCGGCATCAGCGCCTTCGCCGCCGGTGTCTACCTCCAGGGCGGCGGCAACCCGGTCGTCGCCGTGGCCCTGTCGGTCCTGCTCGGCATCGGCTTCGGCCTGCTGAACGGGCTCCTCGTCAGTCTCGGCCAGGTGCCCGCCCTGGTGGTCACCCTCGGCACGCTCTACATCATCCGCGGCATCGACTCCATCTGGGTCGGCTCCCGGCAGATCACGGCGGCCGACCTGCCGGGCGGATTCGTGGACTTCGGCTCCGGCGGCCTCTCCGCGGTGCCGTGGCTGGCGATGATCGCCCTGGTGGTGCTGGTGGCGACGGCGTACTACCTCAAGCAGTTCGGCAGCGGGCGGGAGCTGTACGCGCTCGGCTCCAACCCGGAGGCCGCCCGGCTGGCCGGCATCCCGGTCCGCAAGCGGATCCTCGCCGCGTACACCTTCTGCGGGGGTCTCGCCGGACTCGCCGGAGCGATGTACCTGGCCCGGTTCGGCAACGTCGACTCCGGCACCGGCAACGGCTACGAACTGACCGTCGTCAGCGCCGTCGTGGTCGGCGGGGTGGTCTTCACCGGCGGCTCCGGCAGCGTCTACGGCGCCGCCCTCGGCGCGCTGCTGCTGACCTCCATCAACAGCGTGCTGCCCGCCCTCGGCGTCAGCTCGGTGTGGGTGCTCGCCATCAACGGCATCCTGCTCATCCTCGCCATCGCGGTCGACCGGATCGTCGCGCTGCGGGTGGCCGCGGCCCTCAAGAAGAAGACGGCCGCGGCCAGGACCACCACCGCGAAGGCCCCGAAGAAGGGAGACGCCGGCGATGCCTGAATCGCTCACCCGCGCAGTCCGCTGGGATACCGTCGTCGGTGCCCTCCTGATCGTCCTGCTCCTGCTGTCCTTCTCCTCCGTGGACGGCTTCGGCAACGCCCTGAACCTGTCGTTCCTGATCGGCAACACCCTGCCCATCGCGCTGATCGCCCTGCCGATGACGCTGCTCGTGGTCGCCGGCGAGATCGACCTGTCGGTCGCCTCCACCGCCGGTCTGTCCGGCGCGGTGATGGGTGCCCTGTGGAACGAGGGCATGACGATCGAGGTGATCATCCCGATCTGTCTGCTGCTCGGTGTGGTCTGCGGACTGATCAACGGCCTGCTGGTGACCCGCCTCGGGCTGCCGTCCCTGGCCGTCACCATCGGCACCCTCGCCGCCTACCGGGGCATCGCCCAGATCATCCTCGGCTCCGACGCCGTGACCGACTTCCCCACCCAGTACCTGGACTTCGCGGCCGGACGCATCGGGGACACCTTCGTCCCGCAGGCCCTCCTGCCCTTCCTGGTGCTGCTCGCGATCGCCGTGGTCGCGCTGCACGCCACCCCGTTCGGGCGGGCGCTGTTCGCGATCGGCGCCAACGAGGAGGCCGCCCGCTTCTCCGGCATCCGGGTCAGGCGGCAGAAGCTCATCCTGTTCACGGTGACCGGTCTGATGGCCTCCCTCACCGGCATCTTCTGGGCGCTGCACTACGCCAGCGCCCGCTACGACAACGCCACCGGTCTCGAACTGTCCGTCGTGGCCGCCGTGTTGCTCGGCGGTATCGACTTCGACGGAGGCAAGGGCACGCTCGGCGGCGCCATCGCGGGAGTCTTCCTGCTCGGCGCGCTGCAGAACGTGATGAGCCTCCTGAACGTATCCGCCCAGTCGCAGATCGTCGTCACCGGCGTCCTGCTCGTCGTCTCCGTGCTCGGCCCCCGGGTCGCACGGCAGATATCCGTCGCGAGGGCGGGCCGCAGAGCCGCCTCGACCCCGACCTCGTCCCTCAGCTCACCCTCGTAAAGGACTCACCGACATGCGCAAGTCGACCCTCCGCCGTACCTGTGCGGCCCTGGCCGCCGTCACCTCCCTCGCCCTGGCCGCCACCGCCTGCGGCGGCACCACCAAGGAGGACGTGAAGAGCGAGAGCACCGGCTCCGCCGCCTCCGGAGGAAAGGCCGACCCGAACGCGGCCCTCAAGAAGGGCCTGACCGTCGGATTCCTGCCCAAGGCGGTCAACAACCCGTACTTCACCACCTCCGACAAGGGCGGCGAGGCCGCCGTGAAGGAACTCGGGTCCAGTTACAAGGAAGTCGGCCCGACCAGCGCCACCGACACCGCGGGCCAGGTGTCCTACGTCAACACCCTCACCCAGCAGCAGGTCAACGCGATAGCCGTGTCCGCGCAGGACCCGGGCGCCCTGTGCACCGCCCTCAAGCAGGCCATGAAGAACGACATCAAGGTCGTCACCTACGACTCCGACACCAACCCCGGCTGCCGCAACGCCTTCGTCTCGCAGGCCAGCGCCGAGGACCTGGGCCGGACCGAGGTGCAGCTGCTGGCGAAGCAGATCGGCTACAAGGGCGAGATCGCGATCCTGTCCGCCGCGCAGACCGCGACGAACCAGAACACCTGGATCGACTTCATGAAGGACGAGCTCAAGGACCCGAAGTACAAGGACATCAAGCTCGTCAAGGTCGCCTACGGCAACGACGACGCCCAGCAGTCCTTCCAGCAGACCCAGGGTCTGCTCCAGCAGTACCCGAACCTGAAGGGGATCGTCTCCCCGACCACGGTCGGCATCAAGGCCGCCGCCCAGTACCTGTCGGGTTCCAAGTACAAGGGCAAGGTCAAGCTGAGCGGCCTCGGCACCCCGAACGACATGCGCAAGTACGTCAAGAACGGCACCGTCGACGCCTTCGAGCTGTGGAACCCGGCGAAGCTCGGCGAGCTGGCCGCCCGCACCGCCGTCGCGCTGGTGTCGGGTCAGATCACCGGCAAGGAGGGCGAGACCTTCAAGGCCGGCGACATGGGCGAGTACACCATCGGCAAGGACGGCGTGATCAGCCTCGGCAAGCCGACCGTGTTCGACGCGAAGAACATCGACCAGTTCAACTTCTAGTCCCGGGAGGGGCGTTGACACAGCGTGTGTGCTTCCTGCTGAAGGTCCGGGCGGACCGCCTCGACGAGTACCGCGAGCGGCACGCCGCCGTGTGGCCTCAGATGCTCGACGCGCTCTCGGCCACCGGCTGGCACAACTACTCGCTCTTCCTGCGCGAGGACGGACTGCTCGTCGGCTACCTGGAGACCGAGGACTTCGCCGCGGCCCAGGCCGGTATGGAGGCCACCGAGATCAACGCCCGCTGGCAGACGGAGATGGCGCCGTTCTTCGAATCGCTGGACGGCGCCCGACCCGACGAAGCGATGAAGCCCCTGACCGAGGTCTTCCACCTCGCCTGACGCCCCGCCCGAGTGGAGCCGCTCATGAAGAGACGTACCGTCATCGCGACGGCCATAACGGCCACCGTGGCCTCGCAGGGCATCGCACAGGCCGCCACCCCAGGCCCCTCCGTCAGCAGGAAGGGCACCACCCTGCTCGATGCCCGGGCGGTCTTCTTCGTCTCCTACGACGGCCTGGTCAACAACAACTCGTTCCAGAAGAACGGCCTGCTGACCTACAAGGGCCACCAGTACGCGGCCTGGTACACCGCCACCCGTGACGCGGTCGTCGCCCGCCGGGCTCTCGGCGCCGCCACCTGGTCCACGATCACCCTTCCCCACCAGCTGAAGGCCGACGACTCCCACAACGTCATCTCCATGGGCGTGTCCGAGGCCGACGGCCGGCTCCATCTCGACATGGACTCCCACAGCGACGGCTTCTTCTACGTCAAGTCGGTGGCGGGTCTCCTCGACCACCCCGCCTCCACCGCCTGGACGGCGTCGGTCTTCGGCGCCGTACAGACGACCCTGGACGGCCTGGCACTCACCTCCCGGTTCACCTACCCCCAGTTCATCGCCACGCCCGAGGGCAGGCTCCAGCTCAGCTACCGCGTCGGCAGCTCCGGCGACGGCCGCAACGCGCTCGCCGAGTACGACGGCTCCCGATGGAGCGTGCTCGGGGAGTGGTCCGGCTCCACCGGCACCTACACCAGCGAGCACGGCTCCAGCACGGCCCGTAGCATGTACCTGCACGGCATCGACTACGACGGCAACGGCCGGCTGCACGCCTTCTTCACCTGGCGTGAGCAGAACGCCGCCGTGATGTGCGACGCCGGCGGCATCACCAACCACGACACCGGTTACGTCCACTCCGACGACCGCGGGCGGACCTGGCGCACCACCGCGGGTACGGTCGTCGCCACCACCGGTGGCTCCGACCGGGTGGCTGTCACCGACGCCGGACTCGTCGTCGACGCGCTGAACCCCGACCACTCCCTGATGAACCAGGAGAGCCAGGCCACCGACTCGGCCGGCCGGCCGCACGCGATCATCAGCTACGTCCCCGGCCGCTTCGGCCGATGCACCACGGACTACGTGGCCGACCGCACCGCGAACGGCCGCGCCTTCCACCTCCGCCGCAGCGCTTCCGGAACCTGGCAGAAGACGGAGATCCCGGTCCCGCTGAACTCCAGCCAGCGCACCAAGCTGGTCCTGGACAGGTACGACAACGCGTACGCGATCCTCCCGTTCGGCCGGATCGCCGCGGCGTCGGCGGCCTCCGGGCACACGGACTGGAAGCTCCTTCACGACGGCAGCGATCTCAACGCGTTCGGCGAGGTCGTCATCGACGAGACGAGAGTGAAGGCCGACAACGTCCTGTCGTTCATGTACCAGGAGAAGTCGAGCGGTACGACACCCTCGGCGCTCCGCGTCGTCGACTTCGCACTGCCCGCGTGACCGGGCCCGATGCGCGAGGTCAGGACGGTACTGTGAAGACTTTCCGGCCGCCCCTCGCCCTCCTGGAGGTCTCTGTCTGATGGCCCAGTCGGTGGGTATCAAGGACGTCGCCCGTGCTGCCGGAGTCTCCGTCGGCACGGTGTCGAACGTCATCAACCGTCCGGACACGGTCGCCACCGAGACCCGGGCGCGCGTCCTGTCGGCGATAGACCGGCTCGGCTACGTCCGCAGCGAGTCCGCGCGCCAGCTGCGCGCGGGTCGCAGCCGGATCATGGGGCTGCTCGTCCTCGACATGGGCAACCCCTTCTTCGTCGACGTCGCGCGCGGTGCCGAACGGGCCGCGCGCGAGGCCGGACTCGGGGTGATGGTGTGCAACAGCGACCAGAACCCGGCCGAGGAGGCCGACTACCTCTCACTGTTCGCCGAGCAACGGGTGCGGGGCGTGCTGCTGACACCCGCCGACGCGACGGGCCGCAACATCGAGGCGTTCCGCCGCCACGGCATCCCGTTCGTCCTCGTCGACCGGGTCGCGGAGGGCACCACCGAGTGTTCGGTCTCCGTCGACGACGTGGCGGGCGGCGCCCTCGCGGTACGCCACCTCGTGGATGCCGGACACCGTTCCCTGGCGTACGTCAGCGGCCCGCCCGGACTCAACCAGGTCCACGACCGCCGTACGGGCGCCCTGAACGCGCTCGCCGAGGCCGGTCTCGCTCCCGACGCGTTGCGTGAGCTGCCCACCGAGCGGCTCGACGTGGCGGCCGGCCGGGACGCGGGAGCCCGCCTGCTGGGGCTCGCCGACCGGCCGACCGCCGTGTTCTGCGCCAACGACCTGCTCGCCCTCGGCGTCCTGCAGGCCATGTACGCGGCCGGCGTCGGCGTTCCCGACGATCTCGCGATCGTCGGCTACGACGACATCGAGTTCGCCGCCGCCGCGGCCGTCCCGCTCACCTCGGTCCGCCAGCCCGCCGTCACCATGGGCGCCCTGGCCGCCGAGCTCCTCCTGGAGGAGACCGAGGCGGAGAGCGCCCCGCGGGCGCACGAGCACCGGCGGGTCGTCCTGCGGCCCGAACTGGTGGTACGACGCTCCAGCCTGTCGGCACGCTGAACCGGGGTTCAGCACGATTTCATGATCCCGGGGTCGGTCGCCGAAGAAACATGTGCTGAACTGGGACGCGGCCCGCAATCCGTCCGTCCCGGGAGTCCTGTTGAGCCTCAGCTACCGTCAGCCCGGCGTCGTTCTCACCGACCGACGCTTCACCGTGCCTCTCGACCACGACGACCCGGCGGGGGAGAGCATCGAGCTGTTCGCCCGTGAGGCCGTCGCGAGCGACACGGCGCACCAGGACCTGCCGTGGCTGGTCTACCTGCAGGGCGGCCCCGGCTTCGGCGCGAACCGGTTCGTCGGCAAACAGGCCTGGCTCGGCCGCGCGCTCAAGGAGTTCCGCGTTCTGCTCCTGGACCAGCGCGGCACCGGCCACTCCACCCCCGCCAACCGGCAGACACTCCCGCTGCGCGGCGGCCCCGCCGCACAGGCCGACCACCTCGCCCGCTTCCGCGCCGACGCGATCGTCCGCGACTGCGAGGCGATCCGCCCGTCCGTGACCGGCGGTGCCCCCTGGACCGTCCTCGGCCAGAGCTTCGGCGGCTTCTGCGCGGTGCACTACCTCTCCACCGCCCCCGAGGGCCTGCGCGCCGCAGTGATCACCGGCGGCCTGCCCTCCCTCGACGCCCACGCCGACGACATCTACCGGGCGGCCTACCCTCGGATCGAGCGCAAGGTCACCGCGCACTACGCCCGCTACCCGCAGGACGTCGAACGCGCCCGGCAGATCGCCGAGTACGTCCTGCACCACGAGCCGGTCCTGCCGGGCGGCTACCGCCTCACCGCCGAAGCCTTCCAGTCCCTCGGCATCCTCCTCGGCGGCGGCGAGGGCAGCCACCGTCTGCACTACCTCCTGGAACACGCCTTCGTCCGCACCCCGCAGGGTACGGCCCTGTCCGACGCCTTCCAGGAAGAGGTCCAGGGCCTCCTGTCGTACGCGAGCCACCCGCTCTACGCCCTGGTCCACGAGGCGACCTACGGTCAGGACAAGCGCCCCACCGCCTGGGCGGCCGAACGGGTCCGTGCCGAGTTCCCGCAGTTCGACGCGGCCAAGACCCTCGCGGGCGACGGCCACCTGCTGTTCACCGGTGAATCCGTCCACCCCTGGATGTTCGACTGCGACCCGGCGCTGCGCCCGCTGCGCGAGACCGCCGACCTGCTCGCCGCCCGCACCGACTGGACGCCCCTGTACGATCCGGCCCGGCTCGCCGACAACGAGGTGCCCGTCGCGGCGGCCGTCTACCACGACGACATGTACGTGGACACCGCCCACGCCCTGGCCACGGCCCGCGCGATCCGCGGTCTGCGCACCTGGGTCACCGACGAGTTCGAGCACGACGGCCTCCGGGCGAGCGGCCCCCGAGTCCTGGACCGACTGCTGGCGCTGACCCGCGACGAGGTGTGAGGCCGGCCTCTGGGGCCTGGGGCCTGGGGCCTGGGGCCTGGGGCCTTGGGACTGGGGTCCGGGGTCTGGCCTGGGGTGTGCGGTAGCTGTTCCGAGCGAGCGGCGGTACGGGGCCCGGACCCGTCCTTCCGGGCAGGCGGACGGGCGGTTCCGGGACCTGACCGGTGGGTAAGTACGCTGGCCGGATGCGAGACCATACGACCGACCAGTCGGATCAGTCGGATCAGTCGGACCGGTCCGGCCTGCGCGGGGACTGTGAGCGGTGCTTCGGCCTGTGCTGCGTCGCCCTCCCCTTCGCCGCCTCGGCGGACTTCGCGATCGACAAGCAGGCCGGAACGCCCTGCCCGAACCTTCGCGGGGACCACCGCTGCGGCATCCACGCCGAGTTGCGGCCCCGGGGCTTCACCGGCTGCACGGTCTACGACTGCTTCGGCGCCGGGCAGAAGGTCTCGCAGCTCACCTTCGGCGGTCAGGACTGGCGTACGGGGTCGCGCGAGCACGCCCGTCGGATGTTCGACGTCTTTCCGGTCGTCCGCCAGCTCCACGAACTGCTGTGGTATCTCACCGAGGCCCTCACCTTGCCGGCCGCCCGCCCGGTCCACGCCGACCTGCGCCGCACCCTGGAGAAGACCGAGGCGCTCACCCGTCGAACGCCGGAAGAACTCGGGGCGTTGGACGTCGGTGCGCACCGCCAGGAGGTCAATGTGCTCCTGCTGAGGACCAGCGAACTGGCGCGCGCGGCCACGGGCGGGAGCAAGAAGAAGAACCGCCGGGGCGCGGACCTGATGGGCGCCCGCCTTCAGGGAGCAGACCTCAGGGGCGCCAGCCTGCGCGGTGCCTACCTCATCGCCGCCGACCTCACCGGCGCCGATCTGCGCGACGCGGACCTGATAGGAGCCGACCTGCGCGACACCGACCTCACGGACGCGGACCTGACCGGCGCGTTCTTCCTCACCCAGCCCCAGCTGAACGCGGCCAGGGGCGGCCCGGGCACGCGGCTGCCGGGGTCGGTCACCCGGCCGGCGCACTGGACGGCGCGGCTCTGAGGACCGGCGCGCTACAGCGGCAGCGTGCAGACGACGACGGGTGAGGCGAACGGCGTGCCCGCGAGCCGGAGTTCACCGCTGCCCACGTTCACCCGGAACACGCTCACGGTCGAGGACTTCTGGTTCGCCGCGAACAGCAACGACCCGTCCGGCGAGAAGGCGATCTGCCGCGGGAAGTCACCCGACACCGGCACCGTGTCCAGCAGCCTGAGCCGGGCCCCCTCCGCCTCCACCGCATAGCGCGTGAGGCTGTTGTGGCCGCGGTTGGCGAGATAGGCGTACGCGCCGTTCGAGGTCACCAGGATCTGCGCCGGGTAGTTGGTGCCGGACCCCGTGCCCGTCGACTGGGCCTCGCCCACCGTGAGGCGGCCGGTGCCCGGATCGTACGCACAGACCGCGACCGTGTTGTCCACCTCGTTCGCCAGGTAGGCGTACCTGCCCCCGGGATGGAAGGTGAGGTGCCGCGGTCCGGCGCCCGGACGGGTGTGGGCCTGTGCGACCTCGGTGAGCCGACCGGACTTCTCGTCCAGGCGGTACGTGTACACCGTGTCGTTGCCCAGGTCCACGGCGAGCACATGGCCGCCGTCGGGACTCGTGATGACCTGGTGCGCGTGCGGGCCCTCCTGCCCCGGCCCGGGCGACGGACGGGAGTGCGTGACCAGCTCGGCGCGCTCACCGAGTGCGCCCGACGCGTCGATCGGATGCACGGCCACGCTGCCGGAGCCGTAGTTCGCGCTGAGCAGCCAGCGCCCGCCCGGATGCACCGACAGATGGCAGGGGCCCGCACCACCGGTGCTCCGGCTCCCCAGGACCTTGCGGTCGGTCAGGCGTACGGCGGTCACCGCGCCGTTCTCCCGCTCGTCCACCGCGTACAGCGTGCGGCCGCCCGGGTGCACCGCGAGATACGAAGGGTCGCCGACGCCGGTGATGGTCCCGGTCCCCGTGACGCGGCCGCTGTCGACGTCGTAGGTGGCGAGCCCGACGCCCTTGCCGCCGCCCTCGACCGAGGTGTAGGTGCCGAGGAAGAGAGGCCGGGGACCGGAGAGGCGGCCGGTCGCGCTCGGTGTTGCCACGGTGCCCGGGGAGCCCGCGGCGCTCGGGCTCGCCCCGGGGGCCGAGGCGGCGGCCGGCGGCCGATCGTCGCCGCATCCGGGCAGTGCGGCCCCGGCGGCCGTCCCCGCGAGGGCGCCGACGAATCGGCGCCTGCTCCAGCCGCCCGTACTCATGTCCCACCTCAGGTTCTCGCTCGTCGCGGTCGCGAACAGCCACCTTGACGTGGATCACCCGTCAGGTGCAACAGCAGCACCTTGCGCCGCGCAGGGCGCCGCCCCGGGGCGGCGCCGTTGAGCGACGTCACCTGGACTGGTGTTCGGACTCCTTGCCGTTGCGCCGCAGCGGGGTGGGCACGCGCAAGCTCTCCCGCAGCCGGGTGAGCCGTGGCATGCGTTCGCGCTGCTCGCGGGAGGTGCGGTCCAGTTCCTCCAGCAGCCTGTGCGAGCGGTGTTCGGTGTCCAGCTCGTCGAGGATGCGGTTCACCTCCGTCAGCACGGCACCCTGCAGCTGCCACTGGCTCGCGTCGCGCTGGACATCCGCCAGGAGCAGCTGGGCCAGCTTGTCGCGGGTGGCCGCGGCCTGCCTCAGCTCGGCGGTCAGCCGGGACTCCGCCGCGTCGGCGTTCTGGCTCAGGTCCGTGGTGACCAGTACCGAGAAGCTCACGACAGCGTCGGCGATCTCCGACAGCAGCTGCTCCACGGCGGCACCGGTCTGCGGTGCGAACAGCGAATCCGGGTCGCGTTCCTTCGCGAGGTCGGTGAAGGTGCGCGCGAGCACCCGCAGCACCACCGTGCAGATCTCCAGCGTGTCCAGTCCGGTACGCAGCACCACCCGGCGCAGCAGCCCCTCGCGCACCCGCGGATTGAGCCGCAGACTGTCCTCGGCCTGCAGCAGGGCCGCGTCCACCTCGACGATGTCGTGATCGAGTCGGCGTGCCTCATGCAGCCGCTCGGTCGCGTGCTCGACGGGCGTGAGGCCCGCGGCCTCCTCACCCATCCGCAGCATCAGCTGCCGCACCCGGCGGGCCAGCCCTTCGATGGATTCCCCGGCCTCGCCCACCCACACCGGGGGAGCGAGCAGCAGATTGCAGCCGAGGCCGACGACCGCGCCGATCAGTGTCTCCAGTACCCGCGCCCACGCCGTGTTCCCGACGGTCGTGACTCCGAGCACCAGCATCGCGCTGATCGCCACCTCGTTCACGAACTCGTGGACCCGTACCAGATGCCCGACGGCGAGCGCCGCCATGATCACCAGCGCCAGACTCCACCAGGTGAGCCCGACCAGCAGGCTGAAGGCGATGGCGACCAGAACCCCGGCCACCACGGAGTTCACCCGGCGGATACCGGTGGTGAGGGTGGAGTAGAGGGTGACCTGGACGACCAGCAGGGCGGTCAGGGGTGCGGTGAGCGGCGCAGCCTCGGGGCTGAGGTGCAGCGCGACGACATAGGCGACCGTCGCTGCGGCGGCCGACCGCAGCGCCTGCACGACCGCGGGGTCCCGGTGCAGGCTCACGAACCGCATGAGGGGCGCCGTCACCTCACGTACATCTCGCATCCTCGGGCTGTCCCCTTCCTGATTGTGCTGAAGGTACGCATTGAGGACCGTAAGTGTCCGCAGGGAAGCGTAGGTTGTCGTTCCGACCTTCCGGTATGACAGTGTGCCGTAGATCGACGACAGGGCCGGGGCCCGGGTGCCGGTTCCGGAGTCCCTGGCTCCGGGCCCTGGATCTGGTGGTTCCGCGGCCCCGCCGGGGCGACGGCCCTGCGCCCCCTCGACCGGATGATCGGGGACGCGGAAGTGGTCGGCCTGGGCGAAGCCACCTACGGCTTCCACGAGGGGCTCGTCACCGGGCCTCTCACGCGGGCTGGCACAGCGCGGCGCCGCCGGTCAGGGTGAGGGAGGGGTCGTGGGACAGGATGGCTGCTCCACGCTGCGCAGCGAGGGGGAGGGCAGCACACCGATCTCCTCGGAAAGGCGCTGCCACATGCGCCGGTAGGTGTCCAGAGCGTCGGCCTGACGGCCGGAGCGGTACAGGGCGATCATGAGCTGCTCGCAGAACCGCTCGCGCAAGGGGTTGCTGATGTGGGCGTCGTAGAGCTCGGCGAGGACCTTCGCGTGGTGCCCGGCACTGAGCTCGGCGTCGAACAGCAGCTCTCTGGCGCGCAGGCGGTGTTCTTCGTACAGGGCGCTGGTCAGCAGTGCCCACGGCCTCGACCGCTACCGTCGCCCTGGTCGGGGTGGGCTTGATCGCTCTCCAATCACATCGTCCAGCAGGAGTGACCCGGGCAGTTACTCGAACGCGCGCCTCCGTCGGTGGCCGCGCGGGTCAGGGCTGGAGGCGTTCGGAGTCCCAGCCGCCGGCCGTCCTTGTGTAGATGAGCCTGCGGTGCAGTCGGCTGGCCTTGCCCTGCCAGAACTGGATCTCGTCCGGGATAAGTAGGTAGCCTCCCCAGCCGACTGGCCGAGGGAGAGGGACGCCCGCGTCGATCAGCTCGTTCGCCCGGGCGTGCAGTTCGTCTTCGTCGGACAGCGGCGTGCTCTGTGTGGAGACGGCGGTGGTGGCCTGGGCTGCGACCGGGCGCTCGGCGAACAACTCGTCGGAGCGCTCGGTGGAGAGAGAGATGACCCGGCCTGCTGCGGTGATCTGCTGGAGCGTCTCGCGCCAGTAGAAGTTGACCGAGGCGAAAGGGTTGGCCTTGAGGTCACGACCCTTACGGCTGCCGGTGTGGCTGGTGAAGACGAAGCCCTCGGCGGTAAGTTCCTTGATCAGCACAACGCGCGTCGTCGGCCGGCTGGCCGCGTCCGCGGTGGCGAGGGAGACTGCGAGGGGTTCACGCACGCCACGAGCCTTGGCTGAGGCGATCCACTCGTGCGCCAGGGCGACGGGGTCGGCGGGGGGAGCGTCGAACTCGGGCAGGACGATGCTCTCGTCCCCGCTCAGGGTGTTGGACTTCGTCTGCGGCATCGGGTTCCTCTAGTCGTCTGTCGGTCAGGCTGTCAGGCTGTCAGGCTGGCTGCGCTCGCGCAGGGAGCGCGGGCGCAGGTCGGTCCAGTTCCGCTCGACCTCCTCCAGGCAACTCGCCCGGCTCGCGGCGGAACCTATGTGCTCGTTTCTTGTAATTCCCGGTAGTCCTTTATCGGGTATTTTAGAAATTAATCTCCGGCCATCGCGCCCATGTTTTGCGCTGACAGTGTGGCCAGAATTTGACCGAAATACCGCTTCGCCCCGTTGGATTCGCGGCGGAGGCCGTCGCGCCCACTGCGCCGGCCGGCCTGCGCGGCTTCGGTGACCCGGGGACCGACGAGATGAGGATGCCTATGACCGCGTCTTCGCACGGCTCGTTAGGGCGGATCACCCCGCCACAGCCCTCGATCCTGCTCAATCCGGGGCCGGTCAACGTCCATGACCGCGTCCGGGCGGCGCTGGCGTACCCCGACGTGTGCCACCGCGAGCCCGAGCCCATTGACCTGATGACTACGGCCAGGGCCAAGGTCACGGCGGTCGCAGGCGGGGACGACTCCTACACCAGTGTGCTGCTCGCGGGCTCCGGTACCGCTGCGCTCGAGGCCGCCCTGTCCTCTGTGGTCCCCCAGCACGGCAAGATCCTGATCCTGGACAACGGGAACTACGGCGAACGGATGTACAGGATCGTCTCGGTGCACGGCATCGCGCACACCCGCCTGGAGTTCGGCTGGTGCAACTTGATGGACCCGGCAGAGGTCGACGCGGCGCTCGCGGCCGACCCCTCGATCACCCACGTCGGCATGGTCCACCACGAGACCAGCACCGGCATGATGAACCCGCTGCGTGCCATAGGCGAGGTCGTCTCCCGCCGTGGCGCGTCCCTGGTGGTTGACTCGATCAGCAGTCTGGGTGCCGAAGAGTTCCACATGCGCGCCGACCACGACTGGAGGCCGACGGCGGGCTGGCAACGTGATGTTCATGAGCAGCAGGAACGGTCACCGCTGATCAACCTCTGCGGCGGCCGCAGCGACTCCCTTAATCGGTGGTGCCGTGCTGTGCAGAGAAGTGTCACCTGCTGACCACCGGGTGACCGCTGTCGGCTCGGCGATTTATCGGAGTCCAGGGAATGCTTGGAGAGCGTCACCGCGAGCGATCAGCCGCCAACACGCCGCGCCAACCGCACACGAAGGAATCTCACGCCATGACCGCGACCGCGCCCAAGGCTCCCACCGCACCAGGGGTGCGGTCCTGGTGGGGAATCCCGTACGCCACCGCCGAGCGGTACCGCCGCCCCGTGGTCGCGGACTTCGATCCGGAGCGCCCCTACGACCGCAAGGGCGTCGTCTCTGTCCAGCCCGATGCCGGCGACTGGCTCGAAGCGGACAGCGGGATGGGCGAGGACTGCCTGAACCTGAACGTGTGGGCTCCCGAGCAGCCGGCCGGGAAGGCGCTTCCGGTGGCCGTGTACATCCATGGCGGCGGATTCGAGTACGGCGCGAGCACGCAGATCACCTCGAACGCCGCCGGTCTCGCCGCGTCGGGGCGCGTGGTGGGTGTGTCGCTCAACTACCGGCTCGGCGCACTGGGCGCGCTCTCCCTGTCGCAGTACGGCGGGCGGCTCGCCGAGGCGAGCAACCTGGGTCTGCAGGACGTCATCGCCGCGCTCACCTGGGTCGGGCAGAACATCGCCTCCTTCGGTGGCGACCCGGATGAGGTCACGGTCTTCGGCCACAGCGCCGGCGCCTACTCCGCTCTCGGGCTGCTCGGGGCCTCCTCCGCGGACGGCCTGTACCGGCGGCTGGCCGGGTTCTCCGGCGCGCCCTCGCGTATCATCTCGGCGCGTTGGGCCGAGGAGCTCGCGGAGCGGTTCGTCACCGAACTCGGTGTCGCGGACAACCCCGACAAGCTGATCGATCTCGACGCGGCCTCCCTGGTGGCCGCCCTGCGCAAGGTCTGTCCGACGGACCTGGGAGTCCGTGGCGGGATGGACAACCAGAGCCTCGGCGTCGTCCTGGACGCCGAACAGCCCGGCGGGGTGCTGCACGACCACCCCCTGGACGTCCTGGCCTCGGGCTCGCACCGGAACATCGACGTACTGCTGAGCACGGCCAGCGACGAGATCGGCTGGTGGGTGGCGAACGACCTCGACCGGTTCGACCCGCACACCGTCGATCGCGTCACCGACGAGTTCGCGGGGTGGCGCATTCCCCGCTCCCGCGCCAAGAAGATCGTCGACATCTACGACCAGGGCGGCCGCACCCCTGCCGAGGTCCGCGCCGCGTCCCTGACGGACTACATCTTCACGCTCCCCGCGGCCCGTGGCGCGCTGGCCCACGCCGCCGCGGGCGGCAACGCCCATCTCCTCGCGATCGGGCCCGCCGAGGGCGCGCCCGCCGTGCACGGCACCGAGATGTACGCCCTGGTCGGCCAGGAACGGCCGGGACGCAGCCCCGAACAGGCCGACCGTGACACGCGTATCCGCGACATCGTGCTCGACTTCGTCACCGGTGAACGAACCCGCCTGTGGCCCGCCGTCACGGACCGGCCCACCTCGGGAAGTGTCGGCAACCTTCCCTACGAGCCCAGCGCCCACTACCAGGAGGTCCTCGACCTGTTCGAGAACATCGCCCGCCCCTGACGGTGACCGGGCGACCCGGAACAGTGCACCAGGGGGCGAACAGAGTAAGGAGCTCGACATGAGCCATCCGACAGCAGCTGGCGACGCCGCACCGGGGACGATGCGAGCGGTCGTCGTCACGCGGCCCGGCGGCCTGGACGCACTGGAGATCAAGGATGTGCCGGTGCCCGTGCGCAAGCCCGGCTGGGTGCGGATCAGGGTGAAGGCGTTCGGCGTCAACGAGTCCGAGGTCACCACCCGCAAGGGAGAGTCGGACGCGGAGGTCACCTACCCGCGTGTGCCCGGCATCGAGGGCGTCGGCGTGGTCGATGAGGCCGACGAGGACAGCGGGCTGCGGCCGGGACAGCAGGTGGCCACGATGATGGGCGGCATGGGCCGCTCGTACGACGGCGCGTACGCCCCGTACGTGAGTGTTCCCGCGGCGCAGGTCATCCCGTTTGAGTCCGGCCTGCCGTGGGAGGTCGTCGGTGCGCTGCCGGAGATGTTCCAGACCGCCTACGGATCGCTGACCACCGGCCTGGATCTCAAGGCCGGGCAGACGCTGCTGATCCGCGGCGGCACCTCCACGGTCGGGCTGAGCGCGGCCACGATCGCGAAGGACCTCGGAGCCACCGTGCTGTCCACCACCCGCAGCCCGGAACGGGCCGGGGACCTGCGGGCCGCGGGCGTCGACCACCCCCTCCTCGACAGCGGCACGATCGCCGACCAGGTGCGCGAGCTGATGCCGGAGGGTGTCGACGCCGTACTGGAGCTGGTGGGCTGCTCGGTCCTTGCCGACACCCTCCGCACCGTCCGTCGGCACGGCACGGTCTGCTTCACCGGAGCCCTGGCGGGCGAGTGGACGATCCCCGATTTCACCCCGTTCATGATCCCGGGCGGGGTGCGGCTGACGTCCTACGGCGGTCGGGCCACCGACCTCCCGGCCGATGTCTTCGCCCGCCAACTCCAGGCCATCGCCGCGGGGAGTCTCGAAGTCCCGGTCGCGAAGGTCTACCACGGCCTGGAACAGGTCCGTGACGCCCAGGCCGACATCGAGTCCGGTACCACGCCGGGCAAGCACGTCGTCGTCCTGGACTACTGAGCCCGGATCCCTCGACTTGAGCGGCAAGGGCGGTCGGCGCCGTTTGGGGAATGTTCGAGGAGGGTGGCCGCCGGTCCGGGGGACGTCAGTGCGCTCGGGGGAAAAGCCGTTCGACAGCGGTCACCACCGCGGCGCGGCGGGCGGCGGTGGTGGGGTCCACGGCGTGTGCGGCGGCGGCCTCGCTGAGTTCGGGTTGCGACGCCCAGGTCATGGCGATCTGGTTGACCAGGGCGAGGACATCGGCCGGGTCCCAGGCGAGGTCGAGTCGTCCAGCCTGCTGCACCCGGCGGAGCTGGTCGATTTTGCGGGCGATCACTGCCTGGTCGGGATCGTCGGCAACGGCTCTGGTGCCCGGCAGTTCGAGGCGGCCCCAGGTGATCAGGCGGTGGTGGTCCGGACGGGCGACGAAGTAGTCGAACAGGCGGCCCGCGTAGCCAGGCAGGTCGGACGGGTCCATCTGGGTGGCCTCGGCGATGACGACGTACTCCCGTGCAGCGACAGCCGAATAGAGCGCGTCTTTGCCGCGGAAGTAGGCATAGACGCGTTCTTTGCTGGTCCTGGCGAGCTTGGCGATGCGGTCCACACGGGCCCCGGCGATGCCGTGGCGGGCGAACTCCTCCATGGCAGCGGTGAGGATGCGCTCGCGCGTGGTGTCACCGCCCGCGGCGGCTCCTGCGGGCGCTGCGGTCTGGCCGGAATCGCGGGACTGGGACATAGCCCCAGGATAGAGCACCGAACCGTTTGGTTTGGCATCCGGGCGGTCGGCGCGTAGGGTCAAACGGAACAGTTCGGTTTGACCTCTGCGGGTGAAGCCGACGAACCACTGAGGGAGTGAACTCATGCAGCACCGCAATCTGGGCTCTCAGGGTCTGCGCGTCTCGGCGCTCGGCCTGGGAATCATGGGCATGTCCATGGCCTACGGCGCCTCGAACGACGACGAGGGCCTCGCGACCATCCGCCGCGCCCACGAACTCGGGATCGACTTCTTCGACACCGCCGAGCTGTACGGCGCCGGCACCGGCAGCAACGAGATCCTCCTGGGCAAGGCAGTCAAGAACTTCCGCGACGAGGTGGTCCTCGCCACCAAGTTCGGCTTCGACATGACCGCCCCGGCGATCAGCCCCGCCTTCAACAGCCGCCCGGAAAACATCCGCAAGGTCGCCGAGAACAGCCTGCGCTACCTGCAGAGCGACCACATCGACCTCTTCTACCAGCACATCTCCGACCCCGACATTCCGGTCGAGGAGGTCGCCGGCGTGGTCGGCGAACTGATCACCGAAGGCAAGGTGAAGTACTTCGGCCTGAGCAACGTCGGCCCCCAGTACATCCGCCGCGCCCACGCCGTCACCCCGGTCTCCGTGCTCCAGTACGAGTACTCGCTCTTCGAGCGGGAGGTCGAGGAGAAGATCCTTCCCGTCCTGCGGGAACTCGGCATCGGCCTGGTGCCCTACTCCCCGCTCGGCCGGGGCTTCCTCACCGGCCAGGTCAAGCCCGCCAGCGAGTACCCCGCGGACGACATGCGCAGCTGGGACGAGCGTTGGCAGGGCGAGAACTACACGTACAACGTGCACGCCATCGAACAGCTCAAGAACCTGGCCGACACCAAGGGCATCACCACCGCCCAGCTCGCGCTGGCCTGGCTGCTCGCCCAGGGTGAGGACGTCGCGCCCATTCCCGGCACCCGCAGCACCAAGCGGCTTGAGGAGAACGCCGGCGCCGTCGACGTCCAGCTCTCGGCCGCCGATCTGGCCCGCATCGCCGAGATCCTTCCCCACGGCTCGGCAGGCAGCCGCCTCCCGGCCGCGGTACTGTCCAGCTTCACCACAGACTGACCGCGCCGGGAGCCATCTCCTCCTGACGGGCAAGGGGCCTGCGCCGCGTTTCCGTCACGCGTCGGTCCTGGCTGCGCGGGCCGCGAAGGCGGCCGGGGTGAGGCCGGTGCGGTCGCGGAAGAAGCGGCCGAAGTTCGCGGGGTCGGTGAAGCCGAGGTGGACGGCCACGGCCCGGGCGTCCCACCGGGCTGCTCCCAGCAGGCGCCGGGCTTCCAGGAGTCGCCGCTCGTCGATGAGTTCACGTACTCCCTTGCCGGCGGCATCCTGGGCGGCACGGCTGATGGTGCGGACCGAGCAGCCGAGCAACTCGGCGTAGTCCGCGGCTTGGTGCAGCTCGCGAAAGTGCAGCTCCAAGGCGTCCAGGAAGCGTCGGTATCTGTCGGCGCGGCCCGCGCCGGCCGTGGCCGTCCCGGTGGGGGCGATGCCCGGGGAGTTGGCCAGGCGCAGCAGCAGTGATTCGAGCAGGCTGCGCCGCAGGGCGTGGTGGATGTCGAGGGGTCGGCGTCCGAGTGCGCGGTGTTCGTCCAGGAGTTGGAGTGCCGTCTGCTGGAGCCAGGCGGTGTCGTCGGGGTGCGGGCTGAGCACGGCAGGTGCCCCGTGCGCGGTGAGCGGGGCCAGGAGACGGGCGAGGTCGGGCCGCAGTACGTCCGGTTCGAACAGGATGAACGGGCCGCGGGCCGCGCCGGGCGGATGCCAGCACTGTGCGTGTCCGGGACGCACCCACAGCCACTGGCCGGGGGTGACGGTCCGCGTGACGTGGTCGACGTCGTGCCGCAGCTCACCCTCGGTGACGGCGATGAGGTAGTGGAAGGTGGCGCGGCCCGGACGGGGCGGGTTCCACGGCCAGTCGTCGTGGTGGGCGAAGAAGTCCTCGACGGTGCTCACCTCGAGGCCGTACGGGGTACCGACCGGGGGCTGGAAACCGAACAGCGGAACCGCAGCCGGACCGGCCGCGCTTCCACTCGGATCGGGGTGTCGCATGTCGACCATCACGTGTCCGCAGCCTACCGCCCTTCTGGGCGGCTGCGGCGGAAGGATGGGACGAGCCACCGCGCCCGCGCGGCGCGCCCTCCACATTCCTCGATGCCACAGTCCGTCACCACCTGAGGAAGGTAACGCCCCATGAACGGATCGGCCCTGCACCAGACCGCCGCCGACTGCGCGGAGGAACTCCCCGGAGCCCACCTGGAGCACCCCTTCGGCCCCGACTGGGAGGTCTACAAGGTGCGCGGCAAGGTGTTCATGCTGATGACGGAAGTCCCGGGGCGGCCCGTCGTGATCCTCAAGGCGGACCCCGGAGAGGCCCACGCCCTGCGGGAGCAGTACAGCCACATCACCCCCGGCTATCACATGAACAAGAAGCACTGGATCACCGTGGAGGGCGGAGAAGGCGTCGACAAGGAGCTCGTCCGGGAGCTCGTCACCGACTCCTACCGGCTCGTCGTCGCCCAGCTGCCCAAGGCCGAGCGGCCCGTCGACCCGCACACCTACGGCACCGGCACGCGGGTGGCCCGGTGAGCGCGGCCGGTGACCGGCTTCAGGACACCGCCCGCCAGGCGGCCCTGGCCCTCCCGGGCGTCAGCCACGGCTACCCCTTCACACCCGGACTCGACGTGTACAAGGTCGCGGGCAAGGTGTTCCTGATCGTCACGGACGACCCGGACGACCAGATCATCACGGTCAAGTGCGAGCCCGAGCACGCGCGGGCACTGGAGCGCGGCCATGCCTCGATCACGCCGGGCCGCTATCTCGACAAGCGCCACTGGATCTCACTGGGGCCGGGACCCGGCATCACCGAGCGGCTGATCGCCGACGCGGTCGAGGATTCCTACGACCTGGCCGCCGAGCAGTTGCCGAGAGGTGACCGCCCCAGAGCGCGATGAGCGTCGCGAGATTCATGCGGGGCCCTGGCCTCCGACGCCTCCGCCTTCGCGGTGGGCCAGGACCTTATCCTGGACGGCGGCCAGACCGTCCTCTGACAGCGAGGACGCGGCCGGGAGTCGGCGAGAGGCGTGGGTATGTCGGTGGCGGACCGAGCGAAGACCGGTGGCGATACGTGCCAGGCCACGGATCACGCGCCGGCCGGAGCCGGGTATCACGCGCAGATCAAGGCGGAGAACCGTGCGCGCATCATCCGCGCCGCCCGCGACCTCTTCCTCGCCCGGGGATACGACAAGACCTCCCTGGCCCAGATCGCCAAGGAGGCCCGCGTCTCCACCGGCACCCTCTTCAAGCGGTACCCCACCAAGGCCGCGCTCTTCGCTGCCGTCACCTCCGAACAGTGGCAGCTGGACGTGGAGTACGCCGAACCGCCCCCGCCCGGTGACCCCCGGTACGGTCTGGACCACATCGGCCGTGACTACGCCTGCCTGGTCGCGCGGCCCGGCACCGCGGCGCTGTGCCGCCTCATCATCACCGAACTGCCCCAGATGCCGGAGCTCGCCGACATCGTCGGCACCGGCTTCGCCATCGACCGGGGCCCCTTCTTCGACCGGCTCCGCGACTACCTGGACGCCGAGGCACAGGCCGGCACGCTCGACTTCCGTTCAGCCGACGGACGACCGCAGTCGGCATCCGCGGTGGCCGAACAGTTCCTCGGGATGATCTGCAGCCAGTTCCTGTGGCCCCAACTCGTACGGACCGACTTCGTCCCGCCCAACCCCACCGACGCCGCGATCGTGGACGAAGCCGTCGCCCTCATGCTCAGCCGCTACAGCACCGGATCCTGAACCCCGGACCACCCGTTCACGCTGCCACAACGCCCGCTGGCCTGGTGCTCGCCCAGGGCGAGGACGTCGCGCCCATTCCCGGCACCCGCAGCACCAAGCGCCTCGAGGAGAACGTCGACGCCGCCGACGTCCAGCTCTCCGCCGCCGATCTGGCCCGCATCACCGAGATCCTCCCCCACGGCTCGGCAGGCAGCCGCTACCCCGCTGCGCTGCTGTCCAGCTTCACCACAGACTGACCGCACCGGCACACCCGCATGCGAGGCCGGACCCGTCGGCCAAAGGCGGCACACCGGCCAGTGCCGATGGCAGGGGGTATCGGGCGGGGGGAGGCCCAAGCCTTTACGAGGCGGGAGCTCGAGTGGTACGCGCCGACATCGCACGAGGTGCAGTCGGCGCGGCTGTGGGACCAGTAGCCGGAGCGGGCGCCGGAGCGGGTGGGGTGGCGGGTCAGGTGTACAGCTTGTCGAGGAAGGCGGCCAGGTTGCCCGTCGTGCGGGCGATCTGCTCCTCCAGGGTGAGACTCTCCTCGAAGCGGGCCCCGGACTCGGGGATCTTCCTGCCGCGGACGTAGAGCGAGCAGGCGAGGTCGGTGCACATGTACAGGCCGACCGAGTTGCCCTCGCGGCCCGCCGGACCCGCCTTGCGGCCCGTCATGAGAGAGACGCCGCCTCCCGGATGGGTGGTCAGGCACAGCGAACACATGCTGCGGTGCAGGAATCCGCGCTGCGAGGAGGGGGAACGCAGTGTCACGCCGACGAGCTGCCCGGCCCGTTCGGTGACCAGATAGCTGCGGTCGGGTGCGCCGGGATCCCGCCAGCCCAGGAAGTCGAGGTGGTCCCAGGGGAGTTGGTCGAGGTCCCGCGGTATGGCCAGCCTTTTGGCCTCCCCCTTCGAGCAGTTGACAAATGAGTTGCGGATGTCCTGATCGGTGAGTGATCTCATGGGGAGCCTCCTGGGGATGGTCGCCTAACCTAGGGTGGCTAGGTTTGCGGCTAGGGTACGCAGGAATGAAGGGGGGAGGTCAATGGATTTCGAGTGTGTCTGATCACCGTGGGCATGGGCCGTACTGCGGTGCCCGGGGGAGGCCGGGGGTCAGAGGGTCCGGGGATATGCCGGTGTGAGGGTTCGTGGTGGGCGCCGGGTGGGCGGCGCCCGTTCCGTACTCTCTGTCGGGAGCGTATGCCGGACGCCGACGGGTCGGCAGCCGGGTGATGGCTCGACGGGCCGGCGGGGGAGGCCCTCACATGGAGAGCGCGAACGCGGTCGGCTGACCGGAGGCAGGAGAGGGGACGGGCGCAGGTGCCGGATTCCGTGGACTCGACGGACTCGACGGACTTGGTGAGGGCGGATCCCGGGAGTTCGACGCGTACGTCGGGCCCCGGGGAAGCGGCCGGCGCGGCCGAAAGCCGGCAACGGGCGCGGCGCGTGCTGGAAGCCGCCCGGCTCGCCCCCGACTGGCGCACCGCCTTCACGGCCCTGACCGAGGCCGTTCTCGCCGACGTCCGCCGCTACCGCCCCCGACTGCCCCGCCCCGTCGACGAGACGGCCCGAACGCTCCGGTCCGCCCACCCCGCACTGGACGAGGTCACCGTCCCCCGTCTCGTCCACTTCGACCTGTGGCCGGGGAACATCCTGGTGGACCGTCCGGCAGGGCAGCGCCCCCGGATCGGCGGACTGATCGACGGGGAGCGCATGTTCTGGGGCGACCCGCTGGCTGATTTCGTCTCCCTGGCGTTGCTGGGGAACATCGAGCGGGACGACGCGTTCCTCGCGGGCTACCGGGAGGCGGGCGGATGGGCGGAGTTCGATGGTCCGGCTCGGCTCCGCCTCGCTCTCTACCGTGCCTACCTGTACCTGATCATGCTCACGGAGACGGTTCCGCGGGCGCTGGGCGTCGACCATGATCGATGGTTGCAGCAGACGGTCGCTCCGGAACTCGTCGCGGCCCTGGAGGAGATCCGCACGCTTGCGTGAATCAAGTACCGCGCCCGCCTGGCGCACGGCGCTGCGGGAGCGGGCGCCGCACTGACGTTTCGCTGGTCAGTGTGGAGGTACTCGCATGGCCCCCGAACCCCACGTAAGGAGGGCCGCCGTGGACGACCACCGCGACGAAGGACCCGGCGAGAACGGAGCGCCCATCCCGCGGGACCTGCCGGACCAGCAGGCCCACGACGGCGAGGACCCCTGGGAGATCGGATCCGACAGTGCGCAGGGCGACACCGTCGACACCACCGGGGGTGCTCAGGCGCCCGAATCCGGTGAGCCGACGGAGACAACGAAGACAACGAAGACAACGAAGACAACGAAGACAACGAAGACAACGAAGACAGACGATTCCGCCGCCGACGTCCCCGACACGGACGAGTCCGGGACGGGTCGGCGCGGCACTCCCCACTCGGGCGCCGTACACCCCGAGCACCCGGTCCCGGACGAACCCTCCGCGTGACGGGTACACCCCGAGCACCGAGCCTCGGACGAACCTCCGCACGGAGGCGACCTCCGGATCGTCGGAGAGAAGGCGCACCACGCTGGTGCCCCACATTCCGGGTGGCGCCCGTGGCGACGATCCTGCTGCCCGTTGAAGTGGCTACCTTCGACTCCTTACGGCAGGTGGGTCGAGAGGGGGAGTGTCCCGGCAGGGCGAGTGCCCCGAGTGCCCGGCCGAAAGCGATACACGCGGTTTCCGGCCCTGCGCTCGGCCGGAGAACAGGGGAAAGCCCCGACCGGACGGGGGAATCACGGTCGGGGCGGCTCAGGTGTGGGCGCGGATGGCGGTCGCCTCTCGGCGAAAGGCTCCACAGGGCTTCAGCCGAACGATCGTCCCTGTGGGCAAAAGGTGAGGCCCGGGGACACTGTCCCATCCACACCCACGGCTTGTTCAACAGACAACCACCCTGGGGTGTTCCTCGGTCCGTCGCGTTCGGGAGTGATCCGCGTCACTGCTCCCGGGTGCTCGGAACGGTCTCGGTCCTTATGTTCTCCGCCTGCAATGGTGCCCAGAACGGTCGTCGGAACGGCCCCGTGGGAGGCGTGCTCGCGTAGTTCCCCCTGCAACCGCTCGTGCAGGTCCTCCATCGCGTCCTCGACGCCGCCGTCCGGACGGGTGTCCACGCGGGGTTCCAGGAGCCGGCGGCTCTTCCCGTGGCAGGCGTCCCCGATGAGCTCCAGGAGGCGGGCGTACGAGCGCAGCGCCGTGCCGTCGGGCGGGGCCGGTGTGCGGCCGAGTACCACGTCAGCCGCTCGTCACGCGGTCCGGAGTGCGGCCTTCCCGGGCCCAGGCCAGCAACTCCTCCAGTGACCAGGTGGTGACCACGCGCTCCGGGGGCACCCCGCACTCCTCCGCCCGCGCGCACCCGTGGATCTGCCAGTCCAGCTGGCCGGGCGCGTGCGCGTCGGTGTCGACCGAGAACAGCACGCCCGCCTCCAGCGCCGTGCGCAGCAGCCGCCGGGGCGGATCGAGCCGCTCGGGCCGGCTGTTGATCTCGACGGCCGTGCCGGACTCGGCGCACGCGGCGAACACCTCGTCCGCGTCGAACTGCGACTCGGGCCGCTCTCGCCCCGTCACCAGCCGTCCGGTGCAGTGCCCGAGCACGTCCGCGTGCGGATCGCGTACGGCGGCCACCATGCGCCGGGTCATCGAGCGGGCGTCCATCCGCAGCTTGGAGTGCACGGACACCACCACGACGTCCAGCTCGTCGAGCAGCTCGGGCTCCTGGTCGAGGGAGCCGTTGTCGAGGATGTCGCACTCGATGCCGGTCAGTAGCCGGAACGGTGCCCATGTCTCGTTCAGCTCCGCCACCACCTCCAGCTGGCGGCGCAGTCGCTCCGGCGACAGGCCGCGCGCCACGGTCAGCCGGGGCGAGTGGTCGGTCAGCGCGGCCCACTCATGGCCGAGGCCCACAGCCGCCCGGCCCATCTCCTCGATCGGGCTGCCACCGTCCGACCAGTCCGAGTGCAGATGGCAGTCCCCGCGCAGCAGGGCTCGCAACCGCTCCCCGCCCGGGGCCGGCACATCCCCGGCCTCGCCCTCCAGCTTCTCCAGATAGCCGGGGATCCGGCCCTCCAGGGCCTCGCGCACCACCTGCGCGGTCTTCGGGCCGACGCCCTTGAGTGTCTCCAGGGTCCCGGCGTCCGCCCGCTCGCGCACCTCCCCGTCGGGCAGTGCGGACAGCACCCGGGACGCCGTACGGAAGGCACGCACGCGGTAGGTGGGTTCACTGGACCGTTCCAGCAGGAACGCGATCCGGTCCAGGGCCTCGACGGGATCCATGGTCACCTCCACCTCCAGAGTTCCCCAGCTCCCCGGGGACCGCACGACGGGCGGGACGCCGGTTTCCGCGGGCCGTGCGGCGCGGGGCGGTTCGTCCGGTCGAGGCCGAAGGCGGCGACCTCACGATCGATGGCGGTGACCCTGGGCCCCCTCCGTTCGGCGCGACCTGGACAGCGGCGACCTGATCGAGTTGCCTGCCGCCCTGGCCGGCCGGGGCCCCGCGCGCCCGCTGGGGACCCGGACGTGCGGCCACCCAGGCGCGGTCGAGGCGGCGGCGCTGGGTCCGCCGGGTGGGTGAGGCACGCCTCTCCATCCCGCGCTTCGCGTTCTAGGCTCTATGCATGACCGAAAGCGCGAGCCCGTACATGGCCCACCCGCGGATCCTGGTGCTCGGGGTACAGCCTGGCACGCCGCCGTTCCGGATCGTGGAGATCGACGGCGAGGTCGTCGGTGAGGCGAAGACCGTCATCGACGTCCTGGCAGCCGCGGCGGCGTTCGGCATCAAGGTCCACGACCTGGACGATCCGGAGGTGGTCCGCTGGGTGGGCGGGGACAAGTTCACCTGGCACCGGCACTGACCGATCGGGTCAGCCGGCCCGCTGACCGATCGGGTCAGCCGGCCCGCTGACTGACCGGGTCAGCCGGCCCGCTGACTGACCGGGTCAGCCGACCGTCCACTTCTGGTTGGCCCCGCCCGTGCAGGTCCAGATCTGCAGCCGGGTTTCGTTGGCCGAGCTGTTGCCCGTCGCGTCGAGGCACTTGTCGGCCGGCGGATTGACGATGTCCCGTGCCGCGTTGACGGTCCACTTCTGGTGGGGGCCGCCGGTGCAGTCCCACAGCTGGACGGCCGATCCGTCCGCCGTGCCGTCACCGCTCACATCCAGGCACTTGCCGAGCGCGCGGAGTGTGCCGTCGGAACCGACGGTCCACTGCTGGGCGGCGGTGCCGTTGCAGTCGTAGAGCTGGACGGGGGTGCCGTTGGCGGAGTTCGCCCCCGCCACGTCCACGCACCTGCCGGCCGGCCCGCGGATCGCCCCGCCGGTGGCCGTGTCGCCGGTCGTCACTGACACGTGGTCCACCACCAGTTGCTGCGGGAAGACGGTGGAGGCGTCCGGGTCGCCGGGCCAGTAGCCGCCCACCGCCAGGTTCAGGATCAGGAAGAACGGCTTGTTGAACACCCACGTCCGGCCGCCCAGGTCGGCTGGTGTGCGCCGCTGGTAGACGTTTCCGTCCACGGACCAGGTGATCGAGTCCGGCGCCCAGTCCACGGCGAACGTGTGGAAGGCGTCCGCGAAGGCCTGGCCGTTCGGGAGGGAGTACGCGGCGCCGATGCCGCCCGATCCGGAGTAGCCGGGGCCGTGGATGGTGCCGTGCACAGTGGACGGTTCGAAGCCGACGTTCTCCATGACGTCGATCTCGCCCGAGTCCGGCCAGTTGACGGGCGTGCCCAGCATCCAGAAAGCGGGCCACATGCCCTGCCCGCGCGGGATCTTCATCCGCGCCTCGACGTGCCCGTACTGCGCCGTGAACTTCCCGGCGGTGTTGAGCCGGGCCGAGGTGTACTGACACGTCCCGTACCAGCACTGGTAGTTGGCCGGGTTCTCCTTGCGGGCCGTGATCACCAGGTGGCCCTGGCCGTCCAGCGTCGCGTTCCGGTTGCCGGACGTGTAGTACTGCCGCTCGTGGTTGTTGACGTTGTCGCCGGTCTCGACCTGCCACTTCGAGGCGTCGACGGCGGCTCCGGCGGGCCCGTCGAAGGAGTCGGAGAACGTCACCGCGGCGGCGGCCACGTCCGGCGGATCCGCCTGCGCCGTGCTGGTCGCGGCGGACGAGACCAGCACGGCGGACAGAGCGGCGAAGAGGCAACTGCGGAGCAGGCGTGGACGGGCCACGGCTCTCCCTTCCGTACGGCGGACACGGGTGCGCCGACTGAGGTGGGGGGTGAGTGCGTCGCCTCTTGATTTAAGGAGTGAGGTGAGGGACCGTCAATACTTTGGTACAGACCAGTAGTTCACGATTTCTGTCACAGGTGCCTGCAAAGATGCCTGCACAGATGCCTTCCCGATCACGCCGTCTTCTTCGGCTTGCGTGCGTGCACCGCCCGGCTCAGCCGCCGCCCCAGCAGGAGGTAGCCGATCAGCGCCCCGGTGGTGTTGAGGATGACGTCGTCGACGTCGAAGGCGCGTCCGGTGATCAGCGCGCCCTGCGCGAACTCCACCATGAGCATCACGACCGCGGTCAGCAGCAGGATGCGCAGGATCCCCCGCGTGCCCGGGGCGACCACCGGCACGAGGACGCCGAACGGGACGCCCAGCAGCAGGTTGCCACCGATCTGCTTGACGGCGTCCCGCAGTTCGGGCTGGTCCAGATAGGCCCGCAGGGAGCGGCCCGGATGCATGTTGGTGTGCGTCAGGTCCACCGACGCGGGGGAGGGCTCCAGCGTCAGTCGCGCCAGGACGACGGCGAACGCCACCATGAACGCGAACGCGCACGCCATCGCCAGCAGGCGCAGGGGCCAGGGGAGGGGGCGCCGTTCACGGCTCGGCTTCCGCGGGGGGCTCTCGGGCTTGGCGGTGCGAGTACGCAGTACTGTTCGCGCACGTGAGGCTGCCCAGGCCATACCGTCCTCCAATGGTCAACGTGCCTGCTTCGTAGGGCGGTTACCCGCGAACCGTTCGACGATGTCACCTCCCCCCGCCACCCGTGCCCGCCCCCGCGATTTTCCTCCCCGCAGTCGGGCCAGGTCGGCGACCACCTGGCCCGACTGCGGCCGGCGCGCCACCCTGGGCGCCCTCGCGCCGACGGGGATCCCCCGGCTTCCGGTCAGGTGCCGTAGCTGACCTCCACCTCCTTGAAGCCGAGGGAACCCAGCAGGCCCTTCAGCATGGTGGTGGTGTTGGACTCGGCCCGCCTGGTCAGCTCGCTCTCCTTCGCGGCCTCGGTGATGTGCCGCACCGCGAGCTTCTGCACGGCCTGCTCGCTGTTGGGGTTGTCCGAGAAGAGATCGCCGAGGCGGTCGAGGAGACCCCGCTGCTTGGAGACCGCGTAGGAGCGGTCGGCGTCGAGGGTCGCCTTGCCGAGCTGGGCGTGCGGCAGCCGCAGGGTGGCCGACGTACGGGCGTCATTGACCGTCACGTCGTTCTTGTCGACCTTGCCGAGATCGACGTAGGCGTCGGCGGAGCCCGCCCCGACGTACAGGGTGCGGGAACCTCGGATCGCGTCGGGCAGGAACTTGGTGTCCTTCTCCAGGTCCACGACGACCTGGAAGTTGCCGGAGGCGGCGTCGTAACGGCTGATGTCCTGGATGGACTGGAGCAGTGCGGGACCGGAACGGTCGTGGGTCCGGGTGCCGAACAGGTCCTTGAGGCCCGGCAGCACACTCAGCCGGATGCCCGCGAAGAACACGACGAGCACCAGTACCACGGCACTCACCGCCTTCGCCCAGCCGGGCGTGCGACGGGACACGCGTCTGATGGGAGTCGTCATGGAGACGGCCCTCCTTCCTACTGTTCGCATTCCCCCCAAAGCCTTTGGCAGACCGGCTCGTTGGCCGATCGGTACCGCCGGCGGGGGCACAGGGCGCACGGGCGTGGAGAAACCTTCCCCACCGGCGCGTCCGGAGAACCGGATGGCCGCGGACAGCACATCCCGGACCCTTCCGTTCCGCTCAGCGAGGGCAGGACGCTGCCCGGACCGATCCCCCGGGCCACCCAGGACGCCGAGGTCGGCGGCGGGACCATTTCGGTGGGCGGGCGTGGTCGCCGTCCGGACAAAGGTGCCGCCTGCCCGGTCCGCAACCGGTTTCCGCGGGGGCCCGTAGCATGAGCGCAGGCAGCTGGAATGATCATGCGAGGAGCAGAGCGTGCGAGACATCGCCGTGTTCAGCGGGAGCGCCCATCCCGAACTGGCCCAGGAGGTCTGCGCGCATCTCGGTGTGCCTCTGAGCCCCACCCGGGTCAGCCGGTTCGCCAACGACTGTCTGGAGGTACAGCTTCAGGCCAACTGCCGGGAACGGGATGTCTTCCTCATCCAGCCGCTGGTCAGGCCGGTTCAGGAGAACCTGGTGGAGCTGCTGCTGATGTGTGACGCGGCCCGCGGGGCCTCGGCCGGACGCATCAGCGTGGTCATGCCGCACTATTCGTATGCCCGCTCCGACAAGAAGGACGCGCCCCGCATCTCGCTGGGCGGGCGGCTGGTCGCCGATCTGATGGTGGCCGCGGGCGCCAGCCGGGTGCTGGCCATGACGCTGCACTCGCCGCAGGTCCACGGCTTCTTCTCGGTCCCGGTCGATCACCTGCACGCCTTGCGCGAGCTCGCCGCGCACTTCCGGCAGTACGACCTGACCCGGACCACCGTCGTCTCGCCGGACCTCGGCAACGCCAAGGAGGCCGCCGCGTTCGCCCGGATGCTCGGCGCCCAGGTGGCCGCGGGCGCCAAGCAGCGGTTCGCGGACGACCGGGTCAGCATCAACTCCGTCATCGGCGAGGTCGCCGGCCGGGATGTCATCGTGCTGGACGACGAGATCGCCAAGGGGAGTACGGTCCTGGAGCTCCTCGATCGGCTGCGGGAGCTGGGACCGCGCTCGATCCGGGTCGCCTGCACGCACGGCCTGTTCGCGGACAGGGCGCTGAAGCGGATCGGGGAGCAGCCCGACGTCCTGGAGATCGTGTGCACCAACACGGTGCCGGTCCCGATGGAGGAGCGCACCGACAAGCTGCGCATCCTGACCGTCGCCCCGGCGCTCGCCGAGGCGGTACGCCGTATCCATAACGGTGAGTCCGTCAGTTCTCTGTTCGACGCGCCGCGCACCGAATAGACCGGGGCGTCACCGCGAGTCCCTTCAGGCAGGGGTGCCACCGAGAGTTCCTTCGGACCGGGACACCCCCGCGAGCCCCTTGAGGCTCGGGGCCGCCCCAAGGCCCCGAAGCCGCGGGCGGTGGGCGGCGGGGGCGGCCGCCGTGACGCCGGGGGCGGCGCGGTCGGCGACCGGAAGCGGCCGGGGTCACACCGAGCCGGACGTGGCCCCGGGCTGCTCCAGCGCCGCGTCCAGCGTCGGCATCGGCGGCAGCGTCCGGGACAACCCGGTCACCCGCAGGACCCGCAGGGTGAGCGGGTGCGTGCAGACCAGGAGCAGGTGCCCGCCGTTCCCGAGTATCCGGCTGCGGGCGCGGTGGAGCAGGCGCAGCCCGGAGCAGTCGAAGAACTCCACACCGCTGAGGTCGATCACCAGACGGACGCCGGGACGCCCGGTCACCCGGTCCAGGTACGGGATGATCTCCATGGCCGCGACGATGTCGATCTCCCCGCGGAACTCCAGCACCGTGTGGCCCCGGTCCTGGTGGACGCGCAGATGCCGGGTGAACGGTACAGGTTCCTGCTGCACGACGACCTCGCCTCCCACCGGTTCCGCAGCGGCGCGGAGTGCGCTCAATTCCGTTCCCCGCACTGCAAGTTACCCTCGATGGAGTGAATTTGAGCATGTTCGATTGACATATGTCTTCGAATTGTGAGGGCTGTCCTACGACAGGGCGTGCCAGGCCTTGGAAAGTGCCTGGCGGAACTGCTGGGTCTGGTGCGGTGTGAGGTCCCGCACCATCCGCTCCTCCAGTTCCCGTACGAGCTCCTCGTGTCGGGCGAGCAGCTCGCGGCCGGCGTCGGTCAGCAGGATCAGCAGCTCGCGGCGGTTTCGGGGGTTGCGTTCGCGGCGCACCAGCCCGCGGTTCTCCAGTGACCGTACGAGATCGGCGATCGACTGGGCGGTGACGAACGAGTCACGGGCCAGCTGGGCGGCGGACAGTCCGTCGTGCCGCTCCAGGACGGTGAGCGCGGTGTACTGCAGTGAGGTGATCCCGGACGGCCTGACCAGCTCGTCCAGGTGGGATCGCACGACGAGCTCCACTTGTTTCACCATGTAGAGAAGCGACGGGGACGCCTTGGCTGCCTGGGTGTCGAGCATGATTTCACCCTAGAGCATTGACAGGAAACCTGTCTGTAAAGAGACTGCGGACAAGGCTGCGAACCAACAGGAATCCTGTTGGTTGAAATCTTGGCAATGAAGTTGAGGAGTGGTGATGACCACCTTCGAGATCGAACCCGGCCGGCTGTTCATCGCAGGTCAGTGGCGCGAGGCCGCCGACGGAACGCGCACCGAGGTGGTCGACCCGTCCCGGGGTGCGGTCGTCACCACCGTCGCGGAAGCGGGCGCCGCCGACGTGGACGCCGCGGTGCGGGCCGCCCGGGAGGCCTTCGGCGCGGGCGCCTGGTCCGCACTGAGCGGCCGCGAACGCGGCCGGATCCTGCACCGGGTCGCCGAGCTGATCCGGGAGAACGCCGACGACCTCGCCCGCCTGGAGAGCCTTGACGTGGGCAAGCCGATCACGCTGTGCCACGCGGTCGACGTGACGAACGCGGCCAACGACTACGAGCACTTCGCCGCCCTCGCCCACACCCTGCACGGCTCGAACCGCGACACACCCATGAACGCCCTCGCCTACACCCGACGCGAGCCGCTCGGCGTGGTCGCGGCGATCACCCCCTTCAACTTCCCGCTGATCCTGGCCGGGTCCAAGATCGCCCCGGCGCTGGCGGCCGGCAACACCGTCGTGCACAAGCCGGCCGACGAGACGCCGCTCAGTGCCCTCTACATGGCCCGCCTGTTCCAGGAGGCGGGCGTCCCGGACGGCGTGGTCAACGTGGTCACGGGATCGGGTCCGGTGGCCGGGGAGGCTCTGCTGCGGCACAGCGGCGTCGACAAGATCGCCTTCACCGGCTCGACCGCCGTCGGCCGGCACGCCGCGAGCGTCGCCGGTGAGTCCCTCAAGCCCGTCACCATGGAGCTCGGTGGCAACGCGGCGCACGTGGTCTTCGAGGACGCCGACCTGGAGAAGGCGGTCGGCGCGGTCATCAAGGGCTTCGTCTTCAACACCGGCCAGTTCTGCATGGGCGGCCCCCGGCTGCTGGTGGCCCGGTCGGTGTACAGCACCCTGCTCGGCATCCTCGCCGACGCGGTGCCCGGCGTCCCGGTCGGCGACCCCCGGCAGCCCGAGACGGTCGTTGGGCCGATGGCGGGGGAGAAGCACCTGAAGAAGGTCGAGGAGTACGTCGCCCTGGCCCGCAAGGAGGGCGGCCGCGTCGTCTGCGGCGGTGAGCGTCTCGACCTGGACGGCGGCTACTACTACCGGCCGACCGTGATCGCCGACCTGCCCAACGACTCCCGGGTCGTCCAGGAGGAGATCTTCGGCCCGGTCCTCACCGTGCAGCCCTTCGACTCCGAGGACGAGGCGGTCGCCCTCGCCAACTCCACGCCGTACGGGCTGGCTTCGGGCGTCCAGACCACGGACCTGGCCCGCGCCCACCGGGTCGCCGAGCGGCTCCAGGCCGGCATCGTCTGGATCAACGACTGGGCGATGCTCGACCCCGCGGTGCCCTTCGGCGGGGTCAAGGACTCCGGCTTCGGCCGCGAGTACGGGCCCGAGGCGTTGGCCGCCTACACCAAGGTCAAATCCGTCGTCGTCTCGCTCGACTGAGCGCGCTCTGCAAGGAACAAAGGAGTACCTGCGATGTCCCTCACCACCCGCGCCGCCGTCGTCGAGTCCGGCGGGGCACCCTTCACTCTCAGCGACGTCGAACTCGACGAGCCGGGCCCGCAGGAGGCGGTCGTCCGTATGGCCGCCACCGGCCTGTGTCACACCGACCTCGGTGTGGCGAGCGGCGGACTGCCCTTCCCTCTCCCCGGAGTCCTCGGGCACGAGGGCGCGGGTGTCGTCGAGGCCGTCGGATCCGCCGTCACCGGCGTCGCCCCCGGCGACCATGTCGTGCTGTCCTTCACCTCGTGCGGCGGCTGCCGCAACTGCCGGGGCGGCCACCCCGCGTACTGCGCGACCTGGCTGCCGCTGAACCTCATCGGCGGTCGCCGCGCCGACGGCAGCAGCACCATCAGCCGTGAGGGCGAGCCGCTCGGCGGCCACTTCTTCGGCCAGTCCTCGTTCGCCGAACGCGCGCTGGTCGACGAGCGCAGCCTCGTCAAGGTCGACCCGGACGTACCGCTGGCGTCGATCGCCCCGCTGGGCTGCGGCGTCCAGACCGGTGTCGGCGCCGTGTGGAACGTGCTGAAGCCGGTCACCGGCAGCACGATCGTCGTCCTCGGCGCCGGAGCCGTCGGCCTGTCGGCGGTCATGGCCGCCGCCCTCACCCCGGCCACCACCATCGTCGCCGTGGACCGGGTCGGCGAACGGCTGTCGCTGGCCAAGGAGTTGGGCGCCACCCACACCGTCCACGCCGGCGAGGCCGACCTCGGTGAGGCCCTCGCGGAGATCACCGGCGGTCAGGGCGCGGACGGCATCGTGGAGACCACGGGCAGCGCCGCCGTCCTGCGCCAGGGCGTGGACGCGCTCGCCGCCCGCGGCACCCTCGTCATCGTCGGAGCCCCGGCGTTCGGCACCGAGGTCGCCCTGGACGTCAACGGGATGCTGGGCGGCAAGCAGGTCGTCGGCCTCACCCTCGGCGACGCCGAGACGCAGACCTTCATCCCCGCCCTGGTCCGCCTGGTGAAGGAGGGCCGGCTCCCGCTGCACCGCCTGATCAGCAGCTATCCGTTCGCGGACATCGATCAGGCGGTACGGGACATGGTCGCGGGCAAGGCGATCAAGCCGGTGCTCGTCTTCTGACCCGTCGACGCCCGCGAACCGGATACCGGTACGGCGACTGGCGACTGGCGACTGGCGGCTGTGGCTGAGGCCGGGGCTGTGGCTGACCGTACCGGGACGGCGTACGTCCGCACCCCTGACGACGTGGAGAAGTGGCCCGACCGCGGGGAACAAGGGCCTGGGCCGCGAAGAGCGCTCACCTGCTGGCGTGCAGGGCGACCAGCAGCTGCCAGACCTCGTCGGCGATGCCGGCGGCGTCGGCTTCGAGGAGCCCGTGCAGCCAGTCGGCCAGCACCCCGGCGAAGGTGGCGGCGACGGCCGAGGCGATCAGGGGCGCGTCCGCCGCGCCGGCGAGTTCGCGCTCACGCAGGCTGTGGGCCCGCAGGTCCCGGTGCAGAACCCGCCCGAGCGGGCCGCCACCGCCCGGAGCCAGCAGGGCCCGGTACAGGGCGGCATGCGGAGCCAGCGACGCGAAGAACACCGCCAGCGCGGGCGGCGCGTGCACCGGGTCGGGCCGCCCGCGCCAGGCGTGCAGCGCCTCCACGGCCTCCCGTACGACATCCGCGCAGGCATCGACCGCCAGCGCCTCCAGGTCGGCGTAGTGCACATAGAACGTGGCCCGTCCGACCCCCGCCCGCCGCACCAGCGCGGCCACGCCGACCTCCGCCAGGGGACGCTCGGCGCACTCGTCGAGGAGGGCCCGGCGCAGGCGCTCCCGGGTACGCGCGGCCCGCGGGTCCTCGGGCCCGGCACGGCTCACCACCGGCTCACCGCGCGATCAGGACGGCGCCCAGGGCGAGCACGCCCGGCAGGGCCTGCGCGAACAGGATCCGACGGTTCGCCGTGACGGCCCCGAACACGCCGGCGACCACGACACAGCACAGGAAGAACACCTGGGCGCGGAAGCCGGTCGGATCCGCGGCGATCAGGCCCCAGACCAGACCGGCCGCGAGGAAGCCGTTGTAGAGCCCCTGATTGGCGGCCATGGGAGCGGTCGCCCGAGCCATCTCACGGTCGAAGCCGTGCAGTGCCCGGCCGGGCTTCTTCTGCCACAGGAACATCTCCATCACCAGGATGTAGGCGTGCAGGACGGCCACCAGGCCGACCAGCACCTTCGCGAAAACCTCCACGTGCGGAGCGCTCCTTCATGTCGAGCAGGCGATTACATGGACAGGTGTCCAGCATACATGAACAGATGTCCAGCTTCCGTGGGCGCCTGCCCAAGAACTGACGTCTGGGCCGGAACGAGGCGTTCGGCGGGAAAGAGCCCCCGTCGGCTCGGGAAGTCACCGGTCACCGACTGAATCGGGCGGCTCGGGATATCCGCAACGTACCGGGCAGCGGGACACGAACGTCCCGCGCCCCGAAACCTTCGGAGGAGACATGGCCTTGGTGAAAGCGGGTGTCGTCGTGCTCGACTGTGCCGAGCCGGAGAAGCTCGCGGTGTTCTACAAGGAGCTGCTGGAGGCCGAGCAGACGCACGAAAGCGCCAACCGGGTGGAGATCAGGGGCGGCGACGGGCTGCGGCTGGCGTTCCGCCGAGACGTGAACGCGACACCGCCGAGCTGGCCCCGTCCCGAGAACGCCCTCCAGGCCCACCTCGACTTCGTGGTGGAGGACCTGGACGCGGCGGAACGCCGGGTCATCGGACTCGGCGGGCGCCCACTGGAGACGAAGGACGTGACCGGCCCCTACGAGGAACGCGGTTTCGCCGACCCGGCCGGCCACTCCTTCACCCTCCGCCTCATCCCGTCGACAGCACCCAAGCAGGGCTGAGCACCCGCCGAGGCGTCCAGGGTCGGCCAGGGTGGTCCCGGGCGTCGCCGGGACCACCCGGGGCCCTCGGAGCGGGCCGGCAGGCGTCCGCCGGCACCGCGGGCCGGCAGGCGTCCGCCGGCACCGCGGGACGCCAGGCGTCCGTCGGCACCGCGGGCCACAGGGCCGGCAGGCGTCCGGCGTCGGCCGGGGGTGACGCATCCGAGCCGTACGGGGTGTACGGCGGCTACAGCCGGACCGCGCCGCACGCGGTGTACGACGACTACGCCCGGACCGAGCAGCGCGGCCCGCGGTCCTGAGCGACCCGGAAGGACCAGCCCGGGTCCGGATGCTGCTGTGGGTGCATCCGGACCCGGTCGGGGCCCGCGTCAGTCGCGGCCGCCCTTTTCACCGGCCGGCCAGACGCCGGTGGAGCGTTCGATGGCCTTGGCGCCCGCGCGGTCCACCGCGCTGCGGACCACGGCGAAGAGGGCGCCCTGGACCGCGGCGGCCAGCAGGATCTCTCCCCAGCGGCGGTCCCGGTCCAGGGCGTCGGGCGCGTCGTCCTCGTGCCGGATCGCCTTCCAGGTCTTCTGGAACGCCAGTCCCGCCAGCGTTCCGCTCGTCCAGCCCAGTACGAAGCCGAGGGGCTTGTAGGCGAGGGGCAGCTTCTTCTTCTTCGTCACGTGAGTCTCCTTGGTCAGCGGGTGGCTCGGTGGTGGGCCGGGACCGTCTCGGCCGCCGGCACCGGACCCGGGGGTGTCCCGTCGCCGAACGGCCGGCCGCCCAGCTGCTCCCGGCGATGGGGCGTCAGCCAGCCCGACAGATCCGGTCCGAGAGGCACGATGCCGGTCGGATTGACGCCGGTGTGTACCTGGTAGTAGTGCCGCTTGATGTGGTCGAAGTCGACGGTGTCGCCGAAGCCCGGCGTCTGGTAGAGGTCACGGGCGTACGCCCACAGCACCGCGTTCTCCGCCAGCTTCCACCGGTTGCACTTGAAGTGACCGTGATAGACGGGGTCGAAACGGACCAGTGTGGTGAACAGCCGGATGTCCGCCTCGGTGATCGTGTCGCCGACCAGATAGCGCTGCCGGCCCAGCCGTGGTGTCAGCAGCTCCAGGCGGCGGAACACACCGGCGCACGCGGCCTCGTACTCCTCCTGGTCGGTGGCGAAGCCCGCACGGTAGACGCCGTTGTTGACGTCCTCGTAGACCTCCGCCATCACCGAGTCGATCTCGTCGCGCAGAGCCCGCGGATACAGGTCGGGCGCCCCTTCCCGGTGCAGGGCCGTCCACTCGGTGGCGAGGTCCAGGGTGAGCTGCTGGTAGTCGTTGGTGACCAGCTGCCCGCTCGGCACATCCACGATCGCCGGCACGCTCACCCCGCCCGGGTAGTCGGTCTCCCGCCGGTCGTAGGCCTCGCCGAGGTAGCGGATGCCGAGGACCGGGTCGCGGCCGTCCGGGTCCAGGGTGAAGCGCCAGCTGCGGTCGTCCTGGATCGGATCGGTGATCGCGAGGGAGAGGGCGCCCTCCAGCCCGAGGAGTCGCCGGGAGACCACCGCCCGGCTCGCCCACGGGCAGGCGCGGCTGACCACGAGACGGTAGCGGCCCGCATCCACCGGCCAGCCGTCCCTGCCGTCGGCGGTGATCCGGTCCGCGAAGTGGCTCCTGGACCGTTTGAACGCCTTCCTGCCGTATGCGCTGTTGCCGTCCTCGCCGGCACCCATGTCTCCTCCTTGCCGTGCTCCGCGGTGCGCCCGCCGCTGTGCGCTGCATTGCGCGCGGCGCCGTGCGCCCGCTCTGGTGAACGCGTTCCCCGTTTTCCGCCGACGGCACGGTATGAGTCGTACCGGTCGGGGCAGTCGGCGGAGGTGACAGGGACATCCTCAAGCCAGAAGGCCGACCGTAAGACGCGCGTCACCGTACTGGTGGCGCTCGCGGCGAACCTGGTGATAGCCGTCGCCAAGGCAGTGGGCGGTCTGCTCACCGCATCACCCGCACTGCTGTCGGAGGCCGCGCACTCCGTGGCCGACAGCCTCAACGAGGTCTTCCTCCTGGCCGCGCTGCGCCGCAGCCGCCGCCCGGCCGACCGGCGCCATCCCTTCGGCTACGGCAAGGAGCGGTTCTTCTGGTCGCTGCTGGCGGCCGTCGGGATCTTCGTGATGGGCGGCTGCTTCTCCTTCTTCCAGGGCGTCGAGGCCCTGCGCAACGGTGCCGAGGAGACGTTCAGCGGGTACGTGGCGGGCCTGATCGTGCTGGGTGTCGCCCTCCTCGCCGAGGGGACCTCGCTGTTCCGGGCCCTGTACCAGGTGCGCCGGCAGGGCGGGAGCGGTGCGGGTCTGCGCGACCCGGCGCTGCGCACGGTCGTCGCCGAGGACGGCACCGCGGTGCTCGGCGTCACCCTCGCGATGATCGGCATGGCGCTGCACATGGTCACCGGGAACGTCGTGTGGGAGGCGTCCGCGTCTCTGGCGATCGGCGCGCTGCTCGTGTGCGTCGCCTACGGGTTGGGGCGCGACGCACGCGCCCAGCTGATCGGCGAGGCCGCCGACCCGGAGTCCAGCGGCCGCATCCGGGCACTGCTGGAGGCCCAGCCCGAGATCGACAGTGTGGAGGCGCTGTTCACGATGAAGATGGGCCTGGACTCGGTCCTGGTGGCCGCTCGCGTCGACCTGATGCCCGGCCTGGACAGCGAACGGGTCGAGGAGGTCGCCGTACGGATCAAGCGGTCGATCGCGAGCATCGTCTCCGAGACGGACCAGATCTTCCTCGACGTGACCGACCGGCCCGCGGCGGAGGCAGGAGAAAGCCCCGCCGCGACGGCGGAGGCACGAGAAAGCCCCGCCGCGACGGGGGAGCGCGGCGGGGCCTGACGGTCAGGTGCCCGGGGGACGCGGGTCCATGCGTCCCCCGGGCAGGATTTTTTCCGGCGGTTCAGTTCCCCTCGACGGTCTCCAGCACGAAGACCGGGATCTCCCGGTCCGTCTTCGTCTGGTAGTCGGCATACGGCGGGAAGGCCGCGACCGCACGCTCCCACCACTCGGCCTTCTCCGCCCCGGTGACCTCACGGGCCGTCATGTCCCACTTCGCCGGGCCGTCCTGCAGCTCCACCTGCGGGTCGGCATTGACGTTGTAGTACCAGACCGGGTGCTCGGGCGCCCCGCCCTTGGAGGCGACGACGGCGTAGCGGCCCTCGTGCTCGACGCGCATCAGCGGCGTCTTGCGGAGCTTGCCGCTCTTCGCGCCCCGGGTGGTCAGCAGGATGACGGGCATCCCGGTGTCCATCAGCGTCGTCCCCTTGGTGCCGCCGGAGCTCTCATACAGCTCCACCTGGTCGCGCACCCACTGCTCCGGGCTCGCTTGGTACTCGCCCTTGAGAGGCATGGCATCCGTCCCATCGTCGTCGTCGATACGGCTTGCTCGCCACGCGGTTCAACATCGAACCGTGCGGAATTCATCCTTACCGGGTTCCCCTACGACCCCAAACGGCACCCCGCCATTACTTCGGGGGTCATCGCGCCGGCGGATCACGTACGGCACAGTCGAGAACCATCCGGCGCGACAGCCGTCGGACGGAACCGAACGAGAGGGGAGCGTCATGACGATGACCACCGGCACGACGACCCGCGCTGTGGTCGAGGGCCTGCTGCTGCGGATCGGCGAGGGCGACCCGGAGCGGATCGCCGAACTGTACGCCGAGCGGGTCGACTGGGAGCTGAACTGGCCCGAGGACGCGCACGGCGGCGTCGCGACCCCTTGGATCCGGCACCGTGCCACCCGCGCCGACGCCGCCGCCCACTTCCGGGCACTGGCCGCCCACCACGTCCCCGGGCAGGCGGCGACGCAGATCGAGCGCATCCTCGTGGACGGCGCCGACGCCGTGGTGCTCGGCGAGATCCGGCAGACCGCCGCGGCGACCGGGCGCCCCTATCGCGCCAGGTTCGCCCTGCACCTCACCGTCGAGGACGGGCTGATCCTGCGCCACCACGTGTACGAGGACAGCCTCGCGGTGGCCCGCGCCTTCGCGGCCCCCGTCCCTCTCACGACGGGGCGACCAGCATCCGCACCGCCAGCACCGTGATCACCCCGCTCGACAGCAGCGCCGTCACCAGCCGCCCCCGGTGCCCGGTCAGCGCCCGCCCCAGCAGGGCGCCGCCCCCGGCGAGCAGCAACTGCCAGCTCGCCGACGCGGCGAAGGCTGCCAGCACGAACACCCCTTGTTCCAGGGGCAGTACCGCGTCCTCGGCGTGCGTGCCGAGCACCAGGGCCGCGAAATAGATCACAGTGACCGGGTTGAGCAGGGTGATGCCGAGGAGCCCCAGACAAGCCCGAACGGGGCCGGGCGGAGACGGATCGGGACGGGTGGCGAGCCGGTGGCCGCGGTACTGGCGTACGGCCGTGACCGCGCCCAGGACCGCCAGCGTGAGCAGCACCAGCGCGGAGGACAGGCGCAGCGGCCCGAGCACCGGCCGCAGCGCGTCGGCGAGGGCGGCCCCGCCGAGGGTGGCCACCAGCGCGTACAGCCCGTCGGCGGTGGCGATGCCGAGGGCGGCGCAGACACCGGTCCGCAGGGACGTACGAGCGGTGAGAGAAACCAGATAGCTGCCGACCGCGCCGACGGGAACGGCGATGCCGTACCCCGCGAGCAGCCCCGCGACGAGGGCGGCGGTCATGAGCGCGGAAGCGTGGGCCTCCACGGTCGGCCGGGCTGCTGCCGGCAGCGCACCGGACAGCAAACGGCGGTCAGCGGTGCGAAGGCAGGGGTCGTAGGCATGGCCAGATCGTGGGGGTGCCGGCCGCGTGGCGGCAACCCGTTTTCCGAGGTGCGGTCGGGGGAGCGCCGCGCGCGGTGAATCTCGCCCTCCGATTTCCGTCCGTGGAGGGAACGTCCCCGGCCAGATTGCACACACCACCGATCTGGCCGAACTTGTCGTCGCCCTTTGGATGCCCGGGGCATCTAATAAAGATCTGCACGACGTCCGCACCGTCTGCGAGGTCTTCATGCCGGAAACGGAAACCGTCGCCTTCCCCCAGGACCGCACCTGCCCCTACCACCCGCCCACCGCCTACGACCCGCTGCGCGACGCCCGGCCGCTGACCCGGATCGCCCTCTTCGACGGCCGCCCCGCCTGGCTGGTCAGCGGACACGCCGCCGCCCGCGCTCTGCTGGCCGACCGGCGCTTGTCCACCGACCGCACCCACCCGGACTTCCCCGCACCCACGGCCCGCTTCGCCGCGGCACGCAACCGGAAGACCGCGCTGCTCGGCGTCGACGACCCGGAGCACCAGACCCAACGGCGGATGACGATCCCCGCCTTCACCCTCAAACGAGCCACCGAGCTGCGCCCGCGCATCCAGCAGGTCGTGGACCAACGCCTCGACGCGATGATCGCGCAGGGACCGCCCGCCGAGCTGGTGAGCGCCTTCGCGCTGCCCGTCCCCTCGACGGTGATCTGCGCGCTGCTCGGCGTGCCCTACGCCGACCACGACTTCTTCGAAGGGCAGTCCCGGCGGCTGCTGCGCGGCCCGACGGCCGAGGACACCATGGACGCCCGCGACCAACTCGAGGCGTACATCGGCGAGTTGATCGACCGCAAAGAGAAGCAGCCCGAGCCGGGGGACGGCGTGCTGGACGAACTCGTCCACCAGCGGCTGCGCAAGGGCGAACTGGGCCGGGACGAGGTGATGTCCCTGGCGATCATCCTGCTGGTCGCGGGACACGAGACCACCGCCAACATGATCTCGCTGGGCACCTACACGCTCCTCCAGCACCCGGACCGGCTGGCCGAGTTGCGGGCCGACCCCGCCCTGCTGCCCACCGCGGTCGAGGAACTCATGCGGATGCTGTCGATCGCCGACGGTCTGCTGCGGCTGGCCACCGACGACATCGAGGTGGCGGGGACGACGATCCGCGCGGGCGACGGCGTGGTCTTCGCGACCTCGGTCATCAACCGTGACGAGGACGTCTACGCCGACCCCGACACCCTGGACTGGCACCGATCGGCCCGCCACCACGTCGGTTTCGGCTTCGGCGTCCACCAGTGCCTGGGCCAGAACCTGGCCCGCGCCGAACTGGAGATCGCCCTGCAGACGCTCTTCGACCGTCTCCCCACGCTCCGCCTCGCCGCCCCCGCGGACGAGATCCCCTTCAAACCCGGCGACACCGTCCAGGGGATGCTGGAACTCCCCGTGACCTGGTAAGAGGCTCCGGTCATGCACATCGACATCGACAAGGACGTCTGCATCGGCGCGGGCCAGTGCGCCCTGGCCGCCCCGGGCGTCTTCACCCAGGACGACGACGGTCTCAGCACCCTCCTGCCGGGCCGGGAGGACGGCGGCGGCGATCCCATGGTCCGGGAGGCGGCCCGGGCCTGTCCGGTCTCCGCCATCACGGTGTCCGAGACCGTGAGCTGATCCGGGCAGGTCGAGGACGCCCGGGCCGAGCCGGATCGGCCTGGGCTCCGTCGTCCGCGGCGGAGGCGCGCCTGCCTCGTCAGTGCGGTCCGTGCGGGGCGAACTCCATGCCGCACGGCCCCGCGTCCTCGCTCTCCGGCGGTGGCACCCGCCTGGTGGGACGTGATCCGCGTAGACCGGCGGGACACACGCTGTAGTGCAACGTTCAACGGTTTGGGCTGTTGTGTCACACGGCCGATCGAATGTCATTTCCGCATACGGTGTCGACACCCGGCAATCCCTAATCGTCCGGAACTTGACGATCCGTCAAAATGCCGTGCAGGGCGGGCGATGCGTAAAACCATGAGGTGGCTTGTTGTAACTAGCTGGCCTGTGTAAAAGTATGTCTTGTCGGCGCATGGACAATGACTTTCCCCCCGTGCGCACGAGGCAGCTCCCGCCCGTTCCTTCGCGCTCCAAAAGAGCTGCCCCGGAGCGGATGTTCGAGATGCCGAACCTTGCGCGGACGGATCCCGTCGCTTTGCCGATAACGCCCCATACCCCTTGGTATGGACTTTGTGTAATACGCCCTCGGAGGAAAGCCGCCGTGAATGACGCAGGCCTGTCGAATTCCCCGGCTCCCGCGCGTCCGTCCGACGCCACGGACGCACAACTGAGCGCCGAGCTCAAGAAGTGGAGCGGGGCGACACCGGCGCTGCAACCCGTCGGTGAACTCCTCGACCGGCACTGGGAAGCGGCCTTCGCCTACGCCCGGCTGTGCACCGACGGCCCGCGCCCCGCGGGAATGCTCACCACCGCGGCATTCACCCGCCTCTTCGGTGAATCCCTGCGCCAGACCGGGCCGAGTTCCGCCTGGCGGCCCCATCTTCTGGTCACCGTGCGCCGGATCGCCGCGGAGTGGGACACCGACAGCAGACGCGAACTGCTGCACCCGCGGTTGAGAACCGGGGGCAGTGGCGGGGACCGGGCCGCGGACCGCCTGCTGTCGCCCACGAACCGCCGGCTGCTGTCCGGGGCGTTCCAGCGGCTGCCCCAGGCGGCCCGCTGTCTGCTGTGGCACACCGAGGTCGAGGCCGAACCGATCGGCGTACCGGCGGCACTGCTGGGCCTCGACGAGGAGGGCGCCGACGTCGAACTGCGGCGGGCCCGCGAGCGGCTGCGCGAGGAGTGCCTCCAGGTCCACGGCGAACTCGCCCCCGAGCAGGAGTGCCGGTACTACGAGCGGCTGCTGGACGTGACCTACCGGCGCGGCGGTGTCGACCTCGACGCCGACCTGCGCGGCCACCTGGAGCGGTGCGGGCACTGCCGGCACACCGCGGACCAGCTCCAGCAGTTCAACGAGGGCCTCGGCAGCGCCCTCGCCGAAGCGGTGCTCGGCTGGGGCGCGCACGCCTACCAGGAGACCCGCGGACGTTCCCACGCCGCTCCGCAAGAGCCGGAGGAGACTCGGACGCTCCCCGCGGCGCTCGCGGGCGAGCCCTTCTTCCCGGCGCCGCGGGCGGTGGATCCCTCGATCATGGGCGAGAACTTCGCGCCCGCGACGACCGCTCCGACGTCCATCGCCCCGGCCACCACCCCGGCCACCGGCTCCCGCACCGCCTCCCGGCCAGGCTCCCGCACCGTCTCCCGCAGATCGGCCCACAGGGCTGCCCGCCGTACCGCCCGCCGCAATCTCGCCGTGGCCGTCCTCACCGTCAGCGGACTGATCGTCCTGCCGCTGGTCCTGTGGTCCTCCCTCGGCGCCGCGGAGGGAGAGGCGCAGAGCGACGACTCCCGGCCCTCCGAGGCGCCCGGCGCAGGCGCGGGCACCTCGACCTCCGACCCGTCCTGGGCCGGCTCCGGAAACACGGAGCAGGGCACCGTGCGCGGTCGGCTGCACAACGTCGGATCCGGGCTGTGCGTCGGCGTCGTCGGCAAGAAGGCCGTCGAGGGCGCCGAGACCGAACTCGCCGCCTGTTCCTCTGACCAGGACCAGCAGTGGTCGTACGAGACGAGCGGCCTGCTGCGCAGCGTGGAGTCCCCCGGTCTCTGCATGGACTCCCGCCTCGGCTACTCCGTGCGCCTCGCTCCCTGCACCGGCACCCGCACCGGCACGGCGGAGGCCGACGCCAAGAACATGCGCTACGACTTCACCCTCCAGGGCGCCCTCGTACCGCGCTGGGACCAGGATCTGGCGCTCACCCCCGCAGCCACCGACGCGGCGGGCGCCTTGGTCGTCAAGACCCGCGACGACGGCTCCGCCCAGCGCTGGGTCGTCGACACCTCCAAGTCCGACCTCCAGATGCAGGTGGTCAACTGGGGCGTAGAGGACACTCCGTCGACCCCGTCCGAGGCCAAGCCCACGCTCAAGGCGGCGAAGAGCCCGACGCCCACACCCACCCCGAAGCCGTCCGCGACCCCGTCGACCCCCAAGACCGCACCGACACCGACATCGCCCCCGATACCGACGCCCCCGCCTTTCGCGGCCGGGCCCTGCCCCTCCTGTTCGTCGGGCGGCCCGTACGGCGGGGGCGGATACGACGGATACGGCGGATACGGCGGATACGGCGGATACGGCGGGGGCTTCGGCAGCGCCGGACGCCCCTGACGGGCCCCTCGACCCTGTCGGTGGTTCAGCCCCCGACCACCTGGAGCGAGGCCCACAGCGCCGCCACGGCGGACCCGAGCGCGGCCGGGACGGTGAGCAGGCCGAGCCGGGTGAACTCACCCAGTTCGACCTCGTGCTCGTGCCGGTGCGCGATGCGCCGCCACAGCAGTGTGGCCAGTGATCCGGCGTACGTGAGGTTCGGGCCGATGTTCACGCCGAGCAGCACCGCGAGGACGGCGCCGGGGCCGGCCGAAGCGGTCGGCGGCAGCAGGACCAGTACCGCGGGCAGGTTGTTGATCAGGTTGGCCAGTACGGCGGCCAGCACGGCGATGCCGAGCAGCGCGGCGAGACCCGTCCCGCTCGGCAGCACGTGCCGCAACGCGTCGGCGAGGCCGTTGTCGACGACCGCGCGTACGACGATGCCGAGCGCGAGGACGAACGCCAGGAACGTCGGCGACGCCGCCCGCACCACGGTGAGAGGTGTGGCCTGCCGCCGGACCAGTGCCCGGCCGGCCAGCACGAGCGCTCCTGCCAGCGCGGCCCAGGCCGGCTCGATGCCGAGGGCGGAGGTCATGACGAACCCCGCCAGGGTGCACGCGACGGTCACCAGCGCGAACACCGGCAGCCCGGGTGTGTCGGCCGGGTCGGGGGAGGGGGCGGTCCGGGTCAGCTCGCGGTCGAAGAAGCGCCGGAAGACCACGTACTCGGCGCTGATCGCGACCAGCCACGGCAGCGCCATCAGCGACGCGAACCGGGTGAAGCTCAGACCGCTCGCCGCGAACGCCAGCAGGTTCGTGAGGTTGGAGACGGGCAGCAGCAGCGAGGCCGTGTTCGACAGATGCGCGCTCGCGTAGATGTGCGGCTTGGCGGCGACACCCATCCGGGAGGCGGTGGCGAACACCACCGGCGTCAACAGCACCACGGTGGCGTCCAGACTGAGAACGGCCGTGATCGCCGAGGCCAGCACGAACACCGCCGTCAGCAGCCTTCCCGGCGATCCCGCCGCCCGGCGGGCCATCCAGGCCCCGCACGCCCTGAAGAGTCCCTCCACGTCGCAGAAGTGGGCGAGCACCAGTACCGCGGCGAGGAACCCGACCACCGGCCCCAGCCGCTCGGCCTCCTGCCGCGCGTGGTCCAGCGAGAGCGCCCCGGTCGCGATCGCCACCCCCGCCGCCGGGACCGCGACCACCGCCTCCGGTCGGCCGAAGGGGCGCAGAACGGCCCAGGCGAGGACGGCGACGAGCAGGACGACGGACAGAGACTCGGCGAGCGGGGTGTTCAGGGCGGGATCCTTCGAACGTGATCAGGTGGAGCCCGCCATCGAACCAGAACCCGGTAAGAGCTCTGCCAAGCGCCCGAGGCCCGTCGCCCACAGGGGGCGAGGGCTGCGGGGAAGGGCCGTCGGTCAGGAGCCGGTACCGGGACTGAACGGGATCAGCTTCACCGCCGACTCGTTGCCGGACACCGGCACTTCCCCGCCCTTCCACGTCACCTTCAGTGGGTCCCGCTCGTCCGGCGGGGTCACCAGCAGCGACGCCGGACTGGCCGCGTGCGCCCCGCTGACCTCGGGGTTGGCGAAGGACAGCCCGGCCCAAGCGCTCCTGCCCGGTGCCAGCCGCACGGTCACGGGCGGACCGGAGGACCGCTGCGGATCCGGCCCCAGCTGCTTGCCGGACGCGTCGAGGAAGGCGGCGCCCGGGTATCCGCGCACGGTGCAGGTACGGCCGGACCTGTTGGTCAGGACGATCGGGAAGTTCTCCTGTCCGGCGCCCGGGTTGTTGCGGCCGACGGACGCGCTCAGCTCGGAGGTGTGACAGCGGCTGCCGGAGACGACCGGCGCGTCGGTGGTCTCGGGGGAGGCCGGTGTCGCCGAGTCGCTGGGTCGCGCGCTGGGTGTCGCGGTGCCCGCAGTGGTGCCGGTGCCGGAGGGGGAGGGGGAGGGAGAAGCCGAGGCGGTCGTGGCCGTGCCGGACACCGTCCGGGGACCGCCCGCCGTGTCGTCGCCGCTGCCGCACGCGGTCAGCAGAGCGAGCACCGCGACCGCGCCCGCGAGCGGGGCCGCCCGCCCTGCGCCCTGAGATGTCTTCGCCATGTCTGTCCACACTCCTGGAGATACCTCGAACCCGGGGCCACGGATGACCCGCGTGTGTACGGCGCCCTCTGCCCCGTCACAGAGGTGCGATGCGGGACGGGCGCGGAGAAGTTCGCGCGCCGCCCCAGGGAAATGGTGTCAGTTTCCGACGTGCACGGCCTCCAGGACGCGGTCGGTCGACGGGGCGCCGCCGTGCCGCCGTATCGGTACGTACACCTGGGGCTGCCCGCCGCCGTCCGCCGAGGTGAGAGCCGTCTCCGTGACGGGCCCGCCGTCGCCCGGACAGTGGCTCCAGCCGCGGATCCTGCCGTGCCAGGAGAGGCCGGCGCAGTCACGGGCGCCGTCGTAGCGGCAACCCGGATGGGTGACGGCGTTCACCCGGGCGGTGACGTCGCCGTGCCCCGCCGACAACCGGCCGCCCCTGGACGCGCTACTCCAGAAGATCCCGGCTCCGGCCACTCCCCATTACTTCCCGTCACTCCTCGTCGACGAGTGAGATCTCCGACCAGATCGTCTTGCCCTCGGCCGTGTGCCGGCTGCCCCAGCGCTGGGTGAGCTGGGCGACCAGCAGCAGACCGCGGCCTCCCTCGTCCCAGGTCTTGGCCCGGCGCAGATGCGGGGCCGTGTGGCTGGTGTCGGACACCTCGCAGATCAGCGTGGCCGCGTCGTGGATCAGCCGCAGCCGGATGGGGTGCGAGCCGTACCGGATGGCGTTGGTGACCAGCTCGCTCACCACCAGCTCGGCGGTGAACGCGGCCTCGCTCAGCTCCCATCGGCCGAGCTGGGCGACGACCTGCCTGCGGATCGGCGAGACGAGCGCCGGGTCCACCGGGATGTCCCAGGTGGCGACCTGCGAGGCCGGCAGTCCCCGGGTGCGCGCCAGCAGCAGGGCCGCGTCGTCGAGCGCGCCGCCCGGCGGGAGCAACTGTTGCAGGACGCGGTCGCAGGTCTCCTCCAGCGACTCGGGAGACACGGCCAGGGCCTCGCACAGCAGGGCGTGGCTGTCCACGTCCCGCTCCCGGGTCTCGACGAGCCCGTCGGTGTACAGGGACAACAGGGTGCCCTCGGGCAGCTCGAGCTCGACGCACTCGAACGGCTGCCCGCCCAGCCCCAGCGCCGGCCCCGGCGGCAGGTCGACCTCCTGGGGCACCCCGCCCGGCAGGAGCATCACGGGCGCGGGATGTCCGGCCCGGGCCAGCGAGCAGCATCGCGACACCGGGTCGTACACCGCGTACAGACAGGTGGCGCCGACCTCGCCGGTGCCGCCCTCGCTCCCGGCCTCCGCGGACAGCCGTACGACGAGGTCGTCCAGGTGGGTCAGCAGCTCGTCGGGGGCCAGGTCGATGTCGGCGAGGGTGCGCACCGCGGTCCGCAGCCGGCCCATGGTCGCCGACGCCTGGATGCCGTGGCCGACGACGTCCCCGACGACCATCGCGACCCGCATCCCGGACAGCGGGATCACGTCGAACCAGTCGCCGCCCACCCCCGCCCGGGCCGCCGGGAGGTAGCGGGAGGCCGCCTCCACGGCGGCGGTGCGCGGCAACGAGCGGGGGAGGAGACTGCGCTGGAGCGCGAGGGCGGTCTCCCGCTCGCGGGAGTAGCGGCGGGCGTTGTCGATGCAGATGGCCGCCCGGGCGGTGATCTCCTCGGCGAGCAGCACGTCGTCCGGCGTGAACCCGTCCGACCGCCGGAACCGGGTGAGGACGGCGACGCCGAGGGTCAGACCACGGGCCTGGATCGGCACCGACATCGTGGAGTGGATACCGTACTGCCGGATCCGTTCGAGCCGTACCTTGTCCCAGGAGAGCCACTCGGCGAGGCCGCCGTTCTCCGTCGACGCGATGATGGTGTGGCCCACCGCCAGGGAGTCGCCCTGTGGCGAGTGGGCCGGGTAGACGTCCACCTGGCCCGGCTTGGCCACGGCCTCCGGGTCGCCCGGGTTGATCGAGCGGTGGGCGGCCCGGCGCAGGCTGACCGGCGCGGTCAGCCGCTCGGTGAAAGCCTCCCCACCGGCCTCGGGAGGGTCCAGCAGGTCGACGCTGACGAAGTCGCCGAGAGCCGGCACACAGACGTCCGCGAGTTCCTGGGCGGTCCGGGTGACGTCGAGGGTGGTGCCGACGCGGACGCTGGCCTCGTTGACCAGTTGCAGCCGCTCCTGGGCGAGGTACAGGTCGGTGAAGTCGTGGACGGCCACGCACACCCCCCGCACCCGGCCCTTGTCGTCGGTGATCGGGGCGATCCGGGCCAGACAGGCGTGCGCCGGGCCGTCACCGCCCACCGGCAGATAGGACCGCACGTCGTGGCCGCGCCCGGTGGCCAGCACGCGGTGCAGATGCCTCTCGAGATCGTCGCCATACGGTCTGCCGCTCATCTCCGGCACCCGCAGCCCCCGCACCCGCTCCTCGGGCAGCCCCAGCACCTCCGTCATGGCCGAGTTCATACGGTGCAGCCGCAGCCGCTCGTCGTAGATCGCCACGGCGCAGGGAGACTGGAGGAGCTGGGCCCGCTCCAGAGGGTCGTCGTACGGGAGCGGTCCGTCGCCCGCCACCGGGGTGACCACGAGCCAGCCGCCCGAGCTTCCGTCCCCGTCCTGTCTGCGGTGGACGAGCAGCCACACCGGCAGCATCGTACCGTCGCGGTGACGCAGTGTGAGCATGCCGTCCCAGCGGACCTCCCGCGGACGGAACGGCGCCGAGCCGTCGGCCAGCAACTCGGCGGCGGGGCGGCCCACCATCTCGGCGGCTGTGTGGCCCAGCAGTCGGTGGGCGCCCTCGTTCCACTCGACGAGCCGGCCCGTGGCGTCGATGACCGCCCGCGCGGTGGCGGACTCGTCGAACGGATACACGGTACTCATCGGCGCCACTCCATCGCGCACGCTCACGGCGAACAGGTGCTTTTACCTGGGCACCAGCGTAATGCCTCAGACCTGCCCACGGACGGGCACCCGCAATGCGGACGGACAGGTGAGCGGGCCCCGGTCAAGGGCGAGATTCGGCCGTTGTGACGCCCGGGACAGAAGCCTGCGCCCGCACCCCTTGACGGGTCGGTGTGGCACCCCGTCAGAATCTGTTTGTTAACGATCAGTTGTGAGTACTTCTGGGCCCTGATGAGGGAGAGCCGCCATGCAGGTCACTCGCAGATCAGTTCTGCTCGCTTCCGCCGCCGCACCGGCTGCCGGAGCGTTGCTGGGCACTCGGGCGGCACAGGCCGCCGAGGTCACGGGAAGCACATCCGGTCGCAGTACGGTCGCGCTGCGCGACGGCTGGCGCTTCGCGCTGGTCGATCCGGGCGGCATCACCGACCCGACCGGCGGGTACGCCGACGCCGCGGCACCCGGCTACGACGACTCCGGGTGGCGCGAGGTCGCGGTGCCGCACGACTGGAGCATCGAGCTGGCGCCGACCACGCAGAACGGCACCACCAGTGGCACCGGGTTCTTCCCCGGCGGCCTCGGCTGGTACCGCCTCGCCTTCACGCTGCCGCCCGCTCTGGCCGGACAGCGGATCGCGGTGGAGTTCGACGGCGTCTACATGGACTCGTACGTGTACTGCAACGGCACGGAGATCGGCCGGCACCCCTACGGCTACACCGGCTTCGCCTTCGACCTCACCGACGTGCTGCACACCGACGGGACCACGGAGAACGTGATCGCGGTCAAGGTGCAGAACCGGCTGCCCAGCAGCCGCTGGTACTCGGGCAGTGGCATCTACCGCGAGGCCCGCCTCGTGGTCACCGACCCGGTGCACGTGGCCCGCTGGGGCACCCAGGTCACCACGCCCGAGATCACCTTGGACCGGGCCACGGTGCGGGTGCGGACCGCCGTGGTGAACCAGAGCGGTACCGCGAGCCCGGTCGAGATCCGGTCCCGGGTCAAGGACCCGCGGGGCCGCACGGTGGCCCGCACGGCCACCACGGTCACGGTCGACAAGCAGGCCACGGAAACCCATGAACTCGCTGTTCCCAGCCCTCAGTCGTGGGACCTCGAAACCCCCCGCCGCTACACCCTGGAGACCGAACTGCGCGTCGGCGGCAAGGTCGTCGACACCTACCGCACCCCTTTCGGCTTCCGCACCTTCGACTTCGACCCGGACGAGGGCTTCCACCTCAACGGCACCCACCACAAGATCAAGGGCGTCGACCTGCACCACGACCTGGGCGCGCTCGGCGCCGCGGTCAGCAAGGACGCGATCCGCAGACAGCTGACCATCATGAAGTCGATGGGCGTCAACGCCTTCCGCACCTCCCACAACCCGCCCTCGCCGGAGATGATCGAGGTCTGTGAGGAACTGGGCATCGTGATGCTGGTGGAGGCCTTCGACTGCTGGCGGACCGGTAAGACGCGGTACGACTACGGCCGCTTCTTCGACGAGTGGTCCGAGCGGGATGCCACCGAGATGGTGCTCGCCGCCCGCAACTCGCCCGCCGTCCTGATGTGGTCGATCGGCAACGAGATCCCCGACTCCACCTCCACCGCCGGACTCGCCATGGCCGACCGGATCATCGACGCCATCAGGGCCGTCGACGACACCCGCCCCCTGGTGATCGGCTCCGACAAGTACCGGCGGCCTCCGGCCAAGGGCTCGGCCGCCGATCTGATGCTGGCCAAGCTCGACGGCCTCGGTCTCAACTACAACACCGCCGAGTCGGTGGACGCCCTGCACGCCGCCTATCCCCACCTCTTCCTCTTCGAGTCCGAGTCGTCCTCCGAGACCTCGACGCGCGGCGCCTACCAGGAGCCCGAACACCTCAACACCGGCGAGAACCACACGCCGGGCAGGCGGGCGACCTCGTCGTACGACAACAACCTCGCCTCCTGGACCATGAGCGGCGAGTACGGCCTCAAGAAGGACCGGGACCGCAAGTGGTTCACCGGGCAGTTCCTGTGGTCGGGCATCGACTACATCGGGGAGCCGACCCCGTACGACGTCTTCCCGGTGAAGGCGTCCTTCTTCGGAGCGGTCGACACGGCCGGCTTCCCGAAGGACATGTACCACCTGTTCCGCAGCCAGTGGGCCGGCGAGCCGATGGTCCATCTGCTGCCGATGACCTGGAACCACGACGAGGGCGACACGGTCGAGGTGTGGGCGTACGCCAACGTCGACACCGTCGAACTGTTCCTCAACGGCAGGTCCCTCGGCACCCGGCGGTTCGACACCAAGAGGACCACCGACGGCCGGGCGTACCGGGAGACCACCGAGGCGACCGGCGACGACAAGACCTTCACCGACGGCCCCTACCCCGGCAGCTACACCAGCCCGAACGGCAGCGCGGGCAAGCTCCACCTCACCTGGAAAGTCCCCTACAAGCCGGGCGAGTTGAAGGCGGTGGCGCGCCGGAACGGCAAGGTGGTGGCCACCGATGTGCTGCGCACGGCCGGGCAGCCGCACGCCGTGCGGCTCACCGCCGACCGCACGTCCCTCGCGGCCGACGGCCGTTCCCTGGTGTTCGTCACCGCCGACATCGTCGACGCCCGCGGGGTCGTGGTGCCCGACGCCGAGCACCTGATCTCCTTCGCGGTCAAGGGCGGCTCGCTCGCCGGACTCGACAACGGCCGCCAGGAGAGCGCCGAGCGGTACCAGGCCGACACGCGGACCGCCTTCCACGGCAAGGCGCTCGCGATCGTACGGTCGGGTACCGAACCTGGCACCCTGAAGGTGACCGCGCGCGTGGAGGGCCTGCGGCCGGGCACCGCGACCGTACGCACCACACCTGTCCGGTCGTCCGCCGCCACCCCGGCTCGGGCCTTCGGGCCCGACCACCCGACACCGCCGAACCACCCCTACGCGGACGCCAGTTACTCCGGCCGCCCCGACACCCTGCCCGCCGCGATGCTCGACGGCGACCCGGCCACCGGCTGGTCCAACGCCTTCAGCAAGGCGGCCACGGCCCTGCTGCCCGCGTTCGACGGGGCCCGGGCCGAGGACTGGGTCTCGGTGGACTTCGGACGCACCCGGACCTTCGACCGGGTGGAGGCCTCCTTCACGCTGAGCGCGACCCACAGCCTGCCCGCCTCCGTCGCGGTCGAGGTGGGGGACGGGAGCACCTATGTGCCGGTCGAGGGCGTTGCCGTCGACTGGGCGACGGCCTCGGACGCGCCGACGGTCATCACCTTCGACGCCGCCCGCGGCTCCCGGCTGCGGCTCACTCTGACCAGCGCCCATCCCGGTGAGGCCCGGGGAGCGGTGCGGGTCACCAGGCTGGAGGTCCCGGCAGGCTGACGGTTCCTCGTACGGTCCGGACGGACGGCAGTCCCGTCCGGACCGTTGACGAGGTGTCATGCTTCCAACAAGCATGGCGGCGTCCGCATCTGGGAGCGCTCCCATCGCGAGCGTGCCTCACCCCTCACCCCACCTGCCGTGATCCAGAGCGGCCCAGTACCTGGCTGCACTACCGCACCGAGTCGAGCGTCGTACGGCCTCAGGCGCCTCCCGCTGTCACTCCCCATGTGAGTAGGTAGACTGACCTACCTACTCACATGAAGGGGCTGTGGTGACCGGTACAGGCGGTAGACCCGCACAGGCCGGAAGGCGTCCGGGGACCGCGCGTGAGCGGCTGCTCGCTGCCGCGTCGAGCCTCTTTTATGCGGACGGGGTCGCGGCAACGGGGATCGACACCATCACCGCCGAAGCGGGTGTGGCGAAGATGAGTCTCTACAACAACTTCTCCTCCAAGGCCGACCTGGTCAGGGCTTACCTAGATGCGCGGCATGAGGAGTGGCTGGGCCTGTATCGGCGGCGGTTGGAGGAGGCCCGGGGCGGGCGGGACGGTGTGCTGGCGGTCTTCGACGCGTACGCGGATCATGCGGCGTTCGCGTATGAGCACGGTTTTCGGGGGTGCGGTCTGCTGAACGCGGCCGCGGAACTCCCCGCCGGGGACGAGGGGCGGGCCGTGGTGCGGCGGCACAAGGAAGAAGTCGAGTCCCTGCTCGCCGGGCACCTGGAGGAGCTGCTTCCCGGGCAGCCCCAGGAGGTGCGGGCGATGGCGGAGCATCTGGCGTTCCTCCTGGAGGGGGCGATGGCGCGGGCCGGGCTTGAGGGCGCGGGTACGCGGCTGGCTCACGCGCGGACGATGGCGGCGGACCTGGTGGACCAGCTGTGATGCGGCCCGTCGGCTGTGCGGCCGGCTCGGTGGGCGTGGGGTCGTTGTGCGTTCTCGTGGCGTCGGTGCTGTGGGGCACCACGGGCACCGCTGCGACCTTCGCCCCGGGGGTGGGGCCGCTTGCGATCGGGGCGGTGGCCATGGGTCTGGGCGGTCTGCTGCAGGCCCTGATAGCCGCCCCTCGCATCGTCCGGGAAGCGTCCGGACTGCGGGCGCAGCGCGGTGTGGTGCTGCTCGGCGCGGTGGCAGTGGGCATCTATCCGCTGGTGTTCTACACCTCCATGCACCTGGCCGGGGTCGCCGCCGGAACGGTGGTGTCGATCGGCTCGGCCCCGCTGGCCTCGGCGCTGATCGAGCGTGTCGTGGACGGACGCCGCCTGACGCGCCGCTGGATGCTCGGAGCTGCCCTGGGTCTGTCCGGGACAGTTCTGCTGTGTGTAGCCGAGGCGGCCAACGCACACTCCGGCCCCGGGGCCCAATCCGTGGGGACGATCGTGCTCGGCGTGGGGCTGGGCCTGGTGGCCGGTCTCACCTACGCCCTGTACTCCTGGGCGGCCCACCGGCTGATCAGCCGTGGTGTCACCTCCGGCGCAGCCATGGGAACCGTCTTCGGGCTGGGCGGGCTTCTGCTTGTGCCCGTACTGCTGGCCACCGGCGCTCCGCTCGTCAGCTCCTGGCCCAACGCAGCGGTCGGCATCTACATGGCCCTGGTGCCCATGTTCATCGGCTACGTCCTGTTCGGTTGGGGGCTGGCGCACGTACCCGCGAGCACCGCGACGACGCTGTCACTGCTGGAGCCCGCCGTCGCGGCCGTACTGGCCGTGCTGGTGGTCGGGGAACGCCTGCCTGTGCTGGGCTGGGTCGGCATTGCTCTGGTTGTCGGCTGCCTCGCCGTACTCACCGCGCCCACGCAGACTGCTGTCCGGCCACAAGCGATCACCACGCGGCACCGGGACGGCACCGAAGGCCATGACGCACCCCGGGATCGCCGCACCCCACCTGGGGAAGCCGCACCGTCCGCACCCGACGCGCCCGGAGCAGCCTTCAGGCGGTGACGGCGGCCCCGATGCCGGTGTGCCAGCGATGCCGGGTGCATGTACTGCGTGCGCAGTAGCCGTAGGTGTGTGTGAGGGGACGACGACGTGCGGGCCGGTTTCCGGGACGGTTGGTGGTGCGTGGGAAGGGCTGCGGGTCGCGAGCAGGCGGCTCGGGCAGGTCGTGGGGACGACTTTCCGCGCCGTGATGCGTGGCGGCAAGCCGACAGTCGGTCGGCGCTGCCGCGCATCGCCTCTGCATCGCGTTGGTCGTTTCGTTGGGAGATTGTCGTGTCCTCTATTGCCCGGTGGTGCCATGCACGCCGGCTCGCGGTTGTTCTGCTGTGGTTGGGGCTGATCGTCGGCCTCGGTGCCGGGGCCATGAGCGCCGGTGCCGCGTACACCAACAGCACCAACATGCCGAACACCGAGTCCAGCACCGCGCTCAACCTGATGAGCATGGGCTCCTCCGGGGCATCCGGCGACAGCGGCACGATCGTCTGGCAGACCGTCGACGATGCCGCCAGTGTCACCGCCTCGTCGGTCGAGCAGTCGATGGACAAGGTCCTCGCCGAGATCGCCGAGGCGCCGGGTGTGGCGTCGGTGACCAGCCCGTACATCCAGCAGGGTGCCGCGCAGATCAGCGAGGACGGGCACACCGCGTACGCGACGGTGGTGTTCGACAAAAGCGGCGCCGACCTTCCCAAGGACCAGGTCGAGCACGTCGAGGAGCTGGCCTCCGAGGCCCGCACGAGCTCGCTGGACGTGGAGTTCGGCGGGACGGCGTTCGGGACCGGTGTATCGGTCTCCGAGCTGAGCGAGATCATCGGGATCGGGGCGGCGCTCGTGGTGCTGCTGCTGATGTTCCGCTCGGTGTGGGCGGCGGCGCTGCCGATCCTGACCGGTGTCGCCGGTGTGGGCACGGCCCTGTTCGCGACGATCCTGTTCAGCCACGTCGTCACGCTGCCGGACACGACGCCGACCATGGGCGCGCTGATCGGCCTGGGTGTGGGTATCGACTACGCCCTGTTCATCGTGCACCGCCACCGGCGGGGCTTGATGGCGGGCATGAGCGTGGCCGAGGCGTCGGCGAAGGCGCTGAACACCTCGGGGCGGGCGGTCGTCTTCGCCGGCCTGACCGTGGTCGTCGCCCTGCTCGGCATGCTCACGCTCGGCGTCGGCATCCTCAGCGGGATGGCGCTGGGCGCGGCCATGACCGTGGTCCTCACCGTCCTGGCGGCCGTCACGCTGCTGCCCGCGATCCTGGGCCTACTCGGTCACCGGGTGCTCGGGCGGCGTCAGCGCCGCGAGGTGGCGGTGGGCCGGTTCACCGTGCCGGGCGAGCCGACGGGCCGCTGGGCCCGCTGGTCGAGCCTGGTCCAACGTCGTCCGAAGGTGATGGTCGCGGTCTCGATCATGGTGATGGCGGCCATGGCGCTCCCTGCCCTGTCGATCCGGCTCGGCTCGGCGGACGCCGGGAACAACCCGACGTCCTCCAGCAGCCGCCAGGCGTACGACATGCTCGCCGACGGTTTCGGCCCCGGCTTCAACGGTCCGCTCGTGCTGGCCGCCGAGGCCCCCGACGCGCAGGCGCAGGCCCATCTCACGGATCTGGCCGACGACTTGAAGACGGTCGACGGGGTAGCCTCGGTCACCGCGGTGCCTATGCAGCAGGGCCAGGACGTCGGGGTGGTCACGGTCCTGCCGGACAGTTCCCCGCAGTCCGAGCAGACCACCGACCTCATCGACCATCTGCGTGACGACGTGATCCCGGCCGCCGAGCAGGGCAGCGACCTGCAGGTCTACGTCGGCGGTGTGACCGCGAGCAACGCGGACTTCGCGTCCACGCTGACCAGCAAGATCCCGTTGTTCCTCGGCTTGATCGTGATCCTTGGGTTCGTCCTTCTGACGCTGGCCTTCCGCAGCCTGCTGATCCCCGCGATCGGCGCGGTGATGAACCTGCTGACGATGGGAGCGGCGTTCGGCGCGATCGTGCTGGTCTTCCAGCACGGCTTCGGTTCGTCCCTCCTCGGCGCGGGATCGGCGGGGCCGATCGAGGCCGTGGTGCCGGTGCTCATCGTGGGCGTGATGTTCGGCTTGTCCATGGACTACCAGGTGTTCCTGGTCAGCCGGATGCACGAGGAGTTCTCCCACACCAAGGACAACCGGCGCTCGGTACGCGTCGGGCAGGCCGACACCGCTCTGGTCATCGCGGTGGCCGCCACCATCATGTTCTGCGTGTTCGCGGCCTTCGCGGGCGGCGGGATGCGCTTGATCGCCGAGTTCGGCGTGGGCCTGGCCGTCGCGGTCCTGCTGGACGCGTTCGTGGTGCGCATGATGTTGGTGCCGGCCCTGATGCACCTGAGTGGCAAGGCGACCTGGTGGCTGCCCCGCTGGCTGGACCGCTGCATGCCGCACTTCTCGGTGGAGGGCGACAGCAGCAGTGACCACGCCGACCCGCCGGCGGCTCAGGCCATGCTGGAGAAGGAAGACGCCGGTGTGACGCGGTAGCACCTGACCGCGGCACGACCTTCTGACGAACCCGCGGTGCGCTGGAGAGCACGGCACGCTCCCGGCGCATCGCCGACGTCTGCGATGCGCACCGCACCGCATCTCATCACGCCGTTCGCGGCCCATCGTCGACCCGGGAGAGACTGCTGACATGCGGCGTTTCGGATGGCTCCACCACCCCACCGACCTTGACGCGAGCCGCGCCGAGGCGCCGTCGACCGCACGACGGCAGGACATGGCGCTCGCGGTGCTGATCGTCGTCATGCAGGTGATCGCGGCCTCGCTGGTGGACAGGACATGGCAGGTCCCGCACCCGGTTCGGGTCGTACTGATCCTCCTCAGCGCGATCGTCCTGTTGGGGCGACGCCGGCAGCCGCTGCTCGTGGCCGTGCTCACGGTCATCGTCGACAGCGCCATGCCGATTCTTCCGCCCCACCAGTCGTGGCTGCCGATGGCCAGCCTGGTCGCGCTGTACACGCTGGCCACCCACCGCGAACGCCGCCTGTCCTGGAGCGCCGGTGCCGGTGCCGGGCTGTGGCTGACCCTGGCCTCGGTGCTGGCGAGGCCCGGTGAGATCCTGGGCGCTCTGGTCTACTTCGACTATGCGATCGTCGCTGTCGCGGTCGGTGACTCGGTCCGCAACCGGCGTGCCTACCTCGCTCAGGCCCAGGAGCGCGCCGTGCAAGCCGAACGCACCCGCGAGGAGGAGGCCCAGCGCCGGGTTCGAGAGGAACGGATCCGGATCGCCCGGGAACTCCACGACGTGGTCGCCCACCACATCACTCTGGTCAACGCCCAGGCAGGCGTCGCCCGGCACCTCATGCGCAGCCATCCCGACAAGGCGTACGAGGCGCTGAGCCACATCACCGAGACCAGCGCCGCGGCCCTGGACGAACTGCGATCCACGGTCTCCTTGCTGCGTCGCGAGGGCGACCCGCCTCCGACCTTGCAGCCGGCTCCCACCTTCGACCAGCTGAACTACCTCCTCGACAGTTTCCGCCACAGCGGCCTCGACGTCCGATTCCAACGGGATGGAGAAGCACGCCCGTTGGCCGCATCGGCCGACCTCGCCGCGTACCGGATCGTCCAGGAGAGCCTGACGAATGCACAGAAGCATGGCAGCAGGCCCACCGCCGACGTCCAACTCACCTACACCGACCAGACGTTGTGGATCAGCGTCATCAACCCGGCCCGCCAGGGACAGCGCGGCGGGGGGACGGGACACGGACTCATCGGCATGCGCGAGCGCGCGGATGCCGCTCACGGCACGCTCACTACGGCCCTGCCCGCCGACGGGACCTTCCGGGTCAACGCGACCCTGCCCCTGCAACCCGCGAAGAACGACGAGCCCGGGAGCAACGACGTACCCGCAAAGGACGACCAGCTGTGACCCTGCGCATCCTCCTAGCCGATGACCAGGCGCTCCTGCGCGGAACCTTCCGGCTCCTGATCGACGCCGACGAGGACTTGGAAGTCGTCGGCGAAGCCGGCACCGGCCGTGAGGCGGTCGAACTCGCTCGCAGCGAGCGCGTGGACGTCATCGTGATGGACATCCGCATGCCTGAGATGGACGGCCTGGAGGCCACCCGCATCATTGGTGCGGACGAGGACCTAGCCGGAGTGAAGATCCTCATCCTGACCACCTTCGAGGAGGACGAGTTCGTGGCCCAGGCCCTGCACGCCGGAGCCACCGGCTTCCTCGGCAAGGGCATCGACCCTGCCGAACTGCTCAAGGCCATCCGGATCGTCGCGGCCGGCGAGGCCCTCCTCTCACCGGCCGCCACCAAGGCCCTCATCTCCCGCTACCTCACCCAGCCGACCGTCGCCGCCCCCGAACGCCTGCCCACGCGGCTGGCCGCTCTGACTCCGAGGGAACGCGAGGTCATGGCCCTGGTCGCCACCGGACTGACCAACGACGAGATCGCCGAGCACCTCTTCATCACCCCGTTCACCGTCAAGACCCACGCCAACCGGGCCATGGCCAAACTCGGCGCCCGTGACCGCGCCCAACTCGTCGTCATCGCCTACCAGACCGGCATCGCCAGCATCGGCCCCTCATAGCCGCCCCGACCACAAGGCCGCCCAGTCCAACCGCGTGCTCGAGAAGTCACCGTGAGGGGTGCTCTCCATCCAGTCTCCGATCAAGCGTGTTCGACCGACCAAGGCTGAGGCCCCGCCGGGACCGGGACGTGAACCTCTGGGGAACGCAAGATCACGCGCTCCGGAAGGTCAACGGTCAGCCATATCAAATCGGTGGTGAGGTGCGGCCAGAAGCCTTCCGCCGTTTCTTCGCCGCGCACGCCGACGAGTTCGCGGCCGCGGACGAGTTCGCGGACGCCTTCCCCGACGACGAACCACGCATCCGGGGCGAGGGGCGGGGCGCCTGACCGATGGCTCCCGTTGCCCACATCGACGTGCCCTGGCTGCTCCGGCGTCACGATAGGCCCTGCCCCACCAGCCCACCGTCAACGACTTCTCCGCGCTGGTTGGCCGCCGTCGCCCGGGGGGAGACCTGATCCCCTCCTGACAGACCTGATCACCTCGGGGAGAGACCCGCGAACCTGTCCTCGGGGCCGCCGACCGAGGGCGGGAGGAACAGGGTCGGCGGCCATCGTCGCGCAGAAGAGCCGCCTTCCTGCGCGGGGCCTCCGAGGAAGGCCGACCCCAGTGCACTACGCGGGGCCCCGTGGCGGGAGCGTGCGTGGCGCTCCGGCACGTGCGTGTGTTTCACACGGGGCGCTTGCCGTGCCGAAAATCCGTACGGGTCAGATGAGTTGTCGCCGTATCCGACTTTCTTTCCATGACGGGGAGGTTGCTCAAGTGCCTTGTTGGCCATGAGTGACCTGTGCAAGGGTGAACCATCGGTGTGGGGGGTAAGGGCCGGACCGTATTCGTCCCGCGGGGAACCGAGGCGGATGGCCGGTGGTGAATTCCTGCTCCCCGCGCCCGCGCCCCAAGGTGCCGCCCGCTTCGGGCCCCTTTTCGGCGACCAGAACTTCTGTGTCCCCCTTGCGCGTGGGAAGGAATCCGCTCAATGCCCACCCCCCACCCCCACCCCCCTCGCCCTCCTTATCCTCCGCCCGGCGCGGCTCCCGGAGAATCCGACGAGAGCCTCGGTGCCGCACTCGGCGGCCGCGCGGACCGGGAGGTCACCCCCGCCGTGGCCCTGCTGATGGCCCGGCACTGGACGCCCGTCCACGCATACGCGGTGATCTGCCTCGCCGCCCCGGACACCGCCTCCACGGTCACCGCAGCCACCTTCCACCAGGTCCTCGACCGTCTGACCCTCGGCGAGCCGGCGGTGGCGCTGCGCCCCCGACTGCTGCTGGCCGTGCGGGACACGGTTCGTCAGTGGGCTCAGGAGGACCGGATATCCGGTGTACTGCCGGATCTCGGAAAACCCGAGGGCGGCCGCGGTATGCGCGCGGCCCAGTCCATGACACCGGAAAATCGCCGGCTCGCCGAGCGGTCATTCCATGCGCTTCCGGGCCTTTCCCGGTGTTTGCTGTGGCATGTGGAGGTCGAGGCGGAGCCCCTGTCCGTCCCGGCCGGCCTTCTGGGCATGGACATTCACACCGCGTCGGCGGCACTCGAACAGGCGCGTGAAAAATTCCGAGAAGGGTGTGTACATGCTCATCGGGAACTCGTGCCGACGAAGGATTGCCGCTTCTACAACCGTCTCCTGGATGGTCCGATTCGACGCGGCGGAGTCCTCCTGCCGGATGTTCAGCACCATCTTGCGGAGTGCCGCCACTGCCGTGACGCAGCCGAACAGCTGGGCCATTTCGAGGGCGGGCTGGGGGTCCTGATCGCCGAGGCGGTGCTCGGCTGGGGCGCCCACCGCTACCTCGACACCCGCCCCGGCCGCGATCGCCCTGAAGCGCGCGGGCTCGACTCGGCCCGGCCCGGCGGCGGCGACTCGGCCCGGCACGGCGGCCGTCGACGCCGTCGGCTGCCGGGAATCCGCGGTGTCCCGGGCACACCGGGTGGTGCCGCTCCCCACCGCCGGATCCCCGGCGGTCTGCGCTCCTCACGGACGCTGCTCACCGGTGTGGGTCTCGCCTCCGCCGGACTGCTCGCGACGGTGCTCGTCGTCAGCCTGTGGTCGGGCGACGACGGCGTCGACCCGGCGGCCTCCACCAGTGCGAACGGCGGCCTCGGCGCGGCACCGGGCACCGGCTCCCCGTCCCCGCCGACGGCGTCCTCCGGCACCGCCCGACTCCCCGCAGCGCCGGGCCGGACCAGACTGCGGGACGCCGACGCCGACCTGTGCCTCGACATCAAGGGCGAGGCGAAGAAGGGGGCCGGGACACAGTTGGCGGCGTGCTCGTCCGCGCCGACCCAGCAGTGGTCGTACGAGAACGACGGGCTGCTGCGCAGCGTGGCCGACCCCGATCTGTGTCTGGACTCGCACATGGACGCCGGGGTGGTGATCCTCGGCACCTGCGCCGCCGAGAAGGCCAAGCGGGGTGACGACGTGCGCTACGACCTCACGGTGCGGGGCGAGTTACTGCCCCGCTGGGACGGACAGCTGGCACTCACCTCCACCACCGACGACGCGGGCGCCGACGTCGTGGCCAGGGTCCGCGACGGCTCCCCCGAGCAGCGGTGGCTGACCGACCCGGCGTCCACGGCGACCCCGGGTTCGCTGTCGGTCACCGGCACGCGGAAGCCGTCGGCGCGGGCCGAGGAACTGTCGGACCGGATCTAGGCGTACCGACGGGACGGGGTCCTGGTGGTGCCGACGGGACGGGGTCCTGGTGGTGCCGACGGGCAGGATCCGGGTGGGCCGACGGGGCAGGCCCCGGGCGAGGTCAGGAGTCCGTGAGGTCGGCCGGGTTGATCGGGGTCGGGCCGGTGCGGCCGGTCAGGGCGACGGTGAGATCGCACTCGGCGAGCAGGCAGCGGATCACATGGTCCGCGCCCGCCTGCCCGTCGAGATCCAGCCCGTGGACGTACGGCCGTCCGGCCAGGATCGTCCGCGCGCCGAGCGCGAGCGCTTGCCGGGCGGTGAGTGAACGAATCCCGTCATGTCTCGTCCGTCGGCGTGTCCTCCGGTTCGGCGTCGGGTCCCTGAGCCCGCACCCGCTGGACGTGTTCCAGGGAGTCCCGCAGTTCGGCCAGCCAGTCGTCGGTGTGGCGCTGGACCAGGCGTACACACCAGGCGAGCGCGTCACTGCGGCTGCGGGCGACACCGCCGGCGATCAGAGTGTCCAGCACCTGACGCTCCGGCTGCCGCAGTCGGGTCATCACGGGCGCCGCGACCTGAGTGAACAGGGCGCGCTCGCCGTCGCACTCCACGCCCCAGGAGACCTTTCGGCCGAACCGGTGCTCGGCGTCGCGGGCCACCGCGATCCGGGTGTCCCGGGTCCGCTCCCGGAACTCCTGGATCCGGCCCTGGACGGCCGACGTCCGCTCGGTCTCCGACACATCCTCCGCGAGCCGGGGCCCGGGGACACGGCCGATCACGGTGATCTCCTCGCGGTCCACCGCCACCTCGACCAGTTCCTCGAACAGGTCGTCCGGCAGGCGGCCGGCGAACCAGCCGCGCAGCTTCTCTCGTTGCTCTGTTGTAATCATGTAATAACGATTACTCCACTCGTCCGCGAACACAAGGGACTGCGGCGAGATGCGCTCAGGGCTGAAGCGAATGTCCAGGGCCGGTTGCAGGGGTGTGCGGTTCCGCCCCAGGTTCGGTCAGGATCAGGCCCGGTCCCGGTGGCTGGTGTCGCACCAGGGGTAGCGGCGGCTGCGGCGGCAGGTGCACAGGGCCACGCGGAAGCGGTCGGAGGACACCGTGCTGCCGTCCTCCAGTTCCACCTCCACCGGGCCCTCCACCAGCAGCGGCCCCCGGCGCTGCACCGTGATCCTGCGGGGCGGGTCAGACGGGGAGTTCGGCACGGACGACCACCAGCTCTTCCTTCTCGTCGGCAGGGGACAGCAGTCCGCGCTGCCGCAGCCAGTCCGCCCGCCCCCGCACCACCGGACCGAAGGCGATCCGGCTCCGGCGGGTCACGGAGGCCTTCAGCCCGGCCGTGCGCAGATGAACCAGCGTCCGGTCCGGGTCGCTCAGCGCGGAGTGCACCATCAGCAGAACCCCTCCGGGCCTGAGCAGGGGGGACGCCTCCCGGCAGATCCGGTCCACCACGAACCGTCCGTCGCGACCCGCGTCCCAGGCCCGGGCCGGCCCCCGGGGCCGGATGCCCATCGGGGCGGGCACATACGGCGGGTTGGTGAGGATGAGGTCGAAGGACCGGTCCCGTACGGGTGCGAAGAGGTTCCCGCGCCGGATACGGACCGGCACTCCCGCCACCCAGGCGTTGGCGCGCGCGGTGCACACCGCGCGCCAGGACACGTCCACCGCGGTCACCCGGGTGCCGCGGCGGGCGGCCTCGATGGCCAGCGCCCCGCTCCCGGTACCCACGTCGAGGACATCCGCGCCCGGTCGGAGCGGCTCTTCGGCCAGAGCCCCGGCCAGCAGGGCGGTGTCCTCCTGCGGGGCGTAGACACCCGGGAGGACCAGTGGCAGCAGCAGTGGATTCACCTCGTCCGGGTACCCCTGTGCAATCAGGAGATTCCGGAGATTTCGGACGACAGGGGGGTGTGCAGGGACGACCGGCCCGCGTTCCAGTCGGCGAGCAGTCGCGCGGCGAGACGGTCCTCGACATGGCCCGTGGCGTCGATACCGAAGGCGACATCGGGCGCGAGGTGCGGCTCCTCTTCCAGCAGACCGCCGATGACGTCATGGCGTACGACCTGCTCGTGGACCGCGTCGGCCTCGACGTGCTCGTCGTAGAAGAACTCGGCGGCGGGTCCCGCGCCCGTGCGCCGCATCGCCTCGGCCAGTCGGCGGGAACCGGGGGAGGAGGTGATCTCCACCGCCGCGAAGTGACCCACCAGGGCGCCTCGCAGGGCGCGGTGCAGGCCGAAGAGGGACATCAGGTTCACCGTGGCCAGGACCTCGGCCGAGGCGGCGTCCAGGTAGTGGCCGTACGTCGTGTCCAGGCCAAGGTCCGTCATCAGGTCGGCGAACAGGCGGGCGTGGACGCGGTCGGGACGGCCGCCGCCGTACTCGTCGAACTCCACGGCAGCCATCCCCGCCTTGGCCCGGCCCCACAGGCGGGGCAGCACCCAGGCGTGCGGGTCGGCCTCCTTGAGGTGGTAGAGGGAGCGCTGGGCGGCGTACTCGCGCAGCTGCCACAGTTCGCCCTTGTCGCGCAGATGGTGAGAGACGCCCGTGCCGTCGACGGGCTCGACCAGGATCTCGGCGAGCGCGTCCTCGACGCTGTCGTGGACGGGGGTGTCCGCGCGCAGGGCGGACAGATAGCGGTGTTCCAGCGCGGCCCGGGTGCGCAGCAGGTCAGGGTCCCACTCGTGGTCCGCGGGCACACCGGCGAAACCGCGGTAATGCAGCTCGTAGCAGAGGTGGAGGGCGAGCTGGAGATCGTCGCCGTACACGGACGCGTCCGCGATCTCCTCGGGGCACGGCAGCGGCCCGGCGCCCCGCAGATACTCGGCGACGGCTGCCGACACCGGGCCCCGCGCGGTCGGCAGCCGTGGTTCCTGACTCTCGTGTGGCATGTGCGCCGAGTACCCCGAGGGGGCGGGCATGCACCCCGCTGACCCGCTGTGATCACGATCGCATGGGCTTCTGCTCCTGCTCCACCGCCAGGTGGACCTTGGTGGGCAGCCCGCTCCGCGAGCGTCCGAGTCCGCGTCCGTGGTCGGCCGGCTCGCTGACGATGCCGCCGGGCGGCTGGTGGGTCCGACGCGGCCGTTGTCGTTGCGGCTCGCTGACGGCTGACGGCTGACGGCTGTCAGGTGCCGCGGTACGCCTTGTAGTTACGGAAGAGCAGATAGGTGTCGAGGATGTCGGAGGAAGCGCTCTCGACGGAGCGGTAGATGCCCCACTTGGGCCGGACGTAGTCACCCTGGTCGGGGATCTTCACGTTGGACATGCTTCCCTGCACCGCGATGGGCGCGTTGGTGCCGGTGCCGTTGCGGGCCACGAACGCGGCCTTGCCGCTGGAGCCGATGGTGAGCGTCCATTCAATGGTGATCCACTTGTTGCGCAGCGGGGCCAGGTCGGTCGAGGCGATGTCCGGTGACCCGGAGTTGGCGTAGGCCCGCGCACGCAGCGTCTCCCCGCTGCCGCTGCGGCCGAGGTCCAGGGTGACGTACGGGCCCCCGTTGTCGACGGGAGTCTTGGTCTGGAAGATGTGCGTGAACTTGCTCGTGCCGTGCAGCGAGGTCGGCATGAACATCTCGTACGAGATGGTCCAGGTCTCGCCGTTGTGCATCTTCAGCGTCGTACCGCCCTGGACCATGCCCTTGGACTCGGTGCGTTGGCGGTCACCGTCGCCGGTGGTGTCCCGGTCGTCCTTCCAGATGTTGAAGCGGTAATGGTCGCCGCCCTCGACCACGACGTAGTCGCGGTCGGGATGGTTGCCGCCGCGGTCGGCCTCGATGCCTTCGAAGGCCTTGAGGCCCACACCGGACGGGTTGGGGTTCCACAGCAGCTGCGGTGCCTGGATGGCGGCCGAGCTCCGGGTGGCACCGGAGGTGAACTGTCCCAGGATCGACCCGCCCACCACTGCGGTGGCTGCCGATCCCAATAACATCCGACGACTGACACGATGCGGAGCGGTGTGTTCTGCCATGTCCTGTCCCTTGTGAGATGTCAGCTGGGAAACACGCAGATTGCGTGAGGGCGTCTCACACCATGGCCTGGACCAATGGGGTCGTCAAGGGGTCGCACACCTGATTCATCCTATGTATTCGGCCATGTCTCGCACCGAGAGAGCAAGCATTCGCCCTGCGTCTCCTGGCGCCGACCGGCGAGGGATGGATGCGGTCCCAGCCCATGGCGCGGGCAAGCGCCCCGCCTCCGGCGCCGATCGACCCGGAGACCCGGACCGCGGAAACCCGCGTCGGCCGCGTCATCTGCTCGACTCTCGGTCAGGTGCTCGACTCGCGGCTGGCCGCGCTCACCAAGTTCGTCCCGGTCGGGTGAGTGACGGGCGAGTGCTGCCTCTGCTCACCGGCCAAAGGGGCGACCATGCCGGCAGTGGATTTCGTCCAGTGGATTCATGTGGATTCATCCAAGGGAAAGGGTTCTCCGTGGGCCGTGCATTGATCGTCGTCGATGTGCAGAACGACTTCTGCGAGGGCGGCAGTATTCCGGTGAAGGGCGGCGCGGACAGGGCCGTCGCCATCGTCGATCTGATTCGGCGCGCCCAGGTGGGTTACGCGTACGTCGTCGCCACCCGCGACCACCATATCGACCCGGGGGGCCACTTCTCCGAGCACCCGGACTTCCAGAACTCCTTCCCCGTGCACTGCGTGGTCGGCAGCGCGGGAAGCGAGTTCCATCCGAACTTCGCGCCCGCTGTCACCTCGGGGGCCGTCGATGAGGTCTTCTACAAGGGGGCCCACTCCGCCTCGAAGAGCGGTTTCGAGGGCTTCGCCCAGGACGGCACAGCACTGGCCGACTGGCTGCGCGCCCACGACGTCTCGGATCTCGACGTCGTCGGCATCGCCACCGACCACTGCGTGAAGGCCACGGCGCTGGACGGCGTACGAGCGGGCTTCGCGGTACAGGTCCTGCTCGACTACACAGCCGGCGTTGCCGCCGACACCACCAGCACCGCGCTCAGCGAGCTGCGTGAGGCAGGAGTGGCGCTGAGCGGCGAGCCCGTCGTCCTCGCCTGAAACAGCTACCGTCGCGTGAAACAGCTGCCGTCGCCTGAAGCAGTTGCCACCTTCCCCTGTGGGGACCGGCTCTCTGCCTCACCCCGCCGCCTGGCGGCGGGGTGAGCGACGGGAGAGAACCTCTTCGACGCCCCGTGCCTGTCCGCTGCCCCGGCCGAGGCTGTTCTCCCGCGGGTTGTCCGAGTCAGACGGTCGCGGTCGCGATGCGCAGCGGTACCGGTTCCGGGGGAGCTGCCTCCTCGCTGTTGCGGGCCATCTCCGCCCACCAGGAAGCGCCGTCCTCGATGTGCCGCAGCAGCACGCCCTCGCGGATGGCCCATGGGCAGAGCGTGAGCGTCTTGATCCCGGTCAGCTTCATCGCCGTGTGCCCGACCACCGCACCGGCCAGGCTCTGCGCCGCGCGCGGCGCGGAGATGCCGGACAGCAGGGCGCGCTCGGCTGTGGACAGGGCGGCCAGACGTACGACGGCGTCCCGCAGGTCCTCCCGCTGCAACCGGCGTTCCGTGAACGGGCCGTGCCGCCCTGGCGGGGCCCCGCACAGGCGTCCCAGCTGCTGGAAGGTGCGTGACGTGGCCACCGCGGTGTGCGGGCCCTCCCAGCGGATTCGCGCCGTCACGTCCCGCAGTTGGTGGCGGACCTTGCGGCGCAGCGCGCGCACCGACTCCGGGAGCGGCGGATCCTGCCCGTCGAAGAACTCATGGGTCAGCCGGCCCGCTCCGAGCGGCAGCGAGGCGACGAAGTCCGGCATCCGGCCGCGACCGAAGGCCACTTCGAGTGAGCCGCCCCCGATGTCCAGCAGCGCGAGCGGTCCCGACCGCCAGCCCATCCAGCGCCGGGCGCCGAGAAAGGTGAGTTCGGCCTCCACTTCGCCGGGCAGGGTGCACAGGTCGACCCCGGTCCGCGCCCGGACGGTGCGCAGCACCTCCTGACGGTTCGGGGCGCTGCGCACGACAGCGGTCGCGAAGGCCAGTGGGCCCGCCGCACCCCAACGGGTCGCGGTCCGGCTCGCCTCGGCCACCGCGTCCACCAGTCGCTCGACGGCCTCCTCCGGCACCGGGGCCCCGGGCTTCACATCGGCGGACAGACGCAGGCGCCACTTGGCGGTGTGCACCGGCAGCGGTACGCCGCCCTCCGCGTCGGCCACCACGAGTCTGACCGTGTTCGACCCCACGTCCACCACGCTGATTCGCATCACGAACCTGTACCCACTCAGTCGGTGATCCAACGTCCGCCGCCGTGCCGGGGCCGGCTCACGGTCAACGGTTCGGCCCGGCCGTCCGGTTGGGCGCCGGGCGCCGGACGGGAGCACGAAGAGGGGCCGCCGTCTCCCTGCAGACGGCGGCCCCTCGGGCCTGGCGGCTCGGGCGGGTCGGGTCACATATGGACGACCGGTGCCGCGTCCGCGTTCTGCTGCGGCACCCCGGGCCGGTAGAGCAGGAACGCGATGAGCGTGCCGGCGACGAAGAAGCCCGCCGACCACCAGAAGGCGGTGGTGTAGCTCTCGATCGTGGCCTGCGCCTGGACCAGCTTGTCCGTCGGGTCCTTGCCGGCCAGATAGTCCGTCGCGGCGCTCGCGGCCAGCGTGTTCAGCAGGGCCGTACCGATCGAACCGCCGACCTGCTGCATGGCGTTGACCGTGGCGGAGGCGACGCCCGCGTCCCCGGCCTCCACTCCGCCGGTGGCCAGCTGCATGGCGGGCGGCATCACCAGGCCGAGGCCGAGACCGATCACGACCAGCTGCGGCAGCACCGCGGTCGTGTAGTCGGAGGCGACACCGATCCCGGTCAGCCAGGCCATGCCGACCGCGGCGATCGCGAAGCCCAGCGGGATGACCGCCTTGGGCCCGATCCGCGGCACCAGCATGGTCGTGCCGACCTGGGCCGCCACCATCAGCGCGGCCACCATCGGGAGGAACGCCACGCCGGTCTTGGTCGGGCTGAAGCCCAGGTTCAGCTGGAGGTAGTAGGTGAGGAAGAGGAACACGCCGAACATGCCCGCGCCGGAGATGAGCACGGCCGTGAACGAGGCAGCACGGTCGCGGTCCAGGAGGATACGCAGCGGCAGCAGCGGGTGCGCGGCGCGGGTCTGCCACCCGGCGAACGCGGTCAGCAGCACACCGCCGGCGATCAGGAAGCCCCAGGTCGCGGGGGAGGACCAGTCGTGTGTCTCCGCGTTGGAGAAGCCGTAGACCAGGGAGAACAGGCCGACGGCGACCAGCAGGGTGCCCGGCACGTCCAGCTTGGAGTTCGCGGCGTCGCGGTGGTTGGACAGCAGCATCCAGCCGCCCACGAAGGCGACAACGGCGATGACGACGTTCACATAGAGCGTCCAGCGCCAGTCGAAGGCGTCGGTCAGCACGCCGCCCAGCAGCAGACCCACCGCGCCGCCCGCGCCGGCGATGGCGCCGTACACGCTGAACGCCTTGGCGCGCTCACGGGCGTCGGTGAACGTCGTGTTGAGCAGCGACAGCGCGGCGGGTGCGAGCAGCGCGCCGAAGGCACCCTGGAGGGCGCGTGCGGTGACCAGCATCTCGAAGTTGGTCGCGGCGCCGCCGAGCGCCGAGACGGCCGCGAAGCCGACGATGCCGATGAGGAAGGCCGGCTTGCGGCCGAAGAGGTCGGCTATGCGTCCGCCGAGCAGCAGCAGGGAGGCGAAGGCCAGGGCGTACGCGGTGACGATCCACTGCCGGTTGCCGTCGGAGAACCCGAGGTCGGCCTGCGCGGACGGCAGGGCGATGTTCACGATGGTGGCGTCCAGGACCACCATCAGCTGGGCGAGGGCGACGACTGCGAGGATCCACCACTTCTTGGTGGTGGCGGCGTCCGGCGCGGCGACCGCGCTGTCCCTGCCGCTCTCGGCCAGGGTTTTCTGTGGCATCGGGAACCCACTCCAGGGAAGTCGTCACGACGCAATGCGCTCGTAAACGAAACTGTTTCGTACACGTGGAGGTTAAACCACTTTCAGCGAAACGGCAAAGTTTCGCTGAGGGGCGGGTTCAGCACGCGAGTCAGTCAGTCCCTACGGGGTGTGGAAGGTGCCTGGAGCGCGCCTGTACTGCGAGGGACCGCCCTCACGTACTGCGAGGGGCCGGCCCTCAGGTCATCTGGCGTCGCACCAGTTCGTGCAGTCGGCCCCCGGTGTCCGCGAGGAGCTGTGCGGGCGGGCCCTGCTGGCATACCTTGCCGTCCTCCATCACGATCACCCGGTCGGCGTCCATGACCGTCGACAGACGGTGCGCGATGACGATCCGCGTGGCGTTGAGGGCCTTGGTGCTCTCGATGACCGTGTGCTGCGTCTCGTTGTCGAGGGCGCTGGTGGCCTCGTCGAAGAAGAGGATGCGCGGGCGGCGGATCAACGCCTGGGCGATCATCAGGCGCTGGCGCTGCCCGCCGGAGATCGCGCCGCTGCCCGAGACGATCGTGTGCAGCCCCATCGGCATCCGCTGGATGTCCGCGGCGAGCCCTGCCATCTCGGCCGCCGCCATCGCCTCCTCCGGCGTGTACGGCTCGGTGCCGCAGATGACGTCCAGGAGGGAACCGGTGAACGGCTGCGCGTTCTGGAGCACCACCCCGCACTGCCGGCGTACGGCGGACTGGTCGAGCGCGGCCAGGTCCTGACCGTCGTACAGCACACTGCCCGAGACCGGCCGGTCGAAGCCGATCAGCATCCTGAGCAGCGTCGACTTGCCGCAGCCGCTCGGGCCGACGACCGCCACGAACTCGCCCGGCCGCACCTCGAAGGACACGTCGTCCAGGACCAGCGGACCGTCGTCCGAGTAACGGAACGACAGGCGGCGGGCCTCGAGCGCGCCGGTCAGCGGGCCCGGCCGGGTGCTCGCCGTGCGCACCTCGGGTGTGGCGTCCAGGACCGGCTTGATCTCCTCGAACAGCGGCAGCGCGGACACCGCCGAGACGTAGGAGCCGGTGAGCTGGGTGACGGCCGTCAGCAGCATCGTCACCGACGTGTTGAAGGTGAGGAACGCGGCCGCCGACATCGTCCCGCGCGCCGGGCCCGCCAGGAGCATGAACATCAGCAGGGTGCACAGCGGCAGATACACCGCGCCCATCACCGTGGTGAGGTTCTTGATGTGCCCCGCCTTCTGCTGGAGCTCACGACTGCGGGCGAACTCCGAGGCCCAGGCGGCGTAGGCGTAGTTCTCGGCCGCCGCGACCCTGAGCTTCGGCAGGCCGCGCAGGGTCTGGAACGCCTGGTTGTTGAGCTTGTTGCCGAGCACGACCAGCCGCCGCTGCCAGCGCACCTGCCACAGCCCGAGCCCCAGGAAGACCGCGGCGATGACGACGAGCATGCCGATCGCCGCGAACGCCATCGGGACGCTGTACCAGAACAGCAGTCCCAAGTTCATCGCGCCGACGGTCACCGACTGGGCGACCACGGGGCCGATGCCCGCCATCGTCCGCCGGATCGCGCTGATGCCCATGGCCGCGCTGGCCAGCTCGCCCGTGGAGCGCTGAGTGAAGAACTTCGTCGGCAGTCTCAACAGCCGGTCCCACACCGCCGGTTGGAGCGTGGACTCGATCCGGCCCTCCAGCCGGAGCATGGTCAGGTTCTGCAGCAGCAGGAAGACCGCCGCCACCACACTGCTGACCATCACCGCCAGACAGGCCTGCACGATCAGACTGCTCTGCGCCTTCGGCACGAACTCACCGAGCACCTTGCCCGTCGCGATCGGCACCAGAGCCCCGATCGCGACCGTCACCAGACCGCTGATCAGGAGGTTCCGCAGGTCGCCGCCCGTGCCGCGCATGCTGAAGCGGAGCAGCCCGAGCGGCGTGAGCGGCCGGTCGGGCAGCGGGCGGTAGAACATCACCGCGCGCGGCTCGAACTCCTCCGCGTTCGCCTTCTCGATCGGCGTCTCCCGGCCGGTCGCCGGATGGACGGCGACATACCCGCCGCGCCGCCACAGCAGCGCGACCGGCGCCCCGGACAGGGCTCGGTGGCCCACCAGCGGGCCGACGTTGTCGTGCCACCAGCGGCCGTCCAGCCGTACGGTCCTGGTGCGCACCCGGGAGGCGATCGCGATGCGCTCGACCGGGTCCAGGCGGTCGCTCTCGGTGCCGGACTGCGCGGGTTCGGCGAGTGGGATCCCGGCCGCCTGGGCGACCAGCTTGCACGCGGCGTAGCCGGCGTCCGCGTCGGCGGCCGTCGTGCGCCGGGCGGACCGCTTGCCGATCGACGCCAGCAGCGTCCGGTCGGCCTGGGCGCGGACCGCCTCACCGGCCTTGATCCCGGCCGCCGTCCGCGTCTCGTGGGTGCGCTCCAACTGCTCGATCCAGCGGTCCAGCGTGGTCAGCAGGCGGTACTGCTGGTCGACCATGCTCTGCCAGACCGCCGGGTCCATCAAAAGGTCGGCGGCCGCCTCCGCGCCGTACAGCGACCCGTACTGCACGCTGCCCGGTGGGACCTGCATCCAGAAGACGTCGTCGTCGGTGGGGGCCGCGGCCCCCTCGGTGACCATCGGCGCCTGGAAGAGGATGGACAGACTGCGGCCGACGCCCAGCGCGAGGGCGTACTCCAGCGGGCTCGTCGTCGGCGGGACGTACTGGGGGTTGCCGTAATCGTCGTAGGACCAGGTCTGGGTGTGCGCGGGCTGGTACAGCTCGCGCAGCCCGACGCGGTGCACCACGCAGTCCCTGAGCGGCCGTGCCACGAGGGTGTGGTGGGGTCCGGCGACCGGGCCGAGCAGCAGCGAGCCCGCCTCCAGCCGGCCCAGGTGGTGCCAGTGGCCCTGCTGTTCGGCGTCGACAGCGAACAGGTCCAGAGCGCCCGCCGCGACCAGCCACAGCACCTGCGGCCCTTCGAGGTCGAGGCGGGTGAACCCGGCGCAGTCGACGGGCGTGCCCATGGACCCGAGCGCGCCCAGAACGAGGTCTCCCTCGTGTGCGGTCGTCATCTCACCGCTCCCTGACCAGCTGGGCGTACGCGCCATCGCGCGCCACCAGCTCCTCGTGCCGCCCGCGCTCCACGATCGCGCCGTGTTCCAGTACGACGATCTCGTCGCTGTCACGCACGGTGCTGAGCCGGTGCGCGATCACCACACAGGCGCAGCCCCGCTTGCGCAGGTTGTCCATGACCACCAGCTCGGTCTCCGCGTCCAGCGCGCTGGTCACCTCGTCCAGCACCAGGATGCTGGGCCGGCGCACCAACGCCCGTGCGATCTCCAGGCGCTGGCGCTGCCCGCCGGAGAAGTTGCGGCCGTCCTGCTCGACCTTGCTGCGGATGCCGCCGGGCCGTCGCACGATCACGTCGTACAGGGCCGCGTCCCGCAGCGCGTCCACCACCGCGTCGTCCGGGATGGAGGGGTCCCACAGCGCCACGTTGTCGCGGACCGTGCCCTCGAAGAGGAAGACGTCCTGGTCGACGAAGGAGACGGAGGCCGCGAGCGCGCCGCGCGGGATGTCGTCCAGGCGCTGCCCGTCGATGCGGATCACGCCCTCCCAGGGTGCGTACAGGCCCGAGATCAGCCGGGACACCGTCGACTTGCCGCTGCCCGAGCCGCCGACCAGCGCCACCTGCCGGCCCGGGCCGACGGTCAGGTCGAAGCCGGTCAGGAGGGGCTTGTCCAGCGGGTTGTAGCCGAAGGTGATGTTCTCCAGCTCCACATGGCCCTGCAGACGGCGCGTCGACTCGCCGCCACCGGGGCGGTCGTAGAGCGGGTCCGCCTGGAAGTTCTCCACGTCCTTCAGACGGGCCACGTCGGCGGCGAAGTCCTGGATACGGCCCGCGACGCCGTTGAGGCGGGTGATCGGGGCGGTGAAGCGGGTGACCAGTGCCTGGAAGGCGACCAGCAGACCCACCGAGATGCCGCCCTCCACCGCCCGCATCCCGCCGATCCACAGGATCAGCGCGCTGTTCAACGAGGCCAGCGTCGGCGCGACCACACCCAGCCAGGCGCTCGGTGCGCCGAGCCGCTGCTGTTCCTCCAGCGTGGTGGCGTGCTGGCCGGCCCACTTGCGGAAGTAGCCGTCCTCACCGCCGGTCGCCTTCATGGTCTCGATCAACTGCAGGCCGGTGTAGGCGGTGTTGGTGAGCCGGGCGCTGTCGGCGCGCAGTTTCGCGGTACGGGTGGCGCGCAGCTTGATGACGACCCGCATGGCCGCGACGTTCAGCAGCGCCACGCTGATGCCGACGTACGTCAGCTGCGGGTCGTAGGTGTAGAGGAGGACCGCGTACAGGACGACGACCACCGCGTCGACACCCGCCGCCGCGAGGTCGCGGGCCAGGGTCTCGGCCACCTGGTCGTTCGACTGGAGGCGCTGCACCAGGTCGGCCGGGCTGCGCTGGGAGAAGAAGGTGACCGGCAGCCGCAGCAGATGGCGCAGGAAGCGGGCACTGGAGAGGGTGGAGGAGATGATGCGGCCGTGCAGCAGGTTCGCCTGCTGCAACCAGGTCAGCACCAGGGTGAGCAGCACGCTCGCCCCCATCGACGCGAACAGCACGCCGAGCAGGGAGGTCTGACCTCCGATCAGGAACATGTCGATGTAGGTGCGGCTGAGCGCGGGCACGGCAGCCCCGACCAGCACCAGCAGCAGGCTCGCCAGCACCGCCGCCGGCATGGTGCCCGCCGTGCCGCGCAGCCGGGCCGGCATCGCGCCCAGTACACCCGGCTTGCGCCCGCCCCTGCTGAAGCCCTCGCCGGGTTCCATGACCAGGACGACACCGGTGAAGCTGCCGTCGAAGTCCTCCATCGGCACGAAACGGCGGCCCTTGCCCGGGTCGTTGATGTACACGCCCCGGCGCCCGAAACGGCGGCCCATGCCGTCGTAGACGACGTAGTGGTTGAACTCCCAGAACAGGATGGCCGGTGTCTTCACCTCGGCGAGAGCGGCCGTGTCCATCTGCATGCCCTTGGCCGTCAAGCCGTAACTGCGGGCCGCCTTCAGCAGGTTGCTGGCCCGAGAGCCGTCCCGGGAGACACCGCAGGCGATGCGCAGCTCCTCCAGCGGGAGGTGCTTGCCGTAGTGGCCCAGCACCATAGCCAGGGAGGCCGCGCCGCACTCGACCGCCTCCATCTGGAGCACGGTGGGCGTGCGGACGGTCTTCGCCTTACCCGTGGGGACGGGGCGCCCCGGCGGCGCGGCACGGCGTCTGCCGCGGGTGTCCTGTGCGGCGCTCACGGCAGCAGCCAATCGGCGGGATGCTCGTCGGCCAGGCGGATCGCACCCGTGGCCGTCATCATGGAGGCGAGGGAGAACGGCGGCCCGTCGGCGGACGACCACCGGTAACCGCTCTTGGTGCCGGACGACTTGTCCAGCTTCACCAGTACCGCCACCGGCCTGCCGTCCTTGGTGAACTGCTCGCCGAGCTGGCTGTCGCCGAGGAACGCGGCGATCTGCTGCGCCGACTGGGCGGAACGGTCCACCGTCTTCACCCGGCCGCGCAGCACGCCGTACTCCTGCGTGGGCACCGACTGGACGGTCAGGTCCACGGAGGCGTTCGCGGGAATGGTGGCGGCGTTCTCGGCGGGCACGTACACCGTCGCGTACAGGGGATCCGAGGTGCGGGCGACCTTCTCCACGGCGGCGACGTTCGCGCCGGTCTGGATGATCTGCCCGATGGCGGCGGCGAGTCCGGTGATCCGGCCCGCGGCGACCGTGCGGACCACGGTCTCGCCGTCGGCCGTACGGACCTTCAGCACCGGCGCGTTCGCCGGTAGCCGCTCGCCCTGCTCGGCGACGACCTGGGTGACCTGCCCGGCCACGGGGCTCTGCAGGATGTAACTGCCCTGCCCGTGGGTGAGGATCGCCGGAGCGCTGACCGTGGAGGCCACCGAGCCGGTGACCGCCCACACGGACGCCGCCGCCATGACGACCACGGTCACGGACAGCACGAGCCAGCCCTGGGGGCGGGCGAAGCGCACCGGTAGGTCGAGCTCTTCGGGCGACTGGAGCTTGGCGAGAGCCTGTTGGCGGAACTGCACGGGGACTTTCCCTCACCTGTGGGAGAGATCTTTTACGGCATCCGAGAGTCCCGGAACCAGTGAACGGCTCCGGGACTCATCGGTCAAAAGGTGCGGTCAGATACCGGCGACCAGGCCCGTGACCGGGGCGGTGTTCAGGCCGGTGACACCCTCGACGGTGCCGACGGCCGTGTTGAGCAGGCCGGAAACCGGGGCAATGCCGTCCACCAGGCCGGTGACGGTGCCGAGGGCGTTCACGGCCAGGCCGCCGGAGACGTTGTCGAGCTCGGCGTCGGAGATCTCGACGGTCTCAACCTGGGGGGTGGAGTTCATGATGGAACTTCCCTTCAATATGGGTATTCACAAGGGGGAGAGCGGCCCCCTCTGGGGGACAGATGAGCCGCCACGACCGCAGGTGCCGGGCGCCCGTTGCCGAAGAGCCTGGCGGCCCCTGCGGTGCGATGGATCAAAGCACGCGGCACGTCCGCGCTTCCAATCAACCACCCGTCTCACCAGCGCACTTCTGCCTCAGGGGAACCGTTTGGTGCAGGTGTGGGCACGGCTTGGTGGCGAGTTCTTCACGCGGTCCGTCGTATTGGCTCGTACGAGCCCTTGCGGCCCGGAGGGTGAATCCGACACTCCGCGCCAATGGTCGGCAGCCGCCGCGGAGGTGTGCAGAACTTTCGCGGGCGGTGACGCCGGTGGGCAGTCGGTGTGCAGATTCCCTGCAGGGAGGATTCGGCTCACCGATCGCAACGGAACGTTGTAGACCGGTTGCTGACTGTGTTGGACCGGAAAGGTGAAGACAGTGCTCGCGTGGACCGCGATCTGTCCCGCCTCTGGCCGGTCACCGCCGTCCCCGCGGGTTCCGCCCTCAGCCGGTCACCGCCGTCCCGGCGAACGCCGTCCGACGGGCCGGCGTAATGACCACCGCTTCGATCAGGACATCCGCACCGGCCACCGAGCGTGGGAAGGGCATGGGCTGCCCGACCGCTGTCCGCGGCCCGTAGGCAACCCCGACCCGTGGTCAACCCCGGCCGATGACACGGCGATCGCGGTCGCCGTGCCGACCGCGGCCGTCAACGCCTGCGCGGGCAACCCGCCGCCCCTCCTGGGACAACCGGTCCGACCAGAGCAGACGTGGCGTCGCGCGGTCGTCGGCCAACGCCTCGACGGCAGGCCCGGTTCGAGGATCCAGCGGATCCAAGGGGCGAAACGGTCGGCGTTGACCTTGTCGGCTTCGGCGGCGGTCATCGTCATATGGGGGGATCACGTCCGACGTCGGCCGACGGGCGCGCGCCATGGCCGATTCGCAGTTGTGAGCGGGCGCGTGGAAATGGAATTGAACGCCCCGCGCACCCCGTGCGTACTTCCAGCCATCAAGGCGTCCCAACAACTGCCGCACCAGGCAGCAGACTCCGGTCCCTCAGGAGGTCGAGAAGTTTGAGTCACAAGCGAATTCCGAAGCGCAAGGCCGCGATCGCGGTAGGCGGCGTAGTGGCGCTCGGAGCAGCCGCAATTCTGCTCCCCAACGCCAACGCGTCCCAGGACGGTGCTTCGAACGACGCCGCCGCCGCGCCGAAGACTCTGAAGGCCGGCGATGCCTCGGACCTCGCCTCGCAGCTCGCAGGTCTGCTCGGTGATGCCTTCGCCGGTTCCTACTACGAAGCCGACAGCCAGCAGCTCGTCGTCAACGTCATATCGGGCGACAACAACAACGTGATCGTCCAGGCGAAGAAGGCAGGTGCGAAGGTCCGCGAGGTCGACAACAGCCTCACCGAGCTGGAGGCCGGCGCGCAGACCCTGAAGACGAAGGCGACCATCCCGGGCACCTCCTGGGCCGTCGACCCGAAGACGAACAAGCTCCTGGTGACCGCCGACAGCACGGTGACCGGCGCCAAGTGGGACAGACTGGAATCGACGGTCGAGACCCTCGGCTCCGGCATGGCGACCATCAAGAAGTCGGCCGGTACCTTCAAGACCTTCGTCTCCGGCGGCGACGCCATCTTCGGCGGCGGCGCGCGCTGCTCCCTCGGGTTCAACGTCACCGCGGGCGACGGCAGCCCGGCCTTCCTGACGGCCGGTCACTGCGGGGTCGCGGCGGACACGTGGTCGGACGCGGAGGCCGGCCAGCCGATCGCCACCGTCGACCAGGCGACCTTCCCCGGCGACGGCGACTTCGCACTGGTGAAGTATGACGACCCGGCGACCGTGGCCCCGAGCGAGGTCAACGTGGGCGGCGGCCAGACCGTCCAGATCACCGAGGCCGCAGAGGCCACGGTGGGTGGACAGGTCAGCCGGATGGGCAGCACCACTGGTCTGAACGACGGTCAGGTCCTCGGACTCGACGCCACCGTCAACTACCCCGAGGGCACCGTCACCGGGCTCATCCAGACCGACGTCTGTGCCGAGCCCGGCGACAGCGGCGGCTCGCTGTTCACCCAGGAAGGCCAGGCCATCGGCCTGACCTCCGGCGGCAGCGGCGACTGCACGGTGGGCGGCGAGACCTTCTTCCAGCCGGTCACCACGGCCCTGCAGGCGGTCGGCGCGACCCTCGGCGCGGGTGACGCGGCCGGCGGTGCTGCTGACGGTGGTGCTGGTGCGGGTGCGGCCGATGGTGGTGCTGGTGCTGCTGACGGTGGTGCTGGTGCGGGTGCGGCCGATGGTGGTGCGGGTGCGGGTGCTGCTGACGGTGGTGCTGGTGCCGGTGCGGGTGAAGAGGCTGGTGCCGGCCAGGAGGCTGGTGCGGGCGGCGAGGCCGGTGCCGGTCAGGAAGCCGGTGCGGGCCAGGAAGCCGGTACCGGTGAAGAGCCCGGCGCGGGCCAGGAGACAGGCACGGGCGTCGAGGACGGCGCGGGCCTGACCGAGACCCACTGATCCGGCCCTCCGAGGCGGTCCGGCCACGAGACCGGACCGCTCACCCTGCGGGCCGGGCCACGCGTCCGAGCCGCCCACCCGGTGGGCCGAACCGGATCGCCGACCACATCGACGGCGATCCGGGCCGGGGACCTGATCACCTGGCCTCGGTTCGGTCTCGTCTGATCACCCGGTGACGTCCGGGCCCACGGGTCCGGCCGCTGTCGAGAGCGGCTCGCCCCCACTGGGCCGCTCTCCACAGCACAAGCACAGACCCCCCGGCCTCAACCGAGGTTCAGGCCGGTGGTGGATCGGTCCGGCCCTCCGGCGGGAGGGTCGGACCGATCTGTTTGCGGTGCGGACACCATCGGGCACGCCGACGCCCGGGCGGGGCGCAAGCCGGTCCACGAGCCGGCGTGAGGATCACCGCGGGGGCGGCCTTTCCCGAACCCTGAGCAGCAGCAACGCCACGTCGTCGATCCGTTCCCGCGTGGTCGCGCTGTGACGGACGACGTCGTCGGCCAGTTCGTCGAGGGGGCGGTCGCCGCTCTCGGCCAGGCAGCGGCCGAGGTCGGCGAGGGCGTCCTCGATGTCGACGCCGGGCGACTCGATCAGCCCGTCGGTGTAGAGGACGAGGACGGATCCGGGAGCGAGGTCGACCTCCGCCGTGGGATAGGTGGCCGCGCTGTCGATGCCCAGGAGGGGCCCGCCCGCGAGGTCGAGCACGCGCACCCGGCCGTCGGGTCGCCGCAGCAGCGGCGGCGGATGACCTGCCCGGGCCATCACGGCCCGCCCGCGCTCCCGGTCGAGCCGCAGATACAGGCAGCTGGCGAACAGATCCGAGCCGAGGTCGATCAGCAGCCGGTTGGTACTGCGCATGACCTCCTCGGGCGCCTGCCCGACCGTGGTGTAGGCGCGTACGGCGGTACGGATCTGTCCCATCAGCCCCGCCGCGGTCACGTTGTGGCCCTGCACGTCCCCGATCACGGCCGCCGCGAGCCCCTGCGTGGGCACCAGGTCGTAGAAGTCGCCGCCGATCTCCATGCCCTGCGTGGCAGGCAGATAGCGGGCGGCCGCCTCGATGCCGGGCAGCGCCGGCAGCGAGTGCGGTAGCAGAGCCTCCTGCAGACCGTGTGCCAGCCGGTGCTTGGCGTCGTAGAGCATCGCCCGCTCCAGAGCCTGGGAGATCAGCCCGCCCAGGCTGGTCAGCACCGCCCGCTCGTCCGCGGGGAAGGGATGCGGCTTGTCGTACGCCAGCACGCAGGTGCCCACCGGGCGGCCGGAGGCGATCAGCGGCAGGTACGCCCAGGCCGCGAACCCGTCGGGGGTCGCGTGCCACTCCGGGTACAACCGCTCCAACTGCTCCCGGGACTCGAAGAACCCGGGCACCCCGCTGGTCAGGACCTGCGTGCCAGGCGTCCGCTCGGCCAGCGGCAGCCCGTCGAAGCACTCCACGACGTGCGGGTCCTCGTACCCGCGGTGCCCCAGAACGTGCAGCCGGCCGGCCCCGGAGCCGAGAATCGCCAGGGCCTGGCTGCCCACGGCCGGCGCGATCTCGTCGGCGACCAGTTGCACCACGTCCTGCACGCCCGCGGCCTCGGCGAGCGCACCGGCCAGGCTCAGCACCTGCGAGATCGTGACCAACCGGGGCGCGGTGTCACCGGGCCCGGGCCGGGAACCCATCTCCGCCACGGACCGGGCCCGGCTGACCCGCACACTCAGCCCGGTCGTACTCGGATACAGACGGAACGACAGCCACTCGCCGGGCGGCCGCATCGCCACGAACGACGTGGTGTGCTGGCTGATCAGCGCCGCCCGGTAACGGTCCTCGTACCCCGGGTCGTTGAGCCACGGCGCCGCCGCCCACAGTGTGCAGCCGAGCAGATCCGCGGACGGGACGCCGATCAGCTCGGTGGCGGCCGGGTTGGCGAAGGTGATCCGCCCCTCCAGATCGAGCGAGCAGAGCCCGTACGGCAGCCTCGCCGCCATCCGCGCCGCCTCCACCGTGCCGAGCGTGTCGGCCGCGCCGGCCAGCGCGGGCGCGGCGAGCAGATCGGACTCGGTGTGCAGCGGGACGCTCTCCTGGACGGCACGCTCCAGCCGTACCGCCAGCCGGTCACAGGCCGCGGTCAGATGGTCCCGCTCCCGGTCGGACAGCTCCGGCGGATGCGCGCCGGGCCAGGTGACGAAGACCGCGCCGTACACGGTGGACTCGGTGGCGACGGGCACCGCGGCCAGCGCGTAGGGGTACGGCAGCACGACCGCGATCCGCGGGTAGTGCGCCGCCATCTCCTGCTCACCGGGGACCCACACCAGCCGCCGTTCGCGCACCGCGTCGGCCACCGGGATCGGCGCGCTCAGCCCCACCCGCTCCCAGGGCACCGCGAACGCGCGGGGCAGCCCCGCCATCACGGCCATCTCCAGGACCGGGCCGTCGGCCGCCAGCAGGTAGACCCCGCCGGAGTGGGCGTGGACATCGTCCATCATCGAGGCCAGCGCCAAGGACAGCAGAGGCCGGCCGACGCGCGTCCTGGCGGTCACCGGCGGCGGCTCGGCGGAGGTCTGGCCGTCGGACACGCCGACCACCTCCTCGTACGGCCGCGCGACGGGTCTCCTGGAACAAATCTCCCCCTTGGCGGGCCGTGGCGCACGGCGAAGGACGCCCGAGAGGACCGACGCGCGCACACGGACCCCCGGCTCACGGTGAGGGCGGCGGCCGAGTACCCCGCTGCCCCCGGTCCACGCCCCAGCCGATGCCTGCGGGTACGCGAGTACGCGGGTACGGGCGGGCGTGCCGGGAAACGGACCGTCACGTCTGTCGCGGGCTCACGTACGGAACGCATGCGTCACATCACGTCACATCACGGCACGCATGCGGCACGTCGCGTTCGGGCAGGGCCGTGCCGCGCCACGCCCGGGCGCGGGACCGGAGCGGCTTGTTTGCCCGCTGCCCCTCCGGGGACCCGGAGGGGCAGCACAGAAGGACTGAGCCCCCGGCCCGGAGTGGGCCGTGTCAGGGCGGGACGCAGAAGGAAGATGAAGCGCCGTGACCGCGCAGATCAGTGAGAACCCCGTTGCTCGACGCCCCGAGACGGGCTGGTCGAGGGCCCGTCGCAGGCGCGGCACCGGCGCCCTGCGGACCTGTCTGCCGGCGGTCGAGGAGAGGACCGCGTCGCGTACGACGCAGAGCGGGACCGAGGGGAACATCTACCGCGGCGAGGACTGACCGCCGCCGCGCGTAAACCGACAGGCCGCCGGTTCGCCATGATCCGTTCCCCCGACGTGGTGCGACGCACTATGGTGAAGCAGATGAAGGCACTCGTGCTGTCCGGGGGCGCCGGGACGCGGTCGAGGCCGATCACGCACAGGTCGGCCGAACAGTTGGTACCAGTGGCGGACAAGGCTGTCCTCTGCCACGGTTTCCACGGCTTCTACGACCTCGAATCCTCCGTCGCGGAGAACTGCCGGACCACCGACAGCGAGCTGGAGTTCTCCATCGTGCTGTGGGACTCCTCGATCCGCGGAGCGGGTCGCATCGAGGCCTCACTGATCGGCCGCCATGTCGAGGTGACCCCGGCACCCAGCGTGCCCCGTGCCCACCGTCTCGTCCTCGGCGACCACAGCGAGGTACAGATCCCTTCATGAACCTCCTCGTCACCGGCCCCGCCGGGGTCACCGCCTCCACCCGTGTCCGGACGCTCCTCGCGTCAGACGGACCCGACGCGGACCGCGACTACATCTTGTCCGGCGAGGCCCGCGTCACTCCCTGCCCGGAGGACCACCAGCCCGCGCCCCGCACGGCCTGCGGCCGCACCAAACTCGCCGGGGAACACGCCGTGCTCCGGGAACTCCCCGGCGCGAGCGTGGTCCTGCGGACCGCGTGGCTGTACGGCGTCCAAGGCCGCAGCTTCGTCCGTACGATGACCGACCTCGAAGCCCGTCGCGACACCGTGGACGTCGTCGACGACCAGCGCGGGCAGCCGACCTGGAGCGCGGACGTCGCCGAGCGCATCGCCGACCTCGGCCCCCGGATCGGCCGGGACGCGAGCGGTGTCCTGCACGCCACCAGCTCCGGCGAGACCACCTGGTACGACCTGGCCCGCGAGGTGTTCCTCCGCCTCGGGGCCGACCCGGACCGGGTGCACCCCGTCGGCAGCGCGGCGTTCCTCCGGCCCGCGCCCCGACCCGCCTACAGCGCCCTCGCGCACGGCCGCCGGCAGTCCCTGGGCCTGCCGCCGCTGCGTGACTGGCGTTCCGCCCTGCACGAAGCCCTTCCTCGAATCCGCAAGGAGACGCCCGCGTGAAACGTCATGAGTTCCTCCGGGAGCTGCACAAGGTCAGCGCCAACCGCAACTACCTGGAGATCGGCGTCAACGACGGCCGCAGCCTGACGTTGTCCCGCGTACCCAGCATCGCCATCGACCCCGCCTTCAAGGTGGTCTCCGAGATCCGCTGCGACGTCCATCTGGTGAAGGCCACCAGCGACGACTTCTTCGCCCGCGAGAACCCGCTGCAGCACCTCAAGGGCGGCCGGCATCCGGTACGCAACCTGCGCCGGGGCCGCAGCCCGATCGGTTACTGGCGGCGCACGACCCTCGACCTGTCGTTCATCGACGGCATGCACCTGTTCGAGTACGCGCTGCGCGACTTCATGAACGTGGAGAAGCACGCCGACTGGTCGAGCGTGATCGTCCTCGACGACATGCTGCCGCGCAACATCGACGAGGCGGCCCGCGACCGGCACACCGGCGCCTGGACCGGCGATGTCTACAAGGTGGTGGAGATCCTCAACCGCTACCGCCCCGACCTGGTCACCGTCCTGGTCGACACGCAGCCCACCGGCCAGCTCGTCGTCTTCGGCGCAGACCCGGAGAACACCACACTGCACGACAAGTACGACGACATCATCGCCGAGTTCAAGGTGCCGGACCCGCAGAAGGTGCCCGAGGCGATCCTGGAGCGGGTTCAGGCGGTGACGCCCGAGACCCTGGTCCAGTCGCCCTTCTGGCGTCCGCTGGTGCGGGCGCGCAACCTCGGCGTCGGCCGGTCCCGCGGCTGGGAGCCGCTGCGCAAGGCGCTGGACCAGATCTCCGTCAGCAGCTGAGCCCCGGCCCGCGCAGGCCCTCGTAGCAGGCGGAGCGGTCCGGTACGCCACAGCGGACCGGACCGCTCCGCCTCCGCGAGCGAGTCGCCTCGGCTGTCCTCGGCTGTCCTCGGCTGTCCTTGGGTGACAGCAGCGCTCGATGCTGTCGGAGCCCGAACCTTTCCGTGTGCCGTGTGCCGTGTGGCCGCCTACCGCCCGCACCCGGGCGAGTCGGCCCGCAGGCCGGCCACCACGTCCGACAGGCCGCGAGCCATCACGTCCCGTCCCGCAGACCGCGAGCTATCGCGTCCGCCGTGCCCTGATCAGGGCCGCGGCCTTCGCGCGGACCCGGCCGAGTACACGCCGTACCCTGCGCGTCAGCCGCCGTACGGAACCGGGGCCGGCCGGACGCACCACCTGGACCCCGCCCGCACCCGTGCGCACGGCGACCGGCAGCGCGAGGAAGCGGGGCTCGCCCGTGGTGGGCGCCAAGCACAGCGCGAGCTGCTGCGCCGCGCCCTTGAGGGCGTCGACGGGCAGCACGGCCTCCAGCCACGCCCCGGAGCCGTCCGGGGAGAGCGTGGCGGGTACGTCGGTGGGGGCAGGGCCGGTGAGCCGCAGCAACGCCTCGGTGCCGTCGGGCACATACAGCGGCAGCGGCGCACGCAGTCGGTCGCCGGAGACGGTGACGTCCTCGAGGGGCAGCGCGGACAGGCCCAGCCGCTTGCTCGCACGGTCGATGTCCAGGGCGAGATGGCCCCGGTCGGTCCAGTACGGCAGCACCACCCGGCCGGCGACCACACCGGCCGAGGCCGCCGCCCGGCCCTTGCGGGGGACCGGACCCAGCCGACCCTCCTTGGTCCAGCCGCCCAGTCGGACGCGGACCAGGCCGTCCCACAGGCCGCCGTCCGGCGCGGTGCCGTCGGCCGCGGTGCCGGGATCGACAGTGGCCGTGGCCCGCAGCACCAGCCGGACCTGCTCGCCCCCCTCCACGGGGACGATCTCCCGGGTGACCTCCACTGGCTGGAAGTACTGGGCGGAGCTGGCACGTTCGCGCAGCATCAGGTCCGCCGTGGCCTTCCCGAACTGGGCGACTGTGTCGGCGCCCACCCGGCCGATCGCCTCCGCCACGTCCTTCGGCGGACCGGCGGGCGCGGCACCGGACCGGCCGGCCGGGAACGTCATCGGCTGCCCTCCGACCCGGTACTCGGCGCTCAGGTCGATCTTCAGCGTGCCGTTCTCCCACCGGACGGCTCCGGGCTCGGCGTGCAGGGCGACGGAGGCTTCCCACTCGGCGAAGGCCACGACGTCGTCGAACCGGTCGGCGGCGATCAGGGCGGCGATCGTCTGTTGGGTCAGCGGCAATCCGGCCGCGACACCGGGCCCGAAACGCTCCACGACGACATCGCGGATCTCCTCGAAGAGTTCCTTGCGGTAGCCCTCGGGCGCGGCCAGCAGGCGCCGGCCGCGCATCCGCTCGACCATCTCGACGCGCAGCCACCGCCGGTAGAGCCGGTCGCGCAGGGCGCCCGGCCGGGTGTACCGCTCGACGACGTCGAGGGCCTCGCGCAGGTTCTTGAAGTAGCCGACCGGATCGAAGCGCTGGAAGCCCGCGTTGGACGCGTCGTCGCGCTTGACGTGGTAGTAGCAGACGTAGTCGCTGAGCACCGACACGTTGTCGGCGCGCAGGAAGGCCTCGGTGACGAAGACGTGGTCCTCCAGCCGCCGCCGGCCCTCGGGGAAGCGCAGCCCGATGGCGTCGAGGAACGCTCGCCGGAACATCTTGTGCGGGGTGAGGCTGTCGATCAGCGGGGCGTTCTGCACAGTGGCGTGCGGATGGTTGCGACGGAACAGCTCCACCGGCACCCCGCGGCCCTTGCCGGCCATCTTGCCGATGACGACGTCGGCACTGTTGGCCACGCCGTAGTCGTACATCCGCTCCAGGGCCTCGTCGCCGAGGTGGTCGTCGTTGTCGACGAACATCACGTACTCGCCCTGGGACGCGGCGACGCCGACGTTGCGCGGCTTGCCCGACCAGCCGGAGTTCTCCTGGTGGATCACCCTGACCCGGGGGTTCTCGGCGGCGAGCGCGTCGAGCCGAGCGGGTGTCCCGTCGGTGGAGCCGTCGTCGACGAAGATCATCTCGTACTCGTCGAGCGGCAGTGACTGCCGGAGCAGGGAGGAGATGCAGTCCTCGATGTAGGTCCCCGGATTGTAGACGGGAACGATGACGCTGACCTTGACCGGCATCGGTCTCCGGGCCCCCTCGGGTCGCTCGCCGCGTGCGTGATGACTCGCAACGCGTGGCCAGATGCTAGCGCCGCGCGGGGACTTGTCCACATTCGGCCCCCCGACAGCGCGCCCGCTGTGGCCCGGTCAGCCGTGTGTCTTGTCGGCAGCTCCAGAATCCGGGCCGGTCACCCCGGCGGCATCACCGGCATCCCGGCGGCACCACTGGCACCACCGACATCCCGGCGGCACTACCTGGTACCCCGGCGACATCACCGGCAACACGCACAACCGGAGTGCCTTCCCCGACACCAGCCATGCGTCCCGTGACCGGTCGGCCTAGGCTGACAGCCGTGCGTCTGCTGCTGATGTCCGACACTCACCTCCCCAAGCGGGCCAGGGAACTGCCCGCGCCCCTGCTTGCCGAACTCCCGCGCGCGGACGTCGTGTTCCACGCCGGCGACTGGGTCGACACGGCCACCCTCGACCTGCTGGAGAGCCGCAGCCGCAGGTTGGTCGCCGTGTACGGCAACAACGACGGACCGCAGTTGCGCACCAGGCTGCCCGAGATCGCGTACGTCGATCTGGACGGACTGCGCTTCGCCGTGATCCACGAGACGGGCCCCGCCCAGGGCCGCGAGACGCGCTGCGCCGCCCGTTTCCCGGACACCGACGTCCTGGTCTTCGGCCACAGCCACATCCCCTGGGACACCATCGCCCCTCCGGCCTGCGCCTGCTCAATCCGGGCTCCCCGACCGACCGCCGCCGCCAGCCCCACTGCACCTACCTGACCGCGACCATCACCGCCGGCCGGCTCACGGACGTGACCCTGTACTCCCTGCCGCCGCGCCGGCGGGTCGCTCTCCCCGACTCCGAGCAGTTGCACGGCGCCCAGCCCTGGGAACCGGGGGGACACCCCTAATTCGTTGGACGCGCGGGGTGGCGCCCCGCTGAACTGGACGGCGTGCTGATTCGGAGTGCCGATGGGCGACGCACGGGACTCCCTGGCCGCCGAGGCCCGCGTCCGGCGCGCTGAGCCTGCCGTCCACGGCCAGCAGGTTTCCGGTGTCGAGGTCGCCGTGGATCCACACTGGTGGCCGGCCCCAGGCGGGGGCCGCGAGGGCCGCCTCCCAGACCTCCGTCACGGCGTCCGTGTCGACGAGGCCGGTCTTCCTCAGCGCCTCGATCTTGGGCGCTCAGCCCCCGCACGGCCACGGCTGTCGTTCTCGCAAGGTCACACCCGCCGTTCCCGCACGGTCACGCTCGCCGTACCCGCCGCCGTACCCGCCGCCGTACCCGCCCCACCGCAGGACCATGAGGACGACCCCGCCGCCGAGAGGGCCGCCGGCTCGGCCGCCGCGTCCCGCCGCACGATCCAGGAGCAGCAATGCGCACACCGTTCATGTCCGCCCAGGAAGGAAGCACCCCCACTTCAAAGGACATGAGGCTTCGTGCACTTGCTCAACCTCGGCATTCTCGCGCACGTCGACGCAGGTAAGACCAGCCTGACCGAGCGGCTGCTGCACTCGGTCGGAGTGATCGACGAGATCGGCAGCGTCGACGCCGGAAGCACCCAGACCGACACGCTCGCGCTGGAGCGCCGGCGCGGGATCACCATCAAGTCCGCCGTCGTCTCCTTCGCGCTCGACGACGTGACGGTCAACCTCATCGACACCCCCGGCCACCCCGACTTCATCGCCGAGGTGGAGCGGGTGCTCGGCGTTCTCGACGGCGCCGTGCTGGTGGTCTCGGCCGTCGAAGGTGTCCAGGCACAGACCCGCGTCCTCATGCGGACCCTGCAACGCCTGCGTATCCCCACACTCGTCTTCGTCAACAAGATCGACCGGCGGGGCGCGCGGTACGAAGGCGTGCTGCGGCAGATCGCCGAACGGCTCACGGCGGCCGTCGTACCGATGGGAACGACCACCGGACTCGGCACTCGCGACGCCCGCTTCACCGCCGGTCCCGGTTCTGCCGCCCTCGACGTCCTCGCCGGCCAGGACGACGACCTGCTGGCCGCCTACGTCGACGGCACCCTCTCCGCCGCCCGGCTCCGTGCCGCCCTCGGCGACCGCACCCGGCAGGCCCTGGTGCACCCTGTGTACTTCGGCTCCGCCGTCACCGGCGCGGGCGTGGCCGAACTGATGGCGGGGATCGAGGAGTTGCTGCCCGCCGCGGGCGGCGACCCCGACGGGCCGGTCTCCGGCACCGTGTTCAAGGTCGAGAGGGGCCCGGCGGGCGAGAAGATCGCGTACGTCCGGATGTTCTCCGGCACCCTGCGCACCCGCGACCGCATCCCCTTCGCGGACGCCCGCGAGGACGGCCGGATCACCGCGATCAGTGTCTTCGACCATGGCACGGACCTCCGCCGGGACGCGGTGCGCGCGGGCCGGATCGCCAAGCTGTGGGGTCTTGCCGACATCCGGATCGGCGACGCCCTGGGCGAACCCCGCAAGGCCGACGACCACTTCTTCGCCCCGCCCACCCTCGAAACGGTCGTCGTCCCCGGCCCGGGCACGGACCGACGGGCCCTGCATCTCGCGCTCACCCAACTCGCCGAACAGGACCCGCTGATCGACCTGCGGTACGACGAGATCCGGCGGGAGATGTCCGTGTCCCTCTACGGAGAGGTGCAGAAGGAGGTCATCCAGGCCACCCTCGCCGACGATTTCGGCCTCGCCGTCGGCTTCCGCACGACCACGCCCCTGTGTGTCGAGCGCCCCGCCGGCACGGGCGCGGCGGCCGAGTTCATGAAGGAGGACGCCAACCCCTTCCTCGCCACCGTCGGCCTGCGCGTCGAGCCTGCCCCGGCCGGATCCCGAGTGGGCTTCCGGCTGGAGGTCGAACTCGGCTCCATGCCGTACGCCTTCTTCAAGGCCGTCGAGGACACCGTGCGCGACACTCTCGAACAGGGTCCGCACGGCTGGCAGGTCGCCGACTGTGTGGTCACCATGACCCACTGCGGCTACGCGCCCCGGCAGAGCCACGCCCATCAGGGCTTCGACAAGAGCATGTCCAGCACCGGCGCCGACTTCCGCGGACTGACTCCGCTGGTCCTGTTCGAAGCCCTGCGCCGGGCCGGCACCACCGTGTACGAGCCGATGCACCACTTCCGCGTCGAGGCGCCCGCGGACACCCTCGGCGCGCTGCTCCCGGTGCTGGCCGCCCTGCGGGCCGTACCGCGGGCCACCGAGACGCAGGGCGGTGGCTGCGTACTGGAGGGTGTGGTTCCGGCTGATCGGGTACATGAGCTGGAACAGCGGCTTCCGGGGCTCACCCGGGGCGAGGGCGAACTGGAAAGCGTCTTCGACCACTACGCGCCGATTGTGCGCGGCACCCCTCCGAGCCGCCCGCGCACCGACCACAACCCGCTGAGCAGGAAGGAGTACCTGCTGAACGTGACGCGTCGCGTCGGCGGGTGACGTTCCGGGCCGGGACGATGGGCGCTCCGGACCGGAAAGTTGAAACTTACTCACCAGTCAGATGCAGTTGACTGTGGCCCAGAATCACCGGACTGTAATGGACATGCCGAAAATGCCCGCGCGTCTGTTCGCTGTTCTGGTGGTCCTCTCCGGATTCCTGACGGCGACCGGGGTGAGACCCTCCACCGCCGAAGCGCTCTCTGACTCCCTCTGGTTCGACGACAGCCCTGTCACCGTGCGGGACGGCCGTCTCAGCGACGGCCAGGGCCGCGAGATCGTGCTGCGCGGCTACAACGTCTCCGGCGAGACCAAGCTGGCCGAGAACAAGGGCCTGCCCTTCGCCTCGGTCGCCGACGCGAAGAAGTCCGCGACCGCGCTGCGCGCCCTCGGCGGCGGCAACTCGGTCCGCTTCCTGCTCTCCTGGGCCTACGCCGAACCGGTACGCGGCCAGGTCGACACGGCCTATCTGTCGGCCGCAACCGAGCAGATGCGCGCCTTCCTCGAAGCCGGTATCCGCGTCTACCCCGACTTCCACCAGGACCTCTACTCCCAGTACCTGTTCGACCCCGACAGCTGGTACACGGGCGACGGCGCCCCCAAATGGGCCGTGGACGCCGGGAACTACCCGGACGAGAGCTGCGGGATCTGCCTGCTCTGGGGGCAGAACATCACCCAGAACGAGGCCGTGAAGCGAGCGTCGTACGACTTCTGGCACAACGCCCACGGCCTCCAGGACGCGTTCCTCACCACCGCACAGAGGACGATGTCGTACGTCAAGGAGCATGTGAGCGCCGCCGAGTTCGCGGGTGTCCTCGGCTTCGACCCGTACAACGAGCCGCACGCCGGTGTGTACGACTCCGGGCAGACCAGCCGCGCCTGGGAACGTGACGTGCTGTGGCCGTTCTACGAGAGGTTCCGCACCCGTATGGACGCGGCGGGCTGGCAGGACAAGCCCGCGTTCGTGGAGCCGAACATGTTCTGGAACGCCAACATCAGCTTCCAGAAGCAGGAGGGCGGTCTGCTGGACAGCGGCACCCTCGGCCCGGACTTCGTCTTCAACACCCACTTCTACGACCAGAAGGCCATCTCCGGGATCTTCATGCCGGGCAAGGCCGGGGACGGCCAGTACGCGGCCGACTTCGGCACGGTCCGCGACCGCGCGGCGGCCGGCGGCACGGCCGGCATCGTCAGCGAGTTCGGCCATCCCCTCGTGGGCACCGTCTCCGACAAGGCGCCGACGGTCCTCAAGGCGATGTACCAGGCCCTCGACTCCCGCCTGCCGGGCTCGAGTTGGTGGTCGAAGCCGGCCTCCTCCGGCTCGGTGCTCTCCGGTACGCAGTGGCAGTGGGACATCTACAACGGCCGTCACCACGAGCTGATGAACGGCAACCCGGACAAGGTGCTCACCTCCGGTGACTCCTGGAACGACGAGGACCTGTCGGCCGTACGCCTCGACGACTCGGGAACGGCCGTGCTGCGGCAGGACGCCCGGCTGCTGGACCGGCTCTACCCGAGCGCGACGGCCGGCACCCCGGTCGGCTTCACCTACGAGGACCGCTCCCGCGACGGTTCCACCACCCTGACCTGGAACCCGGTGCCGAGCTCCCTCCCGAACGTCTCCCGGCTGGTCGGCTCGGGGCAGTACGGGCTGCTGCTGTGGCGCTCCGACGGCTCCTCGGCGCCCACCGAACTGCACCTCCCGGCCTCCTTCCCGACCGCGACGACCACGGTGGTCTCCGACCTGGGCACGTCCTACGGGCCGCCCGCCTACACCCGGAACACCCCGATCGCGGCTGCCGCGGAACCGGGCGGCACCGGAAGCCGGCGCCTCCTGCTCACCGCCCCCGGCAACGGCGTTCTGCACTACGCGCTGGTGACCAACGGAACGACGGCACCTTCGACCACTCTGTTGAACGCGGCGAGGTCCGAGCTGTCTGCGTGGGCGGCACAGCGGGCCGGGTGAATCGCTGCCCCAGGCCGATCCGAAGGACACGGCCCGGGGCACCTTGACCCTCCCCTTGCGTCAGGGCTGAGCGTGGACCTCGACGAAAGGGCGGGTGAACGAGGTACTCCGTCGCTCTGGGCGGGGCGGTCGGCCGCGACCGACGCCGCGATCGCCCCGATCCCCTCCCGGTCCCTCACCGCCGACCGGCTCGCCGACGCGTTGGAACGGGTCGTACGACAGCAGAGCCACGCCCGCTCCGTTTTCGGTCGCCGCGGAGCACATGGCGATCGAGGACGGAGCGGGCGCGGCGGTCAAGGCCGTCGAGCGGCTGACGGGGTGATCCTCAGGAGGCCGGTCCCGTCCAGCCCGCGCCCACATGCCCCAGACGGACGCGCTGCGGATGGTCGCCCACCGCCACCGACACCGTCTTCTGCCCGGTGGCGAAGTCGATGGCGGTGACTTGGTCGGCGCCGCTCTCGGACACGATGCAGCTCTTGCCGTCACCGCTGACGGTGGCCCAGTACGGCTTGGACACGGGGACGAGCGGGCCCTCCTTGAGGGTGGCGCGGTCCACGACGGTCGCGTAGTCGTCCATCGTGCCCGCCACGCACAGCTTGGAGCCGTCCGGTTTCATCGAAATGCCGTGGTGGCGCGAGTCGTTGACGAAGGTCGTACGGTCGTCGCTGGTCGCCGGGTTCTTCGGCAGGGTCTTGGTGCGGGTGATCTTGTCGGTGGCGATGTCGTACTCGAAGAAGCCGTTGAAGAACGACACCTGGAAGTACAGCTTGGACTGGTCGGGCGAGAAGACGGCCGGCCGGACCGCGTCGGAGTAGTCGGTGAGGCCGATCGCGTCCAGCCGCTGGCGCATGTCGATGACCTTGACCTGCTTGTAGGTCGTGGCGTCGACGACGGTGATGTGCCGGTCGCCCTTCGTCCAGTCCTGCCACGGGGCGTCCATCGAGGTGTTCACGTCGCCGATGGCCATGTTCCAGATGTACTTGCCGTCGCTGGTGAAGATGTTCTCGTGCGGCTTGTCGCCCGTGGCGAACGAACCGAGCTGCTTGCCCGTGGTGATGTCCAGGATGTGCACGGTGTTGCCGGTCGAGGCCGAGACCGCGACGCGCTTGCCGTCGGGGGAGACCGCCATGTGGTCGGCCCGGTAACCCGACACGGGGAAACGCCAGTTGAGGGCGCCCGTGGTCAGGTTGATGGAGACGACGTCGGCGAAGCTCGGTCGTGAGACCACCACCGATGTGCCGTCCGGAGTGGAGTACATGTCGTCGGCGAACTGGTCGTGTCCCTCGCCGACACTGTTGCGGATGGTCATGAAGGCGATCCAGCGGATCGGGTCGGCGTTGATCTCCGCCATCCGCTGGGCCTTGTCGGGGATCACGTTGACGCGGCCGATCTTCGCGAAGTCCCCGCTGGACTTGATGACGTCGGCGGTGCCGTCCCAGTTGTTCGCCACGAACATCACCTCGCGCAGGGCGGCGGCGGAGCCGGCCGGGGCGGCGGTCGCGGCGGTCGCGGGAGCGGTGAGGGTCAGGACGAAGGCGGCGGCGGCTACGGAGCACAGGTGCCTGGTTCTGATGGCAGGCATGACTGCTCTCTTCCTCTGCTAGGGGTATGGACATGTACTGATAGGCATGGGCATGCCAATGAGCGCGCAAGAGTGGAGAACTGAACATGGTGGGATTCAGAGTTAACTTACTGCAAAGTAAGGAAGGATTGCCCTTCTCCACAAGAGTGCGTACACGACAAAATCAATGTTCGAACTAAGTGCCCGAGAGTCGGGCGGGACGAGGAGGCGCGGTGACGGGCAGGCTCAGGACGCCGACCGGCCGCTATGGCGGCAAGACCGCCGCGGAACGGCAGGCCGAGCGGCATCGGCGCTTTCTGGACGCCGCGCTCCAGCTCTTCGGCGACAACCCCGGCTATCGCGCCACCACCGTCGCCGCGCTCAGCGAGGCCGCGGGTCTGTCCACCCGCCAGTTCTACGAGGAGTTCCGCACCCTCGAGGACGTCCTGACCGCTCTCCACCTCGAGGTCAACGGCTGGGCCGAACAGGCGGTCCTGGACGCCGTGACCGGCGCGGAGAACCTCCCGCTCGCCGAGCGCGTCGCCGCGATCTTCCACGCGTACGCCGCGAACGTCACCGGCGACCCGCGCCGTATCCGCATCACCTTCGTCGAGATCATCGGCGTCAGTCCACGCCTGGAGGAACAGCGTCTGGCCCGCCGCGCCCGCTGGGTCGACCTGGTGTGCGCCGAGGCCGAGGCCGCCGTGGCGCGCGGGGAGGCGGCGCCCCGTGACTACCGGCTCGCCGCGACGGCGTTCATCGGAAGTGTCAACGGACTGCTCCACGACTGGAACGCCGGGTGGGTGCACGCGACGCTCGACGAGGTGGTCGAGGAACTGGTCCGGCAGTTGCTGGGGATCCTGCGGCCACCGGGGTGGGCGCCGCCCGGCGCCTGAGGTGCGGCGCCGGTCCGCCCCCGGGGCCGGGGCGGCGGACCGGTGAACCCCAGCTCCCGAGCCGGTTCACCGCGGCCGGCACCGAAACTCGACGCCACCGGGCGCCGCCCACCCCCTCCACTGCCCGGCGACGGCCGCCGTGTCCAGCCGATGAGCTTGCCGTGCGGCTTTCGGACCGCTCAGGCGGACGTACACTCGGCACATGGGTCGTATACGCGCCGTGAGGGACAGCCAGCAGGCTGACTGTCGGCTGCGTACGGCTGCCGTGGGACCGGCGGCCGTGGGACCGACGGCCGTCGACCCGGCGACCGCAGCCGACGACGATGCGCCCGAGGCCGGCCGTATCGCGCTGCACGGCCACGGCTAGCGTTCCGTAACCCACCCGAGGCGGGGCTCCGGCCTCGGGTGACTCGCAGCTCTTGCAGCTCTTGCAGCTCTTGCAGCTCTCGCAGACACACCGCAGGGATCACGGCAGGGCTTGCGCACTGGGCCTGAGCCGCCGCGTCCGGTCGATCGGACGCCTCCGCGACACCTGCGCACCCGCTCAACAGAACCATCGCGGCTCACGGCGCACCGCCGGGGCTGCCGCCTGGCGACGGCCGCACGACGGGCCGAGCCACCTTCGAGGGGACATCACTGTGAGGCTGAGCGAGTTGCTGGCTGGACAGGAGCACCACGTTCTGCAGGGCGACCCGGCGACGACGCAGGTCACCGCGGGAGCGACCTTCGATGCCGACCGGGTGACTCCGGGTTCGCTGTTCATCGCCGTGCCCGGCCACCGGGAAGGCGGCCCCGACGCGGTGGCGCCGGCCCTCGCGCGCGGCGCGGCGGCCGTACTCGTCGACGCCTCGACGCCGGCACCTGCGGCATCGGCGTGGGCGTCGGCGCCGGAGGTGTGCGTCGTACGGGTGCCGGACACCCGGACGGCGGCCGCGGTGGTCGCCTCCCGATACTTCGGTGAGCCGGGGCGACAGATGGACGTGGTGGCGATCACCGGTACCAACGGCAAGACGTCGGTGTCGTACATGGTCGAATCGGTGCTGTCGATCTCCGAGGGCGCGAAGGTGGGGGTCATCGGGACCGCCGGCAGTCGGATCGGCGACGAGTTGATCCCGATGCCGAGGTCGGTGTTGACCACGCCGGAGTCGCCGGACCTGCAGTACCTGCTGGGCTGCATGCGCGACCGCGGAGTCGGCAGCGCGGTACTGGAAGCCACGTCCATGGGGCTGTTGACCCACCGGGTGGACCGTACGTTCATCGACGTCGGCGTCTTCACCAACCTGACGCAGGATCACCTGGACGATCACGGAACGATGGCGAACTACCGGGATGCCAAGCTGCGTCTGTTCCAGGGCTTGTGCAGACACGCTGTGGTCAACGCCGACGACCCGGTGGGCGCCGGGATCCAGGCGATGATGCCGGGCGCGGTGACCACGTACGCCCTGGACGCCGAGGCGGACTACCGGGCCACGGACCTCTCCGTGGACGCTTCCGGCACGCGTTTCATCCTGCACCACGACGGCCGCAAGTATCCGGCGGCCATCCCCGTCCCGGGCCGCTTCTCGGTGGCCAACGCGCTGGCCACCGTGGCGGCCTGCCACCTTCTGGGCCACGATCTGGGCGGGCTGGTCGCCGCCCTCGACCGCATGCCTGCGATTCCGGGCCGGTTCGAGCGCTTCCAGACTCCGCAGGGCACGTCGGTGATCGTGGACTACGCCCACTCGCCGGACTCGCTGGACAAGGTCCTGACCACCATCCGGGGCTTCGCACGCGGCCAGGTCATCACCGTCTTCGGCTGCGGCGGGGACCGGGACACCACCAAGCGGGCGGACATGGGCAGGATCGCCGGAATCCACTCCGACCTGTGCGTCCTCACCTCGGACAACCCCCGCAACGAAGATCCCCAGGCCATCCTGGACCAGATCGCCCCCGGCATCGCGGCGACCGGCACACCGTTCGAACGACTCATCGACCGCCGTGAGGCTGTCGCCTTCGCTCTCTCCGCCGCGGGACCGGACGACATCGTCCTGATCGCCGGCAAGGGCAGTGAACCCCACCAGATCATCGGCGACGAACTGCTCCCCTTCAGCGACCTGGCAACCGTGCTCGAACTCACCCGGGGACAGCGGGTCCTGCCGCCTCGGCCTCGTCGCCCGGACCCGGATCCGGATGCCGCGATTGCTCCCGCAGTCTCCGGATAAATGGCGCCGCGCCCCGGTACGACGCCTCCTTCGTGCCTGCCCTTGTGATGGGAACGGAGAACTCGTCCTTCGAGCAGGGTGTGACGTAGCGCCAGGTAGGTGATCTCGATCTCCCCGTGCTCGTGGTGGAGACGCACCAGGTGGTCGGCGGGATCGGTGCGGTGGTCGTTGAGCGTGGTCAGCAGGCGGTAGGTCCCGCCGAAGTCGCCGCCGTCAGCGGTGCGGGAGTGGAACTCGGCCTCGATCACCCGCAGCGGGAGGCCGCCGATCCGGGTCAGGTAGGAGCCGTCGGGCGGCAGCGCCAGCACCGGCTGTCTTTCGTCAACCCACCGTGGGACGGTGCCCTGCGCCGACTGCTGACCGGGCTGCTCCTGGTCCGCGTTTGGATCGCGCAGCGCGCGCAGGGCACGGTCAGCGTCTCACGCGGTGGAGTCGATGGCTGCGGGGTAGTCGACGTAGCCGGTGACGCCGCCCTCGAAGTAGGTCGCGGGGTTCGGGGGTGTGAGTGGGGCCCCGGTGCGGAAGCGTTCGACGAGGTCGGGGTTGCTGGTGTACGGCTGCCCGAACGCCGCCAGGTCGATCACACCGCCGTCGATCAGTTCGTTCGCGCCGTCCAGTGTCATTCCGCCGGCCAGCACGACGGCGGTCCCGGGCATCTGCGCACGCATGTGGCGCAGGAGCCCCCGGAGCCGCCGCTGGAGTGTGCCGTCGTCGTCCGCGAAACCGCTCGTGTCGTGAACATGGACGTAGGCGAGTTCGCGGGTCGCGAGCTCGCCGGCCAGGGCCCGGTAGGTCTCCTCGGTCTTGGCGTCCGCCGGCATGCTGCCGACCGTGCTGTACGGCGAGATCCGGATCCCGACGCGGGGCGCACCGAGCCGCTCGATCACGGCGTCGACCACCTCAAGGGTGAAGCGGATCCGGTCCGCGACGGAGCCGCCCCCGTACTGGTCTGAACGGTCGTTGACCTCGGAGTTGAGGAATTGTTCGAACAGATACTGGGTGGCGGCGTGCAACTCGACACCGTGGAAGCCGGCCTGGTCCGCGTTGGCCGCGGCAGCGGCGAAGTCGGAAACCACGCGCGCGACCTCGTTGGTGCGCAGGGCGCGCGGTGTCGATGCCAGGACCCGCCCCGGGGTGCCGTCCGGCTGGTAGGCGAAGGCCATGTCGCCCGAGGCCTTCGCGGTGGAACTGACCGGTGCGATCCTGTCGGCCTGCAGGGACACGTGCGAGGCCCGGCCGGCATGCCAGAGCTGGGCGAAGATGCGGCCATCGCGGCTGCGGACGGCGTCGGTGACGCGCCGCCACCCGGCAATCTGCTCCCGGGTGTAAAGGCCCGGCGTGAACAGGTAACCGGTGCCCTCGCGAGAGATGGGTGCGCCCTCGGACACGATCAGGCCCGCGCTCGCGCGCTGCGCGTAGTAGCGAACGGTGAGGTCGTCGGGAGTCTCCTCCAGCGCCCGGGCACGCGTCATCGGCGCCATCACGACACGGTTGGGGAGCTTCAGACCGCGCAGGTCGAATGGATCGAAAAGGTTCTGCTTCATTGAGGTGCCTCTCATTCGCGAAAACGTACATCTATACCTGGTACATGTGTACCAGGTACAGATGTACAGATTCAAGGTCGTGGGCGTCACAGGGTGGCGTCACAGGGTGGTGGGGCGGCCGGCTCGCCGGCGCGAGGGCAGCACGGAATGCGGGAACCGGTGGGCGGGGGTTCCATGGGGCGCCGCGCCCGCGTCGGGCCAAAAGCCGGCCGACACGCCTCGGCGCGACGCGGCGCGACGCCGGCTCCTTGGCGGCTACTCGGGCGGATCGACCCGCAGGCGGTTGATCTGGTCGAGAACAGATGTGTGCAAGCGGCCGGCGTCGAGGTCGGGATAGGTCAGAGCCGTGACGATCAGCCCCTGAAGGGTGGCTGCTACCGCGAATCCGGCGGTGCGCCCGCCGACGCAGGGCGACAGCAGCTCCGCGAGCCGCTCGTGATACGTGTGGAACGTCGGCCGCAGGGCGGGATCATGGGTCGCCGCGACGATCATCTCCTGCACCGCTGCGGCAGCGCTCCTCTTGTGCGTGACCAGAGCCACCACATAGTCCGCAGCCAGCCTCGGCAACTCATCCGCCGTCCCGGTCGCCGCCGTCTCGGTGAGCTGGTCGTCGACGATCTGCAGGGCCCGCTCGAACGTCGAGCGGCGCAGGTCCTCGATCGAGGAGAAGTGATACGTCACGGAAGCCAAGGAAGCCTTCGCGGTCGCTGCCACGGTCCGGTGCGTCAGGCTGCCCGAGCCGCCCGCGGCGACTACGGCGATAGCGGCATGTAGCAGCGCGGTACGTCGCGCCGCGCCGCGGGCCGTCAAAGTGCGGACCTCGTTCACAGCTTCACCCTCCGCAAGCCGATACCGAGTACAAATGTACCGGAGTTCGGCCGATCGGCGAAGTCCACGAGCGCGAACCCGACCGCGGGCCGAGCGGGACGAACCCGCCGTCGCCGAACGGGTCCTGGAGCGGATGAGCGAGCAGCTCGCCGAGGAGCTGGGACTGGACACCGGAGTGCGGGGCAGGCTGGAGCCGCTCTGAGGCGTGTCGGGATTGCTCCCGGTCCACCTCAGACCGCTCGGCAAGCGGGGGTGAATGCGCGGAAGCGGGGAATACGAGGCTGCGACGCGAGCGTCCGGCGCCCGCGAACCGCGGGCCTGACCGGCGGCTGCGCAGATCCCATGACGAACGCAACGCGGCCGGCCAGGTGCCCGCTCATGCCTGGGTTGCCATCTCCAGAGCGTTGGCGTTGCCCTCGAGCCAGCTGACGTGCTGGACCACCTTGGTGATCTTCCAGCCCTCTGCGGTGCGCACCATGTGGTGGTCGTAGGAGCCGCGCATCAGGTAGAAGTCCCCACCAGGGGCATCCTTCTTGTAGTGCTGGGCGTACATGTAGGAGTAGCAGATCGCCTTGTCAGGGTCGGTGTCGTCGAAGACGACCCGGTGGTTGGGGCTGATGTGCTGGCGTGCCGTCCACCCCTCCAGGGCCTGGGCGGCGAAGCCGATGAACTGCTCCAGGGGGAAGTCCGAGGCCGGCAGGCCGGCTTCGGAGAAGTCGACGTGGACGGGGTCGGTCATCGTCGACGCGTACGTCACCCAGTCCGCCTTGTCGATGGACATCGCGTATGTGATCACCACGTCGATGATCGCGTTGCGGTCTTCGAGCCGCTGGATCCGGGCTTCAAGGCTGCCTGTCGTCATGTTCTATCCTCGGGGTAACGTCAGCCGGAAGGCGGAAGGGTTCCGCTGGGCCGACATGTGCTGCACACCGCACCAGCAGTCCGCATGTCACTTCCCTATCGGAAGTGGCTTGTAAAAAGTAAGCGAGGGGCGAGGCGTTGTCAACCCACCAGGAACCCCGTCTCTTCGCCGCCGGCTCGCCTGTCGGCGGTAGCGCTTGCAGCACTCTGAGTACACCTCTTGCCCAGGTCATGACGTTGCTCGGGAAGCGGTGGTCCGGCTTGGTCCTCGGCACGCTCATGCAGGGACCGGTGTTCTTCACCGACCTCAAACGCGGCATCCCCGGGATCAGCGACCGGATCCTCACCGAACGTCTCGTGGAACTGGCCGACCTCGGCCTCGTCACACGCACGGTGGTCGACGGCAGGCCGATCCGCGTCCGTTATGAACTCACCGAACATGGCGCCGCCATCGAACCGGCCCTGGCCGCGCTTGCGTCGTGGGCCGAGAATCACCTGGAGCCCACGGTCGAGCCTCCGCGTCACTGACGGGCTTTCATCCTGAAGGCGCTGGTCAAGGTGCTGGTGTGGGAGGCGGCGGGCGTGCTCTTCCTGGCAGTGGGGGATGATCGCCGGCTGATCATCCGTCGCTCGCACTCGGGCGCGCGGGTGCCGCCCGGCGGTCGTGCGGGACCGCCGGGCGGCTTTTCATGCCGAGGTCATCCGGCGATTCCCGCGGCGCGTACGACGGTCTGCGTCACGGTGTTGCCGCGGCTGTCACCGGCCTGGAATCTGCGGATAAGGCCACGTGCGGGGTCGCCGCGGTGACCAGGAGGGCGGCCGCGACCACGAGCGGGCGGCGCCGTCTTCCGGAGGAGTGCTGTGTCAAAGGATTCCCTCGACTTGAACGGGTGTACAGGCCGACGGGAATCCATGCCGCCACCGACGATCTTCGGAAGAGCCGGACGCCTTGTCATCGCTTTGGTAACAGGCAGGAAACGCACGGCAGTTGAGCCGCCCGGCAACACGGTGGTGCAGGCCTCGCATTCGGTCCACCGGACGGGCGGTTGCATGCAATCGTGAGCGTTTCCCCGGTCGGCCGACGGGGCGACGCGCCCTGTGGTACTCGTCCGGGCGCCTCTCTGAACGGCGAACTGTGGTGGGCCGCGGGTGCGGTCCGGGCCGGGGTGGTGGTCCCTGCGGCCCCCGCGGCCCCACCTCACTGCCGACTTACGCCCAGAGCTCGAACCCGGCCATGTCCACGCGGAGATGGCTCGTACCCCGGACTGCGCCCCGGGTTGCGGCGCACGCCCCCGGGCGGGCGGCACGGCGCAGGGGCAAGACGCCGGGGCAGGGCGGCGCACGGCCGGTCGGATACGGCCAACCTTGCTGGTTAGCGCCGTATTGCCGCCTCGTAAAGGCACACGTGGCGGCACTCTTCCCGATCACCGTGCGGAGACGGCCGGTTGACCGACTTTCGGACATCGATCTCCGCAATGGTGACAACTCCCGGACGCCTTGAAACGATCTGTCCGCACTGAGCGGCACCCGCCTTGCTTCCCACCGCAGGTCGACAGCCCGCGGTCCCCCTGCCCCCGCCGCTGTCCGCCGACAGCCGGCGAAAGGAGCTGCCCGCATGACCAACTCACCCATGGGCGTACGCCGTTCACCCGCCCGCACCCGCACGACACCAGGACGCGGCAGACTGGCGACCGCACTCGCCGCCGGTGTGGCCGTGCTCGCGATCACCGCTCCGACAGTCCAACCGGCCTCGGCCCTGGAGAGCGGATCCAGAGCCTCGGCGCCCCGGCCCATCGACGCGGAGCCCAGAGCCGGAGCGCGAGGCGTGCCCCTGTCTCCCGCACAGCGGGATCAACTCCTCGACCGCGCCACCGAGTCCGCGCACGACACAGCCCGCGACCTGCGCATGGGCGGCAAGGAAGAACTGGTCGCCACGGACGTCTCGAAGGACGCCGACGGCACCGTGCACACGCGCTACGCCCGCACCTACGCCGGACTTCCGGTGATCGGTGCCGACGTGATCGTCCACGAGCGCGCCGGCGAACAGAGCGTCACGCGCACGACGCCACGGGCGCTCTCGGTGCCCACGACCGAGGCCGCGGTCTCCTCGGCCGCGGCGAAGAAGGCGGCGCTGGCGGCAGCCGACAAGCAGCGAGCCCTTACGGCCGAGCGTGCGGCCTCATCGCGGCAGGTCGTCTGGGCTGCGAACGGGGCCCCTCGACTGGCGTGGGACAACGTTGTCACGGGTGTCCGTGAGGACGACACGCCGAGCCGTCTCCACGTGATCACCGATGCCGTCACCGGTGCCCGCCTCGCCTCCTACGACGACATCCAGGCCGGCGAGGGCAGCAGCCAGTACAGCGGAACGGTTCCGCTGGCGTCGGTGCGCAAGGCGGACGTCTTCGAGCTCGCCGACCCCCAGCGCGGCAACCACCGCACCTACGACGTCACCGGCGGGGTCCGCACGCTGATGACGGACGCCGACGACGTATGGGGCGACGGCACTCCGGCCACGGCGCAGACGGCAGCGGTCGACGCAGCCTACGGAGCCCAGCGGACCTGGGACTTCTACCACGACCGCTTCGGCCGCAACGGCATAGCCGACGACGGTGTGGGCGCCGTCTCCAACGTGCACTACGGCACCGGGTTCGCCAACGCGTTCTGGGACGACCTGTGCTTCTGCATGACGTACGGCGACGGCCTGGACGGCAAGCGCCCGCTGACCGAACTGGACATCTCCGCACACGAGATGACCCATGGCGTCACCTCCGCCACCGCCGGGCTGATCTACACCGGCGAATCCGGCGGACTCAACGAGGCCACCAGCGACATCATGGGCACCGCAGTGGAGTTCTTCGCGGGCAACGCCCAGGACACGCCCGACTTCCTCCTCGGTGAGCTCGCGGACGTCCGCGGCACCGGCAAGCCCCTGCGCTACATGGACCAGCCCTCCAAGGACGCCTCCGCGAAGGGGACGTCACAGGACTGGTGGACCGCCGGGACGAAGAAGCTGGACCCGCACTTCAGCTCCGGGCCGGCCAACCACTTCTTCTACCTGCTGGCCGAGGGCAGCGGCCGCACGACCATCAACGGCGTGGCCTACGACAGTCCCACCTACGACGGCAAGCCCGTCGCCGCCCTGGGCCTGGCGAACGCCACCAACGTCTGGTACCGGGCGCTGACCCGCTACATGACCAGCACCACCGACTACGCCGGCGCCCGCACCGCCACCCTGCAGGCAGCCGCCGACCTGTTCGGCACCACCAGCGACGCCTACGAGGCGGTCGGCAACGCATGGGCGGCGGTCAACGTCGGTCCCCGCTACGTCAACCACATCGCCGCCGACACCCCCTCCACCCGCGACGCGGCCGTCGGCCAGCCGGTCAGCCGACAGATCACCGCCACATCGACCCGGCCCGGCGCGCTCACCTACGCGGCCACCGGACTGCCCCACGGCCTGACCCTGGACCCGGCCGACGGCCGAATCTCCGGCACGCCCACCCGCGCAGGCACCTTCGCGGTCACCGTCACCGTCACCAACGCGGCGGCGGAGAAGCGCGACCTGCCCTACACCTGGACCGTCCTGGCCTCCGGCGGCGACCACTTCATCAACCCCGACCGCTACGACATCCCCAACTGGAAGGCGATCGAGTCACCGCTGCGTGTCACCGGCCGCACCGGCGACGCCCCCTCTGACCTCAAGGTCACCGTCGACCTGGTCCACGACTTCATCGGAGGCCAGATCATCGATCTCGTGGCCGAGAACGGCACCGTGATCCCCGTCAAGGACTTCGTCTGGGACACCGGCACCGAGCTGCACGCCACCTTCACGGTCGACGCCTCCGCGCTGCCCGCCAACGGAGTGTGGAAGCTGCACGTCACCGACAACACGCCGGGTATCTTCACCGTGGACCCGGGCTACCTGGACCGCTGGAGCCTGACCTTCTGATCCCGTGCCCCGCCAGGGAGAGCCCCGTCCGCGTGCCTGCGGCCGGGGCCTCACCCTCGGGCATACCGGTCCTCGGACCAGGTCCGCCCAGCGGTGGTGCCCCACCTCAGCGCGAGTCACGGCCCGCGACCGGCCTGACCTCCTCCGGTTACTCGTCCCAGGCCTGGACCATGGTCTGCTCGACGATCTTCCCGTCCCGCAGCGACAGCATCGACTCGGAGAGGACGCGGACCCCGTCCGGGTACTCGCAGGACTCGCTGTAGGCGGCCTCGTCGCCCTGGACGACACACCGTTCCAGCTTGTGTGTCATCTCGCGGCCGCTCAGCTCGTCGTACATCTCGGCGATCTGGTTCCGGCCGTGCACGACCATGGGATGGCTGGGCTGGGTGTTGCGATCCACGATCCGGATCTCGGCGTCCTCCGCGTAGAGCGACAGCAGAACCTCCGCGATCGGTCCTTCGATGCCCCGGCGCAGCATGTCGGTGTCGAACCGGGAGCTTGCCTCGGTGCCCATGATGAACCTCCTTCGAGGCCGCGGCCCGGCGAGGAGCGGGCCACTGAGGGCCTCTCCCTCCGAGCGTCCTCCGCCCCGGCGGACTCGGCAAGCCCAGTGCGCGAGGCTGCGGCCCGCTGCCGAGGGCTGACCCCGATCGACTGCTCCCCGAGGGCCGCCCGGAGATTCCGAGCGGCCCTCGGCGTGTGCCTGCGGCGCACCGTGTCGCCGCCAACCGCGCCTGCAGCGAACCGTGTCGCGGCGAACCGTTTCAGGGCGCGACATGTCCACGCCCCGGAACCTGCGACACGGAGCCCCTGCGCAGGGTCGGCGGGCGGAACACTCGTCACCTCGGTGATCAGTCGACCGTCGCCAGGAACTGCGTCGCCGCCAGCTCGGCGTACAGCGGGTCGGCGCCCACCAGTTCACGGTGGGTGCCCACCGCGCGCACCCGGCCCGCGTCCATCACCACGATCCGGTCGGCCATCGTCACCGTGGACAGCCGGTGCGCGACGACCAGCACCGTGGTCGTACGGGCCACGTCCGCGACCGTGTCCCGCAGCGCCGCCTCGTTCACCGCGTCCAGCTGCGAGGTCGCCTCGTCCAGGAGGAGCAGCCGGGGCCGGCGCAGCAGGGCGCGGGCGATGGCGACCCGCTGGCGCTCGCCGCCCGACAGCTTGGTGCCGCGGTGCCCGACCAGGGTGTCCAGACCGCCGGGCAGCCCGGCGACCAGACCGTCCAGCCTGGTCGTCTTCACCACCCGCGTGACCAGGTCGTCGTCCGCCTCCGGGTGGCCCAGCAACAGGTTGTCCCGCAGCGAACCCGACAGCACCGGGGCGTCCTGCTCCACGTACCCGATCGCGGAACGGAGCCGGGACAACTCCCAGTCCGCCAGGTCCCGGCCGTCCAGGGTGATCGTGCCGGACTCGGGGTCGTAGAACCGCTCGATGAGCGAGAAGACGGTGGTCTTGCCCGCGCCGGACGGGCCGACGAACGCCGTCATGCCCTGCGCGGGCACGTCGAAGGTCACCCCGTGGTGGACGTACGGCAGGTCGTCGGCGTACCGGAAACGCACGTCGGCGAAGGCGACGGCGGCGGGCTCGGCACCGGGGGAGGGCAGCGGTGCGGGCGGTGCGGCCGGTTCGGCGGGCAGCCGCAGGGCCTCCTCGATGCGGGCCAGGGCCGCGGCCCCGGTCTGGTACTGGGTGATCGCGCCGACGACCTGCTGGATCGGCGACATGAGATAGAAGACGTACAGCAGGAACGCCACCAGCGTGCCCACGTCGATGGCGCCGGTCGCGACCCGTGCCCCGCCGACCGCGAGCACCGTGATGAACGCGATCTGCATCGCGAGCCCGGCCGTGTTGCCCGCCGCGGCCGACCACTTGGCGGCGCGCACGCTCTGCCGCCATGACTCCTCGGCGGCCGCGTGCAGTGTGCGTTCCTCCCGGTGCTCGGCGCCGGACGCCTTGACCGTGCGCAGCGCTCCCAGGATCCGCTCCAGCGAGGCACCCATGACCCCGACCGCGTTCTGCGCCTGCCGGCTGGCCCGGTTGATGCGCGGCACGATCAGACCGAGGACCGTGCCCGCCGCCAGGATCACCGCGAGCGTGACCCCGAGCAGCACCGGATCCACCAGGCCCATCATCACCAACGTCGCCACGAGCGTGAGCCCGCCGGTGCCCAGGCCCACGAGCGAGTCGGTGGTCACCTCCCGCAGCAGCGTGGTGTCCGAGGTGATCCGGGCCATCAGGTCGCCCGGTTCGGTACGGTCCACGGCCGCTATCCGCAGCCGCAGCAGATACGAGGACAGCGCACGCCGCGCGCCGAGCACCACCGACTCCGCCGTGCGCCGCAGCACATACGAACCCAGCGCGCCCAGCGCCGTGTTGGCGACCACCAGGCCCGACATGGCGACCAACGCGCCCGTGATGGTGCGATCGTGCGCGAGATCGTCGATCAACTCCCGTGCGACCAGCGGCAACAGAAGCCCGGTGGCGCCGGTGACCAGCGAGAGGAGGGCCCCCGCGAGCAGGGCCCAGCGGTGCGGCCGTACATATCCGAGAAGGAGCCGCCACGTGGGCGTCTCCGACTCCGTCCGGGCGTTGCTCACGGTTCTCCTTCGGACCTGCGGCGGGCGGAGCACTCAGGCTACGTCCGCGTCGGGCACACGTTCCCCCGCGGGCAGGGCCGACCGGCACCTCGTGATGTCATGCCGTTACCGATCAGTCCCGCGTAGGGTCGGGACAGGGACGGACACGAGGAAAGGGCCGACACGATGGCGCAGGAAGTACGTGGCGTGATCGCACCGGGCAAGGACCAGCCGGTGCGGGTGGAGACGATCGTCGTGCCGGATCCGGGCCCGGGTGAGGCCGTGGTCCAGGTGCAGGCCTGCGGGGTGTGCCACACCGACCTGCACTACAAGCAGGGCGGGATCAGCGACGACTTCCCCTTCCTGCTCGGCCACGAGGCCGCGGGTGTGGTGGAGGCGGTCGGCGACGGGGTCACCGAGGTCGCCCCCGGGGACTTCGTGATCCTGAACTGGCGGGCCGTGTGCGGGAAGTGCCGGGCCTGTCTGCGCGGGCGGCCCTGGTACTGCTTCGACACCCACAACGCCGACCAGAAGATGACGCTGGCCGCCACCGGCCAGGAGCTCTCCCCGGCCCTCGGTATCGGGGCGTTCGCGGAGAAGACACTGGTGGCGGCCGGGCAGTGCACCAAGGTGGACCCGTCGGTTTCGGCGGCGGTGGCCGGGCTGCTGGGCTGCGGCGTGATGGCCGGGATCGGTGCCGCGATCAACACCGGACAGGTCGGCCGCGGTGACACGGTCGCGGTCATCGGCTGCGGGGGCGTGGGGGACGCGGCGATCGCCGGGGCGCGGCTGGCGGGCGCGGCGAAGATCATCGCGGTGGACATCGACGACCGCAAACTCGACACCGCCCGCACCATGGGGGCCACACACACGGTCAACTCCCGTGCGACCGATCCGGTGGCGGCGATCCGCGAGCTGACCGGCGGGTTCGGCGCGGACGTCGTCATCGAGGCGGTCGGCCGCCCGGAAACCTACCAGCAGGCCTTCTACGCCCGTGACCTGGCCGGCACGGTCGTCCTGGTCGGCGTGCCCACCCCGGAGATGAAGCTCGAACTGCCCCTTCTGGATGTCTTCGGCCGTGGCGGTGCCCTCAAATCCTCCTGGTACGGCGACTGCCTGCCCTCCCGCGACTTCCCGATGCTGATCGACCTGCACCTGCAGGGCCGCCTGGACCTGGGCGCGTTCGTCACCGAGACGATCGAACTGACCGACGTGGAGAAGGCCTTCGATCGGATGCATCACGGGGACGTGCTGCGCTCGGTGGTGGTGCTGTGATGGCCGCCCGCGTCGAACGCCTCGTCACCTCCGGTCAGTTCAGCCTGGACGGCGGCACCTGGGACGTGGACAACAACGTGTGGATCGTCGGCGACGACCACGAGGCCGTCGTCATCGACGCCGCCCACGATGCCGACGCCATCGCCCGGGCCGTCGGCGACCGGCGGCTGACGGCGATCGTGTGCACCCACGCCCACAACGACCACATCGACGCCGCCCCCGCCCTGGCCGAGCGCACCGGCGCCACCATCTGGCTGCACCCCGACGACCTGCCGCTGTGGAAGCAGACCCACCCGGACCGCGACCCCGACGCCTGGCTCACCGACGGCCAGGTCATCGAGGCGGCCGGCGCCGGCCTGCGGGTCCTGCACACTCCCGGGCACGCGCCGGGCGCGGTCTGCCTGTACGACCCCGGCCTGGCCACCGTCTTCACCGGAGACACCCTCTTCCAGGGCGGCCCCGGCGCGACCGGTCGCTCCTACTCCCACTTCCCCACGATCATCACCTCGATCCGCGAGCGCCTGCTCGCCCTCCCGCCCGAGACCAAGGTGCTCACCGGTCACGGCGACCCGACCACCATCGGCGCGGAGGCCCCCCAACTGGACGATTGGATCACCCGTGGCCACTGACGGACCCGAGACCACGACCCCCGACCCCGTCTTACGCCTGCACGGCGTCGGAGTCCTGCGCTGCGCCCCCGACGGCCCGCCCCTGGACGGCGAGAGCGCGGCGCTCGACCTGATCGGCGACGCGTTCGGACGGGACGCGCAGGTGGTCGCCGTCCCCGCGGAACGAGTGACCGAGGAGTTCTTCCGGCTGCGGACGGGCATCGCGGGCGCGGTCATGCAGAAGTTCGTGACCTACCGGCTGCGCCTCGCCGTGGTCGGGGACATCTCCGCGCACGTCGCCGCGAGCACCGCCCTGCGCGACTTCGTCCACGAGACCAACCAGGGCGGCCACATCTGGTTCCTCCCGGACTTCGCCGCCCTGGACGAGAGACTGCGCGCGACCGGGTGACGTGACACCGGAGCCGGACGACCCCGCGTGAAAAGCGACCGTAAAACACGGCCGTAAAACACGACCGTAAAAGACGACAGAGGTTGTCCGGCTTACCCCCCATGCTCGAAGAAACAACCGGGCACACGGGAGGCAAGGCATGTCACAGCCGTTGAAGGGCAAGGTCGCACTGGTCGCCGGAGCGACCCGAGGAGCCGGACGCGGCATCGCCGTGGAACTCGGAGCGGCCGGCGCGACCGTCTACGTCACCGGCCGCTCCACCCGGACCCGCCGCTCCGAGTACGACCGCCCCGAGACCATCGAGGACACCGCCGACCTCGTCACCGAAGCCGGCGGCCAGGGCATCGCGGTGCCGACGGACCACCTCGACGCCGCACAGGTCCGCACCCTCGTCGGCCGCATCGCCGACGAGCAGGGTCGTCTCGACATCCTCGTCAACGACATCTGGGGCGGAGAGAAGCTCTTCGCGTGGGACACCCCCGTCTGGGAACACGACCTCGACGACGGGCTCAGGATCCTCCGGCTCGCGGTCGAGACGCACGCGATCACCAGCCACCACGCCCTGCCCCTGCTGCTGCGGCACCCCGGCGGGCTGGTGGTGGAGATGACCGACGGCACCACCGAGTACAACCGCGACACCTACCGCGTCAACTTCTTCTACGACCTCGCCAAGGCGTCCGTCCTGCGCATGGCCTTCTCCCTCGGCCACGAACTCGGCCCGCGCGGCGCCACCGCCGTGGCCCTGACCCCGGGCTGGATGCGCTCGGAGATCATGCTCGAGAACTTCGGGGTGCGCGAGGACAACTGGCGCGACGCCCTCGACAGCGTGCCCCACTTCGCCATCTCCGAGACACCGCACTACGTCGGCCGCGCGGTCGCCGCCCTCGCCGCCGACCCCGACGTGGCGCGCTGGAACGGCGCGTCCCACTCCAGCGGCGGCCTCGCCCGGGAGTACGGCTTCACCGACCTCGACGGCAGCCGCCCCGACGCCTGGCGGTACCTGGTCGAGGTGCAGGACGCGGACAAGCCGGCAGACACGACGGGGTACCGGTGACGTCCCCGCCGTACCGCGACAGGGACGCACAACAGCTGCCCAGGTGATCGTCGCGTTACTACGGTCGATCCCATGACGGACACAACACGGTTCGAGGGACAAGGAGTTCTCATCACGGGCGCCGCCCGCGGCATCGGGGCGGCCCCCGCCCGGCAGTTCGCCGAGGAGGGGGCGCGCGTCCTGGTCACCGACGTGGACGGGCGCGCGGCCGAGGAGACGGCCGCCGCCCTGCGCGGGCGGGGGCGGCGGCCGAGGCCACAGCCCCCAGCTCCCCGTAGGGCCGGTCGCGCCAGTGCCGAATGTCACCGTTTCGTCGCAGCGTGTGCGGCACTACAACCGAATCCCCCGGGCACCGGTCTAGCTTGCAGAGATCGCAGGACCGTATAAAGGGGGATGGTCATGGGAGACATACGCAGACGGGGTGCCGTCGTGCTCGGGATCACCGGACTGGTGGCACCGTTGACGCTCGCGCTGGGCACCGCGCCCGCCCAGGCGGCGAGCTGCACCACGCAGACCGGGCCCTACCAGAAGCAGGTGGAGAAGTTCCTCGGCCGGCCGGTCGACGGCAGGCAGTCCGCCACCGACTGCAAGGCCATCCAGGCCTTCCAGACGAAGCACGGCATCACTCCGAACGCCGGGTACGCGGGATCCGTCACCTGGGGCGTGATGGACCTGATGAACAAGCAGAAGGCCGTCGGGAACAACCCCAACAAGAACGGGACATGCCCGGTCAACAAGGGGCGAATCGCCTGCGTGAACCTGACCCTCCAGCTGAGCTGGATCCAGGACGGCAGGAACCTCGTCTACGGCCCGGTCCCCGTACGCACCGGCCGCGACGGCTACGAGACCCGTACCGGCCTGAAGAAGGTCTACTGGCGGGACATCGACCACGTCTCCAGCATCTACAACGTGCCCATGCCCTACAGCCAGTTCTTCGACGGCGGCCAGGCCTTCCACTCGGTGGGCCTCAGCATGTGGAACCCGCCGGGCTCGCACGGCTGCGTCAACATGACCACCACCACGGCCAAGAAGTACTGGTCGCTGCTGAAGAACGGCGACGACGTCTTCGTGTACGGCCGCAAGCCGGGCACCTGACAGCGGCGCCCGGCCGGCCCGCGTCCCGCTACTGGGGCGCGTCCCCGAAGTCCGGGATCTCCAGCCTGACCCCGCCCTGCCGCGCGGACTCGTGCGCGACGATGCCCGGCAGGGTGTAGCGGGCGGCGACCCACGCGTTCACCGACGGCAGTGTCCGCGTGTTCACCGCGGTCACGAAGTCGTCCACCAGGAAGTGGTGGCTGCCCTCGTGGCCGTTGTGCAGGTTGTCGAACTCCCGCGGCAGCCGCGACCTGTCGTGCACCGGCGCCGAGCCGGAGGTGAAGGCGGCCCGCAGGTCCGGTGCGATGTGCTGCAGGGACGGGTCGTCGGGGGACATGGTGGGCTTGGGCTCCAGCAACTCGCTGATGTCCTTCACCCCCTTCTTGTCCTGCCACAGCGCGAACGTGGCGAGCTGCTCCATGCTCCCCTCCGTCCCGAAGAACCGGAAACGGGACTCCCGGATGTGCGAGGGGTAGCCGACCCGCCGGAACTCGTTCGTCCGGAAGGAGCCGCCGCCCGCCACCTCGAAGAGCGCGGTCGCGTTGGAGAAGTCGTTGTCGAACTGGCTGACCTCCTTGTCGAACACGCCGTCCCCGCGGTCGTCGACGACGCCGATCGCCGACACGCTCACCGCGTGCGTCTGCCAGGCACCCAGCACCCCGCCCACGGCATGCGTCGGGTACAGCAGCGGGGGATAGCTGGCCGTCGCCTTCCAGTTCTCGCCGCCGCTGTACTGGTACGCCTCGTAGAACCCCAGGTCCATGTCGTGGACGTAGTCGCCCTCGGCGTAGAAGAGCCGGCCGAAGGCACCCTCGGCGATCTGGTTGCGGGCGTGCACGGTAGCCGGGTTGTACTGGCTGGTCTCGCCCATCATGTACGTCAGCCCGGTCGCCTTGACCGCGTCGATGATCGCCTCGATCTCCTCGGCGGTGATCGCCATCGGGACGGCGGAGTAGACGTGCTTGCCGGCGTTCAGGCCTTGCAGGACCAGCGGCCCGTGGGTCCAGCGCTGGGTGAAGATCGCCACGGCGTCGACGTCCTTCGACTCCAGCATGGCTTCGTACGAGGGGAAGGTGCCGGTCAGTCCTTCCGCGGCGGCCAGTTGCTCGGCCCGTTCGGGGAGGATGTCGGTGACATGGATGTCGCTGACGCCGGGGTGGGCCAGGAACAGTTTCGCGAACTGGCCCGAGAACTGTCCGGCGCCGACGATGCCCAGGGAGAACGTCATGGAGGTCGTGCCTTTCGAGGGTGGTGTCACTGGTCGAGGATGAGATTGATCTGGTCGTTGGTCTGGTCGAGGCTGCTCACGGACTTGCCGTTGCCGTAGATGTCCTGCATGGCCGGGTGCATCAGCGCGTACACGTCGGCCGCGTAGGTGGTGATCGGGAAGGAGAAGGTCGCGAAGTCCTTCTTGTCGGCCACCGGCTTGGTGAACGCCGAGACGTCGATGCCCTTCTTCCGGTACGCGGCCACCGCCGCCTTCGTCCCGTCGGGCGTGGCCGGGAAGACGATGCCGTAACTTCCCACCGTCTTCTGGCACTCGTTCGACGCCAGGTAGGCCACCCATTTCTTGGCGCCCTGCTTGTTGTGGGCGTTCTTGGTGACGGAGTCGGCGAGGCCGTTCATCATCGTCGCACGCTTGCCGGTCGGTCCGACGGGGGTGACGGCGGTGGCGATGTCCCGGCCCTTGAAGCCGGCGTACGTCGAGATCATCCAGGCCCCGTCGAACGAGGCGGCGGCCTTGCCCGCGGCGACCTGGGTGTTGGCCTGGTTGGACTGAATGTTGTAGTCGGTGAAGGGAGCCAGGTAGCCCTTCTTCGCCAGGCCGAAGTACCACTTCATGACCGACTGGAAGGTCTTGCTGTCGTACTGGTACTTGGTGCCCCACTGCTTCTTGTCGGTGTAGGTCCAGCCGGCCGAGGCGGCGAAGGTGCTCCACTGGGTCTGGCCGTCCGCGTCACCGCCGCCGTTGGACGCGAGGCCGTACACCTTGACGTGCTTCTTGTCGAAGCCGGACTCGTCGCCCCGCCTGCCCTTGTCGTCGACGGTGAGATGTGCGATGGCCTTCTCGAAGCTGCCGCCGTCCTCGGGGTTCCAGGACAGGCTGTTCAGTTCCCCGGGGGTGACACCGGCGTCCTGTGCCATCTTGCGGTTGTAGAAGAGGGCGACGGTGTCCCAGTCCTTCGGGGCGCCGTAACGGTGGCCGTCCTGGCCCGTCCAGTTGGCGGCGAGGCCCGGCTGGTAGTCGGCCGCCTTGATGCCGAGGTCGTCGAGCGGCTCCAGGACCTGGAGGTCGGCGAACTGGCCGAACTTCTGGATGTGGTCGGTGAACACGTCCGGCTGGGTGCCCGCGATGAAGCTCGCGGTGAGCTTGGTCCAGTAGTCGTCCCAGCCCAGCTGGGTGAGCTTCACCTTCAGGCCCGGGTTCTGCTTCTCGAAGCCCTCGGCGCACGCCTGGTAGGCGGGCAGCTGGTTGGCGTCCCACAGCCAGTACGTCACGGTGTTCGCCGACCCTCCGGCGCCGCCGCCCTGGGCGCAACCGCTCACGAGGGACAGCGCCAGCGCTCCGGTCAGTGCCGCGACCGTACGTATCCGCATGATCGTCCCCTTACTTGATTCCGGTGAAGCTGATGGAGCTGACGATGCGGCGGGCGAAGAACCCGAACAGCACCACCATCGGCAGGGCGGCGATGAGCGTCGCCGCCATCAGGCCCGACCAGTCGGTGCCGGTCTGCGGGGTCTGCGACCGGAAGACGGCCAGCGCCACGGTCAGCACACGCGAGCTGTCGCTGTAGGACACCATCAGCGGCCAGAAGTAGTCGTTCCACGAGGTGATGTACGTCAGCACGGCCAGGGTGAGGACCGGCGTGGACGCCATCGGCAGCAACACCCGGAAGAAGATCCGCACCTTCCCCGCGCCGTCCAACAGGGCCGCTTCCTCGACCTCTCTCGGGATGTTCATGAAGAACTGCCTCAGGAAGAACACCGCGAACGGCGTCATGAACATCGTCGGCAAAGAGATCCCGAGCAGGGTGTCCACCAGGCCGAGTTCCTTGATGAGCACGAAGTTCGGCAGCAGGGTGAAGATGGTCGGCACCATCAGCCCGGCCAGGAACAGGGCGAACATCTTGTCCCGGCCACGCCAGCGCAGTCGGGCGAAGGCGTAGGCGGCCATGGCGGAGAAGAAGATCTGGCAGACGGTGACCAGGGTCGAGACGACCACCGAGTTGAGCAGATAACGCCAGAACTTCAGCCCGCCGCCCGCACCGCCCTCAGCGATCGCCTCCTTGGTCGACTGCAGCCCGAGCGCCCGCTCGAAGCCGCCCGTGGTCAGATCGACCGGCAACGGGTTGTCCGGGTTCCCGGCGAGTCCCGCGTTCGAGGACAGGGCGGTGCGCAGGATCCAGTAGAACGGCAGCAGGGTGATGAGCACGATCGCGGTCATCACCGCCCAGGCCACGATCCGCCCGAGGGGCAGGCGGCGCCTGACGGGCCGTATGTGTGTCGTGGTGGTCACGGCAGTCATGTCGACTCCTTCCGCTCAGCCGAGGTCGGTCTGGCCGGCCCGGGTGATCCGGTACTGGATGATGGTGATCACGCTCAGCACGACGAGCAGGGCCACCGACATCGCGGAGGCGTAGCCGAACTGGAAGCGGCCGAAGGCGGCCTGGTAGACGTACATCTGAAGCACGTTGGTGGCGTTCGCCGGTCCGCCGGCCGTCGTCACGGCGACCGTGTCGAAGACCTGGAACGAGCCGATCACCGTCATGATCAGCACGACCGCGAGCACCGGCCGCAGCAGCGGCATGGTGATCCGCCAGAACATCCGCCCCTCGCTCGCACCGTCCACCCTGGCGGCCTCGTACATGTCCTGAGGGATGGCCTGGAGTCCGGCGAACAGCAGCAGAGCGGTGTAGCCGACGTGGCGCCAGACGTTGATCAGCGCGATCGTCGGCATCGCCCAGGTCTCGTCCGCCAGGAACGGGATCCGGTCGACGCCGACCGCCGAGATGATCTCGTTGCCGATGCCGAGCTGGGTGTCCAGGATCCAGAGCCAGACGATGCCGGCGACCACGTTCGACATCAGATACGGGGCGAGCACGATCCCGCGCAGCATCGCCGACTGCGTCAGCCGCTGGAGCAGGACCGCGATCGCGAGGGCCGAGACCGTCTGCACCCCGATGTTGATGACCACGTACTCGACGGTGACCTTCAGGGAGTCCCAGAAGATCGGGTCGTGGACCATCCGCACGTAGTTGTCGAAGCCCACCCACTCCGCGGGGGTCAGCAGGTTGTAGCGCGTGAAGCTCAGATAGATGCCTCGCAGCGTCGGCCAGGCCAGGAAGACCAGAAAGCCCAGCAGGGCCGGCGCGATGAACACCGCGGCCAGCCGTCCGTCACCTCGGTCCTCCCCGGCCCGCGTCCGGTCGGGCCGCTGCTCGGTCCGTGCCCCCTCGGCGCTGCCCAGGGGCAGACGCGATGGTGGGCTGCTGGAGGCGATGGTCATCGGGAGACTCCCTTGTCCACGTCGGCTCTTCATCGGCCACTTACTTTCGTGGCGGAAGAATCCATGCGTCAAGAGTCGTGCCAACATCTTTTGCAGGACGCCTGGTACGCCCTAAAGTAGCCATATTGCTTTTGCGACGAAAAAATATTGGGGGGAGTGTGACGTTCATGACCGCAGGTGCCAGCTGGCTTCCCCTGAGCGTGGGAGAGCGCTCGGTGGCGATCGAGGTACTCGTCCACGGACCGCTGTCGCGCACCGAGCTCGCGCGCCGGCTGGACCTCTCTCCGGGCAGCCTCACCCGGCTGACCAAACCGCTGATCGAGTCGGGCCTGCTGATCGAGGTCCCGGAGGCCGGTTCCCCGGCCGAGGCCCGCCAGGGGCGCCCCTCACAGCCGCTCGACGTCGTCGCCGAGTCCCGCTCCTTCCTCGGCTTCAAGATCACCGAGGACATGGTCTACGGCGTCGTCACCACCCTCAGGAGCGACATCGTCGCCCGTTACGACCGCCCCCTCGCCACCCACGACCCCGCCCGGGTCGTCGGCCTGCTGGCCGAGATGACCGAGAAGCTCACCCGTGAGCACCCGAGGCTGGCCGGTATCGGTATCGGTGTCGGCGGTCTGGTCCGGGACCGGTCCGTGGTGGGGGAGTCCGCGTTCCTGAACTGGCGCGAGGTTCCCCTGGCCGCGCTGGTGGAGGAGCGCACCGGACTCCCCGTGGTCGTCGAGAACGACGTCGCCGCTCTCGTGGAGGCCGAGACGTGGTTCGGCGCCGGACGCGGCCTCGACCGTTTCGTGGTCCTCACCATCGGCGCCGGCATCGGATACGGCCTCGTCCTGGGCGGCAAGCGGGTGCCCTACGCCGAGGAGGACCGCGGCTTCGGCCGGCACTGGATCGTCGACCCCAACGGCCCGATCACGCCCGAGGGTGAACGCGGCAGCGCCGTCTCCCTGCTCGCCATCCCCAACATCCGCTACCAGGTGCGGGCCGCCACCGGCCGTGACCACACCTACGACGAGATCCTCGCCCTCGCCGCCGCCGGCGAGCCGATGCCGGCCCGCGTCATCGACGAGGCCGCGCGGGCCCTGGGGGTCCTGGTCGGACAGATCGCCAATTTCGTGCTGCCGCAGAAGATCCTTCTCGCCGGAGAGGGCGTCGGTCTGATGGACGTGGCCGGCAAGGTCGTGGAGGACACCCTCCGCGCCCACCGGCATCCGCTGGCCGCCCCGCTCGACCTGGAGACCAAGGTGTCCGACTTTCACGACTGGGCCCGCGGAGCCGCGGTGCTCGCGATCCAGGTGCTGGTGCTGGGCGCGGTGGAGGCGTGAACTCCGGGAAGAGGGTTGGCATATGGACGTGATCAGCAACACGGTCCGGAATGTCCGATTGGCTAGTGATGACTCACATCGCCTTCACCTTCGCGGCCGTATGCTCACATCATGTCCACCAGTGTTGAACCCGCTACCGAACGATCGGCTGACGAGGTCAACGAGGAGATCCGGGCGCTGTGGCTCCGGTCGGGCGGGACACTGAACGGCGAGCAGCGTGCGGAATACCAGCGCCTCGTCCTCGAGTGGGCCGCCGCGGCCCCAGCCGGTGAAGGCGGCCTGAGGGCCGCCTGAGGACCGTCGCCGCCAGGCATCGGTCCGTATTCCCGGGGAACCCCTGACCGAATGGGCCCCCTCCTCGCTCTGACCTCCGCCGTCACCTACGGCATCGTCGTCCCCCACCTCTCGGCTTCGCTCGAGCCGGGAGGTGCCCCCATCACCGGCGGGCTGCTGTCCCGCCGTCCCACTGCGCCGCCGTCACCGCCCTCGGCCAACTGGGTGGCCTCGTGCTCGCCTGCGCCGCCGGCCTGCTGCTGCCCGCCGACGCCGTCCACCCGGCGGACCTCCTGTGGGGCGCGCTCTCCGGCGTCGGCAGCGGCACCGCCAGGCCCTCCCTGTGATCCTCGGACTGGCTCTGCTGCACGAGAAGGTCACCCCGAGACAGACGGCGGGTCTGCTGGGCGCGGCCGCCGCCACCGTCCTGCTCACCGTCGGGTGAGGCGGGGTCGACCCAGGAGCGGGTCAGTTCCATGTGGCCGAGTAGTACTGCCGGTACGCCTTGCGGTCCTGCTCGGCACGGATGAACCGGGTGGCCGCCAGCGCGACCAGACTGCCGGCGATGACCAGCAGGCCGGGCCCGACGTTCTGGCTGTCCGTGAGCCGGGACAGCAGCGGCTCCCCGGTCGCGCCGCTCCCGGCGGGCGCCGACGAACCGGGCGATACCGCGCCGGGGTTGGTCGCGCCCTGCCCCGCCGCGGCGGGCGGTGCGGCAGAGGCCTTGCCGTTCGCGCCGCCGGCGGCCGGGGTCGCCACGAGCAACTTGACCTTCAGGTCGGCCAGCGCCTTCGTCACCGGCTGGAAGAACGTCGTACCGCCGCTCGTGCAGTCACCGCTGCCGCCCGAGGTCACTCCGAGCGCGATCCCCTCGGAGAACATCGGGCCGCCGCTGTCGCCGGGTTCGGCGCACACGTTCGTCTCGATCAGGCCGGTGACGGTGCCCTCGGGGTAGTTCACGGTGGCGTTGAGCCCCGTCACCTCGCCGTCGCGCAGTCCGCTCGTGCTGCCGCTGCGGAACACCCGCTGCCCGACCGTCGGGTCGGCCGCGCCGGTGATCTGGATCCCCTTGCCGTTTCCGATGGACACGACGGCGGCGCCGTCGCCTGCCCTGTCGCCGGCGTACTGCACCAGGGAGTAGTCGTTGCCGGGGAAGCTCTGCGTGACCGTCTTGCCCACCCGCGCGTTGGCCCGGGAGTCCTGGAACCAGATGGAACCGGTGGGGCCGCAGTGCCCGGCGGTGAGGATGAACTCGCTCTGCCCGTTGGTCACGTTGAAGCCCGCCGAGCAGCGTCCGCCGGTCGACAGGATCGGCAGCGCGCCGTTGATCCGGGGGGTGAAGCTGCCCTGGGTGCGTTCCATGCGGACGAAGCTGCCGATGCCGTCGGCGACCCGGGTCATCCGGGACCAGTCGTCGGCCGACACGGTGCTGTCCCCCTGTACCAGGATCTGGTTGGTCCGGTAGTCCATCGCCCACGCCGTGCCCGCCACCCGGGGTGCCGAACGCAGCGCCGCGGTCCCCGACTTGAGCTCGTTCATGCTGTGATGGACGACCTTCGCCTCGGCCCCCGCCTCGCGGACCTCGGCCGCCGTGTCCTGGTCGGTGACCGCGACCACCGGCCGGCCGTCGGAGCCGATCCAGGCGCCCGCCGTACGGGACGGGCCGAGCCGCTGGACGAGACCCTCGCCCATACCGCCGGCCTGCTGGGCGAACGTCCGCGGAGCGGGCGCGACAGGCGCCTCACTGGCCATGGCCCGCGTGACCATCGTCCCTCCGAGGAGGAGTCCGCCGACTGCAGCCAGCCGTGTCACTCGCCGGACGACCCGTCGTCGTGCGTGCCTCATGCATGGCTCCCGAACCCCGAACTCACGGTCAAGACCGCGGGGCACCCGCTTGGTTGAGCACCCTCATTCCATACGTGCGCGGGAGCGGCGGCGTTCACGGTACGGGTGATCTCTCCTCGTCCGCCGGGGCCGGCCCGACCCGGCTGCGCTCGTCGCCCCACACGGACGCCCGGTCGACGTAGGGCCGCAGCAAGGCGGTGAGCGGGGGATCACCGCGCCCGTTCAGCTCGTACCCCGTCCTCATGACTCCAGGTCACACCGCAGCCGCCTTATCTTGTCCGCATGACCAGGATCCCGCACGAATCGTCCGGTGAACCGAATCCCCTGCGTGCCCTCACCCTCGACCGGCTCCGTCGTCGTACGAGCATGAAGTGGCGCACCTATCCCGAGGACGTCCTGCCGGTGTGGGTGGCCGAGATGGACGTCCCGCTCGCCGAACGGGTCGTCCGCGCGGTCACGGACGCGCTCGCCCTCGGTGACACCGGCTACCCGGCCGGCACCGCGTACGCCGAGGCGCTCGCCGCCTTCGCCGGCGAGCGGTGGGGCTGGGACGGACTCGCGGTGGAACGCACCGCGATCGTTCCCGACGTGATGCTCGGCGTCGTCGAGATGCTGAAACTGGTCACCGGGCCCGGCGATCCGGTCGTCGTGAACCCGCCCGTGTATCCGCCGTTCTTCCCGTTCCTCGCGCACCTGGACCGGCGGGTGGCCGAGGCCCCGCTGGGCGCGGACGGACGCCTCGACCTGGACACCCTGGAGGAGACCTTCCGGCGGATCACGGCGGGCGGGCGGCGCGCCGCCTACCTGCTGTGCAGTCCGCACAACCCGACCGGCACCGTGCACACCGCCGATGAGCTGACCGCTGTCGCCGCCCTCGCCGACCGGTACGGGGTGCGGGTGGTCGCCGACGAGATCCACGCGCCGGTCGTCACCGCCGGCACGCGCTTCGTGCCGTACCTCGCCGTGCCGGGCGGGGAGAACGGACTGTCGCTGATGTCGGCGTCCAAGGGCTGGAACCTGGCGGGACTGAAGGCGGCGCTCGCCGTCGCGGGCCCCGAGGCCGCCGCCGACCTGGCCCGGCTGCCGGAAGAGGTCGGGCACGGTCCCAGCCACGTCGGCGTGATCGCCCACACCGCCGCCTTGCGCGAGGGCGTCGGCTGGCTGGACGCCCTGTTGGCCGGCCTCGACGACAACCGGCGTCTGCTCGCCGACCTGCTCGCGGAGCACCTCCCCGCGGTCGTCTGCCGCCCGGGCGAGGCCACCTATCTCGCCTGGCTCGACTGCCGGGCCCTCGGCCTCGGCGCCGACCCGGCGGAGACCTTCCTGCGCCGCGGCCGGGTGGCCTTCAGCTCCGGGATCCCCTTCGGGACCGGGGGCGCGGGACACGTACGCCTGAACCTGGCGACCTCGCCGGAGATCATCGAGGAGGCGGTGCGGCGGATGACGGCGGCGGTCGGCTGACCGGGGCCGGCCGTCGGCCTCCTTCGGTGTCGAGACGCTGCCTCTACACTGCCCACCATGGACAAAACGGTGCCTGCCCGCCTGGGTGCGGGGAAATACCTGCTGGTCACCAGCTTTCGGAGGAACGGCACCCCGGTCGCCACCCCGGTGTGGGTGGTGCGCGACGGCGACGCGCTCGGCGTGTGGACCGTCGCGGACTCGGGGAAGGCCAAGCGCATCCGGGCCCGCGCCGACGTCCTGGTCGGGCCCTGCGACGTGCGCGGTCACCCGACCGGCGACCAGATCCCCGCCACCGCCGAGAGCACGGATGCGGCCACGGTCGCGCGCTATCGGCAGCTTCTCAAGCGCAAGTACGGCGTCCTGGGCCGCCTCAGCCTCCTCGGCAGCCGGCTGCGCCGCGGCCCGGACGGAACGGTCGGCATCAGGGTGACCTTCGATTCGTGACCCGAGGGGCGAGCCGCGTGGTCGCCCCCGGGGTGGTCGGACCACGGCGCGTCCAGCACCGTACCGGTCGGCTCCGGCCCGCCCTCCTGCGGATCAAGCTCAGAGGACGGGACGGGACGGGACGGGACGGGACGGGACAGGGTGGCTGTGGGTTGTCTGTGCAGGGGACGTCATCGAGGCAACGACCTGATCAAGCCACGCAGTGGTCCGATGACTAGGCGGACCGCGCCCGGGGGAAGCGCTTGCTATGAGTCGAACCACCCGCCACCGTGCCGCCGTCGTCGGCACCGGCCATCGCGCCCAGCTGTTCACCCGGGCCCTGGCCGAACGCCCCGACCACCTCGTCGCCGCCCTCTGTGATCCCAGCCCCACCCGGATGGCCTTCCACAACGGCCTGTTGGCCGCGGCCGGCGAACCCGCCGCCGGCACCTGGGAGCCGGACCGTTTCGACGAAATGCTCGCCAAGGAGAACATCGACGAGGTCGTCGTCACCACCGTCGACGCCGAGCACGACCGCTACATCGTCCCCGCCCTGAAGGCCGGCTGCCGGGTGGTCACCGAGAAGCCGATGACCGTCGACGCGGACCGCTGCGCCCGCATCCTGGACACGGTCCGCGACACCGGCAACTCCCTCGCCGTCGCCTTCAACTACCGCTTCAACCCCGTCCATGAAAAGGTCCGTGCCCTGCTCGCCGAGGGCGCGATCGGCGAGGTCCTGTCCGTGCACTTCGAGTGGCTGCTCGACGTCCGGCACGGCGCCGACTACTTCCGCCGCTGGCACCGCGAGAAACGCCACAGCGGCGGCCTCATGGTGCACAAGTCGAGCCACCACTTCGACCTCGTCAACTGGTGGCTCGCCGACGAGCCGCAGGAGGTCTTCGGCTACGGGCGGCTCGGTTTCTACGGCCGTGCGGCGGGCGAACGCCACGGACTGCGCCGCGACTACGCCCGCGCCCATGGCACCGCCTCGGCGGCCGACGACCCCTTCGCGCTGGACCTCGCGGCCGACGACACCCTGCGCGCCCTCTACCTCGACGCCGAACAGGACGACGGCTACGTCCGTGACCGCAACGTCTTCGACGGCCCCGTCACCATCGAGGACGACATGGCCCTCCTGGTCCAGTACCGCGGCGGCGCGACCATGACATACCACCTCACCGCATACTCCCCGTGGGAGGGCTACCGGGTGATGTTCAACGGCAGCGCGGGCCGGCTGGAACTGGAGGTGGAGGAGAGCCGCTGGCAGCCGCCCCGCACCACGATCACCTCGGGCAGCGGCGCCCTGCACGGTGACACGGCCGCCGAACATGCGGGCGGGGCCCGCCTCACCCACCGCCCGCTGTGGCAACCGCCGGTCGACGTCCCGCTGGTCACCGCGCACGAGGCGCACGGGGGCGGCGATCCACGCATGCTCGACGCGCTCTTCGGGCCGGTGGACCGGGAGCAGCAGGCCGACGCCGGTGCCGGAACCCATCCCACGGCCACCGAACGCGACGGCGCTCTCGCGCTGGCCGTCGGACTCGCGGCCAACCAGTGCTTCGGGTCGGGGCTGCCGGTGCGGGTGCGAACGCTGGTGCCCGGGGTGTGGGGGCCGTAGGGGACGCGCTCGCCGGCGAGGCGGACGGGCGGTCCGTCAGCTCCAGGCGCGGTAGGGCTCGTCGAGCAACTGGAAGACCGGCTCGCCCCGGACCGGGTCCTTCACAGTGGACAGCCGCACCCGGTCGCCGCTGTGGATGCCGATGAGCGGGCCCATCACCCGGCCACGCACGACGAAGCCCTCCGCCATCTCGATCAGCGACACGTTGCGCGCGGCGGGGGTGTTGCGGTGCACCACCGTGGAGTGGCGGACCGTCCCCGTGCCCTCGCTGCGCTCGGTCCGCAGCTCGCTGCCCTGACAGACCGGGCACAGCAGCCGGTGGTACATGGCGGTGCCGCACCAGGTGCAGCGCTGGAAATGGATGGCCTCCGCGTCCGCGCCGCGCAGTTCCGGCCTCCTGGGTTCCAGGAGGCCCGCCACGGAACCGGCTGACTGACGGGTAACGCTTGCTGAGGGGTGGTACACGCTGGTCAACTCCCTGCGCTCGGCCGGAATCCCGCGTGCCCGGGGTACCACGCACGCACGTGCCCGGTTCGCCGTGCCACCGCGCACGACCTCAGAGTATGGCACTGAGTGTCACCCGTAAAGGCACTCCGTACCCTAAAATGCGTCAGTCCCGTCCCAGCGCGGTCTCGACCTCCTGGACCACCCGCCACAGCGGCGCCCCGCGCCGCGAGACGACCACCACCACGTCCTCGGACTGCTCGCCCCGGGTCGCTCCCGGGGCCGCCACGAAGGTGGACTGGACGTACCCCAGGGCGTGGTCCACCATGGCGTTCGCGTCGCACAGCCCGTCCGAGCGCAGCCAGGACCGCAGCGCGTTGTTGTGGGCCGCGACCACAGCGGCGGCGATCACGTCGGCCTGCAGGGTCCCGTCGGGCCGGCCCGCGAACCGTGCCCGCAGATACTCGGCGAGGGCCCGCTCGTAGCGCCACACCACGGACAGTTCGTACGCGCGCAGGCCCGGCACCTTCTTGGTCAGGCGGTAGCGCTGGACGGAGAACGTCGGGTTCTCGGCGTACATCCTCAGCACCAGTCGGGCCGCGTCACAGACCCGCTCCACGGGTTCCTCCGTGCCGTCGCCGGTGGCCAGGAAGTCCGTCATGTCGGCCAGGCAGCGCTCGTGGTCGGGGAAGACCACGTCCTCCTTGGAGGGGAAGTAGCGGAAGAAGGACCGGCGTCCGACGCCGGCGAGCGCCACGACGTCGTCGACGGTGGTCTGTTCGTACCCCCGCTCCAGGAACAGCTGGAAGGCCGCCGCCACGAGTGCGTCCCGCATGGGCGGCTTCGCGGACGCCGCGCCGGCCTTCCTCGCCTTCTCGCCGCGACCGCGAGCCGCACTGCTGGAACTCATGGACGGGAACGTAGCACCTGGTCGGGGCGTATGACACTCAGTGCAGTGCATGGAGGGAACCGAGTGCTTTGTGTCGAACCGGCTGCGACTGTGGGACGACCGGAGTGAGGTCCGCTGAACTCCTCGCCCGGCCGGCGCGTATCCCTCTCCGGGAGAGCCGGAGGCCCCTGCGCAGGGGACGGAAGGAGACCAGCATGCCGACACCGCCCGACGAGGACGCGCCTGAGGACAGGCAACCCCTCGAACCGATCCGTGTGCTGCGCCCGCGCCGCACCGACGCCCTCGCCGAGCTGATCAGGGAGTATCGGGAGCAGACCGGCCAGTACGACTACCGGGAGCAGAGCGGCCGGTACGACTACCGGGAGCAGAGCGGCCGGTACGAGCCGGTGGCGATGCCCGTAGTGCGGCCGCACGCCGAGGAGGAGACGCAGGAGACGGCGCCCGTCTCCGACGAGCGCCGGCCCCTGGCCCCGGCCCCGGCCCAAGTTCCAGCCCCACCTCCGGTTGCTCTCCGCGGCAGGCCGTACGGACTGCGCCGCATGGCCGTCGTGGGAGCCGTGACCGCTGCAGCAGTGGTCGGCTTCGCGGGTGCGTTCCTGCTGCCCGGCCGGAGCGACGCGACCGCCGATCCGGCTCCCGCCCCGCCCGCGCCCACCTCGGCCGAGCCGGCCCCGGCGGCCCCGGCCACCCCGGGCGTCTCGGCCGGCCCCGCCGACCCCGACGGCCCCGGCACCCTGCGGGAAGGAGCCAGCGGCCCCGAGGTGAGCGACCTCCAGCAACGCCTGCTGCGCATCCCGAACGTGTACGACCACGGCTCCACCAGCGGCCGTTACGACACGACCCTGACCGAGGCGGTGGCCCGCTTCCAGCTCTGGTACGGCATCCGCGGCGACGAGACCGGTGTCTACGGCGACGACACCCGGCTCGATCTGGAGTCCCGTACGGCCGCGGGATGACACCGAGCCGTTTCCCTCCCGGGGTGATCTCGGGGTGATTTCTCTGCGGAATTCCGCCCTCCAATAATTCGGGATCACCCCGGGATCGCCCTGCGGCGCCGTCACTCCGCCTCGTGGGGGACCTGGATGTCGACGACACAGACGTCGTCCCGCCGCTCCTCCTCCAGCAACGTGGCGAGCAGCGGTCCCAGCGAACCGGGAGTGTCCGTGCCGTGGGCCACGACGGCCTCGGCGAGCCGTTCCAGCCCCAGATCGATGCCCTCCGTGGGACGTTCCACCAGCCCGTCCGTGTACAGGAGGAGCCGATCGCCCGGCTCCAGGCGGCACTCCGCCTCCTCGTAGACCGGTGTGGCAGTCGCCCCGAGCAGCATCCCGTGCGGGCGGCCGAGGAAGCGCACCTCGCCGTCGCGCAGCAGCAACGGCGGCGGATGGCCGGCCTGCGCCCACACCAGGCGGCGTTCGTCGGCGGTGTAGCGGGCCAGCACCATGGTCGCGGTGCCGTGCGAGCCCTGGGAGTGCAGCAGCAGGGTGTTGAGCCGGGCCAGTGCGCCGGTCAGCGAAGATCCGGTAACCACCATGCCCTTGGCGGTGAAGCGCAGCTGGGCCATCGTGGCGACGGCGTCGATGCCGTGACCGGCGACGTCGCCGACCACGAACAGGGCGTCGCCGTCGGGCAGTTCGATGGCGCTGAACCAGTCTCCGCCGACGTGCAGCCCCGACTGGGCGGGCAGATAGGCGATCTCGACCCGCAGCCCGGCCAGCCGCACCGGGCGGGTGGGCAGCGGCAGCAGCGCGTGCTGCAACCGGGCGGCCAGGGTCCGCTCGGCGCGCAGCACCCCGTGCTGGGCGAGGATCTCCTGCTCGCTCTCCACCAGGGCGAGCTCCACGCTGCGCAGGGCGGTGAGGTCCTGGACGAAGCCGTGCACCTCGACGGGTGTGCCGTCGACGTCCGACACCGCCTCGGCGACGGCCCGCAGATGGCGGATCCCACCGCCCGCCCGGATCCGGAACGACACGTCGAACGGCCGCCCCGTGCACACGAGTTCCCCGATCGCCCGGGCCAGCGGCGGGGCGTCGTCGGGCAGTGCGCGGTCCGGCAGGTCAGTGAGGGGGATGGGGCCGTCGGCCGGGTCGCGGTCGAAGATGGCGAAGACCTGGGAGGACCAGGAGTCCTCGGGGGAGACCAGATTCCAGTTCGCCCAGCCGAGATTGCCCAGCCGCTGCACGTCCGACAGCCGCTGCTCCTGCCGGACCGAGGAGTCGCGCCGGATCCAGGCGACGACCAGTCCGTCGCCCAGCCGGGCCGCCCGGATCGAGTACTCGGAGACGCCCGTGGCGCCGCCCACGACCTCCTCGTGGGCGAACGGCTCGCCCTCGTAGGGCTTTCCGGTGGTCAGGGCGTTCAGGCAGCCCTGCCACAGCTGCTCGCCGGCCATGCTGGGGAAGCACTCCAGGATCCGGTGGCCGACCAGCTCACCGCCCGCCCGGCCGACGATGTCGACCGCGTCCGCCGTCGCGGCGTCGATGCGGTAGTCCTCGACCTCCCCGGATCGCGTCCGCAGCGGCGTCAGCAGCATCGCCGCTCCTGGCAGCGAACCGAACACGGTCTGCGCGGCGTCGGCGGCACGTACGGCGTCCTCGTTCTGCGGGGTGCCGAACGCGCGCAGCCGTTCGGCGCACAGCCGGGCCACCGCCCGCAGCAGCCGTCGCACCGGCGGACTGAACGGACCGCCCCGGTCCCGCAGGACGCCGATGCAGACGTCGGCGGCGTCCCCGGCCGGCACCGGCAGCCAGACACGGGAGCGCCAGCGCTCGGGTGGATTCCCGATGAGCAGATACCGGTCCCGGTCCGCGTCGATGTCCTCCAGCCAGCGCGGCTGCCCCGCCCGCAGGGCGGCCAGCGCGGCGATCCCGGACAGGGGTGGCACGTGGCACCACTGGGTGGCCAGGGTGTCGTCGATGCCCGCGTGCCCGGCCAGTCGGAGCTCGCCGGCGGGCAGTCGCCGGTAGATCATGACCGAGTCGGCCTCCACGGCCGGCGCGAGATGCTCCAGCAGGCACCGGGCGAGTTCCTGCGGGTTGTCGACCCGGACCAGGGCCTCACCGAGGCGGCCCAGGACGGCGAAGGCATCGTCCTCCGTGTCGGCGGTGCCGGTGCCGGTGCCGACACCGATATCCGTCCGGTTCCGGGTGGCCGGGACACCGTGCCCGGTGGCGCCGGACGAGCCGTCGCCGGACGTGCCGTCGCCGGGGACGGCGGCGACGGCACGGAAGCCGTCCTGCGAGGCGGCACGCAGCGGGGGCACCGGGCCGCCGAGGGTGATCCAGCACTCCTCCAGCAGCGTGCGGTCCGCGGCCTTCGCCCGCCGCAGCAGCTCCTCGCCGGCCTCGTCCGCGGTGCACGCGGTCAGCGCCATCAGCACACCCTTGGCCCGCTCCAGGACGGCCGCCGACGCGACCTGGTCCCGCAGCCGGTCCATCTCCGCACGTTGCCGGGCCACCACCTTGGCCAGCGCGGCCTTGTCGGGCGCGGCGCCGTGCTCGGCGGTGCCGGCGGGCTCGCTCGTCACGTGTTGAGCATTGCACATCGGACGCGCTTCATCGCGGGCGTGTGTTCGCGGACCACGCGCACGTCGATGGAGACGGGCGCCCCGGGCCCCGCCCGGCCCGTTCACCCGCCCGTCCAGGCGGCCTTCAGCGGTCCGTCGGCGAGTACAGCCACAGCCGCAGCAGGCGGCTGAGCGACGGCATCACCAGGTAGGTCAGTACAGGCAGAGTCCCGGCTGTCAGCGGCCGTGGCCGCGGTCGACCAGGGCCTGGCTGACCGCACGGACGCTGCGCGCGATGTGCTGCAGTTGCAGGACCTCCGCCGCGTACAGCTTGATCGTGTGCTCGATGACCGACTCCGGCAGCCCCAGCCCGGGCAGATCGGCCCGGGCCGTCTGCAGCGCGGTGCGGGCGACACGGACCTCGTGCTGGACCTGGATCTGCGCGTGCCGGGCGAGCAGCACGGGGTGGCGGATCAGCGCCGGGTAGCTGGCGTAACGCGCCGGAACCAGCCCGCGCAGCCACTTGGCCGCCGAGCGTTCCCAGTCGTAGCTGCCGGGCGTCTTGACCTGGCACGGCCAGTCCGGGCTGAGGCGCGTCGTCGTCAGGGGCATGGTCATCGCTTCCGGGTGTGCGGCGTCGTGGAACGTGGTCCGAGGAGGTGGCGGCGGCCCCGGACCAGGGGATGACCGGGGCCGCCACGGGCGCTCGCGCAGGCGATGCCCGGCCGAACACTCCGGCGCCGACGCGGGTAGGAGACGGCGACAGTGGGTGTCCGCGGGTGTGGAAGGTGTCCCGGTGCGGCCCGGGGCGCGATCCCGTGAGCAGTATTTATATATGCCGTCCCGTTTGCAAGGAGCATGAAAACATTCATGCACGATATGGGGCGGAGGATCCCACTGTGTCCTGATGTGCGAGGGAGTGAGATCAGCCCGGGAACGGGATCGGTCCGGGGCGGTGGGATCAGTCCCGGAGGAAGAACTGATGCTGGTCGGAGATGTGCTCGTACTCCTCCAGCCGCGCCTGGGTGCGTTCCGGATCGGCGTCGGTCATGGCCTGGAGCAGCGCGGCTGCCATCACGCCGGGGGCGGCGTAGGAGTCGAAGACCAGACGGGAACCGGTGCCGGTGGCGAACACGGCGTCCGCCTCGTCGGCCACGGGTCCGAGCGCCAGGTCGGTGATCAGCGCGACCCTCAACCCGGCGCTGCGGGCGACCCGTACGGCGGTGAGGGTCTCCTGGGCGTGCCGGGGCATGGAGAACGCCAGCACCCAGGTACCGCCGGCCTCCCGTGACTGCAGCAGCGCGTCGTAGGCGACGCTGCCGCCCCGCGTCACCAGCCGTACGTCGGGATGGACCCGGCGTGCCGCGTACGCGAAGTACTCCGCCAGGGACGCCGAGATGCGCAGGCCCAGGATGGTCAGCGGGGTCGACCGGGACAACTTACGGCCGACACCGATCACCTGGTCGGGATCGGCGAAGTCCCGGCGCAGGTTCTCCAGGTGCTCGATCTCGGCGTCGACGGCCGCCTGGAGCTCGTTGCTCCCGTTCTCCTCCGCCGCCGTGGGGCCGCCGGCGAGGGCGCCGAGCGCGATCGACTGGAGCTTCTCCCGCAGCGAGGGGTAACCGTTGAAACCCACCGCCGCCGCGAACCGTGTCACGGAGGGCTGGCTGACGCCGACGCGCTCCGCGAGATCGGTGATCGACAAGAAGGCCGCCTCGGTGATGTGCTCGATCAGGTACTGGGCGATGCGCCGCTGCCCCGGGGACAGCCGGGGCCGGTCGAAGAGTGCCCTCAGCTGGGACGTCGGGGAGGCCTCCGTCTCCGGCGCGGTCCTGCCCGAGGTGATCGAGGTTGCCTGTGCACGTGCCTGCTGCGGCGATGGCACCGGTGTGCCTCCTTTGTCTCCCACAGAAACTCAACATAGCTGACCGGCCCCGGTGACCAGGGCTTGTGCGACGTCATCCGGCCGTCGGCGAGAAGGACGCATACGAAGGACGCATACGAAGGACGGATACGCGGGCGCGGGGCGGGAACCCGCTTGGCCACAGGCGGCCGACGGCGGTCGCGGAGGACGACAGACGAGGAGCCACCTGCATGACCGCCCCCGAGGAGAACCGTTCCCGAACCGGGACCACCGGCGAACTCCTCGCGCAGCAGGAGGAGAGCACCCCCCGTGCACCCGGCGGCACCGGCCGCACGTTGCGGGAGGCCCTCGAAGAGGCCGAGGTACGGCCCGACGACTTCAAGGACGACTTCAAGGACGACTTCAAGGACGACTTCAGCAACGACTTCAAGGACGACTTCGAGGAGGCGTGAATGAGCGCGATCAGCGCGCTGGAACAGGCCCTGGAGAACGGGTGGGGGGCGCTGTGGGCGCGGGTCGTCGACAAGGACCCCGTCGAACTCCGCGACGCGTTGCGACGTGAGTGCGACAGCAACGTGGTCGTCTGCAGCGAGACCCGGGTCGTGGTCCCCAACGCCTACGACGTGGAACTCGCCGAGCACGTGCACGACGAACTCACGCGCCGCGGCACCCGGGTCGGTCAGGAGCTCACGGACAGCCTGATGCGGCACGCCGAGGAGAAGGGCTACGAATGGGCGGGTCCGCTCACCGTGCACCTCACGAGGTCCTCGGACGTGCCCAACGGCCGCTACCGCGTGGCCAGCGGCGTGATGAACCACGTGAGCGCCGAGGGATTCCACCAGGTGACCCATGAGGGGCAGGTCACCGCCGGTAGATCGTGATCGAGTGGCCGACCTCGTCGATCGGACGACTGGAGTCGATCAACTCGGCCAGCCGTCCGGTCGCCTTGGCGACCGAGGAGTCCGACACGACCAGCAGCCCCCGCACTGCCCGCTCGGGCACCTCGCGCGGGTCGCCCGCGTCGATACCGTAGGACGACGGCAGGCCGCTGCCCTTGTACACGAGCCAGATCCGCTCGCCCGGGTACCGCTCGCGCAGCCGGTCGGCGAGCCGGCCGAGGTCCTGGCCCCAGTCGACGTTGGAGTCGTGCAGCCGGAGCCGGGTCTCGGCCGGTCCGCCGAACGCCTCGTTGGAGTACGGCAGATAGTAGGGATACGTCCGCAGCGAACTCACCGCGACGAACAGCAGCAGCACCCCCGTCCCGACCGGCGCCCATCGCCACCGCCACCGCACGACGACGGCACAGCCCGCGGCCACCGCCAGGAACATCGGCAGGAAGATGGCGTAGCGGGTGCCGAAGTCCCGCGCCCCCTCCATCGCCACGGCCAGCAGCACACCGCAGGGGAGGAGCAGATACGGCGCCGCGGGCCGCAGCCTGCGCACCGCCAGGACCACGACGGCGCCGGCGGTCCACAGGGCGAGCATGCCGAGCGGGGTCTTCACCAGCAGCGCGGCCGGCAGGTAGTACCAGAGGGACCCGGTGTACAGCCGGCCGAACAGGAAGCCCTGCCACGGCTGGTTCTCCAAACCGAACTGGACGCGCATCCCGTCCCGGTACGCCTCAGGGAACGGCAGCAGCCGGACGAGCAGCCCGCGCAGTCCGTGCACGGTGGGCACCTGCTCGGGCGTCCAGCGCAGCCGCGGATCGACGACCAGATACGACGCCCAGACGACGGCGAGCGCGGCCAGCGCCACCACACCGGCGCCCGCGACCACCCGCAGCAGCGTCCGGCGCCGGTCCCGACGGCGGTCCGTGGACGTCGACCACACCGACACACCGGCCAGCGCCAGCAGGACCGGAACCGCCGCCAACGTGTTCATCTTCGTGGCCAGGGCCGCCCCCAGCGCCGCCCCGGCGAGCGGCAGGAACAGCCGCGGCCGGCTGCGCGCCCGCCACAGCAGCCACACCGAGGTCAGCAGGAACCCCGCCGCCGGAACGTCCAGGGTGGCCAGCGAGCCGTGGGCGATGATGTCGGGGGAGAGGGCGTACAGCGCGAGTGCCACCGACCCGCCCACCGGACCGGCGAGTTCGCGGGTGAAGGCGAAGACGACGAGCCCGAACAGCAGCGTCAGCGCGATCACCGGGAGGCGGGCCCACAGCATCAGCCGCCACGGGTCGTTGCCGGACTCGTACAACAGATGCTGCCCGAGCAGGCTCTGGTTGCCGGTGAAGGACGCGTCGACGTGCGGGTCGGCGAGCGCCACCCCGGTCGCGATGACCAGTTTGCCGAGCGGCGGATGCTCGGGGTTGTGGCGCAGACGGTGTTCGTGCAGGTACTCGGCGGCCGTGGCGACGTATATCGGTTCGTCGATGGTCGGGGTCTGCTGGACAGCCGTCGTCACCATCGCGACGGCCATCTGGGCGAGCAGCAGCACCACCAGGAACGGCATGAGCAACCGCCTGCCGGACCGCCCCGGCGACCGCCCCGCGGGCGGGCCGAGGGGCCTCTTGGAGTCCAGGACCGAGTGCGTCACGCGTGCCATCATCCGCCCCGCGATGACACCGGGCGGGCGACGGCGGGAGCGAGAGAGCGGCGTCTACCCCGCCTCCTCCGCATCAGCTCCCGCCACCCGGGGCGTCACCGCTTCAGGAGTCGTACCGACAGACCTTCCGCCGTGTAGACGGGTACGGCCCGCAGCCGGTCGGAGTTCAGCTCGACGCGGTCGAACTGGCCGCGCAGCACCGGGGCGGCGAGCACCCGGACCGTGCGTCCCGCCGTCGGCGGCCGGTCGGCGTCCAGCCGCAGGGACAGCGTGCTGCCCCGGCCGAGCACCGCCCGCCGCGTCACCTCCAGGACCGGCTCCTGACCCGAACGCAGGGTCGCATCGAGGGCGCCGGACTCCTGCGTGTAGCTGCCGTGGACCTGCAGCGACCTGCCCGCCTTCAGGGTGCCGCCCTGCACCCGTACGTCACCGTGGCCCAGCGCGTGCGCCGAGGCGCAGGCCAGGACGCCGTCCGCGAGCACGGTGCCGCCCGTGTACCGGTTGTGGCCGGTCAGGGTCAGCGTGCCGGTGCCGCGCTTGGTCAGACCGCCGTCGCCGTCGATGTCGTTGCGCCAGCTGTCGGCCGCCTTGAAGCCGCCGGCCGCCGCGTCCAGGGTGACGGTCACGCCGGAGTCGAAGGCGCCGTAACCGTCCGCCGCGGCGAACAGGTTCAGCCGGCCCCACTGCTCGAAGCCGTCCAGCAGGACGTACCCGGAGGGCAGCGCGGTGGTCCGCAGCACCTCGCGTCGCTGGGCCGCGTCCAGGTACGGCAGCCGCGTCTCCAGCAGCACTTCCGCGCCCTTGGGCACGGTCAGCGGCTCGTCGCCGCCGCGCCGGGTCAGCACGTACGTCAACCGGGGCGTGACGGCACGCTCGTTGGCGTCCCGGTCGGCGTACGCGTCGGAGCCGTCCGCGTGGGCGTAGGCGTACAGGGTGTCCGCCGTCGTGCCGGTCTTCTCCCGGAAGTACGCCAGGGCCTGGGCGCGCGCCGCGGCCTTGAGGCCGGCGTTCGCCGGGTCGGCCAGGGTGGCGGCGGCCAGGGCGGTGGCCATGATCCGGCCGCCGAGGACGTCGACGGTGGAGTGCATGCCCGCCATGATCCGGGTGTGGCTCAGCTCGAACGCGCGGGTCACCAGCTCCTGGAAGCGCTCCGGCACCGCGTACGCGTAGGCCAGCGCCGCCAGGTGGAAGGCGTTGGTGTGGCCGCTGGGGAAGCCGCCGTCGTCCACCGGTGAGGTGCTGCGCTGCCGCAGCAACTGCGGGGCGACGACCACCTTCGAGTCGTAGACCGGGTAGCCGAGCGCGTCGGTCCGCCCGGTGTCGACGACCTCGCTGTCCTCGTTCATGCGCCAGGGGCGCGGGTACTGGAACGCGTACTTGCCGGGGTTGCCGGAGGCGAACGGGCCGCGGACCGTGTCGACCAGTTCGGCCACCTTGCCGAGCGCCGAGTCGTGCGAGCCCGCGCCGAGCGCGGAGCCGGCCGGGGCGCCGGCCGGTACCGCGTCGTCGATCTTGGTGGGCGGTGTGCCGTCGGGGGCACCGGTGATCGAGGTGACCGCCTGGGCGCCCGCCCGGTACAGATCGGCCAGCGGGCCGAGGCCGGCGATCACCGCGTAGCTCTGGTGCTGGCGGTCGTAGAGGAACGCCTCCTTCGCCTGCGCCTCGGTGCGTGCGGAGGTGACGCGGGCGCAGTAGCGCATGTTGGCGCGCAGCACCTCGGGCATCAGCGGCACGCCGGCGTTCCAGGAGCCGCCGGTCTTCCACACCCGCGCCATGCCACCGAGGACCCGGACCACGGCGTTGGTCTCCGGCGTCAGGTTCGCCATGACGTTGGTCCGGTAGTCGTCGACGAACGCGGCGGGGGCGCCGGCCGCCTTCGCGTCCGCGGCGGCCAGCCACGTCACGAAGGTGGGCGCGGTCAGCACACCGGCCGAGGCGCCCAGCGACGACGTGAGGAACCCCCTTCGGTTCACGCCGCGTTCGCGGACCGGCGAAGGGGAGCGGTGCCCGGCTGGTGACGGCATACGTCTGCCTCTCTTGACTTCTTCGGCCGTACGGCCGGGAGGAGGAGTGATCGAGCGCGGCTCACAGTGCGGCACGTGACGTATGCGTCGAACGCGCTTTCCCGAGCCCTACTGGCGAAGAATTACGGGCAGGCGGTGTCGGGTCAGGGATGATCCGGCGTCCGCCCCATGTCATACGCGTGAACGCGCGATATGTCATACGAGTGAACGCGCCATCGCCACCGCGCCCTCGACCGGCGGCACGTCGAGCTGCCGGGGCCGGGCCCCGGGCACGCCGGCGGCCAGGGACGACACGAAGGCGTCGTAGAGGGCGGGCTGGGCGAGGACGGTGCTGCCCGCGACCACGACGTCGTCGACGGCCACCCCGCGGGCGGCGAGCCGTGCGACGAGCGCGGCCAGCGAGCGGCCGCCGTCGGTGATCACCGCCCGGGCGAGCGCCGATCCGGCCTCGGCGGCGGCGAACACGGCGGGTGCGTGCCGGCCCCAGTCGGCGGAGGCGTGCGTGGCGTGTTCCAGGGCGGCGCCGAGCGCGGGCACTTCGGCGACGCCGAACCCGGCGATCAGGTTCCCGGCGAGTTCGCCGGGTTCCTCGCCACGGTCGTGGGCCGCCCATACGGCACGTACGGCCTCGCGGACCAGACCGGCCGAGCCGCCCTCGTCACCGAGTACCGCACCCCAGCCGCCGACCTGCACGGGAGTGCCGTCGGGCAGTCGGCCGACCGCGACGGAACCGGTGCCCGCGACCAGGCCGACGCCCCGCTCCAGACCGGCGGCGGGCACGAGCAGTTCGGCGTCGCCCAGGACGACTGCGGGCGCGTCGAAGTGCAGATGCAGCGCGGTACGGATCTGGGTGCACTGGCGGGGTGTCTCGCAGGCGTGCCCGCCCACCGCGACGGCGGACGGGCGGGCGCCCGCCGGCAGCGTCCCGGCGACCAGTGCGGCCAGCCAGCCGGCGGCGGCCACGGGGTCGTGCGGACGCCAGCCACTGCTCGGGCGGACGTGGTCGGCGACGCGGGTCCCGCCCGCGAAGGCACGCAGGTGCGTCTTGGTGCCGCCCACGTCGATGCCCACCACGAGCGGGTACGGGAGGGGGGTGTCCTGCACGAATCCTCTTTCGTCGTTGCGCTGGGCTGCGACGGCGGGCGAACCGTGCCTGGAGGAAAGCGAGGTGAGGATGATTCGATGAACTAGGGAAGCCCCGGGACGGGCCTCTGACGGGCACGGCAGGCGAGTACCGTGACGTTCGTTAGGAAGTTAACTAACGAAGTACAGTGCGTGTCAAGAGGCTTCGCGCACTCGATCACCGGGCGGTCCCACGGGGCCGCAGGGGGCGGGAACCGCGTCGCCAGGGCATCCCATCGCCGTGTTCCGCGGAGCCGATCGGACCGGGAACGCGGCGTTGACCCGTGGGGGAGAACTGTGGAACACGACGTGGTGAAAGCCCCTCGCCTGACCGAGAGTGCGAGCGCGGTGTTCGCCGTGCTGGCCGGGGCGGGCAGGGCCACCCGGCCGCAGCTCGCGAGCCTGGCGGGCCTGTCCAAGCCGACGGTGTCCTCCGCCGTCGCGGAACTGGAGGGCGCCCGGCTCGCCGCCCACTCCGGCACCGCGTCCAGCGGCACGGGCCGCACCGCCGCCGTCTACCGTCTCGGCCCGGCCGCCGGCGCCGTACTCGCCGTCGACCTGGGTCCCGCCCTCACCCGGGTGCGCGGCTGCGGCCTGGACGGCACCCTGCTCGCCCAGGCCACCGGCGCGCGGGAAGAGGCCGCCGACGTGGTGCGCGAGGCGCTCGGCGCGCTGCCCGCCGACGCCCCGCTGCGCACCGTCGTCGTCGCCGTCGGCGATGTCACCGCACCGCGGAAGGACGGCGGGATGCGCCCCGCGACCGCCAAGGCCGGCCCCGTCTTCGACGCCATGACCGTCGCACTGCCGCCGGGCGTGCCCGTCCACCTCGAGAACAACGTCAACTGCGCCGCGCTCGCCGAACTGCACGAGGGTGCCGCCCGCGGCCACCACACCTTCGGCTATCTGCGGATCGGCGTGGGCATCGGCCTCGGCATCGTGGTCGGCGGCCGGGTGCTGCGCGGAGCCAACGGCGCCGCCGGAGAGCTGGCCCGGCTGCCCTACCCCTGGGACGACGGCCGCGAGCCTCGCCACGAGGCGCTGGAGGAGTACATCGGCGCCCGCTCGCTCCTGCGGCGGACCGCCAAGGCATGGCAGGACGACGACGGGCCGTGCCCGCGCACCGCCGAGCGGCTCTTCGCCCTCGCCGGACAGGGCCGGGCCTCGGCCCTGGCCGTCGTCGGCCGCCACGCCGCGGACGTCGGACGCCTCGCCGCCGCGGTGACCGCCGTACTCGACCCGGGGCTGATCGTGCTGGGCGGCAGCACCGGTGCGGATCCGCAGCTCCTGCCCGGTGTGCGGGCCGAGCTGGGGCGGCTGAGCTGGCCCACCGAGGTGGTCAGCAGCACGGTCGGGGACCTCGGCACGGTCGTGGGTGCCGCCCGGCTCGCGGTGGCCCGGGGAGTCCAAAACGTGACCGAGCCCGCGCGAACGAAGGATTGACGGCCCCGGCTCGGTCTGCCAATGTCCGGACAAGCGCTTTCTAAGTCGGCCGGGACGCCGACTTGGGGTGAGCGTCCCGACCGTACGTGAGGTACGGCAGCCACGCGAGGGCGTGCTCGCGAGGTCACGGCCCTGAAGGCCGGGGACCCACCCATGAGGACGACGCGGCCGGGCGAGGCCGTGCCCCCGGAAAGCCAAATCTCCTGCAAAACGCACCCGTGCCGCCTCGGTCGGCGCCGTGCTCCGTCCCCAATGACGAAAAGGGATCGAAGATGATCAGTGTGGGTGTGCGGCGCTCCCGCCGGCTCGGCAGTGGCGGCATACGCCGCGTGATTCCCCTCGCTGCCGTGGCCACGGCAGGCGCCCTTCTCCTCTCCGCCTGTGGGTCGGGGTCCGGCTCGGGCGGGAACTCCAAGTCGTTGACGTTCTGGATTTCCACGGTTCCGGGGCAGGACGCGGGCTGGAAGAAGGTGGTGGCGCAGTACAAGAAGGAAGCCGGCGTCTCCGTCAAGCTCGTCAACATCCCCTACGACGGCTACGCGACGAAGCTGCACAACGCCGCGCAGGCGAACTCTCTGCCCGACGTGGCGGCCGTGCCGGCGCTGGACCCGATCTGGTCGAACAAGCTGATCGATCTCAGCTCGATCGCCAACAAGAAGAGCAACAAGATCAACGCCAACTTCCTGGCCAAGGACTCGTCCGGGAAGGTGCTGTCCATCCCCTCGGACGTCACCGCGTCCGGCCTGTTCATCAACAAGACGCTGTTCAAGAAGGCCGGCGTCTCCTTCCCGAGCTCGCCCCAGAAGACCTGGACCTGGACCGACTTCATCAAGGCGGCGGACAAGGTCCGGGAGAAGACCGGCGCCAAGTACTCCCTGACGTTCGACCAGTCGCCGTCGCGGCTCCGCGCCATGGTGTACGAGCTCGGCGGGAAGTACGTCCACGCGGACTCCTCCGGCAAGTTCTCGGTGGACGCGGCGACCAAGAAGGCCGTGAACTACTTCGTCGGACTGAACGACGACAAGACCATGCCGAAGTCGGTGTGGACCAGCGGCGCCGACCCGTCGGCCATGTTCCAGAGCGGTGACGTGGTCGCCTACTGGTCCGGTGTGTGGCAGGTTCCCGCCTTCGCGGAGAGCATCAAGAAGTTCGACTGGGCGAGCGTCCCGACTCCCGCCGAGCCGGTGCAGGCAAGCGACGTCAACAGCGGCGGCATGATGGTGGGCTTCAACAACAACGGCGCCGCGGCCACCGCCGCGACGAAGTTCATGTCCTGGCTGTACGAGCCGGACCACTACCGCGAGCTGTGTGAGGCGTCCGGGTTCCTGCCCGTCGAGAGCGGTCTGAACCCGAAGTACCCCTTCACCTCCGAGGCGGCGCAGGCGGCGTTCAAGCTGTACAACGAGGAGATCCCGCTCTACGCCCCGATCTCCGGCTACTTCAACACCGCCCAGACGAACTGGGTGCTGAAGGGCAAGAGCCTCCCCGACGACCCGACCAAGGCGGAGATCGGCAAGGCGATCAACGGCCAGCAGTCGGTCGGCAAGGCCTTGGACACCATCGTGTCCGTCTACAACCAGCAGGTCGGCGGCTGATCGTAGGCCGGCGGGCCCGGGCGGCGGGGTCGAGACACCGCCGCCCGGCCCTGGGCGCCCACGTGATGCCGGGCTCCTGGCGTGAGCCCACAGGAATCCATTCCACCAGCACGGAGTCAGGAAGATGACAAAACGCGCCTCGGACGTGTCCGTGAGCCCGCCCAGGAGACGCAACAGGTACGTCATCGCGCCGCTCGTCCTCATCGCGGCCAATGTCGTGCTCTTCGCGCTGTTCTTCGTCTGGCCGGCGGTGATCGGGCTCGTCTACTCCTTCACGAACTACACGGGTGTGGGGGCGTACCAGTTCATCGGACTGGACAACTACCACAACCTGTTCGGGGACTCCACCTTCTACGACGCGCTGACCCGGACGCTGCTGTACGCCGTGCTCTTCGTACCGCTGAACTTCGCGGTCTCGCTGCTCACCGCCAACCTGTTGGTGAGCAAGCACGCCAAGGGCGCGTCGGTCGCCCGCGTCGTCTTCTTCATCCCGTGGCTTCTGTCGCCCATCGTCGTGGGTGTCCTGTGGCGGTGGCTGTTCGGTGAGAACTTCGGACTGGTCAACTACGTCATCGAGAAGCTCGGCGGAAGTGCCGTTCCGTGGCAGTCGAACGCGGACCTGTCGTTGACAGTGGTGGTGATGGCGGCATCCTGGGCCTGGACGGGCTTCTCGATGCTGCTGTTCATCGCGGCGATCAAGAACGTACCGGTGTCGTACTACGAGGCGGCCTCGCTCGACGGCGCCGGCCCATGGCGCCAGTTCATCAGCATCACGCTGCCGAGCATTGCGCCCACCTCGTTCATCGTCATCCTGCTCAACACGATCAACGCGATGAAGGAATACCCGGTGTTCGTCGCCCTCAACAACGGCGGACCCGGCACGTCGAACAACCTGCTTGTCCAGTACATCTATGAGACCGGCTTCAAACGGGGCCAGATCGGCTACGCGAGCGCCGCGTCATTCGTGCTCATGCTCATCCTGATGGCCGTCGCGATCATCCAGCTGATCGTCAACCGGCGGGTGGAGAACCGATGACAACCACAGACACGCCACGCCCGGCCGACGCCGGTCCCGGACGGGCCGTCTCCAAAAAGCAGCCCCGCCGTGCGGTCAGCGGTGGGTTCCGGCGGGCAGTGCCCGCGACGACGCTGCTGTGGATCCTGGCGTGCCTGTACGGATTGCCGGTGCTGTGGTTCATCCTCAGCTCCCTCAAGCCGGCCAGCGACCTGTTCTCCTATCCGCTGACGCTGGTTCCGCACAACCCCACCCTGTCGGGTTACCTGACCGCGTGGCGCAGTGCCAACTTCTCCCAGTACTTCATCAACACGGCCATCGTGTGCGTGATCACGACGATCCTCACGGTGGGAGTCAGCTGCTGTACCGGGTACGCGCTGGCCAAGTACGACAACAAGTGGCTCAAGGTCTTCTTCATCTGCATCCTGGCCACCACGATGCTGCCGTCCGAGGTCATGCTCGCCCCTGAGTTCCTGGTGGTCCGCAACCTCGGCCTCTACAACTCGTTCAGCGGCATCATCCTCCCGGCCGTGCTCACCGCGACCGGATGCTTCATGTTCCGCCAGTTCTTCCTGACGGTTCCCGACGAACTGGTGGAAGCCGCACGCATCGACGGCGCCCGCGAACTGTCGATCTTCCTACGGATCATGGTGCCGCTCTCCCGGCCCATCATGCTGACACTCGCGATCCTGTCCTTCCAGTGGCGATGGAACGACTACATCTGGCCGCTTCTGATGCTCAACGACCCCAACAAGTTCACCGTGCAGATCGGCATCCAGAGCATCGTCGGCGCGCAGAACATCAACTGGTCGGTACTGCTCGGCGCATCCGTCATCTCCATGATCCCTCTGATCGTCATCTTCCTGGTCTTCCAGCGCTACGTCATGGGCGCCGACATCAACGCCGGACTGAAGGACTGACCGTGCCCACCACGCTCGACCATGAGTTCGTCCGCGCGGTGGCCCGCGCCGCCGACCGGCTTGCCGCCCCGCTGGCGGCCGGCCCCGACGAGGAACCCACCGGTGTGCCGCACCGTGGTCTGGCGCGTCGGGTGAAGACCCTGATCGCGGCCTACCGTTCCCCGGACTCGGCACTGCACGGCAGCAGGCAGGCCATCGCCGCCACGATGACCCACCTGGGCGCCCTGCGGGCCGCGCAGACCACCACCGGCCTCTTCGCCGGCGGCGACAACGTGCAGTCACCGCCGGACTCCGCGTTCACCGTCAACGACGTGTGCGACGCGCACGTCCTCGCTGCCGGTGCGGGGCCGGAACTGCGCGACGTCACGGCCGCGCTCGCCGAGATCGCCTGCGCCGCCTCGAGCAGTCTCCTGACCGGTGGGGTGCACACCCCGAACCACCGTTGGGAGCTGTGCGCGGCGCTGGCCCGGCTGCACCGGTCGTTCCCCGACGACCGGCTGCTCCACCGCATCGAGGAGTGGCTCTCCGAGGGCGTCGACATCGACGCGGAGGGCCTGTACTCGGAACGGAGCGCCAACTACGCGGCCCACGTGTCCAACCCTTCGCTGCTGCTGCTGGCCGACGTGCTCGGCCGTGCCGACCTGCTGGACGCCGTGGAACGCAATCTCGCCACCACCCTGGACCTCATCAGGCCGGACGGCACGGTGGAGACCGTCCACTCGCGACGGCAGGACCAGAACCACCCGTTCCCACTGGCGCCCTTCCTGCCGCACTACCGGCTGTTCGCGGTCCGCACCGGCCGAGGCGACTTCAGCCGGGCGGCGCGGCTGGCGGCCGCCTGCGGCATCGACGACCCCGACCTGCTCGCCGGGACCCTGCTCACCCCGGACCTGTGCCGCACACTGCCGGCACCGGCCATGGAGACACTGCCCCGCGACCGGTACATCACCACCGCGCGTCTCGCCGCACGCGCCTCGGCCACCGCGCACACGGTGGTGTCCGGCGGCTCCGACGTGCCCGAGCACCGGCGCATCCGCTCGGGCCTCGCCTGCAATCCCACCTTCCTGCGCCTGTTCGCCGGCGACGCCGTCCTCGACGCGGTCCGTCTCTCCCGGGGCTTCTTCGACCTGGGCCCGTTCCGCGCCGCCGGCATGCAACAGCTCGCCGCCAGCCGGTACCGGCTCACTGAAACCCTCACAGCCGCCTACTACCAGCCGCTCCCGCCGGACGGGCGACGGGACGGCGGCGTCTACCGGATGGCGGACGAGGGTCGCTTCTCGGCCGCGATGGCCTTCCCGGACCGGCCTAGGGACGAGGTCTCGCACACGATCCGCGTCGAGGTGGACCTGAGGGAAGACGGTGCCGACCTGCGGATCGACATCAGCGGGCCACGGGTGCCCTGGGCGCTCGAACTGACCTTCCGGCCGGGCGGCGTGCCGGAGGGCGCCGTACCGATCGGCGACGGACGCTGGTGCCTGGCGACCGGACCGATGACCTACCGTGTCGGGGACGACGAGATCCGGGTCGAGGCCGGCGTCGAGGCAGGCGAACCGCTCGCCGGGCCGGACCGGAGCGATGTACTACGGTACGACCCGGGTCAGGACTACACCGTTGTGGGCGGCACCGATGCGACGACCGGGAACCGCGTCTACATCGGTGGACACGGCCCGCACACACTGACCGTCGCACTGCACGCCCGCCGATCCGCACCTGTCGTGTGACCCCGACGAACCACGCCATGGCCATCCCGGGCATGAAGGGCCGACGGGGCCGGGATGGCCTGACGGTACGGACGGACACCTTCACCGCCGTGATCGGGGAGCCGGCCGGGGACGCCCACGCCGAGCCGGAGCTGACGCTGCGCGCCGCCGCCGGCTGAGGGTCGCGGCGCGCGCCCCGAACTGTCAGTGGGTCGGCCCGAGCCTCCGGCAGCGGGCCGGGCTCGTCGTCCGGGGCCATGGCCTCGTACCGGAGACCCTCCCGCTCATCGGCCGGTGTCCGCTCCAACTGGCCCCGGTCCACCGCCAGTACGGTGATGTCCAGGCCCATCCGGCCACCCTACGAGGTCGCGCACCACCAGGTCCGCCCGCTCCCGGGTCGCCGCGATCAGCTCCGCGTTGGGCTGGTCCGAGCGCAGCACCCAGGCCACCGCCTCCTCGTGGCTCTTGCCGAACTCCTCGTGCCGGGCCACCAGTCGGCTCACCCGCTCCTGCTCGTCGATCTCACAGAACCACACCTCGTCCAGCTCAGCCCGGACACGCCGCCACGCGCCCGTGTCCAGCAGCAGGTAGTTCCCCTCCGTCACGACCAGCCGGGCGGCCGACGGCACCGGGATCGCCCCCGCGACCGGCTGCTCCAGCGCCCGCTCGAAACCGGGCGCGTACACGATCTCACCGTCCGGCTCGTCGAAGCGCAGCCGCCGCAGCAGCGCCGCGTACCCCGCCGCGTCGAAGGTGTCGGGCGCGCCCTTGCGCTCCCGCAGGCCGAGCCGGTCCAGTTCGACGTCGGCCAGGTGGAAGCCATCCATGGGGACATGCGCCATCCATGGGTCACCGGGCGAGTTCAGGGCCCGTACGAGCTGCTCGGCGAGCGTCGTCTTGCCCGCGCCCGGGCTGCCGGCGATGCCGAGGAGCGCACGGCGGCCGGGGCGCGTGAGGGCGCGGGCCCGGGTGAGGAGGTCGTCGAAGGTCAGCGGCACAGAGCAGAGTGTGTCATCCGGCGCGGGGTGAGAGTGTGCCGTGAAGTGCTTCCGATGTGGCGTTCGCCACCCACTGGAGACGGTTTCGCGGGGAACCGTGTCCTTATGACGGAGCTCGGTCTTCCCGAAGACATTCAGGCCTGCCTCTTCGACCTCGACGGCGTGGTCACCAGGACGGCCGTGGTGCACGCGGCCGCCTGGAAGGAGATGTTCGACGCGTTCCTGCGCGAACGCGAGGGCGCGCACTTCCGGCCGTTCGGCGACAGTGACTACGACGAGTACGTCGACGGCCGCCCCCGAGCCGACGGCGTCCGCACCTTCCTCGCCTCCCGCGGCATCGACCTGCCCGACGGCACGGCGGACGACCCACCCGACGCACCGACCGTCCACGGACTGGGCAACCGCAAGAACGACCTGGTCCTGGAGAGGATCCGCACCGACGGAGTGGAGGCCTACGACGGCACCCTGCGCTACATAGCCGACGTCCGTGCGAAGGGCCTGCGGACCGCGATCGTCTCCTCCAGCGCCAACTGCCGTGACGTCCTGCGCGCGATCGACGCCGAGGACCTCTTCGACGTACGGATCGACGGTGTGGTGGCCGCCGAGCGGAAACTGCCGGGCAAGCCACGTCCCGACACCTTCCTGACCGCCGCGCGGGACCTGGGCGTCGAAGCCGCCCGCTGCGCGGTCTTCGAGGACGCCCTGGCCGGCATGGACGCGGGCCGCTCCGGCCACTTCGGCTACGTCGTCGGTGTCGACCGGGTCGGACAGACCGACGCGCTGTACGCGCACGGCGCGGACGTGGTCGTGAAGGACCTCGCCGAGCTGGGAGGCACCCAGTGATCACCGACCGGGCGTACACCGTGGAACCCTGGGCCGTCCGCGAGAGGGACCTCGACCTCGACGTCCTCGCCCAGAGCGAGTCCGTGTTCGCGCTCTCCAACGGCCATGTCGGCTGGCGCGGAAACCTCGACGAGGGCGAACCGCACGGACTGCCCGGCTCCTACCTCAACGGAGTGCACGAACTGCACCCCCTGCCCTACGCCGAGGCCGGCTACGGCTACCCGGAGTCCGGGCAGACCGTCATCAACGTCACCAACGGCAAGGTGCTGCGGCTGCTGGTCGACGACGAGCCGTTCGACCTGCGCTACGGACGCCTCGTCGCCCACGAACGCACCCTGGACCTGCGCAGGGGAGTCCTGGAGCGGACCTGCGAGTGGATCTCCCCGGCCGGGTCACGGGTTCGCGTACGCTCCACGCGGCTCGTCTCCCTCACCCAGCGGGCCATCGCGGCCGTCGCCTACGAGGTGGAACCCGTCGACAGCCGCACCCGAGTGGTGATCCAGTCGGAACTCGTCGCCAACGAGAGCCTGCCCGACCCGAACGGCGATCCGCGTGCCGCCCGCGCCCTGAAGTCACCGCTGGAGCCGGAGGAGGACTTCGCCGTCGGTTCCCGGCTGCGCCTGGTGCACCGCACCCGCCGCAGCGGCCTCCGGGTGGCCGTGGCCGCCGACCATGTCGTCGACGGCCCCGAGCGGACCACCACCAGCAGCGAGAGCAACGTGGACGTGTCCCGGCTGACGGTCACCTCCGTCCTGGAACCCGGACAGCGGCTGCGCGTGGAGAAGCTCGTCGCCCACGGCTGGTCCGGCGCCCGCTCCCGGCCCGCGATGAGCGACCAGGTCGAGGCTGCCCTGGCGGCGGCCGCGCACAGCGGCTGGCAGGGCCTCCTCGACGAACAGCGGGACTACCTCGACGACTTCTGGGCCCGCGCCGACGTCGAGGTCGACGGCGACGAGGAGATCCAGCAGGCCGTCCGCTTCGCCCTCTTCCACGTCCTGCAGGCCGGCGCCCGCGCCGAGCAACGGGCCATCCCCGCCAAGGGGTTGACCGGATCGGGCTACGACGGGCACGCCTTCTGGGACACCGAGACCTTCGTCCTGCCCCTGCTCACCTACACCGCGCCCGACTCCGTCGCCGAGGCGCTGCGCTGGCGGCAGAACACCCTGCCCGCGGCCCGGGAACGCGCCCAGCAACTCGGGCTGAACGGGGCCGCGTTCCCCTGGCGCACCATCGAGGGATCGGAGGGGTCGGCGTACTGGCCGGCCGGCACAGCCGCGTTCCATGTCAACGCCGCCATCGCCGACGCCGTGGTGCGTTACACCGAGGCGACCGGCGACACGGACTTCGAACGGGACACCGGCGTCGAACTCCTGGTGGAGACAGCCCGGTTGTGGCGCTCACTCGGCCACCACGACCACCACGGTGTCTTCCACATCGACGGAGTCACCGGCCCCGACGAGTACAGCGCGGTGGCCGACGACAACCTGTACACCAACCTCATGGCCCGGGCGAACCTGCTGGCCGCCGCCGACGCCTGCGAACGCCACCTCGGCCAGGCGGCCCGCCTCGGCGTCGACGACGAGGAGAGCGCCGCCTGGCGGGACGCCGCCGAGGCCGTGCACATCCCCTACAACGACGAACTCGGCGTCCATGAACAGCACGCCGGCTTCACCCGTTACCAGCGCTGGGATTTCGACGGCACCCGCCCCGACCAGTACCCGCTGCTGCTGCACTTCCCCTACTTCGACCTCTACCGCAAGCAGGTCGTCAAGCAGGCCGACCTGGTACTGGCGATGTACACGTGCGGCGGCTGGTTCGAGGAGTTCCACGACGAGGACCAGATCGCCCGCAACTTCGCCTACTACGAGCCGCTGACCGTACGGGACTCCTCGCTCTCGGCATGTGTCCAGGCCGTCGTCGCCGCCCAGGCCGGGCATCTCGACCTGGCCTACGCCTACACGGCCGAGGCGGCGCTGATGGACCTCGCCGACCTGGAGCAGAACACCCGCGACGGACTGCACATCGCGTCCCTCGCCGGCTCCTGGACGGCCCTGGTCGCCGGGTTCGGCGGCCTGCGCCGGGACGGCGACTCCCTCCGGTTCGCGCCCCGTCTGCCCGACCGGTTCAGCCGCCTCGCCTTCACCCTCCAACTCCTCGGCCGGCGCCTGCGCGTGGAGATCGGCCCGGACAAGACCACCTACGCACTCGTGTCGGGTGAGCCCCTGACGATCCGACACCACGGAGCCGCCTTCACCGTGAACGGCGACGGCCCCGTGGTCCGCGCGATCCCGCCGCACCAGACCCGCCCGACCCCCGACCAGCCCCCGCACCGCAGCCCCACCGCCCACTGACCAGGCGGATCCACCGATCAGGTCAGTCACCTGACCGAATATCATCTGCGCACCGGTCCACCTCGGGTTAACTTTGGCGTGTTTTTCAGTTAATCCGATCCCGCTTCCCGCTCGCCGGGCCGCGGGAGCCGAGCGGCCCTACGACAGTAGGGGTGAGGGGTGGAATGGTGCACGGCACGAACGGCACGCTCGTCGGTCTGCGAAGACACGAACCGGCGAGCGTGCCCGGCGCGTCCGGTCGAACGCGCTGGGCGTGGCCGCTCGCGGCCGTGGCCGCCGCCTTCACCCTCGCCCAACTGCTGTTCGCCGGCCCGGGCCTGGGCCTCGGCTGGGACGAGACCGTGTACGTCAGCCAGGTCGGCACCCAGGCCCCGGCCGCCTACTTCAGCGCACCGCGTGCCCGGGGCATCTCCCTGCTGGTGGCGCCCATCGCGTCCTGGTCGACGTCCACCGAACTGCTGCGCGTCTACCTCGCCGTGCTCTCCGGCCTGGGCCTCTACCTGGCCCTGCGGATCTGGCGCGGGCTGTTCCCGACCCGCGTCCTGGTCCTGGCGGGCGCGCTCTTCGCCTCCCTGTGGGTGACGCTCTACTACGGCCCGCAGGCCATGCCCAACTACTGGGTCGCCCTCGGCGCCCTGATCACCGCCGGCTGCTTCCTGCGGGTCCGCGCGGACAGCCGCGACCGGGCCGCCCTGTGGGGCGTCGCCGCGGGCGCCATGCTGATGGCGTGGATGCGGCCCACCGATGCCGTGTGGGGCACGCTGCCGCTGCTCGTCCTGGTGGCGGTGGCCCGCCTGTGGCGCCCCGCGGCGGCGCTGGCCGGCGGACTCGCCGCGGGCGCGGTGGAGTGGGTGATCGAGGCCTACGTCGGCTACGGCGGCCTGGGACAGCGGCTGTCCGACGCCTCGGACATCCAGGGCGGCCTGGGCTGGAACCTCGCCGTCGACGACCAGGTGCGCAGTCTGGGCGGACGGATCCTGTGCCGTCCGTGCACCGGAGCGATGCCCAACCCGGTGGTGACCCTCTGGTGGTTCGTCCTCCCGCTGCTCGCCGTCGTCGGCCTCGTGGTCGCGGTGCGGGCCCGCCGCACCGAGCGGACACTGCTGCCGCTGGCCTGCGCCGCCACGGCCGCCGTGCCGTATCTGTTCATGATCGGTTACGCGGCTCCCCGCTTCCTGCTGCCCGCCTACGCGCTGATCGCGATCCCGGTCGCCGACGGGCTCCTGCACCTGATCACCCGGCCGGACGGCCGCTGGCGCCCGGCGGCCGCGGCCGTGGTGGCACTCGGCCTGGCGGGACATCTGGCGGTGCAGTACGTCGTCCTGGAGCGCACCGTGGACCGTACGGGCACCGACCGCCGCGACTGGGCCGCCACCGCCGACGCACTGCACCGCCTGGGCGTCCGGCCGCCCTGTCTGCTCACCGGGCACGAGGCCATCCCCATCGCCTACTACACCGGTTGCTCCTCGGCTGCGACCGGCGGCCACAACGCCAACAGCACCCGGGCGGACATCCTGCGCACCGTCCGCCGGATCCCGGCCGCCAACCTCACCCTCCCCGGCGCCAAGCCGCCCACGTACGCCCGCGACTGGGACACCCACCGGTCCGCCGGCGTGGACCTCCACATCGCGCCGACCCCGACCGGGGGCGGAACCGGATGACGCCGGTGCGGGGCACCGCCGCCGCAGCCCGGTGACGGCAGCCTGCGCCGCCGCGGCCCGGTGACGCAGCCCGGTGACCCCGTGACACCCGCCGTGACAGGCTGCTTTCCCCACTCGTGGGAAAGACCTGCCACGGGCTTTACTGCACATGGCTTGCAACTGCTGGAGGATGGCACAAGGCTGCTGGACGCGGTCGTTCCTCCCAGAGAAAGATCCTCCTCCCGATGACGGCCGCCCCTGACTCCGCTCCGCCTCTCCTCCCCGCCGCCCCCGAGAGGGGCTCGGCCTGGCGCCGCGTCCTCGGCTCCATGACGCGGCAGGAGTGGACCAGGGTGGGCGGGATGGCCGCCGCCGTCGTGGCCCTGCACGTCATCGGCTGGTTCACGCTGGTGGCGCTCGTCGCCCCGCACCACTACAGCGTCGGCGAGAAGTCCTTCGGCGTCGGCATCGGCGTGACCGCGTACACGCTCGGCATGCGGCACGCCTTCGACGCCGACCACATCGCGGCGATCGACAACACCACCCGCAAGCTGATGAGCGAGGGACAGCGGCCGCTGTCGGTCGGTTTCTGGTTCTCCCTGGGCCACTCCAGCGTCGTCTTCGTCCTGGCGCTGCTGCTCTCCCTCGGCATGAAGACCCTTGCCGGACCGGTCCGCGACGACGACTCCCGGCTCCATGACATCACCGGCCTCATCGGTACGACCGTCTCCGGGACCTTCCTCTACGTCATCGCCGGGATCAACCTGGTCATCCTGGCCGGCATCTGGAAGGTGTTCCGGCAGATGCGCTCCGGCCACTACGACGAGGCCGCCCTGGAGGAGCAACTGAACAACCGCGGCTTCATGAACCGCCTCCTCGGACGGGTCATGAGGTCGATCACCAAGCCCGGGCAGATGTATCCGCTGGGCCTGCTGTTCGGGCTCGGCTTCGACACCGCCACCGAGATCGCCCTGCTCGTCCTGGCCGGCTCCTCAGCCGCCTCGGGCCTGCCCTGGTACGCGATCCTGTGTCTGCCCGTCCTGTTCGCCGCCGGCATGTCCCTCCTCGACACGATCGACGGCACCTTCATGAACTTCGCCTACGGCTGGGCCTTCTCCAAGCCCGTCCGCAAGGTCTACTACAACCTCACCATCACCGGCCTGTCCGTCGCCGTCGCCCTCCTCATCGGCACCGCCGAACTCCTCGGCCTGCTCGCGGAGAAGCTCGACCTGCACGGCCCCTTCTGGGACTGGATCGCCGGCCTCGACCTGAACATCCTCGGCTTCGTCATCGTCGGGCTGTTCTTCGCCACCTGGGCGGTCGCTCTGGTGGTGTGGAAGGCCGGCCGCATCGAGGAGAAGTGGACCGCCGGACTGGCCGCTCCCGCGGAAGAGGCGGCCGAACAGAGTACGGTCGGCCGGCCTTGACCATGCGACGGGTCAAGGCGCGGGCGGAACGGGGAACGGTCACACCAATGGCGTAACGACATAACGTTTCGCCAGGTGAACGCTCCGGCGAATGTCAACCGCGGGGCATGGCGAGGGTGATTCTGGGACGGAAATCCACCGTTCGGCAGCCACGGCTCTTCCGGCTCCGGCTGCCTTCCCTCGCCAAGGAGACTCCCTTGCGTGTTCGTCGTATGGTGACCAGCGCCCTCGGTTCCCTCGCCCTCGTGTTCGCCTCGATGGGCGCGGTGACCACCGCCGCGAGCCCCGCGGCCGCCGACCCGTGCGGGTTCTTCGAGACCGGCTCCGACGCCTACTACAACCACTGCACCTCCGACGGCTCACGGGTCGTCATCAAGGTCGAGGTCCGCCTGGCGCGCGACTACGAGCGGTGCGTCGCGCCCGGCAAGACCTGGCTGGGCGCCGCGAGCAAGATCGACGGCGCCTACTACGTCGGCCGCACCTGCTGACGGGCCCCGGTCGTGCTCCGTACCGTCCCGCCCCGACGGTACGGAGCGCTTCTGCCCGGGGTCATGACGCGTTGCGGCCGCAGCCCGAGGTGATCTGAGGGGCTGAGGTTCAGTCCCCGATCCGGTCGATGAGACGGAGCTTGTTGGTGGCGTCCAGGGCGGCGACCTTGTAGGACTCCGCGAGCGTCGGGTAGTTGAACACCGCGTCGACCAGGTAGTCGACGGTGCCGCCGCAGCCCATCACCGACTGGCCGATGTGGATGAGTTCGGTGGCGCCGGAGCCGAAGCAGTGCACCCCGAGCAGGGTGCGGTCCTCGGGGGAGACCAGCAGTTTCAGCATGCCGTGCGAGTCACCCATGATCTGCCCGCGGGCCAGTTCGCGGTAGCGGGAGATGCCGACCTCGAACGGCACCCGGTCCTCGGTGAGCTGGTCCTCCGTCCGGCCCACGAAGCTGATCTCGGGGATGGTGTAGATGCCGATCGGCTGGAGGTGGTGCATCTTGGGGGCGGACTCCCCGCACGCGTGGTACGCCGCCGCCCGGCCCTGCTCCATCGAGGTCGCCGCCAGCGCCGGGAAGCCGATGACGTCCCCGACGGCGTAGATGTGCGGCACCTCGGTGCGGTAGTGCTCGTCCACCGTGATCCGGCCCCGGGCGTCCGCCGTCAGGCCGGCCTTGCCGAGGTCGAGGTCGTCGGTGAGGCCCTGCCGGCCCGCCGAGTACATCACGGCGTCGGCGGGGATCTTCTTGCCGCTCTCCAGAAGGGTGAGCGTGCCCCGGGAGTGGCGTTCCACCGCGGCCACGGTCTCCCCGAAACGGAACGTCACCGCCAGGTCCCGCAGCTGGTACTTGAGGGACTCGATCACCTCGACGTCGCACATGTCGAGCATCCCGGCCCGCTTCTCGACCACGGTGACCTTGCTGCCGAGTGCCGCGAACATCGACGCGTACTCCATGCCGATGACCCCGGCGCCGACGATGACCATGGAACGCGGCACCCGCTCCAGAGCGAGCACGTTGTCGGAGTCCATGATGGTCCGCCCGTCGAACTCGACGCTGTCGGGGCGCGCGGGGCGGGTTCCGGTGGCGATCACGATGTGGTCGGCGGTGACCAGGCGTTCCTGGCCGGTGGCCTCGCGCACGGCGACGGTGTGGGGATCGACGAAGCCGGCGGTGCCGGCGTACAGCGCTACGTGGTTGCGGGACAGCTGGTTGCGGATGACATCGACCTCGCGGCTGACCACGTGGTGAGTGCGCGCGGTCAGGTCGGCGACGGTGATCTCCTCCTTCAGCCGGTAGCTCTGTCCGTACAGGTCGCGCTGGCTGAGACCGGTGAGGTACAGCACCGCCTCGCGCAGTGTCTTGGAGGGGATGGTGCCGGTGTGGATGGAGACCCCGCCGACCATGTCGGGGCGGTCGACGACGGCGACCCGGCGGCCCAGCTTGGCCGCGGCGATGGCGGCCTTCTGGCCCCCGGGTCCGGATCCGATGACGAGCATGTCGAAGTCGGGCATCCTCCGGAGTCTGTCAGCCCCGAGGGCTCCTCCGAAAGGGCGGAGGGCAATCCCCGTCGATCCCCGTCGATCCCCGTCGATCCGTCGACGTCCGTAGTACGAGGCCGGCGCCGGCCTCGTACTACGGCAGAAGTTTGTCGAGCGCGGCCGGGCCCTCGGCCGCCAGCTTGCGTCTGGCCCATTCGAGGGTGTCCGGAGTGAGGTCCTTGCCGGAGGCGAGCACCACGTCCTCGGGTGACACGTCCGTGCCGGTACGGATGTGCAGCAGGGCGTCCGGGGTCGTGCCGTCCTCGGACTGCCCTGACGCTTCGGGCTGTGACGTCGGCATGATGTCTGCTCCTAGGATCCGGAGGGTTCCGCAGTCCCGGTTTTTCCTCACCGGGCCCGATATCACCATTCAACGCCCGGGCGGACCCTGCATCCCGAGCGACCGGAACACCCTCGCTCCCCGCCCGGGATGCCCCGACGATCACCCCGGCGTCTAATGAGGATGTCCGACGACTCGGCCGGCAGAGAAGACCAGGGCCATGCACGCAACAGAGACATCCGAGGAGGGGGAAGGGGAAAGCGCCGCCCCAGGGGCTTTGCGGCGGCTCGGACAGTGGTGCGCCCGGCACTTCGTGATCGTCATCGTGGCCTGGCTCGTGGCGCTGGTGGCCCTCCAGGTTCTCAACCGGACCTACGGCGGCACGTACTCCGACAACTTCTCGCTGCCCGGTGTGCAGTCCCAGGAGGGCCTCGACGTCCTCAAGCGGCACGATGCGGCGGCAGGCGGCTACAGCAGCCAGATCGTCCTGCACGACGGGCAGGAACCTCTGAGTTCGCTCAGCTCCCAGATCACCACGACAGTGGCCGACCTGCAGAAACTGCCCCACGTGCTCGCCGCGCAGAATCCGCTGTCCGGCTCCTCGACCAAGGTCGGCCCGGTCTCGTCCGACGGAAAGACCGCCTACATCACCGTCCGGTTCGACGTGCAGCCCTCCACCCTCGGCGACGGCTATCTGCACGGCGTCGACAACGCCGTGCAACCGCTCCGCGCGGCGGGCGCGCAGGTCGAGTACGGCGGACCGCTCGGTGAACTGGCCCGACCGGCCGCCGACGACCGGGTGAGCGAACTGATCGGCTTCGCGGTCGCGATCGTCGTCCTGCTGGTCGGCTTCGGCAGCGTCATCGCCGCCGGTCTGCCTCTGCTGACCGCCCTGGTCGGCGTCCTCGGGGGGCTGGCCTGCCTCGGGCTGCTCGCCGCCGCCTTCACCTTCGCCACCGTCTCGCCGACCCTGGCCACGATGATCGGCCTCGGCGTCGGCATCGACTACGCGCTGTTCCTGATCACCCGCCACCGGCAGAACCTCATGGACGGCAAGGACCCGGTCCGCTCGGCGGGGCAGGCCACCGCCACCAGCGGGCGGGCCGTCCTGGTCTCCGGCTGCACGGTGATCATCGCGCTGGCCGGTCTGTCCGCGTCGGGCGTGAGCTTCATCGGCCTGCTCGGGCTGGCCGCGGCGGTGACGGTCGTCTCGGCGGTGCTGGGCGCCCTGACCCTGGTCCCGGCCCTGCTGGGGCTGATCGGCACCCACGTCGACCGTTACCGGGTACGCCGTCCCGTCGCCGAGACCAACCCGGGCGGAGCCGAGATCCAGGGCACCTGGCACCGCTACGCCCAGCGGGTGGAGCGGCGGCCGTGGCGGTATCTGGCCGCGGGCGTCACCACCGTCCTGATCCTCGCCATCCCGGTCCTGTCCATCCAGCTCGGCCACATCGGTGACGGCGCCGACCCCACCTCCTTCACCGACCGGCGGGCCTACGACCTGATGACCGACGCCTTCGGCCCCGGCTCCAACGGCCCGCTCACCGTCGTCATCGACCAGACCGACGTACCGTCGTCGCAGCGCGACAGCCTCTCCGCGCAGGCACAGAAGACCCTTGGTGCCGTCGCCGGAGCCGCCACGGTCACCCCGCTGAAACCCACCCCGGACGGCGACGTCCTGATCGCCACGGTCTACTCCCAGCAGTCCCCGCAGAACGCGGACACCACCGACCTGACCAACCGCCTGGTCGACGACACCCTGCCCGACGCGGTCTCCGGCACGGACGCCAAGGGCTATGTCACCGGGACGACCGCCGCGCAGGTCGACTTCCGGGACATCGTGGCGAGCCGGCTGCCGCTCATCATCGGCGTGGTCGTCGCCCTGTCCTTCCTGATCATCCTCGCGGTCTTCCGCGGCCTGCTCGTCGCACTGAAGGCGGCCGTCCTCAACGTCCTCTCGATCACGGCCTCCTACGGTGTCGTCGTCGCGGTCTTCCAGTGGGGCTGGGGCGGCCCCGCGCTCGGCGTCCACGGCAAGGTGCCCATCGAGAGCTATGTGCCGATGATGATGTTCGCGATCATCTTCGGGCTCAGCATGGACTACGAGATCTTCCTGCTCTCCCGTGTCCACGAGGCCTGGCTGCGCACCGGCGACGCCAAGGCCTCCGTCGCCCACGCCCTGGAGATCACCGCGCGCGTCATCAGCTGCGCCGCGCTGATCATGGTGAGCGTGTTCGCCGCGTTCATCATCAGCGACAACATCGTGGTGAAGATGCTGGGACTGGGGCTGGCCGTCAGCGTGCTCATCGACGCCACCGTCGTACGCCTGCTGATGGTCCCGGCGGTGATGACCCTGCTGGGACGGCATGCCTGGTGGACACCCCGCCTCCTGGACCGGATCCTCCCGCACATCGACACCGAGGGGGAGGGGGAGAGGGTGTGAGTGTCAGCAATCCGGTGGTCCGGGCGTGGAGGACGTGCCGCCGGCCTAGAACGGCGTGAGCGTCAGCCGTATGCCGGTGGGTGCGGTGTCCTGGATGTACGAGGCGAAGTCGGCCACGTCGTCGAAGGCGAAGCCGTACGCCCGGCCGTCCGCGGTGGCCGCGTGCATCGCCTTTGCGTAGTGGTTGGTGAGTGCGGTCCGGTAGAAGGACGCGGGGTCGGTCGTCGGCTGGGCGGGGGCGCTCAGCAGCGTCGAACGGTTGAGCCCGGCGCCCAGCACCGCGGCGACCGGGCCGGTCGTGCCGTCGTTGGGGGCGGCGAGCGCGCCGTCGCAGAAGAGCACGTCCCGCGTCGACGGCCGGGCGAAGGAGACCGGCGCGGGCCCCTCGAAGGTGAACCGGTCACCGCGCACCCGGCCGGTGAAGGTGCCCGCGTTGGTGGTGACCGTGAGGTCCTTGCCGGTGTACGTGCTCCACACCTCGTCGATGTACGGCGCGAAGTAGTCCTTGGGGAACAGGCCGGCGTCGAGCCCGTGGCCGGGCGCGATGACCCGGGTGTCGTCCACGACCAGCGGCGCGAACTCCTCGACCTGCCGCGCGGCGGTGAACACGTCCGCGCGTCCCGAGGCCCGCAGCGCGCCCGTCGTCTGGTCCTTCGCACCGGTCAGCCGGATGCTCAGCGGCACGCTGAACATGTCGACCATCGTGGTGTTGCAGAACATGCCGGAGGAGTTGTGCGTGAACTCGGCGCAGTCGTGCAGCACCCCGTAGCCGGGGTCCGAGGCGACCCAGCCGGCCGGGTACTGGAGGGCGGGGTTGCCGGCCCCGTCCGCGACGGCCTTGAACTTCAGCTTCTGGCCCAGGGACACGTAGATCCGGCCGGACATGTACGGCAGCGACAGCCGGGTCTCGCCGCTGCCGGAGAGGCCGATCGCGTAGTCGGTGTAGCCGTCGGCGCCGTTGTCGGACACGGCGATGGGCGCGAGGGCGCCGTCGGGGGTGACCCGGACCTGCCTGCCGTCCTGGTTGCCCACGATGTAGACATGGACGTTCGCGTTGTCGAAGGACCCGCTGTCGTTGACGATCGTCAGGGGGAGAGCACCGGCTGCCGCGGTGGCCCGCGCATCGTCGGTGGTGTCCGCGAGGGCGGGCGGAGCGAGCGCGGCGACGGCGGGCGCGGCCATCGCGGCGCCCCCGAGAGCGAAGAGGAGCTTGCGACGGCCGAGGGAGCGCTGGTGGCGAGGCGTCATGTGGGGGACCTCCCGGAGCAGTTGAGCGGGTGCGTCATCGACAGGAGGGCGCCCGAAAGGATCCTGAGAGCGCTCTCACGCCGTGTTGGGCCCCGATGCTACATACAGCCGTCGTCCCGGCAAACAGAACTGACCGCGTTTAATTCGGCGTTGAGGGTCGCTTGACCGGTGTAGCGTGTGCCGTCACGCCCCGAGACCGACGGAAGGAGGCGAGTGCCGTGCAGTTCACATCCACCCAGCGCTCCCTCTCCGTTGCTCCGGCGTGCTCCGGCTGACCGGGAGCGCTCCCCGCAGTACGCCTCCCGGAGGAACCCGTGACCGATCTGGTCATCCGCGCGCTCGACGAGCGCGACGCACCGCTCTTTGACACCCTGGCCGACCCGCTGAACGCTCGTGAGGCGCACCGTCTCACCCGGCACCGCCCCGACTGGAAGCGCGTTGCCCTGCGCGACGGCGAGGTCGTGGCGCGCGCCGCCTGGTGGGGCGGTCCCGACGACACCGAACCCCTCACCGTCAACTGGTTCGACGTGGCCGAGGGCGAGGAGGAAGCGGGCGCCGAACTCCTGCGCACCGCCCCCTGGCAGGTCGAACTCGAGATGAACCTGCCCGGGAGCTGGCGCGAGGACCCGGCCCTGCGCGCCGCCGCCCAGACCCGCTTCACCGCCGTACGCGACGCCGGGTACGCACTCCTGGTGGAACGCTTCCTGTACCGGTGGACCCCGGAGTGCGGGCTGCCGGAGCGGCCCGGCCGACTGGTGTTCCGGCCCGAACCGGACGACGAGGTGTTCCGCGACGCCCTGCGCCGCATCCACTCCGACACCCTGGACGCCCACGCCCTCAAGGCCATCGAGGAGGGCGGACTCGACCAGGCGGCCCAGGAGGAACTCGACTTCTTCCACTGGTGCCCGTCACCGCGGGAGTGGTGGCAGCTCGCCCACACTCCCCAGGGAGACCCGGTCGGCATCCACATCCCGGCGCACAACCCGGCGGGCCCCTGCGTCGGCTTCATCGGGGTACTGCCGGACCGGCGGGGACATGGCTACGCCTACGACCTCCTGGCGGAATGCACCCACTTCCTGGTCGAGCGGGGTGCCGAGTTCGTCTCCGCGGCCACCGACCAGGGGAACGTCCCGATGGCCGTGAACTTCGCCAAGGCCGGCTATCCCGTCGTACGGGAACGGCTGAACTTCCACCTCGGCCGCACCACCGGCTGAGCCAACCGTCCCGGCGCTGACCGGCGGTTCGGCCGTCGGCCAGTGCCGGGAGGCCTGTTGATCGGGTCTGCCGATCGGGCACGCTGATCCGGCCTGCCGATCGGGAACCGCCGGGACGTTCAGGCGTCGTTCAGCACGGCTTCGGCCGTCGCCAGGATCTCGGTGACCCGTAGGGCGAACGCGGCGTCGCACGGGTGCGGGCGGCCCGTGCGGGCGGAGTCGAGCAGGGCGTCCACGGCTCGGGTGAGGGCGGGCAGGACTCCCTCGGAACCCTCCGGAAGGAGCGTCACCCCCGCCTCGCCCCGCAGCTCGACGGCCGCCCCGGCCGCCGCGGGCGGCGCCGTGAGACTCAGCGTCAGGGTGCTCGACGCACCGCCGGAGTGGTCCAGGACCAGGTGCACGGTGTCCCCGGGACCGGACGCCGCGGCAGCCACCCGCCGGACATCGCCGAGCACCGGCAGCAGTACGGACAGCGCGTGCGGACCCACGTCCCACAGGGCGCCCTTCTCCTGCCGCCACGGCGAGTCGGCGAACGGGCTGTCACTGGTGAACACCGAGCCCAGCCACTGCGCCCGCGCGGTGAACCAGCCCTCCACCCCGGCCTGCTCGGTGATCCACGCCTCGGGCTCGGACAGGAAACGGTTGGTGAAGAAGACGACCGAGGCGACACCGGCGTCCTGGACGGCGTCGACCACGGCCCGCCCCTCCTCGACCGTCATGGCGAGTGGCTTGTCCAGCAGCAGATGACGGCCCGCCCGCGCGGCCCGGGCCGCGAGCTCGGCCTGCACGCCCGGAGGCAGGGCGATCGCCACGGCGTCCACGTCGGCGAGCAACGCGTCCGCGTCGTCGTACGCCCGCGTGCCGTGCAGGTCGGCCAGTTCCTTGGCCGCGTCGGGACGGCGCCCCCACACCCCGGCGAAGTCCACCCCCGGATGTTCCTGCAGAGCGGGAGCATGGGCCATCCGGGCCCAGGGGCCCGTGCCGAGCAGTCCGATGCGCATACCGTCGCCTTTCACGCCGTACGACCTGGTGGGGACCGGAGGCGGGCGGCCGACCGGTCGAGGCCGAGCGTCGCACACGGGAAGGGCGGATGCGCAAGCCCCGGCGGCGCCGGGACGGCGACCAAAATACTGGTACCTCCGGCTCACCGCGTCGTTCGTGCGGTGACGGTCGGTGCCCGGGCTGGCAACCGCCGACGTGCGGTCTCTAGGATGGACTCCCTGTCCTGCCAGGCCAGTTGGCGTGGCATGAAGCTGGGGGAAAGATGCAGACCGGTAAGCAGCTGTTAACGTCGATCGACGCCGCCGTGCCCACGGCCGCGCGGATGTACGATCACTATCTGGGCGGCAAGGACAACTACGCGGCCGACCGGGCGGCGTGCGAGGAACTCGACAAGGTCGTTCCCAGCACCCGCCGCCTCGCCGTGAACAACAGGCGCTTCCTGCAGCGCGTGGTGAAGGTGCTGGCGCAGGACCACGGCATACGGCAGTTCCTCGACCACGGATCAGGCCTGCCCACCCAGGACAACGTCCACCAGGTCGCCCAGCGCCACGCCCCGGACACCCACGTCGTCTACGTCGACAACGACCCGATGGTGCTGGTCCACGGCCGGGCGCTGCTGGACCAGAACGAGCGCACCGCCGTCATCCACGCGGACATGCGGGAGACCGACGAGATCTTCTCGCACCCGGACACCGCGCGCCTGATCGACTTCACCCAGCCGGTCGCCGTGCTCTTCAACTCGGTGATGCACTGCATCCCCGACAGCGACACGGACGGACCCCTCTCGGTGGTCCGCCGCGTCTCCGAACGGCTGGTGCCCGGCAGCTACCTGGTGATGTGCCAGCTGGTCAGCGAGGACCCCGAGGTCCGCACGTTCGTCACCGACTTCATGGACCAGGCGACCCAGGGCCACTGGGGCCGGGTGCGCCAGGAGAAGGACGTGGCCCAGTGGTTCGAGGGCATGAAGATCCTCGACCCCGGTCTGGTGGAGGTCTCCACCTGGCGGCCCGACTCCGAGGTGACGCCACGTCAGCTCACCCACGAGTGGATAGAGTTCGGTGGCGTGGCCCAGATCGTCTAGTACTGCTGGAGTACCGCTGTCCCGCATCAGTGGTTGATTGTCAGTAGTCGCGTGACGTCTGCTGCTGGAGCGTCAGTTCCTCGTAGACGCGCCCGAAGCCGGCCAGGTCGCCCGGGCACGGAGCCGGACGGCTCGCCGTCGGCCACAGCGACCGGTGTCGCCCCGTGGCTGGCGCCGACCCGTGGCCGGCGCCAGCCGTGATGAGCTGCTGAGCAACCCGGCCGTCCCGAAAGGGCTTTCGCGCTCAGCCGGCCGCGGCCAGCGCGCTGCGGCCGTCGGCGATGATGGCCGCCAGCTCCGCGCACTCCTCGGGGGTCAGCGGGAGCAGCGGCGGCCGCACCGGGCCCGCGGCTCCGCCTTCCAGGGTCACCCCTGCCTTGACCAGGGAGACCGCATACCCCGGTACGCGCTTGCGGAGCCGGACCATGGGGTGGAAGAAGGTCCGCAGGAGAGCGTCCACGAGCGGCCGGTCGTTCTCCTCCAGCGCACGCTGGAACGCCAGGGAGAGGTCGGGGGCGAAGGCGAAGGCGGCCGATGAGTAGAGGTCGACGCCGAGGGCCTGGTAGGCGAGCTGGCTGGCCTCGGCCGTCGGCATCCCGTTGAAGAAGTGGAACTCCTTGCCGGTTCCGGCCAGTTCGGCGCGCACGGCCGGGATGATGCGGGCGAGGAGGTCGAGGTCGCCGGTGCCGTCCTTGAAACCGCTGACGGCCGCGATCCGGGCGACGTCCACGGCCGACTCCTCGTCGAACCGCGCGTTGCCCCGGTTGTAGACGATCAGCGGCAGGCCGGTGGTCTCCGCGACGGCGCGGGTGTACGCGACCAGGCCCGCGCCGGGAGCCTCGACCAGGTACGGGGGCATCAGCAGCAGGCCGTCCGCACCGGCCTCCGCGGCGCGCCGGGCGAAGCCGCGGGCCAGGCCGAGGGCACCGCCGGCCCCCGCGTAGACCGGGACGCGGCCGCCCGTCACCTCCACGGCGGTCCGCACCACACGGGCGTACTCCTCGGTGTCCAGGGCGTGGAACTCACCGGTGCCACAGGCGACGAAGACGGCACCCGGGCCGGCGTCCACCCCCGTGCCGATGTGTGTCCTCAAGCCCTCGTAGTCGACTTCTCCGGTGGCGGTGAAGGGGGTGACAGGGAAGAACAGAACGCCTTCGAACATGGGGTCAGGGCTCCTTGACGGGCGACGGGGCGGCGGCGGGCGGCGGTGCGGGGTCGTGGCCGCGGTGGTGGCGGGGTCCGTGGCCGGCGGGGGCGCCGGGCGCGGCCGGGACCCGCCCGGCGCGCACCACGTTGGTGAGGCGGCTCCCCTGCTCCAGGCGGACGATGTTGGCGGCGATCTCCGTGGCGCGGGCCTCGAAGGTCTCCTCGGTGTGCCCGGAGTTGTGCGGTGTCATCACCACGTTGGGCAGGGTGTGGAACGGCAGGCGGCTCGGCGCGTGCGGCGGGCCGGCCCACCACACGTCGAGGGCGGCGCCGGCGATGGTGCCGGCGCACAGCGCCTCGTACAGGGCCTCCTCCTGGACGACCGGGCCGCGGGCGACGTTGACGAGCAGGCAGTGGCGGCCCATCGCGGCCAGTTCGGCCGGTCCGATCAGTCCGCGGGTCGCGGGGCCGAGCGGTACGGTGACGACGACGATGTCGGATTCGGCCAGCAGCTGTGGCAGCCGGTCCGTACCGCCCACCCAGTCCGGCCGCAGACCGTCCGGCAGGCGGGCCGACGGATCGCGGCGCACGGCCCGTACGCCCAGGCCGACCGCCTGGCACAGCCGGCCGATCTCCGTTCCCGTCTCGCCGAATCCGATGATGCCGACGCGCCGCCCCCGCAGGGTGTTCCCGAAGGGCAGCGCGGAGTCGACGGCGACGTTCCGCCACCGTCCCGCGCGCAGCTCCTGGTCGGCCGTGAGGACGCGCCGGGACAGCATCAGCACGCACATCAGCACGTGTTCGGCGATCGACCTGCCGTGGTGGTGGGTGTTGGCCACGGTCACCTCCGGCCGCAGCGTGTCCAGGGGGATGCCGTCGTAGCCCGCGCCGACCACGTGGACGAGCCGCAGTCGCCGGGCTCGCCGCGCGGCGTCCTCGGTGAGCTGTGCGCCCACGTACACGTCGATGTCCTCAATGGTGGCGGCGATCCGTTCCGGGGCCCACTCGGAGGCGGCCAGCCAGTCGTGTCCGCCCCCGGCCTCGGTCCTCAGCCGTTCGGTGAACCGGCTCAGGATCCGGTGGTTGAGCATGATGCGCATGCCGTGATCACCACCGGGGCGTCCTGGACTCGAAGGCCGGATCGAAGCGGCGCATGTAGCCGGTGTCGTCGCGGTCGCGCACCCCGCAGTCGAGGTACTGCCGGTGCAGCCGGGCGAGCGCGTCCCGGTCCAGCTCCACGCCGAGCCCCGGGGCGGTGGGCACCTCGACCCGCCCCTCGGTGAACCGCAGGACTCCCGGCGAGATCACGTCCTCGTCCGGCCGCTTCCACGGCCAGTGGGTGTCGCAGGCGTAGGTCAGTTCCGGGGTGGCGGCTGCCAGATGGGTCATCGCGGCGAGGCTGATGCCGAGGTGGGAGTTGGAGTGCATGGACAGCCCCAGGCCGAACGTCTGGCAGATGGTGGCCAGGTGGGCGCAACGGCGCAGGCCGCCCCAGAAGTGGTGGTCGGACAGCACGATGCCCACCGCGCCCTGGGCGATGGCGGGGGCGAGGTCGTTGAAGGAGACCACGCACATGTTGGTGGCCAGGGGGGTGTCGGTCTGCCGCGCCACGGCCGCCATGCCGGCCATGCCCTTCGTCGGGTCCTCCAGGTACTGCAGGGTTCCGTCGAGTTCGCGGGCGACGCGGAGCGAGGTCTCCTCGCTCCAGGCGGCGTTGGGGTCCAGCCGCAGGGGCAGGTCGGGGAAGGCCGCCCGTAGGGCGCGTATCGCGGCGATCTCCTCGTCGGGCGGGAAGACGCCGCCCTTGAGCTTGACGGAGGAGAAGCCGTACTGGTCGATCATCCGCCGGGCCTGTTCCACCAGCCCCTCGGGGTCGAGCGCGGCGCCCCAGTCGTCGTCCCTCTGGCCGGGGTGCCCGGCCCACTTGTAGAAGAGGTAGGCGCTGTACGGCACGGCGGGGCGCACGGCGCCGCCGAGGAGGTCGCTGACCGGCCGTCCCACCAGCTTGCCCTGGATGTCCAGGCAGGCGACGTCGAACGGGGACACCACGCGGTCCACGGTGTTGCTGCCGGTGACCATGCCGGACATGCCGTCGCCGCCGGCGGTGTCCGGTCCGAGGGCGTGGCGGGTGCGCGCCATCAGGTCGTTCAGGCTCCAGACGTCCAGGCCGACGAGCTTCTCGGCGGCCCGGCGCAGGCGCTCCAGGTGCACGGTTCCGCCGTAGCTCTCGCCGATGCCGGTGACACCGCCCTCCGTGGTGAGCTCGACGATGGTGCGCAGCGCGTACGGCTCGTGCACTCCCACCGTGTTGAGCAGGGGATGGTCCCGGAAGGCCACGGGGGTGACCGTGACGTCGGCGATGCGTTCAGCCGTCCTGCCCATGAACACCGTCCTCATATGTAGCTGCTGTCTCCATTTGTAAACAGGACCGGTGGCGCTGTCAATGATCCGGCGGATGCAGCTGACGATTCGGCACTAGAATCGACCGGCGCCGCCTTCCGTCCCGGGACGGGGGCGGACGACCACGTTCCGGCGTGAGCAACGGAGAGGGACGCATGCGGGGAAGGGGCGAGCCCGCCGACGCGGACGGCGGGGGCGGGGGCGGGGTCCGCGAGGTGAAGTCCGCCGCGAGGACCGTCCAGGTGCTGGAGATCCTCGCCAACGGCGGCTCCGAACAGGTACGGCTGCGGGAGCTCTCCGAAAAAACCGGTGTGCCCCGCTCCAGCCTCTACGCCCTGCTCCAGACCCTGGTGGCCTGTGGCTGGGTCCGCACCGATGCCACCAACTCCTTCTACAGCATCGGCATCCGCGCGCTGCTCACCGGCACCCGGTACCTGGACACCGACGCCCGGCTCGGCCTGGCCGGTCCCGTCCTTGACCGGCTCGCGGAGGAACTGGGCGAGACCACCCACTTCGCCCGGCTGGACGGCCCCGACATCGTGTACCTGGCCACCCGCGAGTCCCGCCACTACCTGCGTCCCTTCAGCCGGGTGGGACGGCGTCTGCCCGCACAGGCCTCGGCCCTCGGCAAGGCGCTGCTGGCCGAGCAGCCCCCCGCGTACCTCGAACGGGAACTGCCCCCGGTCCTCCCCTCGTACACCGCCCGGACCATCTCCGACCACGCCGCCCTGCGGGAACACCTCGACGCCGTCCGCAAGCGCGGCTACGCGATCGACGACGAGGAGCACATCGAGGGCGTGGTGTGCTTCGGCTTCGCCCTGCGCTACAGCAGTCCGGCCGAGGACGCCATCAGCTGCTCCGTGCCCACCGTCCGGCTGAGCGAGGAACACCGGGAGCGCATCGTGGCCGCGATGTTCCAGGCCAGGGAGGAACTGGAGCGGGCGCATCTGCGGTGACCGGCACCGCGGATGACGCACCGTGACCTTTCAGCCCGCCGTACGGGGCTCCGGTAGCGCGGGCACCGGTGTGACGAGCGTGCCCTCCGTCATGAACTGGTGCAGGTTGCGGAAGGTCAGTTCCCCCATCTCCTGGCGCGTCTCCTCGGTGGCGCTGGCGATGTGCGGGAGCAGTACGACGTTGTCCAACTCCAGCAGGGCCGGCGGTACCTCGGGCTCATGGGCGAAGACGTCCAGGGCGGCGCCCGCAATCCCGCCGTTCACCAGGGCGGACACCAGGGCCGGTTCGTCGATGACGCTTCCCCGTGAGACGTTGACCAGGTAGCCCCGGGGCCCGAGCGCGTCGAGCACGTCCGCCGAGATCAGACCCTGGGTGGCGCCGCCTCCGGAGACCGCCACGACCAGCACGTCGCATTCCGCCGCGAGCGCGGCGGGCGAGGACATGTAGGCGTAGTCCACGTCCGCGGCGGGGGTGCGCGAGTGATAGAGGAGTTCGACGCCGAAGCCTTCGAGCCGCCGGGCGATGGCGCGGCCGATCCGGCCGAGCCCGAGGATGCCCACGCGTTTTCCGCTCACCTTGGCCGACAGCGGGAAGGCGGCCGAGGTCCACGCGCCGCGGCGGACGAAACGGTCGGCGGCCGACAGTCGGCGCATCACATCGATCAGCGCGCCGACGGCGAGGTCGGCGACGCAGTCGGTGAGCACGTCCGGGGTGTTGCTGACGTCGATGCCGCGCGCCCGGGCCCGGGCCACGTCGGTGGTCTCGTAGCCGACTCCGAAGTGGACGATCGCGCCGAGCGCGGGCAGGGCGTCCATCAGTTCGTCGGGCATGCCGATCCGGGCGCTGGTCACGGCGGCCACCACCTCGCCGCCGTGGTCCCGCAGATAGCCGTCGGGATCGGGCAGTTCGGCCAGCCGCACGGTGTGGTGGTGTGCGGCCAGTGCGGTTTCCAGGGTCGGCAGCAGTGCGCAGACCTGGAGGACGGTGCCGCGGTGCGCTGTTCCGGTCATGCCGCTCCCCCTGCCGGGCGGGGACGGCGGGGGCTGGGTGTCGTGCGGGGCATGGGTGTCACTCCCGTTGTCGTGGAATCGCCGGGAGGCTCGCTCAACCGGCGCCTTTTGTCAGATGTCTTGACGCTTCTGCAGGTCGCGTTTAGCTTCAGCGTCTACAAATGTAAACCGGGTACGCAAGTATAGACAGCCACTTGGCGGTCGCGTCTCCGGAGTCAACACGTCAGCACCATCGGAGATACGCCGACGATGAAGCCCTCCGTACCCTTCACCCCACGCCCGCGACCACGCCGGGCACACCGACTCAGCAGCCTGGTGATCGCGGGCATGACGCTGCTGACCAGCGCGTGCGCCGTGGCGAACAGTGACTCCGCAGGCGATGCGGGCAGCGCGGACGGCCGCACCCTGCGGGTGGTCCTCACCCAGGAACCCCCGACGCTGGAGCCCTGCGAGTCCTCGCTGACCGCGACCGGCGTCGTCGTCCGTTCCAACATCACCGAACCACTGGTTGAACGGGAGCCCTCCTCGGGCAAGTTGGAACCGCTGCTGGCGACCGGCTGGCGGCAGACGAAGCCCACGATGTGGACCTTCGACATCCGTTCGGGCGTGACCTTCCAGAACGGCCGGCCGTTCACGGCCGAGGACGCCGCCTTCTCCATCGACCGCGCCGTCAACTCCGATCTCGCCTGCAATGTGGACGGCTATGTCTTCGGCGACGAGAAGCTCACGGTGCGTGCCGTCAGCCCCACCCGACTGACCGTCACCACCGAGAAGACCGACCCCATCCTCCCGCTGCGGCTCAGCTTCGTCGAGATCGTGCCGCGGACCACCAGCACCAAGGCCAAGGTGCGCATACCGATCGGGACCGGGCCCTACGCCGTCACGTCCTGGCAGACCGGGGTCTCGATCTCCCTCGCCCGCAACGCGAAGTACTGGGGCAAGGCGCCCGCCTACCCGCGGGCCCGGTACGTCTGGCGCAGCGACGCCAGTGTCCGCGCCGCCATGATCGAAAAGGGCGAGGCCGACATCGCGACGTCGCTGGACCCCATGGACGCCACCGGGGGCAACACCGTCGCCTACCCCAACAACGAGACGACCGCCCTGCGGCTGGACGGCCGCGAGGCACCCCTGAACGACGTCCGGGTGCGCAGGGCGATCGGCATGGCCATCGACCGCAAGGGCATCGTCGAGGCCCTGCTCGGCGGACTGGCCAAGCCCGCCGCGCAACTCGTCCCGCCCGGTGTGGTCGGCCACAACGACGACCTCACCCCCACCCCGTACGACGTGGCCGCGGCCCGTGCGCTGGTGAAGCGGGCGGCGGCCGACGGTGTCCCGGTCCACCGGCGGATCACCCTCGTCGCGCGCAACGGCCAGTTCGCCGGAATCGCCGAGGTGGCCGAGGCCCTGCAGTACGAGATGTCGAAGGTGGGGTTGAACGTGAGGATTCGTATGGCGGACACCGCGACCCATCTCCAGTACCAACTGCGCCCGCTTCCCCGCGGCGTCGGGCCGGTGGCGCTGCTGATCATGCACGGCAACCAGGCCGGGGACGCGGCCTTCACCACCAGCCAGTACCTGCTGAGCGAGGGCCCGCAGTCCACCTTCGGCACCTCGGAGCTGGACCGGCGCATCGCCACGGCGGACACCCGTTCCGGGAAGGACCGGCAGAAGGCGTTCGCCTCGGTGCTCGCCTACCAGAACACCGAGGTCGCGCAGTACGCCTACCTGGCCCATATGCGCGGACTGCTCGGCCTGTCGCCGTCCGTGCGGTACCGGCCCAACTCCGCGACCGGGGACGAGATGCGACTGTCCGAGGTCGCGCCCACGAAGGCGGGGAAGCACTGATATGGCGTCCTTCCTGCGCAAGCGCATCATCTCCAGCGCGATCCCCCTGGTCTTCGTGGTGCTGGGCGTGTTCTGCCTGGCCCGTATGACCGGCAACCCCGTCGACCTCTATCTGCCGCTGAGCGCCACCGCCCAGCAGCGCGCGGACTTCTCCGCCGCCCACGGCTTCGACGACTCCGTTCCGGTACAGCTCTGGGACTACCTCGCCAATGCCGCGCACCTGGACTTCGGCACCTCGCTGCGTACCGGGGAGTCGGCCGGTTCGATGGTGCTCAAGGCGTTCCCCGTCACCCTCCAACTCGCGGGGGTGACCATGCTGCTGGCGATCCTGGGCGCGCTCGTGGTCGGATCCCTCGCCGCCTACCGGCCCAACTCGCTTGTCGACCGGATCGCCGGTCTGCTGTCGATGACCGCGGCCAGCATCCCCGACTTCTGGTTCGCGATCATGGGGGTGCTGGTCTTCGGAGTGAGCCTGGACCTGCTGCCGACCTCCGGCACGCTCGGCGGCCCCGAGATCTGGGTGCTGCCCATCGCCACCTTGCTGATCCGCCCGTTCGGCGTGCTGGTCCAGGTGGTCCGCGGGAGCATGGTCGGCGCGTTGTCCGCGCCGTACGTCAAGGTCGCCCGCAGCAAGGGGGCCGACGCCAGGCGCGTGGTGTTCGGGCACGCCCTGCGCAACTCCGTCACCCCCGTGCTGACCGTCGGCGGTGACCTCGCCGTCGGTCTGGTCAACGGCGCGGTGGTGGTGGAGACCATCTTCGGCTGGCCCGGTATCGGCAAGCTCATGATCGACTCGATTCTGCAACGCGACTTCGCGGTGTTGCAGGCCGCAGTCCTGCTGACCGCGGTGACGATCTTCGCGCTGAACATCCTCGTCGACGTCTGCCACGCCCTGATCGACCCCCGAGTACGCCAGGCGGTGCCGGCGTGAGCGAAAGGCCCACCATGACCGATACCGCACCCCGACCCGCCGATACGGCCGCCCCGCCGCGAACCCGTCCGCCCCGCTGGTGGCTGCTGCTCGGCAGGGACCGGGCCGCGGCCGTCGCCGCCGTCATCCTCACCCTGGTGTTCCTCGTCGCGATCTTCGGCCGGCTGTTCATCGGCGACCACGCCGTACGACAGGACCTGCTCGCCTCGCTGCGCCCGCCCTCCCTCGACCACGGCTTCTACGGGCTGCTCGGCACGGACGTGCTGGGGCGCAGCGTGCTGGCCCGGCTGGTGGACGCCGCCGGGACGACGCTGTCCGTCGCGGTGCCCGCGGTGCTGTGCTCGCTGCTGATCGGCTCCGCGCTGGGGATGTGGGCCGGGTATCACGGCGGGATGCGCGAGAACGTCGCGATGCGCGTCGCCGATGTCATCCTCAGCTTCCCCTCCCTGCTGATCGCGGTGGTCGTGCTGTACGTGTTCTCGCCCAGCGCACTGAACATCGTGCTGATCCTGGCCGTGGCGCGCATCCCGGTCTATCTGCGCACCGCTCGCGCGGAGTCGGCCGAGCTCAGGAGCCGTCTGTTCGTCGACGCGGCCCGCACCTTCGGCACGCCCGCCCGGCACATCATCGTCCGCCACATCCTGCCGATCGCGCTGCCGACGCTGCTGACCGTGGCCACGCTCGACTTCTGCTTCGTGATGCTGACCGAGTCCAGCCTGAGCTTCCTCGGCATCGGCATCCAGCCCCCCGATGTGAGCTGGGGGCTGATGGTGGCCCAGGGACGCCAGTACCTCCAGACGGCCTGGTGGATCGCGGTGCTGCCGGGAGTCGCGATCGTGCTCACCACGGTGTCGGCCACCGTCCTCGCCGCCTGGGTACGCCTGGCCACCGACCCCGCCCAGCGCTGGCGTCTGACCCTGCCCAGGAAACGGCGCGGCAACCGAGCCGTTGTTCCCCCGGAGATGATCGCGTGAAGTCGTCCACCCTGCCCGCGCCCGCCGCGACCGGCCGTCCGGCGCTCGAAGTCGAGGGGCTCTGCGTCGATCTGCGCACCCCGTCCGGGACCGTACGCGCCGTGGACGGCGTCGGCTTCAGCGTGCGCCGGGGGCGCACCCTGGCGCTGCTGGGCGAATCGGGCTGCGGGAAGTCGATGACCGCGCTGTCCATCGTCGGGCTGCTCGACCCGATGGCCGAGGTGACGAACGGATCCGTACGGGTGTCCGGAACCGATGTGCTGACGTTGGGCGAGGCGGGGCGGCGGAAGCTCGCCGGGCCTGTGCTGTCGATCGTCTTCCAGGACGCGCTGACCGCGCTCAACCCGGTGCAGCCGGTCGGCAGGCAGCTCGCCGAGCCGTTCCGCATCCACCGCGGGCTGTCCCGGCGCCGGGCCGCGGAGGAGGCGGTGGAGCTGATGCGCCGTGTCGGCATCCCCGAGCCGCGGCTGCGGGCCCGTTCGTATCCGCACCAGTTCTCCGGCGGAATGCGTCAACGTCTGCTGATCGCGATGGCCGTCGCCCTGGACCCCGATGTGCTGATCGCCGACGAGCCCACGACCGCGCTCGACGTGACCGTGCAGGCGCAGATCATGCGGCTGCTGCGGGACCTGCAGACCGAGCGGGACATGGCGCTGGTGCTCATCACCCACGACCTGGCGGTGGTCGCCCAACGGGCGGACGACGTGGTGGTGATGTACGCGGGCAACGTGGTCGAAACCGGCCCGGTGGCGGAGGTGTTCGCCCGCCCCCGCCATCCCTACACCAAGGCGTTGCTGGACTCCGTACCCGAACACGCCGTCCGGGGACGCCCGTTGCCCTCCGTACCGGGGAGTCCGCCCGAGCTCAGCGCGATCCCGTCCGGCTGTGTCTTCCAGGCCAGGTGTCCGATGGCCCGGGACATCTGCGTCCGGGAGCGCCCCCGGCCGGTGTCCGCCGGGGCCGCGCGGACGGCCGCCTGCCACTTCTCCGAGGAGCTCGACCGTGCCTGAGACCCCTCTCTCCGACGCCACCGCCGCGCATCCGCGGGCCGGGGCGCCGGCCACCGCCCCGCCGCTGCTCGAGGTCAGCGGGGTGACCAAGTCCTTCGGTCACGGGCGCCGGCGCCTGACCGCGCTGGACGGAGTCGACGTCACCCTCCGCCGCGGGGAAACCCTTGGTCTGGTGGGTGAGTCCGGGTGCGGCAAGTCGACCCTGGCCCGCGTGATTCTCGGGCTGGAGCGGCCGGACTCGGGAACCGTACGCTTCGACGGCACCGATCCGTTCGCCCTCAAGGGCAGGGAGCTGTTGGCCTGGCGGCGCCGGGTGCAGATGGTGTTCCAGGACCCGTTCGCCTCGCTCAACGCCCGGATGTCCGCGGCCGACCTCATCGGCGAGCCGTGGCGCACCCACCGCGACATCGTGCCCACGGCGGGGGACCGGGACCGGCGGGTGCGCGAGCTGTTGTCGCTCGTCGGGCTGCGGGAGAGCGACGCCGACCGCTATCCGAACGAGTTCTCCGGCGGGCAGCGGCAGCGTATCGGCATCGCCCGCGCGCTGGCCCTCGACCCCGACCTCATCGTGTGCGACGAGCCGGTGTCCGCCCTGGACCTGTCGGTGCAGGCCCAAGTGCTCAATGTGCTCTCGGAGTTGCGCGAGCGGCTGGGTGTCTCCTACGTCTTCATCTCCCACGACCTGTCGGTGGTCAAGTACCTCGCCGACCGGGTGACGGTGATGTACCTGGGCAAGGTCATCGAACACGGCCACACCGAGGACGTCTTCGACCGGCCGGTGCACCCCTACACCGCCGCTCTGATGTCGGCCGCGCCCACCCTCCGCACGTCCGGGGCGGCGCACGGCGAGGAGATCCAACTGCGTGGGGAGATCCCCTCCCCGTTCGACATCCCGTCGGGCTGCCGGTTCCGGACCCGCTGCTGGAAGAGCGAGGAGCGGTGCGCCGAGCACGCGCCCCCGGTCGTCACCCGCGACACCGCGGCGGGCAGCGGGCAGGAGCCGCACCAGGCACTGTGCCACTTCCCGCTGGACGCCGAGCCCGCGGAGGAATGAGCCCGCCGTAACTCGTACTGCTCTTCGTCACCGTGGCGGTCGGGGCGCTGTTCCAGGTGTCCATCGGCTTCGGACTCGGCCTGTCGGCCGCCCCGGTGATCGCCATCGTCGACCCATCGCTCACCCCGGTGGTGGTGGTGGTGCTGCTCGCCATCGGGGTCACCGCCACGGTGCTGATGCTGGACGGCGGACACGCGGACCTGCGGGGCGCGGGATGGGCGCTGGTAGGCCTCACCACCTGGGGCGGGCCATCCCTCGGGACGGGGCCGGCGGAACTGTGCGGACGAGCCTCCCACATGGTGGGGGGCGTCCGGTGCACGTCGGGAACTCAGCCGCCGTAACTCTGCTTCTCAGGGGCTCAGCCGCCGTAGCGCTGTTTCAGCGTGTCCTCCAGCAACCGTATGGAGTCCCGGGGTTCGAGCGCCTCGTTGGCCAGCCGGTCCAGGGCGAGCCGGTACTCCTCCGTCTCGTCGCGGTCCTCCAGGAAGTTGGCGCTCTTGATGTGCTCCAGGTACACCACGTCCGGCAGGTCGAGGCCGCCGAAGCGGAGATAGGTGATCGGGATGGACGGAGCCGAGGCGGCCGTCACGTCCAGCGGCACGATCTGCACCGTCACGTTCGGGCGCTGGGCCCTCTCGATCAGATGCCTGAGCTGCTCCCGCATCACCTCGCGGCTGCCGAGGATGCGCAGCAGGACCGACTCGTCGAGGACCGCCCACAGTTGCGGCGCGTCCGTCCGCTCCAGCAACTGCGCCCTGCGGGTGCGCAGTTCGACCCGGCGCCGTACCTCGCTCGCCGCCGCCGAGGGCAGACCCCGCGCCACCACCGCCTGGGTGTAGTCCGCGGTCTGCAGCAGGCCCGGCACGTACTGGATCTCGAAGGTACGGATCGCGGCAGCGGCCTCCTGCAGGCCCACCAGCCGGTCGAACCACTCGGGCATCAACCGCTTGTCGTAGCGCTGCCACCAGCCTGGTTCACCGGCGCGCTGGAGCAGCTTGAGGAGCATCGACGCCTCGTAGTCGTCGGTGCTGTACAGCTCCAGCAGTGCGCGGACGTCGTTCTCCGCCGGGGGCCGCCGGCCCTTGCCCGACTCGATGCGCGACAGTTTCGCCGGACTGAACCTGAGGGCCCGCGCCGCCTGCTCCTGGGTGAGGTCGGCATCTTCGCGGAAACCCGCCAGCTGCACGCCGACCAGCATCTTCAGCAGAGTGGGAGCCGGCTCGGGCCGGTCCAGGTACGGCTGCAGGCGGGAGATGCGAGGTGACTCGGGGGGCATCCTGACTCCCAGTAAACCGGCACAGAGACGACTCAGACTATCGCACTGCGTAGTGTCGCATCGCATCCCCCCACGTCCGCAAGGGAGTTGACCTTTCCCTCACAGGAGATGGTCGAACTCGCCCTCCTTCGCTCCGGCGACGAACGCAGCCACCTCGGCCGGCGTGTAGACGAGGGCGGGCCCGTCGGGATCACGGGAGTTGCGCAGCGCTATACCCCCTTCGACCAGCGTGGCCACTTCGACGCAGTTGCCCTCGGCGTTGCTGTGTCGGCTCTTGATCCAGCAGGCGTCCAGCGAACTCGCCCGCACTCCGTTCCGCACTGGTGCCACCACAGTCTCCTTGGTGTTCACATTCCTCGCCGGGCACTGTGCCCGGCCGCCCCGGACGGGACAGGCCGGGTTCCCCCGGCCCCGTCCGTCCCACCTGTCTTTCGTGCAATTTCTCGTGCAATTGCACGCGGACGCTGTCTGCGTGGATAATAGCTACGGCGTCAACCCCTGTGGTGGCGCCCCGTCTTGATGTCGCATCAGGGAGACGCCGTGTCAGCAGCTGCGAACCCCGTGCTCCGGCAGCCGGGTCGGGCTGCGCCCGGCGCGGGTGGAGCGTCCCTGGCCGGCGACCCCTCGCCGCAGCCGCGCACAGCTCGATCCCCTGAGCGACCGGCCCCGAGGCCGGCCCTCCCGAGTGGCGTCCCCTGCTCCGCCGCCCTGCGCATCAGGCGCAGTGCTGAAGGATTCGCCCTGGCCCGGGCCTTCACCCGGGCCACCCTGGGCCATTGGTCGCTCGACCACCGGAGCGACGACGCCGCTCTCGTGATCACTGAACTCGCCGCCAACGCAGTGGTGCACGCGCTGCCCGGTGCCTCCGCGACCGAGGCGGAGATCTGGCTGGGGATCCTGTGGGGTCCCGCCCATGTGCTGCTCACCGTCTCCGACTCCGGTGACCACCCGCCCGAGTTCACAGCCGCCGACCATTCCGGTCTGCCGGAGAACGGCCGGGGCCTGTTCATCGTCGACGCCCTTGCCGAGGAATGGGGCTGGACCCCGAAGTCCCCGGCCGGCAAGACCGTCTGGGCCAGGCTGTCGACCTGTCCTCCTCCCACCCCCACATGACCGCCGCGGAAAGGCCCCACGCCATGCGCACCGCTCCGACACAGAGACAGAGCACCGAGCGCACCCACCACCACCAGCCGCCGAGCGGGGTGGCCACGACCACGCCCCTGACGGCCCTGGACCGGGTGCCATGGCGCGAGATCCAGGACTCCACCGGCTGCGCGGCCGCCGTCCCCCTGCTTCTCACCACCGTGGCCTGCGGAGACCCCGAGACCGCCCGGGCGGCCCTCGCTGATCTGCGCACCCGTGTCTGTCAGTACGGCTTCGTGGTGGAACAGGCGACGGCCGCCACGGTCCCCTTCCTGTGGGAACTCGCCCAACTGCCCCACGTGACCTGCCGCGCGGAGATCATCCAGCTGCTCAAGAGCATCGCCGACGCCCGCCAGTGGGAGAACACGGCCGCCGTCTACCCCAAGCTGCTCAACCACCGTGAGAACCACGTCGTGTGGGAGCGCAAGGCACGGCAGGCCGTCCGGGACCGGCGCGGCGCCCTGCGGGAACTGATGGCCGAAGAGGACGCCGACATCGCCCGAGCGACCACGGAACTCGCCCGCGCCCTCGGCGAGTAGCGGCAACGGACGCGTCCGCACGCCTCGGTCGGCGCACTCGGCGCCCGGCTCTCCAGCACGCAGCGGCAGCAGGTCGCCTGACGGCGTACGCCGGCGCGGACACCGGGCAAGAAGTAATGGAATTGCGCCAATTGTGCGCCGGGGAGCACCGGAAGTGAATGGTCCGCCGTCCATCGGGCATACGCGGTGAAAACTCGAGAGAGGGGCGCTACGTGCTCGTTCCGGACCCGAAGGTCGTCAGGAAGCTGCTGACTCGCTACGCATCGCTGCGGATCGCTCAGGCGGAGAGGGAGAGGGAGGCGACGGCACGTGAACTGGAGGACGTCACCTACACGCTCTGCGTGATGATGGCGACCACCGACATCCACGAGGCGGTCGCCAGGGCGGACGCTTTGCTCCTTGCCGCCGGGGGCACGGCATCCACCCCGACGGACAGGGGCGGGGAGGACGGGCTGCAGCTCGCCGTGTGAGGCGTGCCGTCCCGGGGCCGCCGCGGAAGGGGCCGGTCAGCGCCGCGGCCCCGGGACGGCGACGGTCCTCGCGTGGAACGCGGCGCGGTACGCCTGGAGCGTGGTGCCGACCACCGGGCGGAACCGTTCGCCAAGTTCCTGCTGACCCCGCATGTCCTGGCCGCCGTCGTCGCCGTCGGACCCGTCACCGTCGCGGCCGGGCCGGGGCCTGGCACGCGCACGCTTCACACGGTGGCGTCAAGACCTCCACCGGAATTCGCCTTCCTGTGGGTGGGGGCGCTTACACTCGGCAGTCGTGCCCGTACTGATGGGCGTAACACGAAAGGCGTGTTGACGGGTGTTCCAGGATTCCCCCATCTACGACCGACTCGTCGCGGAACGCGGCGACGTCCCCACTCAGACACGCAGGGAGGCCGAGCGCGTGACCAGGGAACTGGAGTACGTCATGCGCCCGCAGCAGTCCTTCGGCCCCGGCCCCGGCCTGCCCCCCGACCGCCCGGCCTCCCAGGGCGCGGGATGGCAGCGAGCCGCCCTGCCCGGCCCGCGCCCCTACTGACCAGGCCTCACCTCACCTCCTTGTCGGCACCGTCGGCCGCGGCCCGCCGCTGCGGATCGGGCCGGGCCAGCCACTCGGCGACGCTCCGGGCGATCGGCTGACCGGTGTCCACCTCGACGAAGCCGAACTGCCCCGACTGGTTGCACTCCAGAAACCACCAGGTGCCGTCCGCGTCCTCGGCGAAGTCGAACGCGCCGTACGCCAGTTCCGCGCCCTCCATGTACGCCCGCACGGCGGCTGCGACGCGCGGCGGGACGTCGGCGGGGCACCAGGACAAGGTGTTCACCGCGAAGCGGACGTCGACCTCGTCCGGGTCCGCGTCGTCCCTGATCGCCTTGCGGGCGGCCAGTATCCGGTCGCCCACCACGGTGAGGCGGATGTCGGCCCGCTTGGCGACGCGCCGCTGTAACAGCGTCGGGCCGTAGGCCACCGCGGAGAAGTCGGTGTCCGGAGCGACCCGGCTGGTCGGCACCGCGCGGGGCGGATCCTGCGGATGGGCGCCGGAGACCGGCTTGACCACCAGATCCGGGTAGCGCGCCGCGAACTCCCGGGCCGCCTGCGGGAACGTCGTGATGAGCGTGGCCGGCACCGGCAGGCCCGAACGCTGGGCGAGCCGCAGCTGCCAGGGCTTGTGCCGGGCCCGCCGGGCCGCGTCGGGATGGTTCATCCAGAATGCGTCGCTGCCGCGCAGCATGCCGTAGAGCGCCTGGGACGCCTCCTCGGTCAGCCAGGAGGAGGGCGCGGCTGCGCGCGCGCCCGGTGTTCCCGGCCTGCGCACCCAGATGGAGCGCAGGCCGTCGATGCTCACCAGGCGTCCCGCGGCCGACAGATGGCCGCGGAACGCGCCGTGAACGTACTCGCCGGACAGCGCGACCCCGCCGGTCAGATCGGCGGGGTCGAGCCGGACCACCGGAACCCCGGACGCGTTGAGGTGCACGACCACCATGTCGGCGGTGACGTCCTCTTCGCTGGTCAGAATCAACACGGTCATGGTCTCGGGCCCGTGTTCAGTCGTCGAAGTGCGTCTTGGAGCCAGCGGTGGAGGTCGTGGTCCCCAGTTCCCTCATCAGGCCGTGGTCACAGGCGGCGATCCGCCCGTCGAAGAGCACGTTCAACTGCAGTCCGGAGTCGTAAGCGTACAAAATCGTGACTTCCAACTCCCCTGCCGGACGTGCGTAGTTGAGCGCGAACGGTTGCATCGTCTCTCCCTCACCGGTGCTGCTCGATCGAACGACGGCCGCCCCCGCGGCCCCCTTGGTCCGCCGCCTTCTCGGGCTTTCCAGAGACTTATACGAATCGAACGGGTGATTGGTTTCCTTACGGAGCGTAGTCATGGCCGCGGGAGGCCTCCGGCGCGTGTCCGCCGGAGGGTGCGCGCAGGCTGCGCAGTGCGAGCAGCAGTACGCCGATGTCGTCCAGGTACACCGGATCGGGCAGCAGGTCCGTCGGCAGCACGAAGTACGCCAGGGCGCCCCAGAAGACCCAGCGCGGGCCGGTGGGAAGTCCCGCCCGCCGCAGCGTGCGCCGGGTCCGCACCAGCCGCACCAGCAGGGCGATCGCGACGGCCAGTACCAGCGCCGCGAGGGTCACGGCGACTACGAGCACGGTGCTGGTCGTGTCCACGGGGGGCCTCCTCGTCCGGGCGGCCCGCGCGGTGCGTCCGCCCCTTGACGGATTCCCGTTCCGGGCGCCGGTATGGCCTGTCGAAAACGTGTCCCACGCGTCGGCCGACGCCTCGCTCAACTGACCCGACGCCGAGGGACGTCGCCGGCGCGGACGAGACGATCCGCGCGGCGTCCGAGTGCCGCACGGTGCAGGGGGAGGCGATCCGTGGCCCAGTGCGGCGCGGTGAGGACGTGACCCGCCTGCCGGCGCTGCCTCAGCGGGCCTTCCACACTCCAAAGACCCACACGTACCAGGTGTTTCCTAGGGTGAGTCCTTCGTCTTCGCACCCTTGAGGCGTTCCAGGGTGCGGGTCAGCTGCTGGAACGGGGACGCGGCGGGGGCGGAAGGCGGGTGCGGGGGCTCGGGGAGGGCGGCCGCGGACTCGCGGTACGCGGTCAGCGCCTCGTGGGCCCGTTCGGCGGCCTCCCGATACAGGTCACGGGACTTCGTCATGGCGTCCAGCGCATCGGAGTACCTGGCGACGAGCGCCCGCTCGCGGGCGAGCTCCTCCTCCAGGTTCAGCAGACGCCACTGCTCCCGTAGCGCGGTCACGGCCTCCTCGGCCCCGTCCGGGAGCGGTCTGTCCGATGCGGTGAACCGCATCAACGCCTCGACCAGGTCCGAGGGCTGCGATCCGTCGAGGAAGACACTGCGCACGGCGAACTCGGCGCCGGCACCGCCGCGGCCGACCGGGCCCGGTGCCGGGGGCAGTACCACAGCGCCGCCCCGCGGCACCTGCACGCCGATCTCCTTCAGGGCCCAGTTCACGGCTCGCAGCTGTTGCGGGGCGGCACGGTGCTCGACCACCCGATGCCGAAGACTCCCGGGAAACAGCTCGGCCAGCGGTTTCCGGCCGCGCTCGTCCGGGGTCATCGCCTCGTGCACGACGACGTGGATGTTCCAGCTGCCGCGCACGGCGTCCCGGAACAGCCGTCGCATGGCCTTGTCGTCCTCGGGGAGGCGGTTGACGTCCCGCAGTCGCAGTCCCGTGGGGATGTCGTGGTCCCACTCGGCGTCCGGAGCGTCGGGCCAGAACACGGTGGCGGGGGAGGGCCACCGCTGGTCCCACGGACGTTCCGCCTCCGCCGTCAGCATCCACTCCGGTCCGGTCTCCGCTTCGGCGACGACCGTGAGCCTGGCCCGTACGGTCACGCCGTCGGGGGCCCTCCAGCGGGCTTCGAAGACCTGCTCCGGGGCGTGCTCGGCCTCGGCCGGTGCCAGGAAGTCGTCGATGGTGCCCGCCTCCTTGAGCCGCCGCAGAGTGCTGCGGACGGTGTCCAGCGGGCTGGGTCCCGTGTGGCGGCCACGGGCCAGCCACACCGTGAGGGGGACGGTCGGACGGACGGCGGGGGAGGTCGGCATGAATCCATCTGGTGGCGGGGGCACGTGCGTCTTTCAGTATCGCCGCCCGCCCGCGCCGACGGTCACCCGGGGTCCCCGGACCGGGTCGGCGGGCGCTCAGCCCGCCTGCGGCGACTTCGTCGCGTCGGCGAGCCGACGGGCCACGTCGGCCGTCTGGCCCGCGGGCGGCGGCTGCACGTCGACCTCCGTGCCGAAGTCGTCGAACCGCAGGGTCGTCGTGCTGGTCACCCGCGTGTCCTTGCGGTCCGTCGGCGTGCTGTCCTTCAGGGGCCGCAGAGTGAGACGCACGGTCTCCTGCCGCAACCGGCCCTGCTGCCCAGGGACGCTTCACACGGGGCGCGCACCGGGCGCCGGGGGTGCGCGGTCACCGCTCCGGAGAGCAGCCGTCCACTCCTGCCCCGACAACGACAGCACCCGCACAATGACTGGTCGAACAGGGTCCGTCCACCATCCGCATCGGGGCGGGCCCTGTTCACCAGGGTGGCCCGCAGGACAGTCAGCACCGTGTCACGGGTCGCGGTCACGGGCCGCGAGACGACGAACGGGGCCCGGGGCGAACCCCCTGGCGCGACGACGAACGGGCCCGGGGGCGAACCCCCGGACCCGTCGCTGTCACCGGTCGGTGCCACTCCGGTTACGCGCCGCTCTCCCTGAGCATGTCCTCACGCTCGACGAGCTTCACGCGCTCGCGGCCCTGCGGCTCGCCCAGCGCCTTCTCCGCGGCGGCCAGCCTGTACCAGCCCTCCCAGGTGGTGAAGCGGACCTCGCGCTCGGCGAGGAACGCTTCCACCGCCTCGGGGGCGGGTGCGGCCGGTGTGTGCAGACGGCCGTTCGCGAAGTCGTCCAGCAGGTTCGACACCGTCTCGTTGGCGTCGCCCTTGGTGTGCCCGATCAGGCCCACCGGACCGCGCCGGATCCAGCCGGTGACGTACATCGACTGCAGGTGCTCACCGCTCTCCTGGATGACCCGGCCGCCCTTGTCCGGGACCGTGCCCGACTCGAGGTCCCAGGGCAGCTTGGGGAGCTTGTCGGAGAGATAGCCGACCGCGCGGTAGACCGCCGTGACGTCCCAGTCCTTGAACTCGCCGGTGCCCTTCACATTTCCGGTGCCGTCCAGGGCGGTGCGCTCGGTGCGCAGGCCGACGACCTCGCCGTCCTCGCCGAGGATCTCGGTCGGCGACTCGAAGAAGTGCAGGAACAGCTTGTGCGGGCGGTTGCCGACGTCGCGGATGGCCCACTTCTCCAGGGTCTTGGCGACCATGTCGGCCTGCTTGTTGCCGCGCCGGGTCTCGATCGAGCCCTCGTCGTAGTCGATGTCCTCGGGGTCGACGATGACCTCGATGTTGGGGGAGTGGTCCAGCTCCCTCAGCTCCATCGGGCTGAACTTCGCCTGTGCCGGGCCACGGCGGCCGAACACGTGGACCTCCATGGCCTTGTTGGCCTTCAGGCCCTCGTACACGTTCGGCGGGATCTCCGTCGGCAGCAGCTCGTCCGCGGTCTTGGCGAGGACGCGTGCCACGTCGAGGGCGACGTTGCCGACGCCGAGGACGGCGACCTTCTCGGCCTCCAGCGGCCAGGTGCGCGGCACGTCCGGGTGGCCGTCGTACCAGGACACGAAGTCGGCGGCACCGTACGAGCCGGCCAGCTCGATCCCCGGAACGGACAGCTCACGGTCGGCCGTCGCGCCCGTGGAGAAGACCACGGCGTCGTAGAACGCGCGCAGGTCGTCCAGGCTGATGTCGGTCGGGTAGTCGACGTTGCCGAAGAGACGGACCTGGGGCTTGTCGAGCACCTGGTGGAGGGCGGTGATGATGCCCTTGATGCGGGGGTGGTCGGGTGCGACGCCGTAACGGATCAGTCCGAACGGGGCCGGCATCCGCTCGAAGAGGTCGATGGACACACCGGGGTCGGTGGCCACCTCGGACTTGAGCAGGGCGTCAGCGGCGTAGATCCCGGCAGGACCCGCTCCGACGATGGCTACCCGCAGGGGGCGAGGCATGATCAGTTCCCTTCGAGCGGCGATAGATCGACTCGACGGGAAGCCTAAGCTGAGGCAAGCCTTAGTTGGTACGAGGGTCCGGTCTATGAGCTCATAAGCCGACGTTATGCCCCCTCGGGTTCTCCCGGGGCCGCCGTACCCCTGCCGTACTGCGCAGAAAGCGGTACGGCAGCCCCGGGCCCCGGTCAGTCGATGTGGTAACTGTCGCCGTACACCTGCCAGTTCAGCGGCGTGTTCAGGCACAGATTGCCGTTGCGCAGGAAGACGCGCTGCTCGGTGTCGACCCGGCTGGTGTTGCTGTGGGCCTCCTCCTGTTTCATGGCCCACACGCGCGCGTCGAGGAAGGCGTTGAGATATGTCACCTCGCCGCCGCCCTGCGCCGGCGGCTTCGCCTTCGCCAGGGCCCGCTTGCGTATGTTGCGGAAGCTGGTGGAGTCGTCGCCGTCACCGTGCATGACGATGGCGTCGTAGTACGCGAACTGCCCCAGTGTCCCGAGCCCGTCCGTCGTGCCCTGCCGTACGGCCGGGTTGAAGTACACGCGGTCGCGCTCGTCGTTCTGCGCCTGCTGGAAGGCCGTGTCCTGTGCGGCCTTGCGCCAGTCCTTGGGGAAGTTCGGGTCGAGGCCCTTGTGCGAGTCGGAGCCGTCGACCGCGCGCAGTGCGGGCAGGTACTTGGCGAGTACGTTGTCGGGCTTGCGGTCGGTGTAGAGCTCGACGAGGTCGAGCATGTCGCTGGTGCCGGAGCAGAATCCGATGATGCCGGCGGTGTAGCCGCGGCCGTCGTTGATGTCCTCGATGTACTTGTACTGCGCCTTCCAGTCGAGCGAGGAGTTCTCCGCGCTCGACACCAGCCGCATGGCGATCTCCTTCTTCGCCGGGTCGTCGAGTCCGACGCAGCTCGCCGCCGCCTCCGTCGCCGAGGCGGGCGAGGGGCGCAGGAGAGGTGCCGCGGCCAGGGAGGCGCCGATCAGGGCGAGGACGGTACGGCGTGAGGTGCCGGAGGGATGCGCGGGCGTGTCGGAGGGATGTGCGGGGACGCTGGACGGGTGTCTCACGGGGGCTCCAAGTGGGGGTGGGGAGTTGGCCGTGTGCGCACACTGATAGGAAGGTTTCCTATCAGAGGTGGGCGACGCTGGACACCCGTTCGGGAGGAGTTCGTGGAGAACGGCGGAAATATGTTCGGTCAGGGCAGTTTCTGCTCAGCCCAGATGACCTTGCCCGTCGCGGTGTACCGGGTGCCCCAGCGCTCGGTGAGCTGGGCGACCAGGAAGAGGCCCCGTCCGCCCTCGTCCGTCATGGCCGCGTACCGCAGATGGGGTGAGGTGCTGCTGCTGTCGAAGACCTCGCAGATCAGGGTGCGGTCGTACAGCACGCGGACGCGGATGGGGTCGCCGCCGTAGCGGATCGCGTTGGTGACGAGCTCGCTCAGGATCAGCTCGGTGGTGAACGTCAGCTCCTCCAGGCCCCATCGGGCCAGCCGACGGCTCACCCAGGCCCGTACCCCGGACACGGCCGCGGGGTCGACCGGCACCTGCCATTCCGCGACCCGGTCGGACGCGAGGGCCCGGGTGCGCGCCACGATCAGCGCGACGTCGTCGATGGGCTTGGCCGGCAAATGGGAGTCGAGGACGGTCCGGCAGGTGTCCTCGGGCGAGGGGCCGGCCCGCTCCAGCGCCTCGCGCAGCAGCTCGAGACCCACGTCGATGTCGTGCTCCCGGTCCTCGACGAGCCCGTCCGTGTAGAGCACCAGCCGACTGCCCTCGGCGAGTTCGAGATCGACCGTCTCGAACGGCAGGCCGCCGAGCCCGAGCGGGGGACTGGCCGGCACGTCCGGGAACTCCACGCTGCCGTCGGGGTGGATCAGGGCGGGCGGCGGATGGCCGGCCCGGGCGACCGTGCACAGCCGGGAGACCGGATCGTAGACGGCGTACAGGCAGGTCGCGCCGGTGACCGGGGCGCTCGTGTCCTCCTCCGTCTCGTCCTGGTCGATACGGGAGACCAACTCGTCCAGGAGGGCGAGCAGTTCCTCGGGCGGGAGGTCCAGCGCGGAGAAGTTGTGCACCGCCGTGCGCAGCCGTCCCATGGTGGCCGCCGCGTGCAGCCCGTGCCCGACGACGTCCCCCACCACCAGCGCCACCCGGGCGCCGGACAGCGGCAGCACGTCGAACCAGTCGCCGCCCACGCCCGCCTGCGCGGGCAGGTACCGGTAGGCGATCTCCAAAGCGTTCTGCTCGGGCAGGGTGCGCGGCAGCAGACTGCGCTGCAGTGCCACCGCCATACTGTGCTCGCGGGTGTAGCGGCGCGCGTTGTCGATGGAGACGGCGGCCCGCGCCACCAGTTCCTCGGCGAGGGCCATCTCCTCCATGTCGAACGGATCGGGCTTCTCCGACCGCCAGAAGCTCACCACCCCCAGCACCAGACTGCCCGCCCGCAGCGGCACCATGATCAGCGAGTGGATGCCGTACTGAACCACCTGGGCGGAGCGTTCGAGGTTCTGTGCCTGCCAGTCCGTCGCCTCACTCAGCCGCGGCTCGACGGTGGGTTGCCCCGTGCCGAGGCCGCGCGTCTGCGGAACCGAGTCGACGATCCGGAACTGCTCGCCCACCGGATACAGCGGCGCGTCCTTGCGGATCCCGCTCATCGCCGTTCGGCGCAGACTCCTCGCCGCTTCCGGCTGGCCACCGCTGAGCACCGAGTCGAACAGGTCCACGGTGGCGAAGTCCGCGAACCGGGGCACGGCCAGCTCCGCCAGTTCCTCGGCGGTACGGGTCACGTCCAGGCTGGTCCCGATGGCCACCCCGGCGTCGTACAGCATGTTGAGGCGCTCCCGGGCCGCCTCCGCCCGGCCGGACAGGGCCCGCAGCTCCGTGGAGTCGCGCAGGGTGGCGACCGTGCCGGGCGGGCCGCCCTGGCTGTCCGTGGTCCGCTGGTTGATCGCCAGCAGCCGGTCCTTGACCAGACGCACCTCGTCGGTGGCGACCCGGCCGGAGGCCAGCAGACCGACCGTGTCGGGCGGGAGGGCGAGGTCGCGCACATGTCGGCCCTCGGCGTCGGCGGGCAGGTCGAGCAGCCGGTGCGCCTCGTCGTTGGCCAGCAGCAGCGTGCCGTCGTCGCCGACGATCAGCACGCCCTCCCGTACGGCATGCAGCACCGCGTCGTGGTGCTCGTACATACGGGTCATCTCGTGCGGGCCCAGGCCGTGCGTCTGGCGCAGCAGACGCCGGCTCACCAGCGCGGTGCCCGCCGTGGCCAGGGCGAGACCGGCCGCGGCGGCGATCAGCACCAGCGGCATCTGCCGGTTGGCGGCCCCGCCGATCTTCGCCGTCGTGATCCCCGCCGACACCAGGCCCACGACCTTGCCGTCGTCCGCCCTGACGGGAACCACGGCCTGCACCAGCGGGCCGAGGGTGCCGTCGATCGACTCGGTGAGGGTGTGCCCGGCCAGCGCCGGGGCGAGGGTGCCGACGAACTTCTTGCCGATACGGTCCGGCTTCGGGTGGGTGTAGCGGACGCCGTCGGTGTTCATGACGACGATGAAGTCGACCTTCGTGGCCCGGCGGGCCGCCTCGGCCCGGGGTTGCAGGACCGCCGAGGGGTCGGGGCCGCTCAGCGCCCCGGCGGTGCCCGGCGCGTTCGCGAACGCCTCGGCGACGGCGATCGAACGGTCGCGGGCCTCGGTGCTGCTGTCGCGCCGGGCCTGCAGCACCAGCGCGGCCACGGCGGCCACGACCAGCAGCAGCACGATCACCACATGCAGGACGAACACCTGTCCGGCGACGCTGCGTCCGCTGAGCGCGGCCCGCAGCCCCGACGCCGGTTCCCGCCGTGTCCTGTCGGCGCCGCGCGGCCCGGCGGGCGGACCACCCGACGTCGGCCGGGCCCGGTGCTCGTGCACCCCAGGGGCGCGGTAGCGCGCATGTCGAGGGCGCTTACCGCTGGGACGACGGGTCGACCGGGCTCCGGATCGACCCAAGAGCCGGGCCATGTGCCATGTCTACACTGCCGCGTCCCGGGAGGCGAGGGGCGTCACACGGCGTGACAGGCCGAGCCCCTGTCACCGGGCCCCTGGGCCGGTCGGCTGGGCCGGTCGGCGACCGGCTGCCCGTATGCCCGCGTGCCCGCGTGCTGTGTCCTGCTCTTCCCGGCTGCCCCGTTTGCGCCGGGTGCGAGCGAGCAGTCGATCTCGCGGTACCGGTGCACGGCGAAAAAGGAGCACTCATGTCGGCCGCTGAGCCAGATTTCCTGGAGGGCGCTGCCGACCCGGCGGCGGTCAAACGCCGTGCTGATGCTGGTCGTGAACCAGGTGGGCCGGCTCTCCGACCGGCTGGGCCGCAAGAACCTGCTGATGGCCGGGATGCTCGGTTTCCTCGTGCTGTCCGTCCCGGCGTTCCTGCTGGTGGGACAGGGCAGCCTGGTGGCCGTGGCGCGCGGCATGCTCCCGCTCGGCCTGTCGCTGGTGTGCCTGCTCGGCACCATGTCGGCGGCGCTGCCCGCCCTCTTCCCGACCCAGGTGCGCTACGGCGCCCTGTCCGTCGGCTACAACCTGTCCACCTCCCTCTTCGGCGGCACGACCCCGCTGGTGATCACCGCGCTGATCTCGGCCACCGGAAGCGAGCTGCTGCCCGCGTTCTACTCCATGGCCGCGGCCCTGGTCGGCACCGTCGCCGTCGCCTGCATGAAGGAGACGGCCGGCAAGCCGCTGGCGGGCTCCCCGCCCTCCGTCGCGACACCGCAGGAGGCGGCCGACCTGGTGGAGAGCCAGGCGCCGGCGCCACGCTTCTGAGCCGTGGCGGGACGCGGGCGCGTACTTCCCCCTCGGCTCCCGCAGCCGGCGCACGGCTCGGCTCGCCCCGCAACACGGACTGCTCCGCTGGGGCGTCGACTTCACACGGATGGCGCTCCCGCTGAGAGACCCGGCCGAGGATGCGGTCTCCTGAGGACAGCCGTCGAAGGAGATGTCCCATGTACGAAATGTGCGTAGGCCCCGAGACGAAGACGGGCGCGTTGGTGTGGCACGTGGTCGAGCGGCGCCAGGGCAACAGCCTGTGCGGTGCCGATCTGTCCGGTACCCCACGGGCCGACCAGTCGGAAACCGACCGTCACTGTCTGCCCTGTATGGCCAGATTCCAGGAGTCTCTGGAAACCGGCACCGGTGCAGGGGCGAACTGACCGGGCGGAGAGGACGGGCAGCCCGAGCCGGACCGGCCGGGTGGCAGCGCGGTGAGCCGCGGTGCCACCCGGCCGGCCTCGTCCTACCGCGGCAGCCGGGCCGGGTCGGTCGCCCACCGGGTGTCGGGCTGCTCCGCCAGGCGGAAGGCGATGGTCCCGCCGGAGCGGGTCAGCCGCGGCCCCACCCAGGACATGTCGTGAACGCGGCCGTCGAGTCGTACCGCGCCGACGTACTGGTGGGTGGCGTCGGCGGCCGGCGCCTCGATCGTGATGTCGGTGCCGCCCGGCCGGTCCAGGACGGCCCTGGTGAACACCGGCGCACCCAGCAGGAGGTTCGCGCTGCCCGGCGTCTGGGGGTACAGGCCGAGGCACGAGAGGACGTACCAGGCGGACATGGTGCCCAGGTCGTCGTTGCCCGGCAGGCCCGAGGGCCCGGTGCCGTAGACCGTGTCCAGGATCTGCCGGACCGTCGCCTGCGTCCGCCACGGCCGGCCCAGCGCGTTGTAGAGCCAGGGCGCGTGGATGCCGGGCTCGTTGGTGGGGTCGTAGCGCAGCGGGTCCCCGCCGCGCACGGACCAGGAGCCGTCCGGGCGGTGGAAGAAGCCGTCCAGCCGGGCCGCCGCCCGCTCCCGGCCGCCCATCGCCTCGGCGAGCCCCCGCACGTCCTGCGGGACCATCCAGGTGTAGGTGGCGCTGGTGCCCTGGGCGAAACCGACGTCGGTGCCCGGGGTGAACGGGGTCTTCCAGGAGCCGTCGAGGTTGCGGGCCTGGATGTAGCCGCCCTCCGCGGTCGCGTCGGGGTTGAAGACGTTGCGCCACCAGGAGCCGCGCTCGGCGAGGACCTCGGCCTCCGTGTCCCGTCCGAGCAGCCGCGCCCAGGAGGCGAGCGCGGAGTCGGCGACGGCGTCCTCCAGGGTCTCGGCGGCCCCGCCCCAGCAGTGGCACACGTCCTGAGCCGCGTAGTGGGAGCTCAGGTACTGGGTCAGATTGGGGCGTTGGCCCGCGCACTGGCCCGGGCACCCGGCGTCCGACAGCCCGTCGGGGTGAGGCACGGTCGCCTGGCGCACGAGGGAGTCGAAGGCGCCCTCGTAGTCGAAGTTGCGCACCCCCATGGCGTAGAACGTGGCCAGGGTCGCCGCGGACGGGTCGCCGGTCATGACGTGGGTCGCGCCGCTGAGGTGCACCCAGCGGTCCCAGACCCCGCCGTTCTGCCGGGCGAAGTTGTACAGGGACTGGGCGAAGTCTCCCGCGACCCTCGGTTTCAGCAGGGCCAGCAGCTGGATCTGGGCCCGGTACTGGTCCCAGCCGGAGAAGTTGCTGTACTGCGCGCCCTGCCGGGGCGTCACCCGGTGCACGGACTGGTCCATGCCCCAGTAGCGGCCGTCCGTGTCGCTGATCAGGTTCGGCTGCTGGAAGGAATGGTAGAGCGCCGTGGAGAAGGCCGTACGGCGGGCCTCGGTACCGCCCTCGACGCGTACGGAATCCAGCTCGCGGTCCCACGCGCGGGCACCGGCCTGCGCCACCCGGTCGACGTCGGAGTGGGGCGGTATCTCCGCGCGGAGGTTGCTCTCGGCGCCGGCCTGACTGACGTAGGAGATGCCGATCCGCATGCGGACATCGTTGTCGGCACTGGTGTCGAAGCCGACCCAGCCGCCGGATCCACGTCCCGCGCGGTCCGCCCCGGTCGCGTACCCCTCGCCGCCGGACGCGGACGTCGCGCCGGGGGAGAGGCTGCCGTCCTTCCAGGTGCCGACCGAGGAGAAGGCGCGGTCGAAGCTCGCGCTGAAGTACAGCTTGTAGTAGCTCTTGCGGTTGTTGACGCCCCCGTTGGCCCGGCGCCCGCAGAAGGCCCCGGTGTGCACCCAGCCGGTCACCTTGCGGTGGACGGCGTCGATGTCGACGCGCGCGTTCTCGCTGCCGTTCAGGGAGTTGGAGACCCGGAACAGCAGGTTCGCGGGCCGGTCGCCCGGGAAGGTGAAGTCGGCGACGCCCGCGCGCTTGCTGACGGCCAGGTCCGCCGCGGCGCCGGAGGCGAGGCCGAGGGTGTAACGGCCGGGCGTGGCCTTCTCGTCGGCGTGGCTGAAGTCGGCGGCGTAGACGGCGTCCTTGGTGTCCGCGGACGGCGAGGAGGTGACGTCACCGACGAACGGCATGATCGGCACGTCGCCCGCGGCACCGGGGTTGCAGCCGGCGCCGTTGACGTGGGTCAGGCTCAGGCCCCGGATGCGCTTGGTGTCGTACTGGTATCCGTTGGCCGCGCCGGTGCTGGTCTGGTCGCCGGTCGTACTGGTGGGGGACCAGGCGATCATGCCGAACGGAAGGGTGGCGCCCGGGTAGGTGTTGCCGCCGTTCGCCGACCCGATCAGCGGGTCCACGGAGGCGGAGGGCCGCGCCGGGGCCTGGCTCGTCGCGAGAGCGGGGAGAGGGGTGCTCGCGGCCAGGGCGGTGGTGAGCAGCAAGGCTGCTGAACGGACGGCGATACGTCTGGTGGCGCGCACTCGGTGACGGCGCATCGGTGGGTTCACCCTTCGTCGGCGGGAGTTCGGCCCGGAGTCCAGCGGGAGTTCCGCCGGAGTTCGGCCGGAGTCCAGCGGGAGTTGAGGGGCGCGCACCGCGTCGCAGCGTGCCGCCCTCGGGCCGGGCGCAACGGTACGAGCCCGCCCCGGGTGACGGAAGAGGCGCTCACGTCGCTTTGATGAAGGTGGGATGAACGTCCTTGGCGGGACGGCTGAGGCTACGGGCTGGTTAAGTTGTCCTCAAGACTTGATGGACACCCGGTGAGCTCTTCATGATGAAACCATGACGACAGGCTTGCGGGCCATGACCCGACTGGCGGACTGGCCGGACCTCGTGGAGGCCCGGCCCAGTTGCGGCAGGGGCAGTGCCCTGCGCTCCGAGGGCGCCGAGATCGCGCACTTCCATTCGGACCGGATGGCTGACGTGCATCTGTCGGCACCGGCGATCTGGCGGCTGAGACGCGACCTGAACGGCTCGACCGCTCTTCGCCTGGTGCCGGGTTCCGCCTGGGTGACCGTCCGGCTGGAGTGCGAGTCGGACATCGATCTTCTGATGACGCTGGTGAGCGTCGCCCTCAAGGCCCATCAGCGAGGCCCGGCCGGTGATCCTGCCCCGGCGGGGGCCGGTGACCCGGCCCCCGCCGCGCGCTGCAACGACCGTCGTTGTGTCGCGATCACGTGCTGAGGAGCCGGTTACGCTCCGTCAGCCGTGGAAGTTCACATAGCCGTTGCGGTCGCGGTCGGAGCCGCTCTTCGTGTACGCGTGCACGTCGGCCCGGCTGCCGGAGGGCTTGTAGAAGTAGATCGTGTCCTTGTCGTTGTTCCATATGAAGTTGCAGTTCTGGCGGTAGACGACGTTCTTGGCGTCCGAGTCGGTGCCCTTGCCGCCGCGCAGCTTCACATAGTCGCCGGGCTCCAGCGAGTGACTGGCGGTGAAGGTGAAACGGTTGCCGGTGGCGTCCTTGACGACATATCCCTTGAGGTTCACGGTCGTCGAGGACGAGTAGTTCTTGATCGTCAGGTACTCGTCCTTGGTGTTGCCGGTCCTGCAGTTGTTGGAGTCCGAGCCGGGCGCGTCGTACTGAACTCCCTTGAGCTTCAGGGCCGATGTGTACTCGGCGGCCTGGGCCGGCGCGGCCGCCAGGGCGGCTATCAGTCCGGCGGCGGTGGCGGAAGCGGCCAGGACATGGCGCATACGCATGGAAATTCCCCCCAGTGGTGTGAACAGAGCGCATGGAGCTTACCTCTTTGGTGAAGAGAGTGTGATGTGACTGTGTGGAACATGTGAAGTGAGCTGTTACGTGCCGGGCGGGGCACCCATGAGACCGGGCGGGGCACCCATGAGACCGGGCGGGATACCCATGAGGCCCGGCGGGATACCCATGACGCCGGTCGGGATACCCATGAGGGGGAGACAGGCCGACAGCGGAGAGGAGCCCGGGTGGGCGCGGAGACGAAGGCGGACGGCGGGGGCGGTAACCCGGCGGATCCGGCCGAAGGAGCCGACCCGAGGCGGTGGAAGGCCCTGTGGGTGACCCTCGTGGCCGGCTTCATGAGCCTGCTCGACGTGACGATCGTCGCCGTGGCCCTGCCGTCGATGCAGCGGGACCTGCACGCCTCCGCACCCGCGATCCAGTGGGTGGTCTCGGGATACGCCCTCGCGTTCGCCCTCGTCCTGGTGACCGCGGGACGCGTGGGCGACGCGATCGGCCGACGCCGCATCTTCCTGCTGGCGCTGACGGCGTTCGTGGTGTGCAGCGCGGCGGCGGGCGCGGCCCCCTCGATCGAGCTGCTGGTCGTGGCCCGGCTGGCCCAGGGCGTCGCCGCGGGCTGTCTCGCCCCGCAGAACTCCGCCCTGATCCAGCAGATGTTCCGGGGCGCCGAACGGGGCCGTGCCTTCGGTCTGTTCGGCGCCACCGTCGGCGTCTCCAGTGCCGTCGGGCCGGTGGTGGGCGGACTGATCCTCAAGCTGGCCGACGGGCCGCAGGGATGGCGGTGGATCTTCTACGTCAATGTCCCCGTCGGCGCGCTCGCCCTGGTCCTGGGGCTGCGGCTGCTGCCGCAACTCGCCCCCGGCCGCCGTGAACGGCTCGACCTGCCGGGCGTCGCCCTCCTCGGCAGCGGAGTCCTGGCCGTGATGCTGCCGCTCGTACTGGCCGAGTCCCGAGGAGTGCGACGGCTGTGGTGGCTCTTCCTCGTCGGCGCGGCCCTGCTTGCGGCCTTCACCCGTTGGGAGCGGCGGGTAGCCGCGCACGGCGGGCAGCCCCTGCTCGACCCGGAGTTGGTGACCGCCACCCGCGGCTACGCGGCCGGAGCCGCCATCGCCACCCTGTACTTCGTCGGCTTCAGCGGGGTGTGGCTGGTGTTCGCCCTCTACTTCCAGAACGGGCAGGGGTATTCACCGCTGCGGTCCGGGCTGGCGGTGACCCCGTTCGCCCTCGGCTCGGCACTCGCCGCGGTGGTGGCCGGCCGTCTGGTGGAGCGGCTGGGCCGGCTGCTGACCGTGTGCGGACTCACCGCCGTGGCCCTCGGACTGGGCGCCGCCGTCCTGAGCCTGCGTCTGGCGCCCGCCGACCTCGCGGTGTGGCTGGCGGCCCCCGCCCTGTTCGTCGGCGGTCTGGGCAGCGGCTGTGTCATCTCCCCCAACGTCACCATGACCCTGCGGGACGTCCCGGTGCGGATGGCGGGCGCGGCGGGAGGCGCGCTGCAGACGGGACAACGGCTCGGCGGCGCGGTCGGTACGGCAGCCCTGCCGGGCCTGTTCTACCTGCTGCTCGGAGCCGGTGCCCACGACTACCGGTCGGCGGTCGCGGTCGCCGTGGGCTGCGGCATCGTGCCGGTGCTGGGCGCGCTCGCGCTGGCCGTGCACGACTGGCTGCGGGACCGCAGGGAGCGCCGCGACCCGTGCCCGCCCGAGGTGTCCCACAGCCATGGGCACCCGGGCCAGGGGTGACGGCGGGCCCGGTGCCCGACGGGCAGGGCTGATCCCCGCGCCGAGCCGGTTCGGGTACGGCGGTAAGGTCCCGGCATGGTTCGAGCGGACGTGGGAATCGTGCACCCCGGCTCCATGGGAGCGCAGGTGGCCGCGCAGGCCGTGGCGGCCGGAGCCGGGGTCCGGTGGCTGGCGGAGGGACGGTCGGCCGCCACCCGGGAGCGGGCCGACGCCCTGGGACTCGAGACGGCCCGCAGCATGGCGGAGCTGACCGCCGGGTGCGAGGTGATCCTGAGCGTGTGCCCGCCGGCCGCCGCCCTCGACGTCGCCCGCCAGGTCGCGGCCGCCCGCTTCGGCGGCATCTACGTCGACGCCAACGCGATCAGCCCCCAACACATGACACAGATCAGCCAGGTACTGCGGGCCGACGGGGCGGTGGTGGTCGACGGCGGCATCACCGGGCCCCCTCCCCGCAGGTCCGGCACCACCCGGCTGTACCTCTCGGGCGACGACGCCGCGGTGGAGACCGTCCGGGCCCTGTTCGACGGCACCCTGCTGACCCCGGTCGTCCTGCCCGGGCCGATCGGCCGGGCGTCGGCGCTCAAGCTGGCCTTCGCCGCCTACAACAAGATCTCGTACGCGCTCGCCGCCGAAGCCGGTGCCCTCGCCGCCGACCACGGCGTCCTCGAAGAACTCCGCGACCTCGCCGCGCACCTGCTGCCCGGCACCCCGCTCGCCCGCCCGGAGCAGCTGGCCGGCGCGGGCGCCAAGGCCTGGCGGTGGGAGCCGGAGATGCGGGAGATCGCCGAGGCCTGGCGCAGCAGCGGCCTGCCTGGCACCTTCGCGGACGCGGCAGCGCACACCTTCGACCGCTGGCAGGCCCACAAGGACGACCGGAACGTGCCGAGCGATCGCCTGATCGCCGACCTCCTGCCCGGCCGGCCGGACGAGGAGACATGACGGAGCCATGACGGAGCCATGACGGGGCCGTCGACCGGCGGCGTACGCGTGTACGCGCCGCTCACCCCGTCGGGTGGTCCGAGGCCCCGACCGCATGGGCGCCGACCTCCGGGGGAGAAATCCCGCGCCGGCGCAGTCGGGGGACGAGGAGACCGATGGTGACCAGAGCCGTCTTCACCGCCGATTTCGACTCGTCCCGCCAGTGGGTCGCCGGACGCTCCTGGGCGTATCCCGACGGGGGCCCCGTGAACCCGGACGACAACAAACTCGACCATCTCGTCGCCGACCCCGCCTACTTCCGGGGCGGCGTCTTCCGGGCCACGCGCCGTCCTGACGGACTGTGGGACACGGGACTGCTGACCACCGAGGAGAGCGAGGAGGGCTTCACGCTCCGCACCGGAGACCGGCTGGAGACCAGGGTGCGGCTCCCCACCGAGACCGGCGCCTGGCCGGCCGTCTGGACCTGGCGGGACGGCGACCAGGAGATCGACGTGTTCGAGTACCACCCCGACCACCCGGATCTTCTGGAGCTGTCGAACAACGTCCGGGGCGGACACCGCTACCACCGCGACGCGGCCGTGCGGCCCGGCGGCTGGATCGATCTGGCCGTGGAGTTCGGCAGGGCCGGCGTGACGTGGTCGTTGAACGGCACCCCGGTCTTCCGCGACGGACGCGGAGTGGGCCGGGACTGGCACGCCTACCTGATCGTCAACCTCTCCGTGTGCGCCGGCCGCTACCACCCGCAGCCCGACCCGGCCGTCACCGAGATGTCCTTCGAGGTGGCGAGCCTGGTCGTACACCGCACGGAACACCTCTGAAGCCCGACGCCGTCGGCCCGGTCAGTTCCACAGCGGGTACGCCACCACGGACGCCGACCCCCGCGGCCTGCCGTCGGGGTAGGCGAGCTTCATCCGGGCGTAGTGCCGCAGGCCAGGATGTCCGGACCAGCGCTCGGGGCGGTCCAGCCGGACGACGACCCGGTACGAGTGGAACGTGCCCGCCGCACAGTACGGATCGCAGTCGTTGACGACGTTGCGGCCCTTGGCCACCGCCTTGCCTGTGCCCCAGTGCGACCAGCGCAGCGAGATCAGACGGCTGTTGCCGTCGCCGCAGGCGAGCAGGAACGCGGCCGGGCGTACGTGCGGCTTCCGGAAGCAGTCGACCAGCACGGTCCTGGACACCCGCTGCTCCACGGGCCGCGCGTCCGTCGCCGCCTTCTCGGGGGCGGCGGCGGACGTACCCGTCACCGCGGCGAACGCCAGGGCGGCACAGAGCGCGGCCGCCTTGGTCATCCCACGTGCGCGCATGTCCGCTCCCCGCCGCTTGTCCTTGCGTCCCGCCTGTCCCTGCGCCGGGCGGCCCGCCTGTGTCCGACGCTACGACCGCGATCGTGGGCGCACCACTCGAACAGCCTCTGACGAGAGCTCCGCCGTACCTCGGCGGGGCGGATGCTCGTCGTGGACCAGGTCGCCGAGGCGACGAAGATCGCGACCGAGCCGACGCCGTGTTCGAAGACGACGTTGCCGGATCCAGGTGCCGTCGAAGCCCAGCCGTTCGCCGTACTCGTGCCGCACACCGAGTACTTCGGTCGGCGTCCGTGAGCTTATGGCGGAAACGTTCCTGCCTTGTACGTGATCGGTAACAGGACTACGAGGCAAGGTTCTTGAGAGTGATTCCTGGTGCAGACTCTGCTTGCGATCGATGGTCGAGGTCCGACGCGTACGACCGACAACGGGGGAACACCATGAAGGCTGCTGTCCGCAAGAACCACAAGAGCCCCACAGGCTGGAAGTCCTACGCCCTCGGGACCGCGGCGATCGCCGCGCTGCTCGCGGCCACGGCGTGCGAACCGGGCGCGGCCGAGGGCTCGGGTGACGCCAAGACCTCGGACCGGCCGAGCGTGACGAGTTCGGCGAAGCCGGATGACGAGGCTTCGGGAAAACCGAGTGAGACGGCTTCGGGAAAACCGGGTGGGACGGCCTCGGCGAAACCGGGCGGCGGTTCGGGCGACACCGGCGGAAGCAGCGGGAACGGCGGGAACGGCGGCAGGGGCACCATCGCCGCCTGCACCGCGGACGACCTCGGGGTCTCCGCCACGCAGGAGCGTGTGGACAGCAAGGACGCCAGACATTTCCTCCTCATCGTCCAGAACGCCGGCGACAAGAAGTGCAACATCTACCACTACCCGTACGTAAAGATCGGTGATGCCCAGGGCCCGACCCCCGTGATCAAGGACAGCAGCCCGGACCCGGGGAAGCCCGTGACCATCGCTCCGGGTGAGGAGGCGTATGCCGCTCTGCTCGTCGCCGGCGGCGCCAGGGACGAGTACGAGGCGAAAAGCGTCACCCTCACCCTCCACGGCAGCAAGCTCGGCAGCAAGGCGGGCGGGCCGATCGACGTCCCCATGCCCGGCGACACGTTGTACGCAGACGACGGTCAACTTGTCACCTACTGGACGACGGCCTCCGGCAGTGCCCTGGACTTCATCATGTCGAAGTGACGGACCTCGATCGGGACCACTTCCCCGCTGCTCCAGCAGTACTTTGATGCTGCCTGACCTGGGGAAACATCGAGCAGCGGGAGTGTAGCGGGCAGGCAGCAGGCACGGGTGGGTTCTGCCTGCCCGCCCCTCGAAAAAGTGGCGCCGGCGCCGGCGCCGACGCCGACGCCGACAGGGCAGTGGCGGGCCACCGTTTGGCGTCGCCGGCGCCATACTTCCGCCACGGTGAGCTCGATGACCGCGTTCCCCTCACCGGTGCAGCCCCCGGAGTGTTGCCGCTGGTGGGCAACACCGGGTCATGGCCCCGGGGTTCAGCCGACGGGCTGTCGCAGTACGGCGACGTCCCTGGGGCCGAGCGTGAGCGTGCCGTCGGCGGCGGTGGTGGTACCGACGAGGACCTCGCCGGGAAGACCGGTCACCGGCACGGTGTCGTCCGTGCGGTTGACCAGGAACAGGAACCGGCTGTCGGGGCCGCGGCGCACGGTCGGCTCGACCAGGCCGCGTATCTCCTCGGGCAGTTCGCTCTCCACCCCGGCCGGTCCGAGCAGACGCGGCAGCAGGGCGGTGAGCCCCTCGACGCCGAGCCGCGTGGAGACGTAGGCCGCCGAACCGCCGCCCGTGGCACGCCGGGTGACGGCCGGGTGGCCGGCGTGCACTCCGGTGCGGTAGTGGGCCAGGATCTGCGTCTGAGGGTCGGTCACCGTGATGCGGTCGGTCCACAGGCTGCCGGTGGTCGCGTCGTCCAGTTCGACGGTGTCCCCGGCGAGCAGTGGCCCGAACTCCTCGATGCGCAGCCCGAGCAGGTCGCGCAGGGCCCCCGGGTAGCCGCCGAGCCAGACGTGGTCGTTCTCGTCGACGACGGCCGAGAAGTACGTCGTGATCAGGTGGCCGCCCTGCTCGGCGTAGCGCGTGAGCTCCTTGGCGAGGTCGGCGGGCACCAGGTGCAGCACCGGGGCGATCAGCACCTGATGGCGGGACAGGTCGGCGCGGGTGGTGATCAGGTCGGCGCGGATGCCGAGGGCGAGCAGCGCCGAGTACCAGTCGAGCGCCTCCTGCCGGTAGTCGAGCAGGGACGTGGGGTGCGAGTCCTGCTCGCTCGCCCACCACGACTCCCAGTCGTACACGATCCCGACCCGGGCCGGCTCACGCTCGGACCCGGCGACCGGGGCGAGTGTGCTGAGCGTGGCGCCGAGGGCGGCCACCGCGCGGAAGAGGTCGCTGTCGGCTCCGGCGTGCGGGACCATCGCGGAGTGGTACTTCTCGGCGCCGGCCGCCGACTGCCGCCACTGGAAGAAGCACACCGCGTCGGCGCCGTGCGCCACGTGCAGCAGCGAGTCACGGGCCAGGTCGCCGGGCCTCTTGGCCACGTTGACGGGCTGCCAGTTGACGGCGCTGGTGGAGTGCTCCATCAGGAACCAGGGCCGGCCGCCCGCGATACCGCTGGTGAGATTGGCGGAGAAGGAGAGCTCGTCGCGGTCCTGGGGGCCGGGGTGGACGTAGTGGTCGTTGGAGACGAAGTCGATCTCCTCGGCCCAGTCCGGGTAGTTCATGCCCTTGGTGCCGCCCATCACCATGAAGTTCGTGGTGACCGGCACGTCCGGAGTGATCTCGCGCAGGAGGTCCCGCTCCGCGCGCAGATGGTCCTTCAGCGCGTCCGACGAGAACCGCTTGAAGTCCAGCTGCTGGGTCGGGTTGGGGTGGGAGGCGGCGAGCCGCGGCGGCAGGATCTGCTGCCAGTCGCTGTAACGCTGCGACCAGAACGCCGTGCCCCAGGCGTGGTTGAGGGCGTCGAGGGTGCCGTAGCGGGCGCGCAGCCAGTCGCGGAAGGCATGGGCCGCGTCGTCCGAGAAGTCGTAGATGTTGTGGCAGCCCAGCTCGTTCGAGACGTGCCACGCCACCAGCGCGGGATGACCCTTGTACCGCTCGGCCATCGTCCGCACCAGGCGCAGGGCGTGCTCGCGGAAGACGGGCGAGGTGGGCCGCCAGTGCTGCCGCGCCCCCGGCCACACCGTCTCGCCGGAGGCGGTCACCGGAAGTATCTCCGGGTGCGCCGTGGTGAGCCAGGGCGGCGGGGACGCGGTCGCGGTGGCCAGGTCGACCCCGATGCCGCCCGCGTGCAGCAGGTCCATGACCTCGTCGAGCCATCCGAAGTCCCACTCGTCCTGGGCCGGCTGGATACGGGCCCAGGAGAAGATCCCCACGGAGACCAGGTTCACGCCGGCCGCACGCATCAGCCGTACGTCTTCCTCCCACACCTCGCGAGGCCACTGCTCGGGGTTGTAGTCGGCGCCGTACGCGAGGCGTGGGGTGGAGTCACCGTCCGGCCCGTTCAGCTGGGACAGGAGGGTGGAGATCATCGTGGTCCTTCCGGAGTGGTGCGCGGGGGCGGCAGGGGTCGTGTACGTCGACTACTCGACGGTGAAGCCCTGTTCCTTGCCGTACTTGACGGAGGCGTCCTGCCAGGACTTCAGGGTGTCGGCCAGCTTGGTCTTCGAGACGTACGCCTTGCCGACGGTGTCGTTGAAGATCGACTGGGCGTACTGCTGGAAGGGCAGGTACGACCAGTCGGGGGCGACGTTGGCCGCGGACTCGGCGAAGATCTCGTTGGCCTTCTGGCCGCCGAAGTACGCGAACTTCTTGTTCAGGAACGCGTTGTCCTGGAGCTCCGCGGTGGTCGCCGGGAAGGCGCCCTCCTTCATACGGGTCGCGACGCCGTCACCGGAGTTCGCGTACTCGACGAAGGCGTAGGCGAGTTCCTTGTTCTTGCCCAGCGCGGGCACGGTCAGGGCGCTGCCGCCGTTCTCCGTGCTCGCCTTGTCGCCCTTGGTCCAGGCCGGCATCGGGGCCGCTCGCCAGTCACCGGCGGCGTTCTTCACGCCGGTCTCGAAGTTGGCCGGCATCCAGGCGCCGCTGGGCAGCGTCGCGATGGTGCCGTCACCCAGGCCCCGGTACCAGTCATCGGTCCAGCCGTAGATGGGCGCGACGAGCTTCTCGTCGATGAGCTTCTGCCAGGTGTCGGTGTACTTCTTGGCGTTCGCGTCGGCGAAGTCGATCTTCACCTTGGTGCCGTCGACCTTGTAGGGACGCGAACCGGCCTGCCACAGCAGGCTGGTGGTGAGACCCGCGTCGCCGGCGTCGGCGGCGATGAAGACCTTGGGGTCCGCCTTGTGCAGCTTGCGCGCCGCCTCGACGTACTCGTCCCAGGTGGTCGGGACCGCGACCTTGTGCTTGTCGAAGACCTTCTTGTTGTAGAACAGGGCCATGGGGCCGGAGTCCATCGGCAGGCCGTAGACCGCCTTGTCCTCGCTCACGGCGTTCCACGGGCCGGGGGTGTACTTGGACTTGAGCTTGTCGGCGCCGAAGGGGGCCAGGTTGCTGAGACCCTTGGTGAGGGCGTACTGGCTCATCGCGAAGTACTCGACCTGCGCGATGTCGGGGACGCCCTTCTCGGCCGAGATGGCGTTCGACAGCGCGGTGTAGTGCTTGTCGCCGGACCGCTCGCCCACGAGGTTGATCTTGACCTTGGGGTACTTCTTCTGGAAGTCCGCGGCGACGGTCTTCAGAGTGGGCTCCCAGGCCCAGACCGTGACCGAGCCGCCCTTCTTCAGGGCCGCCTGGATGTCCGCGGCGGAGACCGCCTTCTGACCGGAGCTGTCGTCGTCGGAACCGCCGCACGCGGTCGCCCCCATGGCGAGGGCGGACAGGAGAGCGATGCCGCGCAGCAGGCGGCTGGTGGTTCTGCGCATGGAGGTGCTTCCACTTCTTCGTGGGTGGGAAAGGGGGAGGGCGAAAGAGAGGGGGCCGAGGCGGGTGGGTGCCTGTGGGCGGGTCATTCCTTGACGCTTCCGGCGGCGAGCCCGGACTGCCAGAACCTCTGCAGCAGCAGGAACGCGGCGATCAGCGGGATGATGGTGAGCAGCGAACCGGTGATCACCAGGTTGAAGATCACGTCACCGCCGATCGTCTGGGCCTGGTTGTTCCAGGCGTCCAGACCCAGGGTCAGGGGATACCAGTCCGGGTCCTTGAGCATGATCAGCGGCAGGAAGTAGTTGTTCCAGGTCGCGACCGTGGTGAACAGCAGGACGGTCACGGTGCCGGGGGCGAGCAGCGGCATCGCGACCTGGAAGAAGGTGCGCACCTCGCCCGCTCCGTCGATGCGAGCGGCCTCCATCAGTTCGGTGGGGATGGCCTCGGTCGCGAAGACCCACATCAGATACAGACCGAAGGGCGACACGAGCGAGGGGATGATCACCGCCCACGGGGTGTCGGTCAGGCCCATCTTGCTGAACATCAGGAAGGTGGGCACCGCCAAAGCCGTGCCCGGGACCGCGACGGCACCGATGACCACGGCGAACACGGCGCGCTTTCCGGGGAAGGTGAACTTCGCCAGCGCGTAGCCGCCGAGGATCGCCAGCAGGGTGGCGCCGCCGGCGCCGAGCACGACGTACAGCAGCGTGTTCAGGAGCCAGCGGACGAAGATGCCGTCGTTGTACGAGAACGTGTCGCTGATGTTCTGCCAGAGGGCGAAGTCGTGGCTGAACCACAGTCCGGACGAATCGGCCAGCCCTTCCTGGGTCTTGGTGGCGCTGATGACCAGCCACACCAGCGGCACGACCGTGTAGACCAGGATCAGACCGGTGAGCACGGTCAGCAGCACGCTGCGCTTGGGACGGCCAGGGCTGTGCACCCGGCGCGTGCGCAGTCGGGGCACGCCCGTGGACCCGTCGGCGGCCTGGACGGATGCGGGCTGGGAGGCGGTGGTGACGGGGGTACTCGTGTCGCTCATCGGGTCACGCTCCCTTGCGCATGCCGCGGAGCTGCACGACATAGGCGATGACCATGGTGATCAGCCCCATGATGATGGCGACCGCCGCGGAGTAGTTGTGCTGCTGGCCGTTGAAGGACAGCGAGTATGTGTAGAAGTTCGGGGTGAAGTCGGTCGTGATGGCGTTGCGCGCCAGTGGCCGCAGGATGGCCGGTTCGTTGAAGAGCTGGAAGCTGCCGATGATCGAGAAGATCGTCGCGATGACGAGGGCGCCGCGGATCGCCGGGAGCTTGATGGCGCTGATGACACGGAACTGCCCGGCGCCGTCGATCTCCGCCGCCTCGTAGAGCGACTGCGGGATGACCCGCAGCGCGGAGTAGAAGATCAGCATGTTGTAGCCGATGAACTCCCAGGTGACGATGTTGCCGATCGACGCCAGGACCAGGTCGGACGAGAGCGGGTCGGGCAGCGTGACATCGAAGGCCGAGTTGATGTCGCCGATCAGTCCGTACTTCGTGCCGTACATGAAGCCCCACATCAGGGTGGCGACCACGGCGGGCACCGCGTACGGCAGGAAGATCGCGATGCGGAAGAAGTCCTTGCCGTAGAGGCGTCCGCTGTCCAGCGCGAGGGCGATCAGCAGGGCGATGCCAAGCATGATCGGCACCTGTACGGCCAGGAAGAGGGAAACCCGTGAGAGCGAGTCCCAGAACCGCTCGTCCTTGAGCGCCTGGGTGTAGTTGTCCAGGCCGACGAAGGTGGTGCCGCCGATCAACTGGTCCCGGAACAGGCTGAGATAGATCGAGTACGCAATCGGAGCCAGGAAGACAAGGGCGAACACGACCACGAACGGACCGATGAACCCCCACCCCGTCCAGGAGCGGCGGTCCCGTTTCGCCGGGGGTGGTGCCGGCCGCGGCTCAGCGGCCACCGGCGGTTGCAGCGTCGTCATGTCGTTCCTCGCTCGTCCACGTCCTGGAACCGGTGGGCACGTCCGGGCATCCGATGCCGGTGCTGCACCCACCGCAGGATGTTTGCGTAAACATCTGCCACTGCGAGCGCGCGGTGTGCTGTTATGTTTACGTAAACATCCGATGGCGGCATGTTTACACTGCCTCGTTGACGAGGGTCAAGGGTCGCTGGTGAAACGTGATCTGAGCAGCGGTGGAGAGGTGGTGGACGGCGCGTGGACACGACTGGAAGAACGCCGACGAACACGCCCGGGCCGGCGGCGGGCGCGGCGGCCGGGCCTGTGGACGTGGGCGGCGACGGCCCCCACCGCGCCCGCCGCCGCGGCCGGGCCAGCGCCTCCATGGCGGACGTGGCCCTGCTGGCGGGCGTCTCGTCGCAGACGGTGTCCCGGGTCTCCAACGGATACGCGGGTGTGAACGAGGAGACCCGCCGCCAGGTGCTCGCGGCGATGAAGGAACTCGGTTACCGGCCCAACAGCGCGGCCCGCGCACTCAAACGCGGCGAGTTCCGCACCATCGGCGTGATCACCTTCTCGCTCTCCACCACCGGTAACGTGCGCACGCTGGAGGCCATCGCCAACTCCGCGGCGCACGAGGGGTACGTGGTGACGCTGCTCCCGGTCGCGGTGCCGACCCAGGACGAGGTGCGGGGGGCCTTCAGCCGACTGGAGGAGCTCGCGGTCGACGCGGTGATCGTCATCATGGAGGTTCACCTGCTGGACGCGGCGACGGTCACGCTGCCGCCCCACGTCCAGGTCGTGGTCGTCGACTCCGACGCAGGCGACCGCTACACCGTCGTGGACACCGACCAGGCCGGCGGGAGCCGCGCCGCCGTCCACCATCTTCTCGGCCTGGGACACCGGACCGTGTGGCATCTGGGCGGGCCCGAGGGCTCGTTCGCCGCGCAGCGGCGCGCCGACGCCTGGCGCGCGGCCCTCGCCGACGCCGGCCGGCCGGCGCCGCCTCTCGTACGGGGCGACTGGTCGGCGGAGTCCGGCTACCGCGTGGGCCTCGAACTCGCCGCCGAGCCGGAGTGCACCGCCGTCTTCGCGGCCAACGACCAGATGGCCCTGGGCCTGCTGCGCGCCCTGCACGAACGTGGCCGGCGGGTGCCCGAGCACGTCAGCGTCATCGGCTTCGACGACATCGCCGAGGCGAGTTCCTTCCTGCCGCCGCTCACCACCCTCCACCAGGACTTCGCCGAGGTGGGACGGCTCTGTGTGACGGCGGTGCTGCGCAAGATGCGCCAGATCGGGCCGGAGCGCGGCACGACGATCGTGCCCACCCGGCTCGTGGTACGGGCGAGCACGGCAGCGCCGCCCGGGGGTGGCGGGGCGAGCTGAGGGTGAGGGGCCGGGGCTGATACTCACCCCGCGTTACGCGCGAGGCCCGGCAGACAGTCACCCCGCGTTACGCGCGAGGCCGGCAGACCGAAAGAAGTCTCGGTCCATGTCCGGTGTTCGGTCAGCCCTCGGGGAAGGGCCGCCGACCGACGAGGTCTTCGTGTGCGCTGCGGAAGGAAGGCTCGGACCGGGCCGCGTGGCGCAGGTGCTCAGCGAGCGCTGCGGTCGCCGTCGACGCGGTGCCGTTCTTGATTCCCCATGCCAGTAGACGGTGGCGGCGAGCCCAGGAGTCCTGCAGTTCGCACACGTCGAGGGGCTGGCGGGGGTCGATGGCGCGACGCGGTACGACGGCGAGCCCGGCTCCAGCGGCGGCGATCGGCGGCTGCCGCGCCGCTTCGATCCTCGTGTCACGGCAGCCACGAGTCGAAGGAGCCCATCACCTGACGGACGTGTCGAGCACGGGGCCCGCCCTCGATGACGACCGCGAGGTGCTCACCAACCGGCAGGGGCATCCGGTCCACGACAACCAGAACCAGCGCACGGTCGGCGCCCGCGGCCCGGCCACGCTGGAGAACTACCAGCTCCTGGAGAAGATCAGCCACTTCGACCGGGGGCGGATCCCGGAGCGGGTCGTGCACGCCCGCGGGGTGACCGCGTACGGCTACTTCGAGGCGTACGGGGCCTGGGGCGACGAGCCGATCAGGGTTCGACGAGAGCCACGACCCTGGTCGCCAGGCCGTGCACGATGCCCTCGACTCCAGTCTGCGCCGTCTGGAGGAACAGGTACGGCTGCGCGTCGACAACGCGGCGGGCTGACCGGAGCTCTGTCCGCCGGGGCCGGTCATTCGCCGTCGGCAGCGGCCGGCCCACCCGCCCCCTCGTCGGCCGGGTACTCCTCGGCGATGTCACGCACGTCCACGTCCGGCGAGGCGAGGGCGGCCCGCCTCCAGCGTGCCATGAGCGCGGTGTCCCCGATGTCGTCGAGGAGCATCACCAGGGCACGCATCGCGAAGACGTCGGTCACCTCGTCGCGCAGCGTCCGGTCCACCGAAGGGGCGAGATCGTCGTGCAGGGCGACCGATCCGGCGAGCGTGCGCACGACCTCACGGCCCCAGATTCCGGCCTTGTTGACGCTCAGGCAGCACGCGTAGAGCTCGGGCAGCAGGGCATGGACCACGTCCGGACGGTCCGCGCCCACATCGCGCAGCAGATTCAGCACTGCCAGCGATCCCCGGCCGGCGCGCAGGGACTCCCTGAGCACGGGCACGACATCGGCCCCCAGGAGCCGCTCCCTGATCTCCGCGCGTTCTTCGTCCGCCTCGCGCAGTCTCTCCTCGACGAGGAAACGGACGTGATCCGCCTCCAGATAGGCACGCCACAGGCGCTCCCCACCGCTGTCGTCGCCGCTCCCGAACCAGCGCACGGCCCCTCCCGACTCCGTCGACCGGGAGAGACTACGGGGACGGCCGCCGCTCGACCCCGAATGCTTGGTTCATATGCCGCAGACGACGGATCCGCGCCTGGCCGAACCAGATGATCCCCGTCAGAGCCGGGTCCGGCGCCGGATCGCGAGGACCCGCACGGTCAGTGCGACCGCCAGCAGCACCCACGCCACCGCGCAGTACGCCCATGCCGTCCTGCCGCGGGCCAGGCCGACGGAGCTCCAGATGGCCCAGAGAGCGAGCACCGTGCACAGCGCGCTCCACGCGATGTCCGCGATACGGCTGTGCAGTTGGGCGCGTTGCACGGTCCCCGGTTCGAGCGTGCCGAGACCGGTACTTTCCTGCTGCCCCCTCGACGGCACGAGCCCTTCCCTTCCCTTCCCTTCCCTTCCCTTCCCTTCCCTTCCCTTCCCTTCCCTTCCCTTCCCTTCCCTTCCCTTCCCTTCCTCGCACGAATACGGGTTTCCCGTGTACCCGACAAGGTGTCCACCATGCGGACGAGGGCGCCGTCGGCGTCCGTTGCGACTCGACGTCCACGACGTTCAACAGGGTCTCGGTTCCTGTGCTGTTCATGGCGGGGAGCGCAGGGACGGGGTGGGTTCGGGACATCTGGTTTTCCGGGGTGTCGTAGAGATTCCTGTGAATTTCCGGGTCGCTTGAACGTTCCAGGGTCGTCGTGCGTATGGGGCGGGGGATTTCCATCGTGTTCGACCGGTCGACAGGCGCAGGAGAGAGTCCGTGGTACGCAACAGGCGAAGACGCCCGACAGGCGCACGACGTGCGACCTTTGCCGCAGTGGCACTGATGCTGGGCGGAGGTGGACTCGTGGCGGTCAATGTGTACGCGTCGGCCACCGAGGACGGCTCGGGCGGCGCGGCGAACGCGGAGACCCGGCGAGCCGGCACGCTCGACTGCCCGGACGTCGGCACCCAGTTGACCTCCGTGCCGGAGGAGGCGCGGGCGGACGTCGACAAGGAACTTGCCGCTCTGGACCAGCAGACAGCGGTGGCCTACCAGCGGTTGACGGACCCGGCGACGGCCGCGGAGATCGAGGGCGACGCGGACGCCGAGGGCATCACGAACCCGCTGAAGGAGGAACGGGCCGCGACGATCGAGCGGATCGCCGCCGCGATCGACCGGGTCGGGGACCGCCCGCAGGGGCTCGACGCCCTCGCGCCCTGCACCCTGCGCAAGGCCGAGAACCAGGCCGGCGACGCGAACGGCGGCCAGGACCAAGGCGACGGGGCCCAGGGCGACCAGAATCAGGGCGACCAGAACCAGGGCGGCCAGGCCCAAGGTGACCAGAACCAGGGTGACCAGAACCAGGGCGGCGAACAGCAGGGCAACGGAGGTCAAGCCGGCAACGGCCCCGTCGTCGGCGACTACGCCGACATCACCACCGTCCAGCCCAACGAGCAGAACCCGCAGGTCCAGTCGAACGGCTCCAGCGGCACCTTCGCCACCAGCTGCGGAGTGAACGCGAACGGCCTGTTCAACTCGGACAACGTGATCGTCGCCCCGGGTGTCTCCAACGGCGCCCACCACTTCCACGACTACGTCGGCAACCAGTCCAACGACGCCTTCGCCAGTGACGAGGACCTGGCGAACGCCGAGACGAGCTGCGTGGACCAGAGCGACAAGTCCACGTACTACTGGCCCGTGTTGCGCCTGCAGAACGGCACCCAGGAGCGGGACGCCACGTCCCCCGGCGGCGGGATCGAGGGCAACGCGGGTGAGATCGTCACGCCCAAGGAGGTCACCCTGACGTTCGTGGGCAACCCGCGCAGCAAGGTCACGGCCATGCCGCGGCTGCTGCGCATCATCACCGGCGACGCCAAGGCGTTCGTCAACGGAACCACCAACGCCAACGCGTCCTGGAGCTGCACCGGGTTCGAGGACCGGCAGCTGAAGGACAAGTACCCGCTGTGCCCGCAGGGCAGCGACGTCGTGCGCAGTTTCACGTTCCAGAGCTGCTGGGACGGATCCAACATCGACAGCGCCAACCACCGCACCCACGTGGCGTTCGCGCAGGGCGACGGCGCCTGCCCGGAGGGCTTCAAGGCCGTCCCGCAGCTGGTGCAGCGCATCGTCTACGACGTCGACGCGCCGAGCCTGCAGGACGGCGGCCGGACGACTCCGCTGTTCGCGGTGGACTCCTTCCCCGAGCAGTTGCACAAGCCCGTCACCGACCACGGCGACTTCATCAACGTCTTCGACGAGAACCTGATGGGGCAGATGGTCGACTGCATCAACGACGGCCGCGGCTGCGGCGCCGGCACGGGCGCCGGCTCCGGCGGCGACCAGGGTTCGGGTGGCGACCAGGGCTCCGGCGGGGGCGGGGGCGGTGGCCAGGGCTCCGGCGGGGGCGGAGGCGGAGGCGGTGACCAGGGCTCCGGCTCGGGTGACGGCCCGCAGGACCAGCCGACGGCGGCACCGTCGGCCTCGGACGCCTCGGACGCCCCGGGCGGCGGTAATGGCGAGGCGGAGCCGGGCGGTTCCGGCGGCGACCAGACCGCGCAGCCCCCGGCCGACACGCCGGCCACCACGACACCGAGCGGCGGCGCCACGCCGACCGAAGCCGGCGGCAACGGGCCGAAGACCTACACCACACCCAAGTCCGCGCCGAGCGCCACCGCCGCCGTGCCCGAGACCGGCACCGGGGCCGAGGACCAGGCCCCCGGCGAGGACATCGGGGAGGCGGTCAGCTCCCAGCCCTCCCCGGCCGGTGCCGTGGTGCCGCAGCCTTCCGCGGCTGACCAGACCGCCCCGCAGGCGAGCGGGGGCAACCTCGCCGAGACCGGGACGCAGCTGTGGCCCGCCGCGGCCGGAGCGGTCCTCCTGATCTGCGGCTTCCTCCTCCTCGTACGCACCAGGCGCAGTTCCGTGTGATTCCCGGCGCCCGAGACCACCGGTCCGCCGCCCCCGGCAGCAGTCGGCACTGCCGCCAACGGGGTGACGGACCGGCGGCGTTCACCCCCTCGGGCCAGCACGGCGAGGCGCGCGAGCGGAACTGAGGGTCAGATGGAGAGCGTGCGAATATCCATCACCGCGGCGCTGAGCCGCTCACGTCTCCTCGCGGCCGGTACTCTGCTCGCCGCCGTCTCCGTCCACCTCTCCCCGCCCGCCGCCTCCGCGGCGCCCGACCCCACGCCCGTCCGCGGCTCCGCCGTCATGGGCATGGGTGTGCTGGCCCACGACGGCCAGGGCGGCCTCCCGGCCGGTACCCGCGCCACCAAGACCGAAGGCGTGGACGTGTCCAGCTACCAGGGCAACGTCGCCTGGTCGACCCTGTGGGACAGCGGGGTCCGCTGGGCCTACACCAAGGCCACGGAGGGCACCTACTACAAGAACCCCTACTTCACGCAGCAGTACAGCGGTCCCTACAACGAAGGCATGGTCCACGCGGCCTACCACTTCGCGACCCCGGACACCACGGGTGGCGCCACCCAGGCCGACTACTTCGTCGACCGCGGCGGCGGCTGGTCCAACGACGGCAAGACGCTGCCCGGGGCGCTCGACATCGAGTGGAACCCCTACGGCGACGCCTGCTACGGCAAGTCGCAGAGCGCGATGGTCACCTGGATCCGCAACTTCCTGAACCGGTACAAGGCGCGTACCGGACGGGCCGCCGTCATCTACACGGCGACCACCTGGTGGACCCAGTGCACCGGCGACTACGCCGGATTCGCGGCCAATCCGCTGTGGATCGCCCGCTACGCCTCGACCGCGGGCACGCTCCCGGCCGGCTGGACCACGTACACGATGTGGCAGTACACCTCCACCGGTCCGACCGTCGGCGACCACGACCGGTTCAACGGTTCCACCGACAAGCTGAAGACCTTCGCCCGTGGCTGAGCACAAGGCCTACGTGTTCGAGGAGGTGGTGGAGAAGCAGCGCACGGCGGAGCAGGCGCACCACCGCGTCGAGGAACTGCGCCACTCCTTCGGTCCGCCCACCGAGCACAAGTGGACCAGGCAGCAGACCGCCACCTACGAGACCGCGTGGCGGGCCTGGCGCGATCTCGACCGTGACGCCCAGGCCACGCTGGCGGAGTACGCGAAGGAGCGGGGCCGCTCGCGGCAGGAGGTGCAGGCGGACGTGGAGACGGCCGTGCGGCGGCCGGAAGAGGAGTAGCCCGGTAGGGGAGACCGGGCGCCCCTGTTGCCGTACCGGCAAGTTCGTTTGCCCCTACGTCCGCCACGGCGGAGGCTTCCCTGCGACGACCCGTCGTGTTCCGTGCAGGAGGAGCCATGACTTACATCCACCCGACGCAGGCCGCCGAGTTCTGGGAGGCGCGCTATCAGGGTGACGACCGCATCTGGAGCGGTCGTCCCAATCCTCTCCTCGTGCGCGAGGTGAGCGACCTCGAGCCCGGCACCGCGCTCGACCTGGGATGCGGTGAGGGGGCGGACGCGGTGTGGCTGGCTTCGCGCGGCTGGCGGGTCACGGGCGTCGACATCTCCTCTACGGCGCTGGAACGTGCGGCCCGGCATGCCGCGGAGGCCGGAGTCGGTGACCGCGTCCAGTGGGAGCGGCACGAGTTGGGTGTGACGTTCCCGGAGGGATCCTTCGGTCTCGTCAGCGCCCAGTTCCTGCAATCGCCGGTGCCGCTGGACCAGGACCAGGTCCTGGGGCGGGCCGCCGCCGCGGTGGCGCCGGGCGGCACGCTCCTGATCGTTCTGCACGGGGGATGGCCCTCGTGGCAGGAGGAGCCACCCTTCGACGTGGAGTTTCCCACCTCGGCGGGCCTGCTGGTGGCGCTCGCCCTGCCGGACGGGAGCTGGACCCTGGAGACCCAGGACACGGCACGCACGCCGAGTGTCTCCCCGGAGGGAGTCCAGGGGTACCGCGACGACCATGTGTGGCGACTCCGGCGGACCGGTCAGTGACCACCACCGGACAGAAAGAGATTCTGGTGAAGCAAAATTCTTGGGCGGTTTGGGACATAGCGGCCCGGTTACCCGAGGTGCACATCGAAGTCGAGCACGACTTGGAGTGATGAACGTGGCCGGAGACCAGAAGGCCAAGGGCAAGAAGGAACAGGCCAAGGGAAAAGTCAAGGAGGCTATCGGCCGCGCCGTGGGCAACGAGCGGATGGAAGCCGAGGGCCGGGCCGGTCAGTCGAAGGGCGACGCGCGTCAGGCCAAGGAGAAGGCGAAGGACACCTTCAAGCACTGAGCGGTATTCATGGATGATCATCCATGGCGCATCATCCATGGAACATGAGGAATCCCGGCGGGGTCTCCGTCCATCGGACGGGGGTCCCGCTGTTTCCGTGTAACCAGGTGACAAAGAACGCGCCGAAGAGCCGCATTCCTGTGGGCACCGCCTGAACGGACGACGGACCCGGCTCCGCCGCCCCGGATGAACACACACCAAGCCGGTGGGCCCGGGAGGAGATCCTCCTGGGCCCACGTTCATGCGAGGTACACGGCGGACCGGTCCCCTATCCCGGCTCGTGCGACACCCGGACCGGATCGAACGCGATCCGTGTGCGCATCCCGCTCTCGCCCCACACCACCTCGACCTCGGCCCCGTCGACCACCACGGGTCCGACGGCCTCGGACAGTTCGGCGGGTGCCTCCTCACCGGTCAGCAGCGCCAGGCAGACATGCACCGAGGTGCCCCCGGCCTGTCCCACCAGCCGCGGCAGCCGCGCCCAGCGCGTGTAGGCGGTGCCCTGCGGCGCACGGGCCGACTCGGCGGGACCGCTCCACCCATGCAGCCCGTACAGCGTCGAGACCAGCTCCTCCTCGGGGCCGACCGCCCACCCGGTCTGGGTGACGCGGGCGCCGGCCGGCGCCCCGACCACCCGGTGCACCCGCAGCTCGTACCGCCCGTGCGCGACCGTCACGCTCTCCACCCGCAGCCCCGGCACCATCGGCGGCCCGCCGGCGAACACGGGCCGGTGCCAGGAGGCCGCCCACCCCCAGCCGTCGCCGTGTCCCGCACCGAGGGGATGGATCCGCCGTCGGACGCTGCTCAGCCCGTCCACCTCCACGCCGAGGTGGTTGTCGGCGAGGTTCCCGGCCGCGGTCGGCCCGGTCCGGGTCGAATACGCCTGGCGTCCGTAGTGCGGGTCGTCGCCCTGAGGTGCCTCCCCCTCGTGCGGGCGCACATGGTCGCTGCCGTGGTTGTGCAGCCGTACGATCCCGTCCCGGCGTGTCGTCTGTACGAGCAGCCCCGGTGCCGGCAGGGCGAGCACCCGGTCGGCCTCCTCGACCGGCGCGGCCTCCTCGCGGGCCGTCCACAGCGGATGGCCGGCGGGCGCGAGCAGCGACACGAACGCCTTCGACGCCCAGTACGGGGACGCCGGACCCGAGTACGACTGCAGCGTCGCCTCGTGCGGGCCGAACCAGCCCAGACTCAGCAGCCCGTCGTCGGTCAGCGCGCCTCGGTCGAGGAAGTAGCGCAGGCTGCCGCTCGCCAGCCGCCGGGAGGTGCCGGGGGACAGGGGCGTGTCGCCGGTCAGGGCACCCAGGCCGACGGCGGCCGACGCGGCGAAGCGATACGTCAGAGAACGGCCGAAGTGCAGCGGTGCCCCGTCCCCGCCGAACGTCAGCGCGAAGCCCTCCAGATGGGCGCGCAGCCGCGGGCCGTAGCGGGCGGCCAGTTCCGTGTCGCCGCCGAGGTGGGCGTCGAGCGCCGGGTACAGGTGCAGGGCCCAGCCGTTGTAGTGGTCGAAGGCACGCCCGTCGCCGTCGGCGTACCAGCCCTCGCCCCGGTACCAGGTCTCCATCAGCTCCAGCGCACGCTCTCGCACCGCGGCCGTCCGGGCGTCGCCCCGGCCCACGGACTCCAGGAACCCGGCCACCGTGAAGGGGAACAGGTACCAGTTGTTCGGCGCGGGCGTGTGCCGCAGCGCCCCGCGCAGCCACTCCTCGGTCCGGTCGCGTACGCCGTCGTCGAGGTGCTTCCACAGCCAGGGCGCCGTCAGCCGCAGCCCGAGCGCGACCGACGCCGACTCGACCATGGGCTGGCCCTGGACGTGGTGATCGAGGATCAGCGGCCAGGACTCGGTGTCGTCGCGGCCGGGGGTGCGGGTGCCCGCGGCGAGGCCCTGCGCGTAGCGGTCGAGCCAGCCGTGCGGATCGTCCCCGTCCGCACCGGCCACCCGGAACGCGGCGGCGAGGAACGTCCGGGCGTACCCTTCCAGCCCGTCGGAGCGCACGCCCGACCGTGAGGGCCGCCCGGGCAGGTCCAGCAGCGCGCCGCCGGGGGTGCTCCAGCGCCACGCCGCCGTCAGCAATCCGTCGGCCACCGCTTCCCAGTGGGCCCGGGTGTAGCCGGTGTACGGGCTCGACTCGCGGTCGTCCGCAGGCAGTTCGAACGGGATGCTCATGCGAGGAAGGCCAGCCTTTCGCGTCGTACGGGGTGCAGGAACCCGTCACCGGAGGCCCATCGGGTGATCTCGGCGAGCGCGTGGTCGGCCAGCCGGCGCCACTCGTTGCCCTGGGACCCGGCCAGGTGCGGGGTGATGAGCGCGTTCTCGCAGCGCCACAACGGGTGCTCGGGCGGAAGAACTTCGGGATCGGTGACATCGAGGACGGCCCGGATGCGGCCCGTCAGGACGGCGTCGGTGAGCGCCTCCTGATCGACGACCGCACCCCGCGCGGTGTTGATCAGCGCCGCGCCGGCGGGCATGGAGTCGATCAGCGTACGGCTCACCAGTCCGCGCGTCGCGGGCAGCAGCGGGGTGTGCACGCTGACGGTGTCGCAGCGGGCGAACAGCTCCGCCAACTCCACGCGCTCGACGCCGAGTTCGGCGGCGTCCGCGTCCGAGACGTACGGGTCGTGCAGCAGCACCTCGATGTCGTGCGGGCGGAGCAGCTCGACGACGCGGCGGCCGATGAGCGACGCGGACAGGATGCCTACGGTGCGGCGGTAGTTGCCGACGGTGTGGGACGTGTCCAGCCAGTTGTCGCGCTGCCGGGACGCCTGGTAGTCGCGGGCCCGTTCCAGGACGTGCTTGCCGGTGAGCAGGATCATCGCGAGGGCGTACTCGGCCACCGGTACGGCGTTGGCGGCGGCGGCGGAGGACACCTCGATGCCGCGCTCCCAGCACGCGTCGGTGACGAACCCGCGCACGCTGCCCGCGGTGTGCACCACGGCCCGCAACCGGGGGGCGTCCCGCAGCACCCGCGCGTCCAACGGCGGGCAGCCCCAGCCGGTGACCAGCACCTCCACATCGGCCAGCACGTCACGGGCCCGCGGGGCGGTGAGGTCGTCGAGGGCCGGGAGCGGGGCGAGGGCGCAGATCTCGCGGAGGGCGTCGAGCGAGGCGGGGTCGAGGACGGCCCGGGCGGCGTCCTGGGCCATGGCCACCGCGGCCCGGGGCCGGGGCGCGGTCACTTGACGGCTCCGGCGGTCAGGCCCCCGCGCCAGAAGCGCTGGAGCAGCATGAACGCGAGAATCAGCGGCAGGACGGCGAGCAGCGAACCCATGATCACCACCGGATAGTACTCGGGCGACACGGACGCCGAACTGTTCCACTGGTACAGGCCGAGGCTCACGGGATACAGGTCCTGGTTGGACAGCATCACCATGGGCAGGAAGAAGTTGTTCCAGATCGCGGTCAGCTGGAACAGGAACACCGTCACCAGCCCGGGCCCGAGCATCCGCAGCGCCACCCGCACGTAAGCGGTCAGCTCGCCCGCGCCGTCCATGCGGGCCGCCTCCAGCACCTCGTCGGGGACATAGCCCTGGCTGAAGATCCGGCCGAGGTAGACGCCGAACGGGTTGAACAGCACGGGGATGAACACCGCCCAGAAGGTGTTGACCAGCCCGGTCTTCGAGGCCATCAGGTACAGCGGCAGCGCCAGCACGGTCTGCGGGACCATCACCGCCGCGAGGACCAGGCCGAACAGCTTCTCCTTGTGCTGGAAGCGGTACTTGTCGAAGGCGTAACCGCAGGCGACGCTCACCAGCGCGCCGATCCCGGCGCCCAGCACCGCGTAGAGCAGGCTGTTGAGGTACCAGCGCCCGTACTGGCCGTCGTCCATGGCGAACAGATCACGCAGGTTCTGCGCGAAGGAGAAGTCGTGCAGCGACAGAATATCGCTGCCGAACAGCCCGTCGCGGCTCTTCGCCGAGGCGAGCACCAGCCACAGCACGGGCAGCAGGGTGTAGAGGACGGAGATGACGACGACGGCGTTGACCGTCGTACGGCCGAGCAGTCGGGGGCGCAGCAGGGTGCTGTCGGTGGCGCTCATCGGACCTCCTGGGCGTCGGCTCGGCTGGTCCAGCGGGTGACGCCGTAGGACAGGGCGATCGTGCACAGCAGCAGGATGACCGAGGCGGCCGCCGCCAGGCTGTAGTTGTTGCGGGTGAACGCCGCGTCGTAGATGTACATGCTCGGCGAGAACCGTGAGTTGATCATCGGTGAGGACTGGCTGAGCAGCACCGGTTCGGTGAACAACTGCAGCGCCCAGATGAGGGTGAACATCGCGACCATCACGATGGAGGCGCGTACCAGTGGTGTCTTGACCTGCAAGGCCGTCCGCACCGGCCCGGCGCCGTCGACCACGGAGGCCTCGATCACCTCGCGGGGCACGGCCTGCAGCGCGGCGTAGAAGACCACCATGTTGTAGCCGAGGTTGCTCCACAGGGCGATGTTCACGATGGACGGGATCACGGTGTGCACGCCGAGGAAGTCGATCGTGATGTCGGCCTGGGAGAACAGGTCGATGATCGGGCTGATACCGGGCGTGTAGAGGTACAGCCAGATCAGGGCCGCGATGATCCCGGGCACCGCGTGCGGCAGGAACAGCGCCAACTGCGCCCAGGCGCGCAGCTTCACGACACCGGAGTCCAGCAACAGGGCCAGGGCGAGCGCGCCGACGACCATGAGCGGGATGTAGAGCAGGCAGTACAGGACGACGGTGCCGAGGCCGCCGAGGAACGTCGGGTCGGTCAGAACGGCCACGTAGCTGCGCAGGCCCACGAAGACGCTGTGTTCGGGGCCGAAGCCGAGGCCGGGCTGGTCGTCGCTGAAGAAGCTGAGGTACACGGCGGTGCCGACGGGGATCAGGAAGACGGAGACGAGCAGGGCGAAGAACGGCGTCATCAGCACGCCGCACGCGGTGAGCCGGCGGCGTTGGGCCGCCTTGCGGGCGCGGCGGTCGGAGCCCGGTGCGGCGGTCGGCCGTGCGGTGGCCGGCATCGGGGTCTGGGTGGTTGCGGTCATAAGGGAGTTCACCTGCCTTTCGGGCGGCTCAGGTGCTGTGCTGGGTGGTGGACAGGCCCAGGGCCTTGAGGTCGGGCATGGTGCCGTCCTGCGCCGCGCGCACGGAGTCGATGACGGAGCCCTGGCCGCCGCTCACGCGGGCGAAGTTGTCCTGCATGACCCGCAGCGTGGCGGTCATCCGCGGCCCCCACACCCAGCCGTCCCGGATCTTCTCGGCCTCCCGCTGATACAGGGCGTAGATGTCCTGGCCGCCGTAGTAGGAGCGGTCGAACGCCTCGCGGCCGACGGCGACGAGCGCGGAGGCGGCCGGGTACTGGCTGCTGGTGCCGCTGGAGAGGCGGGCGCGCAGGGAGTCCGGGTGGGACACCTGCCACTCGATGAACTCCATCGCGGCCTCGGGCACCCGGCTGTCCTTGGTGATGGCGAACGTGGAGCCGCCGTGCGTGCCGACGTGCGGACGCTCGGTGTCCCACTGCGGCAGGGGCGCGATCCGCCACTGGCCTTTCTGATCCGGGAACTTTTTCATCTGCGCACCGGCGTCCCAGGCGCCGCTGAGCCGGGTCAGTAGCAGCCCGTCGGCGATCTGCGCGTCGTACTGTCTGCTCTCGACGGCGTTCATGAACACGTCGTCGCGATCGATGAGTTGTTGCCAGTAAGCGGCCACGCGCCGGGTGTGCGCGTCGGCGAGGGAGACGTTCCAGGCCCCCTTGCCGGTGTCGAACCACCGTGCGCCCGCCTGCCAGGAGTAGCAGGCGAATTGGGTGCCCCCGTCCGTGGGGAAGAGCACCAGCCGCCGGCCGGACGCCTTGCGGTGTACCGTGCGGGCCTGTTCGGCGAACTCCTCCCAGGTGCTGGGGACCTGGAGGCCGAAGCGGTCGAACAGGTCGGCGCGGTAGTGCATCACCATGGGCTCGACGTCCAGCGGGACGCTGAACACCTTCCCCTGGAAGGTGGTCAACCCGAGCGCCTGCGGCAGCAGTTTGCGCCGCAGACGGTCGCTGACCAGGTCGGTGATGTCGCGGGCGACGCCGTCGATGGCGAACCCGGGGATCTGCGGATACTCGATGGTGGCGACGTCGGGGGCGTTGCCGGCCCGGGCCGCGTTGCTGAGTTTCGCGTAGCCGCCCTGGGTTCCGGAGGGTATCTGCTGGAAGTCGACCTGGATGCGGTCGTGGGTCTTGTTGAAGGCGTCGACCACCTCCTGGCTGCCGCGCAGGGCGGACCAGAAAGTGACGCGCGTGGTCTTGCCCGTGCTGCGCGACGACGAATCCGACGTTCCGCTGCAGGCGCTCACGGCTCCTGACAGTGGTACGGCGGCCGTCGCGGCGAGCACGGACCGGCGGCTGGGCCGGCCGGGCATGGTGCCTCCCGCGGCTCTGCGTGTTTTGTGGACACGACGGTTCGAGACACGGGAATCCTCAATGGGCCGACCACAAACGGTCAAGAGATCGATCAGAAGAAAATAAATCGGTCAAACGCTCGTTGCCACAGGATGACCGGAAGACGGGGTCGGACCCCGCCCCGTCAGCGCTACGGGACGACCGGATTACGCGTCGAACCCCGCACCGTCAGCGACGGCAACAACTCGGTGCGGCGCACCGCCCGGGGCCCGGAGCCGTGCCCGTCCTGCAGACGGTGCAGCAACAGCTCCGCCGCCACCCGCCCGACCTCCGCCTTCGGTGGTGCCACCGCGGTGAGCGGGATGGTGCCCAGTCTGGCGAGCACGTCGTCGTACGCCACGACCGAGCAGTCCTCCGGCACCCGGACACCGCTCTCCGCGAGCCGCTGAACGACCATCAGCGCGTCCACGTCGCTGTGCAGCACCGTCGCCGTCGCACCCAGCTCGTGCAGCAGCGTCGGCACGTCCGCCGTCTCGTGCGCCGCGTACGGCCCGTCCTTGCCGGCCCCCGGCGAACTCAGGGTCCACGCCCACTCCTCCACCAGAGGATGCTCCGCGGCGATCTGGGCGAAGGAGGCCCGCAGACTGCGCGCGGTGGGACTGTCGTCCCGTGTCGCGAACACGATCCGCCGGTGGCCGAGCCCCACCAGGTGCTCCACCGCGAGATGCGCGCCGTACCAGTGGTCCGAACACACCGAGTCGAGCGCGTGCAGCGCGCTGCCGCGACGCGGTCGCCGCTCCATCAGCACCGCCGGCACCCGCAGCGCCGCGAGCCATCCGTAGTCGGCCTCCTCGACGGCCGGGCTGCGCCATCGGGGCGCCAGCAGCAGACCCCGCGCACCGTCCGCGAGCGCCCGCTCCACCAGCGGGCGCTCCGCCCCGGCGACCTGGGGCGCGATGCGCAGCGCGATACGCAGGCCGGCTTCCTCGAGCACCGTACGCGCGCCGTGCAGGGTCTCGTACAGGTACGAGTGCCGCTCCGGCACCACGACCGCCACCATGTCCCCGTCCGGGCCCGCGGTGCCGCTGCCGGGCAGTTCCTGCGTGGGCAGGGTCGAGTGGACGACGCCGTGGCCGCGGCGGACCCTGCCCTCGCGGGCCAGCTCCTCCACGTCCCGGCGTATCGTCACCACCGACACCTGGAGCTCGGCCGCGAGATCCTGCACCCGCGCGGTGCCCCGTGACTCCACGGCGGCGATGATCCGCTGATGCCGACGATCCACCGGCTCCCGCACGAGGCCTCCCGAGCGTGTGACTGTTCGTTTGATCGATACGCGCCATCATAACGATCGCCTCGGTCATCGCACCCCCGGACCAGCCCGGGTGACGTGTCCCCTGTTCCGCCGGGCGGCTCCCTCATGTCGTCCGATACGCCGGAACCGGCGGACGCGGGACATCTTCTGTGCGACTCGCGGCAAAAGGTACTGATTCGAGGTGCTTTTCCCTGAGACCTAGGAGAGATGCATGGCCCACAGACACATCGGCGCGGCCTGCGCCGCCATGACCGCGCTCGGTGCCCTGGTGCTGACGGCACTGCCCGGGGCCGCGGCGGCCGCACCCCCCGTACCGGCGGACGGCCCTTCGGCCGCGAGAACGCTCGGGGCCGGCACCCCGTCGACCGCGATGCTGCGCGCGCTGCGACGCGATCTGGGGCTGACGAACGCTCAGGCCAGGACGCGGCTGGAGAACGAGGCCGAGGCGGGGACGCGCGCGGGCCGACTGCAGATCGCCCTGGGCAAGCGCTTCGCCGGCGCCTGGGTGAGCGGCGCGACCTCCGCCGACCTCACCGTCGCGACCACCGACGTCGCCGACGCGCCCGCCATCGTGGCCGACGGAGCGAGGGCCTCGATCGTCCGGACCGGTCTGGCGGACCTCAAAGCGGCCAAGGCGAAACTGGACTCCGCCACGACGACCACCACCGTGCCGGAAGTACCCGTCCGCTACGTCGACGTGCGCACCAACCACGTGACGCTCCAGGCCACGAGCCGGGCCGCCGCGGACGCCCTCGTCGCCGCCGCCGGAGTCGACAGCAAGCTGGTGAAAGTGAGGGTGTCGGCGGACCGGCCGCGCGCCCTGTACGACATCCGCGGCGGCGACGCCTACTACATCGAGAACACCGCCCGTTGCTCCGTCGGTTTCGCCGTCACCAAGGCGGACCAGCAGGGCTTCGCCAGCGCGGGGCACTGCGGCAAGGCGGGGGACACGACCACCGGCTTCAACATGGTGGCCCAAGGCACCTTCCAGGCCTCCGTCTTCCCCGGACACGACATGTCGTGGGTGGGCGCCAACAGCGACTGGACCGCGACGGCCGCCGTCAAGGGCGAGGGGGACCAGGACGTTCAGGTCGCCGGCTCGACGCAGGCCCTGGTCGGTGCAGCGATCTGCCGCTCCGGGTCGACCACCGGCTGGCACTGCGGCACCATCGAGCAGCACGACACCAGCGTCACCTACTCGGAAGGCACCGTCGACGGCGTGACGCGCACGACGGTGTGTGCCGAGCCGGGCGACTCGGGCGGCCCCTACCTCTCGGGCGCGCAGGCGCAGGGTGTCACCTCAGGCGGCTCCGGCGACTGCACGAGGGGTGGCACCACCTTCTACCAGCCCATCAACCCGGTGCTCAGTACCTACGGACTCGTTCTGAAGACCAACGCGGCGCAGACCGAGACCCCCGCGACCCCCGTCGATCCGACCAGTTCCTGGGTGAGCGGCCGGGTCTACGACGTCGGGGCGCAGGTCACGTACGACGGTGTCACCTATCTGTGTCTGCAGAGCCACCAGGCGCAGGGCGTGTTGCAGCCGGCCGCCACGCCCGCTCTGTGGCAGCGCCTCTGACCTGGCGCGACTGACCCGGCGCAACAGGGGACGCGACACGAGGCGACGGTGCACCGCCCCACCGGGCGGTGCACCGTCGCGGAGATGCCAGTCCCCTGACCGGCGGGGTGTCAGTACCAGCTGGTGGAGGCCAGCTCCTGGGCGTCACAGGCAAGCAGGGCCCGCGAGACGCGGCCGTTGAGGTTGTTGCCGATCTTCGTGTAGGCGTAGTTGATGCCCGCGTCGACGGTCTCGGACACCCATCCGTCGACGCGCCCCGTGCCGGAGTTCGACCGCTCCAGCACAGCGGCGCAGTTGGCCCGGGAGTTCTCGATCCGGGCGAACGACCCGCACTTGGCGGAATAGAAGTACTTCAGGGCCATCCCCTGGGCGTAGCGCGTGGCACCGACCTGCTGGAACGTGCCCGAACAGCTGGAGACGGTGGGGTACTGGCCCTCCATCGCGTACGCCCCGTAGTTGCCGCCCTGGACCGGGGCGGCGTAAGCGGAGACCTGAGTGAGCGCCAGCACCGCGGCGGCACCCCCCGTGGCCAGCAGAGTCGTGAGTGATCGGCGGCTCATGAGCCCTCTTTCCCGTGTCGGCGGTGTGCTGGACGAGCGACGTACGCCGACTGCGCGCCGGCCACCGCTCGTCCGGTGACCCTACGAGACGAAACCGCCCGCCGGTGCCTGACACATGTCAGGGTCGGACGCCCACCTCGGACGGTCGGACGAGGTGGGCGAAGACCACCAGGAAAGGGAAGGAGAGGGAAGGAGAGGGAAGGGCAAAGCGAGGGGAAGGGCAAAGCGAGGCAGAGGGGAAGGCGAGGCAGAGGGGAAAGGGAGCGCAGGCCGGGCCGCCGCCGTGCGGTGCGGCGGCGGCGGCCGCGGTTGCTATCGCGTCGGGCATGGCTCAAGCCGTGCTTGCGGCCGACCTGTTGCGGCGGGCCGCGTACAGACCGGTCGCGGCGACGCCCAGGACGGCCAGGCCGCCCGCGGTCATGCCGGGCGAGGCGAGCGCGCCGCCCCCGGTGTGCATCCCGCCGCTGGGCTTCTCGTGGTCGCCGTAGGAGCCCTTCTCGCCCTTCTCGCTCTTCTCGTGGTCATCGCCGTACGACTCCTTCTCGTACCCGTCTTTCTTGTCCTTCTCGTACCCCTCGTCCTTGTACGTCTCCGGGTCGTACTTCGGGTCCTTCGCGGCGCCCCACTCGCCGTCGCTCACCGCGGTGAGCGCGCCGCCACCTGTGTGCATCCCGCCGTGTGGCGCGTCGTGGCTGCTGTCCTTGTCGTGCTCCTTACTGTAGGAAGAGTCTTCCTTGCCGTAGGAAGATTCCTCGTGGTCCCAGTCGCTGTCGCCCGCGTAGGCGCCGGGTGTGGCGATCGCAAGGACGGCGGAGGCGGCCGCGATGGCCAGGAACGTGCGTGTGGAGCGCATCCCGAGTTCCTTCCGTCTCGGCCCGGGCAGCTGGCGTCGCGTCAGCTGGACTGACCCGGCCTCGACGTGATCCACCGTCAGTCACCCCCGGAGATCCCACCACTCAAGGCGCTCACACGGGCGAACGCGCCACTCCCGTACCCCCTCTCCACCGGTGAGTGTCGCAAGCCGGCGACCAGCCACGGCGCGGGCCCGCGGAGCAGGGATGAGTCCGGCCGACCGTCAGCCCCTGAGGACAGTAGGTACGGCCGACGGTCAGCCTTTGAGGGGAGTCCGGCCGACCGTCAGTCCTTGAGGGCCTTGCGCAGCGCGGGGTCCGACGCGCGGGCCCACACCCCCGGCAGCTCACGCTGCCGCTCGCGGGCCGACACCTGTTCCCGGCCGTACAGGAGCCCCCAGGTGAAGCTCGCCTCCCCCACCGTGCCCGCCGCACCCGCCAGACGGCGCAGCTCGTCCCGTGCCACCACACTGTCCTGGTGGTCCCCGAGGACTTTCTGGACGGCCTTGACGCGCTTCCCGAGACGCTGGGCGGGCTTGCCGAGCGAGGCACGGGCCGGCTCCGTCACGTACCGGGCCTTTTTGGCCGCCTTGCGCGCCTGATGGAGCGCCTTGTCCCGGTCCGTCCCGGGTGACAGCTCCAGAGCCGCTCGGACACGGCCGGCGAACCGGTCGTACTCCTTGAGGACCGCCTTGGCCGTCACGGCCTTCGGTTCCCTCGCGGCCTTGCGCCGCAGTGGAGGCTGTGCGACCAGGTCGGCGAGTGAGTCCAGCAGGGCCACATAGCGCGGCGACGCCAAGGCCTCCTGGGTGCGGGTGCGGGCCTCGGAGTCCTTGGTCACGTGCCACGCCTGGAGCCGGGCGGTGACCGGGCCCATGACGAGTTCCCGCGGGAGGGCCTCGACACCGGAACTGAGCCTTTTTTGAAGCACCTCGTGGTCGCGTTCCACACTCAGTTCACCGGCCAGCCATCTGAGCTCCTCGCGGACCGGGTCGGTCGCCTCGCGGTCCAGGACCGAACGGTAGGACCGCAGCACGCTCCGTAGCCGACGGCAGGCGACCCGCATCTGGTGCACCGAGTCCGGCACGTTCCGGCGCACCGCGGGATCGAGGTCCACCACGGTCCGCACCTGGTTCTCCACGTATCCGAGGAGCAGGTCGCCGGCTGAGCCTTCGACCACCCTCTCGGCACGTGCGCCCGGCAGGCGGGACGCGCTCACCGCCGTCTCCTCCAGCGCCCGGGCGAGCTTGGACGGCGCCGACAGCCGCTCGACGTCGCCCTCGCGCAGCGCCTTGTCCACGGCCCTCAGCAGCCCGGGGTCGGCGTCCTCGGCGAGTTCGACCTCCAGCTCCGTCCATGACGCGCGCGTGGCGCCGGGGAGCAGGGACTCCGCCTCGACCGCGTCGATACTCAACTCGGCCAGCGCGTTGCCGTCGGTGTCGACGAGTTCGTGCTTGTGACGCTCGGTGCGCAGACGCACGACCGGCCGCAGCTCCGCGCCCCGGGTCCGTGAGATCACCAGGTCACGCAGATCGTCCGGAATCGTGTCGGACAGCGGGACGCGCACTTCCTCCCGGCTGTCGCCCGACAGCGGCAGCTTCAGATGCCAGCCCGCGTCGGCCCCGCCCGTCCTGCGGCGCAGGGTGGCCGAGGCGCCGGTCAGACGCAGGTCCACGGTGTCGTAGTACACGGCGTCGAGGTCGTCGGTGCCTCGGTCCGCGACGGACGCGATGCCGCCCACGCCGGCGAGGTCCGGCAGCCAGGAGGTGTCGTCGGCCGTCGGGGCTTCGTACTTTCGCTCTGTCTCTCGTGTCGACTGGGCCATGTCCTCCGCGTACACGCCTCAGCGCGGATCAAACCTCGCGCGCGGGGTCGGTCCGGCGCCGTACGCGGTGGCCGAGCCCGTCGAGCCGGGCGGCGGTGCGGCGGCCGGACCAGGTGGGCTCGTGGCGCTCGGCGGGGGAGTCGCCCTGGGTCGGACCCGTCAGCGCCCGTCCTCCTCGTGTCGGGGAACGACCCCGGGCGCTCGTGGTCCGGTCGGCGCGATCCACCGGCGGCCCGCCGATGACCGGGACCCGCAGCCCTTCGCACGGTTCGGGCGGTTCGGGCGGTGTGCGGGGGCGGACTCGCGCGACACTGCCGTGACGAGGAAGGATGGGGGCGTCACCGTAGGCCGAACGATCTGTGGGAGCGGGCATGCAGCACGAGCGAGCGGGCAGGCCGGCGGGTCCGGAGGACCTCGTGGATGTGGCGCAACTGGTCACGATGTACTACGCGTTGCACCCCGATCCGGCCGAGCCGGGACAGCGCGTCGCGTTCGGGACGTCCGGACACCGCGGATCGTCACTGACGACCTCGTTCAACGAGGCCCACATCGCGGCGACCAGCCAGGCCATCTGCGAGTACCGCGCCGGACAGGGCACCGACGGTCCACTGTTCCTGGGAGCCGACACCCACGCCCTGTCGGAACCGGCGAAAGTCACCGCCCTGGAGGTGTTCGCGGCCAACGAGGTGACCGTACTCATCGACAGCGCGGACGGCTACACACCCACCCCGGCGGTCTCGCACGCCATCCTCACCCACAACCGCGGACGGACCACGGGCCTCGCGGACGGGGTCGTCGTCACCCCGTCCCACAACCCGCCCGCCGACGGAGGGTTCAAGTACAACCCGCCGAACGGCGGCCCGGCCGCCTCCCGGGCGACATCCTGGATCCAGGACCGGGCCAACGAGATCATCGCGGCCGGCCTCAAGGACGTCCGCCGCATCCCCTACACCCGGGCGCTCGCCGCCGAGGGCACGGGGCGCTACGACTTCCTCGGCACGTACGTCGCCGACCTGCCCAGCGTCCTGGACCTGGAGGCGATCCGCGCGGCGGGCGTCCGTATCGGCGCCGACCCGCTGGGCGGGGCCTCGGTCGCCTACTGGGGCCGGATCGCCGAGGAGCACGGGCTCGACCTGACCGTGGTCAACCCGCTCGCCGACCCGACCTGGCGGTTCATGACGCTGGACTGGGACGGCAAGATCCGTATGGACTGCTCGTCGCCGTACGCCATGGCCTCCCTCATCGAGCAGCGCGACCGTTTCCAGATCGCCACCGGCAACGACGCCGACGCCGACCGGCACGGCATCGTCACGCCCGACGCGGGGCTGATGAACCCCAACCACTACCTGGCCACAGCCATCTCCTACCTCTACTCCCACCGCAAGGGCTGGCCCGCCGACGCGGGCGTCGGCAAGACGCTGGTGTCGTCCGGGATGATCGACCGGGTCGCCGCCGACCTGGGGCGACGGCTGGTCGAGGTGCCGGTCGGGTTCAAATGGTTCGTGGACGGGCTGGTCGACGGATCGCTCGGGTTCGGCGGCGAGGAGTCGGCCGGCGCGTCGTTCCTGCGCCGGGACGGCTCGGTGTGGACCACCGACAAGGACGGCATCATCCTGGCGCTGCTCGCCAGCGAGATCACGGCGGTCACCGCAAAGACCCCGTCGGAGCACTACGCGGCGCTCACCTCCCGCTTCGGCGAACCCGCGTACGCCCGCATCGACGCACCGGCCACGCGCGAGGAGAAGGCCCTGCTCGGCAAGCTCTCGCCCGCCCAGGTCAGCGCGGACACCCTGGCAGGCGAGCCGGTCACCGCCGTGCTCACCGAGGCCCCCGGCAACCAGGCACCCATCGGCGGCATCAAGGTGACCACGGCCAACGCCTGGTTCGCGGCACGTCCCTCGGGCACCGAGGACGTCTACAAGATCTACGCCGAGTCGTTCCTCGGCCCCGACCACCTTGCCCAGGTGCAGGAGGAGGCCAAGGCGGTGGTCCGTACGACACTGGACGGCTGAGGCGACAGCTCGGGACGCCGCCCGGGTGTCCGGGCGGCGGGCACCACGCGGACCGGACCGTACACGGCTGCTGAGCCACACCGGTTCCTTCCCCCCGGCCACACCCCACTGGTGCCCGCACACCCCACTGGTGGCCGCACCACCGGACGGCCGCCGCCGCTCGCTGACGTTCTCCGTCACCAGCCAGATCAACCAGTTCCCTCCTGGACGCAACCGCCACCGGGGTGCCACCACGGCGGTTGCGTGCGGTCCGGGAGAAGTTCGTCTGTGCCCTGTCGAGGGTGGGAAGAGCGGACACTGAGGCCTGACCCGGCCCTGTCCGCAACGCAGTGTGATCTGGATCATAGGGACGGAGTGCATCGTGGCGGGGGAGCCACCGCCTTTCCCTAGATGTAAGGGGCTGGCCGGAACGGGGACGGTGCGGATGGAGCAGAGTCGAGCCGAGGGGTTCGACGGGTTCGTGGCGGCCCGCTGGTCGGCGTTGCTGCACCTCGCCCGTCTCCTCGTGGGAGGCGATCGGCACCGCGCCGAGGACCTGCTCCAAGAGGCTCTGGTCAAGCTCTGGTTCGTCTGGCCCAAGATCGCCGAGGAGGCGCCGGAGGCGTACCTGCGCAAGGTGCTGGCACGAGCCGCGGCGCGCTCGGCGGGACGGCGCTGGTGGGGTGAGCGCCCGGTGGAGCAACTGCCCGACCTGGCGGAGACGGAGGACGTCTCCGCCGCCGTGGTGGAGCGCTCCCGGCTGGAAGCCGCACTGGCCCAGTTGCCGCCGCGGCAACGAGCCGCGGTGGTGCTGCGTTACTACCAGGACCTGTCGGAGAAGCAGGTCGCCGAGGTGTTGGGGTGCCCTGTGGGCACGGCCCGATCCCATGCGTCACGTGGTGTGGCGCGGCTGCGTCGGATTTTGGCGGATGTCATCGAGCCGGTGGGATGAAGGGGAGGTCATGGATCACTTCGAGAGGGAGTTGTCGCGGATGATGCGCGACACCCAGGAACGCGCCCCCTTCGAGTCGCGGCACCGACAACGCCTCCGGTCCAAAGTGCGGTCCCGGCATCGGGCCCGCGTGGCACAGCGGGTCGTCGGGTGCGCCCTGGTCGTCGCCGGACTCGGCATCGGCTTCTTCCTGCTGCCCCCCGGCCCCGTCGAGAACAGGCCGCAGGCTCCCCTTCCCCGGCCCGCGATGAGCCCGGCCCCACCGACCACGACTCCGACTCAGGCGCCGGAGGCGTCCCGGTCCTCGACCGCCGCACCCCCCACCGGAACCGCCGAAGCGACCGCGACCACCGAAGGGACCGTCGGCCCGTCCGGGGCGCCGACCGTGACCGGAAGTTCGGTCACGGTGCCCTCCGGCCCGAGCGCCCCCGCGACCACCAACACCCCGCCGCCGACCCTGGACTCGAGGGCGACGCTCGGTCCGTCCGCACCGGCGACCATGCCTTCGAACGTCGACTCGTCGGCGACCGAAGGCTCGGCCGATACCGGATAGGGGGCCTCCACGCTTTCTCTGACCGACCACGACAAGCCACGACAGACACCAGGAAAGCCGTGACAGACACCGAAAAAGCCGTGACCGGAGCCTCGTAACTACTGACCCCTGACCCCTGACCGTTGGTCGCACCTTCGCCGCGCGTGATGTCGGCGTGCTCTGCGACAGAACACAGACACGGACACATCGTGACAAAAATCGGGACGGCCGCACTGAAGGGCCATTCCATGGATCATCCGGTTCATCCGGATGAACCGAGGGACCCCTCGACCACCTCCCCGCTGGACCGACTGCCGCTCCGCACACCGGTGTCGGCGCACCACCGGGAGCCCGTACTGGACGTGGTGGTCCCGGTGTTCAACGAGGAGGCCGAACTGGAAGCGAGTGTGCGGCGGCTCCACGCACATCTGCGCGAGACCTTCCCGTACCCGTTCCGGATCACTGTCGCGGACAACGCCAGCACCGACGACACCCCGCGGATCGCTGCCCGGCTGGCCGCCGAGTTACCGGAAGCGCAGTGGCTGCGGCTGGCCGAGAAGGGACGCGGCGGTGCGCTGCACGCGGCGTGGTCGGGGTCGCGGGCACCGGTGCTCGCATACGTGGACGTGGACCTGTCGACCGATCTGACGGCGCTGCTTCCGCTGGTCGCCCCGCTGATCTCCGGCCACTCCGACATCGCGATCGGCACCCGCCTGGCCCGTGGTGCCCGAGTGGTGCGGGGCCCCAAACGGGAGGTCATCTCCCGTTGCTACAACGTCCTGTTGCGCTCCACCCTCGCCGTGGGCTTCTCCGACGCGCAGTGCGGATTCAAGGCCGTGCGACGTGATGTCGCCGAACGGCTGCTGCCCCTCGTGCAGGACTCGGGGTGGTTCTTCGACACCGAACTGCTGGTGATAGCCGAGCGGGCCGGGTTGCGCATCCACGAGGTGCCGGTCGACTGGGTGGACGATCCCGACAGCCGGGTCGACATCGTCTCCACAGCGCTGGCCGACCTGCGCGGCATCGCCAGGATCGGCCGGTCCCTGGCCCGCGGCACACTTCCGACAGCCGGGCTGCGGCGCGACGTCGCCGCCCACTCGCCCAGTGGTCTGGCCGGCCAACTGCTCCGCTTCGGAGCGGTGGGAGCCGTGAGCACCGTCGGATACGTGCTGCTGTACGCGCTGTTGCGCCCGCCGACCGGCCCGCAGGCCGCCAACGCGCTGGCCCTGCTGATCTGCGCGGTCGCCAACACGGCCGCGAACCGTCGGCTCACCTTCGGACTGCGCGGCCGGGGCGGTGCGCTGCGCCACCAGGCCAAGGGCCTGTTGGTCTTCGCGGTCGGTCTGGCGCTCACCAGCGGATCGCTGGCCGTGCTGCACCAGGTGGCGCCGAGACCCGCGCGCCCCACGGAGATCGGGGTGCTCGTCGCCGCCAACCTGGCCGCGACACTCCTGCGCTTCCTGCTCTTCCGGGCCTGGGTGTTCTCCGCCCGTCGCCGCGGGACGGGAGCCATGGACGGACGCACCGCACCATGACGACACCGGCGATCCACCCCGGGACCGACCCCTCCGAGTCCGTTGTTTCCGACCCCAGCCCTGCCCACGACCTGGCCCACGACCCCGCTCCCGCCTCGAGCCCCGACCCGACCTCCGCTCTGACCCTCGACCCGAGCCCCACCCCGAGCCCCACCCCGAGCCCCACCTCGACCTCCGACCCGACCTCCGACCCGACCCCCGGCTGGAGGCACGACTGGCGTTCACGCCTGGGCCGTTGGGCCAGACATCACGGTCCCGTACTGGCCCTTTACGGCGTACTGAAGCTCATCGGCTTCTCCGTCTTCATGTACCTGCTCAACTCGGCGGGGGAGTACCGGAAAAGGGACCCGCGTTTCGGCGGCGGCGCCCATGCCTGGGATGTGCTGGCGAGCTGGGACGGCTGGTGGTACCAGCAGATCGCCGCGCACGGGTACGACCCCGCTCTCGTCCCGGTCCCCGGCGCCCAGGGCCTCATCACCCTCGAAGGCAACTCGGCCGCGTTCTTCCCGCTCTACCCGGCGACGATGCGGATCGTCTCCGAAGGCACCGGGCTCGGTCTGTACGGCTCCGGCATGCTCGTCTCGGTCGTCGCCTCGTTCGTCGCCGCCCTCGGCATCTACGCCGTCACCGCCCGGTTCGGCGGTCGGCGGGCCGGGCTGGCCGCGGCCGGACTGTGGGCAGTCTGGCCCGGCTCGGGTATGGAGTGGGCGGCCTATTCGGAGTCCCTCTACGTCGCTCTCGCCGTCTGGGCCTGTCACGCCGTCATGAGCGACCGTTGGCTCACCGCCGGCGTGCTCACCTTCGCCGCCGGCCTCAACCGCCCCACCGCCGTCGCGCTCATCGCCGCGCTCACCGTCGCCGGGCTGCTGGCACTCCATCGCCGTCAGGACGACATCGCCCGCCCATGGACCGCGATACTGATCGCCCCGCTCGGACTCTTCGGCTACCTGCTCTGGGTCGGCAACCGGATGGGCGATCTGACCGGCTACTTCAAGCTCCAGAAGGGAGCCTGGGCACACACCTTCGACTACGGCGAACAAACCGTCGACGTGTTCACCTCCATGGCCGTGGGCCACTTCGACTACCTCTTCGCGTACCCCTTCGAGGACACCATCGGCGCAGCCGTCGTCCTCCTGGCGGCGCTGCTGATCCCGCTGCTGATCCGCCTGCGCCCGCCGGCCGTTCTGGTCGTCTACACGCTCCTCACCATCGCCCTGGTCCTGGGCAGCCAGCAGATATTCGGCAACGTCTCCCGCTACCTGCTCCCGGTCTTCCCCCTCTTCATCCCCCTGGCCGTCAAACTGCGCGGCCTCGGTCTGCCCACGCTGTTCACCCTGCTGGGCATCACGGCGGTGGCGTCGGGCTCGTACGCGGGATACGTGCTCTTCGAACTGGGGGTCCCGTAGGCCCCGTCGGCGCCCCGCCCGCTACCTCTCCTGCGCTTGCCGCGTGGCCACGATGTCGGAGTCCCATTCCAGGATCCGGCTCAGGTCGTCGTCCCCGGGCCGGGACGGGGGTGCTCCACCCGCGGGGCGCGAGGGGGTGTGGGTGCCGCGGGAGATGTTTCCGCTGACGGTGGTGTTGTGCTCGGTGCGCGGGCGGCGCAGTGACTCGTAGCAGGAGAGGGCGGTCTCGGTGTCGGGGGCGTCGCGCAGGGACTTCGCGAGAACGACGGCGTCCTCCAACGCCATGGACGCGCCTTGCCCGGTCGCGGGTGAGGCCGCGTGGGCCGCGTCGCCGATCAGCAGCGTTCGGGAAGCCCGCCAGGGACTGCCGGGCGGGATCTCGGTGGCGTTGGTGACCAGGATGTCGTCGGTGGTGGACGCCACGACGTCCGCGGCGACGGGGGCGTCCTCGCGCAGCAACGGCACGAGCAGGTCCCGTCGGCCGGCGGCCGAGCCCTGCGCGAGCTCGGCGGCGGACAGGGGCACACCGGGGACGCGTGCGAACCAGTGGGCCTCTCCGCCGGGTGACACCGCGCAGCCGAAGGGGACCGTCCGGCCCCGCACCATGGTGATGCACGCGTCCGGTCCGCTCACGGACGCGGCCCGGGTGTAGCCGTAGAAGACGCGCTGGCCCGTGTAACGCGGTTGCGTGGCGGGCGAGATCGCCCGGCGGACGGTGGAGCTGAGGCCGTCGGCACCGACGAGCAGGTCACCGGCCGCGGTGCTGCCGTCGGCGAAGTGCGCGGTGACGCCGTCCGGGCCGTCCTCGACGGAGGAGAGCCGGGCGCCGTGGACGATGCCGATGCCGCGGCGTGCGGCCTCCGCCTGCAGGGCCGCGTTGAGTTCACCTCGGCGCAGGCACCGGTACTGGAGCTGAGGGTCGTCGGCCTCGCCGAGTGGAACATGTGCCAGCTCGGCGCCCGCGTGGTCGACCACGCGCATCGAGACCAGTGGAAAGCCGACCGCGGTGACGGCGGCGGACGCGTCGAGCTGTGCGAGGGCACGCATGCCGTTGCTCGCGAGGGTGAGGAACGCGCCGATGTCCTCGGCCGAGTCGGGATGCGCCTCGTACACCGCGACCTCGATGCCCGCCTTGCGCAGGGCCACAGCCGTCGCCGTTCCGGCGATTCCGCCGCCGATGACGAGAATCCGCGCCACGTCACTCCCCGTTCGTCCGTGTACGGCCTCGACGACCTTACGCCCGCGAGGAAACGCCCCGGCGGCAGCGGCGGTTCCGGCGGCAGGGCGGCTGTACCAGGGGCCGCCCGGCCGGCGGGCAGTGGGTCGGTCAGAGGTCGAACTCGTGCGGCGGGAGGTCGAGGGCGAAGCACGCCTCGCGGACGACGGCCTGTTCGGTCTTGTCGAAGTCGCCGTCGGCGCCGCCGATGACGATGCCGATCTGGATGACCGCGCGAGCCTCGGCGGGCTTCTTCTTGGCCTTGGCGATCTCCTGCAGCACGCTCACCTTGCCGAAGGCGAAGTCGGCGGTCAGCTTGTTCAGGTTCGCGTCGAAGCGCCGCTGCAGGTCCATGGCGTCGAAGTTCTGCAGCACATCGTTGGTGGCGATCAGCTGGGCCACGCGCTGGCGCTCGGCGGGGTCGATGCTGCCGTCGGCCGCGGCGACGAGCGCGCACATCGCCATGCTCGCGTCGCGGAAGGAGCCGCTCTTGAGGTCGTTCTTCTTCGCCTCCAACTGGGTCTGCATCGTCGATGCGGATTCCTTGATGCGGTCCCACAGGGCCATGAGCACTCCATACGGTCGGTCGAAGGCCGGCCCGCCAGGGCGGCGGCCGGTGTCGCTGAACATCTACAGCAACGTAGAAACTAGCGAGCGGGCGGATAAGTTCCGGCGATCTCCGGGACGTGGCAGCGTCTTCGCACCGCAGGCCGGTCCCGCCGAGGCCGACGACCGGGCAGGCGTCAGAACGTCACCGCCCGCGGACCAGCCCAGCAAGGTAGCGCCAGAGCGACGACCGCGGCCTTTCGGTGTCCTCGACCGTCGGCGGATGGCCGGGCAGGGGAGGGACGACGGGATAAGGGGGAGTGCCCGGAGGCCGGGGAGAGGGGTTGTCCGCGAGGGTGTAGCGGACGGGAAGCGAGCGCAGGCCCCGCATGAACGGGGACGAGCGCCACGGCAGTTGGTCGGTGGGCAGGGACAACTCCAGCCCGGACAGCCGCTCGAGCAGTCGGCTCACCCCGATCGAGGCCGTGGTGGTGGCCAGTTCCCTGGCCGGACACTGGCGTGGCCCCGCACCCCAGGCCAGGTGCGCCCGGGTGCTGATGGTCGAGGCCGGACAGACCTTGTCCGCGAAGGCCGGGTCGGCGTGCGCGGCGCCGACGGACACCCACACCGGATCGCCCGCGGCGATGGTGTAGTTGCCCAGCCGGGTGTCGGCCACCGGGAACCGCGGAACGAAGTTGACCAGCGGGGGCTTCTGCATCACCACCCGGTTCATGGTCTCCCTCATCATTCCGGCCGACAGGCTGGCACGCGCCTCGGCGTTCCCCCCGATCACCTCGACGACCGTGTTGGAGATCAGGATGCCGACGTGGTCCGAGGTCATTCCGGCGAGCATCATCAGTTCCCGGGACAACTCCTCGACGCCGAGGCCGGGATGGGCGGCGAGCAGATAGGAGGGGAAGTCCTCGCCCGGCTGCTTCATCTTCCAGGCACCCAGCTCGGCCAGGGCCGCCAGCAGCCGGTCCAGGGCGGGCCCGGCGTCGGGGCCGGCGTCAACCACCCGCCACATGTCCATCAGCACGTCATCGTGCTGCGAGCCGGGGAAGCCGAGCAGGTGACTGGCGACCATCAGCGGCAACGGCCGCGCGAACTGGGCGGACAGATCCGCCCAGCCGCTGTGGCCGCCCTGGGAGAACAACGTGATGAGCTCGTCCGCGTCGCGGGTGATCTTCGCCCTGAGCTGTCGGGCCTGCGGCTGGCGGGGGTCCTGGAACGGCCGGAGAGCGGCGTCCCAGGCACCACGCAGGGCCGGGTATCCCTCACCGCCCTGGATCAGTATGTGGTTGACGTCCAGCGACGGGGCCAGCGGCCAGTCCTGAGGGATCCGCCCCTCCTCCCGCGCCCGCCAGTTCCCGAGGCCCTTGGGCCACTCCTGGTCGTTCCGCAGGACCTCCAGCGCCTCCTCGTACCCCAGTACCAGCCAGACGGGAACCCCCAGCAGGTCCACCGGCGCGACCGGGCCGTGCGCCTGGCGCAGCCGCTCGTAGACCAGGGCGGGCCGGCTTTCGTAGTCCCGGGTCATGAGCGGTTCGAGCTTCATCGACTCCAGCGGCTCATGGCGGGCCGCCGACTCGTTGCTCAGTTGGAACCCCATGGCTTCCTTCCCTCAGGCCGACGGTGCTTCTGCCGCGGCTCGCTGTGGACATGATGACCTGACAGAGTAAAGATGATCACTCGCCGTAATCGGACAGCGGGTTCCGGACGGCGGGTTTTGGGCAGCGGTTCCGAACAACGATTCCGAACAACGACTGAGGGGCCGATCAGCCGGCGCGGGTGTCCCTGAGAGCGCCCGTGCGGCAGGGGGATGCCGGGAAGCCGAGGACTGGGAGAACGGTGCCTCCGGGGGATGTGAAACGGCCGACCGGCCGTGGAGCGCCGTGGACGTCGGACGCTTCACAGCCTGCCGCTGCCGCCTCCGTACGGCCCGTACAGGTCGAGCAGGCGGTTGCTCGTCACCTGTAGCCGGTGGGCCACGACCCGCCCGACCCAGTGCTCGATCGCCCGTCCGAACTCCGGGTCGGCGGCGCACAGCAGACGAACGGCGACGGCGTCGAACTCGTGTGCGCGCACCGGCGTCACGGCCTCGGCGCCCAGCTGCCAGACGTACGGCTCGAACAGCCAGGACCAGCCGACGAGATCGCCGAAGCCGAGGGTTTCGACGACCGGAGAGCGACGCCCCGGCACCTGCAGATCGAGGGCGACGCTGCCGCTGCGCACGATCCAGAACCGGTCGGCGCGCAGCCCCTCCTCGAACAGGCGGGTGCCCTGCGGGATGCTGACATCGAGGGCAAGGCGCATCAGTCGGTTCCGCTGCTCGGTCGGCAGCCCTCGTAGCAGGCCCGGAGTGACGGACAGGTTCACGGCGGCCTCCAGAGGTAGGTCCTGCGTATCCAGCGTCCGCCCTCCCGGGGCCCTCCGCACGGGCCGTCAGGCCCGGTGGGCAGGGCCGACCGGCCCATGCGGAGTCGGGCGTCGGGCACGAGGGTGGAGTCAGGGGAGCCCAGAACGCTCCGGCCCCGGCGACCCACGGGGCCGGAGCGGCCGGGCGGCAGGAGAAAGGCGGCGATCGTCATGACGGCCCAGGTGCCCCATGGTCCAGGGAAGCCCGCTCGGGAGGATGGCCCGGTTCCCGGTGGCAAGGAGGGAACCGCCGACCGGCCGCCCCGCGGCGACCTGGGGCGTCGCATCGCGCGACGGCGTACGGAACGGGGACTGACCCGGCGCGAGGCAGCGCTGCGGGCGGAGATGGCGCCCGGCTACCTCCGGTATCTGGAGGAGCAGCCCGGCGCGGCACCGGACCGGGGCGTCCTGCTGAGGCTGGCCGGGGTCCTGGGTACGACCGTCTCGGAACTCGCCGGCGGTGATGTCGACCTGCCGCCCGGCCCCGGGCGGGCCGCTCGACACATCGAGTTCACCGAGCTGACCGAGCAGGAGTGCCGGGACCTGCTGGGCACCCACGGTGTGGGCCGGCTGGCGCTGACCACGCCCGCCGGCCCGGTCGTCGTGCCCGTGAACTACAGCGTCGTCGATGAGACGGTCGTCTTCCGGACGGACTCCGGTACGACGCCCGCCCAGACGTCCGGTCACCGGGTCGGCTTCGAGGTCGACCGCATCGACGACGTGCTGAGCCAGGGCTGGAGCGTGCTGGTGCGCGGGCGGGCCCACGCCGTCACCGATCCCGACGAGGTGCACCGGCTCGCGGAACAGGCACACAGCACGCCCTGGGCCGGAGGGCGACGGGACCTGTGGATCCGTATCGAACCGGACACGGTCACCGGGCGCCGGATCACCGTGTGACAAGGGTCAAGGTCTCCCGCATCGAGGCTCAGGTCTCCCGCATCGAGGCTCAGGTCACCTGCATGGAGGGCCGGCTCTCCCACATCGCGCGCGCCGGTCCCCCCACGAGGAGGGACCGACCGGCCCTCACCCCCGTCCCGGGCGGGCGAAGGACGGACCACCACCGCACCCACGCGGCTTCGGGCGAAAGACGGACTGGCCATGGACCGCAACGACGGTTGCCGAGAACTCGAACGGCAGGAGTGCCTGCTGCTGCTGGCGACGGTGCCGATCGGCCGGATCGTGCACACGCGCCGGGCCCTGCCCGCCGTCCTGCCGGTCAGCTTCCTCCTGGACGGCGACGACGCTGTGGTGCTGTGCACCTCCGCGGCGTCGGAGCTGGTGCGCGCGGTCGAGGGTGCCGTGGTCGCCTTCGAGGCCGACGAGGTCGACGTGGCGGCCCACACGGGCTGGAGCGTGGTCGTCACCGGCCCGGCCATGGTGGTCACCGACCCCGCCGAACACCAACGGCTGGCGCGGGACGGCCCGCGCTCCTGGGCGCCCTCGCCGCTGGAGGTCTTCGTCCGCATCGAACCCGCACTCGTCACCGGACGGGAACTCGGCCGCGGACGCACGCGCCACGGGGCGGATCCCCGGCCCTGACGCCGCAAGGGGCCCCTGACAAGTGGCCCGGCCGGCCCTGCGGGGTTCCCCGCGGCCCCCGATGGTGGAAGGCATGGACCGCCTTGCACCTCCCCCCCCGACACCCGACCCGGAAGGGACCATCCATGTCCGTCGACACGCAGCAGGCGTCCGCCCCGCCCACTCAGGAGGAGCTGAAGGCCCTGGACGCCCCCTGGCGCGCCGCGAACCACCTGGCCGTGGGCCCAAGATCTACCTCATGGCCGACCCCCTGCTGACCGAGCCCCGGCGCCCGCAGCACGTGAAGCCGCGGTTGCTCGGCCACTGGGGCACCTCGCCGGGACTCAACCTGGTGCACACCCACCTCGACCGGGTCATCAAGGCTCGCGAACTGGACGCCCTGTGTGTCTGGGGCCCCGGCCACGGCGGCCCCGCCGTCCTCGCCAACGCCTGGCTGGAGGGGTCGTACACCGAGACGTATCCGGACATCACCCGGGACGCGCCCGGCTTGGGCCGCCTCTTCCGGCAGTTCTCGTTCCCCGGCGGGGTGCCCAGCCACGTCGCCCCCAAGGCCCCCGGCTCGATCCACGAGAGGAAAGAGGGCCGACCGGCCCTGGCCGTTCGGCCCGGAACCGAGAAGGATCTCCGACAGGAGCCGCGGCCTCGTCCGGAGCACGGTCGACGGCACACCGCACACGACGAGGAGCTTCCGATGGCGGACAGTGAGCTGCCCGGCACCGACGGTCCGATCCGGGTCTTCCTGCTGGACGATCACGAGGTGGTACGGCGAGGCGTCCACGACCTTCTGGACGACGAGCGGGACATCACGGTGGTCGGCGAGGCGGGGACGGTGGAGCAGGCCCTGGTCCGTGTCCCGGCCCTGCGTCCCCAGGTGGCCGTACTCGACGTGCGCCTGCCGGACGGCGACGGGGTGAGCGTGTGCCGGGAGCTGCGGTCCCGCATGCCGGAGCTGGCCTGTCTGATGCTGACCTCGTTCGACGACGAGGAGGCCCTGCTGGACTCGATCATGGCCGGGGCATCCGGGTACGTGCTGAAGCAGATCCGGGGCTCGGACCTGGTCTCCGCGGTCCGTACGGTGGCCGCGGGCCAGTCCCTGCTCGACCCGAGCGCGACCGCCAAGGTGATGGCGCGACTGCGCGGTGAGCGGACCGGCGAGCCCGAGCCGGACGCCCTCCCCGGTCTGACCGAACGCGAGCGGGAAATCCTCGCGCTCATCGGCGAGGGCCTGACCAACCGCCAGATCGGCCGACGGCTCTACCTCGCCGAGAAGACCGTCAAGAACCACATCTCCCGGCTGCTCGCCAAGCTCGGTGTGGAGCGCCGCATCCAGGCCGCGGTGATCGCCACCCAGGCGCAGGACCGACTGAAGAACGAAGGACACTGATCGCTCGGGAGACACCCCCCCCGACCGGTCGACGGACCTCACAGGGCAGGCGACGGGCCGGTTCCCGCAGGGCCGGCCGGTGAACCGGGCCCCGCCCATGTGGCCTGCCCGGCTGCGTCCTCCCCGGTGAGGAGGCGCAGCCGAACTGCCGTACTGAGGCGGAGCAGGACGCGAGCGCGACCCTCGCCGGCCAGGCGGTCGACGAGGGCCGTAGCACCCACCAGGCCGTAGTACCCACTACGGCCCTCATCTGCCGTGAGCAGCCAGCCCGCCTGGGCCTTACATGGCGAAGCCCGGCGTCTTACGTGGTGAAGCGATGGCTGCCGGAGCCGACCCGGTACACCACGCAGTCGCCCTCCTCACGCAGGAACGTCGCGTGGGTGTGGGTGACCGCGTCCGGAGCGTCCGCGGGGATCCATACCTCGGCGGTCGTGTTGGGAGGTACGGAGCACGTCAGGGTGAAGCCGCCGGACCGCTGTCGCCACTGTGTGGAGACCGGACCGTGGACCGAGGTGAACGTGGCGCGGGCGGAGGTGACGTCGCCGCCCGGGCGGGGGCGGACGACGATCTCGCGGTAGCCGGGCCGGCCGGCCGAGATGCCGGCGATGTTGGTGTACATCCACTCGCCCACCGAGCCGTAGGCGTAGTGGTTGAAGGAGTTCATGCCCGGGTCCTGGAAGCTGCCGTCGGGCCGGAGCGAGTCCCAGCGCTCCCACATCGTGGTGGAACCCTTGTCGATCGGGTAGCCCCAGCTGGGGAAGGAGCGTTGCTGGAGCAGGCGGTAGGCGACGTCGGTGTGGCCGGAGTCGGTGAGGACGGGCAGCAGCCGGGGTGTACCGAGGAATCCCGTCGACAGGTGCCAGTCCTTGGCCTCGATCAACGCGACGAGGCGGTCGGCCGCCGCCGTGCGCAGGCCGTCCGGCAGCAGGTTCATCGACAGGGCGAGGACATAGGCCGTCTGCGTGTCACCCTTCACCTTGCCGTCGGCGGTGACATAGGCGTTCTGAAACGCCGTGCGTACGCGCGCGAAGAGGTCGAGGTAGGGGGCGGAGTCCTGTTCGAGCTCCTGGGCGATCCTCGCCGCGAGGTCGGCGCTGTGCGCGAAGTACGCGGTGGCGATGACGTCCTTCGGTGTCTCGTCGGAGATGTTCAGCCAGTCGCCGTATCCGTCGGCCGGCCGCAGCAGCTTGTCGCTGTTCTTCTCCAGATACCTCAGCCACGCCTGGACGGACGGCCAGGCGTCCTCCAGGACCTGCCGGTCCCCGTACGCCTGGTACAGGGACCACGGGACCGTGACGCCCGCGTCGCCCCATCCGGCGACACCTTTGCCGACCGTCCCGACCATGGGCGCCACATCCGTGAACGCGCCCTCCGGGGTCTGCGCGTCACGCAGGTCCACGAGCCACTTGGCCAGGAAGCGGGCCGATTCCATGGTGTACGCGGCCGTGGGCGCGAAGACGTTGATGTCGCCCGTCCATCCCAGCCGCTCGTCGCGCGCCGGGGTGTCCGTCGGGATGGAGAGGAAGTTGCCGCGCTGCCCCCAAGTGATGTTTTTGTGCAGCTTGTTGAGCATCGGGACGTCGGTCTCGAACTCGAAGGTGAAGGGGGCGGACGTATGCATGACGCGACCGGTCACGGCGTTCGCCGAGGGGGTGCCGGGGAATCCGGTCACCTCGACGTAGCGGAAGCCGTGGAAGGTGAAGCGCGGCTCGTACGTCTCCTCGCCACCGCCCTTGAGGGTGTACGTGTCGGTGGCCGCGGCGGTGCGCAGGTTCGTGGTGTAGAGGGTGCCGTCCGGGTTGAGGACCTCGGCGTGCCGCAGACGTACGGTCGTCCCCGCCTTGCCCGAGACCCGCAGCCGCACCGACCCGACCATGTTCTGGCCCAGATCGAAGACGAAGACGCCCGGCTCGGGTTCGGTCACCTTCTCGACCGCGAGTTCCTGGGCCACCCGGACCGGGCCGTCCACCTGCGCGACGATCCGGTCGGGAGCGTCGTCACCGGCGGCGCGGACGGGGAGCCAGGTCCGGTCGTCGAAGCCGGGTGAGGTCCAGCCGGGGGTCTCCTCGCGCGCGTCGTACGTCTCGCCGCCCAGCAGGTCGGCGGCGACGATCGGCCCGGATGCCGCCCGCCAGGCCGGGCCCGATGTGATGCGCTCACTCGTCCCGTCGGTGTAGTCGACCTCCAACTGCGCGAGCAGCGCGGGCCGTTCGCCGTACTGGTGGGGTCCGAACATGCCGACGTTGCCCGCGTACCAGCCCGGCGCCACGTACGCGCCGATGGCGTTGGCGCCGGGCCGCAGGAGCGTGGTGACGTCGTACGTCTGGTACTGGACGCGGGTGCGGTAGTCGGTCCAGCCGGGAGCGAGCTGGTCGCGGCCCACGCGGCGGCCGTTGAGGTGGGCTTCGTACAGGCCGAGAGCCGTGGCGTACAGGCGGGCGCGGGACACCTTCTTCCGGGGAAGCCTGAACTCGTGCCGCAGCTGGTTGGCGGCGTACACCACCGGGACGACCCTGCCCCAGGGGCCGGCTCCCCAGGCGGCTGCCTCCTTCGCCGCCGGCCAGCCGCTGTCGTCGAAGTCCGCCTCGCGCCAGCTGTCGGCGGGCTCCTGGTCCGTCGACCTCCAGGAGGCGTCGGTGACGATCCGTTGTTCGCCGGAGGGCGTGCGCAGGGTCAGGACGGCGACCAGGCCGGCGGGTCCCTCGCTCGCGTTGGTCGCCGAGACCGCGAGGATGTTCTTCCCGGCACGCAGCCGGGTGAGAACGTCGATGACGGCCGGCCTGCGCCAGCCGTCGTGGTCCGTGGCGAGGTCGGTGCGGGCCACCTCGATGCCGTTCACGGAGACGGCGTAGACGTTGTCGGCGGAGAGGGCGAGGGTCGCGGCCGTGATCCCCTCCGGGAGGTCGACGGTGCGGCGGAACCAACGGGTGACCGCGGGCGCGCTGGTGGCCGGTTCCCCTTCCGGGAACCAGATCCACGCGCTGCCCTCCAGAGACGGTGCGTCGGTGAGAGCCGGAGGAGCCGAGACCCATTCCGCGGACCAGCGTGCGGTGTCCATGAGTCCTGTTTCCCACCACGCCGGCGTGCTCCAGGCGGAGACGCCGCCCTCGGCGTCCCACACCCGAACGGACCAGAAGTAGCGTGTCCGTGGCCTCAGTCCGGGGCCCGTGTACGGGACGAGGACGGACTCGTGGGAGGTGACCTTCCCGCTGTCCCAGACGTCCGGGTGGGACAGGCCCGACGCGCTGGAGGCGACGCGGATCTGATAAGCGATCTGCCGCGCGCCCGGTCTGTCCGAGGCCATCGGCCAACTCAGCCGAGGGCGTCGCACGTCGAGGCCCAGCGGGTGTTCCACGTACTCGACGGTCGGCGCGGTGACCCGCAGGGCGCCGCGTGGCGTACGCGCCTGGGCGGACGGGGATGCCGGGGATGCCGGTGGTGCGGCGGCCACCGCTGAACCGGCATCGGCGGCCGTGGCGGCCGTGGCGGCCGCGGTGGCGGCTGCGGCCGCCAGGATGTTCCTTCTGCTGATCACTACGGTCCCTCCGGGAGCGGGATGAATCGATTCACAGCGCTGGACTTACGTGAACGTAGGGGCGTGCGGGACGGGGGTCAATGAGCGTGCAGGGACTTTTCTGACGAGCCGTCGGTCGGGCGTGCTCCTTCGGCGGGACGGACACGTCCGTGGCGCCGGCGATTGAACGGTTTCAATGCGCCCGGCAACCCCCGTGTGGCGTGCTGGAAGGCGGGCGGGGTGCCGGAGGGACGCAGCCAGCCTGTGGCGTACGCGTCGCCTGTGGCGTGCGCCTTGCCTGTGGCGTGCGCCGGGCGCAGGCTGGTTTCTATGGGTGCGCACCACAGCCCTACGCTGATCACGTCCGTCCAGCGGGCCTTCCGTCTGCTGGAGGCCATGAGCGCGCACGAGAACGGCGCGCCCGCGAAACGGCTGGCGCGGGAGACGGGCCTGCCCCTGGCCACCGCCTATCACCTGCTGCGGACGCTGGTCCACGACGGATATGTGCGCAAGCTCGCCGACGGCGGGTTCATCCTCGGTGACAAGCTGCGGACCCTGCCCGCCACAGGACGCGGGCAGACGCTGCTCAGCCGGGTGCGTCCCACGCTCGCCGCGCTGCGGGACGAGTTCGCGACCGCCGCCTACCTCACCTTCTACGAGGACGGCGAGATCCGGGTGGCCGAGATCGTCGACGGCCCCCGCGCGCCCCGCGTCGACCTCTGGGTGGGTTTCGAGGACGCCGGCCACGCCACCGCGCTGGGCAAGTCCGTGCTGCGGGAACTGGACGACGAGGCCCGCAAGGACTACCTGTCCCGGCACCACCTGGCCGATCTCACCCCGCGGACGATCACCAGCCCGCCGGAACTGCTGCGGCGCATCGACTCCTCGTCGGTGGCCCCGGCCGTCACGGACCTGGAGGAATACGCTCTCGGTACGGTTTGCGTGGCTGTGCCCGTCCACTGCGGGGACACACTCGGATCGCTCGGTGTCTCCCTGCCGTCCGGACGTCTTTCCCGGCTGCCGGAGATCCGGGACCGACTGCTCCCGACCGCCACGCGCGTGACCAGGAGCCTCTCGCTCACTATCTGAAAACCATCTCCTTGTGGCGCCCGGGGCGACACCGTTTCCTGGAGGAACCAGGCATTTCAGGAGTGCACCCCGAACAAGTGAGGACTGCGGACAAGACATGAGCCAGGCCACAGACCATGGTGACGACGACCGGCCGACGCGGCCGTCCGCAATCCGAGTGGCGGGTTCCAAGGCCTCTGCCCGCAGCCGCGCAGTCGCGCAGCTGGTCCTCGGGACGTCCGTCCTGCCCCTGTTGATCGTCTCCGCCGTCGTGCTCGCCGACCTCTTGGGCGGAGCGGGGATGATCTGTCTGCATCTCCTCGCCGCCGGACCCGCGCTCGCCGCCACCACCACGACAAGCCCTCGCGGCGTCTTCTGCGTCGGCCTCCTTGCCGCGGCGATCGGCGTGCTGCTCGGTATCTGGGACGGTGTTCCGGGGCACGAAATGGCGGCCGTCATGTCCGCTCTGGTCGCCGTCACGCTGGCGAGCGGCCTGGTCAGCGCGCTGCGCGAACGCCGGGAACGGGTGCTCGCCGCCGTCCGCTCGGTCGCGGAGACCGCCCAGCAGGCCCTGCTCACACCCGTGCCCGCGACGGTCGGCCCCTTCCAGGTCGCCGTCCGCTACAGCGCCGCGGCGGCCGAGGCCCGGATCGGCGGCGATCTCTACGCGCTGATACCCACGCCGTACGGGGTGCGGCTGATCGTCGGTGATGTGCGGGGCAAGGGGCTGCCGGCCGTGGGGACCGCGGCGCTGGTGCTCGGTGTCTTCCGGGAGGCCGCCCATGACGAGCCCGACCTCCTCGCCGTGGTCGAGAGGATCGAGCGGAGCCTGGCGCGCAACCTCGGCTGTGACGACTTCGTCACCGCCGTGGTCGCCGGGTACCCCGAGGAGGGGCAGCTGGAGGTGGTGAACTGCGGGCACGCGCCTCCCCTGCTCGTACGCGAGTGCGGAGAGGTCGTGGCCGTGGAGCCCGCGCATTCCACTCCGCCCCTCGGGCTGCGTGCCCTTTCCGGACAGACCCCCGACCTCCAGGTGCTGCCCTTCACCGACGGGGACCAGCTGTTGCTCTACACCGACGGGGTCACCGAGGCCCGCGACGGCGGCCGCGCGTTCTACCCGCTCCTCGACGGCCTGACCCGGCATGTGTCCGACGAGCCCGAGCACACCCTCAGCGCGCTCCATGACGAACTGCTGGCGCATGTGGGCGGCCGGCTCCACGACGACGCGGCGCTGCTCCTGATCCGCAAGCCGTCCGTCGTGGAACCGGTGGCCGCCCACGTGACCACTGTGTGACGCACGCCTGTTGACCCTGTTGGCCCTGGCGCATGGCGCCCGTGGTGCCTGTGGTGCGGAGTGCCCCCATGACGAGGCGGGGCCGGGCGGACGCCGGGGTGTCAGCCGTGCGACACGTTCAGCCCGTAGAAGGCGACCCGGGCCCCCTGCGTCGTGCTGTCGGACGACGACTGGTTGTAGGAACCGGCCTTGAAGTACTGCTTGTACGGGAAGAACGACGAGGGAATGGGGTAGTGGGTCGTACTGCCGTTGACCGTCAGGTCGATGGTGTCGCCGCCGGAGACGGCGATGGTGTAGCTCCATGTCTTGCCGACCGGCACGTGTCCCACGGTGTGCAGCGTCTGGCCGCCCGCGGGTGAGTTCTCGGTGCCGACCACGATGTCACCGCTCGCCCGGTAGTACAGCTCCACCAGGGGCTTGGTGGAGGAGCCGCCGGAGCCGAGGTGGATCTGGCCCACGCACACGTTGGAGGTCACGGACGGCACGCGCAAGGTCGCGCTCAGCTGGTGGCTGCCGCTCAGCGACCAGTCGGCCGAGCCGCCGTTGCGGTTCATCTCGCGCAGTTCGGACCGGGCGTACTTGGAGTTCGGGGTGGTGACCCCCTTCTCGGGCGCCCAGAACGTCATCGCGCCGTCGCGGTTGTCGGTGTAGAAGTACGCGTCCTGGTAGCCGTTGGATCCCTGCAGCCGGGACGAGGAGATGGTGGTGGGCGAGCCGGGGGATCCCACGGGTTCCTGCAACTGCCAGACCGACAGGTCGAAGTTGCCCCCGGGCGCGACCTTCGGATCGGCGGCGCCGGCGTCGGCGGTGCCCAGGACGGTCACGCAGGTGACGAGGGCCGCGACGGTGGTCGCCGGGAGAACTCTGGTACGGATCATGGTGCCGTCCTTCGCTGGTCGTGGGGGAGAGAAGGCGAAGTGCAGATCGATGAACGATAGATACATCCGTGAACATGAGGGTGTGTCGCGACGGTAAAGGTCTGTACCAACGACGTCAAGAGGTCGCGCGCGGAGGGAAATGGACGCGCCGATCTTGACCTGGCGGGAATTCCGGGCTTAGCGTTCCCGAGCTGACTATGGATTGAAACGATTCAAGAACCTGAGGCGACACATGCAGAAGTTCATCCCGCAGCGTGGCGGGATATCCCGGCGCGCGGTGCTGACCGCCTCCTTGGCCGCCGGCGCCGGCGTGACGTTCTCGGCGGCCGGCTCGCCGGGCGCCGCCGCTCTTCCTCTGACCGGCCGCCAGGACCTGACCGGCGACTGGTTCGCCACCTCCCCGCGCTCCGTGCGCCCCAAGTTCCGCTGGTGGTGGCCGGACGGCCTGGTCGACCCGGCGGAGATCGCCCGTGAGATCGACCAGATCGCCGACGCCGGCTTCGGCGGAGCCGAGATCGCCGCCGTCCACCACAGCATCAAGGACAAGTCGGTCCTCGACACCGCGCACCACGGCTGGGGCAGCACCCCCTGGCGTGACGGTGTCGAGGCCGCCCTGCGGCAGGCCGCCCGCCGTGGCCTGACCGTCGATCTCACCCTCGGCCCCAGCTGGCCCGTCGCCGTCCCCGGCGTCACTCCCGACGATGCTGCCGCCGCCCAGGAACTCGCCCACGGCCGCGCCTCGGTGGCCGCCGGAACCACGTACCGGGGGCCCGTTCCCGAGCCTGTGCGTGAGGCCGCCGCCGGGGTGACCCGGCGCAGCCTGCTCGCCGTCCAGGCCGCCCGCCTGGAGCCCGCCCACTCCACCCGCAAGGAAACCGGCCTCGACCCCGCCAGTGTCCGCGACCTCACCCCCACCGTCCGTGACGGCGAGCTGACCTGGACCGCTCCCGCCGAGGGCGACTGGGTACTGATCTCCTACTGGCAGCGCGGCACCGCCCAGCAACCCGAGTCCGGCCCGCACTCCTCCCCGGCCGCCTACGCCGTCGACCACCTCGGCCCCGCCGGCACCGCCGCCGTCACCGGCTTCTGGGAACGCGCCGTCCTGACCGGCACCATGCGCCGACTGCTCAGGGCGGCGGGCGGCGCCTTCTTCGAGGACTCCGTCGAGCTGGAGAGCGACTCCCTCGTGTGGACCTCCGCGCTGCCCGAGGCCTTCGAGGAGCGCACCGGCCGCTCCCTCCTGCCGCACCTGCCCGCCCTCGTCCTCGACAAGAGCAACCAGGTCTTCGCCTTCGAGGCGCAGATCACCCGGCAGATCCGGCACGACTTCTGGGCGACCGTCTCCGATCTGTTCACCGCCCACCACCTCACCGCCCTGCGGGACTGGGCGCATTCGCTCGGCATGTCGCTGCGCTCACAGCCGTACGGACTGCAGACCGACGCCATCGCCTCCGCGGCGCTCCTCGACATCCCCGAGGGCGAGTCGCTCGGCTTCAAGAACCTGGACGACTACCGCTGCCTGGCCGGCGGACGCGACATGGCCGGGCACACCGTCCTGTCCTGCGAATCGGGCGCGTACAACGGCTCCGCGTACAGCACGACCTGGGACAGATTCCTGCGCACCATGGGCGGCGCCTACGCGGCCGGCGTCAACCAGACGGTGGTGCACGGTTTCTCGTACGCCACCGCCCCCGGAGTGAGCTGGCCCGGCTTCGCCGCCTTCAGCCCGTACAACGGGGCCTCCGGTTACGGCGAGTCGTGGGGGCCCCGGCAGCCCACCTGGCGGCATGCCGAGGACATCGCCGGCTACCTCGGCCGAGTGCACCAGGTGCTGCAGACCGGCACCCCGCGCGCCGACGTCGCCGTGTTCCGCCAGACCGGCTACACCGCCACCGGCATCGGCGCCTCCTGGTTCACGGCGACCGGTGTACCGCTCGGCTGGACCCACCAGTTCCTCAGCGGACCGCTGCTCGACCTGCCCGCCGCCCGCGTCTCGGGCGGACGCCTCGCCCCGGACGGCCCCGCCTACAAGGCTCTGTTCGTCGAGGGTGACTTCTTCTACGGCTCCACCCCGACCCTCGCCCTCGCCGACGCCCGCAAGCTGCTGGGCCTGGCCCGGGCAGGGCTCCCCATGGTGCTGTTCGGCGCCTTCGACCAGGCGCTCACCCCGGGCGTACCCGACCGGGACGAGACGGACCGACTGCGGGAGGTCCTGGCCCGCCTCCTCGCCCTGCCGCACGTCCGGTCCGTGACCGACAAGACCGCGGTCGGCGCTGCCCTCACCGAGCTCGGCGTGAGCCCCGACGCCCGCTACGCAGCCCCCTCCACGCTGCTCAACGCCCACCGCGTCAGCGGCGACACCGACTTCTACTACCTCTGCAACGGCAAGCACGCCGAGACCGTCAAGCCGCCCGTCGCTCCCATCGATCACGACATCACCCTGCGCCGCACCCGGCGCGGGGCCACGGTCCCGTACCTCCTCGACCCGTGGACGGGAGAGGTGACCCGCATCGGCCGCTACACCGAGGACGGCGACACCGTCACCGTGCGCGTCACCCTCGAACCCGGTCAGGCCACGGTCATCGCGCTCGGCCGGCCCGGGCTCTTCGGCGACCGCGACGGCAGCCGCCCGCACGCGGTCGGCAGCGACGCCGACCGCGTCCTGTTCACCGACCGGGGCCTGGCCGTGCGCGCTTCGGCTCCGGGCACCTACACCACGCGTCTCTCCCGGGGCCGCACGGTGACCAGCACCGTCCGTTCGGTGCCCGCACCCGTCACGCCGGCCCGCTGGCAACTCGACGTCGAGGACTGGTACCCCGGCGCGGATCCGACCAGCACCGATGTCGTCCGGCGCACGCTCACCCTCGACACCCTGCTGCCCTGGTCGCAGATTCCCGAACTGGCCGACTCCGCAGGCATCGGCCGCTACCGCACCACCGTCGTCCTGCCCACCGACGGGAGCTCGGCCCACGGCGCGTACCTCGAACTGGGACAGGTCAGCGACACCTTCCGGGTCACGGTCAACCGCACCCGACTGGCCCCCGCCGACCGGCTCCACCCGGTCGTCGACCTGGGCGGACACCTGCGGCGCGGCAGCAACGTGATCGAGATCGAGGTGGCGACCCCGCTCATCAACCGCCTCCGGGTCGCCCAGCCGGCCGTCTTCGGCGCCGCCACCCGCCAGGCGTACGGACTCATGGGCCCCGTCCGGCTGGTGCCGTACGTCCAGGACGTCGTGCACCCATGACGGCGTGACCCTGGGGGCGGTCGCCGCCCCCAGGGTCACTCCTTGGACGCGGACCGCTCTTCGGCGGGGTGTCTCCGCCGGCCTTCCGGGACACGCCTGCGGAAAGCGGCCCGGTGGCCGGCGCTCCCCCCGCCAGCCAGCCGCCCCTCGCCCCCGACCAGCCGACCGAGAAACCGCCCGACCGGACTATGACCGGCCGATGACCCGGCCCAGTTCGATCCGGTCGATGTTCGGGGCCCACGCGCCCGCGTTGCCGAACGTCACGCTGTTGGCACCCTTCTCCAAGGTGACGGGGACTCCCACTGTCCAGTAGTCGTCCGCGCTCCAGGTGTTCTTGAAGGTGACCGTCCGGGGCGCCGCGGCGCCGACCGTGAGGTCCGCCGTACGGGACATGATGTCCGTGTTGTAGGAGTGGCCGTTGTCGCGCCGGTCGTTGTGCGCGTAGTGGACGACCAGCAGATAGCGGCCGGCCGTGGGTGCGTGCACGGTGAACTCGGCCGTGCTGTCGGGGCTGTTGCCGAGCCGGCCGATGTACGACCCGGCAGTGGCGTGAGGGGAGTCGACGAGCTTCGCGCCGCCCGCGAGGATGGCCGAGGCTCCCTCGTAGGAGAGTGTCCCGGAGGCGGAGCCGTCTCCGGCGACGTCGAGAGAGCGTACGGACGCGTGGCCGGCCGTCGCCGCGACGCGGTTGTTGCCCGCGACCAGGTACAGCCGCAGGGGCCGGCCGGGCACCGCCGTGACCTTCGCCCCGTGCAGGGCCAGCCGCACCGCCGCCGACGCCCGCGACACCACCGTGTAGTAGCCGTCACGCGGGGCGTACACGTCGAAGACGGCCTCGTCCCCGGCGCGCAGGACGAGGGCGCCCGTGCCCACTCCGGTGGAGGAGGAGTAGTCGTAGGCCGGCCTCCCGCTGATGTCCGCCAGCGTGGCCTCGTACGAGGCGGACGGAGCGCCGGTGCGCGCGGTCAGGTCCACGCGGTCGAGGGTGACTTCGGCGTCGCCCTTCGCGAGCGTCAGCACATGGGTTCCGGCCGACAGCTCCACGCGCACGTCGTTCTTGGCGCGGTAGGTCCAGTTCTGCGTGGACGGGTACGTGACCGTGACCGGGTCCGCGTCGTCGACCGACAGCTTCTGGGTGGCGGGCGCGCCGGACTGGTTGCCGTAGAGGATCGCCAGGTCGTACGTCCCGGCCGTGGGCACGGTCACGGTGAAGGCGACCTTGCTGGAGGCCTGGTTGAGCGAGCCGACGTCCTTCGTGCCGGACGCCGCGTAGCCGTTGGCGTTACTGACCGTGCCCTGGGTGTGGACCTGCCCGCCGCTGATGGCGGCGTCCTCGGCCTCGTACGAAGCCGTCCACGGGACGGAGGTCGCGGACGGGGTCCCCGAGCCGCCGGGGGTGAGGACGATCCGGTACGCGGACATCTTGTGCAGGCCGCGCAGCGGGACGGTCACCGAGCCGTCGTCGGCCACCTTCACCCTCGTACGGGCGAGGACGCGCGGTGCCGCGTGCTGTCCTTCGTATCCGGACCAGGCGGCCTCGGCGACCGTCGCGGTCACCGTGCGGCCGAAGACGGAACGGGAGACGTGCTGGACCACCACGTCGGAGTCGCCCTCGGTACCGCCGAGCAGGACCTGTGCCTGGCGGCGTGCGGTGTCGAGGGACGCGAGGCCCTGGAGGGTGTCGATCGCGTCGGCCCGTGGCGGGGTCACCTTGACGGTGTCGCCGGTGAGACCCGCGTACCAGCGGAAGAACCACCAGCCGCCGTTGGGGATGTTGGACCGCACCACGTTGCCGTCCATGTTGCCGGCGGCGTCCCAGTAGGCCTGGTTGGCGTACACCTTGTTCCGCTCGAACATGGAGACCCACTGCACGAGTTGCCCTGGCACGGACAGGTCACGGCGGTTGGCGTACTCGTCGATGTTGATCTTCAGTGGGGAGATGCCCACCTTCCGCTCGATGGAGCGGTAGGTGTCGTAGTGGCCCTGGAAGTCCCGCAGCGAACCGGAGTCGAGTTCGTGCCAGGTCATCACCTGGGGCAGCACGTTCTCCCGCTCGGCGAAGGCGAGGAAGTCGGTCAACAGGCGTGTGTGGTACGCGGATTCGTTGGGCCCGGCGATCCTCGCGTCGGGGTCGATCGCCCGGATGCGCCGGTACACCGTCTTCCAGTCCTGGAGGAACCGGTCGCGGTTGACCTCGTACTGCGCCTGGTCGCCGGTGCCGAGGTTGTACCAGATCTGGTCGGGCTCGTTGAACGGGATGTAGACGAAGCGGTCGCTGTTCGGATCGGCCGCCACCTCTTGGACGATCTTGTCGACCTTGGGGAGGTAGTCGTCGATGCCGAGGTCCTCGTAGGGCCACTTGGCGTAGATGTCCTGCATCATGACGTTGATCTCGCCGCCGCCGTTGCGGAAGAACGACGAGGAGACGGAGAGGGCGTCGCCGTTGGGGTGCTGGGCGCCGCCCTCCGGCTTCTGCGAGATGCTGGTGATCTTCAGTGGTGCCAGGGCCGCGTCGCTGGGCACCCCGTCGTCGCTGAGGCCGTACAGCGCGCCGTTGGCGCCGTGCATCACCGGCCCCTCGGAGGCGGCGAGATCGACGGTGAGGCGCTGCGGGTCGGTCGCCGCGGTCGCGGGTCCGGCAGCGGGAAGGGTGCTCGCCATGGCGGCGACTCCAAGTGCGGTGGTGAGGAGAGCGGTTCGGATACGCGATCTCGTACGGGCGGGGGCGATCACGAAGTTGGACCTCCGGTCACTTGACGGCTCCACTGGTGGTTCCGGACACGATCTTCCGGTCAGCTGCACGCCGACCGGGCGGGCGGCGGCGCCGTGCTCTCCCGCACCACCAGCCGCGGGACGGCGACGGGGCGCGGCGCGATGTGCGCGGATTCCTCCAGCACCCCGTGCAGCAGGGCGAACGCGGCCCGTCCGAGGCCGGTGAAGTCCATGCGTACGGTCGTCAGGGACGGGGTCAGATAGGCGGAGGACGGGGCGTCGTCGAACCCGGCCACGCTGATCTCGCCGGGGACGGAGCGACCGGACTCGTGCAGGGCGCGCAGCACTCCGAGCGCGAGGTCGTCGTTGCCGCACAGAATCGCGGTGACGGCCGGGTCCTTCGCCAGCTTCAGGCCTGCCGAGTGGCCGCCGGCCGGGCCCCAACTCCCTTGCACGGGAAGGGGTTCCGGTGCCCCGGCCCCCTTGAGTGCCTGCCGCCAGCCGGTCGTGCGGGCGCTGGTCCGCCGGGTGCTGGACGGTATGGCGACGTAGTGCACGGTCTCGTGACCGAGGGACAGCAGATGACGGGTCGCCTCATGGGCGGCCTCGCGGTCGTCGGTCCACACCCACGGGCGGTCCCCGCCGGGCGGGCGCGCGGGAGTCTCGACGACGCCGACGACCGGGAGTTCGGCGGGGACGGCGCCCAGGGCCCGTAGCCCGGCCGGATCGTAGGCGATCACGATCAGTCCGCCGCCCGCGTCCGCCGCCCGCCGCACCTGCGCGGCGACAGCGGCCTCGTCCGCCGATTCGAGAACGCCGATCCCGACCGCGTACGAGGCGGCGCGGGCGGCCTCCTCGATGCCCTGGAGGATCGAGGCGTAACCGTGATGGGTGGTGTTGGCGGTCAGCACGGTCACCGCCCGGCTGCGCCCGCTGGCCAGGGCGAGCGCGGTGGCGTTGCGGCGGAAGCCCAGCTCGTCGATGGCCGCGAGCACCCGCTCCCGGGTGGACGGCCTGACGCTGGGATGGCCGTTGATCACCCGGGAGACGGTCTGGTACGAGACCCCGGCGGCCGTGGCGACGTCCCTGATACTCGCCGGACGCCTTGTGTGACCGGTCACATTCATGTCAGAATTGTGACCGGTCACCATGCGGTCGTCAAGAGACCGCAACGAGGGATTCACGCGACCGAAGCCGACCGCCGCCGACGCACGCACGGGGCGGGGTCTGGAAGGGAAGACGCCTTGGCCGGTACGGCGGACGACACAAGGAAGCCCACCCATCACCCGCAGGCCGGGTTCCGTTGGGGCCACTCGGCTCTCGAGGCCGAGTTCGACACCGCCGCCGACGGGACCCTGCGCCTGGTGCGGCTCGCCCGTCCCGGCGACCCGGGCTCACCCGGCCCGCGGTCCGCCCTCCCCCTCGTCGAGCTGACCGCCCTGGGGCACGGCAGCGGCTGGTCAGGTTCGCGCTTCACCGGCACGGCCTTCGGTACGCGTCTGCGCTACCGGGACCACCGCGCCGGACGGCGCTCGGACGGGGAGTGGCTGACCGTCGAACTCCACGATCCGGCCACCGGACTGACGGCGCTCGTCGAGCTGACGTCCCCCGTCGGCCTCCCGGTGCTGCGCTCCCGTGTCCGGCTCCGCAACGAAGGCACCGAGCCTCTCGTCGTCCAGTCCGTCAGCAGTCTGCTGCTGGGCGGCCTGCCCGCGCCGGGCGCGCTCGAGGTGCACCGGGCCCGCAACGACTGGCTCGCGGAATGCCGTTGGTACACCGAGCCCCTGCGCGGCACCGTCGCCGACATCAACGGCGACGTCCACCAGCACGACAGCCGCGCCGCCCTCGCCCTCACCGGGCGTGGCAGCTGGCCCACCGACGGCCACCTGCCGATGGGGGCGCTGACGGAGCGGGACGGCGGCCGGGCCTGGCTGTGGCAGATCGAGTCCCCGGCCGGCTGGCGCTGGGACCTGGGCGAACACGCGCGCGGCACGTATCTGGCGCTGAACGGCCCCACGGACGCGGAGCACCAGTGGCGGACCAGGCTCGCCCCGGGCGCGGAGTTCACCACCGTGCCGGCGGCGCTGGCCCTGGGCGCCGGGTTCGACGCGGCGATGGGCGCGTTGACCTCGTACCGTCGCGCCGTCCGCCGCCCGCACCCCGACCATGCCACGCTTCCGGTCGTCTTCAACGACTACATGAACACATTGATGGGCGATCCGACGACGGCGAAGCTGCTGCCGCTGATCGACGCGGCAGCAGAGGCCGGGGCGGAGTACTTCTGCATCGACTCCGGCTGGTACGCCGACGACACCGACGGCTGGTGGGACAGCGTCGGCGCGTGGCTGCCGTCGCCGCGCCGTTTTCCCGGCGGCGGGATCGGGACGGTCCTGGACCGGATCCGGGAGCGCGGGATGGTGCCCGGGCTGTGGCTGGAACCGGAGGTGGTGGGAGTACGCAGCCCCGTCGCGTCGGCGCTCCCGCCGGAGGCGTTCTTCCAGCGGGACGGCGTACGTCTCGCCGAACAGGGCCGCCACCAGCTCGACCTGCGGCACCCGGCCGCCCGCGCGCACCTCGACGAGACGGTGGACCGGATCGTCGGCGACTGGGGCGTGGGCTATCTCAAGCTGGACTACAACATCGTCGTCGATCCCGGAACCTGCGCCCCCGGGGACATCTCACCGGGGGCCGGGCTGCTCGGCCATACCCAGGCCTACCTGGACTGGCTGTCCGGCGTCCTGGACCGTCACCCCGGCCTGGTCGTGGAGAACTGCGCCTCGGGCGGCATGCGGATGGACGGCGCCACGCTCGCCGTCACCCAGCTCCAGTCCACCAGCGACCAGCAGGACCCGCTGCGCTACCCCCCGATCGCCGTGAGCGCGCCGACGGCGGTCCCGCCCGAACAGGGCGCCGTCTGGGCCTACCCGCAGCCCGAATTCGACGACGACCTGATCACGTTCACCCTGGGCGGCGCTCTCCTTGGCCGGATCCACCTGTCCGGCCACCTCGACCGCATGTCGACACGGCAACTCGACCTCGTACGGGACGCGGTGCGGACGTACAAGACGATCCGCGCGGACCTGGCACAGGCCGTCCCGTTCTGGCCGCTGGGCCTGCCGGGGTGGACGGACCAGTGGCTGGCCCTGGGGATGCGGGTGCCCGGTGACCGTACGTCGTACCTCTCCGTCTGGCGCCGTGGGGGAGAGGCCGAACTGCGCATTCCCGTAGCGCACTTGGTCGGTAGCGGGGAGGTCCGGCCGGACATCCTGCACCCGTCCGCTCCGGGTGCCGAAGCGGCTGTCTGGGACGGGGATGCGGTGCGGGTGGCGCTGCCGCGGGTGCCGGGGGTCGTGCTGGTCCGGCTCACGGCGGGTGGACAGGCGGCGGAGGAACGCGGCGCACGTGGCTTCAGGGTCGACCTGGACCAGGGCGATGCCCTGGACACTTCCCGGACCGCGCGGTAGCGCCGCGGCCGGTGACGGCTTCCGAGCCCGTGACGGCCTTCGAGTCGGTGACGGCATCCGTCGAAGCCCGGCTTCTCGGACCGGCCGATGCCGGTCGCGGTCGCCGGGCGTCACGGCTGCTGCGGCGGCGTCTACTGCGGCGGTGTCGGTGTGTCGTGCGTGCGGTACATCGCCTGGACGTCCAGTTCGAGCTGGATCGTGGGGCCGACCACGGCGATGCCGCGAGCCAGCATGCTGCGCCAGTTCAGGGTGTAGTCCTCACGGTGCAGTTCCGTCCTGGCCCGGGCGGCGCAGCGCAGTTCCTCGCCGTAGCCGCCGTTGACCGACCCGAGGTAGGTCGTGTCCAGGGCGACCGAGCGGCTGACGCCGTGCATGGTGAGCGAGCCGTGCAGCGCCCACTTGGCGCCGCCACGGTAGGCGAAGCGCGCGCTGGTGAAGTCGATGTACGGGTAGCGCTCGACGTCCAGGAAGTCGGCCGACCGCAGGTGATTGTCACGGGTGTTGTTGCCCGTGGTGATGCTGGCGGCGTCGATGCGCACGGACACCTGGGTGTCCGCCATGTCGGGCGCGATCCGGATACCCCCCGTGAAGCGCTCGAAGCGGCCGTGGACATGGCCCATGCCGACGTGCTTCGCGATGAACCTGATCGCCGTGTGCGGCGGGTCGAAGAGCCAGGTGCCGGGTGCCGGCAGGTCCAGTTGCGGTGCCGAGGACAGTTGGATGTGCTCGGGGGGCAGGACCGCGCCGCTGACGACATCCACCGTCTCCTGGTGCGGGGTCAGCCCCTCGGCCGTGATCATGAGGCTGTAGCGGCCCGGGGGCAGCGCGGCGAAGAAGAACCCGTAGGGATCCGTGATGCCGCGCGCCACGACGTGGTGGGAGGCCGCCGAGGACACGGCCACGTCGGCGCCGGCCATCGGCTGGCCGGTCGGATCCAGGACGGTGCGGCTCACCGAGCCCGCGCCGGGAGGAAGCGGCAGCGAGGGGCTGGGCGTGCTTCGGGAGCGCCGCCGCCGAAGCAGTGCGAGGACCATGGAGGCACCTTTCTTCGTGCGAATCATGCGAATCGTGCGAATCGCGTGAATGAGGAGTTAGCGAGTAAGTGGTAAGTGCGTCAGTAGGTAATCAGGTAAATAGGGGGATCATGTGGTGGTTCAGGGCAGCTTCGGTCGACTCCGCACACGGTGCGTGCCGCGTCGGCGTGGGGTGTCGCCCGCGCGACGCTCTACCGCATGCTCCGCCAATACAGGTCGGCCCTGACGCACTTCAGCGGCCCCTGAGGGTGCCACGGCTGTCAGGCCCGCCGGTGTGCCTCCTGTGAGCGTCGGGCCGGCGCGTCGATGACCACCGCGGCGAAGAGAACGCCGCCCGTGATGATGAACTGGATGGCGGCGGGGGTGTCCGTGATGGCCATGCCGGAGGAGATCGACTGGATGACCAGGATGCCGAGCACCGCGTTCCAGGTCGTGCCCTGTCCCCCGAACAGACTGGCGCCGCCGATGACGGCCGCGGCGATGGCGTTGAGCAGCAGGACGCCGGTGCCGGAGTTCTGGCCCACCGAGGTGAGGCGCGAGGCCAGGAACAGTCCGCCGACGGCGGCCGTGGTGCCCGAGACCGCGAGCACCGCCGTCTGTACCCGTGTCACGCTCAGGCCGGCACGGCGGGCCGCCTCGACGCCGCCGCCCAGGGCGTAGACCTGCCGTGCCCTCGACATCGTTCTCCGCCGCACCCACTACGGGCGAGGGAGTGGGACCGGTGCCAGTGGGTGTGGAACGAATCTGTCGCCAAGTCCAGGGCCGTGCACCTGCACAACAAGGCGACCGGTCAGAGGGCCAGACGCCTGATCACTCGGCGCCTCGGTCCGAAACGCCCACGACGCGGGCATCCCCGTCATCGCCTGCGACCGTCTCGCCGAGGGCCCCGTCGCGGGTTATGTACCGGGGCGTCCGACCGGACCTACCGACAGTCGTGAATAATCATATATGTCCATTTAGTCCTCTTATGGGATTCTAGTAATGCGCGATCGGTTCTCTCAGCGAGTCGGCATCTGCGGCACGGACGGGAGGTACGTTGCGGACATGCCCCAGGACGGCCGTGCCCGGGCTGGAGTCACGGAGCCGCGGGCATCCGAGGTCGGCACGGCGGGCAGGGATTTCTCTCCGCCTGCGATGCCGGAGGGCACCGTGTGCGCTCGGACCCTGACCTTCGCCGGAGCGGAGCTGGCAGCGGTCTACGTACTCGATGCCGGGGACGAGGAGCTGCGGTTGGCGGAGACGGCCGGCTGCGTCACCACCTCCCCGCACGGGGTGCCGGAACGGTTGTCTGTGACCGGTGGCTCGCCCGCGGCGCACGCCCTCCGCGCCGGCCGGTCCGTGTGGCTCACTCCCGCCATCCTCACCACCTCCTCCGAGGGTGTGCCGACGCCGCCGCGAGCGGAGATGTCGCTCGGCGCGCTGCCCCTCGCGTCGGGCGGCAGACGACTGGGTTGCCTCGTCGTCATGGGCGGCAGCGCGGAGGGCTTCCAGGCCGAGCAACGGCGCTTCCTCGAACGGTATGCCGACGCGATAGGCGCCCTGCTGCAGGCCCGGAACGGCCGACCCGCCCCTTCGGCGGTGCTGTGGCCCGCCCTCCGGAACCTGCGCGCGGGCTCCTTCGTCCTGGTGCCGGACACCGGCCTGATCGAGGCGGACGAGACACTCCTCGAACTGGTCGGCATCGCACCGGACGACTTCGACGGCAAGGCCGACTCCCTGCTCGCGCACACCTTGCCGGAGGACATGCACGCGCTGATGTCGGTCCTGGAGCCCGCCAGCCAGGCGTACCGTCTGCGGGAGCTGGAGTTCCGCGTCCGGCGCCCCAGTGGCGAGATGCGCTGGCTGAGTCTGAGCTGCCGGGTGGTGGCGGGCACCGGGGCCGGGCCGGAGCGGGTGCTGGGCGTCATCACGGCGACTTCCGTCCTGAGCCGGAGCGCTGATGACGTCTCCCGCATCCAGTGGCTGACCGCGGTGCTGGACACCGCCGCGACGGTCAGCGACGTCGGCCGGGTGGCGGTCACCGCACTGCGGGAGCCGCTGGGATCCGACCGGGTGGCGCTGGCCGAGTTGCAGGACGGCCGGCTCATGGTCACCGTGCTCGATCCGCCGCAGCCGGCCGCCTGGCCGGAGATCTGGGGCTCCGAGTGGCGTTCGGAATGGCCCGAGGTACCGGTCAGCGCTCTGCCCACCCTGCAACTGGCCCTGCAGGACGGACGCATGGACCTGTGGCCCGCAGGTTCGGCCCTGGAGTCCGCGTTGGTGGGCGTCGGCCGCGGGGGTCTGGCCGTGCTGCCGCTTCCCGCCAGGGGCGGGGTCGCCGGTGTGTGCCTGGTCGGCTGGGACAAGCCGCACGAGTTCGTCCCCGAGGAACGGACCCTGCTGACCGCCACCGCCGCACTCATCGGACAGGCTCTCAAGCGCGCGCACGCGCACGACGCGGAGCAGGAACTCGCGACGATGCTCCAGCGCAGCCTGCTGCCCCGGCGCCTTCCCGAGCTGCCCGGATGCGCCGCGGTGGCCCGTTATCTGCCCGCCCGGCGGGGCCTGCGGGTGGGCGGTGACTGGTACGACGTCATCGCCCTCTCCGAGGACCGGGTGGCGCTGGTCATCGGTGACGTGCAGGGACACAGCGCCGGGGCCGCGACGATCATGGGCCAGATGCGTACGGCGGTCAGGGCCTACGCGGTGGAGGGGCACCCGCCCGACGTGGTCGTGTCCCACGCCAACCGTCTCCTCGTCGGCATGGAGACCGATCTGTTCGCCACCTGCTGCTACGTCGAACTGGACCTGGAGCAGGGCAACACCCTGTTCGTCCGGGCGGGCCACCTCGCACCGCTGGTCCGTCACCCCGACGGAGGTACGGAAGAGGTGCAGGTCGAGGGCGGGCTGCCGCTGGGCGTCCTGGAGGAGGCGGAGTTCCCCATGACCGCGGTCACGCTGACCCCCGGCACGGTGCTCGCCCTCGTCACCGACGGCCTGGTCGAGGCCTCCGACCTGCCCCTGGACGAGGGCATGCTCCGAACGCGCGCCGCGCTCGCCGGGGCCGATCCGGCGGACCCGGGGCGCATGGCCGACGAACTGCTCGGTGACGCCGGCCGCCGGGAGGACGACGTGGCGCTGCTGCTCCTGCGTTACGACGGCATGAAGGTCCGGCCGATCCGGGCCGACTGGGTGGTGTGGCGACTGCCCGACGCCGTCATGCATGCCCGCCGTTTCACCGCGCGCACGCTGCGTCGGTGGAAGGCCGAGGCAGTCTCCGACGCGGTGCTCCTGGTCGTGTCCGAACTGGTCACCAACGCGCTGGTGCACACTCAGGGCCCGGTCCGCGTGGACCTGACGCTCCGTGGCGACCGGGTGCGGGTCTGTGTGAGTGACTCCTCGCCGCGGGCGCCGGCCAAGCCGGTGATCGTGGACTGGGAGTCGACCGGCGGCCGGGGCCTGCTGCTGGTCGAGGCGATGTCGGACTCCTTCGGATCGACGCCCGTGGCCGGCGGCAAGCAGGTGTGGAGCGAGATCACCGTGCCCTGCCACGAGTCGGCACCGGCGGCCTCAGGGCCTCCGACGGAACTGGGGGCCCTGCCCTGAGGGGACGCACCTGGCATGCGGTCACAGCGCTCGTCGCGGGAGCGACGATCTCCCTGGCCGCCTGCGCGGCAGACGGCCGGGCGGGCACGGACAGCTTCACCGTCGGCCTGCTCCTGCCCAGCCGGACCGTCCCGCGCTGGGAGCACTCCGACAAGCCGCTCATCGAGCAGCACCTGAAGAAGCTCTGCCCTCGCTGCACGACGGAGTACGCCAACGCGGAGGACGACGCGTCGGCGCAGCGGCAACAGATGACCTCCATGATCACCAACGGGGCCAGGGTCCTGATCCTCGACGCCGCCGACACCAGGGCGCTGCGCTCCTCGATCCGGGAGGCACGCAAGGAGGGTGTCCCCGTGGTCGCCTACGACCGGCTCGCCGAAGGACCGATCAGGTACGGAAGAAGCCGTGTCGAGCAGCGGTCACACGTCGTCCGGTGCGGCTGCCCGGTCCCCGAGCGTGGCGACGGCGGTGGACAGTTGCTTCTGCAGGCGCTCCGGCAGCGGGTCGCCCCTGACCGTGTTCACCAACTCGGCAACGGGGAAGTCAGGAGCCGTGAACAGGGATCGGGTGTCGGTGAGATCGAGTACCCGCCCGACCATGGGACCGGCGGTACGCAGCACGACCGTCTTGGACTCCTTCAGGGCCTGCTGCCGGACGCCGAGCAGGACGTTGAGGGTGGAACAGTCGCAGAAATCGACCCCGCTGAAGTCCAGGTCTATGCCCAGTGCCGACTCGGCGAGTGCCGAACGCAGGGCCCGCCCCACCACCTGCTCCGTCTGAAGATCGAGTTCACCGCACACGGTGACGAGCACGCGATCTCCCTCCTGGCCGGCGACCACCGTCACCTCGGAACGCTTGCGCACCCCGGTACTGGCGACCGAGGTGGCCCAGTCCTCGGCGTCCCCCGATCCGGACTGCGCAGAGTACGCCGACTGCGGCATGACACTCTCCTACGACTTTTCGCCCACTTACCTGTCCAAAGGTCGCTCCTGCACACGGGACACGTCAACAGATACATGAAAAAAACTTCAGGTATTGGGGTGCGTGAAACCTTCAACGTATGATGCGGGCATGGGTGGAGTGCCTGAATCGCACACGGGATGGACGTTCGTCACCAACCATGCGCGCGTGCTGGCTGTCATCGCTGAGGATCCGAACGTGCGCATCCGGGACATCGCCGTGCACTGCCGGCTGACCGAGCGGGCCGTCCAGAAGATCATTTCCGACCTGGAGCACGACGGCTACCTGTCACACACCCGCGAGGGGCGCGGCAACACCTACCGGATCGAGCCCGGCAAGGTCCTGCGCCACCCCGCGGAGGCCGGCCTCACCGTGGCCTCCCTGCTCTCGCTGCTGGTGCAGGACGAGGCGGACCGCACGACGCAGAGCCGCGTCGGGGCCGACGGGGACCGGGGCTGAAGCGGGGTTGGAGCGGGGCTGAACCGCGTGGGTACGGAGAGCGCGCGGCCGCGCCCGCCACAGCCCGGCAGCAGGCCGCCCGCCCTTCGCGTTCCGTGCACCTTCCCGACATCTCCTGCCTGCCGTCGAACCGGATGAGTAAACCCGGTGGCCGGAGGATCCGCCCGGTGTTCGGCGGATCCTCCGGCCGGCTTCGGTTCAGGCTGTGTGCAGGGTGAGCCCGTAGCGGCCGAGGATCTCGTTGACCGGCTGGAACCAGGTCTCCCCGCCGCCGGAGCAGTTGCCCCAGCCTCCGGAGGTGACGCCCTGCGCCTGGTCCCCGCTGATGAAGGAGCCGCCCGAGTCGCCGGGTTCGGCGCAGACGCTGGTCTTTGTCAGCTGATGCACCGCGCCCTGGCTGTAGTTGACCGTCTCGTTCTTGGCCAGCACCGTGCCGCAGTGCCAGTGCGAGGTGGAGCCGGAGCGGCAGACCGAGGCGCCGACCGGCGCCTCGGCCGAACCGCGTACGAGCTGGTCCGGAATCGTGCCCCAGCCGAGGACGACCGGAACGGTCCACCAGCCGCTGCCCACGCTGACCCACGCGTAGTCGTTGTCCGGGAACGAGGAGCCCTGGAAGGTACCGATGTAGGAGCGGTCCCAGCCGCTGACCCCGGCGCCCGGCCCGCCGCAGTGGCCGGCGGTGACGAACCCGCCCTGGACCGAGAAACCTATGGAGCAGCGGACGTTGCCCGTGTAGTAGGGGTCACCGCCCACGGTCCCGGCCGCGAAGGTCCGGGGCACGCTTCGTACGGTCCGTACCGTGACCGGTCCGGCCTCATGAGCCCGGGCGACGAACTGTCGGACATCGTTGTCGGTTCGCTCTTGCCCGACCACGTTCACCAGCACCGTGTTGGCGGCCGGGTCTACGGACCAGCCGGTGACGCCCGATGGCGCCCGCAGCCGGTCGAGCCGTGCCTTGGTGGCGTCGAGTTGCCGCGCGCTGTGCTCGACGGTGCGCACCTGCGCGCCGACGGCACGGACGGCCCGGACCGTCGAGGGCGCCGCGTTGGATGTGACCGCCACGGTCAGCTGCTGGTTCCCGGCGTCGATCCATGAGCCGCCGTAGTCGGCTCCCGCGGCTCGACGCGCCGCGGGCACGAGTGCGGTGGCCCTGCGCTCGCCGGCCAGTCGTGCCTCGGACTCGGCCCTCGACAGGCCGAAGTCCCGCTGCATCGCCTCAATCAGGCCGGGTGAGGCCGTCGCGGAGTCGGCGGAGGCAGGGGAGGTGGGGGAGGCGGGAGAGTCGTTGGCCGAGGCCGGCAGGGTTCCTGCCGCGGCCCAGCTCCCGAGCATGAGGAGGACGGCCAGGCCGACGTGCTGGAGTCTGGTGCGTCTCACGGGGATTGCCTTTCGTCGTTCCAGCAAGGTGGGGGCGGAACAACGCGGTCTGAGAGCGCTCTCTTGGCGTTGGGCAGAGCCTAAACCCCAGCGGCTAGCAGGTCCATGCCAATGCAGCAGTCATTCGTGAGCCGGTGACGTGGCGTGAAGAGCCGGTGCGGTATTCCCGGTGCCGTGGGGCAATGGGACGTCCATCAGCCCCTGTTGAGAACCCCGTGGAGAAGGAGCCGAGGATGACCGATGACGCCTACCTGTTCCTGCTGGACGACCCGGCCGCGCCGCTCGGCGCGCCCCCGGCCGCTGTCGGCGATCTCGCGTGCATGGAGACGCCCGCGGTACGAGCATGGCTCGACGCCCAAGGCAGTACGCCCACCTCGCCGGAACTGCGCGTGCTGCCGCCGGAGGAAACGGGGGCGCTCCCCGAGGACGCGGAGCGGCTGCCGATCCCGCTGAGCGACGAAGAGCTGCGCCGTCTGCGTCACCGGAGCGCCCCGGAGGCGATGGCCCGGATCGAAGAGGAACTGCTCGCCTACCGCGACTGCGCGGACGGCCGGGACGGCCTCATCGGGGGGGCGTTGGCCGCGGGAGTGCCCCGCATCGCATCGTGGAACTGACGGGGGAGGACCCTGCGACGGTGACAGCCGCGGCAGGCGGCTGAAGGCGGCGGTTGAAGGGCGCTGCCGTGGCGGGTCCCGCCGCGCACAGCGACGTCCCTGACCTCGGAACCCAGACGAATGCGACAACGCATGCGTTTTTCTGGTGGCGCCCGGGGGAGCCCGCATGGAGCGGGCCGCCCCGGGAGGCCCGCTCGGCGGAGCGCGAGGTGCGAGGAACCAGGGATGTCCCGGCTCCTCAGGGCTGCGAGGGCAGGGCCGAGCAGGTGGACGTGGCGGGCTGGCCCTTGAGGCGGGCGGTGAGCCAGGAGATGGCCTCGCCCTGGTCGGCGAGCAGGGGAGCGAAGTGGTTGAGCAGTGCGCGGCCCACGTCGGGCAGGACCACCGGCTTGTAGGTGACGTCGGCGCCCTTGCCACACCAGTCGACGGCGAGTCGGCGGGACTGCGCGTGGGGGACGAGGTTGTCGCTGGTGCCCGTCGCCAGGCGGACCGGACCGGCCGGCCGCCTGGTGCCGATGCGCTGATCGGCGAGGAAGGCACGCAGCGCGGGTTCGGCCGCGATGACGTCGCTGATCGGTCGTCCGTCGGTGGTCCAGGCCGTGCTGCGCACGGAGTTGTAGGCGAACAGCGCGTCGCCGACGCACATGGTCGACAGGTCGGCGAGTGCCGCGCGGCCTGCCGCGTTGAGATAGCTGTCGACGATCGGCCGGAGGGCGGGGTCGGACTGCAGGAAGCCGTTCACCGACCAGCCCAGTGCTCCCGCCAGATCGCTGCCGTCGATGGCTTTCGTGACCTCGGCCAGATCGGCGGGCGGCGCTCCGGAGTAGGTGCCGGCGAGCGTGACGTCGGGGGCGTAGGCGGCCTGGAGTTCGGCGGCGGCCGCGGTCGCGCCCCCGCCCTGGCTGTAGCCGAACAACGCCACCCGGGAGTCGGCGGTGACCGAAGTCCCGGGCAGGGAACGGGCGGCGCGGATTGCGTCCAGGACGGCGTGGGCCTCGTCGGCACGGTTCACGTAGGTGTGCAGTCGGTCCGTGGCGCCGAGCCCGGCGTAGTCGGTGACCACGACGGCGATGCCTCGGGCGAGCAGCCGGTAGACGGCCAGGTTCTCGTAACCGACGGAGAGGGTCTGCCCGTTGAGTCGTAGGGGGTGTTCGAGGCCGAGCGAGGCGGCACACTGGTCGCCCTGCCCCATGGTGCCGGGGGCGACGGCGACCAGCGGGCGTGTTCCGCCGCCCTTCCAGGCCGCGGCCGGCTCGATGTAGGCGCCGGTGACCGCCACTGGTTCTCCGTTGGAGTCTGTCGACTTGTACATCAGACGGGTGGCGGTTCCGGGCAACGGGCCGTCGACGCCGGGCAGGCTCAGCGCGAGCGGGAGGGGCTCGCTGCGGATCAGGGCGCCGTTGGCCGTCGGCAGACTCGCGGGCGGGTTGTAGAACGTGGGGATGGTGACGCCACGCGAGATCACGGCGTCGGTGTCCGTTGTCGCGGTGGCCGGGACGGCTGTCACGCCGAGACAGGCCGCGGCGGTGACGGCCGCGGCCACGATACGGGCGGGTGCGGGCATGACGGACCTCCGTGTGTGGGGGGAGGCCGAGCTTGGTGTGCGGCTCGGACGGTTCGACGATCCGATGAGGCGGGTGTAGCGGGTGTAGCGGGTGTAGCGGGTGAAGCGGCTGATGGGGCAGGTTTGGCGGCAGGGGCCCGGTCGTCCAACCGTGCTTCCGCCGCCGCTCTTGGACGGATTGTCAGGACCGTAGCGGCCAGAGCGTTACTGGCGGTAGCCGTAGGAAGGTTACGGTTCAGTAATATAGCGGGGGTGCGACCCGTGCTGGCGCGTCAGTGCTGGGCTGCCGGGCGGCCCGCCCTCGCCATGGAAACCGGCCGTGTGTGGATCCAGCGCAGCAGCGCGACCGAGCACACGGCCGCCAACGCGCACCAGGTCGAGACGAACTCGAGCCGCCACAGAGCCCAGCAGGCCGCCGCTCCCACGGCGACCAGCACGCCCAGCACCAGCAGCCGCCGGTCGCCGGACAGCAGCAACGAGCCCACGGTCGCCACCAGGTAGCCCGCGATGAGCAGAGGGGTGTGGGGAAGGCCGAAGGTGTAGCCGACGGTGTGACCCCGGATCTCGGCCGTCACCGGGCCGGTGGCAAGTCCGTACGCGAGCGTCGCGGCCGTCGCGACCCCGACCGTGAGCAGCAGGCCCAGGCGGCGCCGCGCGTGCGGTGGAGCCGCGCACAGCGTTCCGGCCGGTACCCATACCGCCAGCAGGGGCAGCGCGATGACGGCCCAGGCAAGGGTGGCGGGTCCGCTGCCGCCCCTGGATTCCCAGACGACCGACTCGACGATCTGATGGGCCCCGAGCAGCAGGGGCAGCGCGGCCAGCGGCAGATCCCGCACCCTGCGCACCCGTGCCACACACGCCACCCCCACCCCCGCGACAGCGGTGCCCGCCACGAGATCGGTCGTCGCACTCCAACACATCACGCCACCAAGGGATTCGCCGTCGAGTGTCCGCCGTCTTGTGTACCGCCTGCGCCGCGGACCAAGCTACGTCGGGCTGCCGTGGCGACCCGGGTGACACGAGGGCCGAGCCAGGGTGGGAGAGGTGCGCCCTACGGCTCGGCGGGTGCCCTGCCTCGGCGGGAGCAGGCCGCTTCCGGGCACAACCGGGCGGCCCGGCCGCGTCCGTGATGCTGGACAACAGCATCTGTCCGTGTGCCGGGCCGCCCAGTCGTGCGGTGTGATGCGGTCAGCGGCGTCCGCGGAGCCTGCCCAGCAGGCGCTGGGCCTGGGCCCTGCGTCGGGGGTCGGCCGCGGCCCGTCGCGCCTGCTCGGCCGCGCGCCGCCCCTGAGGACTCCTCGCGAACTCCTTGATGCGTTCCATCATGCCCGGCATACGGCCCTCCCTCGGTTACAGCACGTCTCCCTGCCTCGACTCGCCTACCCATCTTGCGGCGACTCAGCCCTGGGCTCCGGATGCCGATGACGTCCGACGGCGATCACCACCCGGCGCTGAGGCGCGTTCAGGCGCGCTCAGGCGGCGCTGACACGCGCTGAGGCGGGCGCTGAGACGGCGCTGAGGCGGCGTTGAGGCCGGTGGGACGCCGCGTTGTCAGTGGTGTGCTGAACAATGCGGAGCGAGCGAGATCAAGATCGTCCGCACCGGGTAGGCGATATTGCGTCCCCGCCAGGAAGGCCACCGCAGATGCAGTCCACTCCCGAACCAGCACAGAGCCTGGTTTCCTCGTCGCTTCCCCATCGTGGTCTGCGGGCCACACCCGGGGGAGGCCTGACGATGCTCCAGCCCCACCGCAGCCGGTCCGCCGCTCCGGTCGGCCCCGCCGCTGCCGAGGTCCTGCGCATCGTCTGCGCTTCCGGCACCCCGGTGTACCTGACGGTGCACGCGGACGGTCGCCGCAGATACAGCTATTGGCGCCCGTTCGACGCCGATACCGGGAGGGGGAGCTGCTACGTCGCACTGTCCACCGTCGAATGCGACGCACTGCACTCAGCGGGGCGGATCACTCTTGGCGAGGCCGTCGTCGATCCATCCAGAACGACCTACCGGGTCCGGCCCACACGGACCCCGGCTGAGCCGGTTCGCGCGGTCCACCACCGAACACGCGCGGCATGACCGGCAGCCGGGGAACCGCAGCCCGGGGACGTACCGGCAGCCGCGAGCATGATCGGGGCAGCCGGGTTTCCGGGCGGCACCGGCGTACAAGACAGGCCGACGCGACGCCGCCTGCGCCGAGCCGGCCTGTCCGGTGGTGGATCCCGCAGTGCCGAGCGTTGCGCTCGACGGGGTCGTCAGTCCGTGCCGGACTCCATCGCGGCGCGGTCCAGCAGTTCCTCGTCGCCGGACGCCTCGCCGCGGGAGGCGATGGCCTCGGCGCCGCCCTCCGGCATGGAGCCGATCAGCCCGGTCGCGGCCGCCTGGGCGGCACCGATGGCGGGACTGCCGGAGCCGATCAGGCCGAGCACGGTGTACTGCTCCAGCTTGGCCCGCGAGTCGGCGATGTCGAGGTTGCGCATGGTGAGCTGGCCGATCCGGTCCACCGGGCCGAACGCGGAGTCCTCGGTGCGCTCCATCGACAGCTTGTCCGGGTGGTAGCTGAACGCCGGGCCGGTGGTGTCGAGGATCGAGTAGTCCTCACCGCGCCGCAGCCGAAGGGTGACCTCGCCGGTGACCGCGGAGCCGACCCAGCGCTGCAGTGACTCCCGGATCATCAGTGACTGCGGGTCGAGCCAGCGTCCCTCGTACATCAGCCGGCCCAGACGCCGTCCCTCGTTGTGGTACTGGGCGACGGTGTCCTCGTTGTGGATCGCGTTGACCAGGCGCTCGTACGCCGCGTGCAGCAGGGCCATGCCGGGCGCCTCGTAGATGCCGCGGCTCTTGGCCTCGATGATCCGGTTCTCGATCTGGTCGGACATGCCCAGGCCGTGGCGGCCGCCGATGGCGTTGGCCTCCATCACCAGGTCGACGGGGGAGGCGAACTCCTTGCCGTTGACCGTCACCGGGCGGCCCTGGTCGAAGCCGATCGTCACGTCCTCGGCGGCGATCTCGACCGACGGGTCCCAGAACCGGACGCCCATGATCGGCTCGACGGTCTCCAGGCCGGTGTCGAGGTGCTCCAGGGTCTTGGCCTCGTGGGTGGCGCCCCAGATGTTCGCGTCGGTGGAGTACGCCTTCTCCGTACTGTCGCGGTAAGGGAGGCCGTGGGCGAGCAGCCACTCGGACATCTCCTTGCGGCCGCCGAGCTCGGTCACGAAGTCCGCGTCCAGCCAGGGCTTGTAGATCCGCAGGTGCGGGTTGGCGAGCAGGCCGTAGCGGTAGAACCGCTCGATGTCGTTGCCCTTGAAAGTCGAGCCGTCGCCCCAGATCTGGACGTTGTCCTCGAGCATCGCCCGGACCAGGAGGGTGCCCGTGACGGCGCGGCCGAGGGGCGTGGTGTTGAAGTACGCCCGCCCGCCCGAGCGGATGTGGAACGCCCCGCAGGTGAGGGCGGCCAGCCCTTCCTCGACCAGCGCGGCACGGCAGTCGACCAGGCGCGCGATCTCGGCACCGTAGTTCTGCGCGCGGCCGGGCACCGAGGCGATGTCGGGCTCGTCGTACTGGCCGATGTCGGCGGTGTAGGTGCACGGGACGGCGCCCTTGTCGCGCATCCACGCGACCGCGACCGATGTGTCGAGACCGCCTGAGAAGGCGATGCCGACGCGCTCGCCGGCGGGAAGGGAGGTGAGGACCTTGGACATAGGAAGAGTATGCATTAACTCGCATGATCATGCAAAGCTGGGTCACGATTACCCGTGAGGCCCCTGCCTTCGGCAGGATGGCGCCATGACCGAGATCCGCACGCCCCGTCTCATCCTCCGTCGCTGGCGCGACGACGACCTCGTGCCCATGGCGGAGATCAACGCGGACCGGCAGGTCATGCACTGGATCGACGACGGGTCGGTGCGCGACCTGGAGCACACGGCGGAGGCCATCGAGCGCTGGGAGGAGGAGTGGGACGAGGAGGGCTTCGGCCTCTTCGCCGTCGAACTGCTGGCCTCAGGTGAACTGGCCGGCTTCACAGGCCTGTCCGTGCCCGAATTCCTGCCGGAGGCGGCTGCCGACGTGGCGATCAACTGGCGGCTCGGCTCACCGTTCTGGGGGCAGGGTTACGCCTCCGAAGCCGCCCACGCCACACTGGAGTTCGCACTCCAGGATCGCGGCCTCGACCGTGTCATCAGCATCTGCCGGGTGGGCGACGAGGCCTCCGAGAACGTCATCCGCAAGCTCGGTATGGCGCTGGAGCGCCAGACCGAGCACCCCGTGTACGGCTACCCCCTGAACATCTACGCCATCGATCTCACCGAGTTCGACGCCTGAAGCCCCGGCGGGACACCGTGTCGTCAGCCGATGGCCCGCCCAGGACCGGCGTCGAGGCCACCGGTCCTGGGCGTTCGCTGCCGCCGCTGCTCGTGACCAGTCCGGCCAGTCCGAGCCAGTCCGGCCAGTCCGAGCCACTCCGGTCAGTCCGGCCAGTCCGGTCAGACCGGTCAGGAATCGAGAAGCGCCGATCCCGAGGTCGTGGCTAGCGTGAGTGCCATGGGCAGCACGCCTCACGCCGCACGCGAGCGTCGAGGCAGGCCCGACCGGACCACGACCTCAGGAGTGACCATGACCGGCTCTTCCACCCAGGGAATCAAGACCGTGCTGCACCCCGTAACCGACCTGGCGAAGGCCAAGGAGGTGTACGCAGCCCTGCTCGGCGTGGCGCCGCAGGCCGACGAGTCCTACTACGTCGGCTTCGAGGCGGAGGGCCAGCACATCGGGCTGGTGCCGAGCGGCGGACCGCAGGCCATGACCTCACCGGTGGCCTACTGGCACGTCCCGGACATCGAGACGAAGCTGGCCGAGGTGACCGCCGCGGGCGCCACCGTGCGGGAGCCCGCGCACGACGTCGGCGGCGGCCGCCTGGTGGCCACCGTCACCGACCCCGACGGCAACGTCCTCGGCCTGCTCCAGGACCGCTGAACACCGTCCCCGTTCCCGTTCCCCGTTCCCGCGCCCGGCATGGTCGTGACACCCACGCCGTACCGCTGGTTTCGCATGTCTCCACGCCGTACGCGGGCCTGCGGCTGCGTGCGACGGCCGCTCCTTGGGCCGGCATCGCGGTGAGCACCCGGGACGACCGGGTTCCGGGGCGTGCCACAGGTCCAAGCGATGGAGAACCAGACGTACGCTCGAAGCCGGTCGGACCGAGCCGGGCGACGCCGACGGAGACCGCGCAGGCGGCTCCGCCCGACAGATGGAGACACGATGAGCATGGCCACGAGAACGGACACGCAGTCGCCTGCGCCGCACGTCGCCGACAGTCACGATCTGATCCGCGTGCACGGCGCGCGCGAGAACAATCTCAAGGACGTCAGCATCGAGATCCCGAAGCGCCGGCTGACGGTGTTCACCGGCGTCTCCGGCTCGGGCAAGAGCTCTCTGGTGTTCAACACGATCGCCGCGGAGTCGCAGCGGCTGATCAACGAGACCTACAGCGCGTTCGTTCAGGGCTTCATGCCCACCCTGGCGCGGCCCGAGGTCGACGTCCTCGAAGGGCTGACGACCGCGATCATCGTCGACCAGCAGCGGATGGGCGCCGACCCCCGCTCCACAGTCGGCACCGCCACCGACGCCAACGCCATGCTGCGCATCCTCTTCAGCCGGCTCGGCAAGCCGCACATCGGCCCGCCCGGCGCATACGCCTTCAACGTCCCCTCGGTCCGAGCGAGCGGTGCCATCACCGTCGAGCGCGGGGCCAAGAAGACGGTGAAGGCGACCTACCACCGCACCGGCGGCATGTGTCCGCGCTGCGAAGGCCGGGGCACGGTGTCCGACATCGACCTGACCCAGCTCTACGACGACGGCAAGTCGCTCAACGAGGGTGCGCTGACGATCCCCGGCTACAGCATGGACGGCTGGTACGGCCGTATCTTCACAGGCTGCGGCTTCTTCGACCCGGACAAGCCGATCCGCAAGTACACCAAGAAGGAACTGCACGACCTGCTCCACAAGGAGCCGACCAAGATCAAGGTCGACGGCGTCAACCTGACGTACGAGGGTCTGATCCCGAAGATCCAGAAGTCGATGCTGTCCAAGGACATCGACGCGCTGCAGCCGCACGTCCGCGCGTTCGTGGACCGGGCGATGACATTCACCGTCTGCCCCGAGTGCGACGGCACCCGGCTCACCGAGGCGGCCCGGTCGTCGAAGATCGAGCGGATCAGCATCGCCGACGCCTGCGCGATGCAGATCAGCGACCTCGCCGCATGGGTCCGCGGCCTCGACGAGCCGTCGGTGGCGCCCCTGCTCGCCAAGCTGCTGCACAGCCTGGACTCGTTCGTGGAGATCGGGCTGGGCTACCTGTCGCTCGAGCGCCCGTCGGGCACCCTGTCGGGCGGCGAGGCGCAGCGCGTCAAGATGATCCGCCACCTCGGCTCCTCGCTCACCGACACCACCTACGTCTTCGACGAGCCCACCATCGGGCTGCACCCCCACGACATCCAACGCATGAACGAACTGCTGCTGCGGCTGCGGGACAAGGGCAACACGGTGCTCGTCGTCGAGCACAAGCCGGAGTCGATCGCGATCGCCGACCACGTCGTCGACCTCGGCCCCGGCGCCGGTAGGGCGGGCGGCACCGTCTGCTTCGAGGGCACCGTCGAGGCACTGCGGGCCAGCGGCACCATCACCGGCCGCCATTTCGACGACCGGGCCGCACCCAAGGAAACCGTGCGCAAGCCCACCGGCACGCTGGAGATCCGCGGCGCGTCGACGCACAACCTGCGGAGCGTCGACGTCGATGTCCCGCTCGGGGTGCTCTGTGTGGTCACCGGTGTGGCCGGCTCCGGAAAGAGCTCACTGATCCACGGCTCGATCCCGGGCGGCGCGGGTGTGGTGTCGGTGGACCAGACGGCGATCCGCGGCTCGCGACGGAGCAACCCGGCGACGTACACCGGACTGCTCGACCCGATCCGCAAGGCGTTCGCGAAGGCCAACGGCGTGAAGCCGGCGCTGTTCAGCGCCAACTCCGAGGGAGCCTGTCCCACATGCAACGGCGCGGGCGTCATCTACACCGACCTGGGGATGATGGCCGGCGTCGCCAGCACCTGCGAGGACTGCGAGGGCAGGCGGTTCGACGCATCGGTGCTCGAGTATCACCTCGGCGGCCGCGACATCAGCGAGGTGCTCGCGATGCCGGTGACCGAGGCCGAGGAGTTCTTCGGCGCAGGTGAGGCGCACACGCCGGCCGCCCAGCGGGTCCTCGGCCGGCTCGCCGACGTCGGGCTCGGCTACCTCACACTCGGCCAGCCGCTCACCACACTGTCCGGCGGTGAGAGGCAGCGCCTCAAGCTGGCCACCCACATGGGCGAGAAGGGCGGCGTGTACGTCCTCGACGAGCCGACCGCCGGCCTCCACCTCGCCGATGTCGAGCAGTTGCTCAGCCTGCTCGACCGGCTCGTCGACACCGGCAAGTCGGTCATCGTCATCGAGCACCACCAGGCGGTCATGGCGCACGCCGACTGGATCATCGACCTCGGCCCCGGCGCCGGCCACGACGGCGGCCGGATCGTTTTCGAGGGCACCCCCACCGACCTCGTCGACGCCCGCTCCACGCTCACGGGCGAACATCTCGCGGCCTACGTCGGCACCTGACCAAGGTCTCCTCGCGGGCGCCGTGGGACGAACAGCAGAGCGGCGGGCCGGAGTTCAGCCTCCCGGGAGACCGGGGCGCCGCGTCCGTGACCGTACCGTTCCGCGGCGTTGCCCCCGTCACGAGGCGAGGCGGCGCTCAGCGCACCACCGGGAAGCCGAAGGAGTAGCCCTGCTGCTTCAGCCACGGCAGGACCTCACGGAGGGCGGCCACGGTCTGGGAGCGGTCTCCGCCGGCGTCGTGGAAGAGGAGGGTCGGGCCGTTGGAGATCTCGTTCTCCACGGTGGCGATGATGGCGTCGCTGCCGGGGCGTTCGAAGTCCTTGGAGTCGACGTTCCAGCCCAGCGGCCGCATTCCTCGGGAGGCGGCGAGGTGGCGGCTGTAGGGGGTGAAGGCACCGCCCGGGGCCCGGTAGTACAGCGGCCGGACACCTCCCGAGGCCTTGGTGATCATGCCCTCGGCGTCCAGGATCTGCTGCGACTGGTAGGCGTCGGGCTTGGTGTCCATCGTGGTGTCGTGCGACACCGAGTGGTCGCACAGCCGGTGCCCGGCCGCCACCACGGCCTTGACGAGGTCCGGGTGGGCCTGCGCCTGCGTACCCACCATGCAGAACGTCGCCTTCACCCCGTTGTCCCGCAGGATCTGAAGGACCTGCGGCGTCCAGACCGGGTCCGGTCCGTCGTCGATCGTGATGTTGACGCCCCGGGCACCGCGGTCCGAGGCATGGGCGATGTCCACCGACACCGGCGCCCCGCCGGGCCCGGCGGCCCCCGGTGCCGAAGGACGCGCCGAGGCGCCCGCTCCTGCCTGCCGCCCGTCGACGGGACCGGCCTGCGCGGTCCATACCGACGTGGCGGCAGCCACCGCCGTCACCCCGACCGCCGCCGCCATTACCCGGCCGTACCATCCCCGCCCGCCATGCCGCGCCATGTCCGCCCTGTTCCTGCTCGTCCCAGTGGATCCCCTGCAACTGTGAGGACGGGGAAAGGGCACCGCCGGATCCGTCTGTTACTGATCAAGGACAATTCCGCCGGGGTTCCGAGACGCTTCGGCCTCCGCGCGGTGTTCAGGGGCGCAGGGGCCTGCACAACAGGGCCGCGGGACCCGCGGTGCTGCCCAGACGGGTGGTGAAGGCGATGCCGGCGGCGTACTCGTCGGCCGCGCACTGGCCCTTGTAGTCGCCGTGGGCGAAGTCGCCGCCGACGCCGTCGGCGGGCCGGTTGTCGGACCGGTCGAACCAGACGGTCCGCCCGGTGCTCCCCAGTGAGCTGCGGGCGGGCGCGCACAGGGCCGCCGACACACGGTCACCGCGGCGGCTGTAGCCGATGAGGAACTGCCCGGCGGGGCACTGGAGTTTGGTGTGACCGCCGGCCCAGTCGCCGCCCGCGGGAACATGGCGTTCGTCGGTGACGACTGTCTGGGTGCTGCCCGCGGCGCGCAGGTCGCCGGCGGTCGTGTCGGTGCACAGGCCGCGGCCGGCGGTGTGGCTCAGCCCGATCAGCCGCAGGCCGTCCGGGCAGGCGGCCTTGGAGGCCCCCGCGTCCCAGTCGCCGCCGGCCCGCACCCGCAGGGACTGCACATGGTCGCCGTGGTCGGTGGTGAGCATGCGCCAGACCGGCACCGGCGCGATGTACCCGGTGCGGGTCGCGGACGACATGAGGTGATCCCAGCCGGTGCCGCGCCAGTCTCCCTGGTCGAGCATGCCGTACCGTCGCCCCGCGGAGTCGTAGCGCAGCAGGGACCAGTCGTCGTGCCCCTCCCAGCCGACCAGGGGCCAGTAGGCGAAGTCGGCGTCACGGTCGGCGAAGTAGTCGGTGAGATTGCCGAACCAGGCGCGGGCGGCGGCCCCCGTCTCGGCGGCCCCGACGCCGAACTCACTGATCCACACGGGCGCGGTGTAGTGCTGCCCTTCTGTGGTGACGAAGAAGGCCTGGTCGGTGAGGACTTGGGACAGCTGATCGCGGGTCAGGTCCTGGTAACGGGGATCGTGGGTCTCGCCGACTCCGGTGGCGCCGCTGTGCCGGGGGCCTGTGTAGCCGTAGAAGTGGGCTGAGTAGACCAGCTTGTGCGCGTTCACGAGGGTGTGCGAGAGGGTGCGTGCGGGCGTGAGGGTGGGGCGGTCGTGCGGCAGTCCGTCGACGGGCACGCCGGTCCAGTTGATGCCCTCGATGACGATGAGGAGATCGGGGTCGGCCTCGGTGAGGATCCGGTCCGCGGCGAGCTGGGCGGCGGCGTACCAGTCGTGGTCGTCACCGAGGCCCCAGTTGGGGTCGTCCAGTACGTCGCGGCGTACTTCGTTGTAGAGATCGGCGCCCACGACACGGGAGTCGGCGGCGTAACGGCGGGTCATGAACACCCAGTCGTCGACCCACTGCCGGGTGGACTGACCGCTGTTCCACCGCTCGTTGCCGTCGACACCGCAGCACCAACGGGAGGTGTTGGTGTGGTTGTTGAGGATGACCGCGAATCCGTCCTGGGTGAGGGCGGCCACGACGGCGTCGAAGATCTGCAGGGGCGTTCTGCCGCGCAACTGTGGATTGGCCGCGACGGCGGTGTCCGGCACGGGAGTTGTCGCCCGGATCATCTGGTTGGAGAACGGGAGCCGAATGCTGTTGATGCCGAGGGCGCGGAAATCGGCGAGCAGTTGGGGAAGTCGGGCACGGTCCAGGCCGAGTGGGATGTCGTGGGAGTTCTGGCCGGCGTGGTGGTTGGCGGGATCGGCGGTACCGCCGCTACCCGTCCACGAGCCCTGCGCGCCGTCCCAGTTGGCCGACTTCAGACGGAACCGACGCCCCTGGGCATCGACGATGTACCGGCCGCGGGTGGACAACGGCGGCTGCCAGGTGTCGGCCGCCTGTGGAGTGGCCCGGCTCTCGACGGGGACGGGATTCTCGGAGGCGGCCACGGCGGCCACGGCGGTGGGTGCGGTGAACGGCAGCATGACAAGGGTGATGATGAGTGTCAGGTACTTGACAAGCTTGATGCTCTGCATTCCAGTCGGTCCTTCGCGGGCGAGGTGAGTCATCGACGAACGGCGGTTGCCGACCTGTGTCGCCATGTCCACGGCGGTTGCCGGCCTGTGCCGCCGTGTCAGGGTTCCGAGCTTGGTTCCTTGGCGTATCAGGCCTGGTGGGCGGGGCCGCCGTGATGAGTGGCGTCCGTCCCACGGCCGGGGCCTGGCGTGTCGCTGCCCAACGTACGTCCCAACGGCCTTGTCCGGAACACCAGTTCACCTTTCCTTTCCGATGGTTTCGGGCGGTCGGCCGGTGGGGCCGCGGAACGGGATGAGGACGCGCGCGGGCGAGTGCTCAGACGCCGAACGAGGCCGAATGAGTAGGCGTACTCAAGGAATCGGCGCCCTGCCCGCCGAAACTGGGATGGACCCGTGGCGCCACACGTCCCGGACGCTTCCCGGGCGGAGAGGGGTTTGGTCCACGCCCGCCACGGACCGTCAACGGCCAGGGCGGTGCGTGCCATGGCGGGTGAGGCGATGGGGCCGGGGCCTGAACCGCCGGGCTGAGCGTTCTCCGCGCCCGAGCACCCGACGAGGAACGCTACGCCCGCCATGAGCGCCGTCCTTCGTACCTGCCGCAGTCGCACCATTCAAAGTCACCTCCGGGTAAGGCCGTATGCCCCCAGACACGACCCGTTGCCAGGGACGATGGTTGCACGGTGCGTCGCCCTGGTGATGTTCCGCACGATGATCATCCCGGGGCGGGGCGGGGCGGGGCGGGGCGGCGTCCGGTGGGCGGAAGGGGTTTCCGGGTGGCGGTGTCCGGTCGCTGGTGGACTGTCGTCGGCGAGGGCGTCGTGGAGCGTGGGGTGTCAGGGGACGACGGTGTCGAGGCCGGCGGGTTGAAGGGTACGCATGACGCTGTCCTGGACGTCGGCGAGCTGGAGCCGGCCGCTTTCGCGAACGGATTGATGGGCGCTGACGAGGGCGTTGATGCCGCTGGAGTCCATGAAGGTGACCCGGCTGAGGTCGATCACGATGCGAGGGCCGGCCGACTGGTCCGCCGGCGGCAGCGCGTCTCGCAGGACGGGCGCACTGCCGGAGTCGATCTCGCCGTGGCCGCTCAGGACGGTGACGCCGTCGATGGTGTCGCGGGTGACCACGAGCATGCCGTGGCCCGGGACGTCCGGGATGTCTGCCACAGTGTTGCTCGCAACCTGCGGTTGTAGCCGTAACCGACACTTCTTCGGTCATCTGGGCCCCGCAGTCCGGTGGCCGACGCTCGTGCGCGGACATTGCACAGGTTTCTTACCGGGGGCATGTACAAGGACTGGTGGGGTACACGCGCGGATGTGCTGGGCAGGGGAGTAGTGATGCGGATGGAGTCCGACGGGATGGAGAGGTCCCTCTCGCCGGATCCCGGCTGTGCCGAGTTCACCACCGCCCTGGAGGGGCACAGTGGCTCGATTGCCGAGGCCCGGCGTGTGGCGGCCGACTTCCTCATTCGGGTACAGACCGAGTGCGGATTGCCGGTGACCGAGCGCGCGATGGACCTGACGCAGCTGGTCGTCAGCGAGCTGGTCACCAACGCCTTCAAATACGCGCCGGGTCCGGCACTGCTGTGCCTGCGGACGGCCGGGGCCATGGTGGAGATCCAGGTCTGGGACAGCGATCCGGTACTGCCGGTTGCGCGGGCGGCGGACCCGGGACGGGTGGGGCAGCACGGGCTGGAGATCGTGATGGCCGTGGTCCAGGGCTTCGCGGCGCATCGCGAACCGGTCGGCAAGCGCATCACGGCCTGCCTGCCGCTCCTGGACGATCCGATGCCGCCCGGCAGTTGACCCGCGGCGGCGTGCAGTCCTGCGCGGGCCGGTGACCTTCACCTGGGGCGCACGCCTGCTGTCCGTCAGCAGCGGCAGTCGATGGTCAACAACGGCAGTCGATGGTCAGGGGCGGCAGGCGACGGTCAGTGGTGGTCGCTGATTCTCAGCCGCGGTGGGCGATTGTCAGTGGCGGATGCGAACCTGCATGACATGGATGAGCTGGAGTTCATGCGTGGTCGCGTCTACGGCGCCGACCACGACGATGCCGGGCCCCGTCCCGGCCGCCTCTACGTGGAGCTGGTCGGCGGGCCGCTGGACGGTCTGCTGCTGGACGTCACCGGCCGGCCCGACCACGAACTGCGCCAGGGCGTGGTGCTGGCGACCGAGATAGGCGCCTACGGGCCCGGCGGACACGCCCTGTACGCACCCCGCGTCGACGACGTCCGCCGCTTCGACTGGCGCGGCGACACACCGTGACCGGGCCTGCTGTGCCTCCCCTTCACCGCGACACACCGTGACGAGGCAGGCGGTGCCTCCCCCTGCACGGCGACCGGGCGTGGCTCGCACGATCGAGGTCGCTCGCTCCGGCGACTGATCGACCTGCTCCCCGTCCGGCTTCCTCAGGGTCCTGAGCTGTACGGCAGCAGCCCTGGGCCGTACGGCTGTTGTATAACCGGACCATGATCTATCACGTCGTGCCGCTCGACGAGTGGAATGCCCGTACCGACCAGCCGTACGCACCGGCCTCCCTTGCGGAGGAAGGATTCGTCCACTGTTCCCCCGACGAGGTGACCACGCTGATCATCGTCAACACGTTCTACCGCACCGCTCCCCGGCCGTTGCTGGTGCTGCGCCTCGACGAGGACCGGCTCACCGCCAGGTGCGAACGGGAGGCGGCGGCTCCGGCCCCGCCGCCCGGCGTTGCCAAGAGCATCCTGTTCCCACACGTCTACGGGCCCATCAACCGCGATGCCGTCGCACGCATCCTGGAAGTCCGGTGGGACGAGGAGGGCCGCGCAACGGGCCTGAAGGACGCAGGCTGACGGGTCTCATCGAACCCGCGTTCTCATCATGCGGTTTGGGGAGGGGCTCCGTGGAAACACGTCCGGCGAACCCGACAGCAAGGAGGAGTTCGGCTATGGGCATCATCGCGTGGATAGTCATCGGTCTGCTTGCCGGCGCAATAGCCAAGGCGCTCATGCCGGGTAAGGACCCGGGCGGAATCATCATCACCATGCTCATCGGTATCGCAGGTGGTCTCCTCGGAGGCTTCCTCGGCAAGGTGATCTTCGGAGTTGACTCGATCGACGGCTTCTTCGACCTGTCCACCTGGATCGCGGCCATCGTCGGCTCTGTCATCCTCCTCGCGCTGTACCGGCTGATCGCCGGCCGCGGGCACGGGCACCGACGTGGGCACGTCCATGCATAACAGGGCATAACAGGGCATAACAGGTTCGGTCCGTCGGCCTGGCCGGCTGAACGGCATCCGGAAGTGAAGAACGTGAGCGCCCCCGTCCTCGGGCGGGGGCGCTCACGCATGTCTGACGCCGGGCGCTCGGTCATCGGCCGGCGCGGGGCGGGGCGGTGCGCGGGCGAGGCGTCAGTCCTCAGCGGGCCTCCCCACGGCAGTAATGTCGTCGGTATGACCGACAACTCCCTGCGTTCCGTCACCGTCGAACGAACCGGCACCGGCCACTTCACCGCGACGAACGCCCGCGGCGGCACCATCGCCTTCGGCACCGGTTCCCATCCTCACGGGGACACCGAGTTCACCCCGGTCGAATTGCTGCTCGCCGCGATCGGAGGCTGCACGGCGGCGGACGTCGATATCGCCACCAGCCGCCACGCCGAGCCGACCAGGTTCTCCGTCGCGGTGACCGGCAACAAGGTCAGCGACGAGCTCGGCAACCGGCTGACCGATCTTGCCGTCACCTTCTCCGTCACCTTCTCGGACGTGGAAGGCGCTGATCGGGCCCGGGCGATCCTTCCCCGGGCGGTCAGGACCTCCCACGACCGGCTCTGCACGGTCAGCCGCACGGTCGAGATCGGCACGCCCGTCACCGCACAGGTCGAGGGCTCCTGACCTCGACGGTGCGTACCGCCGTCACCGGCCTTCTGGACTCGAGGTGTTCGGGCCGCCCTTGGCCATCGGACACACCTGGTCGAAGACCTTGTGGACGGTCGAGGCGTCGGCGGACAACGACCGACTCGACAAGCCGATGGACGAAGGTCAGGGCTTGATGCCCACCCCGGTCCACAGGCTGACCGTGGCATCCGTGAGCGCCTCCGCGGGCTCGTCCCCGTTCGGCGCGTCGGGGCGCCAGCGGTGGCCGACGGCGACACCGGGGTCGAGCAGGTCGAGGCCGTCGAAGAAGCGTACGACGTCCTTCTGGGAGCGGAACCGTACCGGCGTACCGGCGGCGGTGTAGATGTCGGTGACCTTCTGCCAGGTGGACGGGTCGAAGTCGGGCGTGCAGTGGCTGAGGGCCAGCGCGCTGCCCGAGGGGAGGGCGTCGAGCAGGCGGCCGACGATTCCGTACGGGTCCTGGGCGTCGGTGACGAAGTGCATGAGGGCGTTCATCGACAGGGCCACCGGCCGGTTCAGGTCCAGGACTTCGGCCAGCTCGGGGGCGTTGAGCAGCGCCTGCGGATCATTGACGTCCGCTTCGATGTACGTGGTGCGGCCCTGGGAAGTGCTGCGCATGAGGCGTTCGGCGTATTTGAGGACCAGGGGGTCGTTGTCGGCGTACACCACGCGCGCTTCGGGAACCACGCTCTGGGCCACCTGGTGCAGGTTCGGCTCGGTGGGGATGCCCGTGCCGATGTCGAGCCACTGGCGGATGCCGTGCTCCTTGGCGAGGACACGGGTGGCGCGGTGCATGAACGCCCGGTTCTCGCGGGCACACACGAAGATGCCGGGGTAGGCCGCGGCGACCGTCTCGGCGGCCTGCTTGTCGATGTCGAAGTGGTCCTTGCCGCCCAGGTAGTAGTCGTACATGCGGGCCGAGTGCGGCCTGCTGGTGTCTATGCCCCGTGCGGCGTGGGTGTTGCTCATCCTGTCCCCTTCGGTGGTGTGCGCGGTCGCGGTGTGCCGGGCGGGTCGCGGCCAGGGCCGGCTCGGATCCTTCCCGCTTGCGGTTCGGTCTAGCGGGCCGTCAGGTGATCGGCGAGACCCCTCTTGATCCCCTGGACGAAGGCGGAGATCTCCTCGAAGGTGTAGATCAGCGCGGGCCCGGTGGGATCGGTCGACTGCCGCAATGCGACGCGTCCGTCGGCGAGTTGCTTGGTCTCCACGCACTGACCCCCGTTGGGGCCGCTCCAGGGGCACTCCCAGCCCTGCTCGCCGAGGTCGGAGGCGGGCATCCCGTTGTACACAATGCCGTCGGCGAAGGTCATGAGTACTCCTTTCGCATGCGGTCGAGCAGGGCCCTGCTGTCGGCGGAGGACGTCAGAAGGGACATCCGGTTGTGCGCCTCGAGATGGGCCACGACATCGGAACGCTGGTCCAGGTACACCGAGGCGGACAGGATCTCGCTGTAGACGACGTCGGGAAGTTCCGGTTCCTCGAACCGGAAGTAGGTGAAGGGCGCGCACGCTCCGACGTGCGCCCCTGCGGAGAACGGCACGACGTCGACGCTGACGTGCTCCAGCTCCGAGACCTCCAGCAGCCGCTCGATCTGCTCCCGCATGACCTCGGCGCCGCCGGCCGTCCGGTGCAGGACGGCCTCCTCCATCACCACCCACAGCGTGGGGGCGTCGGCCTTCTCCAGCAGGCCCTGGCGCCGCAGCCGCAGATCGACCCGCCGCTCCAGGTCCTCCTCGCTGTCGTTGGGAAACCCCCCGCGCAGGATGGCGCGCGCGTACCCGGGCGTCTGCAGCAGCCCGGTGACGTACTGGGGCTCGTAGGTCCGCAGGGTCTTGGCACCGCTCTCCAGGCTCACGTAGGCGGTGAACCAACTCGGCACCACGTCGCGGTACGCGTGCCACCAACCGGGCTGGTTGGCCCGCTCGGCGAACTCGACGAACTCGTCGACCTCCTGCTGACCGGCACCGTACGTCTGCAGCAGCTTCTCCACGTACAGAGGCTTGAGGCCGACCTCCGCCTTCTCCAGCCGGCGAATGGTCAGCGACGTCACCCGCAGGGCCTTTGCCGCGTCCTCCAGGGACACGCCCGCGCCGAGCCGTCTGTCCTGGAGCCGACGGCCGAGGATCATACGCAGGACGGTCGGTGCGCTGGTGCCCGCGCTTGAACGAGCCTCGCTCACTGCACTGCCTCCTGATGATGAGTCACCAGCCCGAGTGTGACAGCGACTTGAGGAAGCTGCCCAACGGATTCCAACGAAACCCAACGGATAACGTCTTGCTGAAATTATCAGGGAGTCGGTTGCAGTGTGAACTCGGCTACGACCATAGTTACGTGTGCAAGCGGATCCTTCGGACGCGAAGGCATCGCAGTCGATTGCCGTGACACTACGCGGAGTTGACGCACAGCAACCCTACGAATCCATGCGGCCGACATGCCGGGATCACCCCTCTCCCGGAAGGGCCATCGGATGCCCTGCTCTCCCCTGCGCTCCTCCTGATGGAAGGCGACAAGCGTGTCCCCCCACACGACTTCCTCCCCCCAACTCTTAGATGCCGCGCGCCCGGAGCGCACGCACTGGATCGACCTTCCAGCGCACCGATCCAGCGTCAGAGTCGCCCGCCATTCGATGGACGCACGGATGACCGCATGGCGTCTGCCCGCAGAAACGTCCGCGGACGCGGTTCTTCTGGTGTCGGAACTGGTCACCAACGCGGTGTGCCACACGCCCAGCGCGCGCGTCCTGTGCGGCATCGGGCGCATCGCGGACGACTGTCTCCGCCTGGAGGTGCACGACCACGCCTACTCGGTCGGCACTCTGCCCCGGTGCGAGGCGGGGTCCGAAGACGAGGGCGGCCGCGGTCTGTTCCTGGTCCAGGAGATCGCGCACACCTGGGGGGTGGACCGGTCCCGGCGCACCGGCGGGAACGCGGTGTGGGCGACCTTGATCATTCCTGGCTGACGGCACGGGGCGGGGGTCCGAGAGGGGCTCGCTGGGCGGGGGGCTTGCCCATCGAGGGCGCCCTGACGGTGACTGTGCTGACACCGACCGGGCTTGCCTGCGTCCAGGGGTGGGCTCCTCCTGGCAGGAGGAGCCCACTTCATGGGATGTGTGAGGGGTTATTCCGTGCGCAGGCCCGCTGGGCGCATCATGCGCAGGAGCGGCGGCAGGCTGAGCAGCGTGACCATGCCGACCACGGCCGCGCCCACGCCGGTCATGGTGAGCACGCTCGCCCAGTCCATGGTCACCGGTGTACGGGTCATCTTCAGCAGCACTGCGCCGAGGGTGACGCCCACCGTCGTGGCCAGTACGAGACCGAGTCCGACCGGGAGGGCTGTCTGCCACAGGACGGACAGGCTGAGTGTGTGGCGCCGGGTGCCGAGGGCGACCAGCGCGGAGAGCAGCTTCCTGCGTTCGCGCAGCTGTTCCAGCTGGGAGACCAGCAGGCTCGCTCCGATCAGTGCCAGCACGAAGGCGGCGCCGACGAACAGGCCGGTGCGGATGGAGGAATACTTGGCGTCCTCCTGGGCCGCCGACCAGCCGAAGGTCTGTGCCAGGGGGTCGATGCGGGCGGCGACGTTGCGTATGTACTCCCGTGAGTCCGGCACCGAGGGGTCCAGACGCAGGAAGACACCGTCCGAGAACACCGCGGGCGCGGCCGTGTGGGGCAGGGCGGCGGGGGTGACCAGCAGACTGGTGTAGTCCTGCAGTGAGTCCTTGCGCGCGTTCACCTCCCGAAGGTTCGCCGGCACGGTCCAGGGCACCTCCAGGCCGCGTCCGGGGCCGTCGTACGACGGGTCGATGTAGAGCTGCCGACCGGGCTTCACCAGGGCGATTTCGGATGCGTTGTCGGGGTCCGAGTAGCCGCTCCGCGTGCGCGTGATGAACACGTCACCGTCCTTGCAGGAGGGCAGTGTGGCGAGTTCGCGCAGGGCGGCGCAGTTACCTACGGTCAGGCCGTTGCTGTTCTCCGGGTTGCGACGTGAGTCCCCGTACTGGGAGCGGGCCAGGGCCACAGCGGCCCGGACACCCTTGGTGCCGGTGAATTCGCGCTCGATGCCGGACAGCGGCTTGGGGCCGCTGAAGTCGACCTGTATCTGGACCCGGCTGGGGTCCCTGCCGGTGTTCTCGGTGTACTGGCTCTGTGTTCCCGTGAAGAGCATCTGCAGCGCGATGGCCCCGGCCACCGCCACGGCGATGCCGTTGACCATGCGGGCGGCGGTGCCGCTGCTCAGCTGCAGCCGTCGCACGGCCAGCTGCCAGGACAGCGGGCCCTTGCCGAGCCGGACGACGACCGTCTCCACGACCCAGGGCAGCAGGGCGGTGATGCCGATCAGCAACATCAGGACGCCGCCGATGACGAGATACTGGTTGAAGTTTCCGTTCTTGTGGCCTTGGCCGATCATCAGGTAGAGCATCCCGAGGCCGGCCAGAGTCGGCAGCAGCCGCCACCACAGTCGGCGCCGGCTCTGCTCGGCCGCGCGCACGACACCGAGGGGTTCGACGACCACGCCGCGCATCGCGAGCAGCGTGACCAGCACCGCGGCGACCGGCACCGCCACCGCGACCAGCGCGGCAAGCGCGGGGGCAGGGTCGAGGTAACTGGGCCAGACGCTCACGCCCAGCAACTCGCCGGTGCCCAGCTTCCGGCGGCCGAGCAAGAAGAAGCCGGTGCCCACGGCCAGGCCGAGCAGGGCTCCGGCCAGCGCCTCGCCCGCCGCGATCCGCCGGGTCATCCCCCGGTCGGAGCCGACCAGGCGCAGCGCGGCGAGGCGGCGGTCGCGGCGTTCGCCGCCGAAGCGGACGGAGGCGGCGATGAACACGGCGACCGGCGTCAGCAGCACCACGAACACGACCACGACCATGAGCAGCAGCACCGGGTCGGTCTTCTCGGGCGTCGCGTCCGGTTTGCCGAACTTGGCAAGCCGCGTCACCAGGGAGGTGTCCGTGAGCTTCAACCCCGAGGCGCCCGCGTAGTAAGCCAGTTCGTGCGAGCCGATCAACCCGCTCTCGCCGATCGTGCCGGTGATCTTGTACGGCAGGCGCTCCCGCAGCAGTTTCGCGTCGTCCGAGTCCAGCAGTTTCCTGAGCGCGGGGGAGACCACCATCTCGCCCTTACCCGGGAAGCGGTCGACCCCCGGGGGCAGCGGCGCCCGCCTGCCCTCGGGTTCGACGAACCGGCCGTGGATGTCGTCGTCATGCCAGGTGGTGTCGGCGTCGGCGATCAGGAGAGTGTTGTCGGCCTTGGGCGGGACCTTCTGGGAGTACACGTCGGCGTAGCGGGCGTCCTCCACCTTGCTGCGGGAGGCGAACACGGTGGGCATCGCGGTGCACAACAGGAGCAGGGCCACACCGAGGCCGACGCCGACCGCTGTCAACGTCATTCGGACCCAGCCCTCGCGGCCGCCGGTGACGGCGAACCGGGCTCCCATGGCCAGGTCTGTGGACCACTGGCGCGGACTCATACGGCGCGCTCCACGTCCTGGGACCTGCCGTCGCGTACGACGATCTCGCGGTCGGAGTAGGCGGCCACCCGTGTCTCGTGGGTGACGAGGACGACGGCGGCGTTGGTGGAGCGGGCCGCGTCGGTGAGCAGTTGCATCACGCGCTCGCCGTTGTAGGAGTCGAGCGCGCCGGTCGGTTCGTCGGCGAACAGCACCCGGGGGCCGGTGACCAGCGCGCGTGCCACGGCGACGCGCTGGCCCTGGCCGCCGGAGACCTCGCCGGGCCGCTTGCCCAACAGGTCGTCGACCTCCAGGCGTTCCATCCAGCCGAGCGCCGCCCGCTCGGCTTCCTTGCGGGAGGTGCCGTTCAGCCTGAGCGGCAGGGCGACGTTCTCCACGCAGGTCAGTTCCGGCACGAGCTGCCCGAACTGGAACACGAAGCCGAACTCGGAGCGGCGCAGCGCGCTGCGCTGGGCGTCGCTCATCGTCGTCACCTCACGCCCGTTGTAGGTGATCGACCCGGAGTCGGGCGGCAGGATGCCCGCGAGGCAGTGCAGCAGCGTCGACTTGCCGGAGCCGGAGGGGCCCATGACGGCGACGACCTCGCCTGGGTGGATGGAGAACTCGGCGCCGTCGAGGGCGTGGGTGTGCCCGTAGGTCTTGCGCAGGTCCTGCGCGGTGAGCAGGGAACCAGGGGGAGAAGTGGTCATCGGGCAACAGCCTCACGGAATTTGTCGAGTCGGGCGGCGGTCAGCTCCAGCCAGCGCAGGTCGGCCTCGAGGTGGAAGAGGGCGTGGTCGCAGATCAGCTGGTCCGCCAGATCGCCCTTGCGCTTGCGGTCGGTCAGGATGCGCATGCTGCGCAGGTGCTCGGAGCGTTGGGTGTCCAGGATGTCGGCGGCGTCCCGGTGGGTGAGCAGCGCGAGGACGACTTTGGTGTAGAGGGCCGACTGGAGGTACTCCTCCGGCTTCTGCGGGGTCGCGAGCCACTGCTCCACGTCGGTGATGCCGGCGTCGGTGATCGCGTAGCGCTTGCGCTCCGGGCCGCCGCCGGCCTCGATCCCGTCGACCTCGACGAGGCCGTTCTTCAGCAGCCGGGACATCGTCGAGTAGACCTGGCCGTAGTGCAGCGGCCGGTCGTGACCGAACGTCTCGTCGAAGGCCCGCTTCAGGTCGTAACCGTGTCGCGGGCCGGACTCCAGGAGCCCCAAAAGGGTGTGAGCGATGGACATGCGCTCACTATACATACCGTGTATACGCCGCATGTATACGCCGAGTGTGTAGCTCATGGCGGGGCGTACGGCTGTGCAGGTGAGGGAGGGGAAGGCTCCCCTCGTCACGATTCCTGAACGGGCCGAGCCCGAACCGCCCGGCCCATGGCAGGGCGCGGTGGACGGGCGGCTACGACCCGCCAGGCGGTGCTCGCGCCCGAGGTGGGACGTACGCAGTCGGAGGGGCGGATGCCGGCCGGAGTCCGGCCCCTGGTACCGCGCATGCCGACGGCAGGACTGGGCGTGTACTCCTCCGTCGGCGGGTCCCCGGACGGCGCCATCGGGTGAGGCGGTTCGCGCAGATGCCGCTTGCGAGCGAGCGGGCCTTGCCGCACTCGGGGACCACGCACATCGTCCAGTCGAGCGTCAGGTGCTGCTGAGGGAAAATCAGTACGGCAGCAGAAGGTGCAGGAGGACGGGCCGGCACGTCGACCGTAGCGGCGTGGACCGCGCCTGCCTGCTCGGCCCGGGCATCGCCGTACCCGGCCCGCTCGACCGCATCTCCGGCGCCGTGGTGTCCCCGCCGAGCGGAGCGTGCCGTGCGACCCCGTCGAGCCGGTTCGTCGACGGCGCCCGGCGGACATACTCCGGGCCCGGACCCTCGCGACTGCGACGCGGCGCGGCGCTTACGAAAATTGAACGTTTCAATCGCGACCCTTGAATGTGGCACTGGAACTCGGGTAAGCGGTCGTGCGGCAGGTTGGTATCAACTCAACTCATCTTCCTGCGCTTTCATCCCTTCTCTCCGCCCGCCTTAAGTCAACTCCTGTGAAAAGTCTTGACGCTTGCCAGGGGCAAGTTTAACGTCTGCGGCTGATCAATAAAACGATTCAACGCCGCCCCGCCCCGCCTCCGCCTCTCCGCCCGTCAACGCCGAAGCGGCGGCTGCCCGTTCCCTGTTCCCGCCCCCCCGGGCGCCCCGCCCCGCCCCGCCGAAGGGATCCCGCACGTTGTCCGCACCACGCGACACCGCCGGTCCGTCACGCCGTCAGATCCTGTTCACCGCCACGGCCGCCACCACCGCGGCGGCCGTCACCACGGTCGGACCCGCCGCCCCCGCCCACGCCGCCGCATCCGCCCCCGCATCCGCCGCCCACCCGGTCGCCGGCGGGGCCGCCCACCCGGTCGCCGGCGGGGCCGCCCTCGCCGCCTTCGACCTGTCCGAGGTCCGGCTCCTGGAGAGCCCCTTCCTCGCCAACATGCGCCGCGCCTGCGCCTATCTGCTTTTCGTGGACGCCGACAGAGTCCTGCACACCTTCCGCCGGACCGTCGGCCTGCCGTCCTTGGCGGAGCCCTGCGGCGGATGGGAGGCCCCCGACGTCCAACTGCGCGGCCACACCACCGGCCATCTGCTCAGCGCCCTGGCCCAGGCGCACGCCAACACCGGCGACTCCGCGTACGCCGACAAGGGCCGCGTCCTGGTCTCCGCGCTCGCCGCGTGCCAACGGGCGGCCCCGGCAGCCGGCTTCACGCCCGGCTACCTCTCGGCGTTCCCGGAGTCGGTCTTCGACCAGTTGGAGGCGGGCGGCAAGCCCTGGGCGCCGTACTACACGCTGCACAAGATCATGGCCGGGCTGCTCGACCAGTACCGCCTGAGCGACAACCGCGAAGCGCTGGCGGTGCTGCGGGGGATGGCGGCGTGGGCGGACGCCCGCACCGCGCCGCTGTCCTACGAGCGGATGCAGAACCTGCTCCTGGTGGAGTTCGGCGGCATGAACGACGTGCTGACCCGGCTCTACCAGGAGACCGGCGACCCGGCGCACCTGCGCACCGCCCGCCGCTTCGACCACGAGGAGCTGTACGCTCCGCTCGCCGCCGGACGCGACGAGCTCGCCGGACGGCATGCCAACACCGAGATCGCCAAGATCGTCGGGACAGTGCCCTCCTTCGAGGCCACCGGGCAGTCGCGCTACCTGGACATCGCGGACACCTTCTGGACCACCGTCGTACGCCATCACTCGTACGCCATCGGCGGGAACTCCAACAAGGAACTCTTCGGCCCGCCCGACGAGATCGTCAGCCGGCTCTCCGAGGTCACCTGCGAGAACTGCAACAGCTACAACATGCTGAAGCTGGGGCGGCACCTGTTCCTGCACCGCCCCGACCGCGCGGAGTTCATGGACCACTACGAGTGGACCCTCTACAACCAGATGCTGGGGGAGCAGGACCCCGACTCCGCGCACGGGTTCGTCACCTACTACACCGGCCTGTGGGCGGGCTCCCGGCGGGAACCCAAGGGCGGACTCGGCTCGGCCCCGGGCAGCTACAGCGGTGACTACGACAACTTCTCCTGCGACCACGGCACCGGGCTGGAGACCCACACCAAGTTCGCCGACTCCGTCTACTTCCGGTCCGGCGACAGGCAGCCGCCGGCCCTCTACGTGAACCTGTTCGTACCCTCCGAAGTGCGCTGGGAGCAAAGGGGAGTGACGGTACGCCAGGAGACGCGGTACCCGACAGAGGGGCACACCCGGCTCACCGTCACCGCCGGCCGGGGGCGCTTCGCGCTGCGGATCAGGATCCCCGCCTGGGTCGCCGACACCCGCCGCCCCGCGGTACTGAAGGTCAACGGCCGCCCCGTCACCGCCAGGCTTCGCGCGGGCACCTACGCCACCGTGGAACGGTCGTGGCGCACCGGTGACACCGTCGACCTGCTCCTCCCACGGACGCCCGTCTGGACCGAGGCGCCCGACAATCCGCAGGTGACATCGCTGTCATACGGCCCCCTGGTGCTGGCGGGTCAGTACGGCGACACCCCGCTCGACACACTGCCGACGATCCGCCCGGAGTCGCTGCACCCCGTCCCCGGCACCTCCACCCGGTTCACCGCCCTCGCGGACGGCAGGCCCGTGCAACTGCGCCCGTTCCACGAGGTACATCACCAGCGCTACAACGTCTACTGGGCGGTGACCCCGCGCCGCGGCCGCGAACGGGACGTCGCACGCTACCCGTTGGACGAGGGCACCGGGACCACCGCCACCGACACCACCAGAACCTTCGCCGCGGCCACTCTGGCCGCCGGTGCCGGCTGGACGGACGACGGTACGGGGCCGGCCGTGTCGCTGGACGGGCGCGGCGGCCATGTCGCCCTGCCCGCAGGGCTGTTGAGCGGACTGGACGAGGTGACCATCAGCGTCCGGGTCCGGGTCGACACCCTCGCCTCCTCCGCCCGCGTCTTCGACTTCGGCTACCACAAGGAAACGTACCTCTTCCTCGCCGCCACCACCGGAACCGGCCGCCCCCGAGCCGCGCTGAAGATCGCGGGAATGGAGCGGGAGGACTTCGTCGACGCCGACGGCCCCCTCACCGTGGGCCGTTGGACGCACCTGGCCCTCACCCTGGGCGGCGGCACGGGCGTGCTCTACTTCGACGGTGCCGAGGCGGGCCGCAACCCGGCCATGGTCGCGAGTCCGCTGCTGCTCGGCGTCACCACACGCTCCTACCTCGGTCGCTCCCAGAACAGTACGCATCCGTACCTGCAGGGTGCCGTGCGCGACCTACGGGTGCACAACCGAGCCCTCACCGCGACCGAAGTGGCCGCTCTGGCCACCGGCTGAACCTTCCGGTTCCCCACCCGCTGCCCTCGCCCTCTCCTCCCCTTCCCCCTCTCCTTCTCCTCCCCTTCCGTCACGGCCACGCCCGCACGCCCGCCGTACCCCCGTAGGAGCTCACGCATGTCCGACACCAACCCTGCCGGCCCCACCCCCGTCGCCACCGCCGCCGAAGGCCCCCTGTCCAGACGCGGGTTCGTCGCCGCGGCCGGGGCCGGCACCGCGGTCGCCGCCGGCCTGCCCGGTCTCGGGCTCGCGATTCCGACGGCCTCCGCCGCATCCCAGGACCTCGCACCGGACACCGTCCCCGCCGCCTTCACCACCCGGCGCTTCACCGACCCGCCCAAGGACAGCCGCCCCACCGTCTACTGGTACTGGAACGGCCCCGTCACCCCCGAACTCGTCGATCGGCAACTCGCCGATCTGCGGGACAAGGGCATGTACGAGGTGATCCTCTTCTCCTTCGACAACGACGCGATGCGGCCCGTCTTCTTCAGCGAGGAATGGTTCGACATCGTCGGACACGTGCTGCGCACCGCCGAACGCACCGGTATGCGCGTCTGGTTGTTCAACGACGACCACTTCCCGAGCGGCCGGGGCGGCGAGTACATCGTCAAGGGCGGCACGGTCGGCTCCCGCACCTACGCGCCCCGCCCGGACCTCCGGCTCAAGGCGCTGTGGCGCTCCACCACGGTGGTCGAGGGCCCGGCCCGGGCCGATCTGCGGCGCAGCACCGGCGTGGGCGTGGAGGCAGGACACCTGGTCGCCGACGCCGCTGTCCTCGGCGGCGCCACCGTGCTGCGCGGAGGCACGGACTGGCGGGACCTCACCGTCACCGCGAGCGTCAAGGCGGACCACACCGCCGCCGGGCTCGTGGTCCGCGCCTCCGCCGACGCCCTCGACGGCTACGCGGTCTCCTTCGACCAGACCGGCATCGTCACCGTGCAGCGCCTGACCCGCGACGCCGCCCCCGCCCCACTGCTGCGCAGCACCCGCACCGACGGCTTCAACAAGACCAAGTACCACACCCTCGCCGTCACCGTCCGCGGCGGCAGCCTCTCGGTCACCCTCGACGGCCGTGACAAGGGCACCGTCACCGACGACCACCACCCGTCCGGCGGTGTCGGGGTACGCGCGGTCGGCGACGAACGCGGCCTGTGGGACAGCCTCGCCGTCACCGCGGCCGACGGCACCACGCTGTACTCGACGACGTTCGACGACGCGGCCACCGCGGGCGACTTCCCCGAGCGGGCGTCCCTCGGCGTCCGGGCCGTCGCCGCCGCGGCCCGCCCGGCCGGCTCCACCGACGGGACCGACATCGTCGGCCTGACCGCGCGGCTCACCGCGGACGGCGTCTGGCAGGTCCCCGCGGGTCGTTGGCAGATCGACCTGTTCGGCGGTGTCCCGCTGATCGACGACACCCAGGGCTACAGCCGCAGCTACGTGGACCTGCTCGACGACGAGCCGGTGCGTCTCTTCCTCGACATCGTCCCCGGCGAGTACCACCGCCGTTTCCGCCGCTACTTCGGCACCGTCGTCCCCGGCTTCTGGGACGACGAGCCGTTCTTCGCCTCCGCCGAGGCGCACTTCAAGCGGCTTCCCTGGTCACCCACGCTCGACGCGGCGCTGCGCGCGGTGGACGTCGAGCCCGGCGTGGCCTACGCCAGCGCCTTCGACGACCTGGGCCGCACCGGCCGTATCGCCCGCGGCCGTTACTGGCAGGCCGTCTCCAACCGCTTCGCCCGCTACTTCCGCGCGCAGGCCCGCTGGTGCGAGGACCGGGGCGTCGCACTCATCAGCAACCCGCTCTACGACGAGGCAGCGCCCACGAAGCGGATCCCCACCACCGGGGACCTGCACAAGGTCAACCAGTGGGCGCAGGTCCCCGGCGGCGACATCATCACCGCCGAGTACGTGCCCGGGCAGCAGACCATGCTCCCGCGCAACCCCGTCTCGGTCGCCCACCAGATGGGCCGGGAGCGGGCCCTGATGGAGATGTTCGGCAACATGGGCTGGCAGGTGACACCCGGTTTCGTGCACGCGACCGTCGGCGCGCAGGCCGTCCGTGGAGTCAACCTGACCGTCCTGCACGCGCTGTGGACCGACGAAACCGTCGTCTACTTCCCGCCGCCCTTCGGCCCCCGGGCGCCGTGGTGGTGGTCCATGCGCCCGCTCGCCGAGTGGATCGGCCGGGTCATGGAGGCCGGCCGCGGCACGTCCGCCGCCCGCACCGCGCTGCTGCAGTCCCAGCGGGCCGCCGAACAGTGGACCGGCACCGACCGGCAGGGCGAGATCGACGGCGCCCTCGCCGACGCCGCCTACACGCTGGAACGCGCCCAGGTCGACTTCGACCTCCTCCACGAGGGCGCCCTCACGGGCGACCCGGAGCTGCTGGCCCACGCCCGCGTACGGTCCGGCCGCCTCACCGTCGGCGCCGCCCGCTACGACCTCGTCGTGGTGCCGCTCACCCCGACCCTGGACACGGCGACCGTGCGCGCCCTGGACACCTTCGTCCGGGCCGGCGGGACCGTCGTCGCGGTGGGCGCACTGCCCGCCGACGAAGCCGACGGCAACGACCGCTCCCTGAGCCGCGCCCTGCACGACCTGTTCGGCGACACCGTCCCCGGCCGCCGCACCCTCGGCCGGGGACACGCGGTGCGCGTCGCCGACACGACGGCCCTGGGCGCCGTCGCCCACGACGCCGGGGCCGCGGCGGCCGTCCTCGAACCCGCCCGGGAGGCGATCCGCGCCCTGCGGGTCACCCGGGGCGAGGACACCGCCTTCCTGTTCAACAACGAGAGCGCCACGGCCGTCGAGACCACGGTGGTCCTGCCCGCCCAGGGCGTCCCGGAGCTGTGGGACCCGGCGACCGGCAGGACCGCGCCGGCACCCGTCCACCGGACGAGCAAGCGGGGACTGCAGGTGCCGCTCACCTTCGCGGCGTACGAGACCCGGATCGTCGTCGTGCGCCGGGACGCGGCGGTCCCGCCCCACCTGACGGACGCCACGCTCGACGTCCGCTCCGTCGCACGGCACGGCCGCGCCCTGCACGCCACCGTCGAGACCGGGGCTCCCGGCAGCCACCGGCTCACCGGCACCGACGCGGGCCGCACGTACCGAGGCACGGTCCGCGTCGACGACCCGCTCACCCCGGTCCCCGTCACCGGCGACTGGACCCTCACCCTGGAACGCGACGGGGACACCCCGGTCACCGGCCCGCTCGGCAGCTGGACCGCGCACGCGCCGCTGTTCTCCGGCAGCGGCACCTACAGCAAGGAGATCGACGTGGACCGGGCCCACCTCGACGGCCGGCGCGTCCTGCTCGACCTCGGGGAGGTGCGGGACGTGGCCTGCGTGACCGTCAACGGCACGGCACTCGACCCCCTCCTGTGGGCCCCCTTCGTCACGGACGTCACCGATTTTCTCCGCCCGGGACGCAACCAGGTGGCCGTGCGCGTGGCCAACACCCTCTCCAACGAACGCAACAAGCCCCTGCCGTCCGGCCTGCTCGGTCCGGTCACCCTGCGCTTCAAGCGGCGCGTCACCGCCGTACTGGACCGCGTCTGACGCACCGGCCGCACCGAGGATCCCCTTCCCGAAGGACTCCCATGCCCAGATTCAGACCCCGCGTCGGACGCCGACGCCTCGCCCTCCTGCTGCCCGCCGCGGTGACCGCCTTCGTCACCGCCGTCTCCGGCACCGTCCAGGCCGCCCCCGCGGCCACCGGCACCCTCACTCCGGTCCAGCTCCGTACCCAGCACCTCGACGAGGCGCTCGGCATCGACGACACCACTCCCCAGCTCAGCTGGCAGACCACCGCCCGCACCGCGGGCGCCCTGCAGAGCGCCTACCGCGTCCAGGCCGCGACCTCGCCCGAACGTCTGCGCTCCGGACGGCCCGACCTGTGGGACTCCGGCAAGGTCGCTTCCGCCGTACCGGAGGCGACCTACGCGGGCCGTACGCTCGGCTCCCGGGCCCGGGTGTACTGGCGCGTCCAGCTGTGGTCCGCCGGCCACCGGGACTCGGGCTGGAGCGGCACCGCCGTCTTCGAGACCGGCCTGACCCGGTCCTCCGACTGGGACGCCCAGTGGATCACCCACCCCGACTGGCGGCTGAGTGAACGCGAGATCGAGCCGGTCGTCGTCACGTTGCCGCGTACGACGGCCCGTTATCTCCGCCTCGACGTCACCCGCCTGGGCCTGCCCCTCAAGGAGAGCGTCGACGCCCGCACCTGGCGCCTGCAACTGGGTGAGATCGACGTACGCGACTCCTCGACCTCGGCCACCGGGCTCGCCAAGGGCGCCGCGGTCACCGCCTCCGAGACCACCACCGTCCGCAAGACCTACGAGCCCGCGCTCGCGGTGGACGGCCTGGCCAACAGCGCCCTGCAGACCGCCGCCGGATACTCCAGCGCGCCGCACACCTCGGCCGACACCTCGTCCGCGCCGGTCACCCTCACCCTCGACCTCAAGACGGTCAAGACCTTCGACCAGGTGGCGCTGTACCCGCGCGCCGACGTCCTCACCGACGACGGCAGCGTCCCCGACTTCCCCGTCGACTACGCCCTGTCGGCGGCGGACGACCCGGCCGGCCCGTACACCACGCTCTCCCACGTCGCCGGCCAGCGGCCCCCGAAGCCCTACCTCCCCGCCGGACTGCCCCTGCTCGCCGACGACTTCACTCTCCCGCGCGGCATCCGCGGCGCCCGCCTCTACATCGCCGGCCTGGGCATCTACGATGCCACCCTCAACGGTGAGCCCGTCGGCGACGCCGTTCTGGAGCCCGCCAACACCGACTACCGCGAACGCGTCCAGTACGCCACGTACGACGTCACCGACCGCCTGCGGTCCGGCGCCAACACCTTGGGCGTGGCCCTCGGCAACGGTATGTCCAACGTCGTCAGCACCGCCGACCGCTACCGCAAGCTGTACGGAAACATCAGCGACCCGAAGCTCATCGCCCAACTGGAGGTCACCCTCGCCGACGGCAGCGTCCGCACCGTGACCAGCGGCGACGACTGGCGCACCACGCTCGGCCCCACCACCTCCAGCAACTGGTACGGCGGCGAGGACTACGACGCCCGCCGGGAGACCCCGCACTGGGACGAGCCCCGGGGCGACCGCCGTTCCTGGGACCGTGCGGTCACCGTGACCGCCCCCGGCACCGCCGCCGCGCCCGCCGCGCTCAGCGCCCGGGAGACCGAGCCGATCCGGGTCGTGGAAAGCCTCACCGGCAAGGAGGTCGACGGAGCCGACGGCAGCCGCGTCTTCGACCTCGGCCGCAACATCGCCGGCTGGCCGGATATCACCGTCAGCGCGCCCGCCGGGACCGAGATCCGTGTCCACCCGGCGGAGAGCCTCAAGGACGGCCACGCCTTCCAGTCGATCAGCAACGTCGGCGCACCGCTGTGGGACAGCTACACCACCCGCGACGCGCACAGCGCCACCTGGCACCCGAGGTTCAGCTATCACGGCTTCCGCTACCTGGAGTTGAAGGGAGTGCCCGAGGGAGCCAAGGTCTCGGTACGGGGCAAGGTCCTGCGCACCGACAATGCCTCGGCCGGTACCTTCACCAGCTCGGACCCGCTGATCAACGGCATCCACGGGCTGATCCGCCGGGCTGTGGAGGGCAACATGATGAGCGTCCTCACCGACTGCCCGAGCCGGGAGAAGCTGGGCTGGCTCGAACAGGACCAACTGGTGTTTCCCGCGCTCGCGGCCAACTTCGACATGCAGGCCCAGCTGCGCAAGATCGTCCGTGACATGGCCGACGCGCAGACCGCCGAGGGCCTGATCCCGAGCACCGTACCCGAGTACACGAACCTCCCCGGCGCCTACCGCAACGACTCCAACTGGGGCGGCGCCTTCGTCCTGGTGCCCTGGCAGCTCTACACCACCTACGGCGACCGGGACACCCTGCGCACCTACTACCCCCGCATGCGGCAGTACGCGGACTTCCTCCGGACCCAGGTCTCCGGCGGCATCCTCGACTACGGCCTCGGCGACTGGTTCACCCCGGACCGCACGTTCCCGCGCGCGGTGGCCGGCACCTACGGCTACTGGCGCGTCGTCGACGCCCTCTCCCGGATCGCCGCCGTCCTCGGCGACGCCACGGCCGCCGCGGACTACCGCGCCAAGGCCGACACCTCCGCCCAGGCCCTGGCCGCGACCTACTACGACCGGACCACCGGCACCTTCGCAGGCGGCGGCCAGGGGGCGGAGGCCCTCGCTCTCGACATGGGCGCCTACCCGGCAGGGGAGAAGGACCGCCTCCTCGCCCACTTCACCGGCGCCGTCGAGACCGCCGGCCACCACCTGCTGCTCGGCGAGATCTCCCTGCCCGCCGCCTTCCGTGTCCTGTCCGCGGCCGGCCGTGACGACATCGTCCACCGGATCGCCACCCGAACCACCAGCCCCAGCTACGGCTACCAGGTGCTCGCCGGCAACACCACGCTCGGCGAGTCCTGGGACGGCGGTCCGGGCCAGTCACAGAACCACTTCATGCTCGGTGCCATCGACTCCTGGTTCACCAGCCGTGTCGCCGGCATCGCGCAGACGCCCGACTCCGTCGGCTACGCCGAACTCCTGATCGACCCCGCAGTAGTGGGCGACCTGACCTCGGCCTCGGGCTCCTACCGAACACCCCACGGCCTCGCCCGCACCCACTGGACCCGCACCACCGACCGGTTCCGCCTCACGGCGGACGTCCCCGCGGGCAGTACGGCCGAGATCCACGTCCCCACCACCGCCGGCCACGCCACGGCTCCGAAGGAGGCGCGCCTGATCCGCGTCACGGCCACCGAGGCGGTGTACAAGGTGGGTTCCGGCAGCTGGACGTTCCGCTCGACGCTGTCGCCCATCGATCCAGCGGGTGTCGAAGGCGGTTGATACCGCGGTTGTCTGCCTGGGGCCGGTCGTCTTGGGGTAGGGACCGGTCGTCTTGGGGTAGGGACCGGTCGTCCGCCGGTGGGAGCCGGTCGTCTCCCGGTGGGGGCCGGCGGCGAAATGACCACGACGGTGGTCGGGTCCCGGGCAGGCTCAACCGCTCGCACATGATCACGCCGTGAACGGCGGCGGAACGCCTCTGTCCACCGCGGCCCGACCGCCTCTCCCCGGGCGGGCAGCGCATCGAGCGTTGCCAGGCCCACCCTCGGCAGCCAGCCGTCGCAATCTTCCGGACTTTTTCCGAGGGTGTCCGTGTGTCTGGGTGTCCGTGTGCCAAGTCTCCGCGTGTGCCGCGTGCCCGGGTGGGTCTGCGTGCCCGGGTGGGTCTGCGTGCGGAGCGAGGGTTACGCGTCGGCGGGTGCGGACTTCTTCGTCTGCGCCGGGGCAGCCTGCTGGGGCGTCTCAGGGGCGGTGTAGAAGACGGAGCTGCCCTGCTTGCCGCGCTGTGCCTGGGTGCGGGCGACGAGCCCTTCGAGGGTGGTGCGAATGACGGTCGTCTTGATGTTGCGGTCGGGATGGGCCTGGTCGAGGGCTGTGGCGATCTCGGCTGCCGAGCGCGGTTCACTCTGTTCGCCGAGGTGACTGCGGACCAGGTCGACCAGTTTCGGCTGCTTGGTCTTCGCCGTAACGCCCTTTCCCGCAAGCGGGGTCGCGGCCTGCTTCTTGGCCGGGCCGCGACGCGAGGCCGAGCCGGTCTTCTTCGCCCGCCCCCGGGTGCCGGTGCCGGTGCTGGTGCTGGTGCCGGGCGCGGTGGCCGACTCGGTGCGCGGGGTGGGCACGCCGGTGTGCTCCGTCGCGGCCGCGGGCTGCGGCTGGGACTGGGTAGCCGGTGCGGCATCGATCACGCTCTGGATGCTGACCAGTACCTGTTGGTCGCGCTGGAGCGCGGCCAACAGCTCCTGCAGTCCGGCGATTTCCGCCTCGATACGTTCCTGCTCTTTGGTGTTGCGTTCGAGGTCGGTGGTGACTTGGGCGGTGTACTGCGACGTCAGTTCGGTGGGCGAGATGTTCTCGGACATGAGATGCACAACCTTTCCTTGGGCCGGGGCCGCACGGAGAGCCCCGACGTATGTCGGCGCTGTCCCGGACTGTCACCGGAAGGGCGGCAGTACCAGCCATGAATGGGGCCTGCCGTGTCGATAGTACGGACAACCAGCAACGGGATGTTCTCCCTGCATACATCTGATCGACCTCCTCCGGTCTGTGTGCCCGCGCGCCTCGGGCCGCCGGCCATGTGCCGAGGGCGAGTACGGCGCTGTCACACCGCCACGGCGGCCGCATCCCCGCGCACGTGCCGACCCGGCTGGACCTCGCCACCGGACTCCCGCAGAGGGCCAACTGCCGTCACTTGAACCGTTGTTGAGCCTGAATAGAAGGTGCCGGACACCTTCTGTTTCCTCAGTGGTAACGGAATTCGTGCATAGGCCGGCACGTATTCGAAATTGAGTGCCCCTTTTTCCGGTGGCTGCACAACCAACCAAGAACATGGCCCGTCTAAGTCGGCGAATTGACGACGTTCGGGGGCTGCAATCCCCGGTCGGGGCGCCATGCGTCCCGGATGTTTCTGGGGGCCTGCCACGTATGGATGGTTCGACTCTGCGCAGGGCGGTGCCACTCGGTGGCCCTGCGCACCGGAGTGCACAGCGGCGAGCGGACAGGGGCTGGGTGTGAGTTCGACAGCCCGTCCGGAAGTGAAGACCGAGGCCGGCCTCGGTGGCGAGGGGCAGCCCCTCGCCGGGCCGGGCCTGCCAGCCGGCCGATCCCACGACCGCCTTGGGTGGCTCCGGCTGCCGCGGGCGAAAGGACCGAGGCAGGCCGCTGCCCTGTTCGCGGCACTGCTCACCGTGACCGTGTTGTGCGCCGGCGACGCCGTGGCCCGTAGCTACCCCTTCGGCCCGCGTACGCGCAGCGTCAACGACCTGGGCAACCAGTACGTGCCGTATCACGCGCACTTGTGGGATCTGCTGCACGGGCGGGCCGACGGCGGACTGTTCGTCAACTGGCAGTCCGGATACGGCGCCAGCTTCCTGCCCGACCTCGGCACGTACCTCACCAGCCCGTTCGCTCTGCTCGTGGCGGTGTTTCCGCGGGACGAGATCGATCTCGCGGTGTATGTGATCACCGTGCTGAAGATCGCGTCCGCCGGCGCCGCCATGGCCTGGCTGCTGCTCTGCCTGCGCCCCGGCCGCTGGTGGGCGGCGGGACTGCTGGGCGCCTCCTACGCCCTGTGCGGCTGGACCGTGGCGAGCGCCGTGTACAACCTGATGTGGCTCGACGGTCTGATCGCCCTGCCGCTGCTGTGCCTGGTCGGCGAATGGGTGCTGAACGGACGGCGTCCGCTTCTCGGGGTGTTGGTCGTGGCGGCCGCCTGGATCGCCAACTTCTACACGGCGTACATGGCCACCCTCGCCGCCGCTCTGGTGCTGCTCCTGCGGCTGTTGCTTTCTGGTCTGCCGCGCCGCCGCAGGTTCACCGCGGCGGGACGCGCGGGCCTGACCGTGGCACTCGGCATGGGCCTGGCCGCGCCGGTGGTGACGGTGGTGTACTTCGGCACCACGCACGCCTCCCCGGGCAGATTCACCCAGTTCACGCCGGTGGCTACGGAGGACCTGCTGGCACGCCTGCTGCCGACGACGTACAGCTTCGGTTCGCCGGCTCTCTACGTGGGCACCACGGCCCTGCTGCTGGCTCTCGCCCTGCCCTTCCACCGGGCAGCGCCCCGGCAGGTGCGCACCGGGTGGACCCTGCTCGTGGTGGGCGTCACGCTGTCGTTGCAGTGGGGCCCCACCCAGTTGCTGTGGCACGCCTTCACCCCACCGCAGGGAAGTTCGTACCGCGAGACCTTCGTGGTGTGCGCACTGCTCGTGATCGCCGCCTGGCACACGCTCTCCTACGGGCCGCCCGACCGACGCGCGCTGGGTGCGGCCGTCGCGGTGCTCGCCCTGATCGCCGCCTACGCGAGCCGGAGCGACCTGGTGCGCCCCTTCGCATGGCCGGTCCTGCTGACGGCCGCCGCGGGTGCGCTGGGCGGACTGGCCCTGCTCGCCCGCACGGACGGCAGACCTACCGCGGGTACCGGGCGGCGCACCGGCCCGGCCGTCGTCGCCGTGCTGCTGCTCGTGGGCACGCAACTCGGCGAGGCCACCGCCACCTCCGCCGTGGCCACCCGGATGCGGCTCGGGCACATGGACGACTACGCACCTTGGGGAGACCGGCGGGAGCAGCAGGCGGAGGCGATAGCCCAGGCCGACGGCTGGCCCCGCTACCGCACCGACCCGGGCCGCGAACAGACCGTTGGCAACGACCCGTTGCTGGTGGGCGGCCAGGGTGCCCAGTACTACAGCAGCCACACCTCCGACATCCTCTTCCGCACCCTCACCGCCCTCGGGGGCGGCTGGACCTCGGGGGGTCGCAGCCTGCAGAGCCTGGACAATGCCGTGACGGACGTGATCTTCTCCGTCGGTGCGCGGGTGCACTCCCCGCCGGACCCGCACCAGAACTGGTTCCCGCAGGACGGCAGCCGGGTGACCGTGTCCCGGCAGGACGTACCACCGCTGGTCACGGTACGACCGTCCGCTGCCACCGCCCGCACGGGTGTGTCCGGTTTCGGCCCCTCGCCCTACCGCAACCAGGAACTGCTGCTGGGCACCCGTGTCTACAACGTGCCCCGCCTCACCGTACGCACCAGTACCGGCAAGCCGCCGTACCGCGTCGGCGGTGAGCGTCCGGGCGTGCGCATCGGTGCTCCCAACCCCGGAACCGCCGTAGCGAAGCCGACCATCACGGCCCGGTGCCCGGCAGACAGCGAGGTGTACCTGTGGGCACCGCACTTCGCGGGCACCGCACGGCTCACCGGTGACTCCGCCCACGGCCTGACCGGCCGCTTCCGGTCCGACCCCGTCACCAAGATCGCCGCCATGCAACGGCTCGGCACCGTCCCGGCGTCCGGTCGGCTGAGGATCGAGTTGTCGCCCAACCAGACGGGCAGCGTCCCGGACGGCGCGGTCGGCTGCCTCGACACGGCCCGGCTGCACACCACCGTCGAACGCCTCAAAACCACCGGCGCCACCGACGTGACCGTCTTCGGCGCCACAATCCGGGCCAAGCTCCCCGCAGGCACGGCAGGCACGGCAGGCACGGCAGGCACGGCAGGCACGGCTGTCATCGCGGCGCCTCGGATAGCCGGCTGGCGGTGCGCCACGGACGGCGCGTCGGCCACCCCGGCGGGGGAGTACTACGGCCTGGTCGCGGTCCCCCTCTCCGCTTCCGCAACCAGCCTCACGTGCACGTTCCACCCACCCGGCCTACGTCTGGGTATGGCCGTGGGTGCCACATCACTGGTGACACTGCTCCTGCTCTGCACCCTCACCGTCGTCCGCCGACGCCGTGCCACCAAGCGGTGACTGATGTTCTGAGATCAGCGCTGAGGCCCGAGGCGCGGGTCAGGGCAGCCGGGGGAGCGAGTCCCGTGCCGTGTGGCTGAGGATGCGAAGGTCTTCCGCGAACCGCTCACGGTCATCGGCGGGGAGCGGTTCCACGAGGTGCCGCTTGATGTTCTCGACGTGGATCCGGGAAGCGCGGACCGTCGTCTCCTCGCCCAGCGGCGTGAGCCGCACCAGCTTCGCGCGCCGGTCGTCGGGGGCTTCCGCACGCGCCACGAGCCCCGCCGCCTCCATGCGGTCCACCAGCCGGGTGGCGCCGCCCGTGGTCAGTACCTGCTCCTGGGCGATGGCCCGCATCGACAGGCCCGGCCTACCGGCCCGCCCGAGGATCAGCAGGACCTCGAACATCAGATGGCTGATCCCGCACTCGGTCTCCAGGGCGCGCCCGAGGATGTACTCCAGCCGGTTCGCCGCCCCCTGCAGCCGTCCGAACGCGAGAATCAACTCGTGATCCGCAGCCTGCTTCGCCGTCCCGATCCCCGCCTGCTCGATCACGGCCTCGCCGCCCCCTCGTGTCGTCCCGGATATCACCGTACCGATCATCCCCTGGCCTGCACGCGGCGGCGGCCGATCACGGGCATGCCCTGTTCCTCGTGGCCGCGTCGAGCTCGCAGGAACTGTCCCAGAAGGTTGTCGCTGTCCATGTCATCGACAGTAGCCCCGCGCCACATCCGAGTCAGCCGCGCAAGGTGGCCGCGATACTCCTACGATCGCCTCGCCCGGTTGTAAGGGGCGCAGAGCGGCTGTCACTCGTATGCTCGAATGTCCCACTGAGACATGAGTCGCAGCGGGATAAATGTCCCGATGGGACATCGTGAGTTATTGTCAGAGCATGACGGCGATGACGGCGACGAACCCTTCCCTCACCTCTTCGGCCGCGACGGGCGGAGACCCCGCGGAGGACCGCAGGCAGCGGAAGGCCCGGCAGACCCGGGAGACGATGGCGGCCGCGGCCATCGATCTGATCCTCGAGCGCGGTCTCGCGAACGCCACCGTCGAGGCGATCGCCGAGTGCGCCGACGTCACGCGCCGCACCTTCAGCCGTCACTTCAGCGGCAAGGAGGACGCGGCCCTCGACTTCACCCGCGCCGACGGGGACCGTATCAACGCCGCCCTGCGTGACCGCCCGTCCCATGAGCCGCCGCTCGTCGCCTACCGCGAGGCCGTCGGGGAGTGGCTCGCCGCCCGCTCCTCCGCACCGGGCGCCACGGCATCCGAGCGCTGGCACGCCCTGCTGCGGCTGACGGACACCGAGCCGACCCTCTTCGCCGCGTACGAGCGGATACGGGTCGACGCTCAGGACGAGTCCGTCGCGATCATCGCGGACCGGCTCGGCACCGACCCCGCCCGGGACCTGCGCCCGGCCGTGGTCGTCGGCGCCGCCGCAGGGGTGCTCACGGCGGCCCTGCGCGCCTGGGCCCGCGAGGACCACGGGGACGTGGCAAGCCTTCCCGAATGGGTGAACCGGGCCTACGACGCGCTCAGCGAACAAGTGGGCCTGTACCAGGCGTAGTCCGGCGCCCGTCGGACGCCGAACGCCCGCTGAAACAAAGGAGTCGCATCATGAAGGCACTGCAATACAGGCAGATCGGCGCAGCCCCCGAGGTCGTGACCGTCCCGGATCCGGAGGCCGGCCCCGGCCAGGTGCTGGTGAAGATCACCGCCGCTGGAGCATGCCACTCCGACATCGCGGTGATGAGCTGGCCCGCCGAGGCCTTCCCGTACGCGCTTCCCCTCACCCTCGGCCACGAGGGCGTCGGCACGGTGGCAGCACTCGGCCCCGGCGTGACCGGTTTCGCCGAAGGCGACGCCGTCGCCGTGTACGGCCCGTGGGGCTGCGGCACCTGCGCCAAGTGCGCGGAGGGCAAGGAGAACTACTGTCTGCGGGCCGACGCCCTGGGTATCCGCCCGCCCGGCCTGGGCCGCCCCGGCTCCATGGCCGAGTACCTCCTCGTGGACGACCCCAGGCACCTGATCCCGATCGGGGGGCTCGACCCGGTCGCCACCGCGCCGCTGACGGACGCGGGCCTGACCCCGTATCACGCGATCAAACGCTCTCTGCCCAAGCTGCTGCCCGGCTCGACAGCCGTCGTCATCGGCACCGGCGGGCTGGGGCACGTCGCCATCCAGCTGCTGCGGGCGATGACCGCGGCCCGTGTCATCGCCCTGGACGTGAGCGAGGACAAGCTGGCTCTTGCCCGCACGGTCGGTGCCCACGAGGCGGTCCTGTCCGACGCACGAGCGGCCGGAGTCATCCGCGAGTTGACCGGTGGTGTCGGCGCCCAGGCGGTGTTCGACTTCGTCGGTGCCGAACCCACGGTGAAGACCGCTGCCGCCGTAGCGGCCGTGGAGGCCGACATCAGCATCATCGGCATCGGGGGAGCCGCCCTGCCCGTCGGCTTCGGCCTCCTGCCCTTCGAGGTCTCCGTCTCCGCCCCGTACTGGGGCAGCCGCGGTGAACTGATCGAAGTCCTCGACCTGGCCCGGACCGGCGCCCTCTCCCTCCACACCGAGACCTACTCCCTGGACGAGGCCCCCCTCGCCTACGAGCGGCTGCACGCCGGACAGGTGACCGGCCGCGCCGTGATCCTCCCGGGCGGCTGATCCTCGGCGCCCCCTGGAAATCCCTCCCCGCACCGGAAAGAAGCAGCGAGCACCGTGAGCACCACCGAAAACCCCACCGCGACCCCGACCTCCGACGGTGCCGCGGCCCCGATCGAATTCGGGGGCAGGACGGCGTTGGTCACCGGCGCCGCCTCGGGCATCGGCCTCGCCGTCGCCCGCCGCCTGGGCCAGGGGGGAGCCGCCGTCGTCATCGCCGACCACAACCTCGAAGGCGCCGAGGCGGCGGTCGCGCAGCTGGCGTCGGAGAACATCACCGCGGCCGCCGTACATGTGGACGTCACCGACGCCGCCTCGGTCGAGGCCGCCGTCGGCTTCACCGTGGACACCTTCGGCGCCCTGCACCTCGCGGTGAACAACGCGGGCATCGGCGCCGACAGCCAGCCCGTCGGCGAGCACGACCTCGACGTCTGGAACCGCGTCGTCCGCACGGACCTGGACGGCGTCTTCTATTCGATGCGCTACGAGATCATCGCCATGCGAGCCGCGGGCGCCGGAGCCATCGTCAACGTCGCGTCCATCCTCGGCACCGTCGGCTGGGCGGGCTCGGCCGCCTACGTCGCCGCCAAGCACGGAGTCGTCGGCCTGACCAAGTCCGCCGCGCTCGAGTACGCCGACAAGGGAGTCCGTATCAACGCGGTCGGCCCCGGGTTCATCGAGACCCCCGCCCTGCAGGCCATGGACCAGGACGCCTACAACGGTCTCACCGCGCTGCACGCCACCGGCCGCCTCGGCCGCCCCGAGGAGGTCGCCGACCTGGTTGCCTTCCTCCTCTCCGACCGCGCGTCCTTCATCCACGGCAGCTACCACCTGGTGGACGGCGGGTACACCGCCCGCTGACCGGGCGCGGACCGAGCGGCGGGGGGGGGGCCGGGCCCCCCCCCCCCCCCCCCCACCGCCCCCCCCCCCCCCCCCCCCCGGGGGCGGGGGGGGGCCCCCCCCCCCCCGGGGGGGGGGGGCGGGCGGGGGGGGGGGGCCCCCCCCCCCCCCCCCCCCCCGCCGCTGCTCATGGCCGCGCTCGCCCGCCCTCCGTATGTGAGACGGGCGGGCACGCCGCCTGATCGCGTCACCGGCAGCACCGCGCTCGTCGACTTCGTCCGCGAGCCGCGCGACACGGCAGCCTTCCTCCCGCCCGAAGTCCCGCCCGCAGTGCCACGCGCACCCGACGCGTCAACAAGGGTGGCTGACATCAGCGGAAGAGGCCCCTGGCCCGCGGTGACGCGGGTCAGGGGCCCCTGTGACGATCAGCCTGCGTCAGCCGTCGGACTCAGACGACGGGATGTAGGCGCCGGGCACGTCCTTCGGCGCGAAGATCTTGTCCTCGCCCGGGTACGGCTTCTTCCAGCCGTGCGTCTGGTACCACGTGAAGTGGTTCATCTGCGCGGGGTTGGCATAGTCGGGCACGGCGTTCGGCCCGGTCAGCCGCTGCTTCGACTTCCAGGTGTCCCACTGCGACGCGAGCGCCTGCTCATCCGCCGGCACCTTGGCCGACGGCACGGCAGCCGCACTCGGGTCCTGCCGCGCCGGGGTGTCCACGCCGCAGGCGGGCGGGGTCTTCAGACCGTCGGTCAGCGGGATCCGGTTGGGCAGCGCCTTGAACGGCGTGTAGACCGGGCGCGGGGTGAACGCCCCACGCATCGGGCTGGCCGCGCTGTCCTTCTGGTTCATCGGGTGGATCCCGAGGATCTGCTCGATGGTCCGGATCATCGTGATCTGCGAGTAGTAGTGGTTGTCCACGGTGCCGCGCTGGGCCCAGGGGCTGATGATCTGGACCGGGGCACGGTGGCCGTCGACGTGGTCGAGGCCGGCCTGGGAGTCGTCCTCGACGACGAAGATCGCCGAGTCCTTCCAGTACTTGCTGTGAGAGATCTCGTCGACGATCCGGCCGGTCGCGAGGTCGTTGTCCGCGACCTGCGCCGGCGCGTTCGCCGGGCCGCCGGTGTGGTCGCTGGAGAGCCAGAACATGTTGAGGTTCGCCGGCCCGTTCTTCTTGAAGTCCTGCTTCCAGATCTCGGACCGGTAGATGTCCGGGACGCTGGTGTCGAACTTCGGGAAGCCGGGCACCGACACGCTGTTGAGCGACGGGATCGGCGAGGACGAGTTCAGCGGGTAGGCGGTGTCCTGCCCGGTCGCCGCCATGTTCTTGGAGTCGCAGTACAGGTTCTGCCAACTCGCGTCCGGCGGTTTGGTCAGGAACTGCTGGAACTCACCGAAGTCCCGCACGGACTTTCCGACCGCCTGCGCACCGGTCCACAGGAAGCCGGTCCGCTGGTGACCGAGAGCGTCGTCCTCGGTGTCGTAGCTGCGCTGGTACTCGCCGGCCGAGGACTCGGTGTACTCCGGATCGTCGGCCTGCATCAGCCAGTTGTGGCCCTCGGCGGAGTTCGTGCCGATGTCGTACGTGTTGTCGTACAGACCGAACTGTTCGGCCATGGCGTGCTGGTTCGGCGTCACGTTCTCGCCGAACTCCGCCAGCGACGGGTCGCCGTTGCCCTTCGTGACGTCACCGAAGAGCTGGTCGTAGGTCCGGTTCTCCTTGACGATCAGGAAGACGTGCTTGATCGTCGACGGGTCGCCGAGCCGCTGCGGAACCGGCACCGGCTTCGCGTGGCTCACGCCCTTGGTCTGCGTGACCGAGCCGCCGGTCCAGCCGTTCTGCTGGAAGACCTTGGCCGTCTGGGACTTGACGACGCCGTCGCTCGGCAGCGTGAACCGCTGCAGGCTCGACGTGGTGTCGTGCGTGGCGTGCCCGGCGCCGGTGGTGGGACGGCGGGCGTCGATGCCACGGGTGTTGGAGACGACCACCTTGTCGCCGACGGTGGCGATCTCCGCGGGGAAGTAGTCCGTCGGGAGCAGGCCCACGTAGCTGACCGGCTCCTGCGGGCTCGAGTACCGGTAGACGGCGACCGCGTTGGCGCGGCCCAGCGTCACCAGCAGGTGACCGTCGTCGGTGAGCGTCACCGCGTCGGGCTCGTAGCCCACCGACGCCTCCGGCCACGGCTGGGTGGCGATGGTCTGCACGACCTTGTCGCTCGCCGTGTTGATGACCGACACGTCGTTGGTGGCCGTGTTGGTGACGAACAGCGCGCCCTTCTTGGCGTACAGTGCGGTCGGGTGCAGACCGACGTTGACGCTTCCGACGGCGGCGGACGCGTTCGCCAGGTCGATGACGCTGACCGTGCCCGTGGTGGTGGCCGCCGTCTTCGGGTCGGCCGGTACCTGGGTGCCGTACGAGTTGATGGTGGTGTCACCGGGCTTCGCCGGACGCCCGCCCTCGTTGCTGACGTAGAGCTTGTCGCCGACCTTGACCAGGTCACGCGGAGCGTTGCCCACGGCCCAGCTCTGCTTGATGGCCCCGGTCGCCGCGTTGATGGCGACCACGCGGTTCTGGCCGTTGACGGCGGAGTACACGGTGGAGCCGTCGGGTGAGAACACCGCCTCACCCACCAGAGCGTGCTTGGCACCGTCCGCCGGGATCTTGACGAACGTCGGGCCGGCGACACTGCCGTCCGGGTTCACGGTGAACCTGGTGTAGCCGTCGGTCTGTCCCAGCCACAGCTGTGAACCGTCGGGCGAGTACGTGGGGCCCTCCTGGCCCACGCTGTTGCCGCTGATGCGCGGGCTCGACGACGCGGAGCTGCCGACGAGTTGCTGCACCTTCCAGGTCTTCAGGTCCGTGATGGCCAGCGCACTCCCACCGTCGGTGACCGAGGCCGCGAGGTGGGTGCCGTCCGGGCTGACCGAGGACGACATGATCTTGCCGTTGTTGACGACGAGGCGTTCGCCGTACGGGGCGATGTACTGGTCGCTGGAGATGACCTGGCCCCGATCGGTGGCCTGGCCGACCTGGTCGGTGCCGAACTGGTGGGTCTGGGCGAAGGAGCTGCCGGCGGCGACGAGGGCCACGGCGGTGGCACCCGCCGTCAGCAGGGGGGTACGGCGGCCGAGGGGTCTGCCGAGAAAGGCGAAACGGTCCTTCTCGACACGCCTACGGCGGCGTCTTACCTGCATGGGGTTATCCCTTCGGGGTGGCGGACAGCAGTTCGACGTTGCCGTCGAACTGCCAGAGCGGGTTCGGTGCGTCCCCGTTCGGGGTCCGCACCAGGAAGTAGCCGTTCACTTCCTTCGGTCCGTCGCCGTCGGCGACGAACCGCCCGTCGGAGGTGACGTCGAGTTGGTAGACAGCCGTACCGACGGCCTCGACGTCGGGGAGATGCCAGGAGACGACGCAGCGCCAGTCGTTGCCCGGTCCCTCGGCGGTGACGTGGCCCGCGCCCTTGTTGCACGCCGCCGTGGCCCGCAGTTGCGCCTCGGTGACGTCCGGGCGGTTGAGCTGCTCGGTCTGCAGCCGGTAGAGGTGGGCGAACGCCGTGCCGACCGACCGTTGCACCTTGTTCTGGCGGATCCCGGAGCCCACGGACTCGGTCGCCACGGCGACGACCGTGACCGTGAGGGCGAGCAGTCCGGCCAGCGGCAGGAGCCCGGTGGTGAGCGCGCGACGCCCCGAGGTGTCGTCGGTCGGGTTGGTGAAGTCGCGCCGCAGGAAGAGCAGACAGGCCAGCGCGGTCGCGAGCACGGCCCACACCAGGCTGACAACGATGCCGATCAGCAGCGGGCCGACCTGTGCCGGGCTGGTGAACAGACCGTTCCAGGCGATGAAGGCGTAGCTCGGCAGGGCGAGCCGTACGGCGACGGGCAGCGGCAGCATCTGGGCGACCTGCATCGCGAGCGCGGCGAGGGCCGGCAGTAGCAGCCCCATCGGCGACCGTCCCAGGGCGACCGACCCGAGGAGCCCGATCCCGGCGAGGGCCAGGGTCGGGGCGAGCACGCAGACCCAGGCGAGGAGGACCTTCCCGGCGGCGTCCGCCGGTGCCAGCAGGCGGCCGTCGAGGCCGATCAGCGGATGGTCGCCGACCGCCACGATCCCGCCGACCGTACTGGAACCGGCCAGCCCGGCCACGAGCAGCAGAATGACGCTGAGGCTGGCCAGTGCCTTCGCCGCGAAGATCCGTCGAGGCGACCGGACCGCCACGAGCAGATGGCGCCAGGTGCCGAGCCGGTCCTCGGAGGCGAACACGTCGCCCGCGACCACCGAGGTCAGCAGCGGGAGCGCCCAGGTGCCCGCGAAACCGAGCGTCACCAGCGGTCCGGCCCACCCCGTGGTGTGCATCCAGCGGCCGAAGAGAGTGTCCGTGGGGAGCGTGCTCTGCCGGCTCACCGCGGCGACGAACAGCGCCGGCGCGATCCAGCAGGCGAGGACCAGCAAACGGATCCGCCATTGCGAAACCAGCTTGACCAGCTCGAAGCGGTAACTGCGCGACAACGGGGCGCAGCGGGCCGCGTCGGCGTGGTCGGCCGCGATGGTCGTGGTCATCGGCCGGTCTCCTCCTGCTCGGTGAGGGCGAGGAACGCTGCCTCGAGCGGCGACACCACGGGGGTGAGTTCGCGCACCGAGATCCCCGCGTGCACGAGCCGCACCACCAGGTCGTCCAGGGCGGGCACCAGCGCGCGCACGACGAGCGCCTCGGCACCCTGCCGTGCCCCGCCGCCGTCGACGAGGTGGATCCCGGCGGTGTCGACCGCCTCCCGGCGGGCGGCCTGCGCGTCGGAGGTGCGCAACCGGTAGTCGAGTTCGCGGCTCTCGGCGGCCAGTTTGCTCAACGGGCCGGAGAAGACGACTCGTCCGGTCGCGAGGATGGTGACCTCGGAGCACAGCGCCTCGAGGTCGTCCATGCGGTGGCTCGAGAGCACGACGCTGGCCCCGTCCGCCGCGAGCCGGCTGAGGACACGGTGCACGTGCCGTTTGCCCACCGGGTCGAGACCGTTGGACGGTTCGTCGAGCACGAGCAGCCGTGGCCTGGTGAGCAGGGCGGCGGCGAGCCCGAGCCGCTGACGCATGCCCAGGGAGAAACCGCGGGCCCGGTCGTCGGCGACATCGGTGAGCCCCACCTGGGCGAGCACGTCGTCGATTCCCGCTGTCCGCGCGTCGCTGCCGCGCAGAGCGGCGAGGGCGGTGAGGTTCTGCCGGGCGGTGAGCGAGGGGTAGAGGCCGGGCCCGTCCACGAAGCCGGCGACACCGTCGGGAACGGCGAGTGCCCGGCCGATCGGCGTCCCCAGGATCTCCAGACGGCCGCCGTCGGCGACGGCCAGGCCCAGCAGGAGGCCGAGCAGCGTCGTCTTGCCTGCGCCGTTCGGTCCCACCAAGCCATGTATCTGCCCCTGCGTCACATTCAGGTCGATGCCGTCGAGCGCGACGACGTCGCCGAAACTTTTGGTGATCCCGCGAGCCCGGACTGAATGGGGTGTTTCCATGGGTCCCTTCTTCTTACGAAGCCTTCAGGGACCTTAGGGACTGTTTGGAGCGCAAGCAGGTACGGTGGATTGAACGTTGATGGAACGGGAGAAGATCGGGCAGAAAATCGATCAGAAAATCCGGCCGATCCCGCGTCGATGACCTGCTGGTATGACCCGCAGTTTTTTTGGTGCCGGATCGAGGAGTGTCGGGGCGTCAGATATCTGGTAACTGTGCGCGCCCCGACCGATAGGACCCCTCTCAGGGTAAGGCGTCTGCCATTCCGAGTGCATGAATTACCCAGCACCGAGCCAGAATTGAGCAAAGCCCGGACGCGCGGAGTCCGTTCGAATCCATGGGGCGCACGTCGCCCCGTCGGCCCCCGAGACCGCCCCGCGACCATCGCCCGCGAGGCGGATGAGGGAGTATGGCCGATACATCTCACTTGCCCGGGAAGTGCCTGCGGCGGACGCGGGAACAAGGACCTGGACGATCCTCATTACCGCTGGTCAGGGGAGCTTTCCGGTTGCTTGACCACCCATCGGGACGGCCCGCCGGGGTGACAGCGTCAGGCGCGCATGTTCGCGCCACCGTCGATCGCCCATACCTGGCCGTTGATCCACTCGGCGTCGTCGGAGAGCAGGAAGGCCACGGCGGCGGCCAGGTCGCCGGGGCGACCCAGGCGGGTCGTGGGGACGTGCGACAGGAACATCTTCTGGAGCTGGACGTCGTTCTGCTCCTGCTGTGTTTCCCCCATGACGAGGCCTGGCATCACTCCGTTGCACCGCACACCCTCGGGGCCCCAGTTCTTGGCTATGTGACGCGTGAGCGCGTTGACGGCCGACTTCGAGGCTCCGTAGGCGGGGCGTTTGCCGTCGGTGGCGCTGACTGCGGCACCTGACGACGTGTTGACGATGCTGCCGCCGCCGTTCGCGAGCAGGTGGGGCAGGACGGCGCGTGCGGTCCGGACGAAGCCGACCACATTGACATCCAGGGTGCGCTGCCACACGTCGAAATCGGTGTCGAGCAGTGTCTTGTCACGCCCGAGGTTGCCCGGGGAGAGATCCGCGCCGACGTTGAAGAGGCCCTGGACGGCGCCGAACTCCTCGATCGTCTTCGCGACCATCGCGTTGACGGAGGACTCGTCGGCGAGATCGAAGGGCACCGCGATCGCTGAACCGCCCCTTTCGGTGATCTTGGTCGCGGTGGTCTGCGCGCCGGGCAGATTGATATCCCCGACGACGACGTTGGCGCCCTCCTCGGCGAGCCTGATCGCGGTGCCCGCTCCGATACCGGTCGCCGAGGACCGCAGCAGGCGGGCGCGGAGCATGTTGCACCGCGCCCTGTTCACCGTCTGAGGCCGGCAGGCCTCTCCAGGTGATCACCGATCCACGGCGAACCGCCCGTGGCCACCCTCAGGGCCGGCCGCTACGTTCCCTCAGGACCGCGCGCTCCGCACCCTCAGGTCAGGAACAGCTCGATGACCGGCACCGCCACCTCCGGCCGCTGCACCGGCAGCCGGAGCGTGAGTGTTCCCGACGGCGGCGCGGGCATCCGGGTGGTGTCCGGAGCCTGGCCCTCGTCGATGTGGTGGACGGCGATCTCCGAGGCGTCGTGCAGCAACTGGGCGTACCGCACCCGCCCGGCCAGTCCCGGCAGCTGCAGATGCCCGAACGGCCAGGCGAACAGATGGAGATAGAGCCGGTCGCCGCGCTGTGTGTAGCGGCAGTCGGGCGGCGCCGTGAACTCGCTCGGCCCGCAGCCGTACACCGCCCGGCCGTGCAGCCGCATCCACTCCCCGATGACCCGGACGGTCCGCTCGGCGCGCGCATCGATGAGACCCCGCCCGGTCGGGCCGACGTTCAGCAGCAGATTGCCGTCCTTGGCGACGGTGTCGACGAGCATCCGCACCAGCAGGTCGGGTGACTTGTCGTCGTGGTTGTCGCGGTCGTAGCCCCAGCTCCCGTTCAGTGTCTGGCACACCTCCCACGGCACCCGTGAGCCGTCGGCGGAGCGCAGCGGCTCGTCGGGCTGGTACTGCTCGGGGGTGACGAAGTCGCCGGGGATGTCGAGGCGGTCGTTCACCAGAATCCCCGGCTGCAACTGCCGGACCATGGCCAGCAGTTCTTCCGAACGCCAGTCGGCCGGCCCCTTTCCGTCCCAGGTGTCGGGCCTGCCCTCGTAGGAGAAGTCGAAGAAGAGGTAGTCGATCGTGCCGTAGCCGGTCAGCAACTCCCGTACCTGTGCGTGCAGATAGTCGGCGTACTTGCTGATGTCACGGTCCGCGTTCGCCGCCTTGAACTCCTCGTCGTCGCGTTGCGGATGGTGCCCGTCGACGGGGAACTGCGGATGGTGCCAGTCGAGCAGCGAATGGTAGAAGCCGACCCGCATGCCCCGGTCCCGTACGGCCTTCACGAGTGGTGCGATCAGGTCCTTTCCGTACGGGGTGTTGGTCACCTTGTAGTCGGTGTGGGTGGAGTCCCACAGGCAGAAGCCGTCGTGGTGCTTGGTCGTGATCACGAGGTAGCGCATCCCGGCGGCCTGGGCGAGCCGCGCCCACTCCTCGGGGTCGTAGAGATCCGGGTCGAAGTGGTCGAAGTAGGGCTGGTAGTCGTCGTCGGTGAGACGCTCGCGGTTCTTCACCCACTCGTGGCGGGCCGCGAGCGCGTACAGCCCCCAGTGCACGAACATCCCGAAGCGGGACTCGGCGAACCAGGCCCCGTCGCTGGTGGGGGATCCGTCGGACATTGCTGGTCCCTTCCTCTTGCTGTCTTTGCGTCTGTTCTTCCACCCGGCCGTGAAGCCGGGTTTCTTTCCGCGCCTACCGGCCGCCGAGGCCGCTGGTGGCGATGCCTCGGACGAGATGCTTCTGGAGGACGATGAGCAGCAGCGTCGTGGGCGCCATGGAGATCACGGACGCGGCCATGACCAGGTTCCACTGGGTGCCCTGCTGTCCGAAGAACAGTTGGAGGCCCAGGGGGATGGTCGCCTTCTGCTCCACCGAGTTGGTGATGATCAGCGGCCAGAGGAAGCTGTTCCAGTAGTTGATGAAGGTGAACACGGCGAGAACCGCGAGCGCCGGGCGCACCAGCGGCAGCATGATCTGCGCGAAGATCCGCACCTCGCCCGCGCCGTCCATCCGCGCGCTCTCCCCGATCTCGGCGGGAACGGTCAGGAAGAACTGTCGCAGCAGAAAAGTGCCGAACGCCGTGAAGGCCCAGGGAAAGATCAGTGCCTGGTAGGAGTCGACCCAGCCGATCCAGCGCATCAGCAGGAACATCGGTACGACCAGGACCTCCTGAGGGATCATCAGCGTCGCGAGAAACGTGATGAACAGCCCGTTCCGGCCCCGCCAGTGCAGCTTGGCGAAGGCGTACGCGGACATGCTCGACGCGGTCAGGACCACGAGCGTGCCGCAGGCGGCGACGAGGAAGCCGTTGAGGACGAACCGGCCCAGCGGCAGGAAGGTGAGGGCGTCCCGGTAGTTGGCCCACCGCAGCACCGAACCCCACAGCCTCGGGGGCGAGCCGAACACCTCGTCGGCAGGCTTGAGCGAGGTCGCGATCATGTAGACGAGGGGCGAGACGAAGGCCGCGGCGACGAGATAGATGAGCAGGTGCGAGACGACGAGCCGCGCCCGGTCGAGGCCCCATCCCCGGCCCTGGCCGAGACCACGGACTCCGGTCCTGCGGTCTGCTGTCTTGCGGCCTCCGGTTCCGCGGTCTGCCGTCCTGTGGCCTTCGGCGGTGATCGGTTCAGACGTCATAATTCACCCACCTGCGCTGGCCGACGAACTGCACGGCGGTGACCCCGAGGATGAGGACGAACAGGATCCAGGCGGCGGCGGAGGCGAGCCCGAACTGGAAGACGGAGAACCCCTGGTTGTAGACGAACATCATCAGTGTCTCCGTATCGGTCCCGGGGCCGCCGCCGGTCAGCAGGAACGGCTGGGTGAAGACCTGGAAGGAGGTGATGAGCGTCATCGTCGTGGCGAAGAAGAGCGCCGGTGAGATCAGCGGCAGCTTGATCCGCAGGAACATGCGCCACGGCCCGGCACCGTCGATCTGTGCCGCGTCCACGAGCTGCTGCGGGATCGCGTCGAGGGCGGCGGAGAACACGAGCATGTTGTAGCCGAAGCCCTGCCACACGCTCATCGCGACGACCGCGGCCATCGCCCACCCCCGCTCACCGAGGAAGTTGGGCGCATGGCTGCCGGTGACGGCCTTGACGGTGCCGTCGATCAGCCCGTCCGGCTGGTAGATCAGCCGCCAGACGATGACGTTGGCCACCATCGGTGTCACCACCGGCAGGAAGAACAGCACCCGCAGCAGCCGCTGCCCCCTGATGCGGGGCGTCAGCCACACCGCGAGCCCGACCGACACCACCAGATTCAGCGGCAGGTACAGCACGACGAACAGCACGGTGTTGAACAGGGCGCGGCGGAAGACCGGGTCGTTCAAGAGCCTCGTGAAGTTGCTGATCCCGGTGAACTCGTGGGGGCCGGCCGCCGGCCACTTGAAGAACGCGATCACCAACGACATCACGATGGGGAACAACGTGAACAGCGTCAGCCCGATCAGGCTCGGCGAGGCGAAGAAGGCGGCGGCCCGTCCGTCACCGCGGCGTCGGCGGGGGGCCGCGGGTCCCGGGAGGCGCACCGGCGCCCTCGTCCGGCGGCCCGGCCCGAGCAAGGTGCCGGACGGCATGTCAGCCCGTCCCTGCCTGCTGCTGGACCTGCTCCAGGGCACTCTCACCGGACTCCTGACCGTTGAACGCCTGAACCCCGTACTGGGCAAGCAGCTTGGTCACCTGATCCCAGTTGTTCGTGGTCTTGAAGGGGGTGGCCGACTTGTTGGCCGCGTCGATGACCTCCTGGGCCCCGGGGAACGCGTTCTTGTACCACTGGTCCTGGACGGCCGTACGCGCCGGGAAGGCCCGCCCCTCCGCTCCCAGTTCGCCCAGCACCTTGGCACTGGTCATCGTCCGGATCGCCTGGAACGCCTGGTCCGGGTACTTGCACGACGAGGAGATCCCGAACCCGGACCCGGCCGAGAACGTCTTCGTCCCGTCCGGCCCGGCGGGGATGGTCGCCAGACCCACGCCGAACTTGGCCTGGCCCTTCAGCGAGAGGACCGACCAGGGACCGTTGACCGACATCGCCGCGTTCCCGTTGAGGAACTGTGTGTCGGGAAAGGTGTTGTCCACGCCGGGGACCTTCGGCGCCACCCGCTCCTTGGCGGACAGACCGCTGTACCAGTCGAAGGCGGTGCCCATGGTCTTGCCGGTGAGCGCCAGCTTGCCGTCCTCGCCGACCGGCTCGGCCCCTGTCCGGGACAGCAGCATCGGGAACATGTAGAGATCCACCGGGTACGCCACGAACCCGTACTTGCCGTTGCGCGTGAGCTTCTTGGCCGCGGCCTCGAACTCGGCCATGCTCCATCCGACCTTCGGCTCGGGTATGCCGGCGGCCTTGAACATGTCCTTGTTGTACGTGACCACCAGCGAGCCGAAGTCGTACGGGAGTGCGTACTGTTTCCCGCCGGAGGCCAGCCCTTCGATGATCGACTGGTTGAAAGATCCGATGTCTAGCTTGTTCTTGGCGATGAGATCTCCCAGCGGGAGCATCCCGTCGGTGTAGCCGCCCGTGCGCAGGCTCTGCATGGAGACGATGCAGGGTGCGCTGCCCCCGGCCAGCCGGGTCCCGAGCTTGGTGAAGTAGTCGGTGAAGGGGGAGGTGTCCAGCTTGATCCTGATCTTCGGGTTCTCCGCGTGGACCTCGTCGGCCACCTTCTGCCAGGCGTTGCGGTCTTCGGTGCCGGAGGCCCACATCGACCAGGTGAGCGTGACCGCCCCGTTGGCCTCCTGACTTCCGCCCGAGTTCTGGTCCCCGCTTCCGCAGGCGACGCCCGCCCCGATGATCACTGCGGTGAGCCCCGTGGCCAGGGCTCTTGTCGTCCGTGTCGTGCCTGTCCCGCTGCTTCTTGACCTCTTGCCCATCGCTGCTCCAGTCAATAAACTCAGGGCCGAGTTAATTAGCGCGAAACGTAGGCTCGCCATGTGACCCTGTCAAGGGATGGGACCAAAAGACACCCGATGAATCCGCGCCGTACCTCTGAGCAACCCGCCACCCGCCCGCCCCGCCGATCCACCGGCCGCCCCGCCGAGCGCGGTGACATCACCCGTGTCGAGATCCTGGCGCTGCTCTCCATGGCCGGGCCGCTGGACCGCAGGCAGATCGCCAAGTGGCTCCAGTTGGGCGTGGGCACCGTGCACGAACACACCCGACGTCTCCTGGCGGTCGGCTACCTCCAGGCCCTCGAACCACAGTCCGGAACTGTCGGCCGCCCCCGCATTCCCCTGCGGATCGTTCCCGAAGCCGCCGCCACCCTCGGCATCCGTATCGCCACCGACCATGTGGTGGCCGTGGTGGTCGGCCTGGACGGCCGCATGGAGGTCTCCGACGTCCATTTCTTCGACCCCGCCCTCGCCGCGGACCCGATCGCCCAGCTCCTCGCCGTCATCCGCGGCTACCTGGACGACCCCGCTCTGCGCCCGCGCATCACGGCCGTCGGGGTGGCCACACCCGACACGGTCGACCCGGACACCGGCTACCTCCACTTCGCCCCCCGCTTCGGCTGGACCGACTTCCCCCTCGGCCGACTTCTGCGCGACCAGCTCCCGGTCCCGGTACTCGTCGACAACGACCTGATCGCCAGCGCCACCGCCGAACTTCTCTACGGAGCCGGCCGCGAGTACGACGACTTCCTCGTCCTGGCCCTCGGGGACGGAGTCGGCCTCGGCGCGGTACTCGACCGCACAGTGCACCGGGGGCCGGGCGGACTCTCCAGCGAGTTCGGCCACACCCCCGTCCGCGACACGGGAGTGCTGTGCGGCTGCGGCGGTCGCGGCTGCCTGGAGACCTTCACCAGCGACCAGGGCATCCTGCGCGAAGCGCGCTCCCGCGCTCTCGCCACCGAGGACACGGACATCGCGGAGATCCGCACCCGGGCGATCGCGGGAGACCCCGGCCTCCTGGAACTTCTCGCCGACATCGGCGTGATCCTCGGCCACGCCCTGGCTGGAGTCGTCAACCTCCTCGGGACACCGGCCATCGCCGTCATCGGCGAGAACCACGCCCTCTGGCCCGGTCTGGAACCCGGCTTCCTCGACGCCATGCGTACCAGTCCGATCGCCGCGGCGCACCGGGTGAAGATCGTCGTACGCCCCTGGCACGACAGCCAACACGCCCGCGGCGCGGCGACGCTGGCCCTCGGAGTACCGGGCACCCTCACCCGCGAATGAGAACGACAGCGACGGACGACAGCGACGACGGCCGGGCGAAGTCGCTCAGGAGGCCGTCATCGTGTCGCCCAGCACGCGGCGGCCGAGCCGGCCGGGGTCGATGCCGTCGCCGACCGCCGCGACGCGGCCGGCCCACTCGTGTCCCGGCCGCATCGGACAGGAGGAGTGCCCCTGGTGGAGATGGGCCATCGCGCCGGTGAAGAACTCCTGCAGGCCGACACCGGCGCCGACCTCGACTTCCTCGTCGGCTCCAGCGGCTCCGAGGTGAGCCGCGAGTCGCACTGACCGCGACGCGCCCGGCAATGCCCGGGCGGCGTGCTCAGCAAAGTGCCCCGGTGTGCTCGGAGCGCGCGTCGGGCTCCTCGCCGCCGCCCGCAGGCGCGCTGTCCCTGGCGCCGTACCGGAGCAACAGCCAGAGCCCGGATGCCGCATGGGAGACGTGGACGCACACCTGCCACCCGTCCGGTGCCGCGCCGGGAGAGCGGATCTGGAAGAAGTCGTCGAGTGTCATCTCGCCCCGTGCGGCGAGCAGTTCCGGCAGTGCGACGGTCCGCGCCGCCGACTTCACACCGCGCACCGTTCTTCCCTCCGGCATGGGGCCCATCGTGAATCCGTGTGAATCCGTGTCCGCGTACCCATTGACCCATCCCGTTCACCCACCTAACCTCCATCTGCATACGTAGATGACGTCTGTGTACAGGAATGAGAGTCATGACAGGTATCAGCGCGGAGGTCGCGGGGGTCGTCCAGCGACTCCGTGAGGGAATGGTGAGCGGGGTGCTGTCCTTCCCCCTCACCAGCTTCGGGGACGACGGCGGCCTCGACCTGGACGCCTACCGGGCCTATCTGGCCGACCAGTTGGCCGTCACACCCGGCGCGGTGTTCCCGGCCTGCGGGACCGGAGAGTTCTTCTCACTGGACGAGGACGAGTACCGGGCGGTCGTGCGGACCACGGTCGAGGTCGCCGACGGACGGTTGCCGGTCGTCGCGGGCATCGGCTACGGCTGGGCGCAGGCGCTGCGGTTCGCCCGTATCGCGGAGGAGGCCGGCGCGGACGCCGCACTGGTACTGCCCCACTACCTGGTCGCGGCCCCGCAGGACGGTCTGGTGGAGCAACTGCGCCGGATCGCCGCCGGCACCCGGCTGCCTCTCATCGCTTACCAGCGCGGCCAGGTCGCCTTCACCGCCGACGGACTGCGCCGGATCGCGCGCATCCCCACCGTCGTCGGCCTGAAGGACGGCCACAGCGACCTCGACCGGCTGCAGCGCCTCACGCTCGCCGCTCCGGAGGGCTTCCTGTTCTTCAACGGAGCCTCCACCGCCGAGATCCAGGCCCGCGCCTACGCCACCGTCGGCGTACCCGCCTACTCCTCCGCCGTCCACGCCTTCGCCCCCGAGATCGCGAACGCCTTCTTCGCCGCGCTGCGCGACGGGGACGACGCGGGTGTGACCACGCTCCTGCGCGAGTTCTACGTCCCGCTGGTCGAACTGCGCGACCGGGTGCCCGGCTACGCCGTCTCCCTGGTCAAGGCCGCCGCCCGGCTGCGCGGCCGCGCCGTCGGCCCGGTGCGCGCCCCGCTCACCGACCCCGGCCCGACCGACCTCGCCGACCTGGAGAAGGTCCTGGACCACGGCCTGAGCCTGGTCGGCGTCGGACGACGACCCGTTTGACGTAACCGGGCACCCCGCGCACCCGCCCGGCGAACCTGCCGGCGCTCGGTGTCCGCCCGATGACCCGCGGCCCGGGTCCGGAGCGGCTCGGGTCCGGAGCGGCCTGGGCCCGGGGTGGTCCGAAGCGGTCGTACGCCCCCTCGCACCGCCATACGTCAGCGCCCCACCGCTCCTCCGGTGCGTGTGGCCGACCACGCCGTACACCGGTCGGGCCATACACGGAGCCGACGGAGCCGCCCACAGCTCACTCAGCAGTTCAGCAGTTCAGCAATTCAGCAGCTCAAAAGTCCAACAGTTCAAAGGGGAACTGCCTTGCCTCTCCTCGTAGTGGGAATCAGCGTTCTGGTTCTGCTTCTCCTCATGACCAGACTGAGACTCAACGGCTTCGCCGCCCTCCTGCTGGTGGCCGCCGGCGTCGCACTGGTCCGGGGAATACCGGTGGCGACCATCCCGGACGTCCTGTCCGAAGGCATCGGGGACCAGATCGGCGACACCATGCTCACCATCGGCCTCGGCGCCATGGTCGGCCGCGTCATGGGGGACTCCGGTGCGGCACAGCGGATAGCCGGCAAGCTCCTGGACGCTTTCGGCCCGCGCTGGGTCCAGGTCGCCATGGTGGTCACGGCCATGCTGATCGGCGTGACCATGTTCTACGAGGTCGCCTTCATCATCATTGTGCCCATCGCGTTCACCCTGGTCCGGGTCACCGGGTCGAAGCTGCTGTGGGTCGGCCTGCCGATGTCCATCGCCCTGTCCACCATGCACAGTTTCCTGCCGCCGCATCCCGGTCCCACCGCCGTGGCCGCGACCTTCCACGCCTCCGTCGGGCTGACTCTGTTCTACGGCCTGTTCATCGCCGTTCCCGCCGGTGCGCTCATCGCGCTGACCTGGCCGCGCCTTCCGTTCGTCCAGGCGATGAACCCGTCCATCCCCAAGGGACTGGTCAGTGAGCGCGAGTTCACCGACGAGGAGATGCCCGGACTGGGCTGGTCGCTGTTCGTGGCGCTCTTCCCTGTGGCGCTCATCGTGGTTGCCGCCGTGACCGACATGGCCACCTCCGCCGAGAGCCCGTTCCTGCACGTCGTCGCCTTCATCGGTTCGGCGCCGATCGCGCTGCTGCTGACCCTGTGCCTGGCGGTCTGGGCGTTCGGGCCGCGGATCGGCCGAAGCCTGGAGGACGTCGGCGCCTCCTGCGCCTCGGCGGCCCAGGCGATGGCGATGATCCTCCTGGTGATCGGCGCCGGCGGGGCCTTCAAGAACGTACTCGTCGAAGGCGGGATCTCCGACTACATCAAGGACGCCACGGACGGCTGGTCCGTCTCGCCGATCATCCTCGCCTGGCTCGTCGCCGTCATCCTTCGCATCGCGCTCGGCTCGGCGACGGTCGCCGTCGTCACGGCCTCCGGCGTGGTGCTGCCGCTCCTGGCGGGCAGCGGGGTGCACCCGGAGATGATGGTGCTCGCCGTCGCCTGCGGCTCCATCGCCTGTTCTCATGTCAACGACCCGGGATTCTGGCTGTTCAAGGAGTACTTCAACCTCTCCGTCGTCGAAGCGATCAAGGTCCGTACCAGCTATACGACAGTGCTCGCGGTCATCGGCCTGGGCGGCGTCCTGGTGTCCGAGTGGGCCCTCGACGTCCTGAGTCTCTGAACCGGAAAAGTCCCGGACCAGGGAGTCTCAGGACCTCAGGACCTCAGGACCTTGGGACTGCACGACCCCACCGCGGTGACCACCTCACCACCTCACCCCAGAAGGGCAGCCGATGAGTATCGGACAGCCGACCGTCACGGCGTTCTCCGTCTACCCGGTCGCCGGCCGGGACAGCATGGAACTGAACCTCTCCGGCGCGCACGGCCCCTACTTCACCCGCAACGTCGTGGTTCTCACCGATTCCGAGGGACGTACCGGGCTGGGGGAAGTGCCCGGCGGGGAGAAGATCACGCAGACGCTGCGTGACGCCGAGCCGCTGGTCGTAGGGGCGAAGGTGGGCGACTACAAACGCGTCCTGCGCGAGATCGGTGACCGGTTCGCCGACCGCGACACCGGCGGACGGGGCGCCCAGACCTTCGACCTGCGGACCACCGTCCACACGGTCACCGCCGTGGAGTCGGCGCTGCTCGACCTCCTCGGGCAGCACCTCGACGTACCCGTCGCCGCACTCCTGGGTGACGGCCAACAGCGGGACTCCGTACGGGTATTGGGTTACCTCTTCTACGTGGGTGACCCGGACCGTACCGACCTCGACTACGCCCGCGAACCCGACTCCCCGGTGGAGTGGTACCGGATCCGGCACGAGGAGGCCCTGTCGCCGCAGGCGATCGTCCGACAGGCCGAGGCGGCCTACGACCTCTACGGTTTCCGGGACTTCAAGCTCAAGGGAGGCGTACTGGAGGGCGCCGAGGAAGTCGCGGCCGTACGCGCCCTCAAGAGCCGCTTCCCCGAGGCCCGGATCACCCTCGACCCGAACGGCGCGTGGTCGCTGCGCGAGGCGGTCGAGCTGTGCCGGCCTCTGGTCGGCACGCTCGCCTACGCCGAGGACCCCTGCGGAGCGGAAGGCGGCTACTCCGGACGGGAGGTCCTCGCCGAGTTCCGTCGCGCCACCGGCCTTCCCACCGCAACGAACATGATCGCCACCGACTGGCGCGAGATGGCCCACGCCCTGGCCCTCCAGTCGGTCTCCATCCCGTTGGCCGACCCGCACTTCTGGACCATGCAGGGTTCGGTCCGCGTGGCGCAGTTGTGCAACGCTCTGGGCCTGACCTGGGGCTGCCACTCCAACAACCATTTCGACATCTCCCTGGCCATGGTGACCCACTGCGGCGCCGCGGCCCCGGGAGAGTACAACGCCCTGGACACCCACTGGATCTGGCAGGAAGGGCTGGAACGGCTCACCACCGCCCCACCGCGCATCGTCGATGGCGAGATCGCCGTCCCGGACAGCCCAGGGCTGGGCGTCCGCCTCGACATGGACCGGCTGCTCGCCGCCCACGACCTTTACCAGGAGAAGGCATTGGGGGCCCGCGACGACGCCGTCACCATGCAATACCTCGTCCCTGGCTGGGAGTTCGACGGCAAACGCCCCTGCCTGGTGCGGTAGACGACTGACACCAGCGATGAGGTCAGCCGACGCCCGCATTCCCGGCATCCCCCGGGTTTTCGCATCCTGCGAGTGGTCAAAGCCCGCACCGGCACAGGCCGGCTCGCTGGTTGCGGAGCGGCGGGTGAGCCTCGGGTCAGATCGTGGCGTCTGCCCTGTTCTGCCGAAGTGGGAAGCGGGCAGAACGGTCCTGCTCCCAGCGGTGGTGGTGCTCTCGTTGGGGACCCAGGTTCAGGTAGGCAGTGATCTGTTTTCCCCCGGCGTAGGGTGCGACGACGACTCTGCCGCTGACCGCGTGCACCAGGTGGAGACCGTGGCCGCCGACGCGGTGGCGGTCGCCCGTCTTCACCCTCGGTTCTTCGGTGGAGGTGTCCCATACGGTGATCGCCAGTGCTTCACAGGACAGCTGCAAGATCAACCCACAGGGGCCGGGAGCATGCCGGATGGCATTCGTCACCAGCTCACTGACGGCAAGTTCGGCGTCCACGGCGAGATGGGCCGGGACGGGTTTGCGTCCGGTACGCGGGGCATGGGCGAGTAGGGCACGCAGGGCTCGGCGCGCGTCGACAGCGCGGGCCGCGGTATGTGCCCACACCGTGCTGTAGCGCAGCCCGGAGTGGCCGTCTGTGCCCTGCCCATCTGCCGCCTGCTTCATAAGCGGGATGACCATGTCGGTTCTTTCGTTGTGCTCGCCGCTCTCGGGCGGATGCTGGACGTGCGTCTACCCAGGCGCCGACCGCGTACACCGAGGGAAGACAGCCCACTGTCATTCCGGTGTGCCGCGGCGGTGCTGTCCGACGGTGCCGAGAGCGGGCGATGGTCTTGCGGTCGCCCCGGGGGTTTGGCGGACCTGGCGTCCGGCGGCCTGCCTACGGAGCGGTGGTCCGCTGTGTCGGCTCAGTTTGGCAGCCCCCACGGCTTCGCGTCGCCGATGGCCGGCACGTCACGCGGATCCAGGTCCGGGTCGGTGCCGCGGGGGAGAACGACGGCTGTTTCGCCCCGGCCGAGCGGGATCTGGATACGGTGCGGCCCTGTCTCCCGGTATCGCAGCCGCCGCCCGCGCTCGTCCCGAACGTCGATGGCTCCGTCGATGCCGTGCTGCAGCACGAGCGGGGCGCCGGCCTCGCTGCGGACGCGCACCCATCGGGTCCGGCCGCCTGATCGGTCGGCGTCGATGAGGAACGCGCCCTGGGTACGCAGGCCCTGGATCGACAGGTCGGGCCAGCGGCGTGATACGGAGGGGAACACCCGTACGACGTCGCCGTGGCTCTGTACGGCCATGTCGAGGACCGACTGGGCCGCCGTCAGCGGGCTCTCGACGGCCAGGTTCCCGCCCTCCACGTACATGGTGTTCGGGGTCATCCACGCGTTCTTGATGACGTTTCCGTCGGTGAAGAAGGTGAGGTGGTCGAGCGCGTCCTCCGGCCGTTCCATCAGGGAGGCCATCGAGGACGCGGCGGCGTAGCTGTAACCGGCCCACAGGCTGCGGTCCTTGACCCAGTGGTCGAAGGTCGTCCGCATGGTGTCCCGGTCGGAGGCCCGGTCCCAGCTCAGCTCGTGCAGCGGGAAGAGCCACAGCATGTGCGAGAAGTGCCGGTGGGACTCGGTGAGCGGCTTGCCGGCGCCGATGTTGACACCGGTCGCGTCACGCGGGTAGTCCACCAGGCGTTGGAGGATCTCGCGCCAGCGGCCGGCGCGCGGATGGTCCGTACGGAGAAGGCGCAGGCAGTCGAGGAGGGTGGCGCAGCCCCAGCGGATCAGGGAGAGGTCGTAGGTGCAGTCGGTGGCGTCCGCCCACTCGGGCGACCGGGTCAGCGGCAGGTGCAGCTTTCCGTCGCCGCCCTCGTACAGGAAGTGGTCGTAGAAGTTCACCGCCTTGACGAGGATCGGGTAGAGGACGTCACGCACGATCGACAGATCCATGGTGTGGCGGTAGCTGAGCCAGATGTTGTGCATGGCCCAGATGAGATTGCCGTTGTTGTCGGTCTTGGTGGAGGTGCCGGGGATGCCGACGGTCTTGGCGCCGGGGCGCAGCATCCAGTCCGAGGGGTGGGCCAGGGCGTAGGTGTTGCCGTCCTGGTACTCCGGCGGGACGGAGAGCGGCAGGTACTTCTCGAAGTTCTTGAAGGTGGAGGTGACGGAGTCGAGTTCGGGGTGATGGGATCCCTGGATCAGCCAGGTGGCGATCTGTACGTTGAGGTTCCACCAGACGGCGCTCCAACTGCCGCCGGTCTCCGGGTACCACGGCCCCCACTCGGACATCGAAGGTCCGCCGGCCCGGGTGGCGCAGGCAGCTTTGTAGAGCTGGATCCAGTAGAAGTCCTGCATACGTTTGTCCGGCACCGACAACAGGCTGCGTCGGTAGAAGCGGTGCCACCAGCCGCGGTGGTCGCGCACCAGTTCGTCCGGATCCGCGGACAGTGTGCGGGCCACTTCGGCGACGGCCAGCTCCGTCGTGCGCGACAGGTCCTCGGGGAAGCGGTAGACGATGTGCGCGGCCAGCAGCCTGCCACTGCCGACACGCCGTTCACGCCAGGCGGTGGTCCACCCGCCGCCCGCGATCAGCGGCTGCTCGACGTAGTGAGTGGCGCCGGCGGTTCCGGTGCGGGGGTCGGGGTTGCCCGTGTAATCTGCGGGTTTGTCCTTTTCGCGGGGTGAAACGGCGGGCAGCCAGGTGAACGACCAGGCCGCGGACTCCTCGCCGGCGCTGGGCCGGGTGGAGATCAGCAGCGCGGTACGGGCGTTGTGCACCAGCATCGAGAAGGTGACGCTGCCCCGGGTGGTGGTGACGACGCCTCGCAGCTCGGCGTCCCAGATGTCCAGGGTCCAGTCGACACCGGTCACCTCGCCGGCGAGGGTGAGGTCGAAATGCCCTATGGGGAGCCGGGAAAATCCGTACGGAGCGCGCCACTGCGGTCGCTGGTCCTGCACCTGGCTGTGGCTGACCATGACTTTCACGGAGTTGGCCGTCGCACCTCGGTAGACCTGCACCCCGAGCAGACCGTTGCCGAGGAAGGGGCCGTCCTTCCAGTCGCCGGGCATCCGCCGCCACCGTAGGGCGGCAGCCCTGGCTATCCGTTCGTACGGGTCTTTCGCTCCTCCGGGTGACGCGGGTGCCGCCCAGGCGGTACCGGACCCGGCCGACCAGCCCCCGGCGGCGACCACGGCTGCCGTGCCGAGCGCACCTCTTCGAGAGATCCCGTTCCCTGCCGTCGCGGTCACGTAGGTGCCTCCCATTTCTGGTTGTGAACTTCCTGGCATAGTGCAGGGCTCTTGAGCGATAGGGGAAGACCTCCGACGTATCGGAAATCAGAGAGGCTGTATGAGCAGGTGAGCCATGGGAGTCGGCTCAACCCCCTGAAAAGAGGCCGTAAGTGGACCGATGTCTGTTGGGAAGTCGTGCGCCCGCGTGCCCGCGTGCCCGCGTGCCCGTGCGCCGTGCGGCGATGGGGGGCAACGCACCGCCGCATCATGTCGAGGTGGTCGCTTCCCATTCCTCACCGCTTGCCGTCGACGCGTCACGGTGAACTGGAAGCCGAAGAACGCGCCCAACGCCGCCACCAGCGCCAGCCCGGCGGCGACCGCCCTGCTCCAGCAACAGCCCGACTCGTACGTTTTCATCATGAACGGCGTCTCGAACTGGTTCGCTCAGATGGGCGTTCGACGGACGCCGGGACGGCCACCGTCTCCCAGACCGCTGTTGGGGCGTGCCACCGGGACGTGCTGCCCGGACGTGCGCTGCTCCGGCCGCGTCACTCGGCACTGCCTCACGGGATGGCCGGCCCGCTGATGTAGGTGCCGGTCCGGTCGTAGGGCCAGGCGTTGGCCTTGCAGCCGTGCAGTCCCTTGATCTGCTGCATCATCGCAGGAGCAAGCTTTGCTGAGCCGGAGCAGCCCTCGTGACCGTGTCCCAGACGATGTCCCACCTCATGGTTGATGATCAGGGCCCGGTAGTCGTGCAGGGAACCGTCGAACTGGGGAGATCCCAGCAGCCAGCGCTTGAGATTCACCACGACGGTGGACCCCACGGTGCAGTTGACCTCGCCGCGCGTGTCGAGACCTGCGGCTCCGCAGAGAGCGTCGACGGTTTCCGGCGCTGCCAGCTTCACCGTCAGCTCGGCAGGTTCCGACGCCACCAGTTGGAACGCCTGCCCGCTGGTGGTCCAGCCTCTTTTGTCGGCCAGGATGGCATTGATCTCCCGCGCGGTCTCCGACGGGGATACGTCAAGGGAGTTCTCGACCTGGACCCGGTACCTCATCGGCGTACCTGATCCCACCGGCTCCATGGCTTCGAGGGCAGTCGTGAACTGTCCGGAACCCGTCAGGGGTATCGAGGCGGAGGGCGACGGAGTGGAAGCCGGCTCCGGGGGCTTCCTGGGCTGCTGTTCCCTCGTGGCCGTGGGGGACGAGGAGGGATGGGCCGAGTCGGCGGAATCGGCTGTGTCCGAGGTGCGGCAACCGGCCAACGGGACGCATACCAACAGCGCGCCCGCGAGGAGCAGGAACCTACGGTGACGTCGTCCACGTCGTTTCATACGACAGTGCGTTGGGCGCGGCATGGTTCTCCTCGGGGCGTGCAGCCCGTGTGCGGTGTATTTCCTGCATTCCTAGAACGGATCAGGCTGGTACGCGGTTCAACCAATGGCCTGGCATCACGCCACCGGTCGAAGGGGCCGCAGCGCACTGTGACGCCCGCCCCGGGGCGGGCGCCGCGGCACGAGCTGGCTCGGGGCGCGTGGGAACTCGCCGGGACAGGAGGCGCATCGCCGCCTCGCGTCGTGCCTGCTTCGGATGCGCGAAGTCCTTCGGCCGCCAGAATCGACGAGCCCTGCGCGGCCGACGGCGACCCTACGCACCGCCCCCGCGCGGTGAACGAACCGCACCTTGTGCTCGACCCTTCCACGCAGCGTCAGTCGATGTCCGGGCCCACCCTCGGCCCGGCACGACTGCGCATGGCACCACCGACGAGCCGGTCACACATCGGAACAATCACAGCCAGGAGCGAGATGCGCCGACAGCTTCATTTTCAGCGCATGCACGCGGGCCGCCCGTAGGCGGATACGGCGCGTGAAAACGCGCCCCTGGAGAGACTACGGTCAGCTCGGGGGTGAGCTGCGCCGGGGGCAGCATCAACTCGGTGCGCCACTTCCACGGCTGCTACACGGTCGGCGACGACACCCTGTGGGGCGTCAACCACTACAGGAGGGCGCCGGGAACACTCTGGCCGCGCTGAAGTCCGGTCAGGCCGCCCGGTCCCACCGCACGTGCAGGGCGGGGGGTTTGCGGAAGACCAGGCCGTACGGGGCTGCGGGGTGGTCGGGGTCGAGGCGCAGGGCGGGGAGGCGTTCGAGCAGGCGTTGGAGTGCGATACGGGTTTCCAGGCGGGCGAGGTGCGCGGCGAGGCAGTGGTGCGGGCCGTGTGCGAAGGCCAGTTGGAGACGCGCGTTCTCGCGGCGGACGTCGAACAGGTCGGGGTCGGGGAAGACAGCCGGGTCGCGGTTGGCTCCCGTCAGGGAGACGGTGACGAGGTCACCGCGGTGGATCATGGCCGGGCCGAGGACGGTGTCACGGGTGGCGTAGCGGTCCACGACCGCCGCGCCGGGTTCGAGGCGCAGTGATTCCTCGATCGCGCCGTCCAGCAGATCGGCGTCGGCCCGGACAAGAGCGAGTTGGTCGGGATGCCGCAGCAGGTGCAGCAGCGCGTTGGTGATCATCGCCTCGGTTGTCTCGATGCCTCCGAACATCAGTACCGCGGCATTGGACGCCACCTCGGGCACCGTCAGCTGCCCGGCGGCCGAGACGAGGAGGGAGGAGGCGTTCCGGTCGGTGACGGTGGTCTCCACCGCGGTGCGCAGCTGCGTGTACGCCGCGACGCCCGCGGGTCCCGCCGCGTGGCCGACGGTGATGTCCGAGACCGACTGCACGATGGAGTCGTACCAGGCGAGCACGGTGTCCCCGGTGGTGCCGACCAGCCCCAGCGCCTCGGTCACGACCGCGACCGCGAGGGGTCCGGCGAAGGCACGTCGCAGTTCGGCGGCGCCCGTCGGCTGCAGCGTGGTGATGAGCCGGTCGGTGTCCCGCTCGATGAACGCGGCGAAACCGTCACGCACGGCCCGGGGGCGGAAGGGAGCGGTGAAGGGCTCGCGATGCCGGGTGTGGTGGTCGCCGTCGAGGGACAGCATGCTGGGGCCGACGACCTGCGCGGTGGAGAACCGGGGGTCGTCGACGGTGAAGGTCTCGGCGTCCCGCATCACGCCCAGCGCAAGATCACGACGGGTCACCAGCCAGCCGCCAAGCTCGGGAAGCCAGGACACCGGCTCCTGCGCACGGAGCAGTGCCAGCCTCGGATGCGGATCCCGCGCGAGTTCGGCGAGCGTGGTCGTGGCACCGAGCGGGCAGGAGTCGACGACGCTCACAGTGCGCCTTGGCCTGGCAGGGAGGATCCGTTCACGCTGCTGAGGCTAACAAATCGCTCCGAAGGTGACGAGGCTGAAAGATCTGCGATGAGGCCGGTCAAGGCAGCGACGCTCGTGAGCATGTATGTACAGCCGGCCACCGCCGTGGCGGGCTCGGAGTACGTTTGGTCGCGCAGTTCGCGGCCTGTTGCCATGGCCGCGTTGACGGTCGCCGGCAGCGAAGACATCGCCTGGAGCACTCTGGGTCGACGGAGTGGGCTGGGGCCGCTGCGCCGTCGAACGGTTTCCGAACGGTACTGGCGCCCGCGTCCCGCCTCCGCACGCGAAGTGTCCGCCGTTCCGGTCGGCGGTGGGGCGCGCGCTCAGGTTCGGTCCCGTGCGATGAGGGCGTGTCAGGCTGCCATCGCGTCGCGGACCTTGGCGGTGTCCACGAACTGTTCGAAGCGGACGATGCGGCCGCCGCGTACGACGAAGTGGTGGGCGACGCGTACGTCGATGTTCTTGCCGGTGGCCTTGTTGGCGGCGGTGTAGCGGGCCAGCACCACGACGTTCTCGCCGTCGACGACGTAGGTGTCGTCGTGGGCGGTCCAGTTGTCCCACTCCTTGCCCAACTGCTCCATCACGTTGGCGGTGACGCCATCGGGGGTGCGGTAGGTGCCGGCCAGCGGGAACCCCGCCATCTCGGTCCATTCCACATCGTCGGCCAGCGTGGCCCGCAGGGCCTCGAGATCGCCGTGGGCCGAGGCGAGGTACTGGCGCCGCACCACGTCGGCGGGAGCGGTGGAGGTTTCGAAGCCGGACGTCTCGTTCATGATGATGGCCTTTCTGAGGACCGTCAGGACGGGTCGGTGACGGCGGTGGAGGGGCACAGGCGGAAGGTGGAGGGTCGCCTGGCGCCCGTGAAGCGCCTCAGCAGCAGGTGGATACCTGCCCCAAGGATGCTGCCGAGGACAGGCGCGATCAGATGGACAGCCAGTGGTCGAGGGTGGGCCGATGGGCGGCCGGTGCCGGACAGCTGGTGGGAACCGCCGGTGGGAACCGCCGGTACGGGCCGCTGGAGGGGTTGGTCAGCCCCAGGTCATTTCGCCCTTGGCGACCTTGGCGCCGAGCTGGCGGCGATGAGCATCCCGGATTCCGGGTAGCGGGCGACCAGCGCCTTGGTCAGCGCCTCGCCGGTGTCGGCCCTGTCCAGTTCGGCCTCGAACGCGGTGAGGTAGTCGCGGGTGTAGGCGATCGGGCTCGCGTCGACTGTGGTCGTCGGCAGCCGGTGGCCGGGGACGGCGAAGGCGGGGTCCAGGGCAGTCATCTCGTCGAGCAGCTCGGCCCATACGGCGCGGGACTCGGGCGTGGCGGTGTCGGCGACCCAGACGTGCTCGTTCTGGAAGAGCAGGACACCGGCGACGATCGCCCGGTGCTCGGCCTGCCACAGGTAGTGCCGGTCGGGCAGACCCGGGTGGCCGCCCTTGAGCTGGAACACGTGACCCTCGAAGGTGATGTCACCGGTCAGTTCAGCCAGTTCGACCAGCCGGGTCGGACGGTTGACACCGACGGCCTCCCACGCCTTGAGCTTGCTCTCGTACGCGGCTGCGATGTGCTCGATGACCAGCGGGGTGGCGACGATGTCGGCCTCGGGGAAGGCGTCGGCGATCACTTCCGCGCCCCAGTAGAAGTCGGGGTCGGCGTGGCTGATGAAGACCTTGGTCAGCGTCTTGCCGGAGTCGAGGATCTCGGCGACCAGGCGGTGGCCGTCGGCACGGGTGAACCCGGCATCGATCAGGAACGCCTGCTCCTCACCGGTGATCAGGGTGGCGGTCTTGTTCTTGGCGCCGACGGGAAAGTCCAGGTCGAGGACCTTGAAGTCGAGAGTGCTCATGGTGATTCCTTCTGGGGATGCGGGGCAAACAGGGTGGGGGCGAGGAGAAGTTGATCAGGATGCGGCCCAGAGGGTGTGCAGCCGCTGGTCGATCTGGTCGGCGGTGGCATGGCCGACGGCCAAGGGCGTGGTGCGGTCGCCCTCGACGGCGAGCAGGGTGGGGAAGCTGTCCACGCCCAGGCCTGCCGCTCGTGTGAAGTCGTCCTTCGCGGCGACGGTCGGACCTGGCGCGGTGAATGCGTCGAGGACGGCCTCCGAGTCCAGGCCGGCACTGTCGGCGACGGCCCGGTAGGTGGCCGGGTCGGACAGGCTCAGGCCGTCCCCGTAGAACGCATGCTGTAGCACGGCGGCCAGGTCCAGGATGCGGTCGGGCGCGGCCTGCCGCAACGCAGCTACCCCCCCGTGCGGCGGCCTCGGAGTCCATCACGAAGGAGCCGTCCTCGATCAGCCGCGTGTAACCGGCCCCGAAGCTGACACCGGTCAGTTCGCTGATCTTGGCGTTGGCGCCCTGGACGTTGCCGAACTCCCGGATCGGTACCCGCCGCGGGCCGACGAACAGGCCTCCGGACACCACGTCCACGCCCAGGTCCGGGTGACGGCGGAGGAGCTCGGCCAGCGTCGGCGCGAAACCGTACGACCAGCCGCAGTAGGCATCGAAGATGTAGACGAGCTTCATGAAGCTGCGCCTCCCAGTTGTGGAACCCGCCTTCCGCGGGTCTTTCACCTGACACAACAGTATCTGACTTGTCAGTCATTCCCAACGGTGAAGCTCGTTGCTTCTTCCTGGGCGGCGTGAGCGTCGCAATCCACGTAGCAGGTGTCGACGGCATCGAACCTGGCGTGCGTGGTCGACAGTCCGCCTCCGGTGGCCGGTCAGGGCATGCGGGGGCCTGGGCCTCCTCGCGATCCTCGACCCGTTGCCCGCAGAACAGTGGAAGCAGTTCACCGGCGACCTGCGGACGGTCAGCATGGCGTGGCCCGCATCGACCGCGCCGGAACCGCCGTACGGGCGGAGCTCGCCCCTGCCGGAATCCGCGCCACCAACGCGCGTTCGCGACCTCGGCGACACCGCCGGCATCGAGCTGGACACGGCCGCCCTCCCGGCGACCGCTGCTCTGCCCGGTCCGGCCCACGCCGCAGCAGCGGCCGAAGCCGACCGCATCAGTGGCACCGGCAAGGCCGCCTCCTTCAGGGTGCGGGGCTCGGAGTACGGCCTGCCCGCAGCCCGCGGGGGTGGTCGAGAGCGCGACTTCGGTACCGGCGACGTGCCGTGGCTGAGCACCCGCACCGGGGCGCTCGCGCAGACCAGCAAGACAGTGGCCGCACTTGGCGCGCGCCAGCTGAGGTGATGAAGTCACCAAGTGTGATCTGGGGTGACGCCGCCGCCACGATTCGACCACCCCGCAGGTCCGCGGCCGTCTGCGCGGCGCCGTACGCACTCTCGCGGATCTCGATCTGTCCCCCGATGAACTCCTCACCCACCTGGATGACCAGATGGACCGCTTCCTCGACGAGCGCGGCGACGAAGGGTCCCTGGTGACAGGGGCGAACTGCCTGTACGTGGTGTACGACCCGGTGTCGCGCCGCTGCCGCATGGCGCGCGCCGGTCATCTGCCGCCGGCGGTGGTGTCGATGGACGGCGGTGTCGACTTCATCGACCTGCCCGGCGGTCCGCTACCGGGAGTTGGCGGTGTCGTATTCGAAGAGTGCGAGATCACACTGAGCGACGGGGACCTCCTGGTCCTCTACACCGACGGACTGCTGGAGTCTCCCGCACAGGATCTCGACACCGGGCTGCGCCGCATGCGCGACACCCTCTCCCGCACTCTCCCGTCGGTCACACCGCAGGAGGTGTGCGACACGTTGATCCGCGAACTGCTCCCGCCGGGCCGCCAGGACGACGTGGCCGTCCTGGCGGCCCGGATGAGCGGCCTGGACATGGACTGTCATGTCACCTGGGATATCATGGCGCAGGACGACATGGTCGGCCAGGCACGGGAGCTGACGGCACGACAGTTGGCTTGCTGGGGGCTGGAGGAGGAGTCCTTCACCACTGAGCTGATCGTCAGCGAGCTGGTGACGAACGCGATGCGCCATGGCGGCGAGCCGATCACGCTCCGCCTGATCCGGGACGACAACCTGATCTGCGAGGTGTCGGACAGCAGCAGTACCTCCCCCCACGTGAGGAGGGCCCAGGACACGGACGAGGGCGGACGCGGTCTCTACCTCGTTACGCAACTCACCCGGAACTAGATCCGTCGGCAGAATCGGGCGAGGGAGTCGAGGACTTCCTCAGATGTCCTGGACCGGATGAAGGCCCGCCGCCCCGCCGGCGCAGGGCGATGTGCGCGGTAGGGAGCCCGTGGCGCAGCGGGCCGCGGCGGGTGCTGAGGTACTCGTCCAGGGCAGACCTAGCGGGTGAGCAGGCAGGCCACTGTGGTCACTCCGCCGGCGCAGGCAAGGAGAGCGCAGGCGCATACGGCGTGGCGTCTGAGCAGATCGCCTCGGAGGGCGGCGTAACGGTCCTCGTACTCCTGTCGGAGCTGGGCGGCGCGCTCGGTGGTGGTCAGCAGCATCTGGCCGGTGAGGTCGATGCGCCGACGCACGTAGTGGCGCGTGAGGTCTTCGGCCTGGGCGCTGGTCAGCCAGGGCATCCGGGCGCAGAGGTGCTCGGCTTCCCGGTGCGCCTGCTGGTGGTGGGTGTGGGCGAGGAGGTAGCCCTCGATCGTGTCGGTCGGCACACTGTCGCCCGTGCCCCGCGGCGCCTGCTGGCTGCCGTGTCTCACCGTGGCTCGCCCTTGTGGCTGTCGGGGTCCACCGCGTCGCGCCTGCCGACGTTCTCGCCCAGTTCGATTTCCGCCAGTTCCGGGTGGTGGAGGTCGAAGGCGGGGGATTCGGAGCGGATGCGCGGCAGGGTGACGAAGTTGTGGCGGGGCGGCGGGCAGGAGGTGGCCCACTCCAGGGAGCGGCCGTAACCCCAGGGGTCGTCGACCTCGACCCGTCGGCCGAATGTGGCGGTCTTCCAGACGTTGTAGAGGAAGGGGAGGGTGGACAGGCCGAGGAGGAAGGCACCGATGGAGGAGACGGTGTTGAGCGCGGTGAAGCCGTCCGCGGCGAGGTAGTCGGCGTATCGGCGGGGCATGCCTTCGGCGCCGAGCCAGTGCTGGACGAGGAAAGTGGTGTGGAAGCCGACGAAGAGCGTCCAGAAGTGGATCTTCTCGAGTCGGTGGTCGAGCATGGTGCCGGTCATCTTCGGCCACCAGAAGCTGAATCCGCCGAACATGGCGAAGACGATCGTGCCGAAGAGGACGTAGTGGAAGTGCGCGACCACGAAGTAGGTGTCGGTGACCTGCCAGTCCAGGGGCGGGGAGCCGAGGATCACGCCGGTCAGGCCGCCGAAGAGAAAGGTGACGAGGAAGCCGGCCGCCCACAGCATCGGCGGCTCGAAGGACAGCGAGCCCTTCCACATGGTGCCGATCCAGTTGAAGAACTTCACCCCGGTGGGGACGGCGATGAGGTAGGTCATGAAGGAGAAGAACGGCAGCAGGACCGCCCCGGTGGCGAACATGTGGTGGGCCCAGACGGTGACCGACAGGCCGGCGATGGAGATGGTGGCGCCGATCAGTCCCATGTAGCCGAAGATCGGCTTGCGGGCGAAGACGGGGATGATCTCGGTGATCACACCGAAGAAGGGCAGCGCGAGGATGTAGACCTCGGGATGGCCGAAGAACCAGAAAAGGTGCTGCCACAGGAGCGCCCCGCCGTTCTGCGCGTCGAAGATCTGCGCGCCGAACTTCCGGTCCGCCTCCAGCGCGAACAGGGCGGCCGCCAGGACGGGAAACGCGAACAGGACCAGCACCGAGGTCAGCAGCACGTTCCAGGTGAAGATCGGCATCCGGAACATGGTCATGCCGGGGGCGCGCATGCAGATGATGGTGGTGACGAAGTTGACCGCACCGAGGATCGTGCCGAAACCGGTCAGTGCCAGTCCCATGATCCACAGGTCGCCGCCCACGTAACCGCTCCGGATGGGACCGCTCAGCGGCGCGTAGGCGGTCCAGCCGAAGTCGGCGGCGCCCTGCGGGGTGAGCAAGCTGCTGAGCACGATCAGCCCACCGAAGGCGAACAGCCAGTACGAGAACATGTTCAGCCGGGGGAAGGCGACGTCCGGGGAGCCGATCTGCAGCGGCATGACCGCGTTGGCGAACCCGGCGAACGTCGGCGTCGCGAACAGCAGCAGCATGATCGTGCCGTGCAGTGTGAACGCCTGGTTGTACTGCTCGGGGGAGAGGAGCTGCAGTCCCGGTCGGGCCAGCTCCGCCCTGATCGCCATTGCCAGCGCCCCGCCGATCAGGAAGAAGCAGAACGAGGTGATCAGGTAGAGGTGTCCGATCTTCTTGTGATCGGTCGTCGTCGCCCAGGCGATGATCACCTGGCCCCGACTGCGGCGCTCGGCCGCCGGAACCGGCGCAACGGGTTCGGTCTGAGTCGCCATCAGAGTCCTCAATCGGCAACATGCACGGACGAGTACGACGGGGAAGCGGACGGTGGAGCCGCGCCCTGACCGGTCTTGGTGCCAGGCGGTGCGTCACCAGCCCAGCGGAAAGTAGCCCTGCCGATCGGGACCGTGCCCTGTGGCAGGCCGTTTCTGAGCCGAATGGCGGCATGGTCCACCCGTATGAGTGCGGTCTCCGCTCTACGTGAGAACACGTACGGGCCGCCGGCTGGGGGATCCGCTCTGCCGCGGTGGTCCTGGTTCAGCAGGACACCGCCGGATTCCCGGGCCCGTTCAGCCGTCCCCGGGAAGCTGGACCGCAGACCAGCCCGGCTGACAGCATCGGGCTCCGACGGCCACACGCACTTCCGGCCGGACCTGGCAGCTCGGCAGGCCGGCATCGTGAACCGAGGTGGCCGCGCGCCGGTGCGGCCACCAACGGCAGCGCCGGGTTTCGATGTCACTCCACGTCGTCCGAAGGGCAGCTGCCGGACTCGTGGACCTCACGGCGGCCGGCCGTCAGCGGCGTGTTCCACGCGGCCGGAAGCGTCCGTCCAAGGCGCGCGAGCGGGGACAAAGCCATCACCACCGGGGACAGCATCATCGACCCTCATCAGCCGACAGGGGCTGATCGGCCGACACGGGCCGGCGTCCGTCCCCGAACCGACCGCCCACGCCTCCCTGCGGCGGTATCCACCACCCTGCGCTGCCGGGGGACGGCCCGGCGGGCACTGGCCAGGCCCTCTCCGTCAGCCGGGCCCGGCACCGGATCGCGAAGCCGGATCGGAGTGCCGGTCCCGGCGCAGGCTCACATGGCGGCCGGAACGATCAGACGGTGGGTGCCGGGCGGGGCCGGGTACAGGGCGCCGACCGGGTGCGCTTGGGCGGCATCGCCCGGGGTGGCCCCCACGACCACCACGTTCCAGGGCAGTTCGCTCTCCGTCTCGACGACTGTCTCGCCGCCCGAACGCCGGGTGGTGAAGACCGCGGCGGCCGCAGAGCCCGACCGTGTGGGGATGGTGGTGACGGTCTCGGAGCCATCGGCTCCGCCCGGGTACACATGAAGTGTCACGCCGTCCGCCCAATCGGATCGCGGGCTGTCGTCCACCGCGCCGAACGGGACCACCGAGCCCGGCCGGGCCAGCAGCGGCAGCGTGTGGAAACCATGCCGCTCGCGCCTCCACCCCGGACCGCTGACCCGCTCGCCGGTGATCACATTGGTCCAGGTGCCCTCCGGTACGTAGTACTCGACCGTGCCGTCTTCACTGAAGACGGGGGCCACCAGCAGATCAGCACCGAGCATGTACTGACGGTCGAGCGAGTGGGTGCTCGGGTCCTCGGGGAACTCCAGCAGCATGGCCCGCATCACCGGCGTGCCCAACTCCTTGGCCTCGACCGCCGCGTGGAAGAGATACGGCATCAGCCGGTGCTTGAGCCGGGTGAAGTCACGGGTGACCTCGACCGCCTCCTCGCCGTAGTCCCACGGCACCCGGTAGGACTTGCTGCCGTGCAGCCGGCTGTGCGAGGAGAGCAGGCCGAACTGCACCCACCGCTTGAAGACGGCCGGTGGCGGGGTGCCCTCGAATCCACCGATGTCGTGGCTCCAGAAGCCGAAGCCGGACAGGCCGAGCGACAGGCCGCCGCGCAGCGACTCGGCCATCGCCTCGAACGTCGACTCGCAGTCGCCGCCCCAGTGGACCGGCATGCGCTGGCCGCCCGCGGTGGCGGAACGGGCGAAGAGCACCGCCTCACCCTCGCCGCGCTCTTCGACCAGCAGGTCGAAGACGGTCTCGTTGTAGAGCTGGGTGTAGTAGTTGTGCATCCGCTCCGGGTCCGAGCCGTCGAACCAGACGACGTCTTCGGTCGGCACCCGCTCACCGAAGTCCGTCTTGAAAGCGTCCACTCCCTGGCCGAGCAGGAGTCGCAGCTTGGAGGCGAACCACTCGCGGGCGGCGGGATTGGTGAAGTCCACCATGCCCATCCCTGCCTGCCACTTGTCCCATTGCCAGACGTCGCCGTCCGGCCGCTTCAGCAGGTAACCGCCTGCCATGCCCTCGGCGAACAGGTGGGACTTCTGCGCGATGTACGGATTGATCCAGACGCAGACGCGCAGGCCCCGCTCCTTCAACCGGGACAGCATCCCTGCGGGATCGGGGAAGACCGCGGGGTCCCAGACGAAGTCGGACCACTGGTACTCCCGCATCCAGAAGCAGTCGAAGTGGAAGACGCTGAGCGGGATGTCCCGCTCGGCCATGCCCTCCACGAACCGGGTCACCGTCTCCTCGTCGTAGGAGGTGGTGAAGGAGGTCGACAGCCACAGCCCGAACGACCAGTCCGGTGGCAGCGCGGGCCGGCCGGTGAGACCGGTGTAGCGGCGCAGCACGTCCTTCGGGGCAGGTCCGGCGATGACGAAGAATTCGAGGGACTGGTCCTCCACGCTGAACTGGACCCGGCCGACGCTCTCGGAGGCGATCTCGTAGGAAACCTTGCCGGGGTGGTTGACGAAGACACCGTAACCACGGTTGCTCAGGTGGAAGGGCACGTTCTTGTATGCCTGTTCACTGCTGGTGCCGCCGTCGGCCTGCCAGATGTCCACGCTCTGGCCGTTCTTGGTGAACGGGGTGAAGCGCTCGCCGAGGCCGTACACGCTCTCGCCGACGCCGAGCGGCATCTTCGCCAGCATGTAGTGGCGGTCGTCGGCGTCGGTGACGAAGCCCATGTCGCGGGGGCCGAGCGAGGTGATGACCTCGCCGTCGGAGACGAACGCGAGGTTCCAGGGGCCCTCGGTGTCGGCTTTGAGGGACAGCGCGCCGGAAACGAGCTCGACGGTCGAGCCCTCGCGAACGGTCTTCGCATGCCCACCGTCCGGGTCGGCGGTGAGCGTGAACTCCGGGGTCCGGGGCCGCCTGCCGCCGTGGTGCCACAGCCGTACACCGATGACGCCTTCGGCGGGTGACCACGCCTCCACCGTCACCAGCGGGCCGTTGAGCGTGTCCCCGCGGCGCCGGACCTGGGTGACCGGCGCGTAGAGGGTGAAACGGTCGTCGGCGACATCCACGTCGGCGACGGAGGTGGCGTAGCGGACCGTCACCCCTGGGCGGGTCTGCCAATAGCCGTCGGTGAACTTCATCTCAGGCCTCCTGCGTGGACGCGCGGTTGAGGGCGATCAGTTCACGGAACCAGTGGTAACTGTCCTTGGGCGTACGCTCCTGGGTCTCGTAGTCGACCCGTACGATCCCGAAGCGCTGGCCGTAGCCCCGGGCCCACTCGAAGTTGTCCAGCAGCGACCAGCAGTAGTAGCCGCGGACGTCCACTCCCGCGTCGATGGCGGCGGACAGGGCCGCCAGGTGGTCGCGCAGGTACGTCACCCGGTCGGTGTCCCGCACGGCTCCGTCCGGCGAGACGGAGTCGGCCTCGGCGGAACCGTTTTCCGTGACGTAGACGGGCGGCAGGTTCGGGTACCGCGTGGACAGGTCCACCAGCAACTCGGTGAAGGCCGCGGGGACGACGGGCCAGCCCATGGTGGTGTGCCGGGTGCCGTACGGATCGCTCTCGGCGACCCGGATGTCCGTGCCGGTACGCCGGGACGCGTCGGCCTCCGCGTACGGTGCGTCGGAAACGGTCAGCGGGCGGTAGAAGTTCAACCCCATGAAGTCCAGCGGTGCGCCGATGATGTCCAGGTCACCGTCGCGGCGGTACGTGCCGTCAGCCAGCTCGCCCCAGGTTTCGAACTCGTCGGTGGGATACCGGCTGTTGAACAGAGGCTCCGTCCAGACCTCGTTGTGCAGCGTCTCGGCGCGGCGCAGCGCCGCCAGGTCGGCAGGGGAGGAGCCGGCCGCGTGGATACGGTCGAGATTGAGGGTGATGCCGACCTGGGAGGCGCCGGCCTCGCGCAGCACCCGCACCGCGTGTCCATGGGCGAGCAGCAGGTTGTGCGCGGCGGCCAGGGCTCCGGTGCCTTCGCGGGCGCCCGGGGCGTGCCGTCCTTCCCCGTATCCCACGAAGGCGGAGCAGAAGGGCTCGTTGAGGGTGATCCACCGGTCCACCCGGTCGCCCAGTCGCTCCACCACCAGCCGGGTGTACTCGGCGAAGGCTTCGGCGGTCTCCCGGACCCGCCAGCCGCCCCGGTCCTCCAGCGCCTGCGGCAGGTCCCAGTGGTAGAGCGTGACGGCGGGGGAGACACCGGCTTCGAGCAGGGCGTCGGTGAGCCGGTCGTAGAAGTCCAGCCCCTTCGCGTTGGCCGGGCCGGTGCCCTGCGGCTGGATCCGCGGCCAGGCCACGGAGAAGCGGTACGAGTCGACGCCGAGCCGACGCAGCAGCTCGACGTCGTCCCGATAGCGGTGGTAGTGGTCGCACGCGATGTCACCGGTGGCACCGCCGGCGGTGCGGCCCGGAGTGTGGCTGAAGGTGTCCCAGATCGACGGTCCGCGGCCGTCCTCGTCGTGCGCACCCTCGATCTGGTAGCTCGCGGTCGCGGTCCCGAAGACGAAGCCGGGCGGGAAGACGGGAAATCGCTCGGTGTCCGGTGAGTGAGGTGACGTGCTGCTCATGCTGTATTGCGGACCTTCCGGGTCTGAGAGGGGTGCGTGAAGTGCTCGACGAACGCGCACGAGGGGCACGGTCCGGCCGCTCGTGCGCAAGGGTCGTCCGTACCGGTCGTCCGTACTACTTGACCGAACCGCCGGTGATTCCCGCGGCGACGTACTTCTGGGCCAGTATCAGCAGGACCGCCGCCGGGACGGCGGAGACGACGGCCGTCGCCATGACCGCGCCCCAGTCGCTGACGTGGGCGCCGATGTACTCGTACATGCTGAGAGTGATGGGCTTGACGTCGTCCGTCGTGTTGAGCGTCAGCGCGAACATGAAGTCGGACCAGGCGAAGAGGAAGGTGAAGAGGCCGGCCGTGATGAGCGCGTTACGGCTGATCGGGAGCACGATGCGAACGAAGGCGGTGAATCGGTTCGCCCCGTCGACCATCGCCGCCTCCACGATCTCTTTCGGGATCGACACCATGAAGGCCCTCAGCAGCACGATGGAGAACGGCAGGCCGAGCGAGGCGTCGGCCAGGATCAGCCCCGGGAGCGAGTTGACCAGGTGCAGGTCGACATAGGCGCTGTAGAGCGCGTTGGCGATGACGATGCCGGGCACCATCTGGGTGATCAGGGTGCCGAACACGATGGACCGGCCGCCCTTCAGACCGAGTTGGGCCAGGCCGTAGGCGGCGGGCGCCGCCATCGCGAGACAGACCACGACCGCGCCGAGCGCGACGACCAGGCTGGTCACGAGCGAGCCGCCCTGGCTCTCCAGCGCCCGGTCGAAGTTCGACCAGCCGGGCGAGGACGGGAACCAGCTGGTCGAGGCAAGGCCTTCGCCCGGCTGAAGGGCGATGTTGAGCATCCAGTACAGAGGGAACAGCAGGATGATCAGAACAACCAGCGCGATGACGGTGTTACTGCCCCGTCGCAGGGTGCGGGTGGACACGGCGATCACTTCCCCTGACCGAAGTCGGACCGATTGGCCCGGAGATAGAACACGGCGAATACCGCGCTGATGAGGATGAGGACGTTGCCGACCACCGCGCCCTGCCCGAAGTCGAGCTGCTGGAACGACAGTTGGTAGGTGGCAGTGCCGAGAGTCTGAGTGGCGTCGGCCGGCCCGCCGCCGGTCAGCGCGAGGATCAGGTCCAGAATCTTGATCGTCGACATGAAACCGAGGACCAGTACCACGGTGACCACCGGCCGCAACTGCGGCAGCGTGACGCTGCGGAACGTACGCCAGGGACCGGCGCCGTCGAGCGCGGCGGCCTCGTACATCTCACGCGGGATCTCCTGGAGCCCGCCGTAGAGGATCACCATGTTGAACGGGATGCCGACCCAGATGTTGACCAGGATCGCGGACAGCAGGGCGACGCTCGGACTGCTCAGCCAGGGCACCGGCTCCGAGGTGAGGTGCAGGTCCATCAGAAGGGTGTTGAGCACCCCGGTGTCCTGGTCGAGGAGCTTTCGCCACACGACCGACGACACGACCATCGGGACGAGCCACGGAAGCAGCAGCACCGCGCGGGCGAAGCCGGACAGCCTGAAGCGCCGGGAGAAGAACACGGCCAGCGCCAGGCCCAGGACGAACTGGCCGAACAGTGAGCCCAGCGTGAAGAGGACCGTGTGCCAGAGAGAGTCGGTGAACAGCTGACTGTCGAACACCGCGGTCCAGTTGTCGAGGCCGTTGAACGGTGCCTCGCCGGTGAAGAAGGTACGCGGTGTGTAGTGCTGGAAGCTCATGACGACGTTGCGTACGAGCGGATACCCGAAGAAGGCCAGCATGTAGAGGACGGCGGGCGCGACGAAGAGCCAGCGTGTCAGCGCGGCGCGGGACCCTCTCCGATCGAGGACCGGGGGGCTTGCCGCCACGGACTCGGCGGGCACAGCGGTGGTGGTACTCATGAAGGCTCCTCACTCTCCGCCGGCCGTGGCCTGCGACTGGGCACGCTTCAGCGCCGCTTCGGGCGAGGAGCCGCCGGTCAGAACAGACTGGAAGGCACCCGCCAGGGCGTCGGAGACGGCCGGCCACCGGGCGCCGACTTCGGCGGTACGGGAACGGGCGGTGGCGACCGTGTCGGCGAAGCCTGCGAGCTTCGGGTTGTCGGCCTTGTACTCGGCGGCGGCGGATTCCCTGGTGGGGATGTTGTTGACGCCCGCACCCCAGCCCACTTGGTTCCGGCGTTCGTTCAGGCAGTTGAGGATCTTGGCGGCGGTGGTCTGGCGCCCGGTCTCGCCGGTACGGGGCAGGGCCATCACGGTTCCGCCCATCGGAGCCACCGGAGCCTTGCCGGCCACGGGCACCGGGATGGTGGCGACCGCCCAGTTGAGGAGCTTGTGCTCGCTGAGCACGGGAACCTGCCACGGGCCGTTGACCATCATGGCCGCCCGGCCCGCGATGAACTGGTCGTTGACGTCCTGCTGGTTCCAGGTGACCGCGGCGCTCGAGGCGGAATGGTCGGTGACCAGGTCCTTCCACAACTGGACCGCCCGGTCCCCCTTGCCGTTGTCGATGTGGGCCTCGTCCCCGCCCGCGGACCAGAAGAAGGGAAGGAACTGGTAGACCCCGTCCGCGTCGGGCGTGGCGCTGAAAGCCATCCCGAACGTCTTGCCCCGGGTGAGCTTCTTGGCCGTCACCTTCAGCTCGTCCCAGGTGGCGGGCGGTGTCACTCCTGCCTTCTTCAGCAGATCCTTGTTGTAGAACAGCGCCAGGGTGTTGACCGAGCGGGCGATGCCGTACGGGGTGCCCTTGAAGCTCCCCAGGCTCACGGCACCCGGCGAGAGCCCGTCCACCCTCACGCCCGCTGTCTTCAGCGGGACCAGGCCACCGGTGTCGGCGAACTGCGGCAGCTCCGATCCGTCCAGCTCCAGGATGTCGGTCATCGAGTGCGACGACGCCATCCGCAGCGCCTTGGTGGCCACTTGGGCGGCGGGGACACTGGTCTGCTCGACCGTCACCCCGAGCGGCTTGGCACACCGGTCGAAGAACTTCTGTTGTTGGTCGTGCTCAAGCTCGTCCGTGGCGGAGTTCAGCACCGTGATGGTGTGGGGGTCGGCCCCCTGCGCGCACCCGGTGAGGCCGGCCGAGGTCACGAGGAGGGTGAGGAGCAGGACCGGCGCCGGAGGGCGGCGGCGAAGGAATGGCATGTGGGTGTCTCTCCGTTCGGGCTACGACTCTGTAAGGAGACGGAGGTCGTGCGAGATCGGCGCTCCGGGGGACAGCGCCCGGGGCACGCCGTGACTCTTGCGGCACAACGGTGTCGAGTGGGCAAAGGTGCACTTCACCTGCAGCTCACACAGATCGGGCAGGGCGTACATCACGCGCCGTGCGGGGTGCCCGCCCGCCTCTCACCGGCGAGTCGAGGCGGGGCCGCACAGTGTGCCGGGTGGGCGCACGGTAGTGACTTCTGCGATGTCACTCATGGGTCATGGCGGTCATCGCAGCTCCCGACTGTTGTGCCATGCCACCTTGATGTGCTCGAAGGTGTCGCCTCGCGTCGAATCGATTCGACGACGTGCTGCAGTGATGTTAAGGGCATGTATCCGATGGCGACAAGAGCCTCAGGAGAACAAATCAGCCACAGTGGCGCCGGGCCGACCGCGCGGGATCCCGCGAGGCCGGAGCGCGGGGAAGGCCTGCGGAGATCAGACCCGCGGGGCGATGAGTGGCGTGTCCCCCGGCAGCAGGACCGGGGCGATCAGCAGATGACCGACGGTGTCGGCGAGCAGCCGCGGACCGGCCTCCACGTTTCCTGCGGTGGTCTCGCGCAGCGCCGTGGCCGCGGTCACGGCGAGCCGGGTCACTTCGCCGGCCAGCGTCTCCACCGGCAGTTCGACACGAGGCAGCCGACGACTGGACGGGTCTCCGGGCAGGGCGCCGATCACGACGACGGTGAGGTCCTCGGGAACACGGAGCCCGGCATCGGCCACGGACGTCAGAATGTGGTGATGCGCGGAGGGGTGCTGCACGATCAGCGCGGTCGGCCGTCCGTGTCCCCCGTCGTCCGCGCGCTCCGCGAGCAGCGTCCGGAGCCGGCGGGCCAGTCCGGCCGGATCGTTCACCGCATGGGCCACCGTGACGGCGGCGTCGGTGCTCCGGGCGCCGCGGGTCGCACCGGCGATACCCCGGAGCGCGTAACTGCGCCTGGCCGCCACTTCCGCTTCGGTGGGTGCGAGGTACACCATCTCGCGGTGTCCCGCGGCGGCCAGCTCACGCACCACCAGGGCGGCGGCCTCCTCCCAGTCCAGGTCGGTCCACGGCAGGGCGTCCTCGTCGGCCGGCCGCCCGATGAGCGCGGCGGGGAAAGCCAGTTCCCGTACGACATCGATCCGGGCGTCCTCCATGTCGACGGCCATCAGCACTGCCGCGTCGGCGAGTCCGCTCAGTGCCACGCGGCGCAGCCCCTCGGCCTTGTCCTGGGACGTGGTGAGCAGCAGGTCGTAGCCGAGGCTCACGGCGGCGTCGCTGACCTCTATCGCGAAACGGCCGTCCACGGCGTTTCGCCGGCCGGCCGGGCGAGGCAGGGCGAGAGCGATCACATGGGTGCGGCTGCTGCGCAGAGTCCGGGCGCTGGCCCGCGGGTGGTACCCGAGCGCGTCCACGGCCTCCTGCACGCGTCTGCGCGTCTCCTCGGAAATGGGCCGGGAGCCGTTGAACACATAGGAGACGGTGCTCGGTGCGACCCCGGCGTGCTGGGCGACATCCTTGATGGTAGGCAACCTCGCCCCCTCGGTGATGCGGGCACGACGACGAATAGCCCGAGGGCGAGCCTCATCATATATCGGACCCCTCACCTGCAGATCCGGCAGACGCGGGGTGGTGCGTCGGCGGCCCGGCCGCCATCGGGCCGTCGGTCGGTGTCCGGATCCCGGGGACACGCTCGCGCCCCCGCAGGTGCTCCGGCATGCGCTGGCGGCCCGACCTTCCCCTCCTGGCGCGTAATGCGCCTTAATTATTGGCGCCTATTACAGGCGATGTGACCCGCGCCCTCATCCTCGACAAGGACGGCGCCTTTGCCGCCCACGGCCAGGTCGCCGGTCCCGCACGCGCCGACTCCGTCGTGTTCGACCAGATGGAGACCGCACCCGCTCACCGTCGCGAAGGCCTGGGACGGGTAGTCATGCACACCTTGATCAACGCGGCGATCGCGGCGGACGCCCGCGCTGGGGTGCGCGCCCCAACGGTTGAGGGGCAGAGCCTGTACAAGTCGCTCGGCTGGACCACATAACCTCGGGCATGGAGACGTCAGATGTGATGTGTATCCAGATCGAGGAGGCGATGGTGTTCGGAAGCGGTACCCGGTTGCTCGCGGGCGTCATGACCGCGGCCTGCATCGTGCTCGTCGGCCCCAGTGCACCAGGCAGCGCACTCTTCGGCCGGTCACTGCCCGTCGATGCCGTCAGCGACGTCGTACCGAACCGGGTTATGACGTGGAACATCTGCAACCCCTGCGAGGCGAGCAACGTTGACCGGGCAGCGGAGATCGCCACGTATGCGCCCCAGGTCGTCGGCCTGCAAGAAGCGTGCGTGCGTGACGTCGAGAGGATCCGGGACCATCTGGAGAGGCTTTACGGGCTGGTTTACCACGTCGAGTACGGGATGGTTCTTCGGAATTGGGGCCGCTGCGGGGGAGCGCCGTGGAGTCCCGGAGCCTTCGGTCAGGCGGTCCTCTCGGCGGCACCGATGACAGACCGCGTCACCGTGGAATACCCCGATGGCGGATCCGAAGACCGCGGGTACATGGCAGTCACCACCATGGTGGGTGGCCGGCCCGTCCGGGTCTTCAACACGCACCTCGCCCAACGACGTCAAGAAGCAGTCCGAGCAGATCAGACCCGCGTACTCGCCGCAGAACTCGCCCGCCACGACCGAGCCATCGTTCTCGGCGACTTCAACGCCGTTCCGGACGCTCCCGAACTCGCCCGGATATGGGCCCTGGCCGCGGATACAGACCCCCGATGTCATCCCGCGCTCGTCGGTACCTGCGAGCCGACCACCGACTGGCACAGCAAGTTCGACTACATCTTCCTGCGAGGCATCGCCCCGCTCAAGCACAGTGTGCGAGCCACCCCGTACTCGGACCACCATCTGCTGCACACCGACCTGGACCCGACGTGAGGCGCATCCGCGACCGCCGGCACCTCTGGGCCCATGAGGACGGGCCCCGCCTGATCGCTGAGGTTTGTCCGGGCTCGTGACGAGTATGCGGTGGCCGCAGGTGGACGACGGCGGCGGGGACGCTCGGGGCCGGCGACGGCGTGGTGTGCACAGCGCAGATCCCGCCCGCCGGCGGGCGATGTCCGGCCAGGGTATGGCCCGGATCGCGGGCCGGTTCAAGCGGGTGGAGCCGCAGGCGGACGGCCCGGACCTTCGTACGCAGCCTGACTCCGCGCACAAAGAAGGCGCCGGCACACGCCATGGTGTCGGCGCCGGCGCCCTGTACGCGCAAGACGGCCTCGCCGTAGTGACCGTCGCCCGGCGCGTCTTCGCGCGAGGCGGCGGTCACGTCGCGGTCGGCGTGACGCCGAGGATGTCGTCTTCGACGAGTTCCAGTGCCAGGTCGGTGAGGGACTGGAACAGCGGGTCGTCGAACAGTTTCCAGCTCTGCCCGGACGGTGACGGTGCGAGGGCTGCCCGTGCGTCGAGGTGCTGCCGGAGCGGTTGCGGGTGGGGGTGGTTGGGGTTGTGGTGTCAGCCTGCGACGTGGATGCCGGGACGGCGGGCGGGGTCGGGTTGGTGCTGGCGGATGATCTCGCGGGTGACGGGGGCGGTGTCGCCGCGGCCGAGGAGGAAATAGCGGAACATGTGCGTCAGGGGGCTGCCTTCGGCCCAGGCGAAGTAGCAGTGCGGCTGCACGCCGGTGGTGTCGTGCAGGGTGAGGAGGATCGCGGCGATGGCGTTCGGTGCGGCGGGGGCTTCGGCTCGCAGGATCCGGTGCCCGTCGATTTCGACGCCGTGGATGGTGAGGGTTTCGCTGAAGTCGGAGGGGTCGACGACGTCGATCTCCAGGAACAGGATGTCGGCGAGGCCGGGCACGGGATTGGTGGCACGCTGTTCGCGTTCCTTGTCCGCGTACTCGGCGCCGTCGCCGGCCTGACGGCGATTGGTGATGATGTTGATGGCGTTGTCGTGGGCGAGGGTGTCGGTGATGAACTGGCGGGCGGCCTCGTCGAACACGATGGTGTCTGCGCGTAGTTCGGTGGTGCGAGAGATTCGGGAGATCAGCGAGATGGTGATGATGCCGACGATGAACATCGCGGAGATGGTGATGCCGTCCGGCTTGTCGATGATGTTGGCCACCAGCGCGTAGAGCAGTACTGCGGTGAGCGCAGCGAATCCCACGGACAGGGTGCGTTGGCGGCGGCGCAGCGCGGAGACGGTGACGGCAAAGGCGCCGGAGACCATCATGGCGAGGATGCCGGTGGCGTAGGCGCCGGCCTGGGCGTCGATATCGGCGTCGAAGGCGATGGTGATGATGACGCACAGCGCTGTGTAGACCAGCACGACGGGGCGCACCGCGCGGCCCCATTCGGGGGCCATGCCGTAGGCGGGAAGATAGCGCGGGACGATGTTGACCAGTCCGGCCATCGCGGAGGCGCCCGCGAACCAGAGGATCAGGATGGTGCTGATGTCGTAGGCGGTGCCGAAGGCTTCCCCGACGTGTTCGTGGGCCAGCCAGGCCAGGGCCCGGCCGTTGGCCGCGCCGCCCGCCTCGAACTCCTTGTGCGGGATGAGGACGGTGGTCACGAAGCTGGCGGCCAGCAGGTAGACGCTCATGACGAGTGCGGCCGTCGTGAGCAGTCGGCGGGCGTTGCGGATACGGGACTTCAGCCGCTGCTCGGTGGTCTCGCCCTCGGCGGAGATGAGCGGCATCATGCTTACCCCGGTCTCGAATCCGGACAGACCCAGCACCAGCAGCGGGAACGCCAGCAGCGCGGGCCCCGCCAGGTCACCGAACCCCCGGCCTTCGGTGAGCGCGCTGGTCCATGCCGAGAAGGCGCCCGGGCTGGTGAAAACATCCACCAGGCCGACGCCGATGGTCACTGCATTGAGCGCGAGGAATATGGCGACCAGAGGGATGGCCACGCTCACGGCTTCGCTGAACCCGAGCAGGAACACCCCGCCCAGGAGCACCAGGAGCGCCACGGTGATGACGACCTCATGCCCTTGCAGAGCCTGCGGAGCATAGGAGCTCTCCACCATATGTACGGAGGCGTCGGCCGCGGACAGGGTGATGGTGATGATCCATGAGGTCACCACGAATCCGAGCAGGACCAGGACGAACAGTTTGCCCCGCCAAAACGGCAGCAGGTCCTCGAGCATCGCCACCGATCCGGCCCCGTGCGGACTCTCGCCGGCCACCCGCCGGTACATCGGCAGCATCCCCAGCAGGGTTAACACCACGAGCAGAAGAGTGGCCAGCGGGGAGACCGCACCGGCTGCGAGGGCGGCGATCGCCGGCACGTAGGCCAGGCTGGAGAAGTAGTCGACGCCGGTCAGGCACATCACCTTCCACCAGGCATGCGACTCGGCGGAGTCTGTCTCCGCCGCAGGATTGACCGCCTGCACCCGGTGCTGCAGCAACCATTGCGCCAGAGCGCCACCCGGCCGCTCCGGTACGGCAGGATCCTTCACCACGTTCGCGGCGGCCAGATCGTTCACTTCGGTCATATCCCCCACACTCTCCAACCCGCTCAGGGTGCAGGGCCCTACAGCCCCGCGATGATCAACGAGTATGCGGCCTCCCGGTACCTTCGCCTCCAGGGCGGGGTGCCCGTCTCCGGATCGATGGCCAGGCCCTCGTTGTCCGGGTACCCGGCGTCCGCCGCGGCGATGCTCATGCGTCAAGTCCTCCCCGCTTCACCAGCTGGCTCGCGATGACGTTTCGCTGGATCTCGTTGGTGCCCTCACCGACGATCATCAGCGGGGCGTCGCGGTAGTAGCGTTCGACGTCGAACTCCGTGGAGTAGCCGTAACCGCCGTGTATCCGCACCGCGTTGAGGGTGATCTGCATGGCTGTCTCGGAGGCGAACAGCTTCGCCATTCCGGCCTCCATGTCCACCCGGCGGCCCGCTTCCGCCTCCCGGGCCGCGTGCAGGGTCAGCTGGCGGGCCGCGGTCAGTGACGTCGCCATGTCGGCCAGGTAGTTGCCGATGGACTGGTGCTGCCAGATCGGCCTGCCGAATGATTCCCGCTCCTGGGCGTAGGCGAGGGCGTCCTCCAGCGCGGCCCTGCCGACGCCGAGGGCGCGTGCTGCGACCTGCAGGCGGCCGGTTTCAAGGCCCCCCATCATGTGCCCGAAGCCCTCGCCTTCGGTCTCGCCGAGCACGGCATCGGCCGGAGCGTGGTTCCTCGAAGGACAGTTCGCAGCTTTCCACGCCCTTGTAACCCAACTTGGGCAGGTCACGCGAGACGGTCAGTCCCCGCCCGTGTTCGACCAGCAGAATCGACATTCCCCGGTGCGAGGGGCTTGCGGCCGGGTCGGTCTTGCACAGGAGCGCGATCAGCTGTGCGCGACGCGCGTTGGTGATCCACGTCTTCACGCCATTGACAACGCAACCCTCGGCGTCCCTGCGAGCGGTGGTGCGCATGGCCTGCAGATCCGAGACGCCGCCAGGCTCGGTCAGCGCCATGGCCGCCCGGATCTCACCCGTGGCCATGCGCGGCAGGTAACGCCCCTTCTGCTCCTCCGTGCCGAAGCGGAGCAGTAGCTTGGCGACCACGGTGTGGCCGCCCATGGCGCCGGCCAGGCTCATCCAGCCGCGGGCCAGTTCCTCGGTGACCAGGACGTAGCAGGGCATCCTGACCGAGCACATCAACCGGTTCGGCGAGTACTCCACGCACGAACTCGGCATCCAGCCCGACGCGTACGACCCGAAACCCGACGTCGACTTCACCCCGCTGCGCGAGCAGGACCCGTCCGTGGCCGGTTTCGGTCAGGCGGCCTGACCACCTCTACCGGAGGGAACCCCACCATGCAGGCACCCGGCTTCCTCGACACCCAGCTCTCCGGGGCCCGCACGTGGGCCACCGTCGTGACGTCACGGCCCATCCCTGTCGGCGCCCGAACTGCGTGGGGATCTGGGCCTTCTGGAGGCCGACGGCGTTCTCCCTCTGCTCGGCCAAGCGCCAGCGTCAGGGCGAGGCTAGGGATGGATACCGGAGGGCCCGAGCACGCCGTAGTCGGCACGTAGCGATTCGAGCATGGCGAAGGCGTTGTCGGTCGTGTAGACGTCGGCCCCGGCCAGCATTCCGGTGTACTTGGCGGTGACGGGAAGGGCCGCCTGCTGGGCAATGGCGTCGAGGTAGGTCTTGAAGATCGCCCAGGCATTCCCCGAGGGCCCGTACCTGTCGAAGAACGGAGTGGGGTCCAGGGAATCGTAGGTGGCCCGCGTGCTCGCGTCGAGGTCGGCGACGTACTGCTGCTGCAGGTCGGCGTCGGAGCGGACGCCGAGGCGGCCTACGTGGCCGCCCACCAGGGTCTTCCACGGATAGCGCATCGCCTCGTCGTGCGCGGTCACCCAGCCGCGGATGTCCTGGGAGACGGCCAAGCCGGTGAACGGCACCCAGCCGGGATAGAACACGTCCACAACCATCAGTGTTTCCTGGTCGGGCGCGTGGATGAAGATGTTGTCGTACGTGTGGTTAGGACCGTGGTAGGCGAGTTCGAGGCGCTCGCCACCGACTCGCAGGGTGTAGTGGTCGTCGAAGGTCACCGTCGGCGCCGGCCGGTTGGGGTCCGCGTCGATGAGCAGCAGGCGACGGGTCTCGGTGTGGCCGATGCGGACGATATCCTTGCCCAGGATGGCGGAGGCCGCGATGTGATCGGCGTGGGAGTGGGAGTAGACCTGGTGAGTCACCTTGCTGGGTCGGCCGTTGGCCCTGGTGACGTCGTCGATGGCGCGCAGCAGGTTGTGGCCGATGCTCGGCGGTGCGTCGACGAGTACGACCCCGTCGCGTGTGCTCAGGAACATGGACTGGTAGTAGGAGTCGGTGACCCAGTACAGGTTGCCCTTGATGCGGCCGACGAAATAGCCGTCGGCGTTGAGCGCGGGTCCCAGCGCGCTCCTCGGCACCGGCGCGAACTCGGGCAGGTCGGAAGCCTCTGCTGCGGCTGCGGCTGCGGTGCCCGGCAGTGTGCCGCCGATCAAAGTGGCTACGGCGGGCACTGCGGCGGCGGCCAGCGTCCGCTTGAGGAATGTGCGGCGGGCGGCCGACTGCTGTGGCTCCGTTGTCATCGTCTTGCTCCTTTGCGAGATGTGTGTGGGTTGCCCTGGGACAGAGGCCAGTCGTACCGGGCAGCCTGCGGATACCGGGAAGGCGGCTTCGTGGCGACGATGTGTCATGCATGCCGCGCCTCCGTCCGGAGGGGGACCAGTGCGAACCCGGTGATACCGGTGCCGGTCACGGTCGTGTGGCGGCCGTGGAGATCGAGGGTCCGAGGCACAGTCCGATCACCTGCCGACCGGCTCGGAGTGTCCACGGCGCTGAGCGCGGCGTTCGGTTGGTTCTGCCGGCGACGAACGGCCGCTGAGCGAACTCCTGTTGCGTGGGGTGTGGTCCCGCCGGGGGCGGAGGGCTGAGGGCCGTAATGTCGGTGGTACGGGGTGGTCATCCCTCTCGGATGGCGTGCAGACCGGTCAGCGGCCCTCCGTCCACTTGCATGAGGCGCCCCATCACCAGTGGGCCGAGGTCGACGGGAGCGAATCCGAAGCCCTCGACGACGGAGCGGAAGACGTTCTTGGCGTCCTGGTCGTCGCCGGCGTAGAAGAGGATCCGGCGGCCGGCTTCGGTGACGGGGTCCGCTGCGACGTAGCGGCCGTACATGTTGTCGAAGGCCTTGATGACATGTGCCCCGGGGATCAGCGAGGCGACCAGTTCACTTCCACCGATGTCGAGGTGCTCTGCGACAAACGAGGGGGTGAGCTTGATCCACTGGTTCGTTGCGTCGATGACGATCCGCCCCTCCCTGGCCGGCAGGTGGCGCACCGCCTCGCGGACCTTCGACCAGGGGACCGCGAGGACGACGATGTCCGCGGCACCGGCCTCGGCCACACTGCCGGCCGAGGCGCGAGGACCAAAGGCGGCCACGACGTCACCCAGCGTCTCGGGGCCGCGGCTGTTGCTGAAAATCACGTCATGTCCGGCCTTCACGACGTGACCGGCGATGGCGCGGGACAGCGTTCCCGCACCGATCATCCCGAACTTCATCGGTGTGCTCCTTCAGTGCTGTGGGCTCGCACGATCGGCCGCCCTCCGGGCGATGACCGCGGCGATGGTGCCTGCGTGTCAGGGGACGTACTGCGGTGCAGCCGACCACTGACGAGGTCGGTGAAGGTGGTGAGATCGAAGGGGTTGGTGATGTCGACGATGACCTTGCCTACCAGCGCGTCCCCGTACTGACTGACGATCGACGCGGCGCCCGCGTACGGCACGGCCAGGACGACGAGGTCACCGGTCAGGGCACCGCTGCCGACCGTCCCGGCTGTCGTGGTGCCGCCGAGTTCACCGGCCAGGGCGGCGGCCTTGGTCCCGTTCGGGAGTGAGCTTGATTGCGGTCTCGGCGAGTTGTCGGTTGTGCGAACCGGTACGCGCGGAACCGACGAGAGCGACGATGCGGATGGACATGGCTACTCCTGGTGCAGGTTGGTGACACACCCGTCCGGTGCAGCCGTGCGGGTGTGGGAGGGAAGGCGGTCCTCCACGCGGTGCGACAGGGAGGGGCCCACTCCGCCCAAGCGGTTGAGTACTCAACAATAACTCTATTTGATTGAGTACTCAACCTTCAGCTAGAGTGGGCGCATGCCAACGGAACCGAAGTGGCTCGACGCCCGCGAGGACCACGCCTGGCGGACCTTCGTGCACGCGCACCACCAGCTTCGTGTCCGCCTGCAGCGGCGCCTCCTCCAGGGCTCCGCACTGAGTGAGGCCGACTACGAGATCCTGGCCGTACTGTCGGAGCATCCCGAGGAGCGCTTGCCCGCGCGAGAGCTGTGCGACCTGCTTCTCTGGGAGAAGAGCCGTCTCTCCCATCAGGTTCGGGGCATGCAGCAGCGCGGACTGGTCGCCCGCGAGGCCAACCCGGCCGACGCCCGCAGCACCCTCGTCCGCCTGCTGCCTGCCGGGCGCCGGGCGATCGAGGAAGCGGCACCCCAGCACGTGGACAATGTGCGCCGGTACTTCATCGATCTGCTCGCCCCTGACGAGCTCGACACCCTTGCCGCCATCCACGAACGCATCCTCCGCCGGCTTGTCGACGAAGTCGCCCAAGATGACGGCACCGCCGAAAGCTGAGTGGCCGCCGGGCGACCCGATGGACACCCGCCACCCACCCCCGCCCGCCAGGGCGGAGTCGGGGAACGGCCTCACCGTGTTCGCCACCGTCGCCGGCCAGTCGCCTGCGCCCCGGGTGGCAAGGGTGAGGGACTGCCGAACCTGGGGCGCTTCTGATGGCTCTTGACCGGTGAGATCATCCGGCCGATTGGCGCGCGCGAGGTGACTCGTGAGGCGCCGACCGCCTCACCGGACTCGTCCGTAACGGCCCACGGACGATTTCAAGTGCGCCAGAAGCGGCCTGGGTGGCAGCGAGTCTGTGCGGCCTGTCCGGCGCAGTCTTCACTGACGGAATCGCAACCGCACGCGCCACCGTCGAACAAAGACGGATTGGTTGACTAATCAACAAACACGGCGTAGCTTTCGTTGAAGAATCAACTAATGGTCTGGCTGATTCGGACCCAGGAACCACCGGAAGGATGTTTTCCCGTGTACATCACCGCCGTCGTCCTCAGCGTGCTCCTGGCTCTTGTCTCACTCGCTGCCGGCGCGCCCAAGACAGTGCTCAAAGGGGACGTGCCTGCACAGCTGCAGACACACATGGGACTGAGCCCTACTCTGGTCCGCTTCATCGGCGCGGCCGAGACAGCCGCCGTCGGCGGCCTGATAGTGGGGCTGTTCTGGCAGCCGCTGGGCATCGCTGCCGCCCTCGGTTTCGCCGCATCATGACCGGAGCAATCGGATTCCAGGCCAAGTCCGGCGACTACTCCGGGCGAAGACCGCGGCCAGGTTGCCCAGGACGAAGACGACGAGCGCCGCGCACAGGAGCGTGTGGCGCTGCACCTTGATGGTCGCCGCCGTGACGACCGGGCCGCCGATGGAGATGCCGAGCGCGTATGCGGTGACCAGCAGGCCCGCGGTGCGCAGTGAGACGTCCAGATCGTCGGCGATGAGACCGAGGACGCCGACGATGACCAGTTCGGCGGTGCCGATGGCGAGGGCGCCCAGGGCGAGGGCGCCCAGGGCGAGTTTGCTGCGGGTCTCGCCGGGCCCCGATGCGGTGGCGGTACTCATGGGAGAGCCACTCCTTGGGAAGAGGACGGAAGCAGGGCGCGAAGGCGGTCAGGCGTACTGCAGATCGAGCCTGATGATGCCGGCCTCGCTCGCCCTGGTCCGCCAGGCCTACGACGATCCGTCGCTGCGCGCCCGCGGCATCGCATGGTGGACGGCGGGCGGCGGGGCGGCCGTCGCCGCGGGCCCGGTCGTCGGCGGAGCCCTGACGACCGGGCTCGGCTGGCGCTGGATCTTCTTCGTCAACATCCCCGTCGGTGTCGTCGCTGTCATCGGCATGCTCCGCGCCCCACGATCCCCGCGCGGACAGGCCCCGATGGACCCGGCGGGCCAGATCACGGCCGTCCTGGCCCTCGCGGCCCTGGTCTTCGCGGTGATCAACGCAGGCTCCAGCGGCTGGACGGACCCGGCCACCATCGCCGGGTTCGCGGTCGCGGTCATCGTCGCAGCCGTGTTCCTGATCGCCGAGTCCCGCCAGAGCAACCCGGCGGTACCGCTGACCATGTTCCGCAACCCCGCGGTGGCCGTGTGCACCAGCGCCGGCCTGGCCCTCAACCTGGGCTACTACGGCCTGGTCTTCGTCTTCACGATCTTCTTCCAGGAACACCGCGGCGCCTCGGCCCTGATGGCAGGCCTCATGTTCATCCCGATGACGGCCTTCACCACCCTGGTCAACCTGCTGGCGGGCAAGCTCACCAACCGTCACGGGCCGCGCTTCCCGCTGATCATCGGCCAGATCATCCAGACGCTGGGCATCCTCGGGCTGCTCTTCGTCACCGAGGACACCCCAACTCCCCTGCTCCTGGTGCTGCTTGTCCCGTTGGGCATCGGCGGAGGTCTGGCGGTCCCGCCCCTGACGACGGCGATGCTGGAATCGGTCCCGCACGAGCGGGCAGGCCTGGCCTCCGGAGTCCTCAGCGCGGCCCGCCAGTTCGGCGGAGCCATCGGCGTGGCCCTCCTGGGTGCACTGATCGCCGACTCGGCCCACTTCATGACGGGCATGCGCATCAGCCTGATCATCGGGGCCGCCCTCCTGGTGGCCACGACGCTGGGCGTGGTCCGCTTCCTGCCCGCCGGCCATCAGTACGTGGGCTCATCGGCGCCCGCGCCGAGAAAAACCGACGCCGACGCCGTCTCCGCCCACCCCGATGGACCACAGACCCGCTGACGGACGAGACGGCTGGGATCACACAGCCCATCGCCGCGCGGCACATCGACAACTCACCCAAGGAGGACTTCCCTGGATTTCATGATCCACCTCGACGGTTCCCACGTCTACGAGCTGCCGGTAGAAGAACGCGACGAGGTCGTCAAGCGCGAGCACGCGCACGCGCGCGAACTCATGGCCACAGGCGTCCTCAAGCACATCTGGCGGATGCCCGGCCAGCGCGGCAACGTCGGCATCTGGTCGGCCGCAGACGCGGACGAGCTGGAGAAGGTGCTGGCCTCCCTGCCCATCCGCCCGTACGCGGACATCCAGGTGACTTCGCTGGCCACCCACCCCCTCACCCTGGAAGCGGCGGACAGCCGCGGCTGGTTCGTCCGGGAGTTCCGTCGGTCCTTGATCCGGACGGACGAAGGACACCGACCCCTGGGCACCCCATCCTGCGGAGGCTGCGTGACCACACCGGCGACAACCGGTGGGAGGCCGCGGACGCCGAATCCGGCGACCTCGACGTCATCGTCTCCGCCGTCCTTGGCCGCCTCGGACGCACGGGCTGCAGCGCCGCGTCCGAGGCGGCAGGCCCGCCAGGGCAGGTCTGCGTCAGCTCGCGAGGACGTCCCGCAGCTGCCGTGCGGCGCGTTCGTGGTGGCGCCGGGCGCAGTCGGTGTACCCGGGCGCGGTCGGTGCGGCGATCATGGCATGCTGCGGTATCGGGTCCGCACGGGCAGTCGGTGCTCGGGTTGCACAGGCCCTGGGTGGGGCGGGGAAGGCGGTTGGTCGGATGGAGCGCTCTGCGCAGGACGGCCTCCCGCGCGTGCTGCCCAGCCTCAGGGCTCCGCGTTTCGTCGGCCGGGCGGCCGAACTGCACCGGCTGACGGACGCCTTGGCCCGGCCGCCGGCCGCGGTTCTCGTCGAGGGCGAGGCCGGAATCGGCAAGAGCCGACTCGTTCAGGAGGCGCTGGACGAGCCCGGCGTCGCCGCCCGACGGCCGCTGGCCGCCCTGTGTCCCCCGTTCCGGGAGGCCCTCACCCTGGGCCCGGTCGTCGATGCCGCCCGTGATGCCCGGCCCGATGTGGGGAAGCTGGCTCTCACTCCCCTCGCCGGGGTGCTGCGGCCGCTGTTCCCCGAGTGGGGGCAGGACCTGCCGCCGGCCCCCGAGGTGCTGTCGGACGCGGGCGCTGCCCGGCACCGGCTCTTGCGCGCACTGGCCGAACTGCTGGACGCCATGGGCGTCGGCGTGCTGGTCCTGGAGGACGTCCACTGGGCCGACGAAGCCACCCTGGACTTCCTGCTGTTCCTCGCCTCCCGTCGTTCCCGCCGGATGAGTCTGGTGCTGACCTACCGTCCCGAGGACGTGGCGCCGGAGTCCGTGCTGATGCGGCTGACCTCCCGGCCCCCGGCCGGCACCGGGTACGTACGGATCTGTCTCGGCGCGCTGGACGTGCCGCAGACCGCCGAGTTGATGTCGTCGATGCTCGATGGGGAACACGTCTCCGAGACGTTCGCGTCGTTCCTCCAGGAACGGACCGACGGAGTGCCGCTGGCGATCGAGGAGTCCGTCCGGCTGCTGCGCGACCGGTCCGATCTGGTCCGGCAGGGCGGCGAGTGGGTGCGCAGGACACTGGCCGACATCGCTGTGCCGCCCACCATCCGGGACGCGGTCGCCGAGCGCGCCGCGCGCCTCACCCCGGTCGCGCAACGCGTGCTGCAGGCCGCCTCCGTGCTGGCCGAACCGGTCGGCCCGGCCGTCCTCGGGACGGTGAGCGGGCTCCCGGACGACGTTGCCACCGCAGGCGTGGATGCTGCCGTACGCAGTGGACTGCTCGGCGAGGACCGGGCCGGCCGGGTCAGTTTCCGGCACGCGCTGGCGGCCCGTGCGGTCTACGACATGACGCCCGCGCCCGACCGCCGGGCCCTGCACCGAGGAGCGGGCGGCTTGCTGCGGGCCATGACGCCGCAGCCGGTGGCCCGGCTCGCCCACCACTACCGGGAGGCGGGGGACACCGGGCAGTGGCGCCGGTACGCGGAACGGACCGCCGACCTTGCCCTGGCCTCCGGGGACCATCGCACCGCCGTCGGACTGCTGCACGAGTTGCTCACGCAGAGCGATCCGCCCGCCGCCTCGGTGGCCCGCTGGGCACAGAAGATGCCGGTCCTGGCCTTCACCGGGCTCGTCGGCCGCGGCGATCTGACCCGCGCGTTACGCAGGGTGCTGGACGCAGAAGTGCTCGCCCCGCACGAGCGCGCAGCCGTCCGCATCCAACTGGGGAGGATGCTGCTGCACGCAGGCGAGTACGCGGCCGGTGCGGCGGAACTGGAGAGGGCACTGCCGGATCTGGCCGACGAACCGTTCCAGGCGGCCTGGGCGATGAACACGCTCGGCAGCCCGCCGGGCACCCTGATGTCCGCCGGGGAGCACCGCCGTTGGCTGGACCGGGCGGCCGACGCGGCCCGGCTGCCGATGACGGCGGACCAGCGGCTGGCTCTCGTGGTGGACCGGGCGACTGCCTTGCTGGACATGGGCGACGAGGCCGGCTGGGCCGTGGCCGCGGAACTGCCCGACACCGCCACGACCCCGGAAGGAATGATGCAGCTGGCCCGCAGCGGACTCAACATCGCCAACGGGGCCATGCGCTGGGGCCGATACGACGAGGCCAGACAACTGCTGACGACTGCGCTGGCCAGGGCCGAAGAACACCGGTACCAGCGGCTCCACGACATGATCCTGGTGACGCTGGTGCACCTGGACTGGTTCACCGGCGCCTGGGACGGACTGCCCGAGCGAGCCGCCGCCCTGGCCGGGGTGGACGAGGAACCCCTGCTCCAGCTGGACGCCCTGCTGATCACGGCTCTGCTGGACGGGGCGGTCGGCGCCGGCGGAGCGGATCCAGGCCCCGCGGCGGTGACCGAAGGCGGGGTCGGGACCGTCGAAGAGCGTCTGCGCCAGGTCCTCGACGCGGGGCTGCGGCGTGGCATCGTCGACCTGCCGCTGGAGCCTGCGGCCGCCCTGGCGCGGATCCGGCTCGCCGAGGGTGCGGCCGCCGAGGCGCTGGAGCTGACGCAAGGACCGGCCGACGTCGTGGCCCGCAAGAACATCTGGCTGTGGGCCACCGAGTTCGCACCGGTGCGGACCGACGCGCTCCTCGCACTCCAACGGCCGGACCAGGCACGGCAGTTCGTCGCGGACCTGGCCGAAGGGCTCAGCGGCAGGAACCTGCCGGCAGCCAACGCGGCCCTGGAGACGTGTCGCGGAGTGCTGGCACAAGGAGAGGGCCGCAGCATCGAGGCAGCCGCCGCGTTCGGCCGGGCCGTCACCGCCTGGAAGCGCCTGCCCCGACCCTATGAGGCACTGCTCGCGGGCGAACGCCGGGCCGGCTGCCTGCTGGCAGCGGGGGACCGGGACACCGCACTGGCCGAACTCGCTCGCGCGCAGGCCGGATTCACGGCTCTGGGAGCCCGGACGGACGCCGCCCGGGTGCACGCCGCGCGCCGTGCGGCCGGGGCGCCGGTACGAGAGGTGTGGCGCGGCGGACGGCGCGGCTACGGCGACCAACTGTCCCCGCGCGAGCTGGAAGTGGTCCGGCTGATGCTCACCGGTCTGACCAACCCGGCCATCGCACGAGCACTCTCCCGTTCCCCGAAGACCATCGCCGCGCAACTGAACTCCGCAATGCGCAAATACAAAGTGACCTCGCGTACCGCACTGGCGGTCAGCCTGACACAGGCCGGAATCACCCCGCCGGAAGGCCACACCACCGCAGCGGGCCCCGAACTTTAGGTCATCCGCCCCATCGCGAGGACCCGCGCCAACCATCGATACTCAGTGACCACAGGTTCCGCGCCCGTGGGTTCCGCGAGCCCGCCTTCACATAGTGCCGCGACAGGCAATGTTCGCCCCGTCGCGACGCCTGGCACGCACTCTCGCCGCACCGGGCGAAAGCCCAAGTACATCCAGTACGAGGGCTTCCGCCCGGCACGCCGATAGCACGCACCAGACGCCGCTCCTTCTCGGGCAAACATTGCCTGCCGCGCCACTAGACACGACCGGAGAGGCATCCATCCGTCGGATGAGCAGCACACCCCCCGAACCGAAGTCCGGCGCACCGGGCGCCCGTACGGACGGCGCCGACCCTCCCGCCGGTGCCGTCACCGGACCGCTCCACACCGACGTGCCGCCCGCCGGAGAACGACCCCCAAAACCGACGCCCGCCGCACCGGGCGTACCCGCCCACGACACGACGGCGGGCCCCGCCTGCGGGGACGACTCGTACAGCGGTTACGAACCCCTCTGATCCCGGCCCGACCGGGTCCTGAACACGACGAAAAGGTCACCCCCTTGCTGTCCTCAAGACGTGCGCGCGTACGCGCGCCCCTCTCCCTTCTCATAGCCGGCTGTCTCGGCGCCGGAGCCCTCGCCGCGATACAGCCGGCCACCGCCTCCGCGGCCACCGCCGGTTCCCCGGCCTCCTCATCCGACGCCGGCTCCCCCAAGGCCTCCGACCTGCTCAACGCCGTGCCGCAGGACAGCGTCCCGCAGAACTACGTACCGGCCGGCTGCAACAACCCGAGCCTCAAGGACGGCGTGGCCCAGTGCTTCGCCGACGTGCGCACCGGCTCCGACCACATCGTCAAGCCGCAGGCGACCGCGCCCCCGTCCACGGCGCTGGGCCCGGCCGACATCCAGGCGGCCTACAGCCTTCCTGCCGGAGGCGAGGGCAGGACGGTGGCGATCGTCGACGCGTACGGCAACTCCCACGCCGAGGCCGACCTGGCCGAGTACCGCAAGCACTACGGGCTGCCCGAGTGCACCACCGCCAACGGCTGCTTCCGCAAGGCCGATCAGAACGGTGGCACGGACTACCCCGCCGACGACGCGGGCTGGGCGCTGGAGACCGCGCTCGATCTCGACGCCGTCTCCGCCGCCTGTCCGGCGTGCAACATCCTTCTCGTGCAGGGTGATTCGGCGAGTCTGGACGACCTGGGCACCGCGGTCGACACCGCCGTACGCCTGGGCGCCAAGTACGTCTCCAATTCCTACGGTCTGCCCAGCGAGAGCGCATCCCAGACCGCGTACGACCACCACTACGACCACCCCGGTGTGGCCGTGGTCGCGTCCACCGGCGACACCGGCCACGTCCAGAACTGGCCCGCCACCAACCCCGACGTGGTGGCCGCCGGCGGCACCCGGCTGACCCGCACCGAGGACACCGAGCGCGGCTGGACGGAGTCCGCGTGGACCTCCGGCGGATCGGGCTGCTCGCTGTACGAGGCCCAGCCCGCCTATCAGAGGGGGCTCACCACCGGCTGCGACACCCGGGCTACGGCTGACATCGCCGCGGTCGCCGACCCCGCGACCGGCCTGGGGGTGTACGACACGGTGGGCAAGGACGGCTGGCTGCAGGTCGGCGGCACCAGCCTCTCCGCCCCACTGATCACGGCGATGTACGCGCTGGCGGGCACCCCCGTCAAGGACACCTACCCGGTGACCTACCCGTACATCAACGCCTCCGGGCTGAGCGATGTCACGACAGGTTCCAACGACGACTGCGGCACCGTGACGTGCACCGCCGGCGCCGGCTGGGACGGCCCGACCGGTCTGGGCACCCCGGTCGGCGTGTCCGCGCTGGCCTTCGGCGTCCATGGAACGATGTCCGGGCGAGTCACCGACAGCAGGTCCGGCGCCCCGCTCGCCGGTGCGGCGCTGACCATCTCCGCAGAAACGACAGACGGCCGCGAGTACCGCGTCACCACCGACGCCCAGGGCGCCTACAACCTGCCCGTCGCGGTGGGCAACTACCGGATCACCGCCACCGACTTCGGCTACCGGGAGAACACCCGCTCCGGGGTGAGTGTCGCCGAGAACCAGAGCACCACCGCCGACCTGGCCCTGGTGAAACTGCCCACTCGCACGGTGTCCGGCACGGTGAAGGACGGCAGCGGGCACGGCTGGCCCCTGTACTCGAAGATCACCATCGACGGCTATCCGAACGGCGCCCTCTACACCGACCCCTACACCGGCAAGTACAGCGTGGAGCTTCCGGAGAAGGCCACCTACGACGTCCACGTGGCCCCGGTCTACCCCGGCTACCGGAGCACGGACCGACGTGTCCCGGTGGGCACGGCCGACGTACGTACCGACGTCGCCCCGGACGTGGACCTGGCGGCCTGCGTCGCACCCGGCCACGCCTACCCGGCCGAGACCGGCTTCGAGGGCTGGACCGGCACCACGCCGGAGCACGGCTGGACCGTCGTCGATCACGGGACGGACGGCGCCGCCTGGGACTTCGCCGACAAATCGGTGTGGAACTTCACGGGCGGAACCGGGAACTGGGCCTCCGCGAACCCCTTCGGCCGGGGCGGTGTCCGGGAAGACACCGAACTCGTCTCACCCGTTTTCAGTCTGGCGGGCCAGACCTCACCCGTCCTCGGCTTCGACGCCGCCTACGCCGCCGGCAAGGACTCGGTGGCCAACGTCGACCTCAGCCTCGACTCGGGCGCGACGTGGACCACGGTGTGGCACCGGGACACGGCCGAGTACGCGGGCCGCGCCGAGGTTCCTCTGGCCCAGGCGGCAGGCGCGAAGCACGTGAAGGTGCGCTTCCACTACTCCGGCAGCGGCCTGTCGCTCTGGCAGCTCGACACCGTCACCGTCGGCTCCTGCGCGGCAGTGAGCGGAGGCATCGTCGCCGGACAGGTCGTCGACGGCAACACGGGCGACGCCGTCACGCCCGCCACCATCACCGACACCGCCGACCGCTACGCGACCGCGACCACCGTCGCGACCCCCGACGACCTGGCGCTGGCCGACGGCTACTACTGGCTGTTCAGCACCCCCACCGGACGGCACAGCTACCGGACGGCCGCCGCCCGCTACTCCACCTCGACCGGCACCCTCACCACGCGGCCGGACAAGGTCAACCGATTCGACCGCACGCTCAAGGCGGGCCGCCTGAAGGTGAGTTCGGACGCCCTCTCCGTGAGTGAGTCACTGGGCGGATCAGGCAGCAAGAAGGTCACCTTCACCAACAAGGGCCAGGCGCCGCTGCACGTCAACCTCGGTGAGCAGAGCACCGGTTACACCTCACCGACCGGCACCCCCACGACCACGTCGGACTCCTCGGCAGGCGCCCCGACACTGCGCGTCAAGGGCAACTACGCACCCGGACCGATGAGTTCCACCTCCTCGGCCTCGAAGAGCACATCGAGTGACCCCTCGGCCACTGCCTCGGCCTCGGCATCGACCGGGCCCTGGACCGGCATAGCCGACTACCCCGAGCCCGTCACGGACAACGCGGTGGGCACCTACCAGGGCAAGGTCTACTCCGTCGCCGGAGTCTCCGGCGTCTTCGCCGGGGAGTACCTCAGTCGCGGCTATGTGCACGACCCGTCCACCGGCGCCTGGACACGGATCGCCGACCTCCCCGAGGCCCTGGAGTCACCCGGCGGGGCGTTCGTCAACGGGACCATGTACGTCGCAGGCGGCTGGGCCCCGGACGGTGCCCGCGCCACGCTCTACGCGTACCACCCCACCACCGACACCTGGACCCGCCTCACCGATCTGCCCCAGGCGGTCGGCATGCCCAATGTGACCGTCCTCGACGGCAGCCTGTACGTCATCGGCGGCTGCACCGGATCCGGCTGCACGGACATCGTCGGCACCGTCTACCGCTACACCCCGGCCACCGACACCTGGACCCGCCTCGCCGACTACCCGTTCCCCGTGGAACGCGCGGCCTGCGCCGGCATCACCGGTGAACTGGTCTGCGCCGGGGGCATCAATCGCAGCGACGCCAAGGGAGAGACCTACCGTTACAGCCCCTCCGCCGACACCTGGACCCGCGCGGCCGACATGCCCGACACGCGCTGGGGCGCCGTCGCCGGCGGGAACGACGGCAAACTTCAGGCCGTCGGCGGCATCGCCGGACAGGACTCGGTCAACACCGTCGTCGAATACGACCCGGTGTCCAACACCTGGTCCGACCTGCCCAACGCCTCCTCCACCGTCTTCCGGGCCGGCGGCGGCTGCGGGATCTACCGCGTCGGCGGCATGATCTCGCTCTCCGAGACCGTCTCCTCGGCCGAGCTCCTGCCCGGGCACGACCAGTGCGACGGCGACGACGTCACCTGGCTGTCGGCGGACAAGACCTCGTTCGACCTCGCCCCCGGCCGCTCCACCACGGTCACTGTCCGCGCGAACGCCTCCGCCGTCGCCGCGGCCGGCACCTACACCGCGCGGCTCACCTACAGCACCGACGCCCCCTACGCCGGAGCATCGGTCAAGGTCAGCCTCAAGGTCACGGTCCCGCGGTCCTGGGGCCATCTCGCCGGAACGATCACCGACAAGCACACGGGAACGCCGCTCGCCGCAGCCACTGTCCTGATCTGCCCGGTGGCGCACGCCAGAACGACCGGCTGCGACCGCCTCGCCCACACCGTACGCACCGACTCCGACGGCCACTACGACCTCTGGCTGGACGCCCGCTCCAGCCCGCTGCGGGTCACGGCCTCGGCCGCCCGCCACCGCCCGGCATCCAGGGAGGTGACCCTGCTGCCGGGCCGCGCCACGACGGCCGACCTGTCGCTGACCGCGACCTGACCCACCGCCACTTGCTCACGTCGCGCCCACCCGGACGCTCTGTCCGGGTGGGCGCGGCTTCTCCTTCTACGCCGTCTGGATCTGGGGCATCACCGACAGCCCACTCCTACCAGCCCAGCCGGTTGCACGTCGTAGTGACCGTAGATCAGCACGTGCGGCCCCGGCCCGTCCGCCGTCCCCACCAGCGCGGGCCAGCCACCGGTCTCGACTTCGCGCGCCTGCAGGCCTGATGCGCGTAACAGCCCAAGACCGTGGGCCGCGGCCTCGGCCATGCCCTCGCCGGTCCGGCTCACGCTCGGCCGGGAGATCCAGTCCGCCAGCTCACCAACCAGGTGCCGGCCGCCCGCCCAGTCCCGGAGCTGCTCGATCACAGGTCCTCCAAGCGATTGCACGGAATGAAATCGATAGCAGTCAAGCAAACCGGCGTCGGCTTGGCGAGGCACTGTGCCGTATGTGGAAGCGACGGTCGAAGAACTCAAAGCACTCGGGCACCCGGTCCGCTGGCGCATCCTGCGGCTGTGCCTGGACCGTGCGTTGACCAAGAGGCCGTCGTGCTCGATCTTGAGCATGCCACGGTGGACGAGGCGGCCGCGACCCTTGTCGGCGCGGACGCTGCCGTCTTCTCGGCCGGCTCGGGCAACAGCGCTACCTCCGCACGCCGGGACACGATGGACCGGGCCGCTGTCGTGCTGGTCATGGACGCGGCGGAACAGGCCGGTGTGCGACGGTTCCTGCACGTCAGCTCCATCAACGTGGGCTGTGCCGACGACGGCGGCATCGGTGATGGGTACGCCGTCTACTTGCGGGCCAAGCGTGCCGCCGAACAGCACATCTTCGCCCGGGAGGAGCTCGACTGGACGGTACTGCGGCCCGGCGTGCTCACCGACGGCCACGGCGACGGCACCGTCGAACTCACCGCCGGGGACAGGGTTGGGCCACAGCGCGCCAGGTTCGACCAAGTCGCCAGGGAAGACGTTGCCGCCGTGCTCGTGGCGCTCATCGACCGGCCCGACACCGCCGGCCGTATCTACGTGGTGGTCGGCGGCGAGACCCCCATCGAAAAGGCGATCGACGTTGAGTAGGACTGCGCTTTTGGGCCAGGCGCTGTTCGGTGAGGAATGCGTGGGCGGCGGTGGCCAGGGTGACGTGGTGGTGCCGGCCGTTCCAGGAGCGTCCCTCGAAGTGGTCCAGGCCGAGGCTGAAGTTTCCCGGCAAGCCCTGACTACCCGGCCTTGGAAGCTTCCCCATACAGGTCAACCCAACGTACGGGCGTGACGAGCTGACGGAGGCGAGCCACGTCGTTGCGGAATCCGACGCGTAGTTTGTAGCTGTTTCGTGGTGTACGGGACAACCCATGGCCATCAGCATCCGCTCGTGTTGCGATGGGGGTGTCACGGTGCCCCCCCGTGAGGGGGAGCACCACGCAAAGGACCTACGGGGGATTCACATGCGCAAGAGGAGCAGGGCGGGTGCGGTGCTGACCACCGCCGCAATCGCCGTCGCCGTGGTGGGAGCCGGCACGCCGTCCGCCGGGGCGGCCGGCGGGTGCTGGCAGAGCGGTGGGCGCTGGTGGTGCAACAACGTGTCGGGGGCGCCCGTCTACGGCACGATGGGAGCGAGCACGCAGTACCCCGACCCCGACGTGATCGTCGGCTACATGTACTCCAACCCCAGTTGGTTCGACTGCAAGATGGACGATCAGGCCTGGGTGGGCGGACCGCACCCGAGGCGTTGGGAGTTCACGAAGGCGGACAACGGGCAGTGGGGCTGGATGAAGGACACAGCGATCTCCAGCGAGACCAACCCGCTGCCCAACTGCTGAGTAGGTGTGCGGGGGTCTGACATCCCCTTCGCGACCCCATTCGCCCAGGCCCTGGCTGAGTTGAGGATGAGGGAGGGCGGGCTGGACGGCGCAGACGCGGCCGGGGATCGGGGCGCGCTCGCCCTGTTGCGCGTCGGCTCCGCCGCCGCGCGGGTGGCTGACCCAGTCGGCCGTGAGCGTGCCGTCTTGCGGCGTATTCGGGGTGAGCAGCTGGTGCCCGCCGGACAGCACCCGGACACCGGAGATGCTCTTGGTGCCCTCGGCTGTCCAGGCGGGTGAGTCGCAGCCGCAGCCGTAGGGGCTTGTCGCGGTTGCGGTGTGGTCCAAGTGCCGTCAGTGCCCTGGGTTTGGGTGGTCGTAACGGCCCTTGTGACAGCGGTGACAGGCCTGCGACAAGAAAGCCCACAACTGTCCGTGGGCCTGTCCGGTCTCACTCCGCGTGGACGGCAACGACCGGTCGTCCCGCCATGACACCAGCAGGGGGAACACCATGAAGTCGATCCATCACAAGGCAGCCACCGCTGGCGCCCTTGCCATCCTGGCCCTGGGCGGCACGCTCGCCGCGACCGCGCCGGCCTCGGCCGCCACTGCCGGCGCCTACAACGGGGCGTGCGGCACGGGGTACGAGGTCTTCACCTCGACTCCGATCAAGTCCTCGCAGACCACTGTGGCCGCCACCACCTACGTGGCCTACAGTTCCGCGGACAAGCAGTGGTGCGCCGTCACGGTGCGCAGCAAGCCCGGTGCCCGCGTGTTCATGGAGGTCACCCTGGACACCTGGCCGACCAGCAGCACCCCGGCGAGGGACGCCGGCTCCTACACGACCTTCGCCGGCCCGGTGTACAAGGACCTGCCCAAGCCCGGCCTGTGCATGACCTGGAGCGGTTCGATCGACATCTACTACAACTCGGACAGTGGCCTGTGCCCCTGACCTAACGGCTGTCGGCGTGGTCGACCTCCGGGTCGGCTACGCCACCTGCCCCCGCTGACCACCCACCCCGCGCCTTGCGCGACGTCGCGCGCCAGCTGTGAGACCTCGGAGGCGGAGCGCATGACGGCGGCCGAAGCGATTCTGACGACTGCGCCGACAGCATGAGACCCCGGGCCTCGAAAGGCCCGGGGTTTCTGCGGGACGGAGCGGGCGGTCAAAGGCACGTCTCAGTAGTCGTCCCGTGGGGCGGGGTGGCCGGGATGCCGGCTCGTTCTCCCCGGCACGTGGGCAGCGAGGCGCAGGCGATCGTGTGGGCCGCTCGAGGCGAGGCCTCGTGACTAACCGATCCTGGCCTGGTAGACGCCGCTGGAGACATCGGCGTCACTGGGCTTGACGGTCACGCCGCCGAGGGACTGCGTGCCGCCCGCGTCGCAATTGCCGGTCTCCCAGGCGGAGATGCCGTAGGAGGTGCCCGCGGTGACCTGGTAGGTGGTACTCACGATGATCCTGGGAGCTGCGCCGGAGGTCGTGTACTTGTTCACGCAGGTGACGGAGGTGCCGTTGTCGATCCGAAGGCTGCCGAAATACACGACGGAGTTGCCTTGACCGCGGGCCGCCATGGGTACGTCGACGGTGAGTGAGGCCGTGGGGGCGGCGGATGCCGTGGGCGCGGCAGCGAGAGCGGTGGCACTGCTGACGGCGAGCAGGGCGGTCAGGCCGAAGGCTCGGGCCGTGCGGCGCGTGCGGCTGCGGGGGGAGTTGAGGGGCATGTTTAGTTCCAGTCGTGAGGAGAGGATGAACATTCAAAAACTTCTCGCGACCATCGTCGTGTGAATGGGGGCAGCGCGGAGCCCGATTTTCAGCCAGGTCGGTCTGCGGTTGAAGTCCTTTCGCGTTCTTCGCCGGCATGGCCGTCCGAACCGCGAGTACATCCGGGACAAGTCCCTCCAAGACCCTGCCCAGGGGACGGCAAGGTGCTCGCCAAGGCGACCGGGCCGCGCCGTCGAGCAGTTCCGCCGGGTCGTCTTCGACCTGTCCGCCCACACCGGTGAGCGGATCTACGTCGAGGTCGTCGACAGGGCGACGGGCGGCTGGGGCCACATCAACGTGGACGACGTCAATGTGCCTGTCCGCCGGGAGTAGTGACTGCCAGCGCAGCAGGACGACACATCGTGCTACGCACACGAGGGCGAGGACGCGCACACTCATGGTCGTGGTGCGCGGGTTCATCATGGACGAGGCGTTCTTCGGTGATTTCGAAGTCGATGACCTGATCACCGGCTTGTGTGGGCTCATGGCCATGGCGGCTGTGGAGGAGGGACAGATGCCGCAGCGCGCCTGAAGTCTCCCATCGACTGTAGGTCAGAGCGAGCTGAGCCGGATTTTGTAGCGGCCCCGAAGCCAGGCATGTCGAACAAACCGTGCGAGCGCACGCGGCCCTGGCTGTCAGGCCCCACCGCTCTCGTGGACGCGTCTGACGAGGACTTCGATGTCGCGCTGGGCCGCATGGCGGCCAAGCGTCTGGAAGAAGCGCACAGTGCCCTTCCGGCGGAGAATGACCAGGACTTCGAAGCGGCGGTGGGCTCAGGAATGTCGGAAGGCGTTGAGGGCCGGTTGCCTCTGGCCGATGCCTGACTCGGCTCCACGCAGGCCCAGTTGCGTGAGCAGGCCGACGTACCGCACGAACCGAGGGACGCGGTCCTCGAGGAACGGCCTGACGCTGCTCGAGCGCCGACGACCGGGCGGTGTCATCGGCGCGAATTTCGAAGCACGGCCCAACGTGACCCTCAGCATCGCCTCCCAACTCCTCCAGTCCCGCGATGCGGTGAGCCGCCCCGCGTTCGTCCTGGGCCTTGATGTCCGAAGCCATCGGGCCTTCTCTGAGCGAGGCCGGCCTGAACCTCGACGTGATCCAGTTACCTCGCAGCGGTTCGATCAGGTCGGGCCCGGTCGGGGCAGCGGAGGGGTATCGACGCCAGCCAACGGGGTTCACTCAGTTCTCCTCGATCTGGAATGTTTCGGCGACGGGACGCTGGAGGGGAGTCAGGAGCATTGGCGTTCGAGCTGTTTGGACAGTCGTCCGTAGACGAAACGCGCGTTGTCCTCGAAGATGAGCCCTCGGTCGGCGTCATTGAGCCGCGGAATCGCGTCGATGTACCGGCGCGTGTTGTCGTAGTGGTGACCGGTCTCGGGATCGATGCCCTCGACCGCGCCGAATGTCTCCGAGGCGAACAGGATGTTCTCGGCTGGGATCACCTTCGTGAGCAGTTCGATGCCGGCCTGGTGGTAGACACAGGTGTCGAAGAAGACGTTCCGCAGGACGTGCTCTGCGAGGGGTGGCCGGTTCAGGCTCTGCGCGCGCCCGCGATAGCGGCCCCAGTGGTAGGGAACCGCGCCTCCGCCGTGCGGGATGATGAAGCGCAGGGTCGGGAAGTCCTTGAACAGATCACCGGTCACCAACTGCATGAACACCGCAGTGTCACCGTTGAGGTAGTGCGCCCCGGTCGTATGGAAGTTGGGGTTGTCCGAGGAGGAGACGTGCACCATCGCCGGCACGTCGAGTTCGACCATGGCTTCGTAGAGCGGATACCAGGCGCGATCGGTGAGTGGCGGTCCTGTCCAGTTTCCCCCGGACGGGTCAGGGTTGAGGTTGCAGCCGATGAAGCCGAGTTCCTCCACGCAGCGCGGGACGCTGTCCGCGGGGGAGGCGCCGGGAGTCTTTGGCAAGCTGGCAGGCGCCTCGCGGTCAAGGCTCCATGAGACAACAGCCAACCACCCCTGCTTGGCTCGCCGTTGCTGCGGCGGGCATGGGCAACTGGGGCGGCTGAGTTGGCAGCACAGGAGCATCGCCGAGGGGGCATGCGGACATGATGTGGCCGCGGCAGTTGGTCTAGGGAGTTGAGGGGAGCGGAATGGGTGCTGCGTACCGCACGAACTGTGCGACGAGCGGGCTGAGGTCCGTCGTGCGTCTGACCGCGGCGAGTCCCACGAGAGGGGCTGGCTCCCGCAACGGAAGGCAGACGACGTTCGGCATCAGCGGCCCGGATGCCGTGTGCGGCACGAGGCCGACTCCCAGACCGCAGCCGATCATGGCCAGCTGGGAATGGATGGAGTTCGCTTCGTGCCGGGGGTCCGGGCTGAAGCCGGCCTGTCGGCAGGCCGCCACGAGTTCGTCGTGGTACCTCGGCGAGATCGGCCGGGGGATCCACACCCAAGGCTCGTCCGCGAGGGCGGCGAGGTCCACGCTGTCCCCGGCGGCGAGGTCATGCCCCTGGGGGAGGGCTGCCACGAGCCGGTCGCGGCTCAGCGGATCCGAGAGCAGCCGCTCGTCGTTGCCGCTGTGGCGGATCACGGCGATGTCCAGGCGTCCGCTGAGGAGGCCCTGAACGCCTTCGATGGTGTCCAGTTCCCGTACCCGCAGTTCGATGCGAGGACGCTCGGCGCGGAAACGGCCGAGGATGGCGGGAAGTGGCTCCGAGAAGGCGGACGTGACCGCGCCGACGGTCAGGGTGCCCAGGTAGCCGGCTTGTGCCTGGGCGGCGGCCACCTGGGCGCGTTCGGCCGCCGCGGTCAGCGTGTAGCAGTGCTCCAGGAAGACAGCGCCGGGCTCGGTCAGAGCCACGGAACGGCTGGAGCGCTCCAGCAACTGCGCGTCGAGCTGCCGCTCCAGTTGCCGGATGGCCTGACTCAGCGGTGGCTGGGACATCTGCAGGCGTTCCGCGGCCCGACCGAAATGGAGCTCCTCGGCGACCGCGATGAAGTAACGGGCCTGGCGGACCTCAATCATCGAGTCGCACCCCGTCTCATCCCCGGCAGCATCAGTACCCGCAGGATATCGCCGTCGGCCGAGCGGGAGACGCCAGGGCCTCCAGGGGTGGTGCCTCAGCTGAGGTAGTTGCTGAGTTCGATGAGGTTGTTGTCCGGATCGCGCAGGTACACGCTGATGATCGGGCCTGTGGCTCCGGTCCTTTCGACCGGTCCTTCCTCCACCGCCACTCCCAGCTCGGACAGTTCCTTCACCACACGGTCGACGGGCTCATCGACGATGAGGCACAGGTCGGCGCTGCCCGGCGTCGGGCGGTGGGCCTTGGGCTCGAATTCCCTTCCGGTCTGGTGAAGGTTGATCTTGCTGTGGCCGAACGTCAGCGCGCGACGGCCGCCTTTGAACGTGACGGGCGTCATTCCCAGGACGCGTACGTAGAAGTCGACCGTGGCGTCGATGTCGGCCACCGTGAGCACCAGGTGGTCCAAACGCTGGATGTGCATCGGTGTGCACCCTTCTCTTCCCGTTTGTCTATGTGAGGGTTTCAAAAGCGCGGCACAGCCGCTGGATCGCTTCGCGCACGGCGGTGTCGCTGACGGCGAAGCAGAGTCTGAGGTGGTTCGGCGCGTGGAAGACCTCCCCGGGGACAGCGGCGACATGGGCGGTGTCCAGGAGCCAGGCGGCGACGTCCGCCGCCGATGTCCAGCGCTCGGGGTGGCGGGCGAGCAGCGCGGCGACGGACGGGAAGACGTACAGGCCGCCCGAAGGCCGCGGGCAGTCGATGCCGGGCAACGTGTTGAGGGCATCGGTCAAGAGGTCTCGGTTGGCCCGGTAGCGGGTGCGGGCCTCGTGCAGAGGCCGCTGGTCCCCGGCCAGGGCCTCGATCGCGGCGGCCTGCGTGATGAGCGGGACGTGCGTGATGGTCTGGGAGACGTTCCGGAACGCGTGGGCGACGACGGAGGCGGGGCCGGCGAGCCAGCCGATGCGCCAGCCGGTCATCGCGTGGGCCTTGGAGACCCCGTTGACCACGATGCAGCGGTCGCGGGCCCGGGGTGCGGCGGCCAGCAGCGTGGTGTGCGGGCCGTCGTAGACGAACTGGTCGTAGATGTCGTCGGCGATGATCCACACGTCGTGGCGCAGCGCCCAGTCGGCGATGTCGGCCAGCAGCTCACGGGGGTAGACCGCGCCGACCGGGTTGCCGGGACTGGCGAGGATCACCGCGCGGGTGCGCCCGGTGAGGGCCAGGTCGAGGGTCTGCGGCGTGGCGAGGAACCGGTCTTCGGCGCGCACCGGTATCGACCGGACGCGACCGCCCGCGGCCTGCACGGCGCCGTGGTGGCCCGGCCAGCCCGGGCTGGTCACCAGCACGTCCTCATCAGGGCCGAGCACCGCCTGCAGGGCGAGGGCGAGAGCGTGCTTGGTACCCAGGGTGATCTGGATGTCCTCGGCGTTCCACGGCAGTCCGGTCGCGGTGGCGAGCCGGTCGGCGGCCAGGGAGCGCAGTTCCGGCAGGCCCGCGGCAGATCCGTAGCGGTGGTAGGCAGGGTCGGCCGCGGCGCGGGCCGCCGCCGCGGTGACGTTGGCCGGCGTGGGCAGGTCGGGCTCACCCGCCGCGAGGCTGATCACGTCGGTTCCCTGGGCGCACAGCTCGGCGGCGCGGGCGCTGATGGCCAGGATGGCGTTGTCACTCACCGGGGCCGCCGGCGCCGGCGGGAGAGAGATCGTAGAGCTCAAGGGTGGTTTCTCCGTTGCGGAGTTGGCCGAAGATGTGCTGTTCCTTGCGGACACGCTCATCGGCGCGGGCGATGACCGAGGACGCTGTGTCGTGGGGCAGACAGACGACTCCGTCGGCGTCGGCGACGATCAGGTCGCCGGTGTGGACCGCGATTCCGCGCAGGACGACGGATTCGCCGAGCACTCCTGGGTGGTCCTTGCCGGTGCGGTAGACGGCGACGGACGAGGAGAAGACGGGAAAGTCCATCTCCGCGAGTTCCACGCTGTCGCGGACTCCGCCGTCGATGACCAGACCGAGCAGCCCGCGCACCTGGGCGGCTACGGCCAGTACCTCACCCCAGTGGCCATGGACCGCGCCCTGCAGGTCGGCGACGAGGACATGGCCGGGCGGGGCCGCGGCGACGGCGTTGTGCAGGGCGAGGTTGTCGCCGCCCATCCCCTGCACGGTGTAGGCAGGTCCGGCCAGCCGGGCGCCGGGCCAGGCGGGGCGCAGTCCCGGCGCGCAGGCACAGTCGAAACCGGAGGCCTCGTACAGGGTGGCGGTGGCGTGTCCGCCGGCGTAGGGGTGGGTCATCGCCGGCCCCGCTGGAGGAGGTGGTAGCCGAAGTCGGCGCGGGCCTGGCGCAGGCTGTGGCCCGCGCGTACCGCAGTGACGATGCCGTGTTCGGTGTCCTCGATCCGCTCGGCGAGTTCGATGACCTCCTGCAGCCGGGCGGCGGGTATGACGACCACGCCGTCGCTGTCGCCGCGCACCAGGTCGCCCGGCGCCACGGGTACGCCGCCCAGGGACAGGGGTGTGCCGACCATGGCGAGGCGCACCCGGTCCTTGCCGGTGCGCATGAACCGGCCGCAGCTGAACAGCGGATAGCTCTCCGAGAGGGAGGTGGCCACGTCGCGGCAGGCACCGTGCACCACGGTGCCTGCGAGGCCCCGGGCCGCGGCGGTCTGGGTCATGATCCCGCCCCAGACCGTGCAGTCCGTACGTCCGGCATTGTCGATCACCACGACAGCGCCGGGAGGCACGTCGTCGAGGAAGTCACCGACGCTGCCCTTGCCCTCGTCGGCCGGCGCGTAGGCGACGGTGAAGGCCGGCCCCGTCAGCTGGGCGGTGGGGGAGAGCGGCGCGATGCCGAGCACGGAGCCGGGCAGCCCGAGGGCGTCCAGGGCGTCGGACAGCGCGGCGGTCGGCAGGGCCGAGGCCCGCTGGGTCAGTTCGTCCATCAGTTCTTTTCCTTGATTCCGGCGAGTCGGGCATCGCGCATGGCATCGGGCAGGGCCACTCCGTCGCGCAGGTCCTCGGCGATGGCGCTCTCGCGCCGGGCCAGTGCCTGGGCGGCCTCGAGGACTTCATGGGCGCGGGTCAGGGGCACGAAGGCCACGCCGGTCTCGTCGGCGATGACGATGTCCCCCTGCGCGACGGTGGCTGGGCTGACGTGGACCGGTTCGCCGGCGGACACCTGCTGCAGGCGGCCGCGTGCGGTCACCGGCGTGGTGGCTCGGGCGTAGACAGGGAAGCCCAGGTCCCGGGCCTCGCCGACGTCACGGCAGGCTCCGTCGGCCACCACGCCGCGGACGCCGCGCAGGCTGGCGCCCAGGCTCAGCAGGCCGCCCCAGCAGGAGACGTCCGTGCGTCCGCCGTTGGCGATCACCAGGACGTGTTCGGGTCCGCTGGCGGATACGGCCGATGCGGTGATGTGGGCACCGGACGGGCCGGGGGTACGGGGCGCGAGTTCGACCGGTGCGGCGAATCCCACCAGTTTCGGACGGCCCCAGACCGGTCCGATCCCCCCTATGCCGGGCGGCAGGTCCAGTGCGTCGAGCGCGTCACTGACCGCCGCGCTGTCGAGCGCGGCGTAGGCGGCCAGGAGAGGTGTGCAGTCGTTCACGAAGTCCAGTCCACCAATCAGCTCTCATATTGTGAAGGTCCTGATGCGAATGCCAGCAATATGCTGAGCGACTTGATCGCGGGAAGGCCTGCAGGGAGGGCAAACCGCCCTGCCGGAGGGCGGGCAGATTTTCTTCGACGACGGCCGCCTGCGCTTCGCCGCGCTGGCGCCGGAGCCCGGAGCCGGCCTTCCTGCTCGACCTGCAGGCTGGGCGAGCGTGATGCTGCCCCGCGTAGGCCTGCCGAGAGGGCGCGGGAAGTGTTCTTCCGGGCCGGCGCCGACCAAGCGTTCACCTCGGTTACCGGCGGCGAGGCGCGACTCAGGACCTCCCGTCACCATTGCGGTGCTCCTGGTGGCCCACAGCTGCAACGTCGGCCCCGTCCCCGTCATCAGCGGGGTTGAGGCGCTGAAGTGCGGACGGCTGGCCCGCGAACGCCGGGCTGGTCGACACCCAGGCGGTGATCCCGCGTCGGAGTGTGGGCGGCGGGCTTGTCGCCCGTGGACGGGATGCAGTCAAGACCGGATTCCTCGATGCCCCGGCGGACGTCGGCCGGGGTGAGGGCAATGCCGGGCATGGGGCAATCCGCCTCGGAAAAATACCCCCCCGGGTATCTCTGTTAGAGTCGGTCTGAGATACCCCCCGGGGTAATTTGTTTTCTCGGAAGGAGCTGGAGCCGTGTTCTTCGTCGACACCCTGGAGTTCGAGGGCCTGGGCAACCGCAGCTACCTGGCCGGCGGCGCCCGTGCCGCAGTCGTGATCGACCCGCCGCGCGACATCGACCAGGTGGTGGCGGCTGCGGCCCGGCGCGGGGTGCGGATCGCGTTCGTGGCGGAGACCCACGTGCACAACGACTACGTCAGTGGCGGTCTGGAACTGGCCCGCCTGACCGGCGCCCGCTACCTGGTGCCGGCCGGTGCTTCGGTGTCCTTCGCCCGCACTCCGGTCGCCGACGGTGACGCTCTCACCGTCGATGAGGGCCTGGTGCTGCGGGCGATCGCCACTCCTGGTCACACTCCTCACCACACCTCCTACGTCCTGCGGGACGGCGGGCGCGGGGTGGCGGCCTTCACCGGCGGCTCGCTGCTGATCGGCTCGGTGGGGCGTCCGGACCTGGTGGAGCCGCGGCTGACCGAGCGGTTGGCCCGTGCCCAGCACGCCTCCGCCCACCGGCTCGCCGGCGAGCTGGATGACGAGGTGCCGGTACTTCCCACGCATGGCTTCGGCAGCTTCTGCTCCTCCTCCCCGGCCGAGGGGGACACCTCCACGATCGGCAAGGAGCGGGCAGCCAATGAGGCTCTCACCCTGGACGTGGACACCTTCGTCACGCGGATGCTGGCCGGACTGGAGGACGTGCCCGCCTACTACGCGCACATGGCCCCGGCCAACGCGGCAGGCCCCGCACCTGTCGATCTGACGCCGCCCGAGCCCGCCGACGCCGCCGGGATCGCGCAGCGGCTGGCCGCCGGTGAGTGGGTGGTGGACCTGCGCAGCCGCGTCGCCTTCGCCCAGGGGCATGTGGCCGGGGCGTTCAACTTCGAGGGTGAGGGCAAGATCGCCACCTACCTGGCGTGGCTGATCCCGTGGGGCAAGCCCGTCACCCTGCTGGCCGAGACGCCCGACCAGATCGCCGACGCCCAGCGGGAGCTGGCCCGGGTCGGCATCGACCGCCCGGCCGCCGCCGCCACCGGCGACCTGGCCTCCTGGGTGAGGGAGAAGGACGACCTCGCGTCGTTCCCGCGCGCCGCCTTCGCCGACCTCGCCGCCGTGCGCGAGCGCGGCGAGCGGGTGGTGGTGCTGGACGTGCGCCGCGACTCCGAACGCGCGGGCGGATTCATCGACGGCTCGGTGCACATTCCGATCCACCAGCTGCACGGCCGCCTCGGCGAGGTCCCGGCGGGCACCGTGTGGGTGCACTGCGCCGGCGGGATGCGCGCGGCGATCGCCGCGTCCCTGCTCGATGCGGCCGGACGCGACGTCGTCGCTGTCGACGACGCCTTCGATGCCGCCAAGGACGCCGGACTGCCCCTCGCCACCGGCAGCTGAGAAACCCGCACACCACCAGCAGAAGGAGATGCCGATGCCCCTCTTCGGTCGCGGCCCCGGCCGCCTCACCCCCCAGCAGGCGCGTGAGCGCACGACCGACAACACCACGGTGCTGCTCGACGTCCGCGAAACGCCCGAGTGGAAGGCCGGGCACGCGCCCGGCGCCGTTCATCTGCCGCTGACCCGCCTGCTGGCCGGCGCGGCACTGCCGGCCCAAGCGCAGGGCCGGCCGGTGGTGACGGTCTGCCGTTCCGGTCACCGCTCGCGCCAGGCCGCCGAACTCCTGGCCTCCCGCGGCGTCGACGTCCTGGACGTGAGGGGCGGCATGAGTGCCTGGGCGAAGGCCGGGCTGCCGGTGGTCGACGAACGCGGGCGGGGCGGCTCGATAGCGTGAGCGCCCTGGTCCTGGCCCTGATCGCGGGGGCCGTGGTCGGCCTGGCGCTCGGCGCGCTCGGCGGAGGCGGCAGCGTCCTTGCCGTCCCCGCCCTGATCTACCTGCTCGGCTTCACCCCCGCCGCGGCCACCACCGCGAGCCTGCTCATCGTCACCGCCACCTCCGCCACCGCCCTGTACGCCCACGCCCGGACCGGACACGTGCGCTGGAAAGCCGGGGCCGCCTTCGCCGCGGCCGGTCTTTTCCCGGCCGCGCTGGCCGGGGCGGCAGCCGCCCGGCTGCCGCAGGCGGTACTGACCGCCGCGTTCGCCGCCGTAGCCGCCCTGGCCGCGGTGAAGATGCTGCGCCCCGCCCCAGCCGCCGGACCGTCCAAGACGGGGCCGGTGAGGGCAGCCGGCACCGGCGCGGGCCTGGGGGCGCTGACGGGGCTGCTCGGGGTGGGCGGCGGGTTCCTCGCCGTCCCCGCCCTGGTCACCGTCCTGGCATTCGAGATGCAGGCCGCCGTCGGCACCAGCCTGCTGGACGCTCTCGCCCTGCCCTGGTCCCGTACCGGCGAACACCGCTCCGCCCGCTTCGCCGCCTGGGGCGAGCGACTGTGGCGCCGCCCGGTCCTCTTCGGCGCCGCCGCCCTGGTCGTTTCGATCGCCCTGGCCGCCCCCGTGCTCGGACTGCGCACCGCCATGCCTTCGATCACCGTGCTGCCGGGCGACGCCTCCGCCCGCGCCGGCTACACAGCCGTCCAGGACGCCTTCGGCCCCGGCGCCCCCGGCACCCTGCAGATCCTCACCCCCACCGGCCAGGCGGCCACCGTCACCGACCAGCTGAAAAACACCGACGGCATCGCCGGCGTCATGCCCGCCCAAGCAGCCACCGACCACTCGGGCCTCTCCCTCATCCAGGCCGTGCCCACCGTCGACCCCTCCGACCCCGCCCTGGCCACCACCGTGGACCACCTGCGCGCCGACCTCCCCGACAAGGCGCTGATCGGCGGCGCCGCCGTGGAAAACCTCGACCTGCAACACCTGCTGACCGACAAGACCCCCCTGGTCATCGGTGTCGTCCTCGCCCTCGGCTTCATCCTGCTGCTGGTGGCTCTGCAGGCCCCGCTGATCGCCGCCCTCGGCACGCTCACCAGCCTGCTGTCCACCGGCGCGGCCTTCGGCGCCGCACGCCTGATCTTCCAGGACGGACACGGCGCGAACCTGCTCGGCTTCACTTCGCAGGGATTCCTCGACGGCTGGGCACCGGTGTTCTTCTTCGCCATGATCTTCGCCATCGCCATGGACTACACCGTCTTCCTCCTCGCCTCCGCCAAGGAGCACTACGAAAAGACAGGCGACCCCCGCGACGCGATGACCGGCTCCCTGGCCCACTCCGGCCGCATCATCTTCGCCGCCGCCGTCATGGTCGCCGTGTTCTTCACCTTCGCGCTCTCCGGGCCGCTGCCTCCCAAGGAAATGGGCGTCATTCTGGGCATCGCCGTCCTGCTCGACGCCGCCCTGGTGCGCCTGGTCCTGCTGCCGGTCCTGCTCCGCCTGACCGGCCATGCCGCCTGGTGGAGCCCGGCCTGGCTGCGCCGTCTCCTGCCCGACATCCGCTTCGCCCACTGACGCCGAACCAAGACCGCGGTGTCCCCGTAAGGCGTACGTGCCGGCTGGGGACACCACCTATACCCCCCGGGGTACCATGGAAGAGACGTTCGACATCAGGAGGCGCCCCGTGGGCATGAGCGTGGACGACGAAGCGATCGGAGCGGTACTCAACCGGCTACGCCGGGCCCAGGGCCAACTGGCCGGAGTCATCGCCATGATCGAGGCAGGACGCGACTGCAAAGACGTCGTCACCCAGCTCGCCGCGGTCTCCCGCGCCCTGGACCGGGCCGGCTTCAAAATCGTCGCCAGTGGCATGCGCCAGTGCATGACCGCCGCCGACGACCAGACACCCCCCATGACCGAGGACGAACTGGAAAAGCTCTTCCTGGCCCTGGCTTAGCGCACGCTCCGACACGGATGTGCCTCAGGCCCCGACCCGGGGGTGGAACAGGGCGAGCTCGTCGGGCAGCGTCAGGGAGCGGCAGGCCGCTCCCTGGCCTGTGCCAGGACGCGTCGTGCCCGTTCCAGTACCGGCTTGTCCACCATCTGTCCGTCGAGCGTGGTGACCGAACTTCCGGCATCGAGAACGGCGCGCGCCCACCGCACTTCGGTGTCGGAGGGGGCGAATCCGGCGGCGACGGCCTGGACCTGCGCAGGGTGGACGCAGAGCTTTCCGGTGAAGCCCAGCCGCCGGGCGTGAGCGACGTCGGCACCCAAGGCACCGGCGTCCCTGATGGCCGTCGTCACACCGTCGATCGGCGGGCAGATGCCCGCCGCGGCCAAGGCCACGACCAGCCGGGAGCGCGCATACGCCAGCGCCGCGTGGTCGTCGTGGGCGACACCGAGCTGGGCAGCCAGGTCGACGTTGCCGAAAGCGGCTCTGGTGATGCCGGGTGCGGCGCACACCTCGTGGACCCGCTCCACGCCGAGGGCCGTCTCGATGAGCGGGATGAGCGCGCACCGTCCCGCCGTGCGGGCGGCGAGCTCCGCGAGTACGGCGGGGTCCTCGGCCTTGGGCACCATCACCGGGCAGCCGTGATCGGCCGCCACGCCGAGATCCGCCTCGGACCAGGGTGCGCTGGGTGGGTTGATCCGTACGATCGCCTGGTTGCCGCGGGCGAGCCAGGCGGCGGCGTTGTCGCGGGCGTGGTCCTTGTCCGCGGCGGCGACCGCGTCTTCGAGGTCGATGATGATGAGGTCGGCGCCGGAGGCCACCGCCTTGTCGAAGCGGTCGGGCCGGTCTCCGGGCACGAACAGCAGGCTCCGGGCGGTGGCGATGCGGTCGCTGAGCACGGTCATGCGAACGTCACCTCGGCGGTGGCGTGCCGCTCCTCCCGGTGGGTGGCGATGCGCAGCTCGGCGCGATCGTCGACGCGGGTGCCGCAGGCCAGCAGGCGCTCGCCGGCGAACACCGGCCGCCGCAGCCGGTAGGACAGGGAGCGCAATCGCCGTTGCGGGGCGTGGCGGCGGGCCAGTTCGAGCATGAGCAGGGCCAGCAGGGGCCCGTGGACGACGAGGCCGGGGTAGCCCTCTTCGCCCTGGCAGTACGGGCTGTCGTAGTGGATGCGGTGGGCGTTCGCGGTCAGGGCACTGAACCGGAAGAGCAGCGCCGGGTCCGCGCGCAGCGGCAGCTGCCATGGGGCATCGGTGTCCGGGAAAGCGGACTCGTCGATCCCGGCCGGGTGCTCGCCTGCGCTGCGTCCCGACCGGTAGACGATGTCCTGTTCCTCGACGAGGCACGTGCGGCCGTGCTGGCGGAACTCACGGCGCTCGGTGACGAACAGCATCTCCCCGGTGCGGCCCTGTTTGGCGGTCACCGTGCCCAGGCTGCTGATGCGTTCGGCCGGTTCGCCGAGGCGGAGCGGCTCGGTGATCTCGCAGCGGCCGCCGGCCCACATGCGCTGCCGGTGGGGGAGGGGCGGCAGGAAGTGGCCGTTCAGTGGGTGGCCGTCAGCGCCGAGTTCCCGCCCGGCGGGCCAGCTCAGGAAGTAGAGCCACTGCCACAGCGCAGGGAGCGGGTCACCGGCCTTCGCGGCCGTGTCGGAAAGGTCCAGGGTCGCCGACAGGGCCGCCACCGGGACGGCGGACAGGGGGTCTTCGTCCGTGACCGGCCCGGGAGTCCACGACTGCACGTACGAGCTGAGCGAGGGGGATGGGGTGGGCTGCATCGTCCTTCTGTCCTTGAAGTCAGCATGTAGACGAACAGGGCGGCGAAACCGATCACGGAGACCGTCGACTTCGGGATGCCCGCGGTGTTCACCAGGTACTTCTGCAGATAGGTGGTGTAGGTGTAGAAGGCGACGGTGCCGCCGATGGCCAGCCCGAAGACGACGGTGAGCTGGCGCGGGTACTCGGTGAACAGGGCGCGCAGGCCTTTGCGTTCCCGGACGCCCGGATCCTGTACGGCGGCCTTCGCCTGCTCCTGCTGGAAGTGCTGCGACTCCTCCATGGTGCGGCGCAGGTACATCACGACCAGACCGGCCACCGCGCCGATCACGAACGGGATGCGCCAGCCCCACGTCTTCAGCTGCTCCTCGGTCAGCAGGTTCTGCAGCATGATCATCACGAGCAGGGCGGAAAGCTGGCCGAGCACGATGGACACGTACTGGAAGCTGGAGTAGAAGCCGCGCCGCCCGGGGGGAGCGACCTCGGCGAGATAGGAGGCGCTGGAGCCGAACTCGCCGCCGACGGAGAGCCCTTGGGCCAGGCGTGCCAGGACCAGGAGGACCGGCGCCCACAGGCCGATGCTCTGGTGGCCGGGGATGACCGCGATGGTGAGCGATCCGGCGCTCATGAGCGTGACCGAGAGGGTCAGCGCGCTGCGGCGGCCGTGCCGGTCGGCGTACGCCCCGAGCAGCCAGCCGCCGAGGGGACGCATGAGGAAGCCGACGGCGAAGACGACCGCGGTGGACAGGAGCTGCGCCGTCTGGTTCCCGTCGGGGAAGAACACGGCCGCGAAGTAGACGCTGAAGGTGGCGTAGACGAACCAGTCGTACCACTCGATGAGGTTGCCCAGGCAGCCGCGTATGACGTTGGCCGTGACCCGGGACTGTGCGGGGACGGGGAGGGGTGGCTGCGACACAGGAAGCTCCGTTGCTCTCGTCGCGGTGGAGGCCGCTCCCGCGGCGCCCGAGCCGTGAGGGAGCAACCTTGAGTGAGCGGAGAAACCTTCTCCTTCCTGCCGGAACAGGCGGTGGAGGTGTGTCAGCGCAGGACGAAGGGGTTACCGGTGGGGGCGCCGGTGTTGATCCAGACGCTTTTCTCCTCCACGTACGCGTTGATGGCGGAGATTCCGTTCTCGCGGCCGATGCCGGAGTCCTTGAACCCGCCGAAGGGCGCCAGGTAGCTCACCGCGCGGTAGGTGTTGACCCAGACGGTGCCGGAGCGGATGCGGTCGGCCATGCGGAGGGCGCGGCCGATGTCACTGGTCCACACGCCGGCGCCGAGGCCGTAGCGGCTGTCGTTGGCGAGGGTGACGGCTTCGTCCTCGTCCTTGAAGGGGATGACCGCGAGGACGGGACCGAAGACCTCCTCCTGCGCGATGCGCATGCTGTTGCGGACGCCGGTGAAGACGGTCGGTTCGACGAACCAGCCGCTGCCGCACTCGGGGCGGGCGGCGGCCCTTCCGCCCAGGGCGAGGTCGGCGCCCTCCTGCTGTGCGATGGCGACGTAGTCGAGCACCTTGGCGTACTGGGCGGGGGTGGTGATGGGGCCGACCTGAGTGTGTTCGTCCATCGGGTCGCCCATGCGTGCGGTGCGCGCCAGGTCCACCACCTTGCCCACGATCTCGTCGTGCACACTCTCCTGCACCAGGAGCCGGGAGCCTGCGATGCAGGTCTGTCCGGTGGCGGCGAAGATGCCGGAGACGGCGCCGTTCACCGCGGCTTCCAGGTCGGCGTCGGCGAAGACGATGTTCGGTGACTTGCCGCCGAGTTCGAGGCTGACGTGCTTGAAGTCGCGGGCGGCGGCCTCGTTGATGTGGCGGCCGGTGGCGTCCGAGCCGGTGAAGGTGATCTTTCTGACCAGGGGGTGCCCGACGAGGGCGGCTCCGACGTCCTTGCCGAAACCGGTGACGACGTTGACCACGCCGGGCGGCAGGCCCGCCTCGTGGAAGAGCCGGACCAGCTCCACGGTCGAGGCGGAGGTGAACTCCGACGGTTTGATCACCACGGTGCACCCGGCGGCCAGCGCCGGGGCGATCTTCCACGCCAGCAGCATCAGCGGGGAGTTCCACGGCGTGATGACCGCGACGACCCCGACGGGCTCCTTCTTCGTGTAGGCGAAGTAGCCCTTCTTGTCCATCGGTGGGACGGTGCCTTCGATCTTGTCTGCGAGCCCGCCGTAGTAGTGGAACCACTGGGGGACGTAGCTGACTTGGCCGAACATCTCGGTGAACAGCTTGCCGTTGTCACGGACTTCGAGCTCGGCAAGGCGACGGGCGTCGGCGGCGATGGCGTCACCGAGGCGCCGCATCAGGGCGCCCCGCGCGGAGGCGGTGAGTTCGGCCCACGGGCCGGTGTGCAGGGCGCGGTGGGCGGCGGTGACCGCGTCGTCGACGTCCTGCTCGCCGCCCTTGGCGATCTCGGCCCAGGGGGCGCCCACGTAGGGGTTGTCGGTGGGAAACCATTCACCGCCGGCGGGCTTGCGGCTCTCCCCGTCGATGAACATGTCGTAGCGCTGCATGGGGAATCTCGATTCGGCGGCCCGGAGCACCCGCTGGGAGGAGTCAGAACGTGCTCAGGCCCAGCGCGGCGCGGAAGGAGTTCTTGTTGGCGACGCCGTCGCGCGGCGGAAGGGCGCGCGGCGGCTCGTCGGTGGTGATCAGCACCTGCGCGTACGTGGTTGCCGCGCGCACCCGGATCCGGGCGGCGAGGTCCTCGGCCTGGGCCGCGTCGCTGATCCGTAGGGCGTCCCGGATGCCGAAGCCCTGAGCGACGGCGACCAGGTCGGTACCCAGGCCGGTGTGGCTGGGCTGCATGCCGGTCTCGCCGAAGTGCGCGTTGTCCAGCACGACGACGGTGAGGTTGGGCGGCAGCACGGCACCGATGGTGCCCAACGCGCCGATACCCATGAGGTGTTCGCCGTCTCCCGTGACCGCGACGACCGGGCGCTCCGGCCGGGCCAGGGCGAGACCGAGGGCGAGCGGGGCGGCGGCGCCCATCGCGCCCCAGAGGTAGAAGTTGCCGGGGCGGTCGCCGGCCGCGAACACGTCGTAGCTGGGGGAGCCGAGCCCGGACACCACCAGGGTCTCCTCGGGCAGGCGGGAGATGAGGTCGGCGACGAAGCGGCGGCGGTCGATACGGACGGGGGTGTCGACGGCAGTCATCAGTTGCGCTCCCACTTCTTGCGGCCGATGAGTTTCTGTCCGAGGAGCATGGCGACGCGCTCGCCGGCCTCGAACACGGAGTCCAGGGCCGCTTCGACTGTGTCCTCGACCTCCTCCGGGGTGTCGGCGCGCAGGACGGTGATGCCCATGAGCTCCAGGGCCTGCTGGGTGGTGCGGCCCATGGGGCCCTGCCACGGGTTGAAGTCGGCGTACTCGCCGCGCATCGTCACCAGCGTGAGGAAGGGGAACTGGCACATCTGCAGCAGGGAGAACATGTTGACGCAGTTGCCCACCCCGCTGCTCTGCATCAGCAGCACCGCCCGCTGACCGCCCAGCCAGGCCCCGCTGACGACGGCTACGCCTTCCTCCTCGGTGGTCAGCACCACGTCGTTGATGGCCTTCCCGGTGGGCCTCGCGGATGGCGTGGGAGTGACCCGCGTCCGGCACGTAGGCGATCTGCTGGACCTCGCGCTTCTTCAGCGCGGCGAATACGGCCTCCTGCCAGGAAGGGGCCGGGGCGTGTTTCTGGCTCATGTGTGGCGACTCCGCTGTTCCGGGCGGCTCAAGGTGTCACACATCATGAGTGGTGATGGATGGGGTTGAACAATAGAAATCTGTGATGCTCGTATGCTCTGCCCGCATGCCCCGCACCCGCACTGGCGGCGACCTGCGGCATCACGTCGTCGGTCACGGTCTCCGCCATTCACCGTCCTCGTCCAGAACCCTGGACCGACGGTTTTCCGGCCGGGCCGTTTCTCAGTCGAGAAACGCCCTGACCAGTTCCCCGGCTTCGCTCCGGCATTCCTCGAAGTAGGCGTGCCGGGCCCCGGGGAAGATGTGGGTCCGGGCGTCGTGGATCCGGGTGGCGAGCAGCGGGGCGTTGTCCGGCGGGGTGAGCCGGTCCTGGTCGCCGTGCAGGATCAGCGTGGGCGCGCTGATGAAGGGGAGGACGTCCCAGGCGTCGTGCTCGTTGCTGGCCACCAGATGGCCGCGCCGGGCGTGCGGCGGCATGCCGGGATCGCCGAGGGTGCCGTACGGGCCGGGGTGGCCGGCCAGCCAGGCCGGGGAGTACATCAGCTCGGTCAGGGCCCGCCGGGCAGTCTCCGGGTCGGCCTGGGCCAGGGCGCGCCGCACGGTGTTGTCGCGCTCGACGGCGTGCGGTCCGCCCGGCGAAGTGCAACCCAGGACCAGGCGCCGGATCCTGTCCGGGTGGCGGGCGGCGACCCATTGCGCGACCCGGCCGCCCATGGAGGTCCCGTAGACGTCGGCCCGTTCTATGCCGAGGTCGTCGAGGACCGTGAGCACGTCCTCGGCGAACTGCCGTGTCGAGTACGGCCCTTCTGGCTTGTCGCTGGCCCCGGTCCCGCGGTAGTCGAGGGTGATGGTCGAGTGCGTGGCGCAGAAGTCCTCGCGCACGCCATCCCACCAGTGGTGGTTGTTCGCCTGCCCGGCCAGGAGCACGAGCGGGAACCCGTCCCCCTGGAGCTGGTACGCCAGCGCGGTACCGTCCTGAGCGCGGGCGTGGAGCTGGCGGATGGTGTTCGTCATGGTTCGTCCCAGGGGGTGATCGGGGGCGGGGGCGGTCAGCCGTCTGCTACGGGGTGGTGGATGCCTGGGCCTGGGCTGAGGGCCATCTGCCGTGGTCGACCCTCGAGTTGATCTGGCGTACCAGTTCCCGGGCGACGACCTCCACGGCGGGCGGCGTCCGCCCGAACCTGGGGGTTCCGAGGACGATGGAGCGCCACACATCCGGTTCGCACAGCGGTGCGGCGCTCAGTGAGCCCTGCGCGACATCCTCGGCGATGCCCACACCCGGCAGGACGGTCCAGCCGTGCCCGGCACGGACGAGCTGCTTCTGCACCCGCATGGAGTTGGTCTGGACGGCGACGTTCAAGTCCGCTCCGGCCCGCGCCGCCGCCGCGTCGATCAGGCTGCGCAGCGCGTGACCGGACGCCGGCATGATGAGCGGATGCGCTGCCGCCTCCGCGAACGGCACGGGACGATCGGCCCGCAGCCCGGCCGCCGCCGGAGCGACCGCCCACAAGCGCTCCCGCACCAGCGGGCGGGCGTTGAGTGAGGGAGTGCTGTCCAGGTTGTAGAGCAGGGTCAGGTCCAGGTCGCCGTCGTCGAGCCACTGCTGCAGATGCCCGGAGTATGCGGTGATCAGCCGGAGTTCGATGCCGGGGTGGTCGCGGGCGACGGCCGACACCAGCGACTCCGCGAGCAGGTCGCTCACGCTCTCCAGCAGACCGACAGTGACGATGCCGGTCACCACGCCGGGTGCCGGCTGCACCTCGGCGCGGGCCCGCTCCAGCTCGTTCAGGGCCCGCCGGGCCCGGTCCACCATGATCGCCCCGGCCTCCGTCGGACGCATGCCCTGCCGGGTGCGCTCGAACAGAGGGACTCCAAGCTCCTCCTCCAGAGTGCGGATCTGCCGGGTCACCGCCGGCTGCACCAGGTGCAGCAACTCGGCGGCACGCGTGACACTGCCCACCTCGGCGACCGTGATGAGCGCTTTGAGCTGCTTGACGTCCAGGGTTCTCACCGCCATCCGCACCGGACATGGTGCCATCAGATTTAGCTATTTCACTCACAGTGTCATGAGCGTTCATGATGGTACTCCCGTACGGGACACGCATGCTCCTGGAGGTCACCGCATGACCGAGCCCCCCGAAGAACTGCCGCTGGCCGGCATCACCGTCGTCAGTGTCGAGCAGGCGGTGGCGGCCCCCTTTGCCACCCGCCAGCTGGCCGACCTGGGCGCCCGGGTCATCAAGGTGGAGCGTCCCGGAGGAGGTGACTTCGCCCGCCGCTACGACAGCACGGTGTACGGCGAGTCCAGTTACTTCGTGTGGCTCAACCGGTCGAAGGAGTCCGTGACGCTGGACCTGAAGTCCGCGCGTGGGCGGGCGGTCCTGGAGCAACTGCTGGGCAGGGCAGACGTGTTCGTGCAGAACCTGGCGCCGGGCGCGGCGGTCCGGCTGGGCCTTGGCGCCGAGGCACTCGGTGAGCGCCACCCGGCACTGATCCCGTGCTCGATCTCCGGCTACGGCGCGTCCGGCCCGTGGGCGGACCGCAAGGCGTACGACCTGCTGGTGCAGTGCCAGACGGGGCTCGTCTCCTTGACCGGGACCGCCCGGGAGCCGGCCCGTGCAGGAGTGTCGATCGCCGACATCGCCGCCGGCATGTACGCCTATTCGGGCATCCTCACCGCGCTGTTCACACGGGCCACCACCGGCATCGCCCGCTCCGTGGAGGTGTCGCTGTTCGAGGCGCTGGCCGAGTGGATGAGCCAGCCCGCCTACTACACGCGTTACGGCGGCACCCAGCCCCCGAGGGTGGGCACCCAGCACGCCACGATCGCCCCGTACGGCGCGTACACCGCGGCCGACGGCAAGGACGTCCTGTTCTCGGTCCAGAACGAACGCGAATGGGCCGCGCTGTGCGAGCAGTTCCTGGGACGGCCGGATCTGGTGGACGACGCACGGTTCGCGACCGGATCCGACCGGGTGGCACACCGCGAGGAACTCAACGCCATCGTGGCCGAGCGGTTTTGCTCGTTGGACAGCGAGCAGGTGAGGAAGCTGCTCGACGCGGCGGGCATCGCCAACGCCGGGGTCAACGACGTCGAGGAGTTCCTCGCGCATCCCGTGCTCAGCGGCCGGGACCGCTGGCGGGACGTACGGATACCGGGCGGCGAACTGGTGCCGGCTCTCCTGCCGCCGGTGGACCTGGCCGGAACGGCCGCGCGTATGGGCGCCGTCCCTGCGGCCGGCGAGCACACCGAACGGATCCTGGCCGAACTGGGGCACAGCGCGGCCGACATCGACGGCCTGCGGGCCGATCACACCATCTGAACCGCCCGCCCAGGCATATCCCGTACATCCCGCAAGGAGCGGCACAGCATGAGCACTCTCGACATCCTGTCCGAGGACGAGCAGTTCATCGTCGGCACGGTGCACGACTTCGTCGACAAGGACGTCAAGCCCGTCGTGCGGGAACTCGAACACGCCAACACCTATCCCGAGGCGCTGATCGAGCAGATGAAGAAGCTCGGCATCTTCGGCCTCGCCATCCCGGAGGAGTACGGAGGAACCCCGGTTTCCGTTCCCTGCTACGTCCTGGTCACCGAGGAACTCGCCCGCGGCTGGATGAGCCTGGCCGGTGCGATGGGCGGGCACACGGTGGTCTCCAAACTGCTGCTGCACTTCGGCACCGAGGAGCAGAAGCGCCGTTACCTCCCCCGGATGGCCACCGGCGAGATCCGGGCGACCATGGCACTGACCGAACCCGGTGGCGGCTCCGACCTCCAGGCCATGCGCACCATCGCCCGCAAGGACGGTGGGGGAGGCTACGTGGTCACCGGGTCGAAGACGTGGATCACCAACTCGCGCCGCTCCCAGCTGATCGCCCTGCTGTGCAAGACGGACCCCGAGGCCACCCCCGCCCACCAGGGCATCGCTATCCTGCTCGTCGAGCATGGACCCGGCCTGACCGTCTCGCGCGACCTGCCCAAGCTGGGCTACAAGGGCGTCGAGAGCTGCGAGCTGTCCTTCGACGACTACCGCGCGCCGGCCGACGCCGTGCTCGGCGGCGTCGAGGGCAAGGGGTTCGCCCAGATGATGAAGGGCTTGGAGACCGGCCGCCTCCAAGTCGCCGCCCGCGCACTCGGTGTCGGTCGGGCGGCGTTCGAGGACTCGCTCGCCTACGCCCAGGAGCGCGAGTCCTTCGGCAAGCCCATCTGGCAGCACCAGGCGATCGGCTCCTACCTGGCCGACATGGCCACCTCGCTGACCGCGGCCCGCCAACTCACCCTCTACGCTGCCCGCGAGGCCGAAGCGGGCCGGCGCGTGGACATGGAGGCGGGCATGGCGAAGCTGTTCGCCTCCGAGACCGCCATGCAGATCGCCCTCAACGCCGTCCGAATCCACGGCGGTTACGGCTACTCGACCGAGTTCGACGTGGAACGGTACTTCCGCGACGCCCCGCTCATGATTGTCGGCGAGGGCACCAACGAGATCCAGCGGAACGTGATCGCGAGCCAGCTCGTCAAGCGCGGAAGTCTCGACGTGTGAACACCGTCGTCTGTGTGAAGTGCGTGCCCGACTCACCGGCGACCGGCACTTCGCGATGACCTACTGAGTTCTTCGGGCTGTTGTCGGGTGGAGGGTCAGTTCGGTGCCGGCGAGGCAGCCGTCGATGAGGTCCGGGTGTTGCTGGATGTCGCAAGCCGCGGCGGAGGATGCGTTCGAGATGGTCGTCGTCGGCGAAGGCGACATTGGCCAGCGGGCCGCGCCGTAACAGTGACCAGATGCCTTCCACCGGGTTCAAGTCCAGTGTATAGGAGGGCAGTTGGCCGATGGTGAGCCAGTCGTGTTTGTCTGCGTACTCGCGCATCCCGGCAGCCCGGTGGGTGTTGAGGTTGATCCCAGACGAGGACGATGGGGGCCGGCGAGTTGGATGTGGGCTCGCACGACCAGATCGCGGTAGTCGCTCCAGGCGAAGCTATTGCGTCCCTTGCCCCGGTACTTGCGGTGCCGGCGCGGGCGGTAGATCAGCCGGGAGGACTCGTCCGGCCGGTAGCAGCACATCGCGGCGATCGACCAGCGGCGCCAGGACCGGCCGCGCACCCGCACCACCGGCGTGTGTCCACGCCGACCCCAGGTGCGAGCACGCGCCGGAGTCATCGCAAACCCGGCCTCATCCTCGAAGACGACGTAAGTCAGGGCAGCCATAGCCGCAGGCAGGCCAGGGTGACCAGGGCCTGGAGTGCCTCCCGGACCCGGTTCACTGACTCTGCTGCGCACGGGGGTAGGGCGGGTCAGTGGTGATCGTTCCTGGGGTCGCTTCTTCTGTTGTGCGGCTATGGAGGCGGTAGGACATGTCGATGCGGCCGGTGGGGTTGCCGGAGGTTCCGGAGCAGACCGTGATGGTGGCCCGGGCGGCGTTCCCGAAGGGGAGCCTGGCGATCCGGGGGCGGGATCACCTCGCGGAGGTCTTCGCTGATGAGCCGTTCGCGGAGGCGTTCGGTGTGCGAGGGGCGCCGGGACTGTCACCGGGGGCGTTGTCGCTGGTGACGGTGTTGCAGTTTGCGGAGGACCTTACGGACCGGCAGGCCGCGGCGATGGCGGTGCGGGCGATCGACTGGAAATACGCGCTCGGGGTGGAACTGACGGACATCGGCTTCGACGCCAGTGTGCTGTGCCGGTTCCGGGCACGGCTCGCGGACAACGGCATGGAACGGGTCGTCTTCGACCGGCTCCTGGAGCGCTGCAAGGACGTCGGCCTGGTGGCGGCCGGGGGTAAGCAGCGAACCGCTCCACCCATGTGATCAGCGCGGTGCGGGACTTGAACCGGCTGGCGTTGGCCGGCGAGAGTGTGCGGGCGGCTCTGGAGGCCCTCGCGGTCGCGGCCTGGTTGGCAGGGCAGATCGACTGCAAATCCTCTTCGGCATGCTCGGGATCGGTGTCACGATCCTGCTCTTTGTCGTCCTGGGCAACCCCAGCGCGGGCGGCGCCTATCCGGCCTCGCTGCTGCCGCCCTTCTGGCGGGCCATCGGCCAGGCCCTGCCCCCGGGTGCGGGCACCACGACAGTGCGCAACACCGTCTATTTCTCGGGCAACGCCACCACCGGCCCGCTGTTGGTCCTCACCGCCTACGCCGTGGTCGGTGTCGTGATCAGCCTGATCGGTGCCGGTATCCGACGGGGCGGGCCAGCAGCCCCCACCCCTCAGGGACAGGCTGCCAAGCTCTCCGCCTAGCTACTTGCCCCTGAAAAGGGTTTTGCCTGGTGACCGGACTGCTGTTGTGGGTTGGTCCGGTGCCGGGGGCTGCCTGTTGTCCTTGTTCACCTGGCGACGACCGTCATGCGGCGCAGGCGGGGGCAGCGGAGGCCGAAGCTGCGCTTGAGGCGACTGACCCGGGCTTCGATACCGACATGTCGCGCCGACTGATGGGACAGTCAGGAGGTGGGCAGCCAGACGCGCATGCTGCCGTCTTGCCGGTTGGCCCAGACGTAGTAGGGGACCGCGGTGAGTTCGACGGGCTCACCGGACGGCGGCGCCGTGTCGGGGGCGTTGTCGGTGGACCGGTAGGGCCACCAGCCGTCGGCGGGGATCTGCCGTCGGTGGCCGGCGGCCACGACGGTGGTGACGCCGCCGAGCAGGTCCGGCCGGTGCTTCACGCCAAGCGGGTGGGCGGTGTCGATGACGATGTCGTCCAGCCCCCCGCCGGGGTGGTCCACCTGTTCCAGGCAGTACACCAGCGGACCGCGCTCGATGGCCACGCAGCCGCGTACGGCGTCCACCCTTGGGTCGGCCGCGGTGAGCCGGGGTTCGATGTCGAGTTCCAGCAGGACCTGGTCGCCCGTCGCCCACGGGCGTTCCAGACGCAGCCAGCCGTCCGTGACGGGGGCGTCCGACTCGTCGTAGGTCCGGGTGTCGCACCGGACCCGGTACGTGCGGCACCACTGCGGGATGCGCAGCGACAGGGTCCAGGGCCGGTCCGCCGGGCTCTCCTCGACGGTCAGGGTGATCGCGCCCTGCCAGGGGTAGTCGGTGCGGGCACTTACGGCTACGGGTGTGCCGCTGTCGAGGTCGCCGCTGTAGCGGCCGGTTACGTACTGGTGGACCTGCAGGCCCTGCGTGTCGGTGGAGGACAGGTAGTGCTCCAGGCCGGCCAGCAGCCGCATGACGTTCGGGGGGCAGCAGGCGCAGCGGAACCAGCGGGTGCGGCGGGCGGACTGGTCGCCGCCGGGGTCGGTGTGGCCGTCGCGGACCTGGAGCGGGTTGACGTACAGCCAGCCCTCGCCATCGAGAGAGACGCCGGCCAGGAAACCGTTGTAGAGGGTGCGCTCGATCAGATCGGAGTAGCGGGCCTCGCCGGTGAGCAGGGCCATCCGCCAGCTCCACTGGATCGAGGCGATGGCGGCGCAGGTCTCGCAGTAGGCGCGTTCGTTGGGCAGCTCGAACGGGTCGCCGAAGTCCTCCTCGTCGTGGTGGGCGCCGAGCCCGCCGGTCAGGTGGGTCTTGGTGGCGGTCATCGCGTGCCACAACCGCTCGGTGGCGGCGCGCAGTCCGGCGTCCCCGGTTTCCGTGGCCAGGTCCGCCGCGGCCGCCAGCAGATACAGCTGGCGTACCGCGTGCCCTTCGACATTGACCGCCGAGCGCAGCGGCACGCGGTCCTGGCAGTATGCCTCCCCTCCGAGCAGGCCGTGGCCGAAGCGGTCGACGAAGTAACCCGCCAGATCGAGGTAGCGCTGCTCGCCGGTCTCCCGGTACAGCTCGACCAGGGCGGTCTCGACCTCGGGGTGGCCGTCGACACCGTCGATGGGCTTGCCACTGCCCGGCGGCCCGAAGACCGAGTCGATCTGGTCGGCGAAGCGACGTGCGACGTTCAGCAGTTCCTCGCGTCCGGTGGCCCGGTGGTGGGCCACCGCCGCCTGGATCAGGTGCCCCGCGCAATACAGCTCGTGGCCCCAGCGGAGGTCCTGGTAGCGCTCACCGCCTTTGCGGACCTGGAACCAGGTGTTCAGGTAGCCGTCGCTCTGCTGCGCAGCCCTGACCAGGGCGATGATCCGGTCCACGTCGGCAGCAAGCTGCTGGGCCTCGGCGCCGGGCTCGGGGCGGGCCTTGCCGGGCGCCCACTGGGCGAGCTGCCAGGAGGCTGCCTCCAGCCACTTGTAGACATCGGAGTCCACGAACGGGTACGCGCCCTGGAACTCGCCGTCAGCCGTGCCCGCCACCAGTCGCAGATTGTGCAGATTCCCCGCGGACTCCAGCAGTCCCGGCCCCTGGGGGATGGATGTGTGCGCGTTGACCTCGCGGCGTGTGTGCCAGAAACCGGCGAGCACGTCGACGGCGGCGGGTCGCAGCGTCGCGTGGGCACCCGGGCCGAGACGGACCGGACCGGTGACGGGCGGAGTGGAGCGGGTGCGGGGCATGGCTCTCCGAAGAGGTCGGTGTCGGCGAGTCGACGGAGTTCTGGTGCGTCGCGCTGTCGCACGGCGACCCGTCGCATCCGGCAGTCGGTGCGCCGACCGCTGGAATCGCTTGAGCAATCGTTTTCCTAAAGGAAAGGTAGATAGCCCTTACGTATCAGTCAAGGCGCGCTCGCAAAGCGTTGCTGTTCATTGATCAGGGCTGGTCAGACCAGAGGAAGGCTGCCAGGATGTACCCGCTACCGTTGTCAGGGAAAAGGATTGCTCGTGGCCCAGGCTCCACGTACTCCCATCGCAGGCCGGGCGAAGCTCGCCGATGTCGCCGCGCTGGCCGGCGTCAGTGTGGGGACGGCCTCAAAGGCGCTCAACGGGAGCGGCAGGATGCGCCCCGAGACCCGGCAGCGGGTCCTGGCCGCAGTGGAGTCGCTCGGCTTCCGGCCCAACCAGCACGCGCAGAGTCTGCACACCGGCCGTAGCTGGACGGTCGGCCTGATGACCACGGACGGCATCGGCCGCTTCAGTACCCCCGTGCTGCTGGGTGCGGAGGACGCGCTCGGAGCCGGGAAGATCTCCGTCCTGCTGTGCGACACCCGGGGCGACGCCATCCGGGAACAGCACCACCTGACCAACCTCATGGACCGTCGGGTGGACGGCATCATCATCACCGGCCGCCGCACCGACGCCCGCCCTCCCTTGAAGGGTGCGGAGCCGATTCCTACGGTTTACGCACTCTCCCCGTCCACGAACGAGGCCGACATTTCCGTGGTCTCCGACGATCGGAGCGGAGCCCAACTGACCGTCGAGCATTTGATCGCGACCGGTCGTACCCGGATCGCGCACGTCACCGGCCCGGCACACCACGCGGCCGCCAGTGTCCGCGCCAGCCACACGGTCGAGTTCCTGGAGCGCTCCTCGCTGAAACTGGCGACCGGGCGCGTCCACTTCGGCGAATGGAGCGAAGCATGGGGACGCCGTGCCGCCGACGCGGTCCTGCGTACGGCTCCGGACACCGACGCCTTCTTCTGCGGCAACGACCAGATCGCGCGCGGCGTCGCGGACACCCTGCGCGAGCGCGGTGTGGACGTCCCCGGCCAGGTCGCGATCGTCGGCTACGACAACTGGGACACCATGGTCCTGGCCTGCCGCCCGCCCCTCACCACGATCGACATGGACCTCGGCGAGATCGGCCGGACGGCCGCCCTGCGACTGCTGGATGCCATCAACTCAGAGCCCGAGCCGGGCGTGCACACCGTCCCGTGCCGCCTGGTGGTCCGCGAATCCACCTGAGAGCCGCCGCTTGGCTCGGGCGGCCGCGAGAGCGGTGTCAGTCACCTCGCCCACCAGTTCACTACAGTAATTAACCTCAATACCAGTGTGCCCCTGTCCGCCCTTACTGAGGGCTGAGACAGTGGAACACTGCCAAGTGCGATGAACGCGCTGGAATTTCCTTTAGGGCGTCTTACCGGCTACCAGGAGTAAACCCCCGGAACGCATGGAATCCGTAAACCAGGGTCAAGGGCGCAACTGGCGGAACAGCGACGGCAGGATTGGCGACTCAGCAGCTGGGGCCGTCGAAGCTGCACGGCGGTGCTGGAGTGTATTGGTATTGCCCTCCGAGAGAAGAGTGCGCTGCAACGGTGGTCGGGTTACCGGTCGACGGTGTGACGACGGTCGGGGTAATCGCCATGAGAGCGCTGGCAGCAGCGACTGTGACCAGCGCGATACATGTACGGCGTATATGCATAAGTTCCTCCATTGATACGGGACGTTAACTTCCTGGCCAGCATATTTAATTCAGAGAGCAGGAGGCTATAGCGGTACACGCTCTTAGCTCGTTGTTTAACCTTTCGTCCTGAGGGATGGTGGGCAGGCTCTTGTATGGCCGCGCGCTTGCAGAAAGAATCGATATGGTCGACCTGTGAGAGCTACTGGTAAGTTCGCTGTCGAAAAATATCTTCCCGGGGGCTGGTTGGGATCCCCCGGTGCCGGGAGAATGGCGGTTGACGCTGACGGTGCACATCGGTTTCGGCTATCAGCTCAGCTGAATGTGCCGACCAGGGGCCGTGTCCGATCGCAACCGTCCCCATGATCGATGGAGATGTGGCTTCTCACGCCAGCGCCTCGTGGTTCACCCAGGCCGTCTTGTACGGGTAGCGGGTACGCCACGTGTCGAACACTTTGGTGATTCCCGACGAGGCGAACAGGGCCCCCAGTGCATCCAGGTCGGCGACACCGAGCTGGATGACGGCGGTGGCGATGAACGCCGGGATCGACTATTCCTCTCCAGGGACTCGAATGTGGCGCTGTGCGGCGAACGACAGGAGCGAGCCGGTGTCATTCGCGGCTTTTTCGATATCCGCCAGGTACTGATCCAGGTCGGCGTCGGGAACCGGTTCGGTGAACTGAACAAGCAGTGTGTGGTTGATCATGACGTCCATCTGACCACCCTGCCGCCGACCACGTCCAAGACACATCCCGCCTCATTCGATAACCTACTGGAATGGATCTGCTCGCTGCAGATCTGGGAGAACTCCGACGACGACGTGGTGATCACCCTCCCGACCATCGGCCCCGAGGACGCCAAGGTCACCCTGTGCAAGGCGCTTCCAGGGCTGCCGGTTCCGCCTCCGTTGACGAACCGCAGGGGCCCATGGGCGCCGACAAGACCATCCACGTCGAGGACGACGACCTGCACGGCATCGGCGCCATCGGCACATCCCTGATGCCGGCCAAGGCGATCGAGAAGGCCAGCTACAGCCTGGTGATCTCCGGCATGGCGTCCACACGACGGCGCCAAGGGCGTCGTACCGGCACTGCCGACCGAGCGCCTGGGCGTGCCGCAGGTCCCTGCTCCCCCGAGGAGCATCAGCTTACCGATGGGCAAAGCACACCGATGGGCTGTTCTGCCGCTGAGGCTGTCCCTGGCGGCGTGCTTGCCCGCCAGGCGCGGGTGTCAGGTCAGGAACGTGAAGAGCGGGCTGTCCGGAGGGACCCGCTCGATCCGGTGCGGGACCTTTTCCATGCGGTCCAGCAGCGGCTCGAGGCCGTCAGGCGCACCGAGTTCGATGCCCACCAGCGCGGGGCCCGTCTCACGGTTGTTCCGCTTCACGTACTCGAAGAGTGTGATGTCGTCGTCCGGCCCCAGCACGACGTCGAGGAACCACCGCAATGCGCCCGGTTCTTGCGGGAACTCGACGAGGAAGTAGTGCTTGCGTTCTTCGAAGAGCAGCGCGCGTTCGACGATCTCGGCGTACCTGCTCACGTCGTTGTTGCCACCCGAGACGACGCACACGACCGTCGCGCCGGGCTCCAGGTCCAGACCGCGGTCGAGCGCGGCGGACGCCAGGGCACCCGCCGGTTCGCTGATGATGCCGTCGGACTGGTAGAGGTCGAGCATCTCCACACAGACCCGGCCTTCCGGCACGGCGAGCATGCGAGGCGGCTGCCGGGCGACAACCGTGTAGGTGTGGCGGCCGACCGTCCGTACGGCTGCGCCATCGACGAAAGGATCGACTTCCGACAACGTCACGGGACCTCCGGCGGCCAGCGCCGCTGCCATACCCGCCGCGCCCTGGGGCTCGGCCCCGAACACCTGGACGCTCGGGTGCGTCTCACGGAGCCAGGTGATGGCGCCCGCGAGCAGACCTCCACCGCCCACGGGGACGATCACCGCATCCGGAGCGCGGCCGAGCTGCTCGACGGCTTCCCTCACCACGGTGCCCTGTCCCGCGATGGTGCGCGGGTCGTCGAAGGCGGGTACGAGCGTCGCTCCGGAAGTACGGGCGTATTCGATCGCCGCAGCGGCGGCGTCGTCATAGGTGTCACCCTCGACGACCATGTGGACGTGCTCGCCGCCGAGTGTCCTCACCCGGTCCCGCTTCTGCCGGGGGGTCGTCCTCGGCAGGTACACCCGGGCGGGCACCCCGAGGAAGGCACAGGCCAGTGCGACACCCTGGCCGTGGTTGCCGGCGCTCGCGCAGACCACACCTCGCCGGCGTTCCTCCGCGGACAGCTGCGCGATGAGGTTGTAGGCGCCCCGTGCCTTGTAGGACCGTACGGCCTGCTGGTCCTCACGCTTGAGCCACACGTCGAATCCGTACCGCGCGGACAGCCGCTCACTGCGGTGCAGGGGACTCGGCCGGATCACCTCCGCACACCGTCGGGCGGCCGCCACCACATCCGATGCGCCTACGCTGCCGGTCCCGCTGTCCTCAGTCACCTGTTTCTCCTGTCGTATCGTTGTGCGCATGGCAGCCCGAGGAAAGTCCGCCGCGGTGGCGAACGAAGGGTCGAAGCAGGCGCCGCTGCTCGTCCTGGGAAAGATCTCCGAGATTCTCAACGCTTTCACACTGGCCCGGCCTTCGATGACCTTGCGCGAGATCCAGCAGCAGACCGGACTGCCTGCCTCGACCGTGCAACGCCTGGTGACGAACCTGGTCGCGCACGGGTTTCTCGACCGTTCCGAGGACATGTTCCGGATCGGGGTGAAGATGGCCTACTGGGCGGCTGCTGCGGCCAAGGACCTCGACATCCTCCAGGTGGTCAACCCCGCCCTGAAGGACCTCCGCGACCGGACCGGGGAGACCGCGTGCTTCTTCCGCTCCGAAGGCACCCAGCGGGTGTGCATCGCGGTCGCCGAGACCCGGCATTCCCTTCGCCGGGAGATGTCGGTGGGGAAGATCGCCCCCATCGCCGTCGGGTCGTCGGGGCGTGTGCTGCTGGCCTGGGATCCGGATCTCGAGGAGCGCGTACTCCAGGAAGAGCTTTTGCCGCTGACCGAGAGCACCGTGACCGACAGGGACGAACTGCGCACGCTGATCAAGCAGACGCGTTCCGAGGGATATGCCATCACGGTCGGTGAACGCATCGACGGTGCGTCGGGCCTCGCGGCCCCGGTGTTCGATTCGGCTGGGGACCTGGTCGGGGCACTCATGGTCCACGGGCCGACGCTGCGCATGCCCTATGAGCGGTGCGTCGAATGGGTCGATCTGGTGGTGGAGCATGCCGAACAGATCACCCGCGCGCTCGGCGGCCGGTACCCGGCCTGAGCCGGAGCCGCTGTCCGATGGCCCGGCCTGCCGCTTGCATGGCTGCCTCGTCGCTCGCCACCAAGATGTCCATGAACTCCTCGCGCCAAGGCCCGAGATCCGGGCCGAGGGATCCCGCCACGGCGAAGCGCGCGGTACCGGACGAGCGGGCCAGCACGGCCGACACGATCTTCCCCTGACTGCTCTGCGCGTCGAGCCGCCCCTCCCCGACGACGACAGCTTCCGCGTCGGCGAGGTGGTCGTCGAAGGACAGCGCGTCCAGGACGTAGTCCGCGCCTGATACGAGATCGGCGCCGAACTGTGCCCACATCGCCCCGGCGAAGCCTCCGGCAGCCCCGGTCCGTGGCACGTACGTCGGGTCGCGCCGCAGCAGCCTCGCCTGATGATGCAGGCGCAGTGTCAGGATGGCGACCTGCCCCGCATCCGCGCCCTTCTGCGGACCGAACACCCGTGCCGCTTCGGTGTACGGGGTGGTGACGTCGGTCAGGACCGTCACCGGGGTGCCGTGCAGGCCACCGCGTTCGTCGATCGCCCGCAAGGCCCCGAACCCGCCGTCGCTGGTGGCGGATCCGCCGGCCGCCACGACGATCTCGGTGACGCCTTGAGAGGCGGCGTCGGCCATCAGCATCCCGACGCCGTACGTGTCGGCGGCCACCGGATCCCGCGAGCCTTCGTGGGGGGCGTTGATCCCGCACACCTGGGCGAGTTCGATGTAGGCGGCGCCGGAGGGCGCGAGCGCGATCATTCCCTCGCATTGCGCCCCCCAGGGGTTGCGGGCCGGTGCGGCACGGTGACGCAGTCCGAGGGGTTCGGCGAGGACGGCGAGGGTCCCCTCGCCGCCGTCGGCCACGGGTACGAGCACGGGGACGGCCGGGGTTTGGGCCAGCCCCCGGCCGATCGCCGTGGCCACCTGCGGTGCGGTGTACGTGCCCTTGAAGCTGTCGGGAGCCACGACGACCTTCATCGCCACGCCTGCGGGTTCACCGCATGGGCCGGCATCTCGCCCCGCGCCATGGCGAGGGCGTTGTTCGCACACACCTCGGCCATGGTGGCGCGGACGGAGCGGGTGGCGCTGCCGACGTGGGGCAGCAGGGTGGTGTTCGGCAGGTCGGCGAGGCCGTCGGCGAGGACAGGCTCGTCCTCGTACACATCGAGCCCCGCTCCGGCGATCTCACCCGAGCGCAGCGCCTCCACGAGTGCCTTCTCGTCCACCACGGGCCCGCGCGACGTGTTGACGAGGCAGGCCGTCGGCTTCATGGCGCGAAGGGTCTTCTCGTCTACGAGATGGTGCGTGGCGCCGGTCAACGGGACATGCAGCGAAACGAAGTCGCTGGTGCGCACCAGGTCGTCCCATTCGGCGAACTGCACCCTGCCGGCGAGGTGTCCGAGCCGCTCGGGGGGTACGGGTCCACTGCGGGTGGTGTAACGCACCGTCATGCCGAATCCGAGGGCACGTTCTGCCGTCGCCCGGGCGATCCGTCCGAAGCCGACGAGGCCGAGTGCGGCACCGCTGACGTCGCCTCCGAGAAGCAGCTCGGGCTGCCAGCCCTGGTATCTGCCCGCGCGGACGAAGCGGTCCGCCTCCACGCAGCGCCGTGCCGTGGCCAGCAGGAGAAGCATCGCGATGTCGGCGGTGGCGTCGGTGAGGACACCGGGCGTGTTGCCCACGATGATGCCGCGCCGGGTGGCGGTGGCCACGTCGACGTTGTCGTATCCGACCGCATAGTTGGAGATGCCCTTGATCGTCGCGCTTTCCAGCACGGCCCGGTCGAAGACATCGGTCAGCTGGGCCACGACGATGTCGTAGGTCCCCGAGGAGCATTCCCGGCGCAGTTCGCCCGCGGACAGCTGCCGGTCGGGTACGTGCACCTCACCGGCCGCCTTCAGAATGTCCATTCCAGGAGCCGGGATGGCGGTCGTCACCAGGAACTTCATCGGCACGCCTGCGCATCCGGTGCCGCCACGGCCCACTCGAACGCGGTGGTGCTGGAATGCGCCGCCTGACCTGCCCGGGAACGGTTCGGCTCGTCCAGTTCTGACAGCAGCCCGTCGGCCAGCGCGACCACGGCGCCGAAGGTGCCCGGTGTCAGCCAGTCGGGACGCAGTGCGAACAGCAGGTCTTCGGTCGAGGCGTTCCCGCTGGCACCGGGTGCGAACGGGCAGCCGCCGAGGCCGCCGAGTGCCCCGTCCAGTTCGCTTGCTCCGGCGGCCACCGCGGCGAGGGAGTTGGCGACACCCATGCCCCACGTGTCGTGCCCGTGGTAAACGATCCGTCGCGCGGGCGATCGCGTTGCCACGGTGGAGACCAGGCTGGTCACCTGGGTCGGTACGGCCTGCCCGAGGGTGTCGCACAGCACGATGTCCTCGGCGCCCTCCGTACGGGGGTCGTTGGCTATCCGTAGCACTGTCTCCTCCGGGACGAGGCCATCGAACGGGCAGGTGAAAGCCGTGGCGACGCAGAGCTGGATGCGTCCGCCGGCCGAGCGCGCGTGCTCGATCGCCGCCGGCATGGCCGCGAGGCTGTCCTCGGTCGACCGGCCGATGTTGGCTTGGTTGTGACGGTCGGATGCCGACAGGCAGTACTGGAAGTTCACCGCGCCCGCCCGCGCCGCCATCTCGACGTGCCGGGGGGTGGCCACCCACACCCAGGACCGGGCGAGCTCGTCCGCATTCAGGCGCTCGATCACCTCCAGCGTGTTGGCCATGGGCGGGACGAGGGCCGGATTGGCGAGCGAGCCGATCTCCAGGCTGGGGATGCCGAGGGCGAGGAGTTCGCGGACGACGGCCACCTTCCGGTCGGTGGACAAGGGCTTGCCGGTGAGCTGGAGGCCGTCGCGCAGGGTCACATCGCGCACGGTCACAGGGGTATTCATCACTTCTTCTCCATCTCCATGATGATCGCGTCGGTCTCCGCGTCGTTCTTGCCGAGCAGGTCGGTGAGCACCTGCCGGGTGTGCTCGCCGAGGTCGGGGCCGAGGGATCGGACAGGCAGGGACTTCTCGCCGAGGACGGGGACGATGCCGGGGAACCCCACCTCCTGGGGCTCGTCGGCCGCGATGCGGACCGGCAGCCGCTGGATCATGCCGCGGGCGGCGAACTGCGGGTCCTCGCAGATGTCCGCCGCGGTGTGGATCGGGCCCGCCGGGACGCCAGCGGCGTCGAGGGCTTTCAGCACCTCGTCACGAGGAAGCGTCTTGGTCCATGCGGTGATGGCACCGTCGAGTTCGTCACGACGGTCCCATCGCTGCGCGTTGGTCCGCAGCCCGGGGTCGTCGGCGAGGTCGGGACGGCCGATGGCCCGCATATAGCGCCGGAAGATCGCGTCTCCGTTGCCGGCGATCACCACACTGTGCCCGTCGCCGCACTCGTAGGCGTTGGTGGGGGCGATGCCCTCCATCCTGCCGCCGACCCGCTGCCGTTCGAGGCCGTAGGCGAGGTAGTCGGGAACGAGTGATTCCATCATCGAGAAGACGGCCTCATGCAGGGCGACGTCGACCGTTCGCTCGGACAGCGGCGCCGTCGTGGGGAGCCGTTCGCGCTGCAGGAGCGAGATCACGGCGCCGAACGCCGCGTAAAGGCCCGCGATCGAATCACCGATGGACACTCCGACCCGGGAGGGCGGGCGGTCGGCTTCCCCCACCAGATGGCGCAGGCCTCCCATGGCCTCGGCCACCGCGGCAAACCCCGGGCGGTCCGACAGAGGCCCGGACTGGCCGAACGCGGATATGCGGGCCAGCACGATATCGGGATTTGCCTCTTCGAGGGCGGAGGGGCCGAGTCCCCAGCGTTCCAGCGTGCCGGGGCGGAAGTTCTCGATCACGACATCGCATCGCCGCACCAGTTCCAGCACAGTGGTCCGGCCACGATCGGTCTTGAGGTCCAGCACCACGGACTTCTTGTTGCGGTTGATGGTGCGGAAGAGCATCGAGACGTCACCGGCGTAGAGCCGCCAGTTCCTCAACTCGTCTCCGGTGCCCGGGCGTTCGATTTTGATTACCTCGGCACCGAAGTCCGCGAGCAGCCTCCCGGCGGTGGGGCCCGCGATGTAGTTGCCGAGTTCGAGCACACGCACTCCGTGCAGCGGCAACTGCGTGCTGTGGTTCGTCATGGTGTCCTCACGTGACAGGTGGTGGGGGTAAGGGAGTTCAGAGGATGGCGCTCAGCGCGAGGATCGGGCCCATCGCGACGACGGAGGCGACGGAGACCCCGACCGAGCAGGTCTTGAGGGTGCCGCGGGTGGTCTGGCCCATCAGGGACTGGAGCAGCCAGAAGGTGTTGCTGGTCAGGTGCACGAAGAACAGCGATCCAGCTCCGGCAGCCAGGGCGATCAGTACGGGATCGAGCCCCAGCGTGGGGGCCACCGGCGCGAGCAGGCCGGCGGCCGTGATCGCGGATATCGTCACCGAGCCGACCGCGATGTGCAGCACGGCGGCCACCAGCCACACGATCAAAAGCGGGGCCCAGGTGTTGGCCTTGAAGTAACCGCCGAGGATGTCTCCCAGCCCACAGGCGGCGATCACCCCTGCGAGACAGCCTCCGACGCCGTTGAGGAGGAGGATCTGTCCGCTGTCGCGCATGCCCCTGCTCAGCGAGGCGTCCACCCGGGGCTGTCCGAGGTAGCGCCGAGCCAGGACGCAGGTGGCGACCAAGCCGAGCAGGAGGGCCATGACCGGGCTGGAGAGCAACTCCACGAGGGAGTTGTGCCACGTCGCCACCTGGGCGAGGGCTCCGGTGGCGATGAGGAGGAGGGAGATGAGAAGGGGCGAGAAGAGTACGAGGAGGCTGGGCTGCGCGGGGGCCTTCACCTCCACCGCCGTCATCGTTGCGCCGGCAGCGGCGTTCGGGCCGAGGGGGGCCGCGTCCTCGGCCTTTCCACCGTCCGTGGACGCGGACGGCGCCGGGCCGGGGACGTCCTCTTCGTCGAGTACCGGATTCCACCAGCCCCGCGTCAGCGCGAAGTTCATGACGGCGATGGCGATGGTCACGGTCGGGATGACCACAACGAGCCCGAACAGCAGATATTTACCGAACGGCACGTCGAGGAGCGCGGCGAGCGCCAGCGCTCCCACACCGGGGATCGTGAAGACGATGCCGCACTCCAGCCCGATGGCCAGGGCAGTGGCCATACGGGCCGTGCCGTACCGGCCGAGCTTGGAGGCTATGCCCTTGGCCAGCGGCCCGGTGATCACCAACAACACGTCCAGATATATGGACTGCAGGAACGTCGCGATCGTCAACGCCATCGCATGAGGGATCCGCTTCGGGCCTGCGGTGCGCAACAGGGCGTCGACGAGGCGCTCGATGGCCCCGAGGTCGCGCAGGAGGGCTCCGATGAGTACTCCGAACGCGATCAGGAGCCCGATATCGGCCATGACGTCGCCGAACCCCTTGCTGATGGTCTCCACGGTCTTCTCGACACCCAGACCGGTCGCGAGGCCGAGATAACAGGAGCCCAGAACCAGGGCGACCACCGGGTTCATCCGTAGCCGCACGATCAGGAACACGATGGCGATCACGGCGATGGCCGTGTTGAGCAAGATTCCGGTATCCGACATGCCTACCGTCCGTTTCGGGTGAGATAGGGCGTATGTGAAGCCGACGGCCCGACCCATGGCCCGCATTATGAGCACGGACCCACAATGCGGGTCAACAGTCTGGAAACATGAAGGTGTGCAGATGGCAACGAAATCCGCGAGCGGGTGTCGCTTGTGAAATCGATGCACCGTGGCCCGACTGTCGCGATCTCAGCGCTGTCCGGCGGCGTGCGACCGAGTCGCTTTGATGGGGTACGTCGGAAAATTGGCCGCCCATCCCTCGCAGGTAGAGCCCGCCAACGGCCGCCTTCGCCCCACTCGGGACGGCTCGCTCACGCCCGCCGCGTCCTCGCCGCCTACCGTGCTGCGACGGTGGTGCCGGGCCTGCGCCGCAGCCGCAGACCGGCCAGCGCGGTCGTGAGCATGACCCGGGCGATTCGCTTGTGGTTGACCGGCTCGCCGCTCTCACGCAGCGCGGCGGTGAGTTGCCCGCCGGCTGCCTGGCGGGCTGCGGTCCTGCACCAGCAGGAGAAGCTGGAGCGGGCGATGCCGCCGATGGAGCACAGTCGCTTCACGCCGTAGCGGCGCTGATGGTCGGCGACGAACTGCCGAGCAGCCGAGGGGATTTCATCCCTCGGCTCTCCCCGAACAGGGCGTAACAGGCGCCCGTTCCACGGCTCTTGTCGTTCTGGCCATCAGACCCGCATCGCCACCGTGACATGGCGCCAGTGCGCGAACATGCGGGAGTGCCCCCGCGTGATCTCCTGCACCTCGCAAGGGCCTTCCGCCGCGAGCCGTTTGTACTTCTGGCGGATCCAGCGCGCAAAGCAGGCGTTGATGCGCGCAAGCGCCGCCAGCGCCGCCTCGGACCCCCGGCGGCGTGAGGGAACCCGCCCCCACGTTCCCGGACCACGGACGCGATCCGTGTCACCGGACGCGGAGCGAAAGCGGGCGACCAGGACATCCAACACCGTTCGGGATGTCCGCAGTGACCAGGTATGGGTCCAAGACTCACTCCTGCTCACTGACTTGGAACGGTACCGAGGGATCAGTTGCTGATGGCGGGCATGGTCCGGCGGTAGCGGGTGTCGGTGAGCTGGGAGACGAGGAATGCGGCGATGTCCGGGCGGGTCATCTTGGAGGCGACCTTGTCGTGGCCCAGGAAGCCGGACTTGATACGGCCGGTGGCGGGTTTGTCGACCGGGTTGGTGATCCGGGCGATGGTGTAGTCGAGTGGGGAGGAGGTGACCGCCTCCGTCATGCCCTTCAGCTCGGCCAGCGCGTTGGGGAAGGCGAGCTTGGCCATGACGGGCAGGATGATGGGCTTCCAGTGCGGCTTGTCGTGCGGATCAGCCAGGGAGGGCGTGGCCAGGCCGATGAACCGGGTGACGCCCTCGGCCCGCATCGCCTCGACGATGGTGCGGGTGCCGTCGGTGACGGCCATGCCCTTCACGGACCGCTCCAGCGACGGGCCGAGTGCGCTGATCACCGCATCCGCGCCTGCCACGGCCTTGCGGACCGCCTGGCTGTCGGAGAGCTGGCCGGTGGCCACGGTCAGGTTCGCGTCGGCGGGGGTGAGTTTGGCGGGGGTACGTACGTAGGCGGTGACGTGGTGTCCGGCGTCCAGCAGCTGCTGGACGACCAGGCGGCCGATGGCGCCGCTGGCGCCGAAGACGGTGACACGCATCAGGTGCTCCAAGTGGGGGTCGAAAGGTGTGGGGGCCCGGCCAGCCCCACAGGACGACGGCGGCCAGGATCAGCAGCACGGCGTTGAAGCGGATGGCGGCTCCTTGCGCCGGGCGTGGCCGCCCAGAAGAGCGTGACTGGGGCCGCTTGGGCAGGGCGATGTCGGTCCAGCCCACGCTGTTCTCCTGCGGTGGGCGCTGGGCAGTGCGGACGGCCGCCCGGAGTGCGGTGGGCCGGTGGTGGCCCACCGCGACGGCCCCAGCTGGCCGGGTCAGGCGGCGAGCTGCTGGCCGATCTTCTCGGCCAGGCGACGGGCCTGCTCGTGCGCGTCGGCCAGGGACGCCTCGTGCAGCGGGATCAGGCCCGACAGCGCCGACCTGACGGGCGCCAGCGTCAGCTCGGGAGTCACCGTGGTCAGGTCGAGGCCGAGCGTGTGGGGATCGCCCAGGACGGACTCCAGCGCGGGCACGAGGTAGTCCTTGCCATGGTTGGGGGTGCCGGGGCCGTAAGCGCCGCCGCGGGCGGAGACCAGCACGGCCGGGCGGCCCATCGACACCGGCCCGTTGACGAAGTCCAGGGTGCGGCCCTCGACCAGGACCTGGTCCATCCACGCCTTGAACACCGAGGGCATCGTGTAGTTGTACATCGGCACCGTGAACAGATAGGCGCTCGCGCCCAGGAACTCCTCGACGAGCTCGTCCTGGACGGCGGCGGCCGCGGCCTGCTCCGGAGTGTGCCGGGCAGGATCGGTGACGCGGGCCGACAGGCCCGCCGCGCTCAGGTGGGGCACCGGTGAGGTGGCGAGATCCCGGTGGACCACCTCGCCGGTCCAGGCGTCACGGAAGGACAGGGCGACCTGGTGGGAGATCGAGTCGGTGCCGAGGGAGGAGGAGTCGATGTGCAACAGGTAGGACATGGTGACCTCTGTGTATGTCGAAGGGGGAGTGGGGGGAGAGTTCCTGCGGCGACGGCCGCAAGGCCCGCCGGAAGCAGGGAGTGGATCGGGGGTCAGGCGCGGGCAGGGCGAGTGGCGGGCACCGCGCAGCCGTCCGGCCCGCACACTCCCTCGCCGCTGTCGGCCACAGCGAGCGACGGGTGGGTTTCGTCCCACGCCTGCCGCAGCGTGCGCAGGAGGGTGTCGGTGCCCTGGGCGCCGGGAACGGCGTAGTGACCGTCGATGACGAGGAACGGCGCGCCGGTGGCGCCCAGGCGCTGTGCCTGGCGTGCCTCGTCCTGCACCTGCTGCCGGTAGCGGCCGTCGTCCAGTACTCGCCGCGTCTCGTTCCGCTCCAGGCCGAGTTCGTCGGCCAGGTCGAGCAGCGCGTCCACGGTGAAGACCGACCGGGCCTCGCCGAAGTAGGAGCGGAAGATCCGGTCCCACGCCGCACGGTTCTTGCCCTGAGCGGAGGCGTGGGCGAGGAACTCGTGCGCCCACCGGGTGTTGCCGACCTCGTTCTCCAGCACGGTGTACGGCACCAGGCCCTCCCGCGCGGCCAGGGCCTCGACGTGGCGGGGGCCCGCCTCCAGGCTGTCGTCGGCCAGGCCGTGGTGCTGCCTCAGGGCCTGGCGCACGCTCACCCCTCCACCGACCGACAGATGGTCGGAGAGAGGCAACGAGCGGTGGATCAGCTCGACCTCGTCGCCATGCTCGAACCGCTCCAGAGCCATGTCCAGCCGGTGACTGCCCAAACCGCACCACGGGCACGTGATCTCGGACCATAGCTCCACCTTCATGGCGCTCACCTCCAATACTTACGATTGGTATGCAGCGCCATCATGCGCCAGTATGGAAGGCCGTACAAAAGGAACATCCGTGTCCGCTACCGAAGGGGGATGTCCGCAATGGACGCCGCCGCAGCCCAGAAGGACACCGCCGCGCTCCCCGGGCCCTGCGCCCGTATGCCGGTCGAGCACGCGGACTTCATCCGTCAGGTCCTGGACCGGGTGGGGGACAAGTGGACTCTGCTGGTGATCGGGACCCTGCAGGACGGCCTGCTGCGCTACAGCGACCTGCAGCGCACCATCCCCGGCATCTCCCAGCGCATGCTCTCGCGCACTCTGGCCCAGCTCCACGAGGACGGCCTGGTCACCAGGACCGCCTACGCCGAGGTGCCGCCGCGCGTGGAGTACGCCCTCACCCCCCTGGGCACCAGCCTCAACGACATCGTGGCCTCCCTGATCGACTGGGCCGCCACCCACCACGACGACATCCGCCAACACCGGGCCCGCCACGGCACGCTCGGCACACACTGACCGAGCGTGCCCAGACGATCGAGCGGCTCCCGGAGTCACGGAAGACCGAACCGCTGACCACGATGGTGCGCAACCTCCGGACGCAGGCCCGCCTCGACGCGCTGGACCTGGTCGTGTCGCTGACGGTCACCCCCTGATCAACCCGGCCCGGCGGGCGCCGAACAAGGAGCGGATGGCGGCGCTGTCTCGGGTCGAAGGAGGCCTCCCGGAACACGGCAGATCGCCAGCGCGACGGGCTCGCCGGCCTTGGGCTTCCGGCGCCGTCCCGCGCGACGCCGGGCGCTGCGATGCGGCCCGCGCCCTCAGCGGCGGCCGTTCGTGGTGGCCGCGGAGAGGAAGCCCTCCATCACCAGGGTGGCCGCACCGAGGCTCACCGGATTGCGGTCGATGGCGCACAGCGCGATCTCGGTGCCTTCCCACGGCTCCTCAAGGGCGTAGCGCTCCGCCGTGGCACGGGCATGGCGGATGAGGTGCCCCCCCACACTGTCGGCCACCCAGCCGGTGAGGACGATGATCTGGGGATTGAACAGGTTGACCATGTTGGCGATGGCGATCCCGAGGTAGCGGCCCGTGGCTGCGATCACCTGTTCGGCGACGGGATCGCCCGCCGCCAGGGCGGCGGCCAGCGCGTTGATGGTGGCGGTCTGGTCGTCGGGCCGGAGCAGGGGGCTGTCCGGCGCGATCTCTTCCAGCTGATGCATGATGCCGGGGGCGCCGACGTAGGCTTCCACGCATCCCACGCACCCGCGGCGGCACTGGCGGCCGTCGATGACCAGATTGGTGTGTCCCCACTCGCCGGCCGTGTTGGTGGCGCCGTGGTAGACCGTGCCGCGGATGGCGAGGCCCGCTCCGACGCCGGTGCCGAGGGTGAGCACGGCGACGTTCTCCCGGTCCCGCGCCGCGCCGAACCACAGTTCGGCAACGGTGCTCGCGCGCAGTGGGTTGTCCAAGTGGACGGGCAGGGGGATGCGCTCGGCGAGCATGTCGCGCAGCGGCACGTCGCGCCAGTTCCAGTTCGACGCGAAGACGGACGCTCTGCCGTCCGGCCCTACCTGGCCGGGAATGCTCACGCCCACACCGAGCACCTGCTCCAGCGGCACCTGGAACTCGCCGCCGCTACCCCTTGGGCGGCGCGCCTCGCCTGCCTGCCTTGACGACCAGGGGGAGCAGACGATAGGAGACGCGTTCGCTGAGCGCGACCTCTGTCTTCGTACGAACGACACCGGGAAGCCTGATGAGCTGCTGGATGACGTCCTCCAGATGGGTGTTGTCGTGGGCGGCCACCCGGCACACCAGGTCGCCCTCACCGGCGATGCTGTGTGCCTCGATCACCTCCGCGATCGCGCCGAGATGCGTCGTTACCTCCTCCAACATGCCCTGTGCCAGGTGGAGATGGATCAGCGCGAGCACGGGATAACCCATTCCGGCGAGGCTGAGCCGGGGCGCCAGGCTCGTGATCACGCCCTCGCGCTCCAGGCGGGTCAGCCGGCTCTGCACCGTTCCCCGGGCCACCCCGAGGATGCGCGCGTACTCCCGCATGCCGGCCCGCGGTTCTTCGAGGAGCAGGCGAAGAAGTGCACTGTCCAGATCGTCGATGTCCATGGTTGTACCGATGGCCCTTCCCCTCCAGGCAACGTACGGGGAGAACTGTGCCGTTGGCCCAGTCAAGGGCCCGGGACATTGACCCATTGGAGCAAGCGGAGCCTATCATCCGGTCCAATTGACCAATAGATCGTGTGGATATCAGAAACTCGGGCGGTGCCACATGCCAGCTGCGGTGACCGGGACACGCACGGAAGACAACTTCACTCTTGAAGACCGCTATCTGCGCGAGGACGGCACGGTCTGTCTCACCGGGGTCCAGGCCCTTGTGCGTCTGCTCTTCGACCGGGCCAGGCATGACCGGCGCAACGGACGGATCACCGCCGCGTTCGTCTCGGGCTACGAGGGGTCCCCGCTCGCGGGATTCGACCTGGAGCTGGCCCGCCGCTCGAAGCTGCTCACCCCTTACGACGTCGTACACCGGCCCGGTCTCAACGAGGAACTGGGCACCACCGCCGTCATGGGCAGCCAGCTCGCGGGCACCGTCGGCAACCTGCGGCCGGACGGCGTGACCGGAATCTGGTACGGCAAGTCACCCGGCCTCGACCGCGCCAGCGACGCCTTCCGGCACGCGAACCTCGCGGGCACCGATCCCCGCGGCGGTGCGGTGGCTCTCGTCGGTGACGACCCGGTCGCCAAGTCCTCCACGGTGCCCTGTGCCTCGGAACTGACCCTGGCCGACCTGGCGATCCCGATCTTCTACCCGGCCGACCCGCAGGATGTCCTCGACCATGGCCTGCATGCTGTCGAGCTGTCCGCCAGCGGAGTCTGGGCCTCGATGAAGATCGTCACCAATGTCGCGGACGCCGCCGGCACCGCGGTCGTACGGAGCGACTGGGCCCCGCCCGTCCTGACGCCACTGGGCTTCACCAAGCCGTACACGCACAAGCCCAGCACTCACCTGCTCGGGGCCAGTCTCGCCGCCCTGGAACGCAGCCTGTTCACCGAGCGGCTGCCGCTCGCCCTGGAGTACGTACGGGCCAGCGGTGTCAACCGGATCATCGGCGGTGCCCGGCCGGGCGACCGGATCGGCATCATCACGGCGGGCAAGCCCTACCTGGACCTCCAGCAGGCGCTGCACACCCTCGGCCTGGACGAGGCGGCCCTGGAGCGTTACGGGATCAGGCTGCTGAAGCTGGGCGCCATCCACCCCGTGGACCCCGGCATCGTCCGCGAGTTCGCCGACGGGCTGACCGAGATCATCGTCGTCGAGGAGAAGCGGTCCTTCCTGGAGTCCGCCGTCAAGGAGATCCTGTACGGGGTGTCCGGCGCGCCCACCGTGCACGGCAAGACCGCACCCGACGGAACCACCTTGTTCAGCCAGGCCGGCGAGCTGAGCGCCGACTCCGTCGCGGCCGGGCTCGGGCGGCGGCTGTCGGCGCCGCAGTACGGGGACATCGAGCCGGTCACCGCCTGGCGCGAGCGGCGGCGCCACGAGCGCGTCCAGCTGCCGCTGCTGGGAGCGACCCGGACCCCGTACTTCTGCTCGGGCTGTCCGCACAACTCCTCGACGAAGGTCCCGGAGGGCTCGCTGGTCGGCGCCGGGATCGGCTGCCACACCATGGCCGTCTTCATGGAGCCCGACCAGGTGGGCACGGTCACCGGGCTCACCCAGATGGGCGGTGAGGGCGCCCAGTGGATCGGGATGGCGCCCTTCACCGACCACAAGCACTTCGTGCAGAACATCGGAGACGGCACCTTCATGCACTCCGGAAGTCTCGCGGTGCGTGCGGCGGTCGCCGCGGGCATCAACATCACCTACAAGCTGCTGTACAACTCCGCGGTGGCGATGACCGGCGGCCAGGACGCGGTCGGCGCATTGCCCGTCGACCGGGTGGCGCAACTGCTGCTCATCGAAAGCGCCGCCAAGGTGATCATCACCACCGAGGACCCCGAGCGACTGCGCAAGGCGAGGACGCCCAGGCGGGTGGAGGTGCGCCACCGCGACGAACTGATGCATAGCCAGGAGGAGTTGGCCGCGACCCCCGGCGTCACGGTGCTGATTCACGACCAGGAGTGCGCGGCTGAGAAACGCCGCAAGCGGCGGCGCGGCAAGATGGAGACCCCGGCGGCCAAGGTCGTCATCAACGAGCGGGTGTGCGAGGGCTGCGGCGACTGCGGGGTGAAGTCCAACTGCCTGTCCGTACAGCCGGTGGAGACCGAGTTCGGCCGCAAGACGCGGATCGACCAGTCCTCGTGCAATGTCGACTACTCGTGCCTGGCCGGGGACTGCCCCTCCTTCATGACCGTGGTGCCCAGTGGCCGCAAGCCCAAGCAACAGGAAACCGCAGGGCTCTTTGCCGAGGCACTGCCCGAACCCGAACGACGCGTCAAGAACGAGGACTTCACCGTGCGGATCACGGGCGTCGGCGGCACCGGAGTGGTCACGTGGCGCAGATCCTCGCCATCGCCGCCGTGGTCGACGGAAAGCAGGTCCGTACCCTCGACCAGACCGGGCTCGCCCAGAAGGGCGGCGCCGTGGTCTCGGACGTCAAGGTCACCTCGGCCGTCGTGGAACAGGCCCCGAAGCTGGCCGACGCGGAGTGCGACCTCTACCTGGCCTGCGACGCGCTGGTCGGAACCGACGCACAGTATCTGGCGGCGGCGGACCCGCACCGTACGGTCGCGGTGGTGTCGACCACCGAGGCGCCCACCGGCAAGATGATCATCGATACGACCGTGTCCTTCCCGGAGCAGAGCAGCGTCCGCGCGGCGGTCGACGGCGCCAGCGCACACGCCTTCTACGTGGACGCGCGCAGGCTGGCCGAGGACCTGTTCGGCGATGACCAGTACGCCAACATCCTTCTGCTCGGTGCCTACAAGGACGAGTACGAGGTCGCCCGGCTCCACCTCGACGAGGATCTGGAGACCGAGATCGAGGCGCAGTTCGGTGAGGGCTCACGGTTCGCCTTCCAACTGCACCCTCCGGTGCTGAGGGCGCTGGGGATGAAGCGGAAGATCAGCCTCGGCCCTCGGTCCCGGCCGGCGTTGCGTGTCCTGCGCTCGATGCGCAAGGTGCGCGGCACCCGTCTGGACATCTTCGGCTACGCGGGCGTGAGAAGGGTGGAGCGGGCACTTGTCGAGGAGTACCGCGACGCCGTGCTGCGGGCGCTGGACACCGAGGGATTCCACAGCGGCCCGGACACGGTCGTCGAACTGGCCGCTCTGCCGGACATGGTCCGCGGCTACGAGCACATCAAGCTGGCCAATGTCGCGGCCTACCGCGCCAGGCAGGCCGAACTGCTCGCTCAGCTGGAGCGTCCTGTGGTGGCGGCAGGACGCTGATGACATGACCGACGAGGACGGCCACGCGGGTGCCCTTCGGCCTCTCGCTGAGCCCCAGAACATTGCCCTGCGTCAGGACGTCGCTGCGGCTCCGCCACCACGACCCTCTCCAGTGGATGGGCGACCAGCCGCCGCCAGGCGTGCTGAGCGGTGTTCCGGGTCGTACGGATCACCCCGACGTCGGTCATGAGCAGCAGCGGGATGTCCTCAGGGGCGAAGGCCTGCGCGTCGCCCCGGCACTGCACTGCACTGCACTGCCCTGCCCTGCCCTGCCTCGAGCTTCACTTCCGTTTCGGCTTCGCGATCCGCGCAAGCACGTCATGGTGAGAGCCGCCGGGCCCGCGTGTTTCCTGGCGGACAACGGGGGTGACTTCGGTGGCGAGGAGTTCGATGGAGTCGCTCACCATGTGGGCGGGCATGCCGCCGAAGTCGATCTGCCCCATGAAGCGGTCGATGCCGAGCAGTTCGTGTTCGGTGAGGATCTTGTCGATGACTTCCTGGGGGCTGCCGGCCATCAGCGCGCCGAAGGGGCCTGCGGCGGTCCGGTACTCGTCGGGGCCGACCAGCCAGCCGCGCCCGCCGGGCGTCTTGGGCCGCAGATATTCCCGGTAGTGCGGATACAGCTCCTCGCGGGCACCCTGTGACGTCTTACCGACGTAGAAGTGGCTGGTGAGGCCCAGCTTGAGGGCTTCGGCGGGGTGACCCGCCGCTTGACCGACGGTGCGGTAGTGCTCGACGAGTGGGCGGGCACGGCGGATGTCGCCTCCGATAAGGCCCAGCACCATGGGCAGGCCGAGGCGTCCGGCGCGTTCGGCGCTGGCGGGGGTGCCTCCGACGCCGAGCCACAGGGGCAGCCGGGTCTGCTGTGGGCGGGGCGGGACGGGAAGGCCGTCAAGGGCCGGGCGGTGGCGGCCGGTCCAGGTGACGTGCTCGTTGTCGCGTATCGCGAGCAGGAGGTCGAGTTTCTCGGCGAAGACGGTGTCGTAGTCGGCGGGGTCGATGCCGAAGAGGGTGAAGGCTTCGAGGAAGGCGCTGCGTCCGGCGATGATCTCGGCGCGGCCGTCGCTGACGAGATCGAGGGAGGCGAAGTCCTGGTGGAGGCGGACCGGGTCGAGGGTGGACAGGACGGAGACGGCGCTGGTGAGGCGAATGTTCGTGGTGGCCTGGGCGATGGCGGCCAGGGGGACGGCGGGGTTGGCGACGGCGAAGTCGGGACTGTGGTGCTCGCCGAGCGCGAACACGTCCAGTCCCGCCTGATCGGCGGCGATGCCGTAGGAGACGATCTCCCGGGTTCGGGTCGCGGGGTTGTGGAGCTTGCCGGTGGAGGGGTCGGTCTGGAGGTCGGACAGGGACAGGATGCCGAGTTCCACGGCGGGCTCCTCACGGTTCCCGGGGTGGTGTCGGCGAAGCTGTGGCCGGCGCGGTACCACCCCGGGGTGGGTGTCAGTTGCTGATGGCGTGCATGGCGCGCCGGTAGCGGGTGTCGGTGAGCTGGGAGACGAGGGAGGCGGCGATGTCCGCGCGGGTCATGGCGGAGCCGATCGTGTCGTGCCCGAGGGGGCCGGTCTTGATGCGGCCGGTGGCGGGCTTGTCGGTGGGGTTGGTGATCCGGGCGATCGTGTAGTCAAGGCTGGAGTGGGTGACCGCCTTGGTCATGCCGGTCAGCTCGGCCGGGGCGCGGGAAACATCAGCTTGGCTTGCCGCGAGTGCGTACCAGGGCGGTGACCTGGCGGCCGTGGTCCAGTAGTTACTGGACGACGAGGCGGCCGATGCCGCCGGGCGCACCGAAGACGGTGACACGCGTCAGGGGTGGCTCCGTGCCGGTGGGGTGGTCAGGAGGTGAGGGGGCGGACGGTGGGGGCCCAGCCGTCGGCGACGAACTTGTGGCCCCAGGCTTCGGAGTGGGAGGGGTTGGTCTGTACGAAGGTGTCGTCCAGGAGTTCCCCGCCGGCGCCGAACTCGATGTCGAAGCCAGTGGGTGAGCGCATGTAGAAGGAGATGAGAGTGTCGGACATGTGCCGCCCCAGGGTGACGGTGACGGGCAGCTCCCGTACCTGGACCAGATCCCAGGCGCGGCCGACGTCATCGAGGTGGGTGGACTCGATCGCGATGTGCTGGACACCCTTCATGCCGGGGACGCCGACGTAGCCCAGGCAGTGGGTGCGCGGGTTGCAGCGGTAGAACTGGGGGCCGGAGACGCTGCCGTCGGGGGTGGTGGCGGTCCAGCCGCCGAAGAGTTCCAGGCCGAGTACACCCGTGGTGAACTCCTCCAGCTCTGGGGTGATCTCGGGGACGACGAACACGACGTGCCCCACCCCGTCCGCTCCGGCGACGAAGGTGCCGGCCATGGGCTTGCCGGGCAGGAACGATCCGGCGGTGAAGGTGGCGCCGTAGAAGATCTCGTGGGAGAAGCCGAACGGGTCCTTGAAGCGGGCCAGGCCCTGCACCTGCCGCTCGGCGCACTCCTCGGCGGTGCCGACGTGGGGGGTGTAGCCCTTGTCGGTCAGCTCTTCGACGGCTGTGGTGAACGAGGCCTTCCCCGCAAGCTCCCAGCCGACGTAGGCGAGGCGTTCCTCGTCACCGGGGTGGATGGAGATGCGGCGGTGGCGGTCGTCCATCCGCAGGTGCACGGTGCCGTCGGCGCCGCGTTCACCGATCTGGAGGCCGAATATCTCGGGGCCGAAGGTCAGCCAATCCTCGTAGCGGGGGGATTCGAATCCGAGGTAGCCCAGCGCGTGGATCTGCACGGCATGTCTCCTTGACAGAAAAGTGGGGGCGGGGGCGGGTGGGGGTCAGAAGCTGTAGGGGCCGAAGCGTCCCCAGGCGATCAGGGCGGCCAGGGCCAACAGGACGGCGTTGAAGCCGATCGCGGAGGATTCCCTGCGGCGGGCGTGGGTGATCGCGGCGAGGATCATCGTGACGGCCAGTCCGGTCGCGGCCAGCGGGGTCAGGACGGGAGCGATGCCGGTGGCGGCGGGCAGGATCAGGCCGAGGGCAGCGGCGAACTCGACGATGCCGATGAAGCGCACGGTGGCGGGCGAGAAATCGGCTGCCCAGGGGAGCTTGTCGACAAGCTGGTCCTTGGGCTGGGTGGACTTCATGATTCCCGCCATGGCGAACATGGCGGCCAGCACGGCCTGCACGATCCACAGGAAGACGTTCATGGCAGCAGACATCCTTCGAGGCAAGAGGCGGGGAGGGGGCGGGTGAACGCTCCCTCCCCGGGCGGCGGGTTGCTGGTCAGCCGTTGAAGACGAGTTCGGACTGGTCGCGGCGTTCGTACAGGTCCCAGTACAGGGGGGCGATCTGTTCGGGCGTGGCCGCAGGAATACCCTCGGGGCCGCCCTCACCGATCCAGGTGTTGATCGCCACGTGTGCGGCGGACACACCGCTGCCGGCCAGTTCGTTGTGGAGGTTGAGCACCCAGTTGCGCAGCGCACCGGCCGCGGCGTTGACGTTGCCGAACATCGGGACGGGATGGATGGAGCCCCCGCCGGTGGTGAACAGCAGCGTCCCGGCTCCGGCCTCCCGCATGGCGGGCAGCACCGTACGGGCGGCGGTGACGGCGCCGTAGAAGAGGTACTCGATCAGCGGCTGGAGGTTTTCCACCGTCACCTCGCTCGGGGTGGCGGTGGTGAAGCCGGGCACCGGCGAGTGCGGCGCCGGGGAGTACTCCAGTACGTCGATACCGCCGAAGCGCGCCTTGGCCGCGTCGAGGGCGGCGGTGAGGGAAGCGCGGTCCAGTACATCGGCGGGGAACGCGGCGGCCGTGATGCCCTCCTGGCCGAGCTGGGCGACGAGGGCGTCCAGCTTCTCCTTGGTCCGGGCGATGAGGGCGACGTCGAAGCCGCGCTTACCGAAGGTGCGGGCGATGGCCAGGCCCATGCCGGAGCCGGCGCCGACGATGGCGAGAGTGGGCATGATCAGATCTCTTCCGTGAGTGGTGCGGGCGGGGACGGGTCGGTTCAGGAGCAGGTGATGGCGAGCTTGCCGAGCGCACCGGCGCCGAATGCGGCCAGCGCGTCGGGGGCCTGCTCCAGGGCGTAGGAGGCGGTGACCGGGACGCGCAGCGCGCCGGAGACGGCGTCGGCGGCCAGGGTGGCGAGAGTCTGCGCGTTGGCGTCGGCCATCACCGCATGCGCGGTGATCTCCTGGCCCTCGACGGCGTCCGGGCCGAAGCCGAGGGTCGAGGCGATCCGCCCGCCCGGCCGCAGCAGCCCAGCGAGCTGGGCGCCGTCGCCCGCGAGGTGCAGCACCGCGTCCACACCGCCGGGCGCGATCTCCCGCACCTGGGCCTCCAGGTCACCGGTGAAGTCGACCAGGTGGATCTTTGAGCCGGTCAGGCCGGTGACGAAGCCGGCTTCCGCGCCGGGGCGGGCGGTGGCGATCACCTGCGCGCCCCGCGCGGCGGCGATCTGCACGGCCAGCGAGCCCACGCCACCGGTGGCGCCGGAGACCAGCACAGTCTCGCCCTTGCCCGGGTCCACCGCGTTCACGCTGTCCAGCGCGGCCGTGCCGGCCAGGCCCAGGGCACCCGCGTCCTGGGCACTCAGGCCCTCAGGGATCGGACAGACGCCGTATCCGGCGGGCACGGTGACGTACTGGGCCAGCGAGCCGGTGCCCAGGAAGGGCTTCATCACGACGCCGAAGACCGCGTCACCGACCACGAAGCTGTCGACACCGTCGCCGAGGGCCTCGACGGTGCCCGCGAAGTCCTTGCCCATCACGAGGGGGAAGCGGTGCTCCATCATGCCCTGCAGGTAGCCGGCGGCGGTGCCGGCGTCGAAGCCGTTCACGGAGGAGGCGGCCACCTTCACCAGCAGCTCACCGGCCTGCGGGTGCGGGGTGTCGACGTCGCTCACGACAGGAGTGGCGGGGACGGAGCCCAGGGTTACAGCGCGCACGACGATCTCCTTCAGCAAAAGTGGGACGGCCTTCCCGTTTCCACGATGCCAGCGTAGCAACATAAACGGGAAGGGCGTCCCACTTCGGTTACAGTGGGGGCATGACCGCCTCCGCAGTTCCCGCCGAACCTCCAGGCCAACAGCCCGAACCGGGTCTGCGCGCCGACGCCGAACGCAACCGCGAACGCATCCTGGCCGCCGCCCGCCGCCTCTACGCAACTGACGGTCTCGGCGTCTCCATGGCCTCCGTCGCCCGCGAGGCCGGCGTCGGCAAGGCAACCCTCTCCCGCCGCTTCGCCACGCGGGAGGAACTCATCACCGCGGTCTTCGCCGACCGCATGGACGCCTACGCCACCGCCGTCACCGAGGCTCTGGCCGACCCCGACCCCTGGCACGGCTTCGCCCGCTACATCGAAGCCATCTGCGCCATGCAGGCCGCCGACCGTGGTTTCGCCGAGGTCCTGACCATGACCTTCCCCGCCGCCAAGGCCCTCGAAGAGAGCCGGGCCGCCTCCTACCACGGCGTCGTCGAACTCATCGCCCGCGCTCAGGGCTCCGGGCACCTGCGCGAGGACTTCACCCACCAGGATCTCGTCATCCTGCTCATGGCCAACGCCGGCGTCATCGCCGCCACCGGCGACGCGGCCCCCGACAGCTGGCACCGTCTGGTCGGCCAGTTGCTCCGCGCTTTCGCCACCCCCGGCACCGATGCCCCGCCCCTGCCGGACGCCCCCGCACCCACCGCTCTGTACCGCGCCATGGTCCGCCTCACCCGCCCCGGAACCCAAACCCCCTGACACCACGGGCCGCCGTCCGCGAGCCCGACCGCGCGGGCCCGGCTCACTCCTGCCCGTCCTCTCGCCAAAGGCGTCCGCAGACAGGGCGCGGGCCGCGGCTGGCCCTTCCCGCCGAGCGCTACCTCGGCGCCGATTCCCGAGGAGACGCCGACGATCAGGAACGTCCGGTCGGTGATGCGCGCCGTGATATCCCTTCGCGTGAGGATGGCCGGTCACAGGAAGTGGCGGCCCTCGCCCCGGTACGTGGGTACGGTCTCCACCACTTCGCTGCCGCTTACCAGGTGCAGTTCGCCGACCCGCTCGCACAGTTCACCGGCCTTCGCGTGCCGCAGCCACACCCGGTCGCCGATGCGCAGGACCTGCGCGGGCTTGCCCACCAGGGGCGTCTGCACTTCCCCGAAGGCCTCGGTGCCGGTGACGCGCAGTCCCGGAGGCCAGGCCAGCGTGGGCAGCCGGTCTTTGCCGAGCGGGCCGGATGCCACCCAGCCACCGCCCAGGAGGGTGGCGATCTGCGCGGAGGGGCGGCGTACGACGGGCAGCACGAAGAACGCCGCCGGGGTGGGGCGGAACGTGCGGTAGAAGTCGAACAGGCCGGGACCGTACAGGCCCGATCCGGCGGCGAGTTCGGTGACGGCTTCTTCCCGTGTGGTGGTTTCCAGGCTGCCGGTTCCGCCGCCGTTGACGAACCGCAGCGGCGTCACCGCGCGTACGGCTTCGACCGCCGCTTCCCGCCGCTCGCGCAGTTCCTCGGCGGAGGCGCGCTGCATCGCCCGCAGGACGGCCCGCTTGAGCCGGGAGCCGGGCTGGTTGTCGCCGAGGCCCGCGATCTGGCCCTCGTAGCCCATGATTCCGGTGAGTTCGAAGCCCGGTCGGGACGCGACCTCGCGTGCGAACTCGGCCGCCTCCTGCGGGGTGTGCACTGGGGACCTGCGCGGGCCGAGGTGGAGGCGGCCGCCGGCCAGGCGCAGGGCCGCGTCCAGCTCCAGGCAGACGCGAATGCGGGTGCGCCGGGGGCCGGTTGCTGCGTCGATGAGGTCGAGATGGTCGACGGAGTCGACCATCAGAGTGATGCGGGAGGCGAGCCGTTCGTCGTCGGCCAGTTCGCGCAGGGCGGTGCGGTCCGCGGTGGGGTAGCCGACGACGATGTCGTCGAACTCGTCGGCCAGCCACAGTGCTTCGGGCAGGGTGAAGCCGAGGATGCCCTGGAATCCCGGGCGGTCCAGGGCGCGCCGGATGAGCGCGCGGGAGCGGAGCGACTTGCTTGCCAGCCGGATGGGCTTGCCGAGAGCTCGGCGTTCGAGGTCGAGGGCGTTGGCGTCGAAGGCGTCCAGGTCGATGACGCCGAAGGGGGGTTCCAGGCCTGCGGTGGCTGCCCGCATCCGGTCGACCTGCCCCTGCTGCGCCGGCGCCGAAGGGGTCCTGGTGGTGAAGGTTTCGAGGGTCACCTGCTGCCTCCCTGCTCGCGCGCCGTGACGGGGGCCGGACCGGCACCGGGGCTGCGGCGCTTGGCCATCGCCGCCACCTTGGGAATCGCGAAGTGCATGAGCCGGGGGAACACGCCGACAGCCCGCTGGAAGCGTCCGGCGAGGGCGGGTTGGACGACCTCGACGGGCTTCTTCGCGATCGCGTCGACGATCACCGAGGCGACCTGCTCCGGGCTGAGCGACTTCTCGGCGAAAGCGATCACCGAGCTGGGATCGGCGATCTCCTGCTCCAGCATGGGGGTGCGGGTGCTGGGCGGATGCACGATGCTGAAGGTGACCGGTCCGCCCTGCTCCTCGATGGCGACACTGTGATGGAAGGCGCGCAGCCCGTGCTTGGTCGCGCCGTAGCTGGTGTAACCGATCAGTGGCATGAACGAGCTCATGCTGCAGACGGTGATGATGTGCCCGTGGCCCTGCGTGCGCATCCGGGGCAGTGCGGCCATCATTCCGGCCATCGGGCCGATCAGGTTGACCTCCACCATGTGGCGGTGCTGGGCCATCGACAACTGCCGCGCATAGCCCGTGTGGATGATCCCGGCGTTGTTGATGAGGACCTCGACGGGCCCGAGCCGGGACGCGACGGTGTCGAAGGCCGCCTCCCAGGCGTCCTCGTCGCGGATGTCCAGCTCGACCGCGCAGGCGGCGGAGCCCAGTACGGTGGCCAGCAGGCTGGCGCCGGCGATGTCGATGTCGGCGAGGGCGACCCGGTGGCCGCGCCGTACCGCTTCCCGTGCGGTCGCGGCGCCGATCCCGCTGGCCGCGCCGGTGATCAGGACGACACTCATCGCAGCCTCCCGCCGTACGTGTTGCCGTGGACGGGAAGGGCGCCGTCCATCTGGTGTCCGTGCATGTGAACTCCCTGAGAAGTGAGCCGGGTTGACGAAGTCCGTGATCAGGACGGCAGGACGTACGCCTCCAGCCGCGACGCGTTGAGCTGCGCCGCACGCGGCGGATGGTCGGTGGCGATGGTCGCGGCGTAGAGGGTGTCGCCTCCGGGGCCGGGGGCGACCAGGCAGCTGAGTGTCCGCTGGCTGGTGGCGACGCGGTCCAGGACGGTGCCGCCGGGGCCGACCCGGACGCACTCGCCGCGCAGGGCGTTGGCGACCCAGGCCGTGCCGTCCTTGCCGGGGGCGATGCCGTCCGGGGCGATGGGGCTGCTGGAGCGATCCGCGATCGCCTGGTGGTCAAGGAGAGCCGAGACGCGGCGGGTGATGTGGCCGATCGGACCGGGGTTGTTGACGGCCTTCCACAGCCAGGATTCGATCAAGGGAGCCCACAGGCGCGGCGGGCCCAGTTGTCCGTCCGGCAGCACGGGCATCGCTGTGAGGCGCATCGCCAGTGTCTCGGCGACCAGCATGGTCTGTCCGTCGTCCGTGAGGAACAGGCCGTTGGGGAAGACCATCGGCTCGCTCAGGCCGAGGAGTTCGCCCTCCGGCGAGTAGCACGCGATCGGCGCCTTGGGGACACCCGGGGGCGCGTAGATCATGGAGTTGGGCTTTTCGCTGATGAAGGCGTGGTAGTCGAATCCGAAGTTTCCGACGTAGGCGCGGCCCTGCTTGTCGACGAACATGTCGTTGACGTTGCCGCCGGCGATGTCCTTGAGGTCCGCGTGCACGACCAGGGTGCCGTCGGGCTCCTGCCGGTAGACGCAGCGCCCCTCCATCGAGACGACCAGCATCCGGCCGTCGGGCAGGAAGCCGAGGCCGCCCGCCCGGCCGGGGACCTCCACGATCATCTCGGGCCGGCCGACGGTGTCCCAGCGGTGCACCGTTCCGTGGGCGAGATCGCAGAACCACAGCGCGTCGTCGTGCCAGCGCAACGATTCCAGAACGCCGAATCCATCCAGAACAACAGTGGCCTTTGGTCGCACTCCTGCCTCCTGAGGGTGGTCGTGCCAGGCGTTGGGTTTCCGCTACGGTCGCCCACCGTTCAGAAGTAAGTCAAGCGTCTTGGACGCTTGACTTACTTCTCTCGGGGTCCTCATCCTGGGACGAACGCCCGCCCTCAGCGATCGGCTGGAGAGCCCATGGTCGTGCCCATCGAAGAAAGCCCCACTCCGACTACCGGCCGCAAGGAGGAGTCGCTCCCGGTCCTGGATCCCGCGACGGGCAAGCAGCTTGCCGACGTCGCCGTCACCGACCCGGCCGCAGTGCACACGGTGGTGAAGGCCGCCCGCGCGGCCCAGCCCGCCTGGCGCGCGCTCGGCTTCCGCGGCCGTCGCGCCGTCTTCGCCACCAGCCGACGATGGCTGCTCGACAACCGCGACCGCGTGATCGACACGATCGTCGGCGAGACGGGCAAGGCCCGCGAGGAAGCCGTCATCGAGTTCGTCTACATGGTCACGGCCATGTCCTACTGGGCGCGCACCGCCCCGGCCCACCTGCGCACCCGCCGGGTACGCTCCCTCTCCCCGTTCGTCCTCGGCCGCACCATGTACACGCGCCGCGAGCCCGTCGGCGTCGTCGGCGTGATCGGCCCCTGGAACCAACCCCTGATCAACTCCTTCGGCGACGCGATCCCCGCCCTGGCGGCCGGGAACGCCGTGGTCCTCAAGCCGTCGGAGGAGACCCCGCTGACCGGGCTGCTGATGCGCGAGATGATCCGCGACTGCGGCTACCCGCCCGGCGTCTTCCAGGTCATCCCCGGCGCGGGCGCCACCGGCCGGGCCCTCGCCGACGAGGCGGACTTCGTGATGTTCACCGGCTCCACCGCCACCGGCCGCAAGGTCGCCGCCCGCGCGGCCGAGCGCCTGGTCCCCAGCTCCCTCGAACTCGGCGGCAAGGACGCCCTGCTGGTGCTCGCCGACGCCCCGCTGGACCGCGCGGTGAACGTCGCCGTGCACGGCGCCTTCTTCAACGCCGGGCAGACCTGCACCTCCATCGAACGGGTCTACGTCGAGGAACCGCTCTACGAGGAGTTCGTCACCCGCGTACGCGAACTGACCGAACGGCTCACGGTGGGCCGGCCCGGCGGACTCGGCACCGCCGACATCGGCGCCATCACCCACCCGCCCCAACTCGACGTCATCGACGACCACGTCAAGGACGCCGTCGCCCAGGGCGCACGCGTCCTCACCGGTGGCCGCCCCCTCGAAGGCCCCGGCCGGTTCTACCCCCCGACCGTCCTGGTCGACGTCGACCACACCATGCGCTGCATGCGCGAGGAGACCTTCGGCCCGACCCTGCCGATCATGAAGGTCCGCGACGCCGAGGAAGCCGTACGCCTGATCAACGACAGCGACTACGGCCTCCAGGCTTCCATCGTCACCCGCGACACCCGCCGCGCCCGCGCCATCGCCGCCCGGCTGAAGGTCGGCGCCGTCACCGTCAACGACACCCAGTCCAACTACCTCGCCCTCGGCCTGCCCATGGGCGGCTGGCGCCAGTCCGGGCTCGGCGTACGTCACGGCGCCGAAGGCATCCGCAAGTACACCAAGACCCAGTCGGTCATGGTCAACAAGCACCCGCTGCGCCGCGACGTGCACATGATGCCGTTCCGGCCGAGCGGATACCGCTTCGTCCTGCGGCTCGTCGACGTCCTGGGCGGACGCTTCCGCACCCGCTGAGACCCCGCCGCTCTCACCATCCCCGAAAGGAACCAACCCCCATGACGATCGAAATGACCGAGCAGCAGAAAGCATCCGTCGGACCCCTGCCGGAGGGCCTCGAACTTCCCCTGCCCCGGACCGACTTGACGGTCGAGGAGGAGCGGGAGGTGCGCAAGCAGGAACTGGCCGCCGCCTTCCGGCTCTTCGCGCGGTTCGGCTTCTCCGAAGGAGTGGCCGGCCACATCACCGCCCGGGACCCGGAGAACCCCGAATGGTTCTGGGTGAACCCGTTCGGCATGCACTTCTCCCAGATCAAGGTCTCCGACCTGATCCTCGTCGACCACGCCGGCAAGGTCGTCGAAGGCCGCCGCCCCGTCAACCGCGCCGCGTTCTGCATCCATTCCGAGGTGCACCGCGCCCGCCCCGACGTGGTCGCCGCCGCACACACCCACTCCCTCCACGGCAAGTCCTTCTCCACACTCGGCATCCCGCTCGACCCGATCACCCAGGACGCCTGCGCCTTCTACGAGGACCACGGCATCTACAGCGACTACCGCGGCGTCGTCAACGACACCGAGGAAGGGCGCCGGATCGGCGTCGCCCTGGGTGACAAGAAGGCGGTGATCCTGAAGAACCACGGACTGCTGACCGTCGGTGCCTCCGTCGCCGAGGCAGCCTGGTACTTCATCACCATGGAACGCAGCTGTCAGGCCCAGCTGCTGGCCATGGCCGCGGGCACCCCGACGCTGATCGACGCCGACACCGCGACGACCGTACGCGAACAGATCGCCGGCCCCTTGCCCGGCTGGTTCCAGTTCCGGCCGCTGTGGGACCAGATCACCAGCCTCGAACCCGACCTCTTCGACTAGTCCGTGGCCATGTACGAGGAAGCAGCGGCCGCCCTGCCGCAGACGCAGCCGCCGGCCGGCGCGGAGCCGACCGAGCGGGTCTCGCGCGGCTGGACCGCTCGCTTCAGCCTGGCGTGGCTGGGCTTCTGGGCGGCCCAGTTCGTGCCGGTCCAGCTGACCCTTCCCGACGAACTGGAGCGGATCGACCCCGCGCACAAGATCCGGGACTTCGGCGCGATCACGGGTGCGGCCGCGGTGATCTCCCTGCTCACTCTGCCGTTGTGCGGAGCGCTGTGCGACCGGACGCGTTCGCGGTGGGGGCGGCGCAGGGTGTGGATGGCCGCCGGTGTCGCCCTCACGGCCGCCGGCCTCGTCCTCGCGGGCTTCCAGGCCACCCCGATCGGGCTGGGCCTGGCGTGGCTGTGGGTCACCGTCGGCATCAGCGCCACTACGGCGGGACTGACCGCCACCGTGGCCGACCAGGTACCCGAGGGGCAACGGGGCATGATCTCCGGAGCGATGTACGCCCCGCAAGCCGTCGGCATCGTGGCCGGGATCGCCGCAGTCAGCGCGTTCGGACTGAACAGCGCCCAGACCTACCGCATGCTGGCCGCCGCGCTCGTCCTCTGCGCGATCCCCTTCATCCTCCGCTACCGCGACACCGCGCCGGTCGCCGCGCCCCCGTCCTCCCTGTGGTCGCCCCGGCGGGGCATGCGAGCGGCTCCGCGCGGACCCGACTTCCGCTGGGCACTGACCAGCCGACTCATGGTCAACCTGGCCAACACACTCGGCGTCTGCTACCTGCTGTACTTCCTCACGGACCAGGTCCACGCCGTGAATCCCGAAGACGCGCTCCTGCTGCTGACCCTGCTCTACGTCCTGGGCATGCTGGTCACGAGTGTGCTCGGGGGCGCGCTCTCGGACCGGCTCGGGCGACGACGGGTCTTCGTGGGCGTCGCCGTGGTCCTCCAGGGCGCCGCCGCGCTCGCCCTGGCCCTCGTACCGAGCCTGAAGGTGGCCACGTTCGCGGCAGCGGTGTTCGGTGCTGGGTTCGGCACCTACATGTCGGTCGACCAGGCCCTGGTCACCGCCGTCCTGCCCGATGCCGGATCCCGCGCCAGGGACCTGGGCCTGATGAACATCGCGTCCCTCGTCCCCCAGGCGTTCGCGCCGCTTGCGGCCGGCCTGATCATCACCACCCTCGGCGGATACCCCGCCCTCTACGTGACCACCGCCGTGACCGCGGCACTCAGCGGGTTCGCCGTCCTGCGCGTACGAGCTGTTCGCTGACGGCTGGTTATTCTTGCCCACGAACCCGCAGGTGAAGAGAGAGGAGAACGCGTGCCCCGCATGGCGGCGAACGACCGGAGGGCCGAGCTCCTCGAAGCGGCGATCCGGGTGATGGCGCGAGACGGCGTGGCCAAGGCCACCACCCGCGCGATCGTCAACGAGGCCGGCATGACCCTCGGGGCGTTCCACTACTGCTTCACATCCCGCGCGCAGATGCTCGAACTCGTCACGGAGACCCTCACCGAGCGGTACGTCGCCGAGGTGCGCGGCTTGTTCGCGCCGCACAGGGAGATCCGTGACAGCGTCCTCGACAGCCTGCACGCGTTCTGGAAGGGGTTCGAGGCCAACCCGGGGGAGCACCAGATGAGTTACGAGCTCACCCAGTACGCCCTGCGCAACCCCGGCTTCGAGAACGTCGCCAAGAGGCAGTACGAGATCTTCCTGAGCGCCTTCTCCTCCCTCCTCGAACTGGCCGCCGACAATGCCGGGATCGAGTGGACGGCACCTGTACCGGTCCTCGCCCGGTACGTGCAGTCGACGGTCGACGGCCTCAACATGGCCTGGCTCGTCGACCGCAACAGCGAAGACAGCCAGGCGGCCCTGGAGATGCTCGCCGACCACCTCCTCCTGCACGCCCGTCCTCGGGCCTCCTGACCCGACCCCCAGGGGCCGGCGCTCAGCCCATGGCGCAGCCCGGTTCGCGCCAAAGGCGGGCGACGCACTGTGCGCCGGCCTGTCCGTCCCCGGCGATCTCGCCTCGGGCACGACGACACGCCACTGGCCGCCGTGTTCGTGCCTTCGGTCTCCAGCGTGGTTCACCGACACCGCCGGCCTGGGCCGCCGGTGCCGTTCGTCGTCGCCGATGAGGCCCAGCGTGCGCAGTCGGGGCGCCATGGCGCTGGGGGAGACCTTGGTACTCCCAGGACAGCGACAGCAGCGTCTGCTTGTCCGGACGCGGCTGCGCGCGGCCCGCTCAAGCAACTCGGCGCGGGGCATGAGCAGTTCGGCTGCGAAGGCGTTGGCCTGGGTCTGCGCCCGTGTGCGGTCCAGCTGGGGACGATGTGCTCCGCGAGAGGGTGGTCGATGGCGTCCTCGGCCAGGATGTGGCCCGGTTCGCGGGCCGGGTGAAGCGTTGACGCGTCCGCCAGTCCGTACGACGACCAGGACGAGCCCGAACGTGACGGTGCGGCAGGAACCCGAACCGGTCCGGCGCACCACGCAGCACCGTGCCAGGCGCTGGGCCGCCGCCGGCGGCAGGACAGCGGCGGCCGCGGAGTACGGTCATGCCAGGTCCCCCGCCAGGTTGTGCAGGTTCTCGCGGACGCGGGTGAGGCGTTCCTCCGCGGTGAGCCAGCGGGCCCTCGAGCCGCGGTGATCCTTTCAACCGGTTTTGTACGGTCAACGGTGGATCTTCGAGCAGGAAGTAATGCCTGATGACAGACGTGACAGTGTCGGCGGAGGCCGTGGAGGAAGTGCAGCCTGCGGGGAGATGGGCGGTGAGGGCGCGCAGTGGATCGGCATGGCGCCCTTCACCGACCACGAGCACTTCGTGCAGAACATCGGTGACGGCATCTTCATGTACTCGGGAAGCCTCGCCGTCAGGGCCGCGGTCGCGGCCGGCGTCGACATCACCTACAAGCTGCTGTACAACTCCGCGGTGGCGATGACCAGCGGCCAGGACGCGGTCGGCGCCCTGCCCGTCGACAGGGTCGCCCGGTTGTTGCTTCTTAGAGGGCATCTGATCTAGGTAGTTGGTGTTCTGGGATGTTTTTGTGACTGCCGTCGTTGGCGGTCGTTGGGTCAGGCGTGAGTGTTCGTCGTCCGTACCGCAGTGATGTGTCCGATGCCCGCTGGGCCTTGATCGAACCGGTCTTCACCGCCTGGCGGGCGAGACGGACCGGCCCCGGTACAGCGGCCCGGGTGCACGACCTGCGAGAGATCGTCAACGCGATCCTCTATGTCAACCGCACCGGCATCCCGTGGGAGTACCTGCCGCACGACTTCCCGCCCTACAAGACCGTCTACGACTACTACGCGAAGTGGGAAACCGACGGCACCACCCAGCAGGTCCACGACCTGTTACGCGACAAGACCCGCCGATTACATGGCCGCCGCGCGGAGCCCACCGCGGCCGTGGTCGACGCGCAGAGCGTGAAGACCTCGGCAAACGTCGCCGAGACCAGCCAGGGCATCGACGCCGGCAAGAAAATCAAAGGACGCAAACGCCACCTGATCACGGACACACTCGGCCTGGTGCTGGCCGTCCTCGTCACCGCTGCGAACGTCCACGACACAACCGGCGGCAAGCTCCTGCTCGACGACCTGGCCGCGGCACATCCCAGCGTCACCAAGGTCTGGGCAGACGGCGGTTACCAGAACAGCATCTTCAACCACGGCGCCCGGTTGGGCATCGACGTCCAAGTGGTGCAGCGACCGCGGACCAAGGGGTTCGAACCGCTGCCGAAACGGTGGGTGATCGAGCGGACCTTCGGCTGGCTGATGCAGCACCGCCGTCTGGCACGGGACTACGAAGCCCTCCCGCAGAGATCGAGAGCGATGATCCACTGGGCGATGGCTAACAAAATGGCCCGCGAACTCACCGGAGAATCCGTACCAACCTGGCGAATCGAAACGGACAACCCGGATGCATCAACGTGAATACTGATCAGATGCTCTCTTAGAGCTCGCGCGGATAGGCGCGGTTGGGGACCCCGGCGACAGAACGGGCACAGATCCCGGTGATCATGGAGTTGCGACGCTCTGTGACCACTGAGGAGACCTGTGCCCGCTTTGCCATCATGGCTCACCGAACCGCTCTGGGGCCAATTCGTGGCTCTGCTGCCCGAGCGGCCGGAGTTCCATCCGGACCGTCCACTCGGCTGCCACCGCCGGCGCATCAGTGACCGGATCATCTTCGACAAGATGCTGCTGTCGACGGTCAGGCAATTCCCCACGATCTGCATGATCAGCGTCATGTAATTCCCCACCCCTGCGATCACGACTCCCCATGGGGACAGCGAATCC
>NZ_JARXYX010000002.1 GCF_029893585.1 Streptomyces sp. LBL
GAAAGCTACCAGGCCGGACTCGAATTATGCGCCGGCCTCCTCTGGATCCGACACCTCGGATCACAGTCTTGATCACAACTCCACACAGGCCCTAGGGCCTGGTGCCGATCACTACGTGGGCGTATTCCTCCTCCGAGACGGCCGGGCGGGTCCGCAAGCCGGCCCGGGTGAAGGCCTCGACGGCCGCCGGAGCCTGGCGCTCGCTCGTCTCGACCAGCAGGCAGCCGCCCTGAGTGAGCCAGTCGGGTGCCTCGATCGCGACCCGGCGCAGGAGGTCCAGGCCGTCCGAGCCGCCGTCGAGAGCGACCAGCGGCTCGTGGTCGCGCGCCTCGGCGGGCAGGAGTTTGACCTCGTCGGTGGGGACGTACGGCACATTGGCGGCGAGGATGTCCACACGGCCGCGCAATCCGACGGGCAGCGCCTCGAACAGGTCGCCCGTGTGGACCTGCCCGTCGGCTTCGGGGATGTTGCGGCGGGCGCAGCGCACCGCCGCCGGGTCGATGTCGGCGGCGTGCAGTTCGACCGGGCCGAGTGCTGCGGCGAGGGCGGCGCCCACGGCGCCCGATCCGCAGCAAAGGTCCACGACGACGGCCGCGTCGGGGACGTGGGCGAGGGCCTGCTCGACAAGGAACTCGGTGCGGCGGCGGGGTACGAAGACCCCGGGTTCCACCGCGATACGCAGTCCGCTGAACTCGGCCCAGCCCAGGACGAGTTCCAGCGGCTCCCCGGTGATCCGGCGGTCCACCAGCGTGGCCAGTTCGCCCGGGGTGGGGGCGGCGGCGAGGAGCAGTTCCGCCTCGTCCTCGGCGAAGACACAGCCTGCGGCACGCAGAGCGGCGACGACCAAGGCACGGGACGGCGTCGAGGAAAACGGAGGGAACGGAGGAAGTGGAGGCATGGAAGCCGAAAGCCTTTCGGGAGCCGTGGGGCGCTCCCGCGGTCACCTACGGCCGGTGATCCGCACCGGTTCGAGGGGAGAGCACCCGACCTGACACAGCGGTAATGGGTCTCACCTCCTCGGAACCTCATGGCCGGGACAACCCGCAGCCGGACGGTCACACTACCCCAACGACCAGTGCCGGAACGCCTCTCCAGGCCAAGTTGTATTATGCAACCACCAGGGCGAGGGAGATCCCGTGAACGTAACCGAAGCAGCGGTGGAGACCATCCAACGGGAGATGACCGCGTTTGCCCGCCGCGCCCGCGCCTCCGCCGGACGCATGCACCCCGAACTGTCGCTGGTGTCGTACACCCTGCTCGGGCACCTGGAGGAGGGCGGCGGTTGCCGCGCCACCGACCTGGCCGCCCACTACGCCCTGGACAAGTCCACGGTCAGCCGCCAGGTCACCGCCCTGGAGCGGGCCGGGCTCGTCGAGCGGCGCCGGGACCCGGAGGACCACCGGGTGCAGGTGCTGCATCTGACGGAGGCCGGCCGACGGATCCTCGCCCAGGTCACCGTGAGCCGCCGCGCCGCCGTACGGGAGCGGCTGGTGGACTGGGCGGAGGAGGATCTGGAGTGGTTCGCCGCCTGTCTCGTCCGCTACAACGCGGGCTCGGGCGGGGAGGCCGGGGGCGCCTGAGCGCTCCCGGCCCAGCTCACGGCCCAGTTCCCGGCCCACGCCCCGCCGCTCGACGAGCTCTACGACACCGGTGCCGCGGGTGTACGTCCCTTCAGCAGCCCTTCCGGTGCCCGGGCCGCCCCGAACGCCGTCGTCCGGCGCAGCCGGAAGCCCAGGGACTCGTAGAGCCGGATGGCGTTGGTGTTACCCGCGCCGGTGTGCAGGAACGGGGTCTCGCCGCGTTCCCGGATGCCGTGGGCGACGGCGAGGATCAGCCGGGTGGCGAGGCCCTCGCCGCGGACGACGGGGTCGGTGCAGACCCCGCTGATCTCGGTCCAGCCGGGCGGGTGCAGCCGCTCCCCCGCCATGGCGACGAGGGCGCCGCCGCGGCGGATGCCCAGGTAGGTGCCGAGTTCTATGGTGCGCGGGAGGAACGGGCCGGGCTGGGTGCGGGCGATCAGGTCGAGGATCTCGGGCACGTCGGCCGGGCCGAGCCGGACCGCCTCCGGATCCGGGGCGACGGCGAGTCCCTCGTCCACATACTGCACGCCCTCGAACCGGAAGGTGACCTCCCAGTCTTCGGGAACCTGTCCCTGGAACCCGAGCAGCGGAACCTCGCCGCCGGGGCCCGCGAGTGCCGCGGCGTCCGCCCAGTCGTCGGCGTCGGGCTCCTCGGGCAGGGCCAGCCACGGCGTGACGTCGACGGGGTAGCGCACCACCCGGCCGCGCCACTCGGCGAAGTGCGCGTGCGGGCCGGTCAGCGCGGCGTGGGCGGGGTGGTCGAGGACGTGGGACGCGCCGGTGGGCCCAGCCAGGCCTGACGGCGGACCTGACGCCCGCCGCGACGGAATATCCATGGTCGGCGGGACGACCGTGGTCGGAGGGACGTCCGTGGTCAATGGGACGTCCGTGGTCGGTGGAATGTCCTGTCCGTGGTCCGGCGGTGGAATGACCGTGGCCGACGGGACATCCGTGGCCGACGGGACGTCCGTGGTCGGCGTGATGTCGGTGGTTGGCGTGATCTCCATGGTCATCGGGCGACCTCGATCACGACCTTGCCGCGGGCGTGGCCGTCCTCGACCGTGCGCAGGGCGTCGTTCGCCCGGTCGAGCGGGAACGTCAGGGTGATGTGCGGGTCGAGGTCGCCCTTGACGACGAGGTCGGCCACTTCCTTCAGGACGGCGGCGTTGCGGGCCCGGGCCACGCGGGCGCCGCCGAGTCGCGCCACCTCCTCGGGCGGGGCCCCGGCGGTGATCAACCTGGTCCGGTCGGCGAGCAGTTCGGCGGCCTCGGCCAGCACTTCGCCGCCCACCAGGTCGTACACCCCGGTGACGCCGTCCGGCGCGACCGCCCGCACCCGCTCGGCCCAGCCCGGCCCGGACGGGACGTGCACGGCCCCGACCGCCTCGACGAAGTCCTTCTTGCCCTCGCTCGCGACGCCGACGACGCTCAGTCCGAAGGCCCGGGCGATCTGCACGGCCGCCGCGCCGACGCCGCCGCCCGCGCCGGTGACCAGCAGGGTCGCCCCGACGGGCAGGTCAAGCTGACGAACACCGTCGTAGGCGGTCGCGGCGGCGACCGGAAGGGTCGCGGCGCGGGCGAAAGACAGGCCGGCGGGCTTGTGGGCGGCGACCTCGGCGGGCAGCAGGGCGTACTCGGCGTAACCTCCGGCCACCGTGTTGCCGAAGACCTCGTCCCCGGCGGCGAACCCCTCGACGCCGTCGCCGGTCGCCTCGACGACCCCGGAGACCTCGGCACCGAACACGGCCGGGAACACGCGCTCGCCGCTCTCCCCGGGGCGGCGGTAGCCGGCGCGCTGCTTCCAGTCGACGGGATTCACGCCCGCGGCACGCACCGAGACCAGGATCTGACCGGGGCCGGGGACGGGCCGGTCCACCTCGACGAGGGCCTCGGCCTCCGGGCCGCCGTACCGCGTGAAGACGTACGCCTTGGGCACTGTTCCCACTCTCCTTCGCTTCCGCCGGACACCGGTTGTCACGCTCCGAGGATGCCTGTCCTGGCCACCGGATGCGGCACCAGTCGGCAAGGAAGATCGGCGCCTCGCTATTCCCGGCGCGCGGGAGAGTTCATACGGCCTTCACGATCCCGGAGAGGGCCGGGCACCGGACATGCCTGACATGCACGTACGGTTGACCGCGTAAGCAACCACCCCCGTTGTCACGCTGGAATCGCATGAACGTCTCCCGAGGCTTCACCGGACGCGACCGTGTCCACAACCCAGGACTGCCGCCCGGCCAGTACGACGCGGGCGACGACTGGCCTGTCCTGTCCGTCGAGGTCACTCCCGAACTGGCGCCCGCCGACTGGACCTTCCGCATCGACGGACTGGTGGAGCAGCCGTACACGTGGAACTGGGACGAGGCGCACGCGCTGTCGGCGTCCGCCTACCAGGGTGACATCCACTGCGTGACGAGCTGGTCGAAGTTCGGCGTGCGGTTCGGCGGCGTGTCCTTGGACGCGTTCCTCGATGTGGTGCGGCCCCATGGGTCCGCCACCCATGCCGTCGCCTACGCGCACACCGGTTACACCACGAACCTCCCGCTCGCCGACCTCACCGACGGGCGGGCCTGGATCGCGTGGGAGTACGAGGGGCAGCCGCTGTCCGCCGAGCACGGCGGCCCGGCGCGGCTGCTGGTGCCGCACCTGTACTTCTGGAAGAGCGCCAAGTGGATCGCGGGCCTGCGTCTCCTCGACCACGACGAGCCGGGTTTCTGGGAGCAGAACGGCTATCACGCGCGGGGCAACCCGTGGGAGGAGCAGCGCTACTCCGGTGACTGACACATCGACTTCCCCCGCCTTCACTCCGCCGAGCCGGTTCGCCGTGCCCGGACGGATCGCCGTGAGCAACGAGGTCGTGGCGAGGTGGCAGACCGCCACCCTCACCGAGATCCGGCGGGAGACCCCGCGCGCCTCCACGTTCCGCTTCGCGGTGCCCGCGTGGGCGGGGCATCTGCCCGGGCAGCACCTGATGCTGCGGCTGACCGCGGAGGACGGCTATGTGGCCCAGCGCCACTACTCCATCGCTTCCGCGCCCGACGACTCCGGTCACATCGAGCTCACTCTCGACCATGTCGAGGGCGGCGAGGTCTCCGGCTGGTTCCACTCGGTGGCCGAGCCCGGGGACGAGGTCGAGGTGCGCGGCCCGCTGAGCGGCTTCTTCGCCTGGCCCGGTGACCGGGCCGCGCTGCTGGTCGGCGCCGGCTCCGGGGTCGTACCGCTGATGTCGATGGTGCGGCACCACCGGGCGCGTGGGCTGTCCGTGCCGCTGCGGATGCTGGTGTCGGCGCGCAGCCCCGAGGAGCTGATCTACGCACGGGAGTTGGGCGCGGAGACGACGCCCGTGTTCACGCGGAGCGCGCCGGAGGGTGCAGCGGTGGGACGTATGGCGGCCACACATGTGGCGGCGCTCCTGGCCGAGCAGCCTCCTGGTGGGTGGGAGGCCTATGTGTGCGGCTCCAACGCCTTCGCCGAACACGCCTCACGACTGCTGGTGTCGGTCGGCCAGCCCGTGGACCGCATCCGCATCGAACGCTTCGGCTGACGGCCGGGACCCCCGACATCCCCTGACCGATTCCCGTGGCTACCCCTTACCGATTCCCGCGTCCCGTGCCACCGGGCGTTTCGCCCGTCCCGTGCCACCCGGCGTTTCGCCCGTCCCGTGCCGCGGCGGTGTTTCGCCGCGTCCCTCGTCACCCGGTGTTTCGCCGCGTCCCTCGTCGCCCGGTGTTTCGCCGCGTCACTCGTCGCCCGGTGTTTCGCCGCGTCCCGGCCGGGCACGCCAAACCGGCGGCCCCGGGCGCGGGCATGGGTGAACATTCCCGGCGAAGGGGACACGCCGCAGGGCTTGACCGCATCCGGAAGACGCCCGTGATACGTCCGACCCTCCCCCGTCCTCCCCCACCCACGCCCCCTCATGAGCAGCGTCCGCCCCTCCGCGACAGCAGCCGCGCAGCCGAGCAACAGCGCGTCGGGGCCGGCGCTCCAGCGGCAGAAGCAGAAGTCATGCCGACGCCGACGCGTGACCGAGGCGGCGATCTGGCGAGACGTCCGACCACCCACGTACGGTGTGATCATCCGCACTCGCTCTTCACAAAGGCGGTCCCACATGGCCCTGTTCGACCTTCCCCTCGACGAGCTCCAGGAGTACCGCAGCGCGTCGCCCGAGCCGGAGGGTTTCGACGCGTTCTGGTCCAAGACGCTCGAAGAGGCCCGCGCGCACGACCTGGACGCCCGCTTCGAGCTCGTCGACACGGGCCTGACCACGGTGAAGGTGTACGACGTGACGTTCGCCGGGTTCGGTGGGCACCCGGTGAAGGGCTGGTTCACCCTCCCCGCCGAGGTCTCCGCACCGATCCCGGTGGTGGTGGAGTTCGTCGGGTACGGCGGCGGGCGCGGGCTGCCGCACGAGCATCTGCTGTGGGCGTCGACGGGCCGGGCGCACCTCGTGATGGACACCCGGGGCCAGGGCAGCGCCTGGGGCGGCGGTGGTGGCACCGCGGACCCGGTGGGCGGGGCGCCCTCGTACCCGGGTTTCATGACTCGGGGCATCGACGACCCTGAGAACTACTACTACCGCCGGGTGTACACGGACGGGGTCCGTGCGGTGGAGGCGGCCCGCTCGCATCCGCTGGCCGACGCGGCGCGCACGGTGGTCCTCGGCAGCAGCCAGGGCGGCGGCATCTCGATCGCGGTGGGCGGCCTCGTCCCGGACCTGGCGGCGGTCGCACCGGACGTGCCGTTCCTGTGCGACTACCCGCGCGCGGCGACCCTGACGGACCGTCACCCGTACCGGGAGATCGGCCTCTACCTCAAGACGCACCGAGGCCACACCGCGGAGGCCCTGCACACCCTCTCCTACTTCGACGGCGTGCACTTCGCGACCCGTGGCCGCGCTCCCGCACTGTTCTCGGCGGCCCTGGAGGACCAAACCTGTCCGCCGTCCACCGTGTTCGCGGCGTTCAACGCCTGGGCGCACGAGAAGAAGGCGATCGAGGTGTACGACTTCAACGACCACGAGGGCGGTGGCCCGTTCCAGGAGGCGGCCAAACTGCGCTGGCTGCGGTCGTACGCCTGAGGGACCAGCTACTTCCGAGGAAGCCCTGAGACCTCCTCCGAGACCTCCTCCGAGACCTCCTCCGAGGTCCGCACGAAACCTTCCCTCCCATCCGACCAGTCGGTATGTTCAGGGAGTCCGGGCCGCGTGATCGCGGGCCGGGCTTCCGGCGGACGACGGAGGGTCCATGTCCCAGCAGGAGCCCCAGGTTGACGGCCACTGCGACGAGCGCTTCGCCTCGGTGCGCAGGGCATTCGAGGAGAACTTCCGGGACCGCGAGGAGATCGGTGCCGCGGTCTGCGTCACGGTCGACGGCGAGACGGTGGTGGACCTGTGGGGTGGTCGGGCCGACGCGGCGGGCACCCGCTCCTGGGAGCGGGACACCCTGGTCAACGTGTGGTCGACGACGAAGGGGCCGGTGGCCCTGTGCGCTCACATCCTCGCCGACCGCGGCCTGCTCGACTTCGACGAGCCGGTGACCACGTACTGGCCGGAGTTCGCTGCGGCCGGCAAGGAGAAGGTCCTCGTACGTCATCTGCTGTCGCACCGGGCCGGGCTGGCCGGCCTGCGGGAGCCGCACTCGCTCGCCCAGCTCTACGACTGGGACCTGACGACGCGACGGCTGGCCGCTGCGAAGCCCTGGTGGGAGCCGGGCACACGGTCGGGGTACCACGCGATGACCTACGGCTTCCTGGTCGGGGAGGTCGTGCGACGAGTCTCGGGGCTGCTGCCGGGTGCGTTCCTGGAGCGGGAGGTGACCGGGCCGCTCGGCATCGATTTCACCATCGGGCTGCCGGAGAAGGAGGCCGGGCGGGTGGCCGAGCTGGTGCAGCCGCCCGTCGAGGCGACCAGCGAACAGGCGGCGAACTTCAGCCGGTTCACGCCTGCCGCGCTCGCCGCCCTGACCAACCCCGGGGTCAGTGCGACCGCAGCCAACACGCCCGAGTGGCGGGCCGCCGAGGTTCCCGCCGCCAACGGCCACGGCACCGCGCGGGCCGTCGCCGGGCTCTACGGGATCCTCGCGGGCCGGGGGGTGTACGGCGGTCACCGTGTCCTCTCCGCCGAGGCCGCCGAGCGGGCTCGCGAGGGGCAGGGCAGCTGCCGTGACCTGGTGCTGGGCGCCGGTTTCGAGGGCGAGACCGAGATCGGGCTCGGCGTGTGGCTCAGCGGCACGAACGGCTCGTACGGACCCAATCCGCGGGCCGTCGGTCACGACGGCTTCGGCGGCTCCTGCGGGCTGGCCGACCCGGAGGCCGGGGTGTCTCTGGGCTATGTGATGAACCGTATGGGCTCCCATATCGCCGACGACCCTCGAAAAACGGCCCTCGTGGACGCCCTGTACAGCGTCTTGTGACGTCACCAGCCGTCACCGGCTATCACCAGCTGTCACCGGCTGTCGCGAGCGATGGATGTACAGCGGGATCAATCCTCCGCGCGGCTCGTAGCCGGTCATCTCGGGCGAAAAGGACCACACCGCGTCCTGGGGTCCTGGGCGATCGCGAACGGCGCCTCGAAGAGGCAGTGAGCAAGCACGACCCCTCCGACGGCCGCCGGACGGCTACGGCAGCCGACGCGCCACGACCAAGCGGACCCGCGGGCTGCCGTCCCGGCGTCGCCCGAACTCGGGCAGCGCCTGGAGCTCGACATCGAACCCGGCACATTCCAACTCCCTGCGTACGTCGGCCATCCGGAAGGCCCGGTAGTACATGACGAACGGAGGCCGCCACACGGCGTTGCGCACCCGCATCACCGCGTCGAAGGCCAGCAGCATCCAGGAGGCGCGGGACGCGGGCGGCGGCGGGGCGACGACGGGGAAGGCGAAGCAGCCGCCCGGCCGTAGCACCGAGTGGACCTGGGCGAACAGGCCCGGCAGTTCGCGCGGCCGAAAGTGCCCGAAGGCCCCGAAGCTCACGACCAGGTCGAAGGCGGGTCCGAACGGCAGGGCCCGGGCGTCCGCGCGCACCCAGGAGACACGCCGGCCGTCGGGCCGTACGTGCTCCCGGGCCACCGCCAGCATGCCCGCGCTGAAGTCGACCCCGGTCACGCCGTTCCGGCACACCCGCGCCAGCACGTCCACCCCGGCGCCGGTGCCGCAGCACAGGTCGAGACCGGCGTCGAAGGGACCGGTGCGGCGCAGCGCCGAGGCGACGGCGTCGAGCACCGACTCCGGTGTACGGAAGGGCGTGTGGTCGAACTTCGGAGCGAGCAGGTCGTAGCCGCGCTCGACGGACGACAGCGCCTGCACGGCGAGTTCACGGAGACGGGGACCTTCGGGGCTGAACATCCGCGTCAGCTTAGGGGAGCCCGCCGACCGAGGATCGCGAGAACGCGCTCGCACCACCGCGGGTTCTCCGTCTCGAAGGCGGCGTGAAAGCCGATCCCGGACGCGTTCGACGCGTCATGAGGAGGGCGGCAGGGGCTGTTCGGTCCAGATGATCTTGCCGTGCGGCGTGTAGCGGGTGCCCCAGCGTTCCGTGAGCTGGGCGACGAGGAAGAGGCCACGACCCCCCTCGTCCTCGGTGCAGGCGCGCCGGAGGCGGGGCGAGGTGCTGCTGCAGTCGTAGACCTCGCAGATCAGGGCGCGGTCGCGGAGGAGCCGGAGCTGGACCGGGCCGGTGGCGTGGCGGATGGCATTGGTGACCAGTTCGCTCGCGACGAGTTCGGTGGTGACGGCCAGGTCGTCCAGGCCCCAGGCACGGAGCTGGTCGGTGACCGCCGCGCGGGTGCGGGAGACGACCGCCGGGTCGCTGGGCAGCTCCCACTGGGCGACCCGCTCGGGGCCCAGGGTGTGCGTGCGGGCGACGAGGAGGGCCACGTCGTCGTTCGGGCGGGCCGGCAACAGTGCGTCGAGAACGGCCTCGCAGGTGTCCTCCGGCTCCCGGTCGGCCCGGGCCAGAACGGTGCGCAGCCGGTCGATGCCGGTGTCGATGTCCCGGTGCCGGTCCTCGATCAGTCCGTCGGTGTACAGCACGAGTTGGCTGCCCTCGGCCAGCTCCAGCTCGGCGGTCTCGAAGGGCAGGCCACCGAGTCCGAGCGGCGGACCCGCGGGCAGGTCCACGAATTCCACGACGCCGTCGGGGCTGACGACCGCGGGCAGCGGATGCCCGGCGCGGGCGAGGGTGCAGCGCCGGGACACCGGGTCGTACACGGCGTACAGGCAGGTGGCTCCGACGATCCCGGAGTCCGTCTGGGTGTTCTCCACCGCCCAGCCCTCGCCCCGGTCAAGCCGTCCGACGAGGTCGTCGAGGTGGGTGAGCAGGTCGTCGGGCGGCAGGTCCAGGGAGCAGAAGTTGTGGACGGCGGTGCGCAGGCGGCCCATGGTGGCGGCGGCGTGCAGTCCGTGGCCGACGACATCGCCGACGACCAGCGCGACCCGGGCGCCGGACAGTGGGATGACGTCGAACCAGTCACCGCCGACGCCTGACTGTGCGGGCAGGTACCGGTAGGCGACGTCGACGGCGCTCTGTTCGGGCCGGCCCCGGGGCAGCAGACTGCGCTGGAGGGCGAGTGCGGTGTTGTGCTCGCGGGTCCAGCGGCGGGCGTTGTCGATGCTGATCGCCGCGCGGCCGGCCAGTTCCTGGGCCAGCGAGAGGTCGTCCTCCTCGAAGGGTGCGGGCTTCTCGGAGCGGTAGAAGCTGACCACGCCGAGGGTCGCGCCGCGTGCCCGCAGCGGCACGGTGATCAGCGAGTGGATCCCGGCCGCCAGGACGCGTTCCACGCGTGGCGGGTCCTGGGCGTGCCAGCCGTCGGCCTCCGTGAGGACGGGTTCGAGGACGGACCGCCTGCTCTCCAGACTGCGGGCCTGCGGGGTGGACGGTACGAAGCGGACGGCGTCACCCGCGGCGTACAGGTGGGACGCCTCGTGGACGCAGCCCAGGGCGACCCGGCGCAGCGGGGTGCCCGAGCAGAGCGGTTCGGGCTCGTCGCCGTACAGCACGGAGTCGGGCAGGTCGACGGCGGTGAAGTCGGCGAACCAGGGGACGGTCACCTCGGCCAGTTCCTCGGCCGTGCGCGTGACGTCCAGGGTGGTACCGATCCGGACACCGGCGTCGTGGAGCAGCTCAAGCCGTCTGCGCGCCAGCACGGCAAGCCGTCCGACACCGGGTTCTCCTATCAGGAGGAGCTGGCTGTCGGCGGCGGTGTCGGTGTCGGTGTCGGTGTCGGTGTCGGTGTCGGTGTCGGTGTCGTCGGATGTGGAGGTGAGAGTGGGGGTGGGCGAGATGGGGGGCGGCACAGCGTCCAGGAGAGCGGCGGTCGGCGCGGTGACGGCCTCCGGCGGGGCGACCGAGGGCGTCGTCCTTCGGGCGGCCGGGGGCGGGACTGCCTGGGCGGGCGGGGCGGCCGGGGCCGGGGCCGCCCGGGTGGTCGGGGCGGCGAGGGCAGTCGGCGTTTTCAGCGGGGTCGGGGTGGTCACCGTCTGCGGCGCGGCCGCCGCCTTCGGCGTCGTGGGCGGGGCCGTCGTTCCCGCCCCGGTCCGCTCGCCCGCGGCCTCCTGCCCGGTCAACGGGGCCGACGCCACGGACCCGGCTGCCCCGACCACCGCCTCGCGCCCAGCCACCGAGGCCCCCGCCCCGCCCGCCCGGGCCACTGCCCCCTGCCCGGTCAACAGGACCGACGCCCTCGGACCGGGTGTTGCGACCACGGCCTCCGGCCGGGAACCCGGGACATCCGCCCCGCGCCCGGCAGGTATGCCCCCGACGCTCGGCGTGTCCCGCACCGTCGGTCCGGCCTGGCGCAGGCGCGGGCCGCCCAGGATTCTCGCCTCGACGACCACGCCCGTCTCGCCCGCCGCTCCGTTCACCGTGCGGCGCAGCAACGTGGCGACCCGGCCACCGGAGAGGATCACCTGGTCGAGAGTGCGCTGGGAGGAGGCGAGGAGTTCCTCGGCCTTCTCGCGCAGTACGGCGAGGTCGATCCGGCCGAGATCGCCGTCGTCGCCGTCGCCTCCGCCGGCCTGCACCACGAACCCGGGTTGCCGCGGACGGCCACCCGAGTCAGGGCCCGCCCGTCGGTACGCGGCGAGCAGGGCGCGCTCCCGTTGCGTGGACTGTTCCAGCAGTCGCACCTCGATGCCGCGGGCGGCCTGGTGGACCAGCCGCAGCATCGTCGGGTCGGCGTCGCCGCGCAGACAGGTCAGGTCGAGGACGGCCTCGATACGTCCGCTGAAGGGGTCGCGCACGGGTGCACCCGCGCAGGCGAAGGGCTGGAGGCAGTCGGCGAAGTGCTCGCGGCCGTTGACGTAGACGGGGCTGCGCTCGGCCAGCGCGGTACCCACGCCGTTGGTGCCGACGATCCGCTCGGAGGCGTCGAAGCCGGGGGCGAACCGCACCTCGTCGAGGCGGTCGCGCAGTTGCCGGCCGCCGCCGAACCGCTCGACCATACGGCCCCGCGCGTCGCAGAGCGCCACGGTGATGTCGACCGCGGAGAGCGAGCCGGTCAGGTCCTGCAGAACGGGGTCGGCGGCACGCAGGAACCGCTCCTCCAGCGTCAGGTCCGAGGCGTAGGGAACCAGCACCTGGTGCGGCTGAAGCCCGGCCGTCCTGCACCGCTTCCAGGAGTCGAGTACCGCGTCCCGGACCGCGGAGTCGACGAGCGCACCGGTCAGAAAACGTTCGTGGGCATCGGCGAGACCGCCGATGTCGTCCCAGGCGACGGACAACGGGACCACTTCCCTGTCTGGAGACGGCCCGGGCCCATGCACCGCGGTTCGGCACGCGGCCCGCTGAAGTCCTCCAGCGCCTTCACCCTAAACCTGTGGTGACTGGCATCACAACATCAGTCGGCCGCCCAGGCGGAGTCCCGTCGACCGGATGCACCCTCGGAGATGTCGTGAGCTGTCCTGAGCTGTCGAGTGGTGTCGCGAGGTGTCGGGAGACCACGCAGGGTCATATGCGGATGACGATGAGGGCGATGTCGTCGTCGGCACCTTCAGTGACGTCGAGGCGGGTCAACAGTCCGTCGGCCAGCTCTTCAGGGGCGAGGGTGCTGTCCTTGGCCAGGGCTGTGGTCAAGCGCGCCAGGCTGGCGTCGATGTCCTCGCCACGGCGCTCGATGAGGCCGTCGGTGTACATCACGAGGGTGTCCCCCCGGGTGTAGGTGATGCCGGCCTGGGGGCGGGGGACATGGTGGGGGCGGGCTCCGAGCGGTGGATCGGTCGCTTGGTCCAGCATGTCCCAGGTCCCGTCGGGGTGGAGCAGGACGGGCGGTGGGTGTCCGGCGTTGCTGTAGATGATCAGTCTGCTGCGGGTGTCGATGATGACCTTGACCGCGGTCGCGGCCGTAGCTCCCTCCAGGGAGCGGGCGTACAGGCCGAGGACTTCCAGGGCCTGGGCGGGACTGGGAATGGCGCGGATGGCTGCGCTCAGGGCGCTGCGGAGCATGCCCATGATGGCGGCGGCGTGCAGGCCGTGGCCGACGACGTCTCCGACCGCTGCGGCGTAGCGGTCGGGTGCCAGGTCGACGACGTCATACCAGTCGCCGCACACGTTGAGTGATCTGGTCGCCGGCAGGTAGCGCACGGCGATGTTGTCGGTGTGGTGGTCGAGGTCGGGGGCGGAGAGCATGGCTTCCTGCAGGGCGACGGCGACCTGCCGTTCGCGGGTGTGGGCCTCGCGCAGTTGCTGGTTCAGCCGGTGCAGCTCGTGGGCCCGCGCGTACAGCTCGGCCGCCAGGCCCTTCTCCCCCTCGGTGAACTCCTCGGTGAGCCGGCGTGCCCGGCGCGATCGGACGAAGGCCGTGACGTCCTCGGCCCGTTGGACGATCCACTTCACCGCGCCGTCGGACCCGGTGATCGGCGTGTGGATCTCGGACCACCATCGCTCCTCGAAGCCGCCTGGCCGGTGGAGGGCGGGGATGTCGTACCGCTGCAGCACCAGGGTGTCCGGTTTTCCGGTGCCCAGGACCCGGAGCAGTGACGCCCTCAGGTTCTGTTGTGAGTCGTCGTCGGGGCCGGGGTGCTCCGGCAGCGCGTCGAAGAAGTACTTCCCGATCAGATGGTCTTTGGTCAGGCCGGTGGTCTGCAGGTATGCGGCGTTGACGTAGTGGATCATCAGGTCCGTGTCCAGCATGAGGTACGGGCTCGGTGTGGCGTCGAAGAACGCCATGAAGTTGATGTCCGCTGTCATCACACGCCCTCCGTGGCCTGTGAGCGCGACTGCTTGGCCTTCCAATTTACCCGCGATCCAGGGGCCCGGCCTGGGAGAGGATCAACACATCACCGCGGGGTCATGGCTACGCCGGTACCCGCTCAGCTCAAGCAACGGCCCGCAGGGACCGTTCCACGAACCGGCGTCGGGGCGAACCGTGCACGCCCAGGCGCGCCGGCGCCCCTGCCGACGGATCTCCTTCCACGGGCTGCCGGCCGGTCGCTGAGTCCCCTCTCACAGACGGGACCGCGTACGCCGTGCTACATTCCCACTAGCACTCGTGTACGCCCGTTCTCCGGGCGCCGGTGCCAGTTCTCTTCGGACAGCCGACCCGCTCGCCGGCCCACCGGCCGACACATCGGCTTCCCACCACCACCTCGTCGAGGGCTTCTTCGTCGTACCCGAGGTGCTGTTTCCGCCGCCGAGGCGCGTTCTTGTTGCGCCTCCCCTCGCGGCTTCTCCCCCTCCTTCTTCCGCATGTCCCATGCCCTTCCGTCCGTGAAAGGACCACCCCTCGTGACCACCACACTCGAACACCCTCCTGTGCAGCAGCTCCCGTCCCGGGTCGCCACCGGCGTCCTCGACATCGACGCGAACGGGAAGGGGCACCTTCGCTCCCCGGACCTGCTGCCCTCGCCCACCGACCTCCAGGTCCCTGCCCAGCTGATCCGCCGGTACGGCCTGCGCAAGGGCGACCTCGTCGACGGCGTACGCGGCACCCAGCGCGCCCTCACCGAGGTCGCCCGGGTCAACGGGCGCAGCCCCGAGGAGCAGCGCGGCCGTCGTCACTTCCGCGACCTGACGCCGCTGCACCCCCGCGACCGGCTCCGCCTCGAACACCCGGCAGCCGGGCTGACCGGCCGCGTCGCCGACCTGCTCGCCCCCGTCGGCAAGGGGCAGCGCGGGCTGATCGTGGCCCCGCCCAAGACCGGCAAGACCGTCCTGCTCCAGCAGATCGCGGCCGCCGTCGCCGGCAACCACCCCGAGGCCCGGCTAATGGTCGTGCTGCTCGACGAACGCCCCGAGGAGGTCACCGACATGCGGCGCTCCGTGCGCGGCGAGGTGTACGCCTCGACCTTCGACAAGGCACCCAAGCAGCACATCGCCCTCGCCGAGCTCGTGATCGAGCGGGCCAAGCGGCTCGTGGAGGCGGGCGAGGACGTCGTCATCCTTCTCGACTCCCTCACCCGGCTGTGCCGGGCCCACAACAACGCGGCCGCCGCCGGTGGCCGCACCCTCAGCGGCGGGGTCGACGCGACCGCGCTGATCGGCCCCAAGCGGTTCTTCGGCGCCGCCCGGTCGGCCGAGGAGGGCGGCTCGCTCACCATCCTCGCCACCGCGCTGGTGGAGACCGGCTCCCGCGCCGACGACTTCTACTTCGAGGAGCTCAAGAGCACCGGCAACATGGAGCTCCGCCTCACCCGCGAGCTCGCCGCCCGGCGCGTCTTCCCGGCCCTCGACATCAACCCGTCCGGCACCCGCCGCGAGGAGCTCCTGCTGCCCCCGGCCGAGTTGGCCGCCGTACACGGTCTGCGCCGCGTGCTGCAGAGCCGGGACGGCCAGACCAACCTGGAGACCCTGCTGGAGCGGATGCGCGAGACCCCGGACAACGCGACCTTCCTGCGCCGCATCCTGCCGACGCTGCCCGTCGGCTGACCAGCCCCTCCGGAACCGCCCGATCCGCCGGACGTGCGGCATCCGGGTGCACGCGGGCCCCTTTCGGCCGGGGCGGCGCCGTGTTCGACGGCTCCCTCCCTACGTTTGCGGTATGACAATCGGATTTCCTTCCCGGGCTGCCGTGTCCACCTGCGCGCTCTGCGTCGCGGGCCTGCTCGCCCTCGCGCCCGCCGCCGCGGCCGCCCGTACCGGGGCGGACGCCGATACCGACGGCGGCCCGCGGGCGGCGGTCCCGCAGCCCGCCCTGCTGTACCGCCCCGGAACGCAGGTCCGGGCGCGCGCCGGGGTGCCGAGGCTGCCGGACGTCTCGGCGCTGTCGTGGCTGGTGGCCGACGCCGGCACCGACGAGGTGCTCGCCGCGCACGACGCGCACCGCAGGCTGCCGCCCGCCAGCACCCTCAAGACGCTGTTCGCCCTCACCGTGCTGCCGGTGCTCCCGCACGGCATCCGGCACACGGTCCGCGAGGACGAACTGGCCGGGATCGGCGCCGGCAGCAGTATGGTCGGGGTCGCCGAAGGGCTCACGTACCGGGTCTCCGACCTGTGGCGCGGGGTCTTCCTCAACTCCGGCAACGACGCGGTGCACGTGCTGGCCGAGCTGAGCGGCGGCTGGCGCTCAGCCGCCACCCGGATGCAGGCCAGGGCCCGTGCCCTCGGAGCGCGTGACACCCGCGTGCTGTCGCCGGACGGGTACGACACACCGGGCCAGGTGTCCTCCGCGTACGACCTCGCCGTCTTCGGCCGGGAGGGGCTGCGCAACCCGGAGTTCGCGCGGTACTGCGGCACGGCCGAGGCCGGTTTCCCCGGCCGCGACGGAGTGGCGTACGGGATCCGTAACACCAACCGGCTGCTGACCGGTGCGGACGGCGTGCGGCCGTATCGCGGGCTGATCGGCATCAAGAACGGCTACACCACCAACGCCGGCAACACGCTGGTCGCCGCCGCACGCCGGGGTGGGCGCACCCTGGTCGTGACGGTGATGAACCCTCAGGCGGGCGGGGGCTTCACCGTGTACGAGGAGGCTCGGGAGCTGCTCGACTGGGGCTTCGGCGCCGCCGGGCGGGCCGACCCGGTGGGGTCGCTCGACGCGCTGCGGGTGAGGCCGCGGTCCGGTCCGGTCGCGTCGACCACGGCGGCACTGCCCGCGTCCGCACTGCCCGCGTCCGCGCTGCCCGCCGCGGACGGTGGAGCCGGGTGGCCCGAGACGGGTGCGATCGCGGGGGCCGCCGCGCTGGGCGCCGGTGCCGTCGCCCTCGTGCTGCGGGGCAAGGTCGCGCCGTCGGAGCAGGGTTGACGGATCGGCAGCCACAGCAGCAGGCCGAGTGTGATCCAGGTGTAGGCGTTGCTGCCGAGGAACCCGTCGATGCCGGACGCGTCGTCGAACCACAGCCAGACCACGCTGGTGCACAGCACCGCGTACAGGGCGCCCGCGACCCGCGGACGCCCCGCGCGGACCAGGACGGCGAAGGACGGCAGCAGCCAGACCAGGTGGTGCACCCAGGTGACCGGGCTGACCAGGCATGCGGTCAGCCCGGTGAGAGCGAACGCGGTCACCCACTCCCCCGCGGCGACCGCCCGCCGGGCACGGTTCGCCCATACGCACAGCACCAGCAGCACGGCCGCCGCCCACGCCGCTCGGTCCGGCTCACCGAGCCGGGCCAGGATCCCTTGCAGGGACTGGTTGGAGACGTAGTCCGGACGGCCCACCCGGGTCGTGTCCCACATCGCCACGGTCCAGTAGAAGCGGGAGGCGTCCGGGGCCACGCAGGCGGCGAATCCGGTCGCGCCGGCGGCGACGGCGGTGGCCACCGCGGCCTCCCGCCGACGACCGGCGAGCAGCAGCAGTCCGATGAAGAGCGCGGGCGTGAGCTTGATCGCGGCGGCGATGCCTGTTCCGACGCCCGCCCACCGTTCCCGGCCGGTGGCCAGGAGCCACGCGTCGGTCAGGACGAGAGCCAGCAGTATGAGGTTCACCTGGCCGAAGCTGATGGTGTCGCGCAGCGGTTCGAACAGTGCGAGCACACAGGCGCCCAGGGCGCAGCCGAACCAGCCGTAGCGCCGCCAGGCCGGGCCCGTGAGGATGCGCAGGACCCAGGCCAGGGCCGCCAGGTTGAGCAGCAGCGCGACGGCGATCGCCGCGTGCAGGCCGAGCAGGGCCATCGGCAGCATGGCGACGGCCGCGAACGGCGGATAGGTGAAGCCGTACGGCGTCCCGGGCACCCGGTAGTCGTAGAGCCGTCCGCCGTGGTGGATCCAGTGGTCGACGGCCCCGTGGTAGACGCGCAGGTCGAACCAGTCGCGCAGCAACGGCACGGTCGCCGTGAACACGGTCACCGCGACCGCGGCGGCGAACAGGAACAGCAGCCGCGCGCGGTCGGTGCGGGGCAGGGTCATGCCGTACGCCCCGGCATCGGGGCCAGTTCGGCCTGGTGAACCTGCCACAGGACGACCCCCGCGAGCAGCCCGCCGGACACCGCCAGGACCAGTTGCCCGGTGTCGGCCGGACCGCCGCTGGGCAGGGCGGCGAGCGCGAGCACCCCCGTCACGGCGGCCAGCCGGTGCCGTACCGAGGCGCTGGGCGCGGCGGCGGCGATGAGGAACAGTCCCCACAGGGCGTACCAGGGGCGGATCGCCGGGCCGAGGGCGGCCACGGCCGCCAGGCTCAGCCCCAGCGCGTACACCGGCCGAGGACGCAGTCGCAGCCATATGACGAGGACCGCGACCACGGCCGCCACCACGCCGAAGGCGTGCCAGGCCGGGATGGCCAGGGGGGCCAGATCACTGCCGAGCCGTTCCAGCAGGGCCCGGGTGGCGCGGCCGACCAGACTGGTCAGGGCCCAGTTCTGCGGGGAGACAGGGGTGTCGAGGGCGCCCAGCCAGCCGTATCCCGTGCCGGCGACGGCGGTCGCGGCGACCGTGGTGGCCGTCGCCGCGACCGCGGTCGTGGTGACGGCCCGCGTACGGCCCCGGCCCGCACGCACCTGGAGCACGACGACCGCGACGAGTCCGAGCGCGGCGGGCGCCTTGACCAGTGCGGCGAGGGTGACGAGTACGGCGCCCAGCACCGGCCACCGGCCCAGGGCCGCGACCAGGCCGAGTCCGAGCAGGCCCATCATGATGGCGTCGTTGTGTGCGCCCGCGACCAGATGCAGCAGGACCAGCGGGTTGAGGGCGCCGAGCCAGAGCGCGGCGGCCGGGTCGGCGCCGCTGTGGCGGGCGAGCCGGGGCAGCGCGGCCGCCATCAGTGCCACACCCAGCAGCGCGACGAGCCGCATGCCGAAGAGACCGGCGGGCACCTCGCCCCGGGTCAGCCCGGACAGCGCTGAGGCCACACCGAGGAAGACCGGGCCGTACGGGGCTCCGGTGTGCCGCCACAGTGGGGAGACCTCGGCGGCGAGCGGACCCCCGAGGTGGGCGGGCCCGTGCGCGTAGACGTCCATGTGCGCGTCGACCATCGCGCCCTGCGCGAGGTAGCTGTAGACGTCACGGCTGAACAGCGGGGGCGCGAGCAGCAGCGGCGCCGCCCAGATCGCCAGGACCACCATCAGGGCCCGCGGGCTGGGCGGCGTCGCACCGCGGATCAGTCTCCCGAGCAGCGCCCAGGCCGCGATCAGCAGGACGACACCGAAGTAGACGCCGACCAGACCCAGCGCGGCCTGCGCGGAGGACGGGGCGAGGAGCTCCCGCACGGGCAGGGCTCCCGCGGTCTCACCTCCGGCCGCGAGGAAGGCGGTTCCGACCAGGCCGAGGACCTGGCAGCGGCGGAGATCGACGGGAAGAGCCATGGCCAGCACTCGGGAAGCGTGTCAACGCCGGGTGGCCGCGAAGCGACGCTCCGCTCTCCGGGCGGGGGCCTGTGCGTGACCGGCGTGTGAGCCGCCGACGCCTACGCGGCGCTCGCACCCTGTCCGGAGCACTTCCAGGACTCGTCGGCTCAGAAGATCGAGACCCCGGTCAGCGTGGTGAAGCGGTCGAGAGCCGCCACACCCGCCACCGAGTTCCCCCGCTCGTCCAGCCCCGGGCTCCACACGCACAGGGTGCAGCGGCCCGGGACGACCGCGATGATGCCGCCGCCCACGCCGCTCTTGCCGGGCAGGCCGACCCGGTAGGCGAAGTCGCCCGCCGCGTCGTAGGTGCCGCAGGTCAGCATCACCGCGTTGACCTGCTTGGCCTGGCTGCGGGTGAGCAGCCGGGTGCCGTCGGCGCGGATGCCGTGCCGGGCCAGGAAGGTGGTCGCGAGGGCGAGGTCGGCGCAGGACGCGGTGATCGAACACTGGCGGAAGTACTGGTCGAGCAGGACCGGGATCGAGTTGTCGATGTTGCCGTACGAGGCCATGAAGTGGGCCAGGGCGGCATTGCGGTCACCGTGCGCGGCCTCGGAGGCGGCGACCTCCGCGTCGAAGTCGAGGGTGGGATTGCCGGATTCGGAGCGGAGGAAGCCCCGCAGTTCGCCCGCCGCGTCCGAGGTGCCGGTCTGCAGTCGGTCGGTGACGACGAGGGCGCCCGCGTTGATGAACGGGTTGCGCGGGATGCCGTTCTCGTACTCCAGCTGGATCAGGGAGTTGAAGGGGTTGCCGGAGGGCTCGCGGCCCACGTGCGCCCAGAGTTCGTCGCCCTCGCGGGCCAGGTCGAGGGCGAGGGTGAAGACCTTGGTGAGGGACTGCGTGGAGAACGGCTCCCGCCAGTCCCCCACCCCGTACACCGTGCCGTCCAGTTCCGCGACGGCCATGCCGAAGCTGCGCGGGTCGCAGGCCGCGAGCGCCGGAATGTAGTCGGCGGGGCGCCCGCGGCCGGGGGTTTGTGCGATCTCGGCGGCGATGCGTTCCAGGACCGGCTGGAAGGTCATGGACGAAGTCATGATCACCATTGTGCCTCTGTGCCGGTCCAGGTGCGCGGCCCGAGCTCAGGCCAGTGGTGAGCCGCTGCCGGCCACGACCTCCGGACGCAGCAGATCGGCGAGGGTCTCGGCGGGCAACAGGCCCTTCTCCAGGACGAGTTCCGCCACGCCGCGACCGGTGACCAGCGCCTCCTTGGCGATGTCGGTGGCGGCCGTGTACCCGATGTGCGGGTTGAGGGCGGTCACCAGGCCGATGGAGTTCTCCACGCTCGCGCGCAGCGCCTCGGTGTTGGCGGTGATGCCGTCCACACAGCGCTCGGCGAGGGTCAGGCAGGCAGCCCTCAGGTGGGTGATGGACTCCGACAGGGAGTGCAGGATGATCGGCTCGAAGGCGTTGAGCTGGAGCTGTCCGGCCTCGGCGGCCATGGTGATGGCGACGTCGTTGCCGATCACCTCGAAGGCGACCTGGTTGACGACCTCGGGGATCACCGGGTTGACCTTGCCGGGCATGATGCTCGAACCGGCCTGCACGGGCGGCAGGTTGATCTCGCCGAAGCCCGCACGCGGCCCCGAGGACAGCAGCCGAAGGTCGTTGCAGCTCTTCGACAGCTTGACGGCGATCCGCTTGAGCACGCCCGACATCTGCACGAACGCCCCACAGTCCTGGGTGGCTTCCACCAGGTTGGCCGCGGTGACCAGCTGGAGTCCGGTGATTTCGGAGAGGTGGCGGCGGGCCGACTCGGCGTATCCGGCGGGGGCGTTCAGACCCGTTCCGATCGCCGTGGCGCCCAGGTTGATCTCATGGATCAACTCGACGGCCTCGGCGAGACGGCTGCGGTCCTCGTCGATCATGACGGCATACGCGGAGAACTCTTGACCGAGCGTCATCGGCACCGCGTCCTGCAACTGTGTACGGCCCATCTTGAGCACGTCATGGAACTCGACGGCCTTACGGGCGAAGGCGTCCTGCAGTACGGACATCGCCGTCAGCAGTCCACGGACCGCGAACACCGTCGCGATCTTGACCGCGGTCGGGTAGACGTCATTGGTCGACTGGCCGAGGTTGACGTCCTCGTTGGGGTGCAGGAATCCGTACTCGCCCTTGGCGTGGCCCAGCAGCTCCAACGTCCGGTTGGCGACGACCTCGTTGGCGTTCATGTTGGTCGAGGTGCCGGCGCCGCCCTGGATCACGTCGACGACGAACTGCTCGTGCAGCTTGCCCTCGCGGATCTCACGGCAGGCCTCGACGATGGCGGCGGCCTTCCTCGGTTCCAGCAGACCGAGCTCCTCGTTGGCGAGGGCGGCGGCCTCCTTGACGGCGGCGAGGGCGTCGATCAGGTGCGGGTAGACCGAGATCGGAGTGCCGGTGATGGGGAAGTTCTCCGTCGCGCGCAGGGTGTGGATGCCCCAGTACGCCTCGGCGGGGACATCACGGTCGCCAAGCAGGTCGTGTTCGCTGCGGGTGGCTGCGGTCATGAGGGGCGGCCTCTTTCTGGGGGCGAGGGGCGAGGGGGCGAGGGGCGGAGGGATGGAGCGGGGCGGAGACCTGCCGGACCGGTACCACGAGGCGACGCCCACCACCGAGCCGGCCGGCGCGGCCCGAGGAGCGACCGGTCCGGCGGTACGTGGTCGCCGACGGTCCGGGCGGGGCGGGGCGCCGGCCCGCGTGACGGCCACCGGAGCGGGTCAGCCGATCACCGAGCGAGGTGCCGCACCACACAAGCAGGCAGGCAGCCAGCCAGCCAGCCAGCCAGCCAGCCAGGCGGCAGGCCGAGCCCAGGCCGCCGTAGGAGCCGCTCACGCCCATCGGTCGCACGTCGGCCCGCGTGTCAGCCACCGAGGCGAGTCCTCGCGGCGATCACGCACAGGACCGACGCACGCCCGGAGCAGGCGCCCGGCACGCGTCCAGGTCTGGCGATACGACGCTGCCGGCGGCGGGACCGTCAGGCGCAGGCCGACAGGGTGACCGGGTCGAGCGCGCGGACCGGGCGGACGCAGCCCACCGGTTCGCCACCGCCGAGCAGCGGTTCCCCCGCGAACTGGGCGAGCGCCGCCGGGTCGGCACCGGCCCGCGCGAGTGCGGCCGCCGCGACCGGGACGCGCGCCCGGTCGGCCCCGTCGGCGATCTTCACCGCGACGGCACGGCCGTCCGGGAAGGCCGCGACCTGGACGCCCTCGAAGCCGTCCTTGGCGAGCAGTCCGGGTACGGCCCGCATCAGCGCGGCCACGTCCCGGCCGGAGCCGGACGCCATCTCGGCGTGCTCGCGCATCGCGTCGGCCACCCGTGACTCCGGGGTGCCGGGGGCCGCGGTGGTGATGCGGGCGGCGGCGCGGGCGAGGCCGTGCAGGGAGACGGAGAACAGGGGCGCACCGCAGCCGTCGACGGTCACCTGGGCGATCTGCTGCCCGGTGAGGTCCTCGACGATCTCGGCGATGGCCTGCTGGAGCGGGTGCGCGGGGTCGAGGTAGTCGTCCAGGGACCAGCCGTTGAGCTTGCAGGTGTACAGCATGGCCGCGTGCTTGCCGGAGCAGTTCTGGGCGAGCCGGGAGGGCAGGCGGCCCTGCCGGATCCAGTCGTCCCGGACCACCGGGTCGAAGGGCAGGTCTCGGACGTTGCGCAGGTCGTCCTCGGTGAGCCCGGCGAGCTCCAGGATGCGGCAGGTGCCGGCGAGGTGGCGTTCCTCGCCGGAGTGACTGGCCGCGGCGAGCGAGAGCAGCTCGCCGTCGAGCGGGAGCCCGGCCCGGACCATCGCGACCGCCTGGACGGGCTTGAGCGCCGAGCGGGGGTGGAAGGCGGCCTCGATGTCGCCGAGCTGGAACTGGACGTGGCCGTCGGCGCCGAGGACGACGACAGAGCCGTAGTGGATGCCCTCGACGACCCCGCCGCGTACGAGGTGGGCGACGGGAGCGTGGAGGGGCTCGCGGATCAGGGGTGCGTCCGCGGCGAAACTGCTGAACATCACTGCCTTCTTCTCAGGGAGCGGCGCATGCCTCACGCGTCGGCTCCGGTAGGGGACTTGCGTGCGACACGGCCCCGGATGCCGAACCATCCGAGGACCAGTACCCCGGCGATCAGCGGGAGACACAGCACGGTGGTGCGTCCGGCGCCGCCGTCGGCGTACATGAGGACCAGGACGGCGGCGAGGAACGCCAGCGTCACCAGCTCGGTCCAGGGGGATCCCGGCAACCGGTAGCCGGGGCGGGCCAGTTCGCCCTTCTGGGTCTTCCGCCAGAAGAGCAGGTGGCAGACCATGATCATGCCCCAGGTGGAGAGGATGCCGATCGCGGCGAAGTTCAGCACGATCTCGAACGCGTCGGCGGGGACCACGAAGTTGAGGCCGCCGCCGAGGACACAGATACCGCTGGTGAGCAGGATGCCGCCGTACGGGACCTGGCTGCGGCTCATCACGGACGTGAACCTGGGGGCCGAGCCCGACATCGCCATGGAGCGCAGGATGCGGCCGGTGGAGTACAGGCCCGAGTTGAGCGAAGACATGGCCGCGGTGAGCACGACCAGGTTCATCACGCCGCCGGCCGCCGGGATGCCGATGTGGGAGAGCACGGTCACGAAGGGGCTTTCGCCGGACGTGTACTTGTTCCACGGCAGCAGCATCGAGAGCAGGACGACCGAGCCGACGTAGAACAGGCCCACGCGCCACATGATCGAGTTGATCGCCTTCGGCATGATCTTCTCGGGGCTCTCCGTCTCACCGGCGGCGACGCCCACCAACTCCACGGAGGCGTAGGCGAAGACGACGCCCTGGATGATCAGCAGCATGGGCAGCAGGCCGTTGGGGAACACGCCGCCGTGGTCGGTGATCAGGGACGGGCCGGGTGCGGTGCCGTCCACCGGGTGCTGGGTGACCAGCACGAAGATGCCGATGCACATGAAGACCACCAGCGCGCTGACCTTGACGATCGCGAACCAGAACTCCAGTTCGCCGAAGATCTTCACCGAGATGAGGTTCACGGTGAGAACCACGGCCAGGGCGATCAGCGCGATCACCCACTGCGGGATGTCGGAGAACATCCCCCAGTAGTGGGTGTAGGTGGCCACCGCGGTGATGTCGGCGATGCCGGTGGTGGCCCAGTTCAGGAAGTACATCCAGCCCGCGGTGTACGCGCCCTTCTCGCCGAGGAACTCCCGGGCGTACGACACGAAAGCGCCGGAGGACGGGCGGTACAGGACGAGTTCACCGAGCGCGCGAACGACGAGGAAGGCGAAGATTCCGCAGACCGCGTAGGCGATGAACAGGGACGGACCGGCGTCGGCGAGGCGGCCGCCGGCGCCGAGGAAGAGGCCGGTGCCGATGGCGCCGCCGATCGCGATCATGTTGACGTGCCGGGACTTCAGGGACTTGCTGTAGCCCGCGTCACCGGCGTCGATGTGCGCGGTCGGTTTGCGGGTCGCCTCTTGGAGGTGCTGCTCGCTCACGCCTCGGGACCGCCTTCTGTGGGGGTGTCCGTGCGCGGGGGGCGCACGATGTCGGTGAGGGTCGACTCGACGCGGTCGAGGTGGTGGGCCATGGCCTCCACCGCGTCGGTCTCGGAACCGTCGATCAGCGCCTCGACGATCGCCCGGTGCTCGCGGTTGGACTGTTCGCGGCGGCCGCCCAGTTCGTTGAGGAAGGCGGACTGGCGGGCCAGCGCGTCGCGGATCTCCTCGATGACCCGGCGGAAGACCGGGTTCTGGGCGGCCTCGGCCATGCCGAGGTGGAACAGCGTGTCCATCGCGACCCATGCGGTGGTGTCGGTCTCCCGCTCCATCCGGTCCAGCAGATGGGCCAGGTGGTCGAGGTTCTCCGGAGTGCGGCGCCGGGCCGCGTACCCGGCGACCGGGATCTCGACGTGGCGCCGCACCTCCAGCAGGTCGCTGGCCGCGTAGTCGCCGAAGGTGGGGTCCTCGACGGCGTCCGCGACGACGAAGGTGCCCTTGCCGGTCTTGGAGACGGTCAGCCCCATCGTCTGCAGGGCCCTGAGGGCCTCCCGCAGGACGGGCCGGGAGACCTCAAGGCCGCGGCACAGCTCCGCCTCGGAGGGGAGCTTGTCGCCGATCACGTAGTCGCCGCGCTCGATGGCGGCGCGCAGATGCCCGAGCACCGCTTCCATGGCGCTGACGCGCCGCGGTCCCCGACTGACTGTCTGGCTGTCTGACAGGTTCACGGGAGTGATACTCCGGGTGGGGTGAGGCCCCTGTCAAGGTCCCTGAAAGGAGAAATTCATGGGGTGCGGGGCCGGAAAACAGCCTCGCACCCCCGGCGATCAGCTGCTGAGGCCCCCCGTGGCCAGCAGCCCGAACAGCAGCACACCCACGATGATCCGGTAGACCACGAAGGCGTTGAAGGAGTGCTTGGCCACGAACTTCAGCAGCCAGGCGATCGACGCGTAGGCGACCACGAAGGAGACGACCGTCCCGACGGCGAGCGGAGCCGCGCCCACCCCGGCCCCCAGGGCGTCCTTGAGTTCGTACAGGCCGGCGCCGGTCAGGGCGGGGATGCCGAGGAAGAAGGAGAGCCGGGTGGCGGCCACCCGGTCCAGGTCCAGGATCAGTGCCGTGGACATGGTGGCGCCGGAGCGGGAGAAGCCGGGGAAGAGCAGGGCGAGGATCTGGGAGCTGCCGACCAGCATGGCGTCCTTGAAGGAGGTGTCGTCCTCGCCCCGCTTGTGCCGGCCCATCTGGTCCGCCGCCCACATCACGCCGCTGCCGACGATCAGCGAGCCGGCCACCACCCACAGCGAGGCGAGCGGGCCCTCGATCAGCGGCTTGGCGGCCAGACCGACGACGACGATGGGGATCGTGGCGTAGATGACCCACCACGCGAACTTGTAGTCGTGGTGGTAGCGCTCCTCGCGGTGTGCGAGACCGCGGCCCCATGCCGAGACGATCCGCACGATGTCCTTGAAGAAGTACACGAGCACGGCGGCGATCGCCCCGACCTGGATGACCGCCGAGAACCCGACGACGGCGTCGTCGTCGACGGGGATGTTCATGAGCCCCTCGACGATCTTCAGATGGCCGGTGGAGGAGACGGGCAGGAACTCGGTCACTCCCTCGACGGCTCCGAGGACGACGGCCTGACCGACGCTGATGACGCTCATGGGATCCAGTTCTTCTCGGGGAGGGGCAGTGCGGCGGGGACAGTCTTACTACACCCGGACGAGAGCCGAGCCCCGCGTCCGCGCCGCCGAACCCCGCGCCTCCACCGCGGGCTCACCCGCACCCCCACCGCCCGCGCGGGGTGCGCCCGCACCACCCGCACGCCCTACGCCCACACCGCCTGCGCCAGGCTCACCCCCACGAAGGCCGCCCCCAGACCGGCCACCACGCTCGCGACCACGTTCGCGGCGGCGTAGAAACCGGCGCCCGTCTCGGTCAGCCGGAGGGTTTCGTACGAGAAGGTCGAGTACGTCGTCAGCGCCCCGCACAGGCCCGTGCCCAGGAGCAGCTGAAGGTGGGAGCCGGCGGCCCCGGCGGCCACCGCGCCGGTCAGCAGTCCGAGGATCAGACAGCCGGTGACATTGACCGCGAAGGTGCCCCACGGGAAGACCGAGTCGTGGCGGGACTGCACCGCCCGGTCGGTGAGGTAGCGGAGCGGGGCGCCGATCATCGCGCCCACGACGACGAGCAGCCAGTTCACAACGACTTCTTACCCTTCGCGCCCGGATTGCCTTTTTCGTCCTTCCGGTCGACGTACCTGATGACCTCGCAGTCGTCGAGGATCACCAGTCCCTCGCTGACGAGTTCGTCGAGTCTCGGCAGGAATGCCCGTACGCGCTCCTCGTCGTCGACGATCACGACGGCCACCGGCAGGTCCTCGCTCAGCGAGAGCAGCCGTGAGGTGTGGATCAGGGAGGAGGCGCCGTAGCCCTCGATGCCCCGGAAGACGCTGGCGCCCGCGAGACCCGCGGCGTGGGCGCGGTGCACGATCTCGCCGTAGAGGGGCTTGTGGTGCCAGGTGTCGTGCTCGCCGATGAGTACGGTCACGCGCAGGGCGCGGCCGGTCAGCCTCGTCATGGCTGCCTCCACTTCAGGACGCGGCGGGTGGCCACGACCGCGAGCCACACCGCCGTGAGCGCCGCGAGCAGGGTCACGGCGAGACAGGCCAGCGCGGTGCGGGGATGGCCGGAGTCGACCAGTTTCCGGATGTCGACGGCGTACGTCGAGAAGGTGGTGAAGCCGCCGAGGACACCGGTGCCGAAGAAGGGACGGACCAGGCGGTGGGCGGCCCACACGTCGGTGATGACGACCATGAACACGCCGATCAGGGCGCAGCCGATGACGTTGGTCCAGAAGGTCGCCCACGGAAATCCGCCGGGCTGGGCGGGCCATCCGAGGGAGAGGGCGTACCGGGCGGTGGCGCCGAGGGCGCCGCCGAGCGCGACCACCGCGACGACGGGCGCCTGACCACGTACGTCGGGCCGTCGTGCGGTGCGCCCGGGGGCGGGGAGGCTCTCGGTGTCCGGGGCTGTCATGGTCGTACGTCTCCTACTCGCCGGGGCTGGCCGCCGGGCGCGCGCCATCGCAAGTAGGGACCGTTGGCGGCACCTGCCGCGGTTCGGGTACGGCGGGCCCCACCGCCGCGCCGCGAACGTGATCGCGGCCGGTCAACAGCCTAACCTCGGCGCCGGGCGGGGTCATGTCCACCGCCGCCGCCCCTCCCCTCCCCTCCCCTCCCCTCCCCTCCCCTCCCCTCCCCTCCCCCGGCTGACCGCCCCGTGTCGACAGGCCGTTCGGCGGGCCCGCTCAGCGGCGGCCATGCCTCCCTGCAGGTCAGGACCGACCTGCGGACGGTGACCTGCGCGTCCTGACACCGTGCGCGGCTTCGTCCCTGCCTCGATGCCATTGCCTGCGCATTAACATCGGGTATATGGCAGTGAACACGGCCGACAGCCGGCTGGAGGAACAGTGGCGGGACATCCTGTCCGTGCACGCGCGCACGATGTGCGAGATCGACCGCGTGCTGCATCCGCACGGGCTGGGCGCGAGTGACTTCGAGGTGCTCGACATGCTGGCTGCCGAATCACCCGAGGAGGGCGGCCGGTGCCGGGTGCTGAACCTCGTCGGACGGGTTCATCTCAGCCAGAGCGCGCTGTCCCGGCTCATCGGCCGGCTGGAGAAGGAGGGCCTGATCGAGCGCTCCGTCTGCGCGGAGGACCGCCGGGGCGTGTCCGTCTCCCTGACCCGCAAGGGCCGTGACCTCCTCGCGGAGGTGCGGCCACTGCAGCGGGAGGTGCTGGCCCGGATGCTGGGCCAGTACCCGGAGGGGCCGGTCGGTTTCAGCGCAGCAGTTCGCGTACCGCGGTGAGGGCGGCCTCGACCGTCGCCGGATCCGCGCCGGGGCGGGCGAGTGCGCTCATCGCTATGGGGGTGACCGCGGGCAGGCCCGCGTACGGGGCCAGGCCGTCCGGGGCCGGTCCCACGGCGGCGAGCAGGGCCACGCCCTGACCCGTGCGGGCGATGTCGAGGACACCCGCGAGATACCCGGCGTCGCCGACGACCGCGGAAGGCACGCCGTGTGCGGCCAGGGTCGCGATGGCCCGCCGGCGGATCGCACAGGGGTCCTCGATGGCCACCAGCGGGACCGGGGCCGGCGCGGGCGGCGGCTTCCAGCCGGGGACCGTGTGCCAGGTGAGCGGCAGGCCGCCGACGGGTGTGCCCTCGGTGGCGGCTGCCTCCGTGACGTACACCGCGACATCGACGCTGCCGCGTTCCACTGCCTCGACGAGCCGGGCGGAGCGGTCGATGCGGAAGCGGACCCGGCAGCCGGGCCGCACCGCCTGGACGGCGGCGGTGAGCCGGGGCAGGAACTGGTCGGCGGCATGCTCGGTGGAGCCGACGGTGACCGTGTCGCCGTCCGCCTCGAACAGGCTGCGTACGGCCTCGTCGTGCACGGCGAGGATCCGGCGGGCCTGCTCCAGCAGCAGGCGCCCCTCCGGCGTGAACCGGGTGCCGCGTCCCTCCCGCTCGACGACGGGCCGTCCGAGCGCCTTCTCCAGTTTGCGGACGTGCTGGCTGACCGCGGACTGGCTCAGGGACAACGTCTGCGCGGCGCGGTGGAAGCCCCCGCAGTCGGCGATCGCGGTCAGACTGCGCAGGGCCACGATGTCGAGGACGGGTCGGGACATGCCGCGACAGTAGCCCTCCGGACGGACCGATCGCGATCCCTGATCGATTTCGATGCGGAATCATCGTTGGACGCGGCCCGTCCCTGCCGGTCATGATGGGCGCATGTTGCACGCGATCGCTTCCGCTGCCCTTCTGACGCAGCGCCGAGTCATTGACTTCGGCGTGGCGTGCAGCGCGCGCTGTCGCTGACCCTCAGCCGCACTCCGGCCCCTTTTCCGCGCTCCGAGCCGATCACGTTCCCTTCTCACTGACACGTGACGGTCGCCCTCGGCTGTCCTTGCGCTATTCCACCTGTCTACAGGCCCGTTGTGCCGTCATGTCGGCTTGACTGCCCCCTGCCCCGAAACGGGAGTTGCCCTCTCATGTCCGCATCCTTCTCCTGGGACGAACCCGAAGGCCTCGCTGCGCGCGGCACGCTGATCGTGCTGGCCGGGCGGGGCGAACACGGCGGCGTGTACGAGCGGTTCGGCCGCCGGCTCGCCTTCGACGCCTACCGCGTCCGTGCCCTCGGCGACGCCGGCACCGATCCGACCGTGCTGGACGAGGCGGCCAAGCTGCTCGCCGACGAGTCGCTGCCCGGCCCGAAGGTGCTGGTCGGCTCGGACGCCGGCGCTCTGTACGCCGCCCGTCTCGCCGCCGAGCAGCCCGCGGGCGTCGCCGCCCTGATCCTGGCCGGCCTCCCCACCACGCCCTGGGCTGGCGGGAGTTGGGCGGCGGAGGTCGAGGCCCGCACCGCCTGCCCCACCCACCAGGGCAGGCTGACGAACGACCCGGACGTCCGGCGCGGCAGCCTCGACAACACCTCCGACCTGCCCGCATTCGACCTCGACCGGGTGCGTGTTCCCGTCCTGGCCCTGCACGGGAAGGACGACGCGGTCAGCCCGGTCGATCAAGCGCTGCGCGCGTACGCGGGCCACCCAGCCGTACGGACGGTGACCTTCGCGGGCGGCCGGCACGACATCCTCAACGACGCCCTGCACCGCACGGCCGCCGCGACCGTCGTGCTGTTCCTGGAGCGGCTGCGCCTGTCCTCCGAGCTGCCCGCGATCGCGGAGGGACTCGTATGACCGTGACGACGACCGTCTCCGAGCTGCGCGAACTCCTCGCCTCCGGCGAGCCCCCGGCCGTACTCGACGTCCGCTGGGCGCTCGGCGACCCGCACGGCCGCGACCACTACGCCGAGGGCCACATCCCGGGCGCGGTCTACGTCGACCTGGACACCGAACTGGCCACGCCCCCGAGTGCGGAGGGCGGCAGGCATCCGCTGCCCGACTCCGGGGATCTCCAGGACGCGGCACGCCGGTGGGGCATCCGGCAGGGGCAACGGGTCGTCGTCCACGACGACGTGGGCAACACCGCCGCCGCCCGCGCCTGGTGGCTGCTGCGCCATGCGGGCCTGACCCGGGTGACGCTCCTCGACGGGGCGCTCGGTGCCTGGCGGTCGGCCGGGCTGCCACTGGACTCCGGGATCCCGGCCGCTCCACCGCCCGGCGACGTCGTGCTGGGCTCGGGCGGCCTGCCGGTGACCGATGCCGACGGCGCCGCCGAACTCGCCCTGTCCGGGCTGCTGTTGGACGCGCGGGCCGCGGAGCGCTATCGAGGTGAGGTGGAGCCGGTCGATCCACGCGCGGGACACATCCCGGGCGCGGTCTCCGCACCCACCGGGGAGAACCTCGCGCCGGACGGGACGTTCCTGCCTCCCGAGGAACTGCGCAAGCGGTTCGAGGAGAAGGGGGCCGCCGACGCCGCGCGCATCGGGGTGTACTGCGGCTCCGGCGTCACCGCCGCCCACCAGATCGCCGCGCTGGAGATCGCCGGCTTCGAGGCCGTGCTCTTCCCCGGCTCCTGGTCCGCCTGGTCCGCCGATCCGGCCCGTCCGGCCGCGAAGGGAAAACACCCGTGACGACGAAACCCCTGGACCCGGCGGTGCTGCCGCAGCAGTCGGCGCCCCCGGACAAGGCCCCTCCCCCCGCCCGCGTCACCATCCGCGGCACCGCCAGGACCGCGCGCCGACTCACCGTCCCCCGTTCCGTACGTCGTGCCGCGGGGCCCCTGGGCCTGATACTGCTGTGGTTCCTCACCTCGGCCACCGGTGTCCTCCCGGAAACCGTGCTGGCCTCCCCCGTGGACGTCGTGCGCCAGGCCGTGGAGCTCACGAAGAGCGGCGAGCTGCCCGACGCCATCGCGGCATCGGGCCGGCGGGCCGCCGTCGGCTTCCTGATCGGGGCCTCCGTCGCGCTGAGCCTGTCCCTGCTGGCGGGGTTGTTCCGGCTCGGCGAGGACGTCATCGACTCCTCGATGGGCATGTTCCGGGCGATCCCCTGGGTGGGCCTGATCCCGCTGTTCATCGTCTGGTTCGGCATCGACGAGACCCCGAAGATCGCGCTGGTCGCCCTCGGTGTCACCTATCCGCTGTACTTCAACATCTACGGCGGCATCCGCTCCACCGACTCCCAACTCGTCGAGGCCGCCCGGATGATGGGCCTCGGCAGGCTCGGGCTGATCACGTACGTGATCCTGCCGAGCGCGCTGCCGGGGGCTCTCGTGGGGCTGCGCTACGCACTGTCCACCGCCTGGCTGGCGCTGGTCTTCGCCGAGCAGATCAACGCGGACGCGGGCCTCGGCTATCTGATGAGCAACGCCCAGCAGTACTTCCGTACGGACGTCATCGTGCTGTGCCTCGTCGTGTACGGGCTGCTCGGGCTGGCCTGTGACTTCGCCGTACGGATCCTTTCGCGCCGGCTGCTGACCTGGCGCGCCAACTTCGAAGGCGAGGCGTGACGGATGTCCAACAGCGTGGAGATCAGGGGCCTTTCGCGGGCCTTCGACGGGAACACCGTTCTGCACGAACTCGATCTCGACATCCGTGAGGGCGAGTTCGTGGCCCTGCTGGGACACAGTGGCTGCGGCAAGTCGACGCTGTTGCGGATCCTCGCCGGGCTGGACGAGGAGATCGGCGGCGAGGTCACCGTGCCCGCCCGCCGCAGTGCCGCGTTCCAGTCGCCGCGGCTGCTGCCCTGGCTGAAGGTGTGGCGCAACGTCGTCCTCGGACTGCCCGGCCGGGCCGACCGGACGCTCGCGGCGAAGGCGCTGGACGAGGTCGGTATCAAGGACCGTGCGACCGTCTGGCCCAAGACGCTCTCCGGCGGCCAGGCCCAGCGCGTCTCCCTGGCCCGAGCCCTGGTGCGCGAGCCGGAACTGCTGCTCCTGGACGAGCCGTTCGGCGCACTGGACGCGCTCACCCGGGGCAGGGTGCAGCAGTTGGTCGCCGAGCTGTGGCAGCGCCATGGCTGCGCGATCCTCCTGGTCACCCATGACGTGGAGGAGGCGCTGCTGCTCGCCGACCGGGTGCTGGTGATGGACGAGGGCCGCATCGCCCACGAACTCACCGTCGACCTGCCCCGCCCCCGCGACCTGACCGCCCCCGAGTTCGTCACCCTACGCGCCCGCCTCCTGAACTGGCTCGGCGTGACCCGTACGTTGGAAGGAACCCCGTCGTGACACCCAGGATCGCAGCTGCCGCGCTGAGCTTTTCCACCCTGCTGGCGCTGACCGCCTGCGGCGCGGACTCCTCGGCGGACGCCTCCTCGAAGGAGGCCACTCTCACCATCGGCGACCAGGCCAGGACCCTCCAGACGATCGTCGCCGCGTCGGATGCCCTCAAGGGCGCCACGTACAAGGTGAAGTGGGCCGAGTTCGAGGGTGCGGCCCCGCTCTACCAGGCCGTGCAGGCGGGCGCCGCCGACACCGGGTACTCCGCGGATCTGCCGGCGCTGCAGGCGCTCAGCGGCGGGGTGAAGGTCAAGAACGTCGCCGCCCTCAGGAACGACGGCAAGCACGTCGGCCTCGTCGTCCGCAAGGACTCCGGCATCGACAGCGTCAAGGACCTCAAGGGCCAGAAGGTCGTGGTGTCCTCCGCCAAGGGCAGCGTCGCCGAGTACCTACTGGCCAACGTGCTGAAGCAGAACGGGCTCAGCTACCGGGACGTCAAGGTCCAGTACCTGCTGCCGACCGACGCGCAGGCCGCGTTCGCCTCCGGGAAGATCAAGGTCTGGGCGACGTTCGGTGTCTACCAGGCCGTCGGCCTGGAGCAGGGCGGCAAGCTCCTCGTCGACGGCGCGGACGGCCGGGTCAGCGGCATCGGCTTCGTCAACGCCTCCGACAAGGCCCTCGCCGACCCGTCGAAGAAGGCCGCGCTCACCGACTTCCTCAAGCGGCTCGGCACGGCCCTGCAGTGGACCAGCACGCACCAGGACGCCTACGCCAAGGCCATCGAGACCCGCAACGGCGCCGACGCGTCCGTCGCCAGGACGCTCGCCTCGGCCGCCTACAGCAAGGTCCTGCCGGTCACGGGCGACGTGAACACGACCGTCCAGGGCGTGGCCGACCTCATGAACGGCATCGGTGTCCTCGAACCGAACGTCGACGTGGCGAAGTCGGCCGACCCGTCCGTTCTCAAGTAGTCGATTTCACCCCGTCCCAACCAGTCTTCTTCCAAGCAGTCGGTTTCGTCCCTTCCCAAGCATCGGTTTCAGCAGGGAGTTGCTCATGCCTGTCGAGTTCATCAGCGCCGTCCACACCGACGTCGGAGCCTCGGGTCCGGCCGCCGCGAGCCGTACCGGCCTCGACGTCGACCATCTGCGCAGGTACGCCCGCGCGCTGGACGACGGCGGCTTCGACCACACCCTGGTCGCCTACCACTCGGCGTCCCCGGACGCCTTCCAGATCGCCCAGTTCGTCGCCACCCACACCGAGCGGATCCGCCCGATCCTGGCGCACCGGCCAGGCGTGATCTTCCCCACGCACGCCGCCCGGGCGCTCGCCACACTGGACCAGATCAGCGGCGGCCGCCTCACGGTGCACATCATCTCCGGCGGCAGCGACGAGGAGCAGCGCCGCGAGGGCGACTACCTCGACAAGACCGAACGGTACGAGCGTTCGGACGAGTACATCCAGATCCTGCGGCAGGTGTGGCAGGCCGACGGGCCCGTCTCGCACGAGGGCAAGCACTTCAGGTTCGAGGGCTACCACTCCGACGTGAAGCCGGTGAACGGGCTGGTCCCGATCTCGGTGGGCGGCTCCTCCCAGGACGCCTACCGGGTCGGCGGGCAGCAGGGCGACATCTTCGGTCTGTGGGGCGAGCCGCTGAAGGAGACGGCAGAACAGATCGCCGCGGTGAACGCGGTCGCGGACGCCGCCGGGCGCCCCCGGCCCCGTATCTGGGTGTCGTTCCGCCCGATCATCGCGCCCACCGACGACCTGGCCTGGGAAAAGGCGCACCGCACGCTGGGGGTGCTCCAGGACCAGGCCCGCAACACCGAGCTTCTGCGCCACTACCGCACCGACGGCCGCCCCGCCAACGTCGGTTCGCAGCGGCTGCTCGACATCGCCGAGCGCGGCGAGGTCCACGACCGCTGCCTGTGGACCGCCCCGGCGGTCGCCACCAACGCGGCCGGCGCCTCCACCGCGCTGGTCGGCTCGCCGGAGACGGTGGCCAAGGCACTGCTCGACTACGTCGACATCGGCTGCGACCTGCTGTCGATCCGCGGCTACGACCCGCTCAACGACGCGATCGACTACGCCCGTCACGTCCTTCCGCTGGTGCGTCAGGAACTCGCCCACCGCGCCACCGCCCAAGCCGCCTGATGGAGAGCCCGTGTTGTTCCGCCGCGCCCTGCGCACGTCCGCCGCCGCCCCACCCGGTGGCCCGGACGGAGCGCTTCGGGCGCGGGCGGGCGAGTCGAGGTGCTGCTCGGCGCCGCCGAGCAGCTGGTGTTCGGCGGCGCCGAAACTGGACGCCGGCGACCCCTCGTACTGCCCCGGACAGGCCCTGGGTACACGGGTGCCGGACGGCCGGCACGGGATGCGGGCCGTGGAGTCGGCGGTTCGGCTACCGGGCAACCCTGCGCCGGCCCGCGACGACCCGTTCGGAGCGGCACTTGCGGAACATCCGGTGCGCGCCCGTGCACGCGCCCCAGGAGAACATCTCCCTGCTCGGCATCACAACGAAGGCACTGAACCCGTGACCACAGCACCCGAAACGACCACGTCCGCCCGGCTCCTCGGCCTGCTCGCCCGGGATCTGCCGCCCGACCGGCTGTCCACCGACCCGGCGGTACTCGCAGCGCACGCCACGGACCGTTCCGGCACCAGGCCCGCCGGTGAACCGCTGGCCCTGGTGCGCGCGCGGCGGACCGAGGAGGTCGCCGTCGCCTTGCGGCACGCGCACGCCCTGCGGGTGCCGGTGGTGCCGCGCGGCGCGGGCACCGGGCTGTCGGGCGGAGCCACCGCGAACGACGGCTGCCTGGTCCTGGACCTGTCCGGGATGGACCGCATCGTCGAACTGTCCGTCGACGACCAGCTCGCCGTCGTCGAACCCGGCGTGATCACCGCCGACCTGGACCGGGCGGCGGGCGCGCACGGACTGCGGTACGCGCCCGACCCGGCGAGCGCGGCCCTGTCCACCATCGGCGGGAACATCGCGACCAACGCGGGTGGCCTGCGGTGCGCGAAGTACGGGGTGACCCGGGACAGTGTGCTGGGGCTGGAAGCGGTCCTCGCCGACGGGACGGTGGTGCGTACGGGCCGCCGTACGGTCAAGGGCGTCACCGGCTACGACCTGACCGCGCTGCTCACCGGCTCGGAGGGCACCCTCGCGGTGATCACCTCGGCGACGCTGCGGCTGCGGCCGGTCCCCATGGCCACGGCCACGCTCGCCGCGTACTTCCCCACCTTCGAGGCGGCGGCCGAGGCCTCGTACGCGATCACCCGGGCCGGAGTGGAGCCCGCGCTGGCCGAACTCGTGGACGGGCCGGTACTGCAGGCCATCGATCCGGCGCTGCGGGAGAGGGGCGGGGCGCTGCTGGTGGTGCAGTGCGACGGCGCGGGCGCGGCGGTCGAGGCGACCGCGGTCGCCCGGCTGCTCGCGCCCCTGGCCACCACGGTGGAGACGACTCAGGACCCCGCCGAGGCCGGGGCGCTGCTGGCCGCCCGTCGCCTGGCCCTGCCCGCGCTGGAGCGGCTGGGCCGCCCGCTCATCGAGGACATCGCCGTCCCGCGCTCCCGTCTGGCGGAGGCGGTGCGCGAGATCCGGGCCATCTCGGCACGCCACGACGTGCCCGTGTACACCCTCGCGCACGCGGCGGACGGAAACCTGCACCCGATCATCGTGGTGGACCCGTCCCTGGACCGGCTGCCGGACGCCGCGTGGGAGGCGGCCGGCGAGATCTTCGCGCTGGCGCTGCGGCTCGGCGGCACCCTGACCGGCGAGCACGGGGTGGGCGTGCTCAAGCGGCAGTGGGTCGCGGAGGAACTCGGACCCGCCGCTCACGCCTTGCAGCGCAGGCTCAAGGAGGTGTTCGACCCGAGAGGGATCCTCAACCCCGGCAAGAGCCTGTGAGCAGACCGGGGCACGGGAAGGCATGAGTGCGGGGCACGGGAGGGCATGAGTGCGCAGGCGGGAGCACCCGCACCCCTCGACGGACCCGGCCGCTCCCTGGTCGCTGCGCGGTGGCCGGGCCCGGTCCGCTCGGTCCTACGGCCTGGCCAGCAGGGTGCGCACGCCCTCGGAGGTGAGGGTCAGCGGGTGCTCGGAGCTGGCGTCGATGCTGAGGGACAGATCGTCGGCCGGCCACTGTGCGGCGAGCATGCCCAGCGGGACCAGCCGGTAGCGGGAGACGTACGGGAGGAGCTCGGCCATCTCCGGTTCGGAGGTGAACACCGGCACCACCGGAGCTCCGTTCTGCTGTTCGAGGACGGGCAGTGCGACCGTCCCGGGGTCACTGACCTCCTCCTGACCGGCGTCGTCGGGCACGGGCACGAGCACCTCGCTGCTCGCGAGCGTGTCCAGTGCCGCGGTGTCCTCGGTGTTCTCGGCCAGCGCGTCCAGCGCCCGCCGGGCCGGGGTGACGTTGTTGTCGTACGCAGGTGTATCCATGACTGTTTCCCCTGGTAGCGGCGGTAGTGCGGGCCGCCCGGGGCAAGATCGCCCCGGCAGCGGCGTTCCTGCTCGCGTACCCGAGCACGACCAGAGCATTCATGGTGGTCTCAGGAGTTCACCCAGGGCGGCAGCGGGTCGACGAGGCGGTCCGTACCCCGCGCACCCGGCACCAGCAGCACCGCCCCACCCCCTCGGTCCTGCTTCGCGCGGTACCGACCGGCTCGGGGCCCGCCCAGCCATCTTCAGGCGGGAAACGGGGCGAACCGAATTCGCTACATGTTCCGAAATTATTCGTGACCGGTGTGCCACGCCGCCGCAACACGGGATTCGTAGCGTCCCTGTCAGCCACAAAGGCGCCATCACCCCCATGGGGTTCATCAACCTGTCCGCCATCGTCGCCGACGCGGAGCGCCGTGCGGCCTTTCTCGCCGAGGTGGGCGCGGGACTCCTCGTGGCCGGACTGCCCATGCGCACGACGTTCGGGACGCGGCCGCCCTTCTTCGTCGACGCCGCGTACATGACCCGCATGGCCGACATCGCACACGTGGTGGGCGAGGCGGTCACTCGGCAGGGGGTGAAGCTCGCCTTCCACACGGAGTCCCACAGCACGCTCTGGTACGAGCGGGACATCGACCTGTTCATGGCCCTGACCGATCCGCGCTATGTGTGGCTGTGCCCCGATTCCTGCCACATCACCCTCGGGGGCGGTGACCCGGTCGCCGTCGCCCGTCGCCACGCCCCGCGCATCGCGCTGGCCCACTGGAAGGACGCGGTCGGACCGATCGACGTCCACCTCACCGTCGACGACACCGTCTTCGCGCAGCAGCAGCCCTACATGACCGCACTGGGCTCCGGCATCGTGGACTGACAGGGATGGGCCGACGCGATGGCCCCCACGCCCGGCGCGGACATCGCCCTCATCGAGCTGGACGAGGGTCCTCAACTGTTGGTTGTTTAGCTTAAGCAGGCTGGTTGATGCTGCTCCGTGTCATCGGTGCGGTTCCTCAGGATCTGTCGATCCTTTCATCCTCATGAGATGCCTTTTGTGCAGGTCAGCGGAATGTGGTGTTCCTCGATCCGTTGCACGCCGACGCCGACGATCGTGGTCGTCCCGCTCTGCCCCTCCGGCCTTCCCGCACCCGCAGGGTGCGGGAAAGCCGTGTCCTTGTGTGATGGTCAGTCGTTAGGCCGATCGGAGACGGGGATGCGGCCGCTGCTGAAGGTGGCCGGACACGTGCGGGAGAGTGAGGTGGTGGGCATGGCCAAGCTGATGGCGACGGCCACGTGCACCGCCTTCGCCGGTGTGCTGGAGGCAACCGGTGAGCGGATCGGGCAGCGGGGCTTGCTGGAACGGGTGGGTTTCCTGGCCGAGTTGAGCCGGACACTGACCGGCGCTCTGATGGCCGCCCGGTGGGACGAGAACTCCTTCGACGTACTGGCCGCCGGGGTGGACGAGCGCGGTGAAATCCTGCCGTCCAAGGGGTGGATGGCACTGCGCCGCCTGAACTGGCCGCAGACTCTCACGCCCCCAGCCGGGGTGTATGTGCCGGACCGGGTGCGCCGGGGCGTGGAGGAGTACGCGGCCCGCACCCTGCGCCTGGCACTGCACCGGCGCAATATCGTGGCCGCGGTCCTCGCCACCTGGCCCGCCGATCCGAGCCGCCGCACCGAGGCGGAATGGGCGGCGTTGCGACGCCTGCTGCCTGCCGGGGTGAGTGGTGCGGAGATCCGCAACCGCACCCGGCAGATTGGCGCGTACGTGGCCGGGCACGGGCAGTTGCCCGCCGGGCTGTGCGTCCTGGAGGGACCGCCGCAGGTGGCCCCGCTGGTGTTGCTGGCCGCGATGGACCGCCAGCAGGTCACCCTGGCCCGGGTGGACGCGGTCACCGCCCGGCTCCGGGTGAAACTCCCCCTGTGCGCGGCCCCGGCCACGGGCCGTGACTGGGCCTGGCACGTGATCGACATCCGCCTGCCCGCCACCATCGCGCCGGATGCGGTGCTGCACACCCCGACCCTGCGTCCCACCCGCACGGGCCGGATCGCCGTCGACCTGCCGCACTCCCGGCCCGCCCCAGCCACCAAGGCGAGCGGTCATACCGTCGCCCTCGGCTTCGACTGGGGTGTCAACACCCTGCTCACCGGCACACTCGGCCGCCTGAGCGGGAAAGGCCAGATGCGCCGGGTGGTCACCGACGGGCGTCCCCTCGTCTTCGACGCCACCACGGTCAGTGCCGCCCTGCACCGGCTGCGCGGCGTACGCGAAACCCTTGCCGCCAAACGCGACCACTACCGGGCCCTCGCGGACGGACTCGGCTCCCCACACCTACGCTGGCCCGAACACCTCGACCGGGCGCGGGTACTGGAAGACGAGCACGGGCGGGTGTGTGCCCGCATCCGGCACCTGAATACCGCGCTGGCCTGGGCTGCGGCCCGCTGGGCCGTCGACCAGGCCGTGGCGCTCGGCGCGAGCGTCATCTACCTCGAAGACCTCGCCACCCTGGAAGCCCGCGGCCACCGACGCGGCAACGCCCGCCTGTCCGGACAGGTCCGCGGCACCGTCGCCGAAGCGATGCGGCACCTGGCCGCGAAGGCGGGGATCGCGGTGGTCACCGTCCCGGCCCGGGGCACCTCCAGGCTGTGCCCCGGCTGCCTGAACACCCTCACCCACCATCCGGCCCCCGACCGGCTGTCCGAGCGCGGCTGGAAGTGGGCACACTGCACCGGCTGCGGGCTGTCGATGGACCGTGATCATGCCGCCGCCCGCCGGATCGTCTCCCGCGGCCTGCTCGCACAAACCCACACCACCACCGACCGCGCCACCGGCGCCCGGACCATCCGCACCACAGTGGACGCCACGGTGACACTGGTCCGGCGTCCCAAGAAGACCACCCGCCGCCTGCGCCGCCAACGCCACGCGCAGACGGCCCCACCCCGACCACGCGGCCCGAAGACCACCACCGGCAAGGGGCGTCCCACCCCCAGCAGGCCGGGCAGCACCCGCCACCCAAACACCAGGCACACAGCCCCAGGCCTGGCCTCGGGCTCAGAAACCTCCCGCCGTACGCCCGAAGTGCGTACGGTCCCCGCCACCACCCCCACCACGGGGACGGTCCAGCGTCCGGCGGGGCATGACACCACGACACCAGCCGCCACATCCGGGCCGGCGTCAGGTCATGGAGTACCCGCACCCCACCGGCCCGAAGAAGACCTTCTTCGATCCAGCCGGGTGCGGCTCTCACACAGAACCTGTCGCCGGCGCACCCGCGCCGCCGAGCGGACCGGCTTCCACCACCTGCACGCCACCGAAGTCCACCCCCTCACCCCGAGGTTCGGACCACCGGACAGCGACCGCACACGGCCACGCCACGCCCGAAAAGCCTGGAAACCACAGGAACACACAGAGTTCTAGAGACGCTCCGGAGTCAGCAGGGCTGACGCCACACCCCCAGTTCCGGTTCCTTCACCATCGAGGACAGTCCCAGTCGGCGGGACTCGGCGCAGAAGCTGCTTCTGGGTTCCTCGTACTCCACGTGGAACACCGCCTTGCCGGCCGCGATGAACGGCGTGAGGTCCGCGCACTCGTCGTACTGGGCGCACTCCTCGTTGACCGCGAAGTCGAAGTCGGCGAGGAGTCGGGGGATCTGCGGGAGGTCGTTCTTCAGTCCGACCGACAGACCGCGCGCGTGGGCGATGGCGGCGATCATGCGGTTGTAGCGGAGCTGGTCGTGTGCGGTGAGCGGGAAGCCGGTGTCGTTGCCGTAGCCCTCCACCAGGTCGGGCTCCACCGCGTCGAAGCCCTTGTCGCGGCACATGTCGAAGCGGCGTTCCATGACCGGCCGCAGGACGGACAGCTGCCGGATGTCCAACCACCGTTCGCCGGCCCAGCCGTTGGACTCGCCGAGCACCGCGCGGGGGAAGGCGTCCTGGTCGGGCCGGAAGTTCTCCCACGCCCCCACGTTGACGTAGCAGATGACCTTACGGCCGTCGCGGTGCAGCCGGGCCACGTCCGCCGCGGAGTTCTCGAAGCCGTCGATGTCGTAGACGGGCACATCGGCGGTGGGGTCGACCTTTCCGTCGAGCTGCCACTGCCAGGCGAGGCCGGGCCGCGGCTTCCAGCGGGCCTTTCCCGCGGGCGATGAAGTGGTAGGCCGGGATGGCGAGTTGGGAGAGGGGGACAAGGAGCTGACGGAAGTGGACGGGGGTCGGCTGGTGGCCGGTGGCGTGGTCGTGGGTGCGGTGGTGCGCGGTGTGTCCGACGCCGTGCCGCGCGCGCCGGCCGGCCGGTCCTCCCCGCCGTCCCGACCGGAGGTGGTGGAGCAGGCCGTCAGCGTGAGGGCTGCCAGCAGGGCCGCTGCGGTCAGTGTCGTGTGCCTCATCGCTCGGTCCCGGTCAGAGCGGGGGTCAACTGGTCCCAGGGATTGGGGAGTTCACCCGTCACCGGTCCGCAGACCGCCGCGCCCCGTTCGCGCGCGGTGCGTACGGCGAGCGGAACGAGCGCCTCGGGCACGCCGTAGACCAGATGACACAGCCGCTCCGGCGGATGCCGCACGGTCCAGGCAGGCCTGCTGAACGCCGACACGTACATCGACCAGGGCCCCTCGAAGGTGACGGTGAGGTCGGCGAGGCGGGCGTACCCGGGGGCCGGATGCACCCCGGGATTGATCACGACCGTCGCCGCGCCCAGCCTGCGGACGGTCCGCACCAGTCGGCGGCAGGCCGGCAGGCCGTCCGGTGTCGCCGTCACCCGGTCGAGGAAGCAGCCGTCGGCCTCGTACCACTCCTGGTGCCGGCGCACGTCGTCGGCGATGTCGGCGAGGTCGCGCACGCCGTAGTCGGTGTCGACGTAGCCGAGCAGTCGTGCCCCGGCCGCGCGCAACGCCCCGGCGGCCGCGGTGAACGCGGGATCGGGGCCGTCGCCGGGGCCGTCGGCGGGGTTGAGGACGACCCCGTAGGTGCGGGTCGCGGCCGTGATCAGCCGGTGCCAGGCACCCGGGTCCTCGGCCGGGTGGACGTACAGCGGGATCAGTAGGCTCACGGCGTACCGTCTCCTTCCCAGAGCGCGGCCAGCGCGTCGTCGAGGGTGTGGACCGGGCGCCAGCCCAGGGCCTCCTCGGCGGCGGCGATGTCGGAGCACTGCCATGAGACCTCGGCCGAGCGGGCCGAGCCGGCGGTGTTCTCCTCGATCCGCCCCCGGAAGCCCGCCCGGCCGGCCAGTCCCCGCACCAGGTCGCGCACCGGGACGGCCCGGCCCCCGCCGATGTTGAGGACGGGCGGCAGCGGGCCGGGGGCGGTGACCGCGAGGACCACCGCCCGTGCCACATCGCGTACGTCGACGAAGTCGCGGTGGGCGGACAGGTCGCCGAGTCGCAGCACCGCGTCGGGTCCCGGCCCGGCCGAACGCAGCAGTGCGGTGATCCGGCCGGGCAGCCCGGTGGAGGGCGCCCCTGGTCCCACCGGATTGCCCACCCGTAGCACCACCGCGTCCAGGCCGGAGGTGGTCACCGCGATCGTGCCCGCCAGCTTCGTCGCGCCGTACGGGCCGACCGGACGGGTCGCCGCCGATTCCGGCATCCGGGCGCCCGGAGTGCCGGGGCCGTACTCGGCGGCGGAGCCCAGGTGCACCAGGCGGGCCGCGGGCGCCGCTTCGCGGAGCGCGGCGCACAGCACCGCGGGGCCGCGGGCGTTGACCTCCGCGAGGGTCACGGCCTCCCCGCCGGTCGCGCCGGCACAGTTGATCACGGTGTCGGGAGCGGCCGCCGCGAGGGTCTTCGCCAGCCGCTCCGGGCGGACCGAGGCGAGGTCGACGGGGAAGTCGGCGGCGGACGAGCGGCCGCCGCCGAGGGCCAGCGCGCCCGGCAGGGTCCGCAGCCGCTCGACGACGTGGGTGCCCAGATAGCCTGTGTGGCCCAGGACGAGAATACGCATGCGGCGCTCAGGCTCCCTTGAGCAGATGCGACTTGCGGCTGGTGAACTCGGCGTTGGCCCGGTCGTAGTCGTCCGGGCGGCCGATGTCCAGCCAGTATCCGGCGAACTCGTAGGCGTGCGGCTGGTTCTGCGCGGTCAGCAGATCGAGCACCAACTCGTCGAAGCCCAGCGGCAGTCCGGGCGTGTAGCCGTCGAGGGTCGAGCGGGACAGGCCGTAGACACCCATGGAGACGCGGTAGTCCATGCTCGGCTTCTCGGTGAACGCGACGATCCGACTCGAGTCGGTGGTCAGCACCCCGAAGTCGATGTGCACCTTGCGGGTGTACGTGGCGATGGTCAGCGGTGCTCCCGAGTCCCGGTGCCGGCGCAGGACGTCGGCGTAGTCGAGGTCGGTCAGGATGTCGCCGTTCATCACCAGGAACGTCTCGGGCAGCCGGTCGCGCAGGGTGAGCAGCGGGCCCATGGTGCCCAGTGGGCTCTCCTCGGTGGCGTAGTCGATGGCCAGCCCCCACTGGGATCCGTCCCCGACGTACGCCCGGATGATCTCGCCGAGGTGGCCGATGGCGATGGTGCAGCTGGTGAAGCCGGCCGTGGACAGCTGGCGCAGCACGATCTCCAGGATGGCGTGCTGGTCGCCGATGGGGACCAGCGGTTTGGGCAGCGCGGTCGTGTAGGGCCGCAGCCGGACACCCTTGCCTCCCGCCAGGATCACTACGTGCATGGGGCTCCTCCTTCGTGTACGTGCGCAGACGTGCCGGACGAGGTCAGATGTTGTAGATGCCGGTCTTGTAGCGGGCCAGGTTGGCCGCGTCGCGGAAGAACTCCACGGTGTGCGCGAGCCCTTCCCCCAGGGTGTGGGCGGGCTGCCAGCCGGTGGCGGCGGCGAGCCGACTCGCGTCCGCGACCAACCGCATCACCTCGGAGTTCGCCGGGCGGATGCGCGCTGTGTCCTCGCGCACGTCGAGTGCGGTGTCCATCACCTTGCCGATCAGTGCGACGAGGTCGCCGACCGAGATCTCCCCGCCGGTGCCGGCGTTGAAGGTGCGGCCCACGACCTGCCCGGCGGGCGCGGTGCCCACGGCGAGGAACGCCTGTGCGGTGTCCTTGACGAAGGTGAAGTCCCGGGTGGGACGCAGGTCACCGAGGGTGATCGTGCGTTCCCCGGCGGCCACTTGGCCGATCACGGTGGGGATGACCGCGCGCATCGACTGGCGCGGCCCGAAGGTGTTGAACGGCCGCAACGTCACCACCGGGGTGTCGAAGCTGGCGTGGTAACTGTCGGCCAGCCGGTCCCCGCCCGCCTTCGACGCGGCGTACGGCGACTGGGTGTTGATGGGGTGGTCCTCGGTGATCGGCACGGTCTGCGCGGTGCCGTACGTCTCGCTGGTGGAGGTGTGCACCAGCCGGGGTGTGCCGAGCGCGCGGACGGTCTCCAGCACGTTGAGGGTGCCGGTGACGTTGGTGTCCACATAGCTGTGCGGTGCCTGGTAGGAGTACGGGATCGCGATGAGGGCGGCCAGGTGGTAGGCGACGTCGGCCCCTTCGAGCAGGCCGCGGACCGAGCCGGGGTCGCGGACGTCGCCGAGGACGATCTCCACCTGGTCCAGGACGTCCGGGTGCAGGGTCTCCAGCCAGCCGTAGGAGGAGAAGGAGTTGTACTGGGCCATGGCCCGCACCCGGTGTCCGGAGGCGACGAGCGCCTCGGTGAGGTGCGAGCCGATGAAACCCTCGGCTCCGGTGACGGCGGCGAGCGGTGCGGAGGTCAACTCGGTGATCCTTCCAGTGGGTCGGGCGTGCGGGGAGCAAGCGAACCGGTATGTGCCGGCCGGTACGTCAGACATGCGGGGCGGGCCGTCCGAGGAGCCACAGGGCGTACCCCGCCAGACACAGCGCCGCGGCGCCGCAGCACAGCGGCAGCGCCGCCGGGCCGGGTGGCAGGTGCAGCAGGGTGATCGCCCCGGCACCGCCCGCGGCGGCGAGACAGATCACGGCCGACGGCCAGGCGGCCCCGAACGCCTGGAGCAGCAGCGCGGTCCACAGGGCGGCCGCGAGCAGCAGCAGGGCGGCCGGGTCGGCGCCGGTGAGCAGGGCCGCGGGCAGCAGCGGCAGGACGTAGAGGAGCAGACAGAGGGCGAGGATGCCGGCCGAGCGGAGCAGGAACCGGGCGGGTGTCGCGGTGGCGCGCAGGGCGGCGACCGACAGGCCCCGGTAGCGGTACAGCAGCCACTCGGCCGGTCCCATGCTCACGGTGAGCACGATCACCGCGTAGGGCTCCGCACGTCCTTCGACCAGCACCAGCACGCCCGCGGCCAGTCCGAACAGGCCGTACGGCAGGGACCACAGCAGGCGTGGCCGGGTGGCGCCGGACACGGCCGGGACGGCGAGGACGGTCCACAGGGCCCGTCCGGTGACCGCGAGGGTGGCGAGCAGCGCCAGCAAGGGCAGGCCGGCCCGCAGCAGGGCGCCCGGCTCCCACCATGGCAGGACGGCGGCGCCGACGATCAGGGGACTGAGCCCGGCCAGCAGCAGCCGCTCCCGGCCCAGCACCAGCAGGACGCCCGCGGCGGCCAGGTAGGCCGACTGCGCGGCCGCGGCGAGCGTGACCGGGCCGCCCGCCGCGGGCAGCGCCGCGATCGCCGTGGCGAGTGCGGCTCCGACGGGCGCGCCGGCCAGGAGCGTACGGCCCGCCTCGCGCTGCCCGGTCGCCATCCGCAGGTGGGCGCGGTGGCCGAGCGCCTGCCCCCAGGCCCAGGAGACGAGTCCGGCCACGATCAGGGCCGTGGCGTGTTCTTCGGCGTTCCACAGGGGTGCGGTCAGCAGGTAGGCGAGTCCCGGCAGCGCGAACAGTACGCCCCGTAGGAGGCAGCGCACGGTGTCCGGGCGCCAGGGATCGGTCGGCGGCGCGGGTTCCGGGAAGGTGCGCGGGACCCGCTCGTACAGGGCGGAGGCGAGCGAGAAGAGGTTCGGGTGGCCGTACCGCTCCTTGATCAGGGAGGCGGACATGCCCTCCGCCTCCAGCAGCGCGGCGACCTCGTACGGGTGGACGGCGGGGCCCACCCGGTCGGCGAGTTCGGCGGCGAGCGCGCTGACCGCCTCCTCGTCCGGGCCGCGCCTCGGTAACCGGATGGCGAGCGTGCTGTCGTCGAGGGCCCAGCGCGGACGGCGGCGCGGCGGGCGGGTCTCGGCCAGTCGCAGCGCCAGGGTGTCCTGTTCGGCGCCCCCGGGTTCGAGGGATATCGGCCCGCTCATCCGGCCACCGTGCTCACCGGCGCAAGCGCCTGCGCCCCGGGCGCGGCCAGCTTCGACTGCCGTTTCCGCGTGGGGAGTTCGAGGTAGATGGACCGGAAGGTGTCGATGGTCTGTCGCAGTGTGAACTGCTCGATCACGCGTAGCCGGGCCGCTTCGCCCATCACTCGGCGCCGCGCCGGATCGCGGAGCAGTTCCAGTGCGGCCGCCGCCATCGCGGCCGGATCACGCGGCGGTACGACGAGCCCGGTGTCGCCGACGGCCTCGCGTACACCGCCCACGTCGGTGGAGACGGTCGCCCGCCCGCACGACATGGCCTCGATCAGGGTGAACGGGAAACCTTCACTGATGCTGGAGAGCATCACGACGTTGCCGGCCGCGTACGCGTCCTTGATGTCGTCGACGCGCCCCTCGAAGGTAACGGCGTCCGCGTGCCCGAGTCCGGCCGCCAGCGCCTCACAGCGCTCCCGATAGGCCTCCCCGCCGCGCGGTGTTCCGCCGAACAACCGGAGCCGGGTGCCGGGGAGTTGGGCCCGTACGAGGGAGAAGGCCCGGATGAGGGTCTCCAGGTCCTTGATGGGGTCGACCCGGCCCGCCCAGCTGAGGGTGAGCGCCTCCGGCTCGGGTCCGGCCGGCGGGAACGCGGCCGGGTCCACGCCGTTGTAGACGGTGCGGATCGACCCCGGGTCGGCGCCGCCCTGTTCCTCCCAGAGCCGGTTGTAGCGGTTGCCCGGCGTGATCAGGGCCGCCCGGCGGTAGGTCTCCTCCGCAAGCAGTCTGAAGAAACCGAGGACGACGGCCTTCACGGGCCAGCGGTAGGGGGCGGTGCGGTAACCCAGGTAGCGCTCGCGCAGATAGACACCGTGCTCGGTCAACAGCAGGGGCACGCCGTGCCGTTCGAGCGCGGCGAGGCCGGGCAGGGCGGCGACGCCGCCGCTGACGGCGTGCGCGACCCCGGTCTGCGGCAGCGGCGTGGCCAGCGGGCGCAGGGCGTGCTCCAGCAGGGTGGTCGCGGTGAGCGCGTCGTGCAGGGTGGGACCGGACTCGCGTACCGCGAGGCCCGGCCGGTTCCACACGTCGGCCAGGATCGCGACGGCCCGGTCGCCGCGCAGGAACGGGCTCAGCGCCCCGTCCGCGGCGGCCCGCGCCATGGTGTACAGGGCGGGCGGGAACTGGTCCTCGGCGCGCGGATCGAGCAGCGCGGTGAGGAACCGCTCGTAGGCGGCGGCGAGTCGGTTGCGGGCGCGGCCCCTGAGCGGGCGCCCCTCGGGCGGGGCGCCCCACATGGGCACGGACCGGACGTGCGAGACATGGGCGGGCAGGTCCCAGACGACGGGTTCGCGTCCGGTGCCGGTGACGGCGAGGACGTCGAAGTCGATGTCGGGCATGCCCTGGACGAGTTGGTCGCACCAGACGCTCACACCGCCATGGCTGTGCGGGTAGGTGCCTTCGGTGAGCAGGGTGACACGCGTCACGCTGGGGCGTCGCGCGCCGTGGGGAACGTGCATCGATGGGCTCCACGGCCGAGGTGTGGGGTGGTTCGTACCGGTCCCGGCCACGGGTGGCGGCCGGGACCTCGGTCGGTCCTTGCGTCGGTGCGCCGTTCAGTTGTCCGCGGAGTACGGGACCTGCGCGGTCACGCCTGCGGGGACGTGGGTGTCCGGCGCGGGGTCCGTGGCCGCGGCGGCTTCGGAGGCGTCGGCGGCCGGGAACGCGGCGGACGCCGGCAGGGTGAGGCCGAGCGGGGTGCCCGCGGCGGGCGTCCAGCCGGACCCCTGGCCCGCGTACGCCGTGCCGAAGGCGGCGCCGGCCCGGGTGGTGCCGGTGGGCGCGGTCACCGGCACGGCCACTGCGTCCGGTGCCTCGACGGTCACCGCGTCGCCGATGCGGTAGGCGGTGATCCGGCCGGCCTGGAGGGCGGCCCGCCAGGCGGCTCTGCGCTGCAGTTCGGTGCCGATGTCCTTCATCCGCAGGTTCACGATGGGGGTGCTGTCGGCGAACAGGGCTTCGTAGCCATCGAGGACGCCGTTGAGCAGCGGGTAGGCGATGCGCTCCTCGGCCAGGTTCGACTGGTGGATGTAGTGCGGCTTGGGGTCGTTGGATAGGACGTGCCCGAGGGCGATCCGCTTCTCCAGCGGCACGATGTGGCCGGCATAGCCGGTGGCCGTGTCCAGCGGTGCCGCGAGGCAGGTGGTGGTGGCCGGGTTGTCCTCACAGATGCCGCTGCCGCCCTGGGCGCGGCTGGTGTAGATCCAGTTGTACTCGTCGACCTGCTCGGCTGCCTTGCCCGCGTTGTAGAAGACGTTCATCGGGTAGCGGGGGACGGTGGTGGCCGGGCCGACCTGACGCTGGGCGGGGTCACGGGAGTTGTCGGAGCCGAGCCAGCCGATGCCGTTGTCGCCGAGGGCGAGCGCCAGGTTGGGGTTGTCCTCGGGCTGCTGCGGCAGGATCTTCATGCCGGAGTGCTCGCCGGTGACCAACTCATCGTGTTCCAGCGGGAGTTTGGCGCTCTGTCCCCATACGCGGTTGGTGGCGATCTCGTCGGAGATCTCCTTGCGGCTGACCCACCTGGTGCTGCCGTCGGCGTTGGTGGCGCACTTCCAGGGCACGACCGCGATGTCCTGCACGCAGCCGAGGAAGGCGTGCGAGTAGGTGTGGTTGATCCAGCGGAACTCGCCTCGGTCCGCGACGAACTTGTCGGCGAGCGCGTCGACGCCGTTGTTGTCCTCACGCTCGTCGACGCTGCCGGCGGCGTTGTAGGCGAGGTCGAGGGTGAAGTGGCGGCTGTCCTGCCAGGCGGTGGCGTGGTCGACGTCCGCGGAGGTCATGCGGATCGGGTCGGGCGTGGCGCCCGGGTCGGTGCAGTCGATGTCGCCGGGCGTGCAGTTGAGGGTGGTGTTCCAGCGGTCGTCGGCGGCGAACACGTCGTCCACGTGCACGGCGAAGTAGTTGCGGGAGGCGCCGAGGTGGACGCCGCCGGTCATCCACTCCACGATGCCGCGGGCCAGCAGCCGGAACTGCTGCTGGTACTGGTTGTAGACGAACGTGACGACCAGCTCGCGCCGCCCGTCGTGCCGGTACTCGCCCACCAGCGAGCCCCGCGTCTGCCGCCCGGGGATCGGGGCGTCGACGTACGAGGTGAAGTCGGCGCCCGCCACGGGAGTGGACAGGTAGGCGTAACTCTCCCCCACGGCAGGGTCGTTGTCCTCGAAGGGCACCGAGCCGTCGAGGTAGCCGAAGGGGCCGGCCCGGCCGGCGGAGGTCACCGCGGCCTGCGCCCCGTCGACGCTGCCGGAGTAACCGCCGTTCACCGGGTACTGCAGTCCGGCCTGCGGACGCGCGTAGGTGTAGGCGTCGACCTGGGGGATCGCGTACGTCTGCTCGTAGGCCGCGAGCGCCGCCATCTCCGTCGAACCCGCCGCGAACGGGTTGTCGTTGGGCAGCACGACGGCCTGGTACTTGGCGCGCGGCCGGCCGTCCACGGTGTCCGCGAGGAAGCCGGCGTCGATCACGGGCCGTCCGGACCGCGTGAGGTCGATCTCGGTGTACGGCGTTCCGGCCGTGTCCAGTTCCGCCGCGATGGCGTCGGTGGACGGGCCTCCGTCGCTCACCACAAGAACCCGCAGGTCGATGCGGGGCGTGGTGTCGTCGGCGTGGGCCGCGCCGGCCGGCAGGCCGAGTGCGGCGACGAGCGCGCCCACAGTGAGCGCGGTCGTGCGTATGGTCCGCTTCATGCGGTGAAGTCCCCTCCCCGGGCAGGGGTGAGTACGGCTCCCATGGAGCTGACGCACCCCCTCGCGTGGCGCCGGCGTCCCCCTCAGAAGCCGGTCGTCGACGCGTCCGTCGCGTCACATAGTGATGCAGGTGTGTAGCTTTCGTGGCCATCCTGCGAAACATGACGGAAAAGCGCAGGTGTCCAACACGTCATCCATGGAACCGAATAGCACGCTTTTCCGTCGCGGAGGCGCGGGCGGCCCGAGGCGCGGAAGCGCCCCGGGTACTGGTCCGGCGCTTTCCGGCGCGGCGTGGCGCACCGGCGGGCCGCGAGGGCCCGCCGGGCGCGGTGCCGGTGTCCCACACCGCGGTGTGCGCCTGGTCACAGGCCGGTTTCAGGTCACCGCACCACGACCCACCGCCCCCTGGCGGGCGGTCAGGCGCAGAGCACGCGCGTCTCGGGCGTGTAGACCGGACCGCCGCTGATGTTGGTGGTGTCGCTGAACTCGGCGTAGTAGTACGAGTAGAAGCCGATGTTGCCGTTGCAGCCGGAGTCGGGTGCCACCCGGAGTGTGAGAGTGACGGTGCGGCTCTGACCGGGCGGAATGGTGGCACCGTAGTCGGTGCCGAGGTCGGCGGGGCCGATCCCGGAGCAGGGGGTGGAGCCGTTGGCGGTGGCCAGGCTGCAGCCGGTGAAGCTGTACTTCAGGTCGGGGCGCTGCGTGGTCAGCCAGGTCGGCTCGATCGTCTGGTACACGAACCAGACGTCGTAGGTCTTGTGGTTGGTGAGGGTCATCGACAGATTCACCGTGCCGCCGGGTGTGACGGTGGCACTGTCGGTGGCGAACGTCAGTTCGGCCGGCGCCGGGTCGGCCGCACTCGCGGTCGGGGTCAGGCCGAACACGGCGAGGGCGAGGGCGAGGACGGCACCGAGGCCGAAGCGTCTCATCAGTGGTGATCGCATGACCTGGGAGGCTAGGCAGCCCACACGCGCACCGCCTGCCCCGTCAGGGGCCCCGGAGCCCCGTCCGGCCGAAAGTGCGCATCACGTGAAGATGACGTGGTGGACTCGTGCGTGTTTCGTGGGGGCCGTAAAAGCCCAGGCAGTGCGGGTGGGGCGGGGTGGTTCGACGGAGCCGGTGACGCCGGACGGCCGCGGGGGGCGCGCAGATGATATTGGCGCGTATCGGATCCGCCGTACCGCTCCCCCGTCGGCACACGGTGTGGAGGTTCCCGGCCAACCGCCGGATTCCGGCCCTGGTCCGGGCGCGGTCGGCGGCTGCCTCGGGCGGTTCCTCACGACGGGGCCGGAAGTCATCTGTGGAACCTCCGTCCCATTGATGCGGGGGCGTATCGCAGGTTCCATGGCCCTGCCCGGCGGCGGACCGCCGCCGGTACGGATTTCTTGGGGGTGGGGGGACTGTGCGTCAGTCCAGAGCGAGTTCGCAGAGACCTGCGGGGTTGTCTGCGGGGTCACCAAGAGCGCGAAGAGCAGGAAGAGGCGGCATATCGGGTGCGGCGGCGCTGATCGGCGTCGCCGCACTCGTCGTCTCGGCGGTTCCCGCGGCCGCGGCCACGGGGGACGGGACAGCACCGCCGAGTCCGGGAGAGGTGATCCCGGGGCAGCAGACGGCGACGCCCGCGCTGGTGGAGGGCATCCGGGAACAGGCCCCGGCGGCACGGGACGCGGCGGGCGCGGCGCGCGCCTACCTCGGCACGAAACAGGCCCGCTACCGGATCGCGGACCCGGGGCGCGATCTGGAGCCGGTGAAGACCGTCTCGGCCGACGGCCAGGAGACCGTGCGGCTGCGGCAGAAGTACCACGGCATCCCGGTTCTGGGCGGTCAGTACGTCGTCCGCATGGAGAAACAGAACGGCGATCGGGTCGTCACCGGCACCTCCGGCAAGTACTTCACCGGGCTGCGGACCGGCACCACGGCCGAGGTCGACGACGCGCTCGCCGTGGAGCGGGCCGTCGACGCCGTACTGTCCGGCCTGCGCGCACAGGACTTCACCGCGTACACGCAGGACACGCAGGACACGCAGGAAACGCAGGACCGGCCGCCGCTGACCGGCACCTCCCACGGCCTGGTCGTCCTGCCCAAGGGCCCGGGCGTGCTCACCCGGCACGTCACCGTGCAGGGCGAGGATCCGGCGCACGGAGAACCGGTGCTGCGCGAGGTCTACATCGACGCGCGGGCCGGATATCCCGTCCTCCAGTACAGCGGTATCCGGACGTTCGGCACGCCCGCGGCGGGCGGAAGGAATGCGGCACAGCGCAGCCTCGCCGCGGAAGCCGCCCCCGCGGAGGCGGGCTCCGGCGTGAAGCTGGACGGCCGGAGCGTCGAACTCCCGGTCACCCACGACGAGACCCGCGGCGCGTACGTCCTGCGCGACCGCTCCCGCATCCACAACGATACCGACAACGCCCTCGCCACCTGGGACGCCCGCGGCATGTGGGCCAGTGACGTCGTGGGCACCTGGCCCGCGGACATCCAGGAGTTCGCCTCACCGACCCCGGCCTTCGGCGCCGACGCGACCGAGGCGGGCGCGGTGGACGCGCACTGGGCCGCCGGGCAGGTGTACGACTACTACCGGAACAAACACGGCCGCGACAGCCTCGACGGGCGGGGCATGGCGATCAACTCCCTTGTGGGAGTGACCGATTACGGACAGCCGTACGTCAACGCCTTCTGGGACGGCCAGAAGATGGTGTACGGCAACGGCGACGACGAGTACCGTCCGCTTTCCGCCGGACTGGACGTCGTCGGCCACGAGATGACCCACGGCGTCATCGAGCACTCCGCCGACCTCGTCTACGCGGGCCAGTCCGGTGCCATGAACGAGGCGATCGCGGACTACTTCGGCAATGCCATCGAGACGGACGCGTACGGCATCCCCGCGAACGACCCGGACGCGGCCCTGCTCGGCCAGGCGCTCTGCCGGACCAAGTCCGCCCGCGAGTGCGCGATCCGCGACATGAACGACGGGCGGACCACCGCCAAGTCCTTCACCGGCGTGGGATTCGGCACCGACAACGGTGGTGTCCACCTCAACTCCACCATCTTCTCGGGTGCGTTGTGGGACATCCGCGAGGACCTCGACCCCGCCCTCGCCGACCGGATCGTGTACAAGGCGCTCACGGAGTACCTCACCCCGATCGACGGCTTCACCGAGGGGCGGGCCGCGGTGATCGCCGCCGCCAAGGCCCTGAACGTCGGCGGCCGGGACCTCACGTCCGTCCAGCGGGCCTTCAACGCCCATGGCATCGTGCCCAACTGGGAGCTGGCCCTCGGCGTCGACTCCGATCTGCTGCTCGAGCGGGTCAACACCACCGACTCCCAGGTGGGTGCGGGCGGTGGCTGGTGGGCGGCCTCCACGTCCGACGAGAAGGGCGCCGAGGCGTACTCAGTGTGGGCCGGACGCACGGACGGCACCGGGCAGTTGAAGCTGATGAGCCCCAACGACGGCCGCTACCACGTGAATCCGGCCACCGACGGCAGGACGGTGGTGTGGCAGGCGCACGGGTCCGACGGCGTGGACATTCTCGCCCGGCCCGTCGCGGGCGGGCCGGTGAAGGTCCTGTGGCACGGCCGGAGCGTGGGCAACGCGCTGGATGTCGACGGCGACGTCGTGGCCTTCGCGTACAACAACCAGGGCGGCCGGGCGGGCGTGGCCTACCTGAGCCTGAAGGACCCGGCGAACAAGGTCCAGCTCGGCGGGGGCACCTACCGCCGGGCCACCTTCCCGTCGGTGAGCGACGGCAAGGTCGTCTACCAGGACCGGCGGCGCGTACGCGCGGAGCAGGACCGGCAGGGCGTACGCGCGGAGCAGGACCGGCAGGGCGTACGCGCGGAGTACGAGTCCACCACCCGGATGATCGATGTGGCGACCGGTGAGGAGACGGTGATCCAGCAGGCCGCCCCGGGCGCCGACCTGGGTCCGACCGCCCTCACCGGTGATCACGTCTACTGGCTGCTCGACGAGATCAACCAGAACGGCGTGACGACCCTGCGCCGGGCCGGCCTCGACGGTTCGGGCGTCACCGACCTCAGCCCGGAGAGCGGCCCGGACGCCCTGAACGTCTCCACCGTGACGGCCTCCGAGGAGGCGGTGACGATGACCGCTCGGACCCCGGACACCGAGATCCGCAACGAGTCGCTGTCCAAGCTCTGGCAGTTCTCGCCGACGGGCACGGGCGATGCCGTACGCAGGAGCCGGGTCTCCTGCAACCGGGGCGAGCAGCTCTCCGCCGCCGCGGCGCCTGGCACCCAGGTCCTGTGGCTCGACGCGACCACCGGCATCAGCAATCTGGTGACCCGGACACGGCCGACGGGCAGCTGCGCCTGACCGGTACCGAACACATCCGTACCAGTATCGAACGCTTCCGTACCGGTACCGACCACGGACACGGGTACGGAGTACAGGCAGGGGTGCGGAGTACGGGCAGGGACGGCGGTCTGCCGGGCAGATGTCCGGCGGGCCGCCGCTCCCCGAGCTCCGTCAGGTGGTGCGGGGCAGGTGCTGCGACGGAGGGCACATGCTGCGGGGGCAGCCCATCCGGGTCACGCTTTCGCCGCGTCGTACTCCTCGCGTGCCTGCTGGATCGCCGCCATCCGCCGCTCCGTCCACTGTGCGAGGGCACGGACCTGTTGGGCGGCCTCCCGGCCGAGATCCGTGAGGGAGTAGTCCACTCGGGGCGGGATCACGGGCTTGGCGTCGCGGTGGACCAGACCGTCGCGCTCCAGGGTCTGCAGGGTCTGGGTCAACATCTTCTCGCTGACCTTGCCGATCTCCCGGCGCAGTTCACTGAACCTGTACGAGCGGTCCAGCAGCGCGATCAGGGCCAGCGTGCCCCAGCGGCTGGTGACGTGCTCCAAGGCGCCGCGCTGCGGGCACATCCCGTCGCCGTCGCCCGTCCGCACACGGCCGACGGGCAGCCTCTCACTTACTCCCATATCCGTACCTTACTTTGACGAGGAGGGGACGGGCGCGGCACCTGAACGCGGCGGGCCGGGGTCGAGGGCGGCCCGGTGAGGGTGCGCCGGGTCACCCCTTCAGGCCTCCGGCCCGGAGATCCGCCCGCCAGAACCTCTGCAGGCTCAGGACCAGGGCGATCAGGGGAAGGACCGAGACGGCCGAGCCCATGATGATCAGGGAATGCAGGTCGGGGGCGTCGAACCGCCGTCCCTGTCCGGCAACATGCCGGTGCGGGCCACGTCGGCGTACCACCGCGCGCTCGCCTTGGGGATGCGCTTACCGGTCGGGTAGTCGACGTAGACGGCACCGAAGCGCTTGCTGTAGCCGTAGCCCCACTCGAAGTTGTCCAGCAGGGACCACAAGAAGTAGCCCCGCACGTCGACGCCGGCCACGATCGCCCGCTGCACGGCCGACAGGTGGCCGTGCAGGTAGGCGATGCGATCAGGGTCGGCCACCTCGCCCTCCGGGTTGACGTAGTCGTCGAACGCGGCCCCGTTCTCGGTGATCATCAAAGGCATCGCGGGGAAGTCCGCCTTGAGTCGCATCAGCAGGTCGTACAGACCGCTCGGGTCGACCGCCCAGCCCATCGCCGTGGTGCTGCCCGGAGGACGGTGGAAGGCGATCCGGTCGGCGCCCGGCCAGGGACTGTGCTCGCTCATCCCGTGGCCGTCGGAGCCGTGGCCGGCCTCGCCGGTGGCGGCGGAAACGAGTGTGGGTGTGTAGTAGTTGACGCCCAGGAAGTCCAGCGGCTGGTGGATCGTGGCGGTGTCACCGTCCCGTACGAAGGACCAGTCGGTCAGGCCGGCCGTGTCCTGGAGGAGATCCTGCGGGTACCGGCCTTCCAGCAGGGGACCGGTGAAGACGCGGTTGGCCAGCGCGTCGATCCTCCGGGCCGCGTCGAGGTCGTCGGCGGCCTCGGTCAGCGCACGGACGTGGTGGACGTTGAGCGTGATGGACGTCCGTGCGCGGGAGGGCAGTTCGGCGCGCAGTGCCTGAACGGCCTTGCCATGGGCGAGGTTGAGGTGGTGCGCCGCGCGCAGGGCCGCGACCGGGTCGGTGCGCCCGGGCGCGTGGACACCCGAGCCGTACCCGAGGAAGGCGCTGCACCACGGCTCGTTGAGGGTGGTCCAGGTCTTCACCCGGTCCCCCAGCGCGTGGGCCGCCAGGGCCGCGTAGTCGGCGAACCGGTCGGCGGTGACGCGCTCCGGCCACCCGCCCGCGTCCTCCAACTCCTGCGGCAGGTCCCAGTGGTAGAGCGTGACGACCGGCTCGATGCCCTTCTCCAGCAGCGCGTCGGTCAGGGCGCGGTAGAAGTCGAGTCCTCTCTGGACGGCGGGGCCGCGGCCGGTCGGCTGCACACGGGGCCATGAGAGGGAGAACCGGTAGGCGCTCACGCCGAGGTCGGCCATGATCGCGACGTCCTCGCGCCAGCGATGGTAGTGGTCGGTGGCGACGTCACCGGTGTCGCCGTTGCGCACCCTGCCGGGCGTGTGCGAGTAGGTGTCCCAGATCGAAGGAGTGCGTCCGTCCACGGAGGCGGCACCCTCGATCTGGTACGCGGCGGTCGCCGTGCCCCAGGTGAATCCCTGAGGAAATGTGATACCGGTGGTGTTCTCCGGGGCGGGCGCGACACGTCGGGCAGTGGTGGTCACGTGGGTCCTTCCAGAAGTACTGAGGGCCGGATGTGCTGCGGGGCGGGAGCGGCGAAGTGTGCTGGCGGCCTCGAAGGGGCGCGGCAGCGGGGGGACGTCGGGGCACTCATCCCTTGACCGCTCCCTGCATGATTCCGCCGACGATCTGACGCCCGAAGACGATGAACATGACGAGCAGGGGCAGCGTGCCGAGCAGGGCACCCGCCATGATCAGTGACTGGTCGCGCACGTATCCCGCGCTCAGCTGGGTGAGCGCGACGGGGACCGTCGGATTGGTCATGTCGAGCACGATGAACGGCCAGAAGAAGTCGTTCCACGCGTGTACGAACGTGATCATGAACAGTACGGCCATGGGAGGCCGGGCGATCGGCAGGACGATGCTCCAGAAGATGCGCAGGGAGTGCGCGCCGTCCACCCGCCCGGCCTCGACGAGTTCGTCGGGCAGCGCCTCGGTCAGGTACTGCCGCATGAAGAACACGCCGACGGCGCTGACGAGCGTGGGGAAGATGACGGCGGGCAGCGTCTGCCCCCAGCCCAGCTCGGTCATCATCATGAACAGCGGTACGACGCCGAGTTGGGGCGGCACCATCATCGTGCCGATGACGAGCATCAGCAGGATGTTGCGGCCCTTGAAGCGGAGTTTGGCGAACGCGAAGCCGGCGAGGGTGGCGAACAGCACCGTGGACAGGGCGATCGCGCCGGCCACGATCAGGCTGTTGAGCATGGCCTTGCCCAACGCGGCGTCCTGCCATGCCTTGCCGAGGTTCTCCAGAAGGTGGGGGCCGGGCAGGAACGGCGGAGGCGTCTGGGTGACGCGCGTGTTGTCGGACGACGCCGCCACCATCGTCCAGTAGAGCGGAAAGAGAGAGAACACCGCCGCGAGTCCCAGCAGGATGTAGGCGACGGGACCCGCGTGGTGCTGACGTCCGGCACCCGGGTGCCGGAACAGTGGTCGGCGCCGTCCGCCGGACGGGGTGCCCTTGCGGGCTTTCCGCGCGGTGTGAGGGCGTGCGTCCGCCGACCCGACCTGGATGCTGTCTGTGGTCATGGAGATCTCCCGGTCAGGCCTTGCGCGCTACGACGCGCTTGACGACTCGTTGGACGACGAACACGACAATGAGCAGCAGGAACATCGCCCAGGCCACGGTGGCGGCCCGGCCCATCTGGTAGTTCTTCCAGCCCTCCTCGTACAGCAGCAGTCCCAGCGTCTGGTACTGGTTGTCCGCTCCCCCGGTGATGCCGTTCGGGCCCTGACCGAAGATCAGGGGCTCACCGAAGAGCTGTGTGGCGCCGATCGTGGACAGGACGATGGTGAACACGATGGTGGAACGGATGCCGGGGACGGTGACCTTCAGGAACTGCTGCCACCGCGAGGCGCCGTCGATGGCCGCGGCTTCGTACCGGTCGCGCGGGATGGCCTGCATCGCGGCGAGGTAGAGCAGGGCGTTGTAGCCGGTCCAGCGCCAGATGACGATCGTGGAAATGGCCGCCTGCGCGGCCCACTTGTTGTTCTCCCAGTCGATGTTGTCGACACCGACCAGACTCAACATCCAGTTGATCATGCCGAAATCGCGCTCGAAGAGCATCGTGAACACAAGGGCTGCGGCGCCCACCGAGGTGGCGTAGGGCGTCAGTGCGGCGACGCGGAAGAACGTCGAGCCACGCAGCCGGTAGTTGAGCAGATGAGCCAGCCCGAGCGCCATCAGCAGCTGCGGCACCGTCGACAGGACGCCGATGGTGATGGTGTTGAGCAGCGCGTTCCAGAAGCGGTCGTCGTCCCACAGGGCTGTGTAGTTGTCGAAGCCGACCCACTCCATGACGTTCAGGGTCGACAGTTCGACGTGGTGCAGGGAGATCCACGAGGTGTAGATGAGCGGGTAGAAGCTGAACGCGGCGAAGACGACGAAGAACGGGGCGACGAAGGCGTACGGGGCGCCCCGGACGTCGAGGCGGTGCAGCAGCGTACTGCGCCGCTGACGGTCCCCGCCGGTGCCGGTGCCGGCCGGCGGGGCGGTGCGGGGCGCACCGTCTGAGGGTGTCGAGGTGGAGATGGCCACCGGAAGGCGTCCTTCCTGGAAGGTGCGGAAGCGGACAGGGGCCCGGCGGCCCACACGGGCCGTGCGTGGGGCGCCGGGCAGCTGCGGCGACGGGCGACGGGACCCGAGGTCAGCCGGCGGCCTTCTCGATGCGCTTGTCCGTGGTCTTCCACGCCTCGTTCGGGCTCTTGTTCTGCGCCTCGATCAAGGTCAGCCCCTGCGAGAAAATGTCCTTGATGCTGCCGTCCTTGCGGCCGAGCACCTGCTCGTCGGGGATCTCCTGGGCCGCTGCGCCGAAGATCTTCCCGATGGGCGCGCCACTGAAGTAGTCCGACTTGGCGTCGACGACTTCAGGCATCTTCAACGCGGTCTGCGACGAGGGGAAGTTGCCGATCTTCTTGAAGAGGTAGGCCTGCTGCTCAGGGGCGGTGAGCCAGGCGACGAGCTCCTGCGCCTCCTTCTTGACGGGACTCTTCTCCATCACTCCGAGGAACGCTCCGCCCCAGTTGGCGCCCTTGGGCGCCTTGGCGACATCCCACTTGCCCTTGTTCTTCGGGCCCGCCTTCTCGCTGATGTGCGCGAGCATCCACGCCGGGCAGACAGTGCTGGCGAAGGTGCTGTTGGCCAGGCCGGGGTCCCAACCGGGCTGGAACTGACGGAGCTTCGCGGTCAGATCGGACGTGGCCGCCTCGGAGGCCAACTTCCACGCGTCCTTCACGACGGGGTTGGTGGCGTAGATCAGCTCACCCTTCTTGTCGTAGAACTGCTGGGAGTTGCCGTAGATCATGGCGTTGAACAGTCCGCTGGAGCTGTCCATGAAGGCGACCTTGTCGTCCTTCGACTTCTCCTTGAACCGCTTGCCCACGTCGACGTACTTCGACCAGTCGCCCTCCCACAGCTTGGCGACCTCCTCGCGGTCGGTGGGCAGACCGGCCTGCTCGAAGAGGTCCTTGCGGTAGCAGACCGCCATCGGGCCGATGTCGGTGCCGAGGCCGATGACCTTCTTGTCCGCGGCGGTGACCTGGCTCTGCTTCCACGGAAGGAAGTGGTCCGTCCCGGCCACACCGGCCATATCGACGAACTTGTCCTTCTGGGTGTCGGAGAGTTCCTTGGCCCGACCAATCTCTATGCCCTGGATGTCCTTCAGCCCACTGCCGGCGGCCAAGTGGGTCTGCAGGGCGGTGTAGTAGGTCTGCTCGTCACCCGCGACGTCCGCCTTGATGACGACGTTCGGGTGGTCCTTCATGTACTTGTCGAGCAGACCGGTCTCCTTGAAGCCCATGACGCCGAACAGGCCCATGGTGATGGTGACCTTGCCGTCCTTCTTCCCTCCGCCCGTCCCTCCTCCGTCGCTGCCTCCACAGCCCACGACCAGCCCGAGAGCCGACACAACCGACACGGCGGCCACAATCCTCGTGTGTAACTTCCTTCGGGACTTGTCCATCTGGTCCTCCTGGCGGCGGCGCTGACGCACCGGAGTTCGAGTCCCACGGTCCGCTCCGCAGGCACGATTTGTCTGGTGGGTACGTTCCCAAAAGGCGATGGGAACGTGCCCACTCGGAAGCCCGAAGCCTGGCCGTCGCGAAAGGCAACTGTCAATGAGTTGAACCCACTTCGTTGACGAAAGATGTCGCTACGCTCCGCTCGAAGCCTGCGGGCGCTCTCCGGGGGTCTGGCACAATGCGCAGGTGAAAGCCGCCGGGCAGCGCGTGAGCGAGGGGGACGTCATGCGGGAAAGGCAACGCCCGACCATCAAGACCGTGGCCGCGCGTGCCGGCGTCGGACGCACTACGGTTTCACGAGTCATCAACGGCTCGGAGCTCGTCAGCGAGAAGGCGAAGGCCGCCGTGCTCGCCGCCATCGCCGAGCTGAACTACATACCGAACTCGGTTGCCCGGGGGCTGGTGACGAGCAGGACGAACTCCGTGGCCCTGGTGATCCCCGAGTCGGAGAGCAGGCTGGGCTCCGAGCCCTACTTCTCGGCGGTCATCCGCGGGGTCAGCACCGCCCTCGCGGAAACCCGGACACAGCTCCAACTGGTGCTCGTACGCGACCAGTCCGAGCGGGACCAGCTCACCGAGTCGGTGGCGGAGCGGCGCGTCGACGGAGTCCTCCTGGTCTCGGTGCACGAGCACGACCCGCTGCCGGGGCTGCTGGAGGACATGGGGCTGCCCACGGTGCTCGCCGGCCGCCGCTCCCCCGCCGAGTCACTCAGCCACGTACACTCCGACAACGCGGGCGGAGCCGCGACGGCCGTCAGCCACCTGCTCGCACGAGGGCGGCGGACCGTCGCCACGATCAGCGGGCCCCTCGACATGGACGTAGCGCGCAGTCGGCTCCAGGGCTGGCGGGAGACCCTCGAGACGGCAGGTCACGAGGTCACCGATCGACTGGTGGCCTCGGCCGACTTCACCGAGGAGGGCGGCGGGGCCGCCATGCGTTCACTCCTTGGACGGGTTCCCGGGCTCGACGCCGTGTTCGTCGCCTCGGATGTCATGGCGGCGGGGGCATTGGCGGAGTTGCGCAGGCACAAGCGCAATGTCCCCGACGACGTGGCGGTGGTCGGATTCGACGACTCCATCATCGCCCGGCACAGCAACCCGCCCCTCACCAGCGTGCGCCAGCCCGTCGAGGAGATCGGCAGCAGGATCGCCCACATCCTCCTCAAGGAGATCGGCAATCCCGAGGAGCCGCGCCAGCACGTCGTTCTTCCCACCGAACTCGTGGTACGCGAATCGTCATGAAGCCGCGAGGTGGCAGCGGTCAGAGGTGGTGACGGTCAGCGGGCTGCCGCCGGTCACCCGGAACACGGCGACGCCGTGCGCCGGCCCGCTCGCGGAGGTCTGTCCGGACGGGCTCGACGTTCCGCCGGTCCACAGGTCCGTGAGGGTGAACGGCGCGCCTGATGGGACCTGCCGGGTGGGTCCTGGCCGCCGTCGCCAGGACCCGCGCGGAATGGGCCCTCGAAGGCCGGCGCCTCCTCGCCGACCGGAACACGTCCGACGGCGTCTGAGGCCCGTCTTCGGACGCAGTTCCCCGCATACCTGCCGATCAGCGATGCTGCCTGAAGACCTGCTGGCGATCCTCGTCCCACCTTGCGCGCACATTGGACGGCGTATCCTGGCAGTGGCTGCGCATCCACCGATTGTGCCCGGTGGCGGGAGGAAACCGTGGCCCGGATGTGGTCCCCCATGAACGTGGAGCTGAACGTCCCCACTCTGCCCGATCGAGGGGATGCGTCAAGCGCCCACCGAGCGATTCCTTGGCGGCCTCGACCCTCCCTCGCCGAAACCTGGACTGCACACTCGCGTCCCGTGGCACGGAGGCGGTGTGTCCCCACTGTGGTGCCTTCGGGCCGCCGCCGGCCGGCGGCGGCGGCCGGCGGCCCGAAGGCGCCTGGGTGACTGCCGCCCGAGGGACGCTGTGTCTCGGTGTCGGTCATCCAGGGAAGGGCTCCGGGGCTCAGCCCCAGAACGGGAGGGCGGCGAAAGAGCCGCCCACGGGGCCTCGGACGGCCGCGTCGATGAGCTCCTTGACCCGGTCGGCGGGCACCGGCTCGCCCGGGCCTTCCCGGAACCACCGCTGCGACTCCTCCTTGGTGGCCCCCTCAGGGCGTTCTCCGAGGTAGGGCCAGACGTAGACGGGTGTGCCGGGCTCGCAGCGCCAGCTGTCGGCGAGGGTGCCGATGTCCACGGCGTCATAGCCCAGGACGTCGAGAAGCCTGACCATCTCGGCCTTGGCGGCCGGGTCGTCGCCGGCTACGGGCAGGGCGCTGCGGTCGGGGGCGCCGGCGGGGCGGGCCCGGCTGTACAGGCGGATCCAGTCCATGTTGTGGAGCGTCTTCACCACGCGGGAGCCGGTCAGGTGCCGTTGGAGCAGCTCACTGGAGGTGATGTCGCCGCCGTCCAGTTCGGCGATGCGGCCATCGCGCTCCGGGTAGTAATTCAGGGTGTCGATCACGGTCCTGCCCGCGAGAGCCTCGGCGGGGAGCTGGTCGTAGGCGCTCATGGGGACGGTCGCCACCACCAGGTCACCCGCCTGCGCCGCCTCCTCGCGGCCGGCCGCGCGGGCGTGCTCACCGAGTTCGGCGACCAGGTCGGCGAGGGTCTCGGGGCCGCGGGAATTGCTCATGACGACGTTCAGGCCGGCGGCGACTGCGAGGCGGGCGAGAGCGCCGCCGATCATGCCGCTTCCGATGAATCCGATGGTCTGGGTCACAGTGTCAAACCTCCATGACGAAAGCGCGCGAACGGCGCCTCTGTTGTGAGAGTGAACAGGCGGATGGTTGTGGGATCTGCGGGGCGAAGGCTGGTTCGGTCGGCTTCAAGTGGGCCATGCAGTGCGTCACCGCTATCGGTCTCCCGTGAGAGGTCCACGGCGGCCGATCGCCCACACGGTCAGGGCGACAAGGGCCAGGCCGGCACCGGTGAGCGTCACCCCGGGCCAGCCTCCGGCCTGCCACAGCAGGGAGGCTGCGGCCGAACCGATCGCGCCGCCGACGAAATTGCTGGTCACCAGTGCGGTGTTGATCCGACTTCGGGCCTGCCGCGACACAGCGAACAACCGCGCCTGGTTGAGGATCGTCAGGCCCATGACAGCGATGTCCAGCAACACGATGGCCACCACGAGCAGGACGACGGAGCGACCGGCGAGGGCTGCGGCACCGAAGGCGACCAGGGCCAAGGCCCAGCCCGCACCGGTGGCCGGCAGCGACCATCCGCGGTCGTGGAGCCGGCCCGCCCCCTGTGCGGCCGAGGCACCGGCCAGACCTGCCAGCCCGAACAGGCCGATGACGGACACCGGGTAGGAGAACGGAGGCGCGCTCAGCAGGAACGTCAGCGCTGTCCAGAACATCGTGAACGCGCCGAATCCAGTGGCACCCAGGACCAGGGTCCAGCGCACCATCCGCTCCTGCCGGACCACCCGTCCGACGGACGCGATCAGTGCCGGGTACGGCATCCGGAGCTTGGGTTCCATCGACGGGATCGCACGGTGGAGGAGGACGGTGAAGATCACCTCGGCAACCGCTGCGACGACGAACACGACGCGCCATCCCGCGACACTCGCGACCAGACCGCTCACGGTCCGCGAGACAAGGATGCCGATGAGAATTCCGGAGGCCACCGTACCGACCACACGGCCACGGTCGGCGTCGTCGGCGAGGTCCCCGGCGAGCGGGGCGAGGATCTGCCCGGACACCGTGCTCAACCCCAGCGCGGTGATCGCCACCAGGAGCACGCCGATCGACGGGGCCAGCGCGCATCCCACCAGCGCCACGGCCCCGATCAGCATCATCAGCGGGATGAGCCGGCGCCGGTCCATCACGTCGCCGAGCGGCACGATGAGCAGGATGCCGACCGCGTAGCCGATCTGGGTGGCCGTGACCAGCCATCCCGCGAGCGAGGCGGACGCGTGCAGGTCGCGCGCGATGAAGTCCAGCAGGGGCTGCGCCCAGTAGAGATTCGCGACGGCCGCACCGCCGGCGATGGCGAACAGCAGCGTCAGCCCGCGGCTGATCCCCCGCCGCCGCTGCCGGGTCACAGCCGGACCGGACCGCGCTGTGGCAGGCGGCACAGTGTTCTCGGGAGTGGACACGTAGTGCTTCCTTGTTCGGGGCTGCCCTCAAAACGGGACAACAGGTCGAGCGAGTGGCGCCAGAGGGCGGAGCACAGGCCACTACGCCGGGGCCGCGCTCCGCCGACCCAGGGCAGCTGAGTGGCCGACGCCGTGCATCCGGTGGACGGGTCCTCTCGCCACCACCGGAGCACCATCCATGCAACAGCCCTCGACGTCCGATGAGGGAGAGCCTGACGAGCCGGGTACTGACAGGGCCTCCCAGCCTCGCCATTGCCGGACATAACCTCGGAGAATGGACAGGAGAAAAGAGATCCGGGAGTTCCTGACAACCCGCCGAGCCAAGATCACCCCCGCACAGGCGGAGCTGCCCGCCTTCGGCAGCGACGCACGGCGTGTTCCCGGTCTGCGTCGCGAGGAAGTCGCACTCCTGGCCGGAGTCAGCGTCGACTACTACACCCGCCTGGAGCGCGGCAACGCGCGCGGCGTCTCCGACAACGTCCTGGACAACCTCGCCCGGGCACTCCAGCTCACCGAGGCCGAGCGAACCCACCTCTTCGACCTGGTCCGCGCGGCGAACGCCACCACCCGGCCCCGCCGGACCGGCCGGCAGCGGATGCGTCCGGCTGTGCAGCGCATCCTGGACGCGATGACGACACCTGCGCATGTGTGGAACGGACACTTCGACACGCTGGCCGCCAACCGGCTGGGGCGTGCCCTGTTCTCACCGGTGATCCAGGACCGGCCCCTGCCCGTCAACCACGCCCGGTTCCTCTTCCTCGACCCCCGGGCGGAAGAATTCTTCAGCGACTGGGAGGGTTCCGCCAACGGCACCGTCGCCGCCTTGCGTTGGCAAGCAGGCCGCAACCCCTACGACAAGGCGCTGACAGACCTCGTCGGTGAACTGTCCACGCGCAGCGAGTTCTTCCGCACCCGATGGGCAGCCCACAACGTGCGCGTGCACCGCAATGGCGTCAAGAAGCTCCACCACCCTGTCGTCGGCGACCTTTCCCTGCCCTATGAGTCGATGGCCCTCGACGCCGACTCCGGCCTGACCCTCGTCGCCTACAGCGCCGAACCCGGCTCCCCCTCCGAAGAGGCGCTCGGCTTCCTTGCCAGCTGGGCCGCCGCCTCCGATCACGAGCAGGGCGATCAGCCGGCCCAGGGCCCCGACCCGCGGCAAACTCGCTGAGACCATCTCAGTCCTGCCTGCTTCGGGGTGATCTTGGCTCTTCGGGAGGTCAGGAATTCGCGGACCTCTGTCTGTCCGTCCATGCTCCGAGACTGGTCGGCGTGCGCGTGACCTGGGAGGTCCTGCCAGTACCTGGGTCATCAGGCTCTCCCTCATCGGTCGCCCGGGCGGTTGTATGGGGTCCGTTGCCGCGGGGGCGGACCGTCCGTTCGTCGCGGCACGACGTCTGGTCGCCGCGAGTCGCGGGGCCGTAGGAACACTCGGTAGCCGGAGGAGCAATCATGAGCAAGGGATCCGCGCTCATCGTGGGTGTAGGCCCCGGCCTCGGTCTGGCTCTCGCGGAAGCCTTCGCCCGGGACGGCAACCCGGTGGCGCTGTTCGGTCGTTGCGCCGAGAGCCTGGAGACATATGCGGCCGGGCTTTCGGCCGAAGGTCATACCGCGAACGCTTACCAGGTGGACGCCACCGACCCCGAGGGACTGCGGGCAGCGCTCGTCCAGGCGGCAGATGACCTGGGGGCGCCGGAGGTGCTCGTGTACAACGCGGCCCTGATGGCTCCCGACACGCCCACCGAACTGGACGCGCAGGACTTCGCGCGCACCCTCGCGGTGAACGTCACCGGGGCCATGGTCGCGGCCAGGACGGTCCTCCCGCTCCTGCCGGGCGGCCGGGGAAGCCTGCTGTTCACCGGCGGTGGACTCGCCCTCGATCCCTCGGCGGAGTACGCCTCGCTGTCGGTGGGCAAGGCGGCACTGCGGGCCTACGTCCAGTCCCTGTGCAAGCAGCAGCAAGGCTCCGACGTGCACGTGACCACCGTGACCGTCACCGGCTACATCGGCGGTGGCGACCCGCGCTTCACACCCGAAGCCTTGGCCGCGGCCTACCTCGACCTGCACCAGCAGCCGCAGGGCTGGTGGCAGGCGGAACTCCTCTACACCTGACACACGCCGGCCCCGGGCCGGCGCTGTACTGCCCACACCCCAGAGCCGACGGCCCTCGAAACGCGGCCACCGGGCCGAAGGCTCGCGCAGGCCAAGTCGATGTAACCGCCATGACCCGTCATGCCCGAACCTCAGGAGGAATCATGAAGAACAGAATCATGCGTGCAGTCCTTGCCGCGGCCGCGGCAAGCCTGACTCTCGCGACGGTCGCCGTTGCGACTCCCGCGGGGGCCGCCACGGAGCCCCTGTCCCGGGCTCACATCGTCGCCCACTTCAACCTGGCCAAGGGGCAGAGCCCGGAGAACGCACTCATCGAGCCGAACGGCTCCGTGGACATGACCTTCGCCGGCGCCCACCAGATAGCGCGCGTCGACGGCAACGGCACGACGCACATCCTGGCCACCCTGCCGGCCCCCTCCGACGGCGGTGTCCACACCCCCGTGCTCGGCTTCGCCCTCGCCACCGGACTCGCCCGCACCCCCGACGGAGCGCTCTACGCCCTGTACGCCACCGGCGCCAAGGACCTGACCGGGCTGTGGCGCTTGAAGCCGGGGCACACGACGCCGGAACGCATCGCGGCCCTCCCGGCCGACAGCCTGCCCAACGGACTCGCCTTCGACCCTCGCTCGAACGCCTTCTACATCACGGACTCGGTCCTCGGCACCGTATGGTCCGTGCCTGCTCACGGCGGACGCGCGACGGCCTGGTCCACCGCACCGGAACTCGCACCCCACGGATTCCTCGGAGCCAACGGCGCACGCGTGCACGACAACGCCCTCTGGGTGACCAACTTCGACCAGGGCACCGTGGTGCGCATACCCGTCGGCGACGACCACCGCGCGGGCAGGCCGACCGTCAAGGCCACCGGCCTGCAGGGCATCGACGACTTCGCCTTCACGGGCCGTGGCAACGAGATTCTCGGCGCCCTCAACCAGCCGAACAAGGTCGTGCGCATCACGGACGACGGATCGAACACCACCGTCCTGAACGCCTCCGACGGGCTGCAGAACCCCACCTCCGTGGCGGTCCGCGGCAACGACGTCTACATACCCAGCGCCGCCTACACCACCGCCACCGACCCCAACCTGCTCCACGCCCACCTTGACCGTCAAGGTCACTGAGCGCCGCAAGGCCGCACGGAACGCCTCAGCTGGGCTCATGGTGGCGGCCTGGCTGAGGCAGTCCGCAGAACCACTTCACAGACCTATGCGTCTGCGTTCCCTTTCAGTCCGCCGAGGACTCATTCAGTTCCAGAGCGCGCCGTTCGCGCGCTTTCGTCATGGAGGTTTGACACTGTGACCCAGACCATCGGATTCATCGGAAGCGGCATGATCGGCGGCGCTCTCGCCCGCCTCGCAGTCGCCGCCGGCCTGAACGTCGTCATGAGCAATTCCCGCGGCCCCGAGACCCTCGCCGACCTGGTCGCCGAACTCGGTGAGCACGCCCGCGCGGCCACCCCGGAGGAGGCGGCGAAGGCGGGCGATGTGGTGGTGGCGACCGTCCCGCTGGGCGTCTACGCCAAGCTGCCCGCCGACGCTCTCGCGGGCAGGACCGTGATCGACACCATGAATTACTACCCGGGGCGCGACGGCCGCATCGCCGAACTGGACGGCGGCGACATCACCTCCAGTGAGCTGCTCCAACGGCACCTGACCGGCTCCCGCGTGGTGAAGACGCTCCACAACATGGACTGGATCCGCCTGTACAGCCGGGCCCGCCCCGCCGGCGCCCCCGACCGCAGCGCCCTGCCCGTAGCCGGCGACGACCCGGCCGCCAAGGCCGAGATGGTCAGGCTTCTCGACGTCCTGGGCTATGACGCCGTGGACATCGGCACCCTCGCCGACAGCTGGCGCTGCGAGCCCGGCACACCCGTCTACGTCCAGCCCTACCAGGGCCCACGACCGGCGCAGATCACCCAACAGGATTGGCACCAACCGGAGTGGCAGCGGTGGTTCCGGGAAGCCCCGGGCGAGCCGGTGCCCGCCGACCGGGTCAAGCAGCTCATCGCCCAGGCCGTCCGAGGCCACGTGGGCGGCCACAGCGGCTGACCCCGGCGCCCTTTCCGTGGGGGGCCTGACACCGGAAACACCACAGGGAGTCCGAAGGAGACACCCCATGTCCACCGCTGTTACGGCGAATCCCCGCCCGGTCACAATGAGGCAATCCCCACCGGGAGTCACGGGCGGTCGATGACGGGGTGACGGGGTGACGGGTCCGACCGTGTTGCGACTGTGCGGCTCCCGGACGACTGTCGGCTGCGCCTGAGCTCAGCAGCCGAGCTTCGCGTCCGCCCAGTCCGCGTGGTCCGAGTCGATGCCGTCGCCGCCGTCCGTGACGACGAGGCGAACCGTCCGGGCTCCGCTCACGTCGGCCGAAATCGACTGCGCCGGCATCGCGGTGGTCAAGACCCCGGTTTTTGCGACGTTGACGTCGTCTGCCCAGATCTCGAAGGCGACGGTTCCGTTGGCATCCTTCTCGTCGTCGACGCCGACCTCGGCGGTGACCGTCTCGCAGGCCTTGCTCGTGTAGTACTCGATGCTGCTCTCGGCGTGCGCACCCAATCCCTTGGCGTGGACGACTCCGCCGATGGTGATCGGTCGGCCGTCTCCCGCTCCGCTCTCCCCGTTACTCGTGTCGCGTTCGACGGGACCCCAGCCGTTGGTCGTCGACAGCCAGGGCAGGTCGCCGAGCGAGGAGACTCCCGCCGGCGGTGCCACGACCACGGACGCCTTCAGCGGGAGCACGCTCTCGGCGCGTACGCCGGTGGGTGAGCGGTAGGTCGTCCTCAGCGTCAGGTCGTACGCACCCGTCGCCGCGTCGACAGGTGCGAGGATCCGCCACTTCGTACGCAGCGCTCGGCCCGTCGGCAGCGTGCCCGCAGTGGTCGGCGACGCCGCTCGCACCGTCCAGCCCTCCGGTCCGCTCAGCGCGACCGAGACACGGGTCGCCGGTGTCCGTCCGAGGTCGGTGACCGTCGACGTCAGCGTGTTCGCCCTGCCCGCCTCGACCAACAGGCCGTCATCGACACCGAGTTCGACGGCCGGAGGCTTCTCGGCCCACCTCGCGTCCACCGAGGCGCGGACGAGCACGGTGCCGTGCGCGGGTACGGTCGCGGAGATCGTGCCCGCGGTGTTGTACCTCTTGTGCTGCCACAGATCGCGCAGGGCGTAGGCGTCCGCGGCGGGCAGTCCGACGGCCTCAGCGCTCGTGGCGATCCGCTGCGGGCTGCCGGTCTCGTTGAACAGGGCCACTGCCCTGCTACCGTCCTGCATCTCCTTGGCGACGACCCAGCGGCCTCCCGCGGAGGAGAGCACCCTGCCCTGCCGTCCCAGTGGGTCCTGGTCGACCGCGATGACTTCCTTGTTGTCGAGGATGTCGAAGGTCGCGTCGGAGGCCGTGCGCAGGTCGGAGCCGATGAGCAGCGGCGCGGCCATGATCGACCACATCGAGAAGTGCGAACGGTACTCGGTGTCGGTCATACCTCCGTTGCCGACCTCCAGCATGTCCGGGTCGTTCCAGTGTCCGGGACCGGCGGACGACGCGAGGGGCAGATTCTGCTTGAGGATCGACAGCATCGAGCCCCAGCTGTCGCTGATGTCACCGGTGGTGCGCCACAGGTGTCCGACCTCCGAAGCCCATTCCCACGGTTTGTTCTGGCCCCACTCGCAGATGCTGTAGACGATGGGGCGCCCGGTGGCCCTGAGGGCGTCACGCATGGTCGTGTACCGCGACTTCGCGTCCACGCCCTGGTTGTTGCAGTTGTCGTACTTGAGGTAGTCGACGCCCCAGTCCGCGAACTGCTGGGCGTCGCTGTACTCGTGACCGAGGGCGCCCGGGAACCCCACGCTGTCGCACGTCTTCGTGCCGGCGCTGGTGTAGATACCGAGTTTGAGCCCCTTGGCGTGCACGTAGTCGGCGACCGCCTTGATTCCGCCGGGGAATCGCGTGGGGTCGGGCACCAGCTTGCCGTTCGCGTCACGAGACGGCAGGGCCCAACAGTCATCCAGATTGACGTACTGGTACCCGGAGTCCTTGAGACCCTTCGCCACGAAGAGGTCCGCGATCCCCTTGACCATGTCCTCGTTGAACTCGGCACGGCAGTGCGTGGAGTTCCAGTTGTTGAAACCCATCGGCGGGGTGAGGGCAAGGTCGTCGGCCGGCCCTGGCGCGGCGGGTGCGTCAGGGGAGGGGTTCTGTGCCGGCGACTGCGGCGCGGCGGCGGCAAGGGCCGGCGGGGTGAGGCCGACCACGCACAACAGGCCTGTGGCGACAAGTACGGCTGTTCTTCTACGGATTGGGCGGGCGTGAAGGTGGCGCGTCACTACGAACCTCCGCGAAAGAGAATGGGCACCTGTCCATGCCCTTGAGTGCATTCGTCTCGGGACGCGCCACTACGGTCGAGGTGCTCGGGTGCGCCTCGCCGGGACGGCCGGACACGACCAGTGCCGACAACCGGGCATCCGGCGGCGGTTGAGCGCAACCGGCTCTGGGAGACACGTTGCTGACGGCAGGTCCGGCCGGGACCGCGAGGCGTAACTGACAGGCGAGCCGGGCTGCTGGCAAGCATGAGGACCTCCGTCGCCGAGATCTTCAAAGGCTAGGGGCGGCAGCACCTGCGCGCCGATCACAGATCCGGCCAAGTATGCGATCAGGTCCGTGAGCGGCCCGACCGCCGGACTGCGGCTCTCCATCCCTGCGGGTGCGGGGAGCAGCGCCTGACGATGGCATGGCCGCCGCGGCGGCCGGTGTGGCGGCTGCCCGGCGTGGCAACGGCCAGCTCGCCCTCCTCGGAGAAAGACCTCCCCGCGGGCTGCGACCGGTACCGGCATGGAGTCTGCCCCCCGCCCCTGCGGGGATGTTCCCTTCACTGGCTGTGCGGCGCTGTCAGGACCTGCACCTCGGCAAGTGCGAGTTGGTTGGTCCCGGCGAGCTGGACGCGGACGTATCGACCGGTGCGCCCCACGTCGATCGTGCTCGGCCTACCGGCCTGCTCGCTCTTGTGCGTCCACCACACTCCTGGCTGAGTGAGGGTGTCGCTGAGCGAGGTGGATGTGAAAGGGGTGTCGGACACGAAGATGTAGTAGTCCGCGAGCCGGTCGGCGCAGCAGTCCGCCCGGTTGTGGAGGGCGATCTTGTCGATCGGATAGGAGGCTCCCGTGTCGACCTGCCACCACGGCTGCGCCTCGGTCTTGGTGCCGGCGTAGTCGCGCAGGTCGTCGTCCACGGCATAGCTCGCGGGGTAGTTGGACGAGACCGTCGACGACTGCTCGGCGGGTTTGCCCAGTGCGACATCGGGCGCCGGAACCACGCCGGACGCCACGCCGGCGGGTGTCGTGACGGTCACCGAGGTCACGGCCGTGCCGGAGGGTGCGGTGGCGGTCAGGAAGGCCGGCGAGTGCACCGTCACGGACGCGGCGGGCGTCCCGGCGACGCTCACCCTGGTGCGGGCCGTGAAACCGTCCCCCGCCACGAAGACCGTACGGCCCTCGGCCTGGGCGTAAACGACCTGCGGGGCTCGGTCCGTCACCAGGTCACGGAAGCCGCTTTGCAGCCCGGCGTCACGTACCCTCCCCAACGGCAGGTCGCTCGCCGTCGGCCGCAGAGGCAGGGCCTTGTTGTCCGTGTAGGTGACGTCGGTGCCACCGGGCGGCGTGCAGTGGTACTGGCCGATGGGCTGTGCGGAGTAGTTGCCCGTCACGTCGAAGTGTCCGGTGGTCTGGCAGCCGCCCTGTGACAGCTTGCCGTTCCATTCGACATTGCCGTCCCAGTTGATCCACTTCGCTCCCGCGTCGTCGTACCAGGTGAAGTTGACGTTGCCCTGGTCGTAGGCGACGTTGCCCACGGCGTGCAGTCCGTGCTTGATGCCGGCAGCGCGGTCGACGGAGCCGTCGGCGGCGAGGACGGTCTGGCCCTGGTGGCCTTCGGCGTAGATGGCACCGCCGTCGCCGAGCACCTGCATGAAGCCGTGGATCAGGTTGGCGCTGATCGTGTTGTCGCTGTTGACGTTCGTGGTGTTGTCGGGGTGGTCGACGTTGTCGACATGCCCCTGGATGACGCCCGCGCTGATCCCGGTGTACGGCACGTCCCGGATGTCGTTGTGCGTCACCGACGTGTGCTGGGTGAAGAACAGCGTGATGGCCGCCGCGCTCGGGTAGTCGGTGCCGACGTGCTCGATCAGGTTGTTGTCGATCGTGTTGTACGCGTTGATCTCCCGGTCGTCCGCGCCCACGTCGGACGGGTGCGGGTCGGTGGTGTCGCCGAGGATCACACCGTTGCCGGCGATACCGCTGAACACGTTGCCCTGAATCGTGTTGTGCCGGCTGCCGTACTCGAAGACCAGTCCTGCGGCGCCCAGGCCGGTGAACGTGTTCCGTTCGAAGGTCACGTCGTGCGCGGCACGCCACTGCACATTGCCCGGCTGACGGGTCAACGAGCCGAACGGGCAGGTGCCCGGCGGGGCTCCGAACGTGCACGTCCCCTGCGGGTAGGTGGGGTCGGCGCCGGTGAGCCGCAGATTGTCCTGCACGTCGGCGAACCCGGCGGCCGAACTCGGCTCGTTCCATGTCGCGTACGCGAACCGCAGCCCCCTGAAGGTGATGTCGTGCACCGGCTGGTCGAGCGTGCCGGCACCCGTGACCAGCGAGGTCAGCCGAGGCGCCTCGATGTCGAGGCGGTTCACGTCCTGCCCCGGCAGCGGAACGTAGTTCAGCACCTGCCGCTTCGGGTCGAGATACCACTGCCCGGTGTGCAGGAACGGGTAGGCGTTCTCCATCCGGGTCGGCGCGGTGCCCGGTTTCATGTTGGGCAGGCCTCCGGATGCCTGGGTGAACACCGGGCGGCTGGTGATGTTGCGCCAGCAGGGTTGCTGCATCAGCACGGTGGTTCCGCTGACCGAGTCGACGCGGCAGCGCGACTCGGTCCAGTCCCCGTTCTTCCCTGTGTAGGCGAACTCCACCCGCGACATCGCGGCGGCACCGATACGGTCCCGCAGTCCGGCGGCCCAGTCCGGCGAGGTGGTGTAACCGCCGTCGGTGGCTGCGAAGGTGACGCCCTGCTCATCCGGAGTGGTCTGCGCGATCGGCGCCTGCTTGCCGTCGACGTAGATCTGCCGTGTGGCGAGGCCCGCGGGCAGGGGAGCGGACCAGACATTCTTCACCGGATCGGTCAACCGCCAACCCTTCACACGTGTCGCGCCGTTCAGCACCGGTCGAGCGCCCGGTGCGGAGGTCCAGGTCACCCGATGTCCGTTCCGGCCGGAGTCGGCCGGCCCGAACCGCAGCGGCGCGGTGAGCCGGTACGTGCCGTCGGACAGCATGACGACGACGTCCCGGCCCGCGCCCTCGTTGCCGGCCAGCGCCTGCCGCTCACGTTGCTGTGCGCCGAGCACGGAGCACGGCCGCGACAAGGTGCACGCCGATCCGGATCCGTCCGGTGCCGCGTGGAGCAGCACAGGGGGCGGCGCAGGCGCCGCGGAGGAGGAGGCCGCGGTGCCGAGAGCGCCCAAGAGCAGGGCTGCGGTAAGGCCGGAAGCCAAACGAACGAATCTAGGCATCGGATCTCCGAGCATCTGGCTGGCGATCACGTGGCCAGCTATAGAAGGAGCACCTGCCCCGGACAGAGAGCGCCATTTAGGTGGTTCTCGCAGTTCGGATGGGACGTCAAGCCAATGTCGCCGCGGTGACGGACACGCCCGGTGGACGACTTTGAACATTAATCGAGCCTTCCAGCTTTGAGAAGGCATCCGATGTTTACAGCCGGAGCGTAGGCGCAACTCGAAACGGGGGTCAAGACGTGCGACCGCTGCTGACTGTGGTGCGGGCACTGGAGGTGGAGAGTTCCGGCGGGACGGCGTCCGGTCAAGGGGGGGAGGGGATCAATGCACGAAGTCGCCGGCCTCCGTCACGTTGTGGGCCGGTCCAGCCGCGGCTTCAGCCGTACCTCAGTCACGCTCACGCCCTCCGGAGCACCGAACGCTTCAACCATCACGCCGTTGTTGACGCCGGTGACCTGCAGAGCCAAGCGCTCGGCCCCCACGCGCAGGTCGAGCCTTGCCACGGGCTCGCCCGAGAAGTCCGGCATGCGGTGAATCCGCGCCGCCGGGCACTTCAGGCTCGTCGCTTGTCCCACATCTCCCCGTACCTGGCCGTGCCCTTCCCCGAGAACGCCCTGCTGATGCGCAGTTGGTGCCTCTGGGCGGCGCACTCCTCTGCCGGCACATCAGCTCACCAGCTCACCGGCGACCCGCAGGAGCCGTACCTCAACCGATCATGGAACGTGGGGTCGAACAGGTTTCCCGCCGGGTGATCTTCCCGTTGTAAGCGCATGAAGGCAGGCCCTGTCGGTAGCTCGGGGATGCGCATCTGACCGAGCAGTGCCGGGAGACCCTGGTGTCGTTGTGGTGCGTGTCCGAGCCCGTTCAGTTCAACTCGGCTGCTCCATCGTGTGATTGCCTCGCGCCTGTGTACGGCAACGCGGCCGCCCATCCGGACCGGGAACGCCGGTATCCCTTGTCGGAGAACGCCACTCGAGGAAGCGGCAGGCGGGACGCTCACCCGTTCACGGCGCCTCCGTCGCGAGCGTGCTGCTGCCCCTGGGGCAGACCCTGCCGCTCGCGGTGCGGACCCGGTGGCCGGCCGCCTGTCTCGAGGTGACGGGCACTTCGCCACCGCCCGCATGACCGCAGCGTAACCACACCACCCACAAGTGTGTCGGGCGCGGTGTCAGCGGCGGCCCTTGGTCCGGTCCAGTGCGGCGACGCCGAGGGCCGCCAGGCCGATCTGGATGGCCAGTTCGATCCAGTCGACCCCCTTGGTGTCGGCCACGTCGAACGCCGCAGCGACGCCGGTGCCGACGAACGCGGCCGCGATGCCTACGAGGATCGTCCACAGCACGCCGATGTGCTGGCGTCCAGGGACGACCAGCCGCCCAAGGAGGCCGATGACAATGCCGATCACGATGGCACTGATGACACCCGAGATCTCCATGACTGCCCCTCATTGAGAAGTATGCTCACCCCAGATATGCCCCGAGGGCCGCGGCACAGTCCCCTCCGCTTCTGTCGAGGCGAACAGACCCGTCCGCCTCCCACGCCGCGCGGCCGTCCTCCGTCCGGGGAGCGGGCAGCAGGTCGGGTACCTCGACGGGATCGTGCTCGTCCGGCGGGCCGGGTGACGATGGATGAGGCCCCGGGGCGGTCGATATCCAGGTGGGTCTGGCTAGTGCCGCGGCAGGCAATGTTTGCCCGAGAAGGAGCGGCGTCTGGTGCGTGCTATCGGCGTGCCGGGCGGAAGCCCTCGTACTGGATGTACTTGGGCTTTCGCCCGGTGCGGCGAGAGTGCGTGCCAGGCGTCGCGACGGGGCGAACATTGCCTGCCGCGGCACTAGAGGACACGACCGAGCGTTGATCCTGGTAGTTTCCGGGCCACGCTGTTCCGCCGGACTCACGGCATCATCGTCTGCATGACCGCAGGCAATGATTTCGGCGTCGTACTCCGGCGATGGCGCGACCAGGCGACGCCGCCGCAGAACGGGTTCGGCTCCTCCACCCGCCGACGTGCACCTGGGATGCGCCGGGACGAGCTCGCCGCTGCGGCCGGGGTGTCCGCCGAATACATCAAACGGCTTGAACAGGGCCGGGGACGGCCGTCGGCCGGGGTGTTGTACGCACTCGCCAGGGCTCTGCGGTTGTCCCGGCCGGAGTACGAGTACCTCTGTTCGCTGGCCGGGCACGCGCCTTCGGGTGCCGGGCGGGTACCACACCAGGTCGGGCCCGGCGCCCGACGTCTGCTCGACCGGCTCGGCGAGACCCCGGTCTGTATCAGTGACGCCGCCTGGACCGTTTTGGCCTGGAACACAGCCTGGGAGCAACTGGGCTGCGCCTCGATCGATTCCCATGGCCGGGAACGGAACATGGCCTGGCGTGCCTTCACCGGGGATCAGGGACGTACGGAGCGGACTTCCGAGAAGGAGATCCGCTTCCAGTCCTCGCTCGTCACGGACCTGCGCGCCACGGCCCTGCGGTATCCGGACGACGACTGGTTGCGGGATCTCGTCGCTGATCTGCAAACGGTCAGCGAAACGTTCGCGCGCCTGTGGCAGGCGCATGTGGACACGCGTTATCAGGACGATCAGGTCACGATCCACCACCCGGACGCCGGAGACATCACGGTCGACTGCGACATCATGACGATCCACGAGGGCGACCTCCGCGCAGTGGTTTTCACCGCGGAGACCGGCTCTGTCGACGCCGCTCGCCTTGCCCTCACCCAGGGTCGCCACCCCGACCGAGGCTGACTCCGCCTCTTACCTGCTTAAGGAAGATCACCAGCTGTGAACGACACGTTGCTGAATGCTGCCCGTAAAACAGTGCCGACGCTGTCAGCGAACGCGGCACTTACCGAACGCGAACTGCGGCCCGCGCCGGACAGCGTGACGGCGGTGCGCGACGCCGGCTTGTTCGCTCTCTCCGTGCCCACCGAGGCCGGTGGCCTTGACGTCGACCTGCACACATTCGTCGAGGTGATCGCCGAGTTGGGACGCGGCTGCGCCTCGACCGCCTGGGTCGTCGCGCTGTGCGCCTCGGCCAAGAAACTGACTGCGTCGATCGTCTCCGACACGGCCCGCGACGCTCTCCTGGCCGACCCGAACGCGGTCGTCTGCGCCTCCGGTGTCCCCCAGGGCGCCCGCGGTGAGCGCGTGCCCGGCGGCCTTCGGATCTCCGGGCGGTGGGCGATGGCGTCCGGCTCCGAACTGGCGTCCTGGGCCATGGTCATGGTGCCGCTGACGGGCGACGGGCCGCCGACTGTCTGCCCCACTCTCGTACCGGCATCGGACCTCTCGGTCGACCGTACGTGGAGGGCGGCGGGCCTGGCCGGGACGAGCAGCCACACCCTCGTGGCCGAGGACGTCTTCGTACCGGAAAGCCTCGTCACGTTCCCGGACGGTGCCGGCCCCATGGTCCCGCCGGAGGCGGTGTTCATGGGCGGCCTCGCGGCGCTCGCGCCCATGATCGGGGCGACACGCGGAGCACTGGACGTCGTCGAGGCGGCGATCGCCGGTAAACGGGCTCCGTACGCGACCACCTACGCGCGCGTCGCGGATTCCCCCTTGGGCCGGTACTGGTTCACCGAGGCGCTCCAGCGCACCGAATCGGCCCTGCAGCGGACGTTGCGGGTGGCGGACGTCATAGACGCGCTCCGTCCAGGTGCGGCGATACCGGTGACCGAACGGATCCGGCTGCGAGTGGAGCTGACGACAGCAGCCCGGGAGTGCCGCGAGGCGCTGGAACTGCTGCTCGATCTCCACGGTGCGAGCGGATTCGCCGACGCCAATCCGCTGCAGCGCTTCTGGCGGGACGTCGCTGTCGGCACCCGGCACCCGTACTTCACGCCCTACATCCTCGCCGAGGACCACGGCCGGGTCGCCTTCGACATGATGCCCACTGTCTCGCTGACTCTGTGATCCGGCCAATGACCCCGGAACTGTTCAAGCGCATCATGCGCCGCCAGGCCGCCACGGTCGCCCTCATCACCACGGATGGGGGTGACCGTGGCGACCGGGCCGGCCTGACGGCGACATCGCTCACCTCCGTGTCCGCGGATCCACCGCTCGTGCTCTTCTGCGTGGCCCGGACGGCGTCCGCGTGGCCGGCCCTGTCCGTGACTGACCGGATAGGCATCCATCTACTCGGCGAGGACAGCCAGGAGCTGGCCCACAGATTCGCCACCACGGGAATCGATCGGTTCGATCACCCGGCCATCGGTGACGACGACGGTCGGACGTCGGTCGCCGACGCCGTCGCCTGGCTCGAATGCCGGATCGTCGACCGCATCCCGGCGGGCGACCACCACATCGTCCTGGCCGCGCCGGAAAGGGGCGGCCACAGCGGCCGAGACCAGCCCGGACCGCTGCTGTACCACGACCGCCGCTATACCTCGGTCACGGAGCCGAAGCCCGGCGAGGTATCAGCCGACGGCGCCGAAACCGTAGAGATCATCAACAAAGCGGTATAGCACCGGTGTTCGGCGGCGACATCGTCCGTCGCGCCCTACGGCGACGTGCCCGCCGGCCAGGACCCCGACCAGGCCGCCTGGGGCCAGGCGCGGTGCCGGACGAGGAGGAACAGGTGTGCTGCTTCACCGACCTTCTGGACGACTTCGAGGAGGAAGGAGTGAACCGAAGAAGGTCTTCCACACAATGACGGCCAGGTACCCACGCCGGAGAGCCGTCACGAAGTACTCCATGTCCAACTGGATCACCGGATGTCATCAAGGTCAAGGTCGGTTCCCACCACCAGGGTCACCACACCCGCGGCGGCATCCGGCCGTTGCGTGGCCCGGGCGCCGGGCAGCCGCGAAGTGAGTACCTTCGCCTGCTCGTCCAGGCCCTGCGGGTAGGTGGCCGTGGTGGTGCGGGTGGTCTCCGGCGCGTTTCCCGTTCCGGCGACGGAGAAGCCGGCCTCGCGCAGCATTCCGGCGACGGTTGCGGCACGCCCTGTGACGCCGGTGCCGTTGAGGACCTGGACGCGCACTCTGGACGCGTAGATCAAGTCCTGGGCGTCGGCTTGCAGTTCCTTCTTGTTGACCTCCTTGTCCTGGGCAAGGGAGGTGAACAGGTCGGCGGCCTGCGGATACTGCCACACGATGTTGGCCTTGTCGGTGGCCACATCCGCCTCGCGCGGATAGTTGGGGACGGTGAGGAACGTCAGCCTCTGGCTGGGGATGCCCTTCACCTCGGAGGCGAGGCTGTACAGCGGCTTGATGCCGGCCAGGTCCTCGTCCGTGGTGAGGGACTTGGTTGCGGACTGCAGGAAGTCGTACAGGGCCTTGGGGCTGGTCAGCTTGGACTGGGCCTTCTCAGCGAGTGCCTCCATGAACTCCTGCTGGCGGCCGATGCGTCCGATGTCGGAGCCGTCACCGACGCTGTAGCGGGCGCGTACATAGCCGAGCGCTTCCTCGTCCTTGACGGTCTGGCAGCCGGCTTCCAGGTCGAGGCGTGCCTTCTCGTCGTGGATGGCCTGTTCGGGGCAGACCTTGATGCCGTCCAGGGCGTTGACCATCCCCTTGAAGCCCTGGAAGTCGACGGACATGAAGTGGTCGATGCGCAGGCCCGTGTCGGCCTCGACGGTCTTGATGGTGCAGGCGGCGGCCTCGGCGACCTTGCCGCTGGTACCGCCGATCGCGAAGGCTTCATTGATCTTGGCGTGGTGCCGGGCGGAGGTGACGCCGTCGCCCTTGTCGCACGCGGATATCCGCACCCACGAGTCACGGGGGAAGGACACCACGGTCGCCCATTTCCGGTTCGCCGGAACGTGCATCACCATCAGGGTGTCCGACTGCATGGTGGTCAGATCCTTGCCGTACTTCGCGTTGGCTCCGTCGCGGCTGTCCGAGCCGACGACCAGGATGTTCTTCGAGCCCGGGCTGAGGTTGGCGGGGCGGTCCCCGCCTAGTTTGTTGTCGAGGTCGGCGGCGTTGATGTTGTCGTCCAGGTCCTGGTAAATCCAGGCACCGACTCCGGCGACGCCGAGGATGAGCACCGCGACCGCCCCCGCGACCCGTGCGAGGATCCGGCCCCGCCGCGTCAGCCGCGTCGGCCTGCTTCCGGCCGGAGCGCGCCGCCGTTGTCCCGTACCGCCCACCGGGGCCCCTTCCTCCCGTTCGGCCGCGCCCGGCCGATCAGCCGCTCACGAGCGTTCGGTGCCCATGGTCACCGAACGGCGAAACTCTACATCCATGTAGATATACGGGCCGCAGGCGGGTTTTTCTCACCGCACGCAGAAGCGGGAACGCCACACCACCCGTCTTCAAGACACGTCGGCAGACACGGAAGTCAAGGGGCGCACATGGGCGGCACCGACAGCACACCCGGCCTGTTCGCCTCCTTCTTCGCGACGGGGAGGTCTCGGCCAACCCGCCCTGGGCCTCGTCATCGGAATCGCCCCGATTCATCGACAACGTCTGATCAGTGGCCCCTGCCACACCCAGAGATCGTCCTCAGAATGGTGTCGCCGTGTGCAGGATGAGCACCATCGTCACCGCGGAGTTCGCGGAGGACAGCGCGGAGACCGCGGTCCCGACCGCCGCACCCCAGGCGGCCAGGCCCACCGAGGTGAACACCGGCGGCCAGTTGCGCAACGCGGGCGGGGGCCCCAAAAGGGCGGCGACCCTTCGCGGCACCGGTCCCGGCGCGGCGAAGCCCGCGATCGTGGGGGCCGGGGTGCCGCGGGAGACCAGGGCGGCCTTGCCGATCGCGCATGCCACGGCCGTGCGGCTGCCGACCGTCCGGGCCGCCTCCTCGTCGGCCCACCGCTCCGCGGTGTAGGACACGGCTGTACGCAGTGGTCGCAGGAACGGGTTGGCGCGTGCGGCCAGTTGAACGGCGAGCAGGAACCGGTGGTGCCGGGCGGTGAGATGGGCACGCTCGTGGGCGAACAGGGCACGCCGTTCTGCAGGTTCGAGGCAGGACAACATGGCGGTGGTCACGACCACCCGGTCCCGTCGCCCGCCGGGGAGCGCGTAGGCGTAGGGCACCTCATGGGGCAGCACCGCCACCTCGGCGCCCGGCAGCCCGGCCAGGGCCCGGTGGGCGCGGCGGCGGACCCGCCCATGCCGCAACAGGGACCGGCCGCACGTCAGCAACACGGCCAGCAACGCCGGAATGGCCAGCTTTCCGGCAACCTCGTCGTACGGCACGGCTTCGCGCACCTCAGGGTCCGACCAGGCGTCGGGCAGCGGGTTCCCGGGCAGCTGCGCGGTACCGACCACCATCAGCAGTCCCAGGCACACGGTGCTGCACACCGCCATCACGACGGCCAGCCCGGTCAGCAACCGCGTGGCGGTCCGCGGGTGCAGCCGCTGCTCGGCCAGGCGTGCGATCGGCCATGCCGTGAGCGGCAGGACCAGCGGCAGAAAGACGAACACCCCCATGAGGATTCAGTCTTCCCTTTCATTCTCGGCTCGACCCAGCAGTTCGCGCAGCAGCCGTTCGTCGTCCGGTTCCAGAGAGGTGATGAAGCTGGACAGCACAGCCTCCCGGTTGCTCTCGGCGTCCAGCACCTTGCGCATCTTGTGCGCGGCCAAACCCGCCTGATCCGAGGCCGGGGTCCAGGCGAAGGACCGGCCGGCGCGCTCGCGGGTCACCGCACCCTTGGCCAGCAGCCGGGTCAGGATCGTGATCACCGTCGTATAGGCGAGGTTCCCGCCGAGCCGCTCCTGCACCCAGCCCGCGCTCGCCGGACGATCCGCCTCACGCAGCGCGGACAGGACGAGCGCCTCCAGCTCCCCCTGGCCCCGCCGCCGGGGGCCCTGCCGCTGATCCGTCACGTCCTGTCTCCCTTCCACCGACCCCGAGTTCACAGGCGGTCCATCGTATAGACGCCTCGCCGCCGGCCATCGCGCCCCGACCGGCACTCACCACATCATCTACATAATTGTAGAAGCCAGGCTGCCGGAACAGGTTCCTGCGCCAGGTCCAGGTCAGCGTCGACACATCATCCAGTTGCTCGGCCCGCCAAGTGGTGTCGAAAAGGGGTTCCGGTGCTCCCCCAGCGAGCAACTCCTGCGATGTCATTGACCGCGGTCAGCGGACGGTAGAAGAGGCCGACATGTTCTGGTCGGCGGCCCATGAAGCGAGGATGCGCAGCCGCTCGTGGGTTGGAGAACCGGGGGCGGCGGTCCAGACGGTGAGATGCTGGTCGGGATCGGTGTTGGCGGTGAGGGTGTCCCAGTCCAAAACCAACTCACCGACGACCGGGTGATGGAGGGTCTTGGTGCCCACGGTGCGGGCGGCGACCTTGTGGTCGCCCCACCATTGCGAGAACTGCTTGTCCCGCGTGGACAGTTCACCGACCAGCTCGATGAGACGGGGATCCTCGGGATACTTCGCCGCCTCCATCCGCACCTGCGCCACGGCGATCCGCGCCGAGTGCTCCCAGTCGGCGTACAGGCTGCGCATCGCCGGATCGGTGAAGATGAGCCGCGGGTAGTTGCGGTGCTTTTCCGGGATCCGGGAGAAGTCGGTGACCAGGGCGGCCGCCAGCGCGTTCCACGCCAGAATGTCACCGCGCCGCCCCTGCACGATGGCCGGGGTGGCGGTGAGGTCGTCCAGCACGCGTTGCAGCTGGGGCTGAACCTTCTGCCTGCCGTGGCGCCGGGTGCGGGTAGTGGTCTTGCCCGCGAGCTGGAACAGATAGCCCCGCTCGTCGTCGTCCAGGTGGAGGACACGGGCGATGGTGTCCAGCACAGGAGCGGACGCCTGCATACGGCCCTGCTCAAGACGCGTGTAGTAGTCCGTGCTGATCGAGGCGAGCTGGGCGACCTCCTCACGGCGCAGCCCGGCCACCCGGCGGGGTCCGCCCGTCTCCGGCAGCCCGACCGTGCGCGGGCTCAGTTCTGAACGGCGCTTCTTGAGGAACTCGCCCAGCTCATTGAGAGGAACGTTGCTGGTCATGCTTCCCATCCTGAGGAGGTCGGCAGGTTCTGGTCGGCGGCCCAGGAGGCGAGGACGCGCAGCTGATCATGCGCGGGAGATCCCGAGGCGGCGGTCCAAACCGTCATGTACTGGTTGGGGTCGGTGGTGGCGGTGAGAGTGTCGCAGTCGAGGGTGACCTCGCCCACGACCGGATGGATCAGGGTCTTGGTGCCGACGGGGCGGGCCGCTACGCGATGATCTCCCCACCACTGGGCGAACTGCTTGTCGCGCATGAACAATTCACCGACAAGCGCGATCAGACGGGGGTCCTCGGGATACTTCGCCGCCTCTATCCGCAGCTGCGCCACCGTCACCTGCGCGGCCGTGTCCCAGTCGGCGTGGAGCTCGCGCATCGCCGGAATCGTGAACAGGAGCCGCGGGTAGGTGCGGTGCTTCGCCGGAATGCGAGAGAAGTCGGTGACCAGGGCGGCCGCCAGCGCGCTCCACGCCAGAATGTCACCGCGCCGCCCCTGGACCAGGGCCGGGATGGAGGTGAGGCCCTCCAGCACCCTCTGCAATAGCGACCGGACCTCCTGCACGCCACGGCGCCGCGTGCGTACAGTGGTCCTGGCCGCGAGCTGGAACTGATAGCCCCGCTCGTCGTCGCCCAGGTGGAGGACGCGGGCGATGGTGTCCAGCACAGGAGCGGACGCCTGCATACGGCCCTGCTCAAGACGCGTGTAGTAGTCCGTGCTGATCGCGGCAAGATGGGCGACCTCCTCACGGCGCAGCCCCTCGGCCCGGCGCGGCCGGCCGGTCGATGGAAGCCCGACCGTGCGCGGGCTCAGCTGTGAGCGGCGCTTCCTGAGGAATTCTCCCAGTTCATTCAGGGGGACGGTGCTGGTCATGCTTCCCAGAATGACATCGATCGCTCATGAGCAAGGGGGGAGAATTTCCTCCCTGGATGTTCCTCTCCCCGGATAAATTCCTCCGCTTTTCGCGCCCGCCCTCGCGTGTGAGGCTCGATATCGAGCAGCCGCCCCAGATTCCAGACTGCGGTTCCAGACCCTCGTACCGAAGGAAGCACCCCATCATGCGCGGAGCAGTCATTCACGCCCCCGGCGACGTGCGCTTCGAGACCCTCGACGACCCGAAGATCAGCCGGCCGACCGACGCGATCATCCGCACGGTCGCCACCTGTGTGTGCGGCTCGGACTTGTGGCCCTACCGTGGCGCGGAGCCGGTGGCCGAACCCCATCCAATGGGACACGAGTACGTCGGCATCGTCGAGGAAGTCGGCAGCGAGGTCACCAACGTCAAGCCGGGCCAGTTCGTCGTCGGGTCGTTCGCCACCTCGGACAACACCTGCGCGAACTGCCTGAACGGCTGGCAGTCCTCCTGCCTGCACCGCGAGTTCATGGGTACCTGCCAGGCCGACTATGTGCGCATCCCCAACGCCCACGGCACGCTCGTGGCCACCCACGAGCACCCGCCTGGCGAGTTCGTGCCCAGCCTGCTCGCCGTCTCCGACGTCATGGGCACTGGCTGGTACGCCGCCGTCGCCGCCGAAGTGAAGCCTGGCTCCACCGCCGTCGTCGTCGGCGACGGAGCGGTCGGTCTGTGCGGCGTCATCGCCGCCAAGGAACTCGGCGCCGAGCGGATCATCGCCATGAGCCGCCACGCGTCCCGCCAGAAGCTCGCCCTCGAGTTCGGCGCCACGGACATCGTCACCGAACGCGGAGACGAAGGCATCGCCCGCGTCAAGGACCTCACCGACGGCATCGGCGCGGACTCCGTACTGGAGTGCGTCGGCACCCCCGAGTCCATGCACCAGGCCCTGCACTCCGCCCGCCCCGGCGGCAACGTGGGCTTCGTCGGCGTCCCGCACGAGGTTTCGGTCGAGGGCCAGGAGCTGTTCTTCTCCCAGGTCGGCCTGCGCGGCGGCCCCGCCCCGGTGCGCGCCTACCTGCCCGATCTGATCGAGCGGGTCCTCTCCGGCCGGATCGACCCTGGCAAGGTCTTCGACCTCACCCTGCCCCTGGACCAGGTCGCCGAGGGCTACCGGGCCATGGACGAATGCCGCGCCATAAAAGCGCTTCTGAAGCCCTGACCCGTAAATCGTCCATCGCGGGAGCCGGGCATCCCCTGCCCGACCCCGGACGGCCCCCTCCTGGACAAGGACCACCGTGACCACTTTCGCCCTCGTCGGTGCCGGACCCGGCCTCGGGCTCGCCACCGCCCGCCGCTTCGGAACCGTCGGCCACTCCGTCGCTCTCATCGCCCGCAACACCCAGCACCTGGACGACCTCACGGCCGAGCTGGCCCGCGACGGCATCAAGGCCCGCGGCTTCGCCGCCGACGTCCTCGACATCGAGTCCCTGACCGCGGCCCTGTACGCGGCCGGCACCTCGCTGGGGACCATCGAGATCCTCCAGTACAGCGCCGTGCCCCGCGCCGACTTCATGAAGCCGGTCCTGGACACCGGCGCCGACGACCTCGACGCCCCCCTCGCCTTCTCCGTCAAGGGCCCCGTCTCGGCCGTGAACGCCGTCCTGCCCGCCATGCGCGAACTCGGACGCGGCACGCTGTTGTTCGTCAACGGCTCCAGCGCCGTACGGCCCAACCCGAACGTCGCCGGCACCTCCATCGCTTTCGCCGGCGAGAGCGCCTACGCCCGCATGCTGCACGACGCGCTCGCCCCGGAGAACATCCACGTCGCCCAGCTGATCGTCCCCGGCGCCATCCGGCCCGACGCCGAACACAGCAGCCCCGACGCCCTGGCCGGGCGCCTGTATGACATCCACACCGAGCGCGACGGCTTCCGCCACTACTCCGAGCCGCTGCCCGACTGAATCCCTGGACGCCCCGTGATGCCGACCGCCTTCCCCAACCTGGCGGCCCGTGGCGCCGTAGCCGCCGCCCTGCTGCTCGCCGTCACCGCCTGCACCGACAACACGCCCGCCGCCGCCTCCGCGTCGTCCCCTGGCCGCTCTTTCCGCGCTCGCCGCCGTCTTCATCGGCCGCTTCATCCCCACCCAGGAACAGCGCGCGACCGCCTCGCTGTGCGCCGAGTTCGGCGCCCTGCGCCAGGGCCGGCTATGGCTGACACTGAGCGCCGCCATGCTGATCATGGGCGGCGTCCTGGCGACGTACAGCTACATCACCCCGCTGCTGACCAACCGCGCCGGGATCCCGGCGGGCGCCGTCCCGTTCGTCCTCATCGCCTTCGGCCTCGGCGCCCTGGGCGGCACCACTACCGGTGGGCGTCTGGGTGAACGCCGTCCGATGGTCACCACCATCACCGCCGCCGCGGCCACCGCCCTGGTCCTGTTCCTGATGATCCCGCTGTCCACCAACGCGGTCACGGCCATCGTCCTCGTCTTCCTCATGGGCCTGACCGGTTTCGCGGTGAACCCTGTCGTCACAGCGCTCGCCATGCGCTTCGCCGGCGACGCGCCCACCCTCACGTCCGCGCTGACTACCTCCGCCTTCAACGTCGGCGTGGCCGGCGGATCCTTCATCGCGGGTGCGGCCCTGGATTCCTCCCTCGGGCTGACCGGCCCGCCCCTGGTCGGCACCCTCATCGCCGTGCTCACCCTCTTCCCGCTCATCGCCCTCGCCGTCCGCGGCACCTCCGGCAAGAGCCGAATCGTGGCCCAGCGCACCGCCCCGGCCCACGCGCTGGATGACATATCCGCACAGGCGCCGTCCCCTCGCTGACCGCGGACCCTCCGCTGCACGACCACCGACACGGACCGGCGCACAGAGCAAGCGCGCAGACCTCGCCACGAACCCAATAACGAGACCCGGGCCACAGAACAGCCCTCGATCGAAGAGCACGACATGAACCCCACCTACAACTTCACCGGCAAGGTCGCCTTCGTTACCGGAGCCAGCTTCGGCATGGGCCTGGCGACCGCCCGCGCGTTCGCCGAGTCCGGGGCCGCCGTCGCCTCACCGACATCGACGAAGCAGCCCTCAACTCAGCCGCGAAGGATCTCACCGACGCAGGCCATCGGGTCCTCGCCCTGACCTGCGACGTCAGCGACGAGGGCCAGGTCGCCGACGCGGTCGACCGAACCGTGGAGACGTTCGGTCGCCTCGACATGGCCTACAACAACGCCGGTATCCACATCCCGCCCAGCGACGCCGCCGACGAACCCGCCGAACGCTTCGACCGCGTCAACGCGATCAACCTCCGCGAGGTCTGGGCCTGCATGAAGCACGAGCTGCGGCACATGCGCACCCAGGGGCAGCGGCGCCATCGTCAACGGCTCCTCCCTCGGCGGCCTCGTCGGCCTCCCCGGCCGCGCTTCCTGCCACGCTTCCAAGCACGGAGTCATCGGCCTGACCACCAGCGCCGCCCTCGAATACGCGCCCCGCGGCATCCGCGTCAACGCCGTCTGCCGACACTCATTTGGGATTCAACTCCGTCGACGCCGTCACCGCCCCGCGTCGAGCACGGGAGAGGTGAGAACGGGTGATGACATGGGCTTTCAGTCAGCACCGAACCAGCACGGGAATCAGCACCCCACCTCAAAAGCGTGCCTGAATAGTGCACATCAGGCAGCACCCTCGCGGGCTCGATTGAGGCTCTCCCAGTGGCGTCGGCAGCGTCCGCATGGTGCCCGCACGCACCTCAGCACCCAGAACTATGGTGTCCCACCACATGTGCCCCTGACCTGCGGATTCCTACGGTATGGCGACACGAACACGTCCCCGCCAACCGCTTGGAAGTGGTACCGATGTCCTCCCCCGCGACCGCTCCGCCTGCCCCGTCGAACCTCAAACGCATCGTCGCCGCCAGCCTCATCGGCACCACCATCGAGTGGTACGACTTCTTCCTCTACGGCTCCGCGGCCGCCCTCGTCTTCAACAAGCTGTTCTTTCCGGGCTCGGATCCGCTCGTCGGCACGCTGCTGTCGTTTCTGACGTACGCCGTCGGGTTCGCCGCCCGGCCGCTGGGGGCCCTGGTGTTCGGGCACTACGGTGACCGGCTCGGGCGGAAGAAACTGCTGGTGTTGAGCCTGCTGTTGATGGGCGGGGCGACCTTCGCGATCGGGCTGCTGCCCACGCATGCCACGATCGGCACCGCCGCTCCCGTGCTGCTGACCGTGCTGCGTCTGGTGCAGGGCTTCGCACTCGGGGGTGAGTGGGGCGGCGCCGTGCTGCTGGTGTCCGAACACGGGGACGCACGTCGGCGCGGCTTCTGGGCCTCGTGGCCGCAGACCGGGGCGCCCGCGGGGCAACTGCTCGCCACCGGTGTGCTGTCCCTGCTGACCGCCGTTCTGTCCGAAGGCGCGTTCGGCGACTGGGGCTGGCGGATCCCGTTCCTGCTCTCCGGTGTGCTGGTGATCGTCGGTTTGTGGATTCGTCTGTCTGTCGATGAATCTCCGGTGTTCAAGCAGGCACTGGCGCAGGCAGAGGCACGCAAGACGGCCCGGGCGGCCGAAACCGAGGCGGAAGCCGAAGCCGAGAAGCTTCCGCTCGTCTCCGTGCTGAAGCACCACTGGCGGGACGTGCTGGTGGCGATGGGCGCCCGCCTGGCGGAGAACATCAGCTACTACGTCATCACCGCGTTCATCCTCGTCTACGCCACCACCTCCGCCGGTGTCTCCCGGCAGACCGCGCTCAACGCGGTGCTGATCGCCTCCGCCGTGCACTTCGCGGTGATCCCGGCCTGGGGTGCCCTGTCGGACCGTGTCGGTCGCCGCCCCGTCTACCTGCTGGGCGCGGTCGGCGTCGGCCTGTGGATGTTCCCGTTCTTCTCGCTCATCGACACCGGCGGCTTCGGCAGCCTCATCCTCGCCGTGACCGTCGGTCTGGTCATGCACGGCGCGATGTACGCACCCCAGGCCGCCTTCTTCTCCGAGATGTTCGCGACCCGGATGCGCTACTCGGGGGCTTCCATCGGCGCCCAGTTCGCCTCGGTCGCGGCCGGCGCACCCGCACCCCTGATCGCCACCGCACTGCTGGCCGACTACGACAGCTCCACCCCCATCGCGCTGTACGTCATCGCCGCCGCAGTCCTCACGGTCGTCGCGGTCGGCGTGGCCAAGGAGACCCGCCGCCGGGACCTGGCCGACGTGGAAGCTCCCGCCGACGCCCAACCCGCGACCGTCACGGCCGCGGACGCGCGCACGGCCTGAACCCCGAGAGCCCGCAACGAGTCCGGCTCCGGCCCCCGTACGACCGTGCGTACGGGGGTCAGCGCGGCCCGGCGCCCGACAACTGGTGGAGTCTCAGGGCAAGTTGGATCTCCAGCACCCTGGCGGGACTCTGCCAGTCGGCGCCGAGGAGGCGGCCGACCCGCTCCAACCGCTGGGCGACCGTGTTCACATGGACGTGCAGTGCGTCCTTGGTACGGGCCGGGCTCATCCCGCTCGCGAAGAAGGCGTCGAGGGTGCGGACCAGTTCGGTGCCGCGCCGCTCGTCGTACGCGACGACCTGACCGATGGTGCGGGCGACGAAGCCGGCGATGTCGCGGTCCCCGGCGAGCAGGAGGCCCAGGAAGCCGAAGTCCTCGGCGGCGGCTCCGTCGCCGGAGCGGCCGAGCAGCCGTAGCGCGTCCAGGCAGCGACGGCCTTCCTCATAGGCGGCGGCCACGGCGTCCGGGTGGGTGGCGAGGTCCTCGACGGGGGCGGACGCTCCGACGGTGACCGACTCGTGCACGGCGGTGCCGAGGTGGCGGGCCGTGCGGCGGGCCACCTCCGACGCACGGTCGCCGGGCTCGAGCGGCAGCAGCAGGACGGTGCCGCCGTCGCGGGCCGCGGCCAGGCCGTGCCGGGTCGCGGCGAGGTGGGAGGCGGCGGACCACAGACGCCTACGGGCGGCCGCCTCCTGGTCGGCGTCGGCCGCCCTACCGTCCAGACGCGCGGCCAGCACCACATGGGTGGCGTCGAGATCGGCACGCAACCGGGACGCGCGCTCGCGCAGCAGCCGCGGGTCGCGGTCACGGGCGTCCAGCAGGTCGTCCAACAGCTCGCCCCGCACGCGCTGTTCGGCCTCGGCGGCGGAGCGCTGGGCGAGCAGCAGCAGTGAGGTGACCATCGCCGCGCGCTCCAGCGTGCGCTGGTCGACGGGATCGAGCCCCGGGTGGCCGCGCAGGACGAGGACGCCGAGGAGTTCGCCGCCGGCGGCCACGGCGGCGATCCAGTCGTCCGCATGCCGCACCGCGTGCCCGTCCGCGCGGGATGCCTCCAACGCCCCGGCCGGGGCGGCGGTCGCCTCCCTGAACTCGACCGCGCCGCCCAGGACTCCGGAGACCGCGGCGGCCACGTCATGGACCCCACCGCCGCGCAGAACGAGTTCGGCGAGCCGGTCGTGGACGTCCGAGGCGCGCTCGATCACCCCGCTGCGGTCTCTGATGATCTCGTTGGCCCGCTCCAGGTCGGCGAGGGCGGAGCGGGTCTCGGTGAGGAGGTTGGCGGTGTCGATGGCGGCGGCGGCCAGCGCGGCGAACGAGCCGAGCAGCGCGATCTGCTCGCGTTCGAAGACCCGGGCCCGCCGGTCCGCCGCGAACAGCACCCCGATCACCTGCGGACCGAGCATCAGCGGCACACCGAGGATGGCGACCAGACCCTCGTCCCGCACGCCCGCGTCGATGGGGAGAGTGTGCTGGAAGCGGGCGTCCTTAAAGTAGTCGTCGGTGACGTACGGCCGGGCCGTCTGGGCGACGAGGCCGCCGAGTCCCTCGCCCATCCCGAGGCGCAACTGCTGGAAGCGGGCGGCGACCGAGCCCTCGGTGACGCGCATGTAGGTGTCGCCGCGGGCCGGATCGTTCAGGCTGAGGTAGGCCACGTCCGTGCCGAGCAGTGAGCGGGCGCGCTGCACGATGGCCTGCAGCACGGCGTCCAGGTCGCGCAGTCCGGCCAGGTCGTGGGCGGTCTCGAAGAGGGCGGACAGCTCGGCCTCCCGCCGGCGCCGGCCCTCCAGCTCCGAGCGCACGCGCAGCGCGAAAAGCTTGGCCGCCTCCAGCGCGGTGATCTCCCGGGCGGGCCGCCCCTCGGCGCGGGCGATCAGCACCGGCTGCTCATAGGCGTCGGCGGACGCGCCCCGGGCCAGCAGCTCCAGGAAGGGCGCCTCGGCGCTGCCGGGCACCGACGCGGCGCCCACATCGCCAGGAGCCGGCACCTGGGCGGCGTCGCTCGGCGCACCGTCGGCCAGCCGGTCGTCGGCCGGTGGGTCGGCGACGTCGGCGCCAACGGCTCGCTCGGCGGACTGTACGTGATCGCGGGACATGCCCACAGGATTCCTCATCGTCCGGCCGCCGCGTCAGCCCTGTGGAAAACTCCGGGGGTCACCGCCATCCCCCCTCAGTGCGCGGTCCAGCCGCCGTCGAGGACGAGCGAGGTCCCGGTCACGAAGGAGGCATGCGGGCCGCAGAGATACGCGACAGCCTCGGCGACCTCCTCCGGTTCGATCAGCCGTTTGAGGGCGCTGTCCTGCAACAGCACCTCGGCCAGTACCCGCTCCTCGGGGATGTCGTGCGCCCGAGCCTGGTCCGCGAGCTGCTTCTCGACCAGTGGTGTGCGCACATAGGCCGGGTTCACACAGTTCGAGGTGACCCCGTGGGGGGCGCCTTCGAGGGCGGCCGTCTTGGACAGCCCCTCCAGCCCGTGTTTCGCGGCCACATAGGCGGACTTGTAGGCCGAGGCCCGCAGGCCGTGCACGGAGGACACGTTCACGATGCGGCCCCACCCCTGTCCGTACATGTGGGGCAGGGCGCCGCGGATGAGCCGGAAGGGCGCCTCCAGCATCACCGTGAGCACGGTGTGGAAGACGTCGGGCGGGAACTCCTCGATGGGGCACACCAGTTGCAGCCCGGCGTTGTTGACGAGGACATCGGTGCCTGCGGCGGCGCGTTCGGCGTCGTCCAGGTCCGTGAGGTCGAGGACGTGTGCCTCGACGGTGCCCGCGAGGTCCCGGCCCTGCTCGGCGAGCGCCTCCAGACCGGCGGCGTCCCGGTCGACCGCTCTCACCTTGGCCCCGGCGGCGGCGAGCCGCAGGGCACAGGCGCGGCCGATGCCGCCGGCCGCACCGGTGACGAGGGCGGTGCGGCCGCCGAGGTCGAGCGTGGGGGCGTGGGATCCCGGGAGGGCGCTGCGAGCGGTCATGCCCCGACCTTAGGCAGCACCCGCCTCCCGCCCCATGTGGTCACCACCCATACTTCACTCGGAGCTGGTGGAGTCGAACCATGTGGGGTCGTCTGCCATGGCCTGCTTGATCCTCAGCAGCGCGAACTCGTTCAGCTCGGGCAGGGCGTCCACGGCGAACCAGCCCACGTCCAGCGACTCGTCGTCGTTGACCCGCGCCTCGCCGCCGACGGCCCGACAGCGGAAGCCGATGTCCATGTACTGGCACACGTCGCCGTTGTCGTAGGTGACGGGTGAGAGCGTCTGCACGACGATCACCCGCTCCACCTCGCAGCGCACCCCCGTCTCCTCCTCGACCTCGCGCACGGCGCAGGCCGCCGGCTGCTCGCCCGGCTCCGGGATACCGCCGATCAGCGCCCACTTGAGGGTGTCCGTGCGGCGGTTGAGCAGCACTCTGCCCTCGTCGTCGAAGACGACGGCGCTGACACCGGGCAGCCACAGCAACGTGTGGCCGATGGAGGTCCGCAGCGAGCGGATGAAGTCAGGAGTAGCCATGCCCCGACCCTAACGGGCCGGTTTCCCGGCTCCGGTGATCTTCGCCGGGCGTGCGACGGGCGTACGGCTACACGTCAGCGGCGCGTCGACGGCGCACACCGGTGCCGATCGCCCAGCCGAGTCCGCCCGCGGCGACCAGTACCAGAGCGATCTCCGGCAGGATGCCCAGACGCGCGGCCGGCGTCTGCGAGGACCGCAGGGGAATCTTCTGCACCAGCGAGTCGGCCACGAACATGCCGGTCCTCTGGGTGATCCGGCCGTCCGGCATGATGATCGCGCTGACGCCGCTGGTCACCGGGACGGTGACGGTCCGGCTGTGCTCGACGGCGCGTACCCGGGACATGGCGAGCTGCTGGTAGGTCATCTCGCTGCGGTCGAAAGTGGCGTTGTTGCTCGGCACGGAGATCATCTGGGCTCCGTCGGTGACCTCGGAGCGCACGGCCCAGTCGAAGGCGGCCTCGTAACAGGTGACCAGGCCGACCTTGGCGCCGCCCATGTCGAACACGCCGGGCTCGCTGCCCCGGCTGAAGTCCTGGCGGACCATGGAGGTCCAGTTCTTGTTGATCGCCCCGAGGAGCGAGCGCAGCGGGAGGTACTCGCCGAACGGCTGGATCTGCCGTTTGTCGTAGGTGTCGACGGGCCCCTTCACCGGGTCCCACAGGATCTGCTCGTTCAGGAGCTTGCCGTCGCGTTCCACGACACCGCCGACCGAGATCGGCACGCCGATCGCCTTGGCCGCCTGGTCGATGACGACGCCCGCGTCGGCGTTGGCGAACGGGTCGATGTCGGAGGAGTTCTCGGGCCACAGCACGAAGTCGGGCTTGGCGACCTTGCCTGCCCTGACCTCCGCGGCGAGCCGCTCGGTCTCGCGCGCGTGGTAGTCGAGCACGGCCCGCCGCTGAGCGTTGAACTCCAGCCCCGCGCGCGGCACATTGCCCTGGATGACCGCGACGGTGACGCTCCCGTCCTCGGCCTTGTCGGTCACCAGCGGCCGCGCGGCCGCCGCGCCCACCACCGGCACGGCCACGCTCAGCAGGGCCACGGCCGCCGCCGACCGTCGAACGGCACCCGTGCCCCGCGCCTGAACGGCCAGCCGCACGACCTCGTACAGGCCGAAGCCGCACAGGACGACGGCGAAGCCGAGCACCGGGGTGCCGCCCACCGCGGCGAGCGGCAGGAAGACACCGTCCGCCTGGCCGAACGCGATCTTGCCCCAGGGGAAGCCGTGGAAGGGCGCACGCGCGCGTGCCGCCTCTCCGGCGATCCACACCGCGGCCGCCCACACCGGCCAGCCCGGCAGCTTCGACACCGCGGCGACGCCCGCGCCGACCAGCGCGACGAAGATCGCCTCGATGACGACCAGCGCCAGCCAGGGCCCGGGGCCGACCTCCACGCCGGTCCACACCAGAAGGGGCAGCAGGAAGCCGAGGCCGAAGAGGTAGCCGAGACCCAGGCCCGCCTTCCAGCCGCGCCCGCGCAGCACCCACCCGAAGACGGCGAAGGCCGGCAGGGCCAGCCACCACAGGGTGCGCGGCGGGAAACTGACATAGAGCAGCACTCCGGAGAGCACTGCGGCGGCGGCCGGAACGAGTCGCAGGAGCCGCGTCCCGCGCGATGCGGGCGCGATCGGCGGCCTCACCTGGTCCGACTCGTCCACGGAAGTTGCGGTGACGGTCACTGTGGGAGTGTACGGCGGCCGGCCTCGGCGCCGACAGCGCGGCCCCTCCCGCCCCAGGGCCGCCGGCCCTCACGTCGGCCCCGTCGTTCCTGCACATCTCGGTCCAACTCGTCCACAAACCGTCATCAGCGGTTACGGTGTGCCCCACGTTTTTGTCGTACGGGCCGGTGACGTCCGTACGACCGGGGACGACGCTGGTCGGGGGCGACCGGGGTTCGGGGGCGGGGTGGGCTCCACGGGGATGGCCCCGGGTGCGGCCCCGACGGCGGTTGCGGCGATCGCCTGCCTGGGCAACGCCCTGGGCTTCACCACGGTGTCGGTGGCGCGGGACTGCCGGCGGGGCCGGCCACAGCCCGTCCCCTGGCCGACGAGTCACCGCGGCACCGAACTGGCGTCCGCGCACGTGGTGGCCGGCGGCACGGGCGTCCGCGCACGTGGTGGCTGGCCGGCTCCGTGAACTACGAGACAGCGGGGGTATGGGGGTCCCGTGCGCTGTGATCCCCGGGTTCACCGCGCCGCGATCCGTGCCCTTCAGTGCGCGGCGCCGGACCGCAGCCGCTCCCTGATCACCCGTACGGCCGCCTCGGCGTCGTCCACGGTGACGGTGAACGTGTGGCCGTCCCACAGTCGCAGCACCACACCCTCGCCCCGGCGTACGACGACGGCGGTGCCCTTCTCGGGGCGCCAGCGGTAGCCCCAGCCACCCCAGTGGCGCGGAGTGACGAGCGGGTCGAAGTCGGCGCCGACCACATGGGCCAGCGGAATACGGCGGCGCGGCACGCCGATGTGGCCGCAGCGCACCTCGAGGGACTCCTTGTCGACCTTCAGGGCGACATGCACGAAGGCGAGGGTGCCGAACAGGACCAGCAGCCCGGCCGCGATGCAGCCGACGACGGACATCACGAGCGGGGCGATGCCGGTCGTCCACTTGGAGTCGACGGCCAGCTCGATGCCGAGCGCCAGACAGGCGGCGCCGCCGAGCGCCAGCAGCCACTGGAACCGGTTGGAGGCCCGCCCGGTCCAGACATCGGAGTGTGGAGTGGTCTTGCCGTGGGGGTGGTCCCTCATGGCTATGAGACTACTCAGGTTTCGCTGCGCCGGTAGGGCGTTGCACAGAGTGACTGCTCCGAGTGGGGGTCACCAGGCGGGGCTGACCGCCTTGAGGAGTCGGCCTTCCGCATAGGCCAGTGCGGGCTCGGGGAGCGTGCCCTCGCGACCGCTGAGCAGCACGGTCAGGGTCCCGTTCGCCGCTGCCCGCGCGGCGGGCTGTTCACCGAGCCGGCGCAGCGCCTGGGCGGCGACCGCTCCGGCGGAGCCGTGCAGGACGAGCGGGGGGAAACCGGGGCGCTGCACGGCGGCGCGAATGTGCTCGGAGACCAGTTCGTAATGGGTGCAGCCCAGGACGACGGTCGTCACGTCGTCGGGGGTCAGGGCCGCGGCCGCGGCGACGGCGGACGCGATGGCCGTCTCGTCCGCGTGCTCCACCGCCTCCGCGAGGCCGTGGCAGGGCACCTCGGTGACCGCCACACCGTCGGCGAAGTCGTCGATGAGCCCGCGTTGGTAGGGGCTGCCCGTGGTGGCGGGCGTCGCCCAGATCGCGAAGGGTCCGCCGCCGGCCGCGGCGGGCTTGATCGCGGGGACCGTGCCGATGACCGGGATGCCGGGTTCGAGGCGGGCGCGCAGGGTGGGCAGCGCGTGCACGGTGGCGGTGTTGCAGCCGATGATGAGGGCGTCGGGCCGCCGCGCGGCGGCGGCCTCGGCGACGGCGAGAGCGCGCCGGGTGAGGTCCTGAGGGGTGCGAGGGCCCCAGGGCATTCCGTCGGGATCGAGGGAGAGCACGAGATCGGCGTCGGGCCGCAGGCGCCGTACCGCGGCGGTGGCCGCCAGCAGACCGATTCCGGAGTCCATGAGCGCGATCTTCACCCCGCCACGATAGACGATGGGTCCTCAGCGGCCATGCCGGTGGGGCAGACTGCGCCCGTGAGCGCCATCGTGTGGACCGCCGCCGGATCACTCGCCGCGTGGCTGTGGCTGCTGCTCGGCCAGGGCTTCTTCTGGCGTACGGACGTCAGGCTGCCGCCCCGCCGGGATCCGGAGGCGTGGCCGTCCGTCTGTGTCGTCGTGCCGGCCCGTGACGAGGCGGCGGTGCTGCCCGCGAGTCTGCCGTCGTTGCTCGCCCAGGACTACCCCGGGCGGGCGGAGGTCTTCCTCGTCGACGACGGCAGCACGGACGGCACGGGGGAACTGGCGCGGGAGTTGGCCCGCCGCCACGGCGGACTGCCGCTGACCGTGTCCTCACCCGGTGAACCGCCCGCCGGCTGGACCGGGAAGCTGTGGGCCGTACGCCATGGCGTCGGCCTGGCACGCGCGCGTGGCCCCGAGTACCTCCTCCTCACGGACGCCGACATCGCCCACGCGCCGGACAGCCTGCGCCAGTTGGTCGCGGCGGCGAGCGCGGGCGGCTTCGACGTCGTCTCCCAGATGGCCCGGCTGCGGGTGGAGAGCCTGTGGGAGCGACTGGTCGTGCCGGCCTTCGTCTACTTCTTCGCACAGCTGTATCCGTTCCGGTGGATCGGCCGGCGGAAAGGACGGACGGCGGCCGCGGCGGGCGGCTGTGTGCTGCTGCGCGCCGGGGCCGCCGAGCAGGCCCGGATCCCGGACGCCATCCGGCACGCCGTCATCGACGACGTGGCACTCGCGCGGGCCGTCAAGGGCAGCGGCGGCCACATCTGGCTGGGTTTGGCGGACGGAGTGGACAGCGTCCGTCCGTACCCACGGCTGCACGACCTGTGGCGCATGGTCTCGCGCAGCGCGTACGCGCAACTGCGGCACAACCCCCTGCTGCTCGTCGGTACGGTGGCCGGGCTGGCGCTGGTCTACCTGGTGCCGCCGGTGGCCCTGGTCGTGGGCCTGGCCATGGGGAGTACGACGGCCGGGGTCGTCGGCGGTCTCGCGTGGCTGGTGATGACCGGGACGTATGTGCCCATGCTGCGTTACTACCGGCAGCCGCTGTGGCTCGCTCCGCTGCTGCCGTTCACCGCGTTCCTCTATCTCCTCATGACGGTCGATTCCGCGGTGCAGCACTACAGGGGGCGCGGCGCCGCCTGGAAGGGCCGCACCTACACACGTCCGGACGCCGTCGTCGGCGACGAGACCTGAGCGGTCACTTCCGGCCCGGGGCCCAGTTCATGCCCCACCCGTAGGCGCGGTCGAGGGTCCGCTGCGGGCTCACCCCGCGCTCGGGCACCAGGTAACGGGCCTCGCGCTGGACGACCAGGTCGCTTCCGCTGTTGGTGATCAGGGCCAGCGCACACACCGTGGAGGGGACCGTGCACTCGTCCAGGGAGAAGTCGATCGCGGCGCCGTGCTGCGGCTGGAGCGTGACCGTGGCGTGCAGGTCGGCGAACGAGCGCGCTCCTTCGTAGATGGTCACGAAGACGAGGATGCGCCGGAAGGCCTGCCTGTGGTCGAGGTTGACCGTGAGGTTCTCGCCGCTCGAGACGGAGCCGGTGCGGTCGTCGCCGTCCAGGTGGATGTACGGCGGACGGTGCAGGGCTCCGAAGGCGTTGCCGAGGGCCTGGACGACGCCCTTGCCGCCGTCGGTGAGTTCGTACAGGGCGCACAGGTCGAGGTCTAGGTCCGCGTTTCGGGCGACCGCGCGGCCGAGCTTGCTGCCCCAGCCCGAGAACTGCTTGTGCACCTCCCAGTTGAGGTTCACGCGCAGGGCGCCCGAGGCTCCGCCCTGCTTGGTGAGCGAGACGGAGGGGGCCGCCTTGGTGAGCGTCACCTTCGTCAGGCGCAGCGGCGCGGTGGAGGGTGCCGAGGGAGGAGGAGGAGGAGGCGGTGGTGGTGGTGGCGAGGTGAACGGGTGCGCGGGGACGGGGGGCGGTGTGATCGCGGGTGCGCCGGCCGGCGGGGTGATCGGGGCGGTGGGGGCGGGGGGCGGAGTGACCGCGGATGCGCCGGCCGGCGGGGCGGTGGGGGCGGGTGCGGGTGCGGGTGCGGGTGCGGCGCGCTGGGGTTCGTCGACCGTGATGCCGTAGTCCGTGGCGAGGCCCTCCAGTCCGCTGCCGTAGCCCTGGCCCACGGCCCGGAACTTCCAGGCGCCCTGCCGGCGATAGAACTCGCCGAGTACGAAAGCGGTTTCGACGGTGGCCCCGGTGCTGTCGAACCGGACGGCCACCGTGTCTCTCTCGGCGTCCCTGACTTCGATGTGGAGATCGGGCACGGCGGCGAACGTGCCGCCGTCGGCGGAGACGGCGAGGACCACGGTCCCGATCGTGGGCTCCACGCGCGCGAGGTCGACAAAAAGGGTGTCGGTCACCTGGTCGCCCGCCTGCCGTTTGCCCTCGTGCCGGACCGCGCCGGAGGAGTGCACCGGCTGGTTGTAAAAGACGAAGTCGTTGTCGGAGCGGACCTTTCCGTTCACCAGCAGCAGAGCCGAGGCGTCCGCGTCGGGCACGCCCGGCCCGGTTCGCCAGCCCAGTGCGACGCGCAGTGCCGTCGTCGGCACCGGAGCGTTGGAACCCTTCGCCATTGACATGTCCGCCCCCATCATGTGTCGGCGTGCCAGGGCCGAGCCCCGGCAGTCCTGTCCGTCCCGGCCACTCGCTCAACCTATTGTCCGGGACGGCGAACTCCCATGAGCGGCACAAGGAGCGGCACAGGGAGCGGCACAGGGCGGCGGGTCTCCAACCCGCAGTAACGGGTGGGGAACTCGGCCTTTACCTGAACACTGCCCAGGACGCCGCCCCTTTTTGCCGAGTTCGCTCGCATTGGGGATCCCACACCACTGACGACACGGAAAACAACCCTCTTATCGGTCTCCCCAACCAGCACATCGTGGGCTTAACTTATGTGCCATGACCTCCCCCCGCTCCACTTATGGCGGCGGCTACTACTCCGCCTCCTTCCCGGACACTCCGATCTACGACTCACTCGTGGCCGAGCGGGGCACCCCGCAGATCGCCCCGATCCGGGTCCCCGCCGCGTACGACATGCCGGGCAGTCACCTGCCCGCCCTTCCGTCGGCGCTGCCCGCCCTTCCGTCGGCCCCCTCCCAGCCCAACTACGGCTACCCGCAGCATCAGCAGCCCGCCCCGCTCCAGCAGGCGCCCGCCGCGTACATCCCGCAGCAGGCCGCCGCGCCGCGCGGGTATCCACAGCAACAGCAGCCGCAGCAGCCGCGCCCGGCGGCCCCCGGCATGGGCATGACGACGGGGTACGAGGCGATGCGTCCCGCCGCTCCCCGGCCGGCGCAGGCCACCTACCAGGAGCCGTACAACAACCAGCAGCAGCCGTACCGCGGCGGTTACTGACACGTCTCCCGGACTGTCCGTGCCGCCTGGCACCATGGATGCATGGGGAACGCGCAACTGCAGTCGATTCATGTTCATCCGGTCAAGGCGTTCCGGGGCCTGGCGCCCCGGGAGGCCGTCGTGGAGCCCTGGGGGCTGGCGGGAGACCGGCGCTGGGCGCTGATCGACGACAGGGGAAAGGTCGTCACACAACGCGAGCACGCGCGCCTCGCACTGGCCGCCGCCGAGCTTCTGCCCGGCGGCGGCGTTCGCTTGTCCGCGCCCGGCAGGGACCCGCTGGCGGTGCCCGTCCCCCAGCCGTCCGGCACGGTGCCGGTGATCATCTTCGGGGACAAGGCCGAGGGCGTGCCCGCCGAGGGGGACGCCGCGCACGCCTGGTGCGGCGCGTACCTGGGCGCCGACGTGCGCCTGGTCCACATGGACGACCCCGCCACCCGGCGGCCCGTCGAACCGCAGTACGCGCTGCCCGGTGAGACGGTCTCGTTCGCCGACGGCTACCCGCTGCTGCTCGCCTCCGCGGCCTCCCTCGACGCCCTCAACTCCCTGATCGCCCAAGGTGATCACGCGCACGAGGGCCCCTTGCCGATGAACCGTTTCCGGCCCAACGTGGTCGTGGCGGGCACCGTCGCCTGGGCCGAGGACGACTGGTCGCGCGTCGCCATCGGGGAGGTCACCTTCCGCGTCGCCAAGATCTGCGGCCGGTGCGTCGTGACGACCACCGACCAGGCCACCGCCGATCGTGGCAGGGAGCCCCTGAGCACCCTCGGCCGACACCGCCGCCTCGACGGCAAGCTCGCCTTCGGACAGAACCTGGTGCCCGAATCCCGAGGCACGATCCGCGTCGGCGACCCGGTCACCGTCCTCGATTAGGACGGATCCCGCTCCGGCGAAGATCCCGGGAACACTGCCCGGGTGCCCGGACGTTGGATTTTCCGTGTGAGGTTCGTGAAAGGCCCCGGCGGTGATTTCCCTCTCTCTTCGACCGGGGCCGCACGTGAACGGCAGCGGCGGCTGTCACCGAGCGGGAAGGGGGTGCGGAACGGTGCGAGCAATCAGCGGACTCTGGCGCTGGCGGCACAACCCGCTGCGCCGCAGGACCGATCAGGTGGAGGGCTGGGTGTGCCTGGCGGCTCTGCTGGTGATCCTGGTCGTCGGGCCCGTGATCGGCTCACTCGTCGGCGGCGCCGCCCAGGCCACACTGCAGCGGGCCGTCCGCGAGCAGCGCGAGTCCCATCGCCAGGTGACGGCCACCGTGGTCCGCAAGCTGGACCGCTCCCCGCTGGAGGCCGACCCCGAGGCCTCCTCCGGCCGGGACCTGGGCAGCCGCGTGGTCGCCGACTGGACCGCTCCGGACGGCACCGCCCACCACGGCACGGTGCTGGCCGCCCTCCAGAGCCCGCACCGCGGCGACCACTTCAGGTTGTGGACGGACGAACACGGCCGCATGGTGACCCGGCCGCTGGACTCCGCCACCGCGACGACCCACGCCGTCCTCGGCGGGATCGGTGCGGCCCTGTTGACGGCAGGCGTCGTCGAGGGCGCCAGACGGCTGGCCCTGTGGCGCATGGTCCGCCGCCGGTACGCCCGTTGGGACCAGGCATGGGACCGGGCGGGGCCGGACTGGGGCAGGACCGGCACCGGCAGCTGACCGCCTTCCGGCTCTGGTCAACCCACCGCCTGCGCGCACGCTACGGTGGACCGGCCGAACGCATTCGGCATCGACCCGCGTATCACGAGGTGGGGGCACAGCAACGCCATGGCACAGGGCACGGTCCAGGTGACGCACACCGGCACATCGAGGTGGCGGCGCCGCACGGGTGAGTACGCGTCGCTCGCCGCCGCCCTGGAGGCCGCGGCCGACGGCGACGTCCTCACCGTCGCCCCCGGCACCTACCGGGAGAACCTCGTCATCCAGCGGGCGGTGACCCTGCGCGGCCCGGAGGGCTCCCCCGGCTCCGTACGGATCGCGCCCCTGGACGGAGTGCCGCTGACCGTGCGCGCCTCGGCCGTGGTCCAGGACCTGCACGTGGAGGGCCAGGACGCGGCCGCTCCCGCGCTGCTCGTCGAGGAGGGCACACCGGAACTCGCGGACCTGCGGATCGTCACCCGCTCCGCGGCCGGCATCGAGGTGCGGAGCGGCGCCCGGCCGACCGTGCGGCGCTGCACCGTCGACAACCCGGCCGGCATCGGCATCGCCGTACTCGACGGCGGTGGCGGGGTGTTCGAGGAGTGCGAGGTCGTCGCGGCGGGCCAGGCGGGCGTCGCGGTGGGCGGGGGCGCGCACCCCCGCCTCGAGCGTTGCCGGGTGCACCACACCTCGGGCGTGGGCCTGTCGGTCACCGGCGAGAACTCCGCGCTGGAGGCGGTGGGTTGCGAGGTCTACGAGGTCCGCGGCAGCGGCGTCCAGGTCACCGGCCGGGCCACCGCCCACCTCACCGACTGCGACGTGCACCGCACCACCGCCGACGGCGTCACGCTCGACACGGACGCCGTGCTGACCCTGGCCGACTGCCGTATCCACGACATCCCCGAGAACGCGGTCGACCTGCGTTCACGCTCGGTCCTGACGCTGACCCGCACGACGGTCCGTCAGTTCGGCCGCAACGGTCTGTCGGTGTGGGACCCGGGCACCCGCGTGGACGCCAACCAGTGCGAGATCTTCGACAGCACCGGCGACTACCCGGCCGTCTGGGTCAGCGACGGCGCGACCGCCGTACTGGACTCCTGCCGCGTGCACGACGTGCCGGACGCCCTGTTCGTCCTCGACCGCGGCTCACGCGCGGACGTCGTCGACAGCGACCTGTCCCAGGTACGCAACACGGCTGTGTCGGTGAGCGACGGCGCCACCGCGCAGCTCGACGACTGCCGGATCAGCAACGCGGCGACCGGCGCCTGGTTCCGCGACCACGGCAGCGGCGGCACCCTCAACAACTGCACTGTGGACGGCACCCAGACCGGTGTGATCGTCACCAAGGGCGCCGACCCGACGATCGAGCGCTGCACTGTCGACTCCCCCGCCGAAGCGGGCTTCTACGTGTCGGCGGGCGGCCGCGGGAGCTTCCTGAACTGCCGGGTGACCGGCAGTGGCGGCTATGGCTTCCATGTGATCGACGGCTGCCGGACGACGCTGACGAAGTGCCGCACGGAACGGTGCGCGCGCGGCGGGTACGAGTTCGCGGACGCCGGGCCCGACGCGCCGCCCGGCGCGGGTCCCGTCGTGGAGGACTGCACCAGCGACGAGAGCGGTGGTGGCCTGCGGCCGCCCACCCCCCGGGAGACCGCCGTCCAGACGACGTCCCACTCCCCCGGACTGCTGGGCTCGATCCCCGGCCAGCGCGCCACCGAACAGGAACCGCTGGTCACCGCGGCCGAACCGGAGAAGGCGACGCGCACTCCGAAGGACGTGCTCGGTGAACTGGACGCGCTGGTGGGTCTGGACAGCGTCAAGCGCGAGGTGCGGGCCCTCACCGACATGATCGAGGTGGGCCGGCGTCGTCGGCAGGCGGGCCTGAAGGCCGCGTCGGTCAAGCGCCATCTGGTCTTCACGGGCTCCCCCGGCACCGGCAAGACGACGGTCGCCCGACTCTACGGCGAGATCCTCGCCTCCCTCGGGGTGCTGGAGAAGGGCCATCTGGTCGAGGTGTCCCGCGTCGACCTGGTGGGCGAGCACATCGGCTCCACCGCGATCCGTACCCAGGAGGCCTTCGACAAGGCGCGCGGCGGTGTGCTGTTCGTCGACGAGGCGTACGCGCTGTCGCCGGAGGACTCGGGCCGTGACTTCGGCAAGGAGGCCATCGACACGCTGGTGAAGCTGATGGAGGACCATCGGGACGCGGTCGTGGTGATCGTCGCGGGCTACACGGCCGAGATGGAACGGTTCCTTTCGGTCAACCCGGGGGTGGCGTCCCGCTTCTCGCGGACCATCACCTTCAGCGACTACGACCCCGAGGAACTGCTGCGGATCGTCGAGCAGCAGGCCGAGGAGCACGAGTACCGGCTGGCCCCGGGCGCCGCCGAGGCCCTGCTGAAGTACTTCGCCACGCTCCCCAAGGGCCCTGCCTTCGGCAACGGCCGTACCGCCCGCCAGACCTTCGAGGCGATGGTCGAACGCCATGCGAGCCGGGTCGCCCAGCTCACCGACCCGGACACGGACGACCTGACCCTGCTCTACGGCGAGGACCTGCCCGGGTCTGCCTGAGGCCGCTGCACCGGCACCTCCGGCCGCAGCCGGCCCAACAGCCGTTCGCGCTCCTCGGCGAACACCGGGTCGGCCTGGTAGTCGGAGTGGCCGAGGATCGGTGCGGGCAGCGGGTGCCGGGCTGTACGGCCGTAGGCGAGCGGGTCCTTGAGGGCCTCACGGTCGACTTCGGGGCCGCAGTCGCCGGGCAGGCGGACCGGGCCGCCGATGGGGTCGGTGGGCCGGTACAGATTGCGCCAGCAGTCCACGTCACGGTGCAGGGCGCTGAGCGCGGCCGAGCCGAAGTGCGCCGGGAACCAGCGGCCGTAGAGCCGCTCCAGCGGGCAGCCGTAGGTCAGCAGGGCCACGCGCTTGCGGACGGCCGGGGTCAACTGCCAGGCGGCCGCGGCGGCCAGCACGCTGCCCTGCGAGTGGCCGGAGAGGACGAGCCGGCCACCGGTGGCCCGGGTCCAGGTCGCCATCCGCCAGGTCAGATCCGGAACCGCGCGCTCGGCGTAGCAGGGCGGGGCGAAGGGATGGGCGGCGCGGGGCCAGAAGGTGCCGACGTCCCACAGAATGCCGATGGTGCGCCGCGCGGAGGGGTCCTTGTAGGCGCGTCGGCCCCAGGTGACGAAGAGTATGAAGCCGAGTCCGATCAGCCAGGAGCCGAGCGCCTGGGCGGTCTCGGCGGCGCTCTCGACGACGGCGTACGTGTGCCGGGCGGCCTCGCCGGGTGTCTTGTCCGTTGTCGCGCCGACCAGGGCGGCGGCGCCCAGCAGCAGCGTCGTGGCGGAGACGACCGCGACCAGGAGGGGGGCCCGGTCGGTGAGGGTGGCCATCGCGCGGGTGCGGGCGATACGGCGGGTGCGCGTGGTGTCGAGCGGTTCGTCCGGGTAGTCACGCTCCACGGCGGCCATTTCGAGACGGCGCAGCAGCCAGGTGCGCCATGCCAGCCAGCCGAACAGCGCCAGCAGAACGACGAGCAGCGGCGGGATCACGGACGCCTGCCAGGTCAGCAGGACCGGCGGCCCGGGGATGTCGGTACCGGTGCCGTCCAGCCAGTCGGCGACGCGCTGGGAGACCCCGCCGGACATCACCCCGCCGAGCGCGCAGGCCAGCATCGCCACGGCCGGCCCGCCCAGGCCGCGCATCGCGGCCCGCGGGTCGGGATGCGCCCGGTGCAGCACATGGGCGACCCCACCGAGGGCGATCACCAACAGGCCCTGGACCAGAGTGATACCCCCGAAGGTCAGGTTGCCGGGCAGCCGGCCGGCCGATTCCCACCCCGGGCGCTCCCACCCGGCGTACACCGCCGTCAGGACCAGCAGGGCGACGGCGGCGAGCGGCAGCCGTCGCACGAGATGCCGGTCGAGTTCCCGGTCCAGGCGGTGCTCGCTGCGGCCCCGCCGACACACCACCCACACCACACCGGCCGCGGCCACCACCAGCGCGGTCTCCAGGAGGCGGCCCAGGACGTCGAGGAGGACGGGGCCGCCCGGCCGGTGGTCGAAGCGGGCGGCCGAGGTGCCCACCGCGGCGGTGACGGTCAGCAGTCCGGCGGCGGTGTGCGCGGCACGCAGCCGGGCCACCAGGCGGCGCCCGTACCAGAAGCCGGGCCGGCTCAGCGCGGTGCGGCCGGTCTCCTCCTCGGGCTCCGCGGCGCGGGACATCGGCTCCTGGGACTCGTACGCGCTCCAGGTGCGGTGGGACAGGTACCACAGCAGGGCCGTGAGAACGGCCGGGACCAGGGCCGCGACCACGAGACGGCGGCCAGGCCTGCTCCACCAGCCGCCCTCGGACACCACCGGCGACAGAAAGCCCAGCCAGGAGTGCCGCTCGGCGCACGCGCGTGTGCCCGCGCACTGCCAGGCCGCGAGATCCAGCGCCACCTCGCAGGCGGCGGCGACCAGCAGCACGGTCAGGGTGAGTCCGGTGAGCCGCACCAGCAGCCCGTACAGACGCACCGTCCGCAGGCGGCCCCGGGCCGTGGGACGCATCCAGTGCGCGAGGTTGACGACCATGAACGGCAGGAGCAACAGCCACAGAGCACGGCTGCCGTTGCCGGAGGTCAGATTGCACCAGACGTACGCCTCCGGAACCGGACGGCCGCGGCGGTCGGCCGACTGGGCCGGCTGGGATTCGGCATCGGCGTCGTCGGCGCGCCGGAAGACGGCCGCGACCTCGTCGCCGGTGATCCGCACCGTGCGCGGATCGTCCAGCATCTGCTCCGGTGTGGTGCCGCCCACCCCGTGAACCAGGAGTTCCAGGGCGGTTCCGGCTTCGTCGGTCGGGGAGCCGCGGCCGTCGGCTCTGTCGGTCGGGACACGTTCCTGCGCAGGTTCCACTGTTCGCACTTCCCCCGTGACGCGCTGTCGGCATCTGTCTGTGCGGGCACAAGGATCGCCGCTGAGCGCGCGATGTACACCTCTCGTCACCGAATCTCCCCGATCCGTGTGCCAGCCGGGAGCCCGGATGTCGCGTGGATGACATCCGCGCGGCCCGACCGTCGGTGGGGCTTCCCGACACGGCACATGCGAGGATGAGACATCCCCGCACCAGGGACGGGCAAAATGTCCATGTCGGAGCGGGTGGCGCGAGGTGTGCCGGACGGCTTGAAGCGAAAGGACCGGAGCGTACGTGAGTGAGAATCAGAACCTCCTCGCGGAGCAGCGGCGCGCCCTGATCCTGGACGAGGTCCGGCGGCGTGGCGGTGTGCGCGTCAACGAGCTGACCCGAAAGCTCGGCGTGTCGGACATGACGGTGCGACGCGATCTGGACGCGCTCGCCCGGCAGGGTGTCCTGGAGAAGGTGCACGGCGGCGCGGTCCCGGTGGTCGAGGCGAGCACGCACGAACCGGGGTTCGAGGCGAAGTCGGGTCTGGAGCTGTCCGCCAAGGAGGACATCGCGCGGGCCGCCGCCGAGCTGGTCGCGCCGGGCAGCGCGATCGCCCTGTCGGGCGGTACGACGACATTCGCGCTCGCACAGCAGCTGGTGGACGTGCCCGATCTGACCGTGGTCACCAACTCGGTGCGGGTGGCCGACGTCTTCCACGCGGCGCAGCGCACCTCGGGCCCCCGGCAGGGTGCGGCCACGGTGGTGCTGACCGGCGGGGTGCGCACCCCCTCCGACTCGCTGGTGGGGCCGGTGGCCGACCAGGCGATCGCGGCGCTCCACTTCGACGTGCTGTTCCTCGGAGTGCACGGGATATCGGTCGAGGCCGGCCTGTCCACGCCGAACCTCGCGGAGGCCGAGACCAACCGGCGTCTGGTGCAGTCGGCGCGGCGGGTCGTGGTGGTCGCCGACCACACCAAGTGGGGCACGGTGGGTCTGAGTTCGTTCGCGGCGCTGGAGCAGGTCGACACACTGGTGACGGACGCCGGACTGTCGGGCGAGGCGCGCGCGGAGGTGTCGGAGCATCTGCGGCGGCTGGTGGTGGCGGGCGAGCGCGATGCCGGTACGGACATCTGACGTTTCGTCAATTAAGATGGCCTGCCGCTCGCCCCGCCGTCGGGCGTGACGACTTCGCCCGGTCAACCACCCGTTCTTGCCCAGGGGGTTCCGCACATGGCTCGCCAACTCCTCCCGGTCGGCCTCGAGTTCGTCGAGACCGCGCCCGTACGGCTCGCCTTCACCCGGGAGATCTCCGCCTCCCCGGAAGTGGTCTTCCGTGCTCTCGCCGAGGATGTGCCCGGGTGGGCCGAGTGGTTCACGGCGGTGAAACTGGCCCGGCCGCTCCACGACGGTGCCCGGCGTGAGATCCGGCTCAAGGGCGGAACCCGCTTCCTGGAGACGGTGCTGGCCGCCAAGGAGCCCGAGGTGTACGCGTACCGCGTCGACGTGACCAACGCGCCCGGCGCCCGTGCACTGGTCGAGGAGTGGCGGCTCGTCCCGGTGGGCACCGGCACCCGGGTGCGGTGGACCCTCGCCGCCGACGGTCCGGCGGCGTTCCGCTTCGGGCTGACGCTGGCTCGCGCGGGCCTCGGACGCGCCTTCCGGGACGCCGTCACCTCCCTGGACCGGCGTCTTACGGCCCGCTAGTCCCGTACTTCGCGGGTCGTCGGCTCCCTCACAAGCCCCTCAGCGCCAGACATCCTTCACCAGCCCCTCAGCGCCAGACGCCGGTCTCCAGCAGGGAGGTGATCGCCGCCGTGTACGGCGCGATGTCCAGGCCCTGTTCCGCGAGCCATGCGTCGGAGTAGTACTTGTCGAGGTAGCGGTCCCCGTGGTCGCACAGCAGGGTGACGACGCTCCCCTGCCGGCCCTCGGCGACCATCTCGGCGACGAGCTTCAGCGCACTCCACAGCCCGGTGCCGGTCGAGCCGCCCGCCTTGCGGCCGATGACCTGCTCCAGGGCGCGGACGGCGGCGATGCCGGCGGCGTCCGGGACCTTCATCATGCGGTCGATCGCGCCGGGCACGAAGCTCGGTTCCATGCGCGGCCGGCCGATGCCCTCGATGCGGGAGCCGCGTCCGCAGGTGACGTCCGGATCGCCGGTGGTCCAGCCCTCGAAAAAACACGAGTTCTCCGGATCGGCCACACAGACGCGGGTGTCGTACTGCATGTAGTGGACGTAGCGCGCGAGGGTCGCCGAGGTGCCGCCGGTGCCCGCCGTGGCGACGATCCACGCAGGCTCCGGAAACCGCTCCAACCGCAACTGCCGGAAGATGGATTCGGCGATGTTGTTGTTGCCGCGCCAGTCCGTGGCCCGTTCCGCGTAGGTGAACTGGTCCATGTAGTGGCCGCCGGTCTCCACCGCGAGGCGGGCGGACTCCTCGTACATCCGGCGCGAGTCGTCCACGAAATGGCACTGCCCGCCATGGAACTCGATCAGGCGGATCTTCTCGGCGCTGGTCGTCCGCGGCATGACGGCGATGAAGGGCACGCCGATCAGCTTGGCGAAGTACGCCTCGGACACGGCCGTCGAGCCGCTGGACGCCTCGATCACCGGGCGTCCCGGCCGGATCCAGCCATTGCACAGGCCGTAGAGGAAGAGGGAGCGGGCAAGCCGGTGCTTGAGACTGCCGGTCGGGTGGGTCGACTCGTCCTTGAGGTACAGGTCGATGCCCCAGCGCTCGGGCAACGGGAAGCGGAGCAGGTGGGTGTCGGCGGAGCGGTTGGCGTCGGCCTGGACTTTGCGGACGGCTTCTTTCAGCCAGCCACGGTAGGCGGCGTCGCTGTGGTCGACGTCGAGGGTGTCTCCGGTCCGGGTCTTCTGGGGGGTAGTCACGGCAGGGCTCCTTAGGCTGCGCGCCGACGGCGCGTCACGCGGCCGACACACCGATCATAGACACCTCTCGCACGCTCCTCACCTGCATAAACACACCTTTGGAGATGTCAAAGGCAGCCCTGGGGGCACGGCGGCGCACGGTCATGGGGGCGCATTGGCGTGAGTGCTCCGAGCGCCCTGGCGAAGCGTCGATGCGCACTGGTGCTCCACGCCGGTAGCGGGCAGACTGCCCGTCGGGACGAAGGTCCGGACGGGGGGCGCAGACTGGAACAGGACAGGAGCAGGACAACGGCCCCCGCGGGAGCGCGGGTCGGCACAACCACACGCACAAGGGGGCGGGGCGCGATGGCGGAGCCGGAGTTCAGGGCGACAGGCGTGCGGATCGGGAAACGGCTGCGCTCACTCACGCGGGCCGGGCAGGTCCGGATCAGCGGCGGCAGACTCGAGTTGCTCACCAGTTACGGCAGCGAGATCGACAGCGCGCCGGTGCAGGCGGTACGCGCGTCCAAACCCTGGTTCGCCCCGGAGGACCGGGCCCTGGCGGACCTCAACGGCAAGCGGTACCTGCTCACCCTGGGCGGGCAGGACCCGGCCCCCGGCGAGCCCGGTCCGCCCGCGGCACGCCGGTTCATCGAAGCCGTACGCAGGGCTGCGGGGCGTAGCGGCTGAGTCACTACGAGTTGCGGGACCGCATCCCCTGCGTCACGCTGATCTCACGTCACTCTGGGTTTACCGGCGACAACACTGCGAACCAGCCCGCCGGGCACTTACAGCAGGCGGCCGGTTCACGCAGGCACTCTGCTGGATCGATCCGAACTCCGTGTTCTTCCGGACCTCTACGTCGGGGAGTCGCAGCCGTGATCAGTCACCCGAGCAGGCACTGCACCGTGGAACTCCAAGCCCTGCCGTCGCGGATCGGCCAGGTCCGCAGAATCGTATCGGCGCAGTTGCGTTACTGGCATCTGGATCCCCTCATAGACCGAGCGGCGCTCGGTGTGACGGAGTTGTTGACGAACGTCCACCAACACGCCCGGCCCGACAAGACATGCACGGTCGAGATCGAGCTGGTGCTCGACCGGCTCAGGGTCTCGGTGCGCGACCACGACCCGCGCCTGCCGGTCGTGGGATCCATCGAAGACGCCGACGCGGACACGCTCGCGACCTGCGGGCGCGGACTCGCGATGGTCGCCGCGGTCAGCGAGAGCTGGGGCGCGCGGCCGGACGGCGATTCCGGCAAGGTCGTGTGGTTCACGCTGCCCACGCCGTCGTCCACGCGGGCGAACGCCGCGCGGCCGCCCCGACGTCAGCTCGTGGACACGCCCGTACACCGGTTCGCGGAGGCCGAGCACGCGGTCGACCTGCGCCGCCCGGAACGCGCTCCCGCCCGGTCGGTCGTCGCCGGCTGACCGGGCGGTGCCTCCCCCGGGTACTGGGGGGTGTTGCTCGGCGGCACGTGGTCGCAGGGTGTGGTGGTCATGCCGCACCGCCCTTGCCTCCACGGCCGAACTGCTCGTCCAGGACGGACAGTCGGCGCCAGTACTCGTCCTCGTCGATCTCGCCGGAGGCGAAGCGCCGGCCGAGCATCGCGATTGGGGAGTCGCCGGACGGGTCCATGTCGCCCGCCGCGCGCCAGGGGCCGCTGCCGCCCGCCGCGCGCCACGGTCCACGGCGGCCGCGCCAGACGGTGCGGCGCAGGACGGTGACGACGCCGATCACAACGGCCGCCCAGATCAGCGGGAAGAACAGGATCCACGGGCCGGGTCCGCCGTCCCAGTTCGCCAGGGTCTGCATCTCGGGTCATCTCCTCAGTGGGTCTTTTGGTGATGTCTCGAGACTCCCGCCGGGAAGGGGCCCGGGTCGTCGTACGGCCAGCGGCAGTCGGTGTACCTCCCTGGGAGTACGCGCGGAGGTCTCCGCTGCTCCTTGTGGACTCGACTTCTGTAACTACCAGTATGTACAGTTGGCGCATGAGCACCTCGGAGCGACTGATCGACTCCACCCGCGAGCTGCTGTGGGAGCGCGGCTACGTGGGCACCAGCCCCAAGGCCATCCTCGAGCGAGCGGGGGCCGGACAGGGCAGCATGTACCACCACTTCAAGGGCAAGCCCGATCTCGCCCTGGCCGCGATCCGGCGCACAGCCGAGGAGTTGCTGGCTACCGCCGAGGGAGTACTCGACGGGCCCGGCACTCCGTACGAACGGATCGAGGCCTATCTCCTGCGCGAGCGGGATGTGCTGCGCGGGTGCCCGGTCGGGCGGCTGACGATGGACCCGGACATCGTCGCCAGCGACGAGCTGCGCGCGCCCGTCGACAAGACGTTCGACCTGATCCGCGAGCGGATCGCAGGGATCGTCGAGGAGGGCAAGGAGCAGGGCCAGTTCGCGCCCTGGCTGGACGGCGAGGAGATCGCCGCGGCCGTCCTCGCGACCGTCCAGGGCGGCTACGTCCTCGCCCGCGCGTCCGGTTCGCCCGCCGCCTTCGACGCGGGTGTGCGCGGCCTGCTCTCACTCCTCGCCCCCCGCGACAACACCCGTACCCGGTAAAGGAGTTCTTCGCCGTGCACGCCATGCAGTACGAGCTCACCCTGCCCGCCGACTACGACACCGGCGTGATCCGCGACCGCGTCCGACGCGTCGGGCATCTGCTCGACGACTGGGAGGGCCTCGGCTGCAAGGCGTATCTGCTGCGCGAGCGCGGTGTGGACGGCTCGCCGGTCAACCAGTACGCGCCGTTCTACCTGTGGAACACCATGGAGGGCATGAACTCCTTCCTCTGGGGTGGCGCCTTCCAGGGGCTCAGCGATGACTTCGGGCGGCCGTCGGTGCGACAGTGGACAGGGGTGGCGTACGAGGAGGGCGGCACCGTCGGTTCGCCCGCGCGGGTTGCGGTGCGGCACCGGCAACCCGTGCCGGACGGCGTGGAGTTGGCGGCCTGCATGGAGGATGCCGTGCGGGAGACCGAACGGCTGGCCGGGGAGGACGGTGCGGTCCTCGCGGCGGCGGCCGTGGACACCGGCCGCTGGGAGCTGGTCCGGTTCTCGCTCTGGGAGCATGACATCCCGAAGGCCGAAGGAGACATCTTCCGGGTGCTGCACATGTCGGCGCCGGGCCGTGACCGGCTGCCCCGGGGACGCCAGTGGTGAGCACGGTCCGTACGGTTGCCCGGTGACGTCCGCCCCGTACGCCTGGGCGTGTGCGACGCGCACGACCGGGCGATCCGCGCCCACCGCTGTCCGACCGCCGGTGGCGGCCCCGTGGAGTCCGTGCCGGTGATCTACGGGGCCCTGCCGTGGTCCAGGCGTCCGACGTGTGCCACGTTCTCGCGGTCCTCGGTGTCCTCGCCGGCCTCGGCGGAGAACCAGGCGTCGAGGATCTCCTTGAGCAGGGGCTCGGAGGTCAGCCGGAGGCTGAGGGCGAGCACGTTGGCGTGGTTCCAGCGGCGGGCGCCGTCGGCGGTGTAGGCGTCGGTGCACAGGGCCGCACGGACGCCGGGCACCTTGTTCGCGGCGATCGAGGCGCCGGTGCCGGTCCAGCAGCACACGACGGCCTGGTCGGCCCTGCCGTCGGCGACCTCGCGGGCCGCGGCCTCCGAGCAGACGGCCCACCGGGGGTCGTCGCCGGGCTCGAGCGCCCCGTGGGCGACCACGTCGTGGCCGCGCGCCCGCAGCTCCGCCACGAGACCGCGCGCGACCGGTTCGTCCATGTCCGAGGAGACGGAGATCCGCATGCACCGAGCCTACGCGGCGAAGTGGGCCGACCGCTCCCGCGGTACGGGTGTCTCGCCGATGACGGCGATCTTCCGGGCAGTACGACGGGGCCGGGCGGCTATGTCAGCGCGCCCAGCGGATCGTCGAGGACCGGCTGCCAGGCCAACTCCGCGGCGCCGACCAGGCTGTTGTGGTCGAGGGTGCAGGCGAGGAGGGGAACGCCGCCGCTCTGTCCCCACAGGCTGCGGTCGGCGACGACCGCGCGCAGCCGGTCCGGGTCGGCGTCGAGGAGGGTGCGGTGCAGGCCACCGAGGATGATGCGGTCCGGGTTGAGGATGTTCACCAGGCCCGCGAGGCCGAGTCCGAGCCGGTCGATGAGGGTCTCGGTGGCGGTGCGGACGGACGGGTCGTCGTAGTGGTCGCGGATCAGGTCGTTGGCCAGCTGGAGCAGCGACACCTCCGGGCCCGGGTCCCGTCCGGCGGCCGTGAGGAAGGCCAGCGGGTCGGCCTCGACGTCCAGGCAGCCGCGGCTGCCGCAGTAGCAGGGGCGGCCCTCGGGATGGACGGTGAGGTGGCCGACCTCGAGGGCGAGACCCGAACTGCCGGTGTGCAGGCGCCCGTCCAGCACGAGTGCCCCGCCCACGCCCCGGTGCCCGGTGGCCACGCACAGCAGGTCACGAGCGCCGCGGCCCGCGCCGTGCCGGTGCTCCGCGAGGGCGGCGAGGTTGACGTCGTTGCCCGCGAACGCCGGTCCGGTGATGCCGGCCGCGCGCACGCACTCCTCGAAGATGCGGCGCACCGGCGCCCCCACCGGCCAGGCCAGGTGCAGCGGATTCAGTGCGAGCCCGTCCGGTTCGGCGACCGCGGACGGCACGGCGAGGCCGGCGCCGACGCAGCTGCGTCCGGTGGTGCGCAGCAGTTCTGCCCCGGCTTCCACGACGGAGCTCAGGACCTTCGCCGGGTCGGCGTCCACGGTCTCGCAGCCGGGCGCGGTGGCGACGATACGGCCGCCCAGCCCGACCAGGGCCGCCCGGAACCCGTCGGCGTGCACCTGCGCGGCGAGGACGACGGGTCCCTCCTCGGCGACCGCGAGCCGGTGCGAGGGCCGCCCCTGCGAACCGGCCGCCGCTCCGGGCCGGGCGTCCACCCGGATCAGCCCGAGGGCCTCCAGTTCGGCGGCGACGGCACCGGCTGTGGCCCGGGTCACGCCGAGCTCGGCGGTGAGGACGGCACGGGTCGGCGCGCGTCCGGTGTGCACGAGTTCCAGGGCGGGCCCGAGCGCGCCCCGCCCCCGGTCCAGCCGCGTCCGGTGGGTGGTCATCCCTTCCCCGTTCGTCCGAGGGTCCGCCTTCCCGCTCATGAGGGCGAGTCTCCCATGATCCGCGGATGCCGTCGGCCCGCAGGCCGCTGACTCCGAGCCTGATGTTCAGCCGTCCGGTCAGGCCCGGTTCCGGCGGTGCGGTTTCCCGCGTGCACCCGGGGGACGCCGTCCCGACCAGCACTGAGCTGCGGCTCGGCTAGCCTTGACGCACGATGAACGACCGTATGACGACTCCCCTGGGCGAGTTCGAGCTGTCCCGCTTCCCCGCGGACCCGCGTGACCGACTGCGTGCCTGGGACGCCTCAGACACGTATCTGCTGCGGCACCTGGCGGACGAGGGGGTCCCGCTGTCCGGCACGGTCGTGGTGGTCGGGGACCGCTGGGGCGCGCTGGTCACGGCGCTCGCGGCACACCGGCCGACGCAGATCACCGACTCCTTCCTCACCCGGGAGGCGACCTCGGCCAACCTCGCCCGCAACGGTGTCGAGGCCGGCTCGGTGGCGCTGCTGACCACGCGGGACGCGCCGCCGGCCCGCATCGACGTCCTCCTGGTGCGGGTTCCGAAGAGCCTGGCGCTGCTCGAGGACCAGTTGCTGCGGCTGGCACCCGCGGTGCACGAGCGCACGGTCGTCGTCGGCACCGGCATGGTGAAGGAGATCCACACCTCGACCCTCCAGTTGTTCGAGCGCATCCTGGGGCCGACGCGGACCTCGCTCGCGGAACAGAAGGCGCGGCTCGTCTTCTGCACGCCGGAGCCGTCGCGGGAGCGGGGCGACAACCCGTGGCCGTACCGCTACGCCCTGCCCGACGGCATCGGTCCGCTCTCGGGGCGTACGGTCGTCAATCACGCGGGTGTCTTCTGTGCCGACCGGCTGGACATCGGCACCCGGTTCTTCCTCCAGCATCTGCCGGCCACGACGGGCGGGCGCCGGGTCGTGGACCTGGGGTGCGGCAACGGCGTGGTCGGAACGGCGGTGTCGCTGGCCGATCCCGGGGCCGAGGTGCTGTTCGTGGACGAGTCGTTCCAGGCCGTCGCCTCGGCGGAGGCGACGTACCAGGCGAACGGGGTGCCCGGACACGCGGAGTTCCGGGTCGGGGACGGGGTGGCCGGGGTGCCGGCCGGGAGCGTCGACCTGGTGCTCAACAATCCTCCGTTCCACTCGCACCAGGCGACGACCGACACGACAGCGTGGCGGATGTTCACCGGCGCCCAGCGGATCCTGCGCCCCGGCGGTGAGCTGTGGGTCATCGGCAACCGGCACCTCGGGTACCACCTGAAGCTGCGACGCCTGTTCGGCAACAGCCAACTGGTCGCCAGTGACCCGAAGTTCGTGGTGCTGAAGGCCGTGAAGAAGTAGCGGCGCCCGGTCAGGCGGGTGTGGCAGGCCCGTCGAGTGCCTGGATGACGTGGGCGACCGTGCGGGCCATCGCCTCCCGTCCCACGCTCAGGTAGGTCCGTGAGTCGACCGCCTCGGGGTGGGCGGCCAGGAATTCCCGGATCGAGCCGGTCATGGCGATGTTGAGGGCGGTGCCTACGTTCACCTTGGCGATGCCGCCCGCGGTGGCCGCGGCCAGTTCGTGGTCCGGCACTCCGGAGGAGCCGTGCAGGACCAGGGGCACGTCCAGGGTGTCGGCCAGCTGCTTGACGAGGGTGTGGTCGAGGGTGGCGGTGCGGGCGGTCATGGCGTGCGAGCTGCCGATGGCGACGGCCAGGGCGTCCACCCCGGAGTCCGCGACGAAGGCACGGGCCTCGGCCGGGTCGGTACGGGCTCCGGGTGCGTGGGCGTTCAGCGCCGCCTCACCGTTCTTCCCGCCGACCCGCCCCAGCTCGGCCTCGACCCACAGCCCTTGATCGTGCGCCCAGTCGGCGGCGGCCCGGGTCGCGGCGAGGTTCTCGGCGTACGGCAGCCGGGACCCGTCGTACATGACGGAGCTGAATCCGGCGGCGGCCGCCTGGCGCAGCAGGTCGTCGCTCTGCACATGGTCGAGGTGCAGGGCGACGGGCACGTCGGCGTGTTCCGCCGCCGCGACGGCCGCGCGGGCGAGCGGGAGCAGGCGTCCGTAGCGGAACGTGACGGCGTTCTCGCTGACCTGGAGGATGACGGGTGAACTCACCGACTCCGCACCTGCGATGACGGCCTCGATGTGTTCGAGGGTGATGACGTTGAAGGCGGCGACGGCGGAGTGTGCCGCGGCGGCGCGGCTGACGAGTTCGCCGGTGGTCAGAAGGGGCACGGCTGGTCCTTCCGTGAGTGTCAGGGGGCGAGGATCACCGAGCGGGCGAGGTGGCGGGGCTCGTCGGGGTCGAGGCCGCGGGCCGCGGCGACCGCGACGGCGAGCCGCTGGACCCGGACCAGTTCGGCGAGCGGGTCCAGACCGCCGGGCACCCACAACGCGCCCGTCGTACGCACCTGTTCGGCCAGTCCGTCCGGTGCTTCACCGAGCATCCAGGTGGCGGTGCCGCGGGTGGTGATGCTGATGGGGCCGTGCCGGTACTCCATCGCCGGGTAGGCCTCGGTCCAGGCGAGGGAGGCCTCGCGCATCTTCAGCCCGGCCTCGTTCGCCAGCCCCACGGTCCAGCCGCGGCCCAGGAAGGTGAACTGCGTGCAGTCGACGATCCCCTCAGGCAGTTCCGTGCGGAGTGCGGTGCGGGCGTCGGCCACGACGGCGTCGGTGTGCAGGCCGAGATGGGCGCGGAGCAGGGTCAGGGCGGTGGTGGCGAACCGGGTCTGGACGACAGAGCGTTCGTCCGCGAAGTCGAGGACAACGACCTCCTCCGCGGCCTCCATGACGGGCGTGTGCGGATCCGCGGTGATCGCGGTCGTGCGTGTATGTCCCTTCGACCGCCTGAGCAGGTCGAGGACTTCGGTGGTCGTACCGGAGCGGGTGAGCGCTACGACACGGTCGTACGAGCGGCCGTACGGGAACTCGGACGCGGCGAAGGCGTCCGTCTCGCCCTGGCCGGCTCCCTCGCGCAGTGCGGCGGCGGCCTGCGCCATGAAGTACGAGGTGCCGCATCCCACGATCGCGACCCGCTCGCCCGGCGCCGGCAGCGCCCCGCGGTGCTCCGTGACCTCCACCGCGGCCCGCGTCCAGCATTCGGGCTGGCTGGTCAGCTCGTCCTCGACATGGGTCATGCCGTTCCCTCCGTGGTCATGGTAATGATTTTTCTTGCAAGATATAGCGAGGTTTCGAGCATAATCAAGCATTGGAAGAAAAACAGCGTGCGCTAGGGTCGCCGGAGATCGAGGAGCGGTCGAGGAACGGAGGATGCGGATGTCGCGCGACGCCCGCTGGAATGCGCTGCTGGACCTGCTCGTGGAGCGCGGACGGCTGGACGTCGAGGAGGCGGCCGTCGCACTGGCGGTCTCGTCGGCGACGATCCGCCGGGACTTCGACCAGCTCGCCGAACAGCAGATGCTCGTACGCACGCGGGGCGGTGCGGTCGTGCACGGAGTGTCGTACGAACTGCCGCTGCGCTACAAGACCGCCCGCCACGCCTCCGAGAAGCAGCGGATCGCGAAGGCGGTCGCGGAGCTGCTGGTGCCGGGTGAGGCGGTGGGTCTGACCGGCGGGACGACCACCACCGAGGTGGCCCGGGCACTGGCCGTGCGCAGCGACCTGGCGACCGGTTCGCCCGGTCTGACGATCGTCACGAACGCGCTGAACATCGCGAACGAGCTGGCCGTGCGCCCCCAGTTCAAGATCGTGGTGACCGGCGGGGTCGCCCGTCCTCAGTCGTACGAGCTGGTCGGGCCGCTCGCGGACGGGGTACTCGGCCAGATCACGGTCGATGTGGCGGTGCTCGGTGTCGTCGGCTTCGACGTGTTCCACGGGGCCGCCGCCCACGACGAGGCGGAGGCGGCGATCAACCGGCTGCTGTGCGAGCGCGCCGAGCGGGTGATCGTCGCCACCGACTCCAGCAAACTGGGCCGACGGGCCTTCGCCCGGATCTGCGCGGCCGAGGCCGTGGACACCCTGGTCACGGACACGGGGGCCGACGCGGAGACCGTGCGCCGGTTCGAGGAGGCGGGACTGCGGGTGATCGCGGTTTAGTGCCGCGACCGGCACCAGTGCCGCGACAGGCACTGTTTGCCCGAGAGGAGCAGCGAGTGGGGCACCTCCCACGCCCTTGAGGCAGTGCGGGAGCGTGCCAGGCGTCGCGACGGGGAACATTACCTGTCGCGGCGCTGGCTGCGTTACCGCTCCGCACTGTCCTTCCCCGCCTAAGCTGAGGCTGAGGCCGAGGGGCGTGCCGGGCAGAGAGGCTGCGATGGACGGACGACCGACCGCACGGCAGGGATCCGGGGACGGGCGGTATCTGCCGATCGCCGAGCACGGTCTGATCGGTGACCTGCGCAGTGTGGCTCTGGTGGGCACCGACGGCACGATCGACTGGTACTGCTGCCCCTCCTTCGACGCCCCGAGCGTCTTCGCGGCCATTCTGGACGCGGACAAGGGCGGCTGCTTCGAGCTGGCGGCGACCGTCGCGGCCACCACCAAGCAGTTCTACTTCCCCGACACCAACGTGTTGATCACCCGCTTCTACACCGAGGACGGGGTCGGCGAGGTGCAGGACTTCATGCCGGTCGACGGCGACGCGGTGGAGACCGACCGCCACCGGCTGATCCGGCGGGTGCTGTGCGTGCGCGGTTCCATCCCGTTCCGTACGCGGGTGGCGCCGCGCTTCGACTACGGCGCGGAGCCGCACACCGTGCACGTGGCCGGGGACGTCGCGGTGTTCGAGTCCGCCAAGCTGTCGCTGGGCCTGACCGCGACGGTGCCGCTGGAGGCCGACGGCCCGGACGCACGCGCCGAGTTCAAACTCGCCGAGGGCGAGTCGGCGGTGTTCGCGCTGGACCAGCTGGGCAGCGAGGTGGTCCCCCGCCGGTGCGCGCGCACGGAGGCCGAGGAGCAGTTCACCACCACGGTGGCGTACTGGCGGAAGTGGCTGTCCGCGTCCAAGTACCGTGGCCGCTGGCGGGAGATGGTGCACCGCTCGGCCCTCACGCTGAAGCTGCTGACCTACGCGCCGACCGGCGCGATCGTGGCGGCGCCGACGACAAGCCTGCCCGAGCAGCTCGGTGGTGAGCGCAACTGGGACTACCGGTACGTGTGGGTGCGGGACGCCGCGTTCTGTGTGTACGCGCTGCTGCGGCTGGGCTTCACCGGCGAGGCCGAGGCGTTCATGAACTTCGTGACCCGGCACATCAGTCCGGGCGACGGCAAGCCCTCGGGCCCGCTGCAGATCATGTACGGCATCGACGGCCGCACCGATCTGACGGAGCGTGAACTCGACCATCTGGAGGGGCACCGGTCCTCCGCGCCGGTCCGGATCGGCAACGGTGCCGCCCAGCAGCTCCAGCTCGACATCTACGGCGCGCTGATCGACTCGATCTACCTCTACGACAAATGGGCCAAGCCGATCTCCAGCGACCAGTGGGACGACGTGTCCGCGCTGGTGGACTGGGTGTGCGAGAACTGGGACCAGCCCGACGAGGGTATCTGGGAGACCCGCGGCGGCCGCAAGAACTTCCTGTACTCGCGGTTGATGTGCTGGGTGGCGATCGAACGCGGGATCCGCATGGCCAACCGGCGCGGCCTGCCCGCCGATCTGGCCCGCTGGCAGGCGTGCCGGGACACGATCTACCGGCGCATCCACAGCAAGGGCTGGTCCCGGACGCGCCAGGCGTTCGTGCAGCACGAGGACGGCGACGTGCTCGACGCGGCGGTACTGATGATGCCGCTGACGAAGTTCATCGCGCCCACCGACCCGAAGTGGCTGTCCACCCTGGACGCCCTCACCCAGGACCTGGTGTCGGACTCACTGGTCTACCGCTACGACCCGCTGGAGAGCCCCGACGGACTGCGCGGCGACGAGGGCACGTTCTCCATCTGCTCGTTCTGGTACGTCGAGGCCATGGTCCATGCCGGGCGGATCGACGAGGCGCGGCTGGCCTTCGAGAAGATGCTCACCTACGCCAACCATCTGGGCCTGTACGCCGAGGAGATCAGCCACACCGGCGAGCAACAGGGCAACTTCCCGCAGGCGTTCACGCATCTCGCCCTGATCAGCGCCGCCTTCAACCTGGACCGCGCCCTTGGCTGACCGGCCGCCGAGGACACGTGGGTGCATGAACCGGGCGGGAGGCAAGGTGAACTGACGTGACGTCAGGATCTCCTTACGTCGACCGCGGCCAGCGCCATCGCCAGCGGCCCCGGCGCCAGGAACGCGAGCGGTACCAGCATCCACGCGCACAGCGCGGCCGTCGCCACCGCGAGCAGCACCAGACCGGAACCGCCCAGGTCCCGTACGGCGTCCCGGGCGGCCTCGCGCACGGCGGCCGGCCAGTCGGTGAGCGACTCGGGGCGGGCGCAGGCCCGCAGGCCCACCACCAGTGCGCCCGCGCCGATCGCGGCGGCCACCAGGGCGAACAGCGGCGCCCCCGGCAGCCCCACCCCGGCCAGCGCCAGGTCCGCGACGAACAGCAGGGCCCCCGTCAGGGCGACCAGCCCGGCGGCCAGGTCACCGAGTCGCAGCCGTCGCCGTAGGACCGCGAGATACCGCCCGGCGGTGGCGGGTCGCCCCTCCCCCGCGCCCCGCAGTACGGCGCACGCGCTGGACAGCGCGGCCGGGACGGTCACCAGGGGCAGACAGGCCACCGCCGTGGCGAGACCGACGCTCAGCACGTCGGCGAACAGGGTCATCCGGGGCCCGAAGACCTCGCCCGGCTCATGTGACCGCATCTCACTCACCCTCACTCACTCTCACTCACCCCTTGACTCCGGAACTGGCCATGCCCTCCACCAGGAACCGCTGGAAGGCGAGGAAGAACAGCACGATCGGCAGCAGCGCGATCACCGACATCGCGAACATCGGGCCGAACGACGACTGGCTGGAGGCGTCCACGAACGACCTCAGGGCGAGCGTGAGCGTGAACTTGTCCGGGTCGAAGAGGTAGATGAGCTGGGTGAAGAAGTCGTTCCAGGTCCAGATGAAGGTGAAGATCGCCGTGGTGATGAGGGCGGGCCGGGTGAGCGGCAGGATCACCTGAAAGAAGCTCCGAAAGGGACCGCAGCCGTCGATACGGGCCGCCTCCTCCAGCTCGCGCGGCAGACCGCGCATGAACTGCACGATGAGGAAGACGAAGAAGGCCTCCGTGGCGAGGAACTTCGGCAGGATCAGCGGCCAGTAGGTGTTCACCAGGCCGAGCTGGTTGAAGATGATGTACTGCGGGATCAGCACCGCGTGGTGCGGCAGCATGATCGTCGCGATCATGAAGGCGAACAGCGGGCCGCGGAAGCGGAACCTGAGGCGCGCGAAAGCGTAGGCGGCGAGCGAGCAGCTGATCACGTTGCCGAGGACCGCGCCGCCCGCGATCAGCAGCGAGTTGGACAGCAGCCGCCAGACGGACACGTCGTTCACGCCGTCCATGGCGGTCCTGTAGTTCGACCACTCCAGGTGGCTGGGCAGCAGGTCGAGGCTGGCGATGACCTCGTCGGCGGGCTTGAGCGAGGTGGCGAGCAGCCAGGCGAGCGGATACAGCATCACCAGGAGCGCGGCCAGGCAGCCGAGGTGGAGCGCGATCCGGCCCCAGCGAACGGGCTTGCGGGAAGCGGTGGTTGAGACGACGGTCATCGGTCCCCCTCGGACGCGTAGAAGACCCAGGAGCGCGAGGTGCGGAACAGGACCGCCGTGACGACGCCGATGACGAGCAGCAGCACCCAGGCCATGGCGGAGGCGTAGCCCATGTGGGAGGCGACGAAGCCGCGGTCGTAGAGGTACATGGTGTAGACGAGGGTCGAGTCCGCGGGGCCGCCCTTGCCGCCGCTGACCGCGAAGGCGGGCGTGAACACCTGGAAGGCCTGGATGGTCTGCAGCACCAGGTTGAAGAAGAGCACCGGGGACAGCATCGGCACGGTGACGGACACGAACTGCCGCCGTTTTCCGGCCCCGTCGACGGCCGCCGCCTCGTAGAGCTCGGCGGGTATCTGCTGGAGGCCCGCGAGGAAGATGACCATCGGCGCGCCGAACTGCCACACCGTCAGCAGCGCCACGGCCAGCAGGGCCCAGCCGGGCTTGTTGACCCAGCCGCCGTTGCCGAGGAGGTTGTCCACCGTGCCACCGTCGTTGAAGACCGCCCGCCAGACGAGGGCGATCGACATCGAGGCGCCGAGCAGCGAGGGGGCGTAGAACGCGGACCGGTAGAAGGCCTTGCCGCGCTTCATGGACTTCAGGGCGAGGGCTACGACGAGGGCGAGGGCGAGTTGGAGGGGCACGGCGATGACGACGTACGTGAGGGTCGTCACGACCGATCGCCAGTAGCGCGGGTCCTCGGTGAACATCTGCGTGTAGTTGCGCAGGCCGACCCAGCGGGGCGGGTCGAAGAGGTTGTAGTCGGTGAAGGACAGATACAGCGACACGGCCATCGGCAGCAGCGTGAGGACGCTCGCGCCGAGGACCCACGGGGACAGGAACACCCAGGCGGCGCCCTCGCGTTCGCGCTTGGGGCGGCGCTTCGGGGCGGTGGCGTTCCGTTTCGGGCGTGCGGTGGGCGCGGGGATGTCGGTGGTGGTCATGACCTCAGCTCCGCCTTCGCCTCGGTGACGTAGTTCTCGGCCGCCTCGCGGGGCGACATGCGCTCGTACGACACCTGGTCGTAGTCGCGCTGGAAGGTGGTCTGCAGGGCGTTGTCGCCGGAGGGCGGGGCCTGGGGCGGATCCTTCAGGGTGCCTTCCAGGGACGACTGGAAGGCGGCGACGGTCTTGTCGAAGTCCTTGAGCTGGGGCACGGTCCGCTCGCGGATGGTCTCGTTGACGGGGATGCCGCGGGTGACGCCGAGGATCTTCGCCGCGTCCTGGTCGTTGAGGAGGAAGTCGACGAGCTGGGCCGACTCCTTGGGATGGCCGGTGTTGGCCGAGACACCGAGGAACATCGCCGGCTTGAAGTACTGGCCGGGTGTGCCGTCCTCGCCGGACGGCATGGGCGCGAGGGCGATGCCGGTCGGGACGAGGGCGAGGTAGCCGCTGGACGGGGCGTCCCAGTTGGTGTCCGCGGTCGCGTGGCCTCGTCCGAACGGGGTGTTCTCGACGGAACCGTCCATCTGGGTGGTCTGCTCGGCCGCGGAGACCGCGCCCTCGCGGCGGAGCTTGTCGGCGAAGGTCCACCACTGGGTCAGGTCGTCGGCGGTGAAGCCGAGACCGCCGTCCTTGGTGTAGAGGGCCTTGCCCCGGCCGCGCAGCCAGACCTCGAAGGCGTCCTCGCTCTGGCCCGGGTCGGTGGCCCCGGGCCGGCCGGTCTTCTTCGCCAACTCGCGCACGGCGGCGGCCCAGTCGCTCCACGTCCAGCCCTGCCGCGGGAGCGGGACGCCCGACGCCTTCCAGGTCTTGACGTCGTAGACGACGGTCTCGGTGCCGCGGGCCTGCGGGATCGCGTACTGCCCGCCGGCCACCCGCCCCGCGGCGAGCAGGCCCGCGTCGATGTCGGAGGTGCGCAGTACGGACTTCTGCTTCGCCAGGTCGAGCAGGACGCCGCCGGAGGCGTACTGGTCGATCTGGCGGTAGTCGAGCTGCATCACATCGGGGGCGTCGCCGCCCGTGGCCTGCACGGCGAGCTTCTGTTTGTAGGCGTCGTAACCCGAGAACGACGTCTGCACCTGCACGTTCGGATGGCGCTTCTCGAACAGGGCGACGGCCTGTTCGGTGCGCGCCGCGCGGTCGGGGTTTCCCCACCACGTGTAGCGCAGCACGGCCTTGCCACCGCCGACCGGCTCCCCGGATCCCCCGCAACCGGCCAGCACCGCACAGAGCGCGAGTGCGGCGGCCGAAGTGCAGAACCCCTTTGTCCTGTGTCCGGGCATGCCGAGGTCACCTCATTCCTTCCTCGGACGTTCCTTGGGCGGCCTCCTGGGCCCTGTTACTGCCTCCTGCGGACTGTGTTACTACCCCCTGGGGCCGGTAACTGCCCCTGGGACCGTTACCGTTGCTGCCCCTGCCGGCCGCCCTGATACGGCAGCGTCGTCCCCGGCAGGTTGTACTCGTCCCGCCGGCCGCACATCCCGAAGCCGCCGAGCCGGGTGGGCGCGGTCTCGTGGGCGGTGGCCTCGTCGAGATACGCCGGCTCGCCCGCCGCCAGCGCGTCGAGCTGGGCGCCCGTGCGTTCGGCGGTGGCCAGCGCGCCGGCCCGCCACAGCGCGCGCCAGGTCGGCGCCTTGGCGCGGACCAGCCGGGCGGCGGCGCGCTGGAACGCGGCGTACGGACCGGTGTCGCCGGCGACGAGGGCCTCCCGCAGGACGAGGTAGCCCTCTACGGCGAGGTCCCGGCGGCGCCTGGCCGCCGCCGCCGTCTCCTCTCCCGTGCCGGCCGGGAGGGTGGCCGCCGCCGCGTACGCCCCGGGGTCGGCGAGCACCTCGGGCGGGAAGGTGAAGACGGCGTCCCCGGCCTCCGGCAGTCCGCTGTTCTGCATCAGCACGGTGATCCGCAGATCGCCGCCCTGCACCATGCGGTGCACGGTGCCCGGCGTGAACCAGGCGACCGAGCCCGCCTCCAGGGGGATGTCCCGATAGCCGTCGGGGCTGAGTGTCTGCACCGCGCCCCGGCCGCCGGTGACGACGTACGCCTCGGTGCACACCAGGTGCAGATGCGGGCTGCCGCCGCACACACCGTCGGCCGCCTCCCAGTCGTAGGCGCTCAGGTGGGACAGGCCGACGGCGCCGGGCAGCGGGTGCGGAAGCGCCGGCTTCACCGATGCGGGTTCGTTGGCGGGTTCGTTGGCGGGTTCGTTGGCGGGTTCGTTCACCATGGCAGCCCCTGCAGGTGGGTGCCGACGCGGTCGCTGTCCCAGGCGCCGTCCGCGACGACGACCCGGTAGCGGTAGGCGAAGGACTCGCCGGGAGGCAGCTCGAACTCCTCGAAGAACGCCCAGGAGAACGAGACCGTCGGGAACGGCTCGGAGCGCACGAACCAGTGCGACTCGTGGACGGCGGACTTCTCGTCGAGGTTCTCGGGGGCGTGGGCGAAGACCAGGGTGGAGTGTCCGTCCACCTCGTCGTGCTCGGTGGTGACGGCGAGCCAGGGACTTTGGGAGCCCATCAACGCGCCCGGGTCGCTGTCCGCGTCGGTTCCCGGGGCGAGGACCGTGGCCCCGGTGAAGTCGCGTGGGCCGCGCCACTGCAGCCCGGTGTAGCCGGCCATCTCGCGGCCGGCGGTGGTCGGGGAGCCGAAGGAGAGCGGCTCGTCCCGGAGGTTGGTGAGCCGGATCGACCAGTCCAGCGCCCAGGCGCCGGCCTCCTCGTCGACCGAGTGGACCGCCAGGCCGCGCTCCTCGCGCGCCCACTCGGCGCCGCCGTTCTCCACCCAGGTCAGCTCCTCGGTGAAGGCGAGCCGGTCGTCTGCGACTGTGAACGCGGGGAAGCCGTCGTGCCGCATCGAGCCGATCCGCTCGGGCAGGGGAAGGTAGCCCTGCCCGTGGACGTAGCAGTTGCCGCCCCAGAAGTTCTGGCCGGACAGATGACTCGCGGTCATCTGCAGGCCCTTGTGCCAGCGGTGGTCGTTGGGGCGGTAGCCGGTGACCGTGTGTCCGGCGAGGGTACGCACCGGGTGGGCGTAGGGCTTGCGGGACTCGAAGGCGTGGGGATCGGGGCGGTAGACGTAGCGGAGGATCTCGGTGCCGTCCGCGGCCTCGACCGCGATGTGCTCGCCGTGGACGTGGCTGACGCGGATACTCATGCGCGCTCCTTGGGGGCCCAGTGGGGGTGGTCTCCGTGCATGGCCGGGTAGAAGGGGTCGCCGGGCCCGACCTCGCCCGCGTGCACCGGGCTGCCGGTGAACGCCGCCTTGTAGAGGGCGGCGGCGAACTCGAGGGTGGCCCGGGCCTCGGGTCCGCTGGTCGGCGGCCTGACACCGTTGTCGTACGCGTCGAGGAGCGCGCCGAGCTGGGCCGTGTGGGAGCTGGGCACGTCCGCGGCGGGGGTGCGCCAAGCCTTGGCGCGCTCGGCGGCGACGTGCCGGGCCGGGGTGTAGACCCAGTCCTCATTGCGGTGCCCGTAGAGGTGGGTGAGCTCGACGGTCGCGTCCGCGCAGTCGATGCGGATGCGGCTGACCTCGTCCGGGGAGAGCACGCTGTTGACGACGGTGGCCAGGGCGCCGTTCTCGAAGCGGACCAGGGCCGTGGAGACGTCCTCGCTCTCCGTGTCGTGGACCAGGCGCGCGGCCATCGCCCGGATCTCCACCCAGGGGCCGAGCAGGTGCAGCAGCAGGTCGAACTGGTGGATGCCGTGGCCCATCGTCGGGCCGCCGCCCTCGGTGGCCCACTTGCCGCGCCACGGTACTGCGTAGTAGGCGGCGTCGCGGTGCCAGGTGGTCTGGCAGTGCGCGACCCGGGGGGCGCCCAGCTCGCCGCTCGCGATCAGCTCACGGGCGTGGACGGCGCCGGAGCCGTAACGGTGCTGGAAGACCACGGACGCGTACGCGCCCGACGCTTCCTCGGCCGCCGCGATCTCGTCGTACTCGGCGAGCGACAGGCTCAGCGGCTTCTCGCACAGCACCCAGGCGCCCGCCTCCAGTGCCGCCACCGTCTGCTCACGGTGCAGCGAGGGCGGGGTGCCGATGAGGACCAGGTCGGGGCGCACGGCGTCCAGCATCGCGTCCATCGCCCGGTATCCGGCGACCTCGCCGCCCGCGAGTTCCCGGAACCGGTCGAGGCGGTCCTGGTCCACGTCGACCGCTGCGACCAGTTCCGTCCGGTCCGAGTGGGCTCTGAGCGCGGGCAGGTGGCTGCCGCTGACGATGGCACCGGTGCCGACCACGGCTACGCGGCGACGGGCTGGGAGCGGGGGCATGCGGTACTCCTCGGACGACTTGCGGGCAGACGCAGAAAGCGCTTGCTCCGAGCGAGCCTAGGGGCCGAGGAATGTCCGGACAACCCCCCTGGTGTGATGTTGGAGTGGGGCGCTCCCAGGGGAGCACTCCGGTGGCGGTGGATCACCTCGTGACGGGAGGGTGGCCCACCTCGTGACCCGGGAGGTGGCCCACCTCGTGACGGGAAGGCGGACCACCGCGTGCCAGGAAGGTGGCCCACGCGCTCATCCGGGTCAGGTCGCGTCTCCGTGGGTGACGCGGATCTTGGACTGGCCGTGGGGCAGTTCCTCCCAGTCGTCCATGAAGCGGGCCTGGAGGCCGTGGCGCTCGGCCAGGGCGACGAGGGTCGCCGTGCGGTAGTAGAAGTCCTCGCGCAGAACATGGTGTTCCTCGCCCTCCGTGCGGTCGAAGGTGAAGTCGAACCAGCCACCCGGGGCGAGCACCCGGCCTACATGGGCCAGGCACTCGTCGATGACCGGGAGCGGCGAGTGGGAGAAGACGCTGTGTGCGTGGATCACGTCGAAGTGGGCCTCGGGCAGGAACCGCAGAGTCAGGTCGCGGACCGGGGTCAGTGTGGGCAGCCGCTGCTGGAGGCCCATGTCCACGATGGTGTCCTGGGCGGCGACGAGGATGTCGGGCGAGATGTCGATGCCGTGGTAGTACCCGGGCTCCAGATGCCGGATGAACCGCCAGCCGCCCCGCAGGTTGCCGCATCCGATCTCCAGCATGCGGTGCTCGGGCCGCAGACCGTGGCCGACCAGGTAGTCGAACTGCATCGCCCCGAGCGCGAGCCACCGCTCCCGGTTGCGGCTGCCGACGGCGGCGTCCGGGTCGGTGCGGGTGTCGGAGCGCATCACGGCCCGGTAGTAGGAGACGTGGTCGGTGTGACGGCGGCGCAGCCACAGGTCCCGGGTGGCGCGGGCCAGGTGGCGGGGCACCCGGTCGGGGTGGCGCAGGGCGTAGCCGATGCGGTGGCCGACGGAGGCGCGGTTGACGGTGAGGTTCTTGCCGGGCATGTGGTGGTCCCCTGAGTTCTGAGTTTCTGCGGCGGTCTGAGCCGTTCCACCAGCCTCGGTGCGGAAACAGGGTGTCCGGCTCGGCCAACAGGCTTCGGTCCGCGAGCGGTTCGGAGGTCCCCCAGGTCAGCCGATCGGTTGATGCGATCCGGCGTCCGCCGCGCTAGACACGAAGCATGAACCACACCGATCCGGACGAGCGCTGGCTGGCCACGACCGTGGATGTCGCGTTCTTCCTGCTGCTCGGCTCCTCGTTCGCCCGCTTTCTGACCCGTGACCAGGGCGGGGCCCGCATCGGGTGGGTGGTGGCGCTGTTCGCGGTCTTCTGTCTGCTCCATGTCCTCGGGCGCTTCCTGGCTCCGGCGCCCCGCCCCGGCTCGCCTCCGACCACCCGCCATCTGGTCTGGCTGGGCTCGGTGTCCGGCGTCTGGGTCGTTCTCCTGGTCCTCGCGCCGAGCGCCACCTGGTGTGCGATGCCGTTGCTGTTCGCCGGGCTGCACGCGCTGCCGACCCGGCTGGCGGTGCCGCTCGCGGCGCTGCTCACCGCGCTGGTCGTCGTCTCCGAGGTGCGGGTGGCGGGCGGGGCGCTCAACCCGAACATGGTCGTGGCCCCGCCGGCCGTCGCCGCGGTCGCCACCGCCGTACTCGTCCATCTGCAGCGCCAAGGGGCCCGGCAGCGCGGCCTGATCGACGATCTGGTGCGCACCCGCCACGACCTCGCGGCCACCGAACGGCGGGCCGGTGTCCTGGCGGAACGCCAGCGGCTGGCCACCGAGATCCATGACACCGTCGCCCAGGGTCTGTCCAGCCAGGGGATGCTGCTCCAGGCCGCCGAGCGGGTCTGGCGGACGGACCCGGACACGGCCCGCGCCCACCTGCGGGACGCGGCCGAGATCACCTCCCGCAGTCTCGCGGAGGCTCGCCGGTTCGTGCACGACCTGGCACCGGCCGATCTCGCCGAGCACACGCTCCCGGGGGCGCTCGCCGCGCTCGCCGAGCGGGAAAGCGGTCCCGGTCTGACCGTGGAGTTCCGGCGTGACGGCGACCCGGGCAGACTGCCGGAACGGGTCGAGGCGGCCCTCCTGCGCATCGCCCAGGGGGCGCTGGCCAACGTCCGCGAACACGCGGCGGCGACCCGGGCCGCGGTGACCCTGACCTGCCTGGACGACCAGGTCTCGGTGGACGTCGCCGACAACGGACGCGGTTTCCACGCAACCTCCCCGGGCGGTACGGCCACCCCGAGCGGTACGGCCACCCCGAGTGGTACGGCCACCCCGGAGCGGGGACACGGGCTGCCGGCCATGCGTATCCGGGCCCGTCAGACGGGCGGCACACTCACCGTGGAGTCCGCCCCCGGCGAGGGCACGGTCGTCTCGGTCGCCGTCCCCCTGACGCCCTTGGCCTGCGCGCGTCCCTCCACAACCGCCAAGGAGCCCGTTTCGTGAGTACGCCGGTGCCCGCACCGCCCGCACCGCCCGTCCGGCTGTTGCTGTGCGACGACCACGCCGTGGTACGCGCCGGACTGCGCGCCCTGCTGTCCAGTGCCGAGGGCATCGACGTGGTCGGTGAGGCCGCCACCGGCGAGGAGGCGCTCGCTGCGGCCGCCCGGCTGCGCCCCGACGTCGTCCTGATGGACCTTCAGCTCGACGGCGGCATGGACGGCGTGACCGCCACCCGACACCTGACCGCGGACGGCGCGGCGGGCCCGCGGGTCCTGGTGCTCACCATGTTCGACACCGACGCCGACGTCACCCGTGCCATCGAGGCCGGCGCCATCGGCTATCTGCTCAAGGCCGAACAGCCGGAAGAACTGTTCACGGCGATCCACAACGCGGCCGCCGGCCGCACCGCGCTGTCCGCACCCGTCGCGGACCGGCTCCTGACCCGTCTGCGCAGCCCCCACCCCACCCTGTCCCCGCGCGAGCAGCAGATCCTCGAGCAGCTGGCCCGGGGCCTGGGCAACCGGGAGATCGCCCGTGCCCTGTTCATCAGCGAGGCGACGGTCAAGACCCATCTCGGCCGGATCTACGGCAAGCTGGGCGTGGAGACCCGGGCCGGAGCGGTGGCCGTCGCCAAGGAGAAGCGGCTGCTGGCCTGACAACTCCTGGCGATTCGAAGGGCGTTGACACGTCGGGCGATCGACATCACGGTGCGGATCCCCCGTCGACCCCGGAGCACGCCATGGCTCCGTCCTCAGCACCATGTTCCGAGGCACCCCGTTCCGAGGCACCCGTTCCGAGGCACCCGTTCCGAAGCACCACCGAAGCACCCACTGGAGCACCACCTTCCGAAGCACCACGACCCTGTTCCGAAGCCGAGTTGGCCGAGCGCGTCATCCGTTCCGAGGCGGTCCGGTCACCGGGCGGTCCTCCTTGAGGTCGTCGAAGAGTTTCCCGGCGCGGGCCGCGTCCCACTGCACGGCGCTGCCCTGGGGAGTGGTGAGGTTCGGGTTGGAGACAGGCACGTTGAGCTGTCTGCCCCCGTCGGTCACGTTGCGCATCGCCTGGAACAGCGACATGAGCTGGGGCAGTTCGGTGTCCTTGTCCACGACGAGCGTGTCGAGGCCGGCGGAGACCGCCGGGACGGACTTGGCCGGGTCGAGGAGCGTGCCCGGGGTGGTCGCCTTGGCGGCGAGGCCGGTCAGGAACTTCTGCTGGTTGCGGGTGCGGCCCAGGTCGCCCTGGGCCTCCTGCTTGCGCTGCCGGACGAACGCGAGGGCCTCGGCGCCGTCGAGGGTCTGGCAGCCCCGGGGCAGGTTCGCCCCCGAGGACTTGTCCTTGACGGGACGGTCGAGGCACAGGTCCACGCCGCCGACCGCGTCCACCACCCCGACGAACCCGGCGAAGCCGATCTCGGCGTAGTGGTCGATGTGCAGTCCGGTGTTGCGCTCGACGGTGCGGACGAGCAGCCCGGGGCCGCCCAGGGAGAAGGCGGCGTTCAGCTTGTTCGGCGCGGCCCGGTAGGTCCTGCCGGTGCCAGGATCGACGTACGGCGGCAGGGTCACCCACGAGTCGCGCGGGAGGCTCATCATCGTGGTGCCGCCGGCACCGGTGTGCAGCAGGATCATGGAGTCCGTGCGGCGGCCCTCGGCCGATCCGGTGTTCAGGTTTTTCCTGTCCTGCGGGGACAGTCCCTCGCGGCTGTCGGAGCCCACGACGAGGTAGTTGGTCCCCTTGCCCGGGGCGGCGCGGTCGGTGAGCGCGCCGAGATCCACCTCCTGGGCGAGCCGGTTGTCGGCCCACACGTACGTGCCGACGCCGGTGGCGAGCAGCGCGCTCAGCAGGAGCAGCGCCGCCCGCGCCGCCCGGCGCCGCCCGGAGCGGCGCGGACGGCGAACTCTGCTGCCGCGTTCGGGGCTGCTCTCCTCGCCGGTGCGGCTCTCCTGGCCGGTGCGGCCCGGCGGGGCAGAAGAGAGCATGCCGGGCAGCGGTGCCGTACGCGTCGAGGGCGGGGGCGCGTACGGCAGCGTCCGCCCTGTACTGACGTGTACGGGGCCGTTCGTACGGTCGTGCGGGGCGGTGCCCGCCGGGTGGTCGGTCCAGTCGTCCATCGGCCTGTCCAGCCCCTCGGAGCGTCGGGATCATCTCGTGGGCACGCTCTTGTACGGGGCGGGGTCACCGATCTGTTCAGCCGCGGTGCCGGAGCGCTTCATGCGCTGCCACTTCAGCCGGCTGCCGAGCAGCAGCGCGACCACGGACTGGATGACGACGAGGTACATCAGCTGCCGGTAGACGAAGATCTGCAGCGGCATCGACCACAGGGTCCGTCTCCGCTCGCCGTCCAACCGCAACGCGTAGGCGGCGCTGACCATTTGGACGGCGAAAAAGGCGAACCACACGCCGGCCGACCGCAGCGGGTCGAGGAACAGCACGCCGTACAGGGCGTAGACGTCGATGACCGGCGCCAGCAGCGGGAGGAGGACCTGGAAGAGCGCGAGGTAGGTCAGTCCGCGGCGGCCGAAGCGGCCGGCCGTGCCCACGCCCAGGACGGCGCCGCGGTGTTTGCCCATGGCCTGGATGGTGCCGTAGCACCAGCGGTAGCGCTGTCGCCACAACTGCCCGAGGGAGGTGGGCACTTCGGTCCAGGCGACGGCGGACTCCTCGTAGAGCACCCGCCAGCCCGCCCGCCACAGGGCCATCGTGAGGTCGGTGTCCTCAGCGAGGGTGTCGTCGCTGAGCCCGCCGACGCCGAGCAGGGCGTCGCGGCGGAAGGCGCCGATGGCGCCGGGGACGGTCGTCATGCACTCCAGGACCTCGAACATCCGCCGGTCGAGGTTGAAGCCGATGCAGTACTCCAGGTGCTGCCACTTCGCGAGCAGACCGCGTCGGTTGCCGACCTTGGTGTTGCCGCTGACCGCGCCGACGGCCGGATGCGCCAGTGGCTGCACCAGCCGGTGGATGGCGTCCGGTTCGAAGACGGTGTCGGCGTCGACCATGACGACGATGGCGTGCCGGGCCTGCGCCAGACCGGTGTTGAGGGCGGCGGCCTTGCCCCCGTTGGGCTGGCGGATCACCTCCACGCGCGAGTCGTCGATCTCGGCGGCGATCTCGGCCGTACGGTCCGTCGAGCCGTCGTCGATCACGATGATCTGCAGGTTCTGGTGGGTGGACTCCAGAAGCGAGTGCACCGTGGACGCGATGCCGGCCTCCTCGTTGTACGCCGGGACGAGCACCGTCACCGGTTCCGTCACCTCCCGCAGCCAGGGCGCGCCGGGCCGGAAACGTTCCAGTCGGCGGACATGGGCGCGGGCGAAGAGGCCGAGCAGCGCCAGGCGCAGTACGCCGAGGGCGCCCGCGATCCCGAGGACCCACGTCATGGCCTGCGAGAAGGCCCGGCCGAGTGCCGTGCCCCAGATCAGGGCGGTGCCCTGCCAGTGATCGACGGCGGACACCGGGGTGTACGGGGTGAGGCCGGCTCCGTCGGACACGGTGGTGAAGCGGTCGACGCTCCGGTCGCCGAGGAGCTTGCGTGTCTTCTGGTAGGCGGTCTCGGTCTGGCTGAACTGCCGGACCAGTCCCTGGGCCGGTGTGCGGGCGGTCTTGTCGGCGGTGACCAGGACATAGCCGCGGGCGGTGGCTTGTCGCGCCGCCTGCCACTCCCGGCCGCACAGTGTGTCCGGCGAGGTGGTGCGCGGCATCCGCAACAGCGTGGTGTGCAGGTTCACGGTGCCCGCCAACGCGGCCTGGGTCAGATTGAGTTCGGTGGCGAAGCGGGCGGGCGAGGCCTCACCGAGGACGGCTCCGGTGTACGTGTTCGAGCCGATCTCGTGGCCCTCGGCGCGGATCCGCCGGACCAGGTCCGGGTGGCGGGCGGCCTGGGCGCCGTAGAGGAAGAAGGTGGCGTGGGCGCGGTGGCTGCGCAGCAGGTCGAGCAGGCGCGGGGTCCACACCGGGTCGGGGCCGCCGTCGAAGGTGAGCGCGACGGTGCGGGCGGGCATGGAGGCGGTCCGGATCCCGGCGCGGTTGATGCCGATCACCGGGCCGTTTCCGGCGGCCACCGCGTCCGGGGCGGGTGAGGTGCAGGGGGAGCGGGTCTTCGCGGCGTCGACCTCGTGGTTGCTCCAGCCCTCGAAGAGCAGGGCCGCGAACATCGCGGGGAGGACGAGGATCAGCAACAGCCAGTGGCCGCGCGGATCGCGGGAGTGTTTGTGGCGGCCCCTCACGGAACATCGTCCCCCTTCCCGGGAGATGCCCCGCGAAGGGCCCGGGAGCCGTAGGACAGCGGGACGTTTCTTCTCCCGCCAGGAGCGACGGAGCGCGCGAGAGGGAGGGACGGCTTTTCCCACTGCCTGACGGGGCGTGTGTGGCACATGGGGCGCGAGTCTAGACGCGGTCTTGTCCTCGCGTGGCGTGATCGGCGAGGCTCACAGCAGACGCGGATCACCCGTTGCGGCAGACACCTTGACAGCGTGCGTGCTGTTTCGCGACGTTTGATCCTCGCCGAACATTTCGGCATTCCGGGGGGAGCGGTCGCGCATGCGCACCATGAGCAGACTGGACATCACGGTCCACAGAACCGGCGATCTGGACGCCTCGCTGCGCGGGGCCTGGCACCGGGCGATGGACGAGTCACCCGAGTACGCCAACCCCTTCCTCGCACCGGAGTTCGCGATCGGGGTCGGCAGACATCGCGGCGGGGCGCGGGTGGCAGTCCTGCGCGAGGGCGAAGACCCGGTGGGATTCCTCCCGTTCGAACGCAACGCCCTGGGGGTGGGCCGGGCCATCGGTCTGGGCCTTTCCGACTGTCAGGCCCTGGTGCACAGACCCGGGGTCACCTGGGACTCCGACGAACTGCTGCGGGCCTGCGGGCTGTCGATCTTCGAGTTCGATCACCTCGTCGAGGAACAGAAGCCGTTCGGCAGACATGTCACCGGGACCTTCGCCTCCCCGGTGATCGACCTGGAGCCCGGCGGCGGTGACTACGCGAAGTGGCTGCGCGGCACGTATCCGGGGCTGGCGAAGACGACCCTGAAGAAGGAGCGCCGCCTCGGGCGCGACCTGGGCGAGATGCGGTTCGTCTACGACGAGCGCGACCCGGAGGCGCTGCGCACCCTCATGCGGTGGAAGTCCGCCCAGTACCGCAGGACCGGACGGATGGACCGGTTCGCGCGGCCCTGGATCGTCGACCTGGTGAACCATCTCTTCCACGTCCGCGAGGAGCACTTCATGGGCGTGCTGTCCGTGCTGTACGCCGGTGACCGGCCGGTGTCCGCCCACTTCGGCCCGACGTCACGCACGGTGTTCGCGGCCTGGTTCACCGCGTACGACCCGGAGTTCCGCTACTACTCGCCCGGCCTGATCATGCATCTGCGGCTCGCCGAGGCGGCCGCCCGGGAGGGGGTGCGGCTCATGGACATGGGGCGCGGCGAGAAGGAGTACAAGGACTGGCTCAAGACCCGGGAACTGCGGGTGGGTGAGGGGTTCGCGAGCCGGACCCACCCGGTGGCGGCGGCGCACAAGCTGTGGCGCAGGCCGGTGCGCGGGCTGCGGAACACGGTCCTGGCCCATCCCACCCTGCGCGAGCCGGCCGACCGGCTGCTGAGGACGGTCGGCACGCTGCGTCCCTCGGCGCGACCCGACCCGGACCGGACCGCCTCCCCGGACCGACCGGGACCGGGCTGAAGACCGGACCGACCCAGAGCGGACCGAATTCCCGAATCAACCCATACCAGACTGAATTACCGGACCGACCCAGAGCGGACTGGATTCCCGGACCGACCCGGACCGGGCTGAACTGTCGGACCGCTGAGCGAGAACGTCGCCCTCCTGTGACCTGTGCCACGACTTGCCCCGGAGAGGTTTACGTCATTCCGAGTCGGTGAGGCGCTCGGGATGTCTCTCCGTGACACCACAACCGTCGCTCCCGGCGACTCCGGCACTGTCATTCCGGTAGGACCACCGTCGGAGCGCGGTACGACGCCTTCGGCCCGGCCCGCACCCGGGCCGGCGAAGCAGCGCGACGCGTTTTTCGACAACGCCAAGTACCTGACCATCGTGCTGGTCGCGGCGGGACACGCGTGGGAGCCGTTGAGGGACGGCAGCAGGGCGGCCGCCGCGCTCTACATGTTCGTCTACGCCTTCCACATGCCGGCGTTCATCATCGTCTCCGGCTATTTCTCCCGGAGTTTCGACGCCCGCCCGGAGCGGCTCAGGCGGCTGGTGACGCAACTGGTCGTGCCGTACGTGGTCTTCGAGACGGCGTACACCCTCTACACCCGCTGGACCGACAGCGCCCCCGACCGTCCGATCAGCCTGCTGGACCCGCTGTATCTGACCTGGTTCCTGGCGGCGTTGTTCATCTGGCGGCTGACCACCCCCCTCTGGCGGACCGTACGGTGGCCGCTCCCCCTCGCCCTCGCGATCGCCGCGCTGGCCACCCTGGCGCCGATCGGTGACGATCTCGCCCTGCAGCGCACCCTGCAGTTCCTGCCGTACTTCGTGCTGGGCCTGTGTCTGAAGCCGGAGCACTTCCGGCTGGTCCGCCGCCGTCGGGTACGTCTTCTGGCGGTACCGGTGTTCGCCGGCGCGCTCGGCGTGGCGTACTGGGCGGTGCCGCGGATGACCGCCGCCTGGTTCTTCCACGACGACAGCGCCGTGGAACTGGGCGCACCCGCCTGGTACGGGCCGGTGATGACGCTGGGGCTCTTCGCGGTCGCCCTGCTCCTGGTCGCCTGCTTCCTCTCCTGGGTGCCCGGCCGGCGCACCTGGTTCACCATGCTGGGCGCGGGCACGCTCTACGGCTATCTGCTGCACGGATTTGTGGCCCAGGGCGCCAAGTTCTGGGGCTGGTACGGGCCTGCCTGGGTCCACCGGCCGCTCGGCGAGATCACCGTCACCGTCGTGGCCGCCACGGTCGTGACCGTGCTGTGCACCCCGCCCGTACGGCGTGTCTTCCGGTTCGTGGTGGAACCGCGGACGGACTGGGCGTTCCGACGGACCGACGAGGCCCGTCACCCCGGTGTGACACCGGGGTGACGGGCCTCGTCCGGGCGTTCAGCAGCCGGTGGTCCAGATGTGGGAGTCGCCCCGGTCGTTCGCGCCGGCGTCGTAGCCGACCTCCTGACCGGGGGCCAGGCAGATGGTGACACCGCCGCCCTGCCACGCGCTGGCGTAGACCTTGACGTGGTCCTTGATGCCCGGGCCCGAGATGCCGTGGTTGGCCCACGAGCTGTCCTCGTCCGCGATGTTGCTCTCCCACCACCCGTCGTCGCCGGTCCAACCGACGGACAGGCCACCGAAGTTGGCGTCGGTGTAGGCACAGAAACTCCCGGAGGCACAGGGCGCGGCGGCCTGTGCGGTACCGGGCGCGACGGCCAGGGCGGCGCCGGCGGCGAGGAGGATGCCGGCCGCGGAGATGAAGGTCTTGCGCATGATGTCGATCCCTTTCGTGTGGTCCTGTGATCTCCGTGATCTCCGTGATCTCCGCCATCGCGGGTGATCTCGGTGATCTCGGTGATCTCGGTGATCTCGGTGAGTGAGTCGAGTGGCCCTCGGCCGGGCGCGCTCGCTCGGCCCGGTGGCCTGCCGGGTGATCGACCGGTCAGACTCCGGGAGTCCGGTGTGGTTGCGGGGAGACGGCTCAGAGGCCGTGCTGGACCGCGTAGCGCAGACCGTGCTCGCGCATCCGCCGGTGGTCGGCGATCTGGTCGGTGTACTCGGCGCGCAGTTCGGCCGCGTGGCGTTTCTCCAGGCGGGTGCCGGTGCCGGCGAGGTCCGTGCGCCGTACGCAGCGGGCCTCGGCCACGGCGTACCGCTGCTGCAGATCCGAGGCCTGCCGTCGGTCGAGATCGCGGGCGCGGCGCTGCCACACGCTGCGCAGTCCGGCCGGGTCCTCGGCCTTGTGCACCGGGGCGACGCAGCGCGCCCAGCGGGCGAGCACCGCCCGGTAGGCCGGATCCTGGGTCACCCGGTGGCGCGCGGCGGCCTCAAGGTTGTTCACCGCGACCTCGGTACGGAACCAGCGCGCCTGGTCGCCGTAGAGGACGCGCTGCGCCTGGGCGAGGCAGCCGTCACTGTTGGCTGTGACGACGAGTCCGGTGGCCGTCCGGGTGGACAGTTCACGGCGTCCACTGCCGAACATCGCGTCGGTCAGCCTCTGTTGCCGCTCTGCCGCCCGCCTGCCGGACTCCGTCCGGGGCTGCTGCTGTGTGCGCCGGGCGTCGGCTCCGTCACCGCGGGCGCCGCCACCGGTTTCCGGCACGCCGCCGAAGCCGTGCCGGGCGGCCCAGGCGGGGTCGTCGATCCCGTACGGGAACTGGCGCCGACCTGTGGCTTGCTGGGGCTGCACGGCACCGTCAGCGGTTTCGGTTCCGGACCCGGTTTCGGAACGGGTTTCGGATCCGGTCCCGGAACCGGTCTCGCTCCCGGTCCCCGATCCGCTCGGCACTGCGGGCAGCGCTACCTGACGCACCGTCAAACACCGCTGTACGAGCGCGGATTCGGCGTTCTTCAGCAGATCGCCCTGGACTCGGGCGGACCGCGGTACGGGTCGCGGCTCCCCCGCGTTGTTCCGGTCCGTGCCGTCGGCGCAGCCGCCCGCCATCGCCGCCACGCACATCGACAACGCCACCGTGGAAACGAACCTCGAAGCCCGCACCGTGGCCACCCCCTGCCTTCGTCCGGTCGTACGGACCCGGACCAGCCGCCTTCCGACTCCCCCGTCGGCTTGACTTCCATGAGAGAGGACAGCGGGGCGGTTGTGACCCTCGGACGTCATAGGGCGGGATCTTCGCCGTCCGGGCCGAAGTGACGGAAACCCTGAACGTTCGCCGGTGCTGGGTTAGCCTCTTCTTCCCTTGGCGCCGAACGAACGTACGGCGAACATCACTTCGGGAGATGCGTGTCAGAGCAGCGGCCGGTGCCACCGGGGTCCCCGACAAGCGAGACGGCCGCGCTGCGCCAGACCGGTGCCGCACCCCTGCACCGCGGCGACCCGGTCCGCATCGGACCCTATCTGCCGCTGGCGCTGCTCGGCAGCGGCGGCATGGGACGGGTCTACCTCGCCTGTCCCGCGGACGGCGGTCCAGGTCTGGTCGCGGTGAAGGTCATCAGGCCGGAGTACGCGGACGACTCCCAATTTCGGCGCCGGTTCGAACGGGAGGCGTCGGTGCACGCCCGGATCCGCACACCGCACACCCCGAGGTTGTGCGGCACGGGCTTCCAGGACGAACTGCTGTGGATGGCCACCGAGTACCTGCCGGGGCACGATCTGGCCGATGCCGTACGGGAGAACGGGCCCCTGGAGACGGCCGCGGTGTGGCGGCTGGTGGCGGAGCTGGGGCGGGCGCTGGCCGACCTGGCCGCAGCGGACATCGTGCACCGGGACCTCAAGCCGTCCAACGTGCTGCTGTGCGTCCACGGCGCGTACGTGATCGACTTCGGCCTCTCCAAGGCCGTGGACGCGAGCTCCCTCACCGGCACGGGCAACCGCGTGGGAACGCCGGCGTACATGTCGCCGGAGCACCTGAGGACGGGCACGTCGGACACGCGGTCCGATGTGTTCTCCCTGGCCGGGACCCTCGTCTACGCGGCGACCGGGCGTGCCCCGTTCGGCGACGGGTCGGGAGTGGACGTCATGCACCGCGTGGCGTTCGAGGAACCGAATCCGGAGCTCATCGGTGAGATCTCGGCGGCGGACCCGACGCTCGGTTCTCTGCTGTCCGCCTGCCTGGCCAAGGAGCCCGAGCGGCGGCCCGCTCCGCAGGAACTGATCGACGCGGCCGGGACGGACACCGGGACCGCCGGCTGGCCCGAGCCGCTGGCCGGCAGAACGCTGGCCAGGCAACGGGCGTTCGAGGTGCTCCGCCACCTCCCCGTCGAGCGGAAGGCTCGCTTACGAACCCCGGCCGACCCGGCGACGACGGTGCCACCGCACCTGGCCGGTCCTGCGAAGGCGGTTCCAGCGCACCTGGCCGGTCCTGCCGAAGCGGTGCCGTCGGCCCCGGCCGAGCGAACGGATCCGAGCCGCCCTGCGCCGGACCCGTCCGTCGGCACCTCGCCGGAGCCATTACGCACGGAGACGGAAGCAGGAACCCGCGCCCGGTCACGGAAGAAGCCGCTGCTGGCGGTCGCCGCGGGGGTCGTCCTCTTCGCGGTGGCCGCGGGGATCTTCGTGCTCGTTCCCCAGGACGCCCCCGCGACCGCCGGCTCCCCCGAGGCCGGTGCGTCGACCGCCGGCGGTGTGCCCGGCGGTACCGCCTCCCCGCCCACCACCTCCGGCGCCCCGGAACGGACCGTCGGGGCCGCCGAGAGTGCCGAGGGCGCCGCGAACACCGGCGGCGGCGCCGAGTCCCCCGAATCCTCCGGCTCCGCCGGAACGGGCCGCCGCGGCTCTCCCGCCGCCCCCTCCGCCCCCTCCGTGGAGCACAGCGCCTCCGCCGGCCCGGGCACCGCCACGAGCGGCTCTCCCCCCGAGCCGGGGACCCCGCCCTGGATCTCCGACTGCACGCACTACTCCGGCAACGGACGCACCCGCCAGGGGGACAGCGGCAAACGCGTGCTGCAGGTGCAGTGCATGCTCACCCGGCGCGGTTACAGCGTGGGGAGCACGGGGCCGGACGGTGAGTTCGGTCCCGGAACGGCGTCCGCGGTGCGGAGTTTCCAGAGCGCCAGGGGACTAGAAGCCGACGGCATCGTGGGCCACGACACCTGGACCGCGCTCCGCAGCACCGAGTGACCTGTCTCAGGAGCGCCGAGTGACCTGCCTCACGCGCGGGCTTCGTCGCCGCGCCGCAGTTCTCCCGGCCTCCCGAGGAACCGGTAGCGGCGCTCGGGCCGTCCCGTGGCCCCGTAGCGCAGGGACAGGTCCGCCCGCGGTGTCACTCGTCGTTCACCCAGCGCATGAGCCGTTGCAGCGGGTAGAAGCCGTCGTGGGAGAGGCCCGGCGGCATGCCGCCTGCTCTGCCGAGGGACACCACACGCTGCACCCCTGCGCAGGCGAGGGCGTCCCGCAGTTCCGCCTTGCGGGCGTCGGGATACACGCCGACCGTCTGGGTGGCGACCCCGGCGTGGCTGACGGCTTCGGACAGGGTGGTGACCGGGACGACGTCGACGATCTTTCCGTCCGGGTGGAAGTCCACCGGTTCCGGCGAGCGGATGACCAGGCCCCGGCCGTCGTAGCCGCCCCACACCCGGTACTCCGGCGCCAGGGAACGCAGAACGTCGATCTCCTCGCGGAGTTCCGCGGCGACCCGCGGGCCGCCGGCCGAGCTGAACTCCCTGGCCACTCCCAGCCGTTCGCACAGCAGGGCGGCATAGCGGTCGGCGTCCTCCCAGGAACCCTCGACGAACTGGAAGCGGCTGGCCACGCACGCCTGCTGGTTGAAGAACGTGGCGTCGGCGGCGCCCGCGTCGGCGGCCCGGGCGAGGGTCTGCGGGGACTCGAAGGCCTCGCGGCCGATCAGCGAGATGGACGTCTTGGGGTCGAAGGAGACGAGCTCGAACCCCGGGCCGACGTACCTCAGCGCGCCACGGATCGTGCTCTCGCCGCCCCAGGCGACCAGTTTGTCGAAGAACTGCGGCCGGAACAGGACGCTTTCCACCGTCTCGTCGCCGCCGCGCCAGTACACCGCGGAGAACGAGCGCACCACGGGATGGCCCGGGGCGACCGCGGCCATCGTGCGCAGGATCGCGGTCGCGGTGAACAGGTCGTTCGAGGGCAGCTTCAGCAGGTTGACGCCCTTGGTGAGGGCGCCGCGCACGACGGACATCGCCGCGACGCCGGGTGCGTTGCCGGCGATGATGTGCACCAGGCGCGGCGGGAACGCGCGGGTGGCCGCGATCCGGTCCTCGGGCAGCCGCACCTCGCGCCAGCCGTCGAGTACGTCCGCCCCGCCGAGTTCGTGGTCGATCTGGGCGTACAGGCCGGGCCGTTGGAAGCTGCGCCACAGCACGGCGTAGGCACGCTCCAGCACCTCAACCGGCAGCGGGCTGACCCGGGCCATTCGTTCCAGGGCTTCGGCGAGCAGGCCGTCGCGGTCCGCCCTGAGCGCCTCGCCGGTCTCCACCAGCAGGTCGACGATCTCCGCGACGGGCACCTGGAAGGCGGGGCCTGGTTCGGCGCGGGGCCACACCAGACGGTCCAGGTCGAGGGCCGGAGCGGTGAACACCGCGCCCGGCCGGCCGTGGGAGGTGGGCGAGCCGTGGTCGACCTCGCCGCGGACCACATGGACGACGGACACGGAGCCTGCCGCGGTGCCGTCGAGTGCCGTGCCGCTCATCAGTGGATCATCCCCCGCACATAGGAGTCGAGTGTCGCGGCGCAGGTGATCTTGTCGTCGCCGCCGAGGTCGCCGTAGCGCTGGATGTCCGGCAGGACCGTCGGTCCGGTGCGGCCGCAGTCGCACGTCGAGAAGTCCACGAAGACCCGGTCGCCGCTGATCAGCCCGCCCCAGCGGCCCTCCAGAGAGACGTCGAGGAAGGCGAACCGGCCCTCCACGACCCCGTGTTCGGGGTTCAGGAGCGTCTCGCCGAGTTCGTCGAGCACCAGCGGGACCACCCAGGGCGGCACGTGGTAGTTGCCCTTCTCGCAGGCGAGGCAGGAGCCCTGGAGCTCGGTCATGCCGTAGCTGCGTACGCGGCGTACCCCGTCGTAGAAGGCGGCGAACTGCTGCTGGTAGTCGTCGGGCAGGACACGGCCCTTGTTTCCGCCGCCGCTGAGCACCAGCGTGTCCGGGTGCAGGCTCCCGTCGGGTACACCGCGGGCGCGCAGGCCCTGGATCAGCGTGAACTGCTGGTTGTTCATCCCGGCGATCAGCAGCGGCTCGTCGCGGTGCGCGGCGATGTCGTCGACGATCCGGGCCACGGCCGCGCCCAGTTCCTGCTCGCGGGCCTCGGAGGCGGTCTCGAAGGAGCTGATCTCCTGCGGGGTCGCGGTGCCCTCCGCCGCCCGGCGGCGCAGCAGCGCGCTGCTCATCAGCTCGGACACCCGCATCGGGTCCTCGGTGAGCAGCCGGGTCCCGCCGGGTCGTGCGAAGACCTCGGCGTGCCATCGGAAGCCGTCGATGGAGCGCATCGGTCCGCTCGCGGGTGCGAGCAGATAACCGTGGCGGGTGGGTTTCGGCGGCAGGGGGTCGGGCCAGCACGTGAGGTGTTCCAGGATGTCGTGCAGGAAACTCAGGTCGCCGGCATCGCAGTTGAGGAAGGAGACCTTCCCCGAGGTGCCGCTGGTGATGTAGGGGCGGTGACCGGCGGCGGCGATGCGGTCGGTCCACTCGTCGATGTCGGCGACGCCGTCCATGTCGACGTCGTCCGGTTCGACCGCCGACACGGTCGTGTACCAGCGCAGGAGCCGGTCCCATCGGCCGGCGGTGATGAGGGAGACGGGGTACGACTTGTAGCTCGTGTGCGAGAAGAGCAGCGGCACGAGGTCGTCGAGGCCGGTGACCTCGTCGACGCCGGTGTCCTCCGCCCGGGTGCGCAACAGCGGGATGCGCTCGCGATGGGCGGCGAACGCCTCCCGCGCGGCCTCCAGCTGCAGCTCCCGTAGAGCGTCGGCGGGTTGGTCGAAGGTGTCACCGGACCGGACCAGGGATCGGATCTGCTCGCGTGCGCTTGCCACGGCATTCACCTCAGTGGGTTGCATACGTCAGTGGGTTGCATACTCAGTCGGTTGCGCACGGCAGTCGGTTGCGCACGGCAGTCGGTTGCGCACGGCAGTCGGTTGCATACGTCAGTCGGTTGCATACGTCAGTCGGTTGCATACGTCAGTCGGTTACATACGTTGTCTTCTCCGCCGCGTGCGTGGGGTCCGCCGCGAGGTACGACGACTCGATCGCGTCCAGATTCGCGCGCAGTTCCTTCGGGGTGCCGGTCATGGTGACGCGGCCGCGGTGCAGGACGTACACGCGGTCCGCGATGTCCAGCACCTTGCGCACATGCTGTTCGACCAGCAGTGCGCCCAGGCCCGCGTCCGCCGCGTCCCGCACGGCACGCAGGAGGCGGTCGACCACGAGCGGGGCGAGACCGAGGGACAGTTCGTCCGCCAGGAGCAGCCTGGGGGCGCGGCACAGCGCGCGGGCCAGCGACAGCATCTGCTGCTCGCCGCCGGAGAGCATGCCCGCGCCGGTCCTCAGGCGTTTTTCGAGTTCGGGGAAGAGTCCCAGGGCCTGCTTCGTCGTCACCCGGCCCACCCGTAGGTTGTCGGCGGTGTCGAGCCGGGTGAAGACCGCCCGCTCACCGACGTACGCCAGGCCCTGGCGGGCACGGCGGTGCAGCGGTGCGCGGCCGGGCTCGCCCAGCCAGCGGACCTCGCCGCGCATCGGGGCCAGGCCGCCGGAGAGCGCCCGGAGGGTGGTGGTCTTGCCCGCGCCGTTGGGGCCGAGCAGGGCGACGACCTCGCCGGGACGGACCTCCAGGTCGAGGTCGCGTACGACGGGTTGGCTGCCGTATCCGGCGGACAGGGAGCGTGCTTCGATCAGGGGTGCGTCGGTGTCGGGCACGGGGCCGCTCCTCAGCCGGACGACGTGGCCGTCAGGACCTTGCGGACGTCGACGAAGGTCGATCCGGGCTTCAGCCAGTCGATCTTCCCGTCGCGGATGGTCAGCTCGGTGGCGGTGGTGTTGTGGATACGGTCGAGGCCCTTGATCGGCAGGGCTGTGGACGCCTTCCAGTTCAGCGGCGGGGTCAGGCCGCCGGTGTCGATGCCCGCAGTGGTGTCGAGCTCCTGCACCAGCGCCTTCGCCGTGATCGTCGGGAGCTTCTTGGCGGCCTCGGTGAAGACCTTGAAGGCCACCCAGGTCGTGGCGTTGGCTCCGTTGGTGGGGTCGATGTCCTTGTCGCCCTTGGTTGCCGCGAGGAAGTCCTTCCAGGCGGCGTCCGTCGTCGGCGGGTAGTAGCCGGTGATCGCGGCGCCCTCCAGGGGGCTGCCGCTGCCGCCGGTGCTCTCGGCGAGTTGCGGGGTGAGGTTCCCGACGACGCTGCCGAGCTTCGTCTTGGCGCCGGACTGCACGTACGACTTCACGAACAGGCCCGAGGCGGTGCCCATGATGACGCTCACGCAGTCGCTGCCCTTGGTCGCGGCGGCGACCTGCGGAGCGAGGTCGGTGGCGGTGAGCGGCACCTTGATGTCCTTGGGCGCCGCTCCTCCGGCCGAGACCGCGCCGAGGGTGAGGAACTGCGAGACGACGGCGGCGGCGGCCACGTCGTAGCGCACGCCGGAGATCTTCTTGCAGCCGCTCTGCACCAGCTGCCGGCCATGGGCCGCGAACACCACCGGGGTACCGCCGTTGACCGGGAACGACAGCGGGTTGGAGAACTCCGCCGCCGAGACGCCGGTGCCGCCGAGGTACGGGATGCCGGCCTTCTGCAGGATCGGCATGTAGCGGTCACCTGCGAGGCTGTACGAACCCACCACCGCGACCACCTTCTCGGCGACCGCCTGCTGGGCGCACTTCTCGGCCTCGTCGGGGTTGTTCTTCTCGTTGCAGGTGAGGACCTTCAGCGGGCCGCCCTTGATGCCGCCGTTGGCGTTGATCCACTTCTCGTACGCCTGGGCGGTGAGCCGGACCCCGGGCTGGGCGCTGCCCTGGGTGTCCTCCGGCGTCCAGACCATCACCTTGACCGGTGCGCCCTTCAGCGAGGAGGTCTCGGCCGAACTGCCGGACGCCTCTCCCCCGCACCCTGCCGCGAGCAGGACTCCGGTCACCGCGAGACAGCTCGCAGCGGTGGTTCTGCGCCGTCGTGAGTCGTTCATGGTTCCTCCGCTGAGCTCGTCATCGAGATGGCGAACAGCATGGGGTGCGTTTTCGAGTTAGTGAAGTACTCTCGGCACAATTATTTAAATGAATGTGCTGTCTCGCCTCGCTCTGGGAGGTTCCCCGATGGACGACATCCTGCGGTTCGCGCTGCTCGGCCTGGGGCTGGGAGCGCTCTACGCGCTCACCGCGCACGGCATCGTGCTGGTCTACCGGGGCTCCGGCGTCCTGAACTTCGCGCACGGCGCGGTCGGCATGGCCGGCGCCTACGTCCAGTGGGAGCTCTCCGTCCAGCACGGCGTGCCGTACTGGCCCGCCACCGCCTGCGGTGTACTCACCTCGGCGGCGCTGGGCGTCCTCACCCACCTGCTGGTGCTCCGTCCGCTGCGCCGGGCGTCCTCGCTGGCCCGTCTGGTGGGCACCCTGGCGGTGTTCATCGTGCTCACCGCGATCGCCGTCAAACGGTACGGCGACAGCCTGCAGCTGGTGCCGGGCAAGCTGCCCACCAAGCTGCTGACGATCGCCGGGGCGACGGTCTCCGAGGACCGCGTGTGGCTGCTCGGCATCGCGCTCGGGGTGACCGCGGTCCTCCATCTCCTCTACCGGCGCACCCTGTTCGGCCTGGGCACCACCGCGGTCGCCGAGAACGAGGGCGTCGCCGCCTCCCTCGGCTGGTCCCCGGACCTCATCGCCACCGGCAACTGGGCACTGGGTTCGGCACTCGCGGGGCTGACGGCCATCCTGATCGTGCCGGTCATCGGTCTGTCGGTGACCGGGCTGACCACCCTCCTGCTGAGCGCGCTGGCCGCCGCCCTGGTCGGCAGCTTCTCGTCGTTCCCGATCACCCTGGCGGGCGGCCTGGTCATCGGGGTCGTGCAGTCGGAGCTGACCCGCTTCGGCACCGGCGTCACCGGGCTCGCCTCGTCGGTCCCGTTCCTCTTCATCGCCCTGGTGCTGGTCGCACGCGGCCGGGCGCTCCCGCTGCGCGGCACGTTCCTGGACCGGCTGCCCGCCCTGGGCACCGGACGGGTGCGCCCCGTACCGCTGGCCGTCGCGGTCGTGGTCGGGCTGGTACTGGTCAGCGTCTCCACCCCGCTGTGGGCCGACGCGATCACCACCACCCTGGTCCTCTCGCTGATCATCCTGTCGATCACCGTGGTCACCGGCTATGCGGGGCAGGTCTCCCTCGCGGCCTACGCCCTCGCCGGGACCGGCGCCTTCATCGCCGGGCACGCGGCGGCCGACTGGGGCTGGCCGTTCGAACTCGCCCTGGTGGCAGGCGTGCTGGGCACGGTACCGATCGGCCTGCTGTTCGCGCTGCCGGCAGTCCGCACCCGCGGCGTCAACCTCGCGATCATCACGCTCGGCCTCGGCACCACGCTGGAGGCCATGGTCTTCCAGAACACCGATCTGTCCACCACCGCCGGCAGCGACGGCATCGCCGTGGGCAAGCAGACCCTCTTCGGGATCGGCATCTCCGGAGTCGACCATCCGCAGCGGTACGCCTCCGTCGTGCTCGTGCTGTTCGTCGCCGCCGCGCTCGTGGTCGCCAACGTCCGGCGCAGCCGAACCGGCCGCCGCCTCATCGCCGTCCGGGCGAACGAGCGGGCCGCCGCCGCGCTCGGTATCGACGTCCGCGCGGCCAAGCTCTACGCCTTCGGCCTGTCCGCGGCCATCGCCGCGCTCGCCGGCGTGCTCACCGGCTTCCGCTCGACCTCGGTGGTCTTCTCCGACTTCGCCAGCTTCGACTCCATCACCGCGCTCGGACTCGCCGTCATCGGCGGCGTCGGCTTCCTCGTCGGCCCGCTGTTCGGCGCGACCTTCGCCGCGGGCACTGTGGGTGCCCGCTTCGGGGACCTGGTGCTGCCCGGGCTGAGCGAGTGGATGCCGCTGATCGGCGGGATCATCCTGGTGCTGACGCTGGTGGGCAACCAGGACGGTATCGCCGAGGAACTCGGCAGACAGGCGGCGGGCGTCCGGCGCAGGCTGTCCCCGAAGCGGGCGCCGACCGTCCGCACCGACGAGGGCGAGGACGTGCCCGCAGCCGTCCCGGAAGTGACCCGCGCCGCGCCCCTCTCCCTCCACGTGCGGGACCTCGCCGTCCGCTACGGCGGTGTCGTCGCCGTCGAGGGACTCTCGCTGGACGTGGAGCCGGGCCGGGTCGTGGGGCTGATCGGACCCAACGGCGCCGGCAAGACCTCCGCCATCGACGCGGTCACCGGCTTCACCCGGGCCGCGTCCGGCAGCGTGCGCCTCGGTGACCGGGACGCGACCCGGATGCCGGTGCACCGACGGGCGGCGGCCGGTCTCAGCCGGTCCTTCCAGTCGCTGGAGCTGTTCGAGGACATGACCGTCCTGGACAACCTGTACGCGGCCTGCGACCGGCCCGGCCGGTGGGCCCGCCTCACCGACCTGGTCCGTCCCGGCAGCCGCCCGCTCCCCGCCCATGCACTCGTCGCGGTACGGGAGTTCGGTCTCCAGGACAGTCTGTACCGGGCGGTGGGCGACCTGTCGTACGGCGAGCGGCGGCTGCTGGCCATCGCCCGTGCGGTGGCGGCCTCGCCGTCCGTGCTGCTCCTCGACGAACCGGCGGCGGGGCTGTCGGACGAGGAGACGCGGGAACTGGCCCATCTGGTACGGCGGCTCGCCGAGGACTGGGGCATGGGGGTGCTGCTCGTCGAGCATGACGTCGACATGGTCATGAGCGTCTGCGACCAGGTGGTCGTCCTGGACTTCGGGCGGCGGATCTGCGCCGGTACACCGGAAGAGGTGCGGAGCGACCCGGCGGTCCGGGCGGCCTACCTGGGCGACCTGGAGCCGGAGGCGCTGGCCTGACCGGCCGCCGCACACCGGGACGGCGGAAAGCCGGAGGCGCTGTCCTCAAGCGCCTCCGGTGACTGCGGTGACTGCGGTGACTGCGGTGACTACGGCTACGGCTACGGCTACGGCTACGGCTACGGCGGGAGTCGTGTCATGCGTCCCGCAGGTCCGCGACGTACGGCTGGTGGGACAGCAGCCCGCCGTCCACGCGCAGGGTGTGCCCGGTGATGAAGGCCGACTCGTCGGAGGCGAGGAAGACGACCGCCGAGGCGACGTCCTCCGGGCGCCCCAGCCGCGGGGTGAGGTGATGCCGCAACATCGCCTCCCGGATCGCCCCGTGCGCCGAACCGGAACTGGCGGGCGTGACGATGAATCCGGGCGCGATGGCGTTGCAGCGCACACCCTGCTTGCCGTACTGGGTGGCGACGTACTGCGTGAGGTTGATGAGGGCGGCCTTGGATGCGCCGTACGCGGGATTGCGCAGGTCGCCGGCGAGACCGGCGCCGGACGAGGTGTTGATGACCGAGCCGCCGCCGCGCGCGACCATGTGCGGGACGGCGGCCTGGACGGCGACCATGGTCCCGCGGAGGTTGATCCGCATCGTGTCGTCCCACACGGCCGGATCGGCCTCCAGGACGGCGAGGTCCTGGCGGGCGGCCAGGTGGGTGGCGGCCGCGTTGTTGTGCAGGACGTCGAGCCCGCCGTACGTCTCGACCGCCGCGGCCACCATGGCCCGTACGCTCTCCACGTCCCCGAGGTCGACGACCACCGCCGTCGCGGAGCCCCCGGCGGCGCGGATCTCCTCCGTCACCGCCTCGGCGCCGTCGAGGTCGATGTCGGCGACCACCGTGTGCGCGCCCTCGGCCGCCAGGCGACGGGCGGTGGCCGCGCCGATGCCGGACGCGGCCCCGGTGACGACGGCGATCTTGTCTTCGAGTCGTCCCATGACCGAACCGCCCTTTCTACTCGGTGAGTTGACTGCCGACGACCGACACGAACGAGACGCACTCGCCGGGTCCGCCGCCGAGGTTGTGCGTCAGGGCGAGCGAGCGTCCTTCGGCCACGGACTGCACGGTCCGCTCGGCCGGTGCCTCGCCCCGCAGTTGCAGCCACGCCTCGAACATCATGCGCAGGCCGGAGGCGCCGATGGGGTGGCCGAAGGCCTTCAGGCCGCCGTCCGGGTTGACGGGCAGCGAACCGTCCAGGTCGAACGCCCCACTGGTCACGTCCTTCCATCCCTGACCGCGCTCGGAGAACCCCAGGTCCTCCATCAGCACCAGTTCGGTGGGCGTGAAGCAGTCGTGGACCTCCGCCAGCGCGAGTTCGGTGCGCGGGTCGGTGATGCCCGCCTGCCGGTAGGCCTCCTGGGCGGAGGCGACGACCTCGGGGAAGGTGGTGAAGTCGTACTCCGGGTCGAGGAGCCCGTCCGCCGGGCCGGCGACGAAGGACAGCGCCTTCACGAAGATCGGTTTGTCGGTGTACCGGTAGGCGTCCTCGGCGCGTACGACGATCGCCGCCGCCGAGCCGTCGGAGACGCCCGAACAGTCGAACACGCCGAGCATGCCCGCGACGATGGGGGCCGACCGGATGCGCTCCGGGGACACCTCCTTGCGGAACTGCGCGCGGGGGTTTCGGGCGCCGTTGGCGTGGTTCTTCCAGGCGATACGGGTGATGACGTCCTTCATCTCCTCGTCCCCCAGGCCGTACTTGGCGGCGTAGGCGGGGGCGAGGAGGGAGAAGTTGGCCGGGGCGGTGATCTCCCCCCGGCTGTCGTCGCCCGCGCCCGGGATGACGGTGCCCGACAGCCCGGACATGCCCGAGTCCTTGAGCTTCTCCACGCCGACCGCCATCGCCACGTCGTACGCCCCGGACGCGACGGCGTAGCAGGCGTTGCGCAGGGCCTCGGAGCCGGTCGCGCACATGTTCTCGACACGGGTGACCGGCTTGTTCGGCAGATGGAGCGCCCGGCTCAGGGTCAGGCCGGACACGCCGGAGGCCTGGGTGCCGAACCAGTACGCGTCGATGTCGTCGAGGGTGATGCCGGCCGAGGTCACCGCCTCGCCCACGGCGTCGATCAGCAGGTCGTCCGCCGAGCGGGTCCAGTGCTCGCCGAAGGGCGTGCAGCCCATGCCGACGATCGCGACCCGGTCCCGTATTCCGTGCGAGCCCATCAGCGTGTCCCCTCGGTCTCGCCCGTGCGCACCGGCCGGGCCTTCCAGAAGTAGTTGTGGACGCCGGACGCCGTGACCGTGCGCCGGAAGGTCATCTCCACCCGGGCGCCGATGACGGCGTCGGCCTCGGTGGCGTCGGTGAGCTGGCAGCGGAACCGGCCGCCGCCGTCGTAGTCGACGACCACGACGAGCATCGGCGGACTCGGCGTGTGCGCCAGCCGGTCGACGGTGAATGTCGCGACCGTGCCGCGTACCTGCTGCATCGGCTCGTCGGTCATGGCGTCGACGCTCCGGCAGGAGGTGCACACCCGGTCCGGCGGCAGATGACGGGTGCCGCACTTCTCGCAGCGGGAGGCCACGAACCCGTACTTCCAGCCGGTGCGGCGGTGTGCGGGCGGGGCGTACGGCGGCTCGGGGTCCGGCCGGCGGGGCGGTTCGCGGTCCAGGAGGCCGCGCCAGGAGAGGTAGGTGGCGTACGGCATCGGGGCGCTGCCCGCGGCGATCTGGGCGGCGACCGGGCGGGCCGCGCGGTGGGCGGGGAGCGCGTCGGTGGTGCGCAGCAGGAGGACTCCGGCGCCATCGCCGAGCACGAGGAGCGCGATGAGCTCGCCGGGCCCGGCCCGGTCGAGCACGTCGGCGAGGAGGAGGCCGGGCTGGGCGGTACCGGCGTTGCCGATCGCCCCGGCGAGGTCCAAGGTCACCGCCTCGGGCCGTACGCCCGCGGCACGCCGTACCGCCGCGCACGCGCGCGCGTGCAGCCCCGAAACGACGAAGTGGTCGATCGCTGCGACGTCGAGGGCCGCGTGGTCGAGGGCCGCGGTGAGCGCCTTGTCCGCGAGGGACACGTAGATCTCCTCCGCGAAGCGCTCCTCCCAGACCCGGGAGGAGGCGGCACCGGGCAGGCGCCAGCGTTCGAGGATCTCGTCGCTGACCGTGTCGTGGGCGAGCAGTTCCGCGATGACGGGTGCCCCGTCGCGGTGGCCGCCGAAGACGAAGGCCGCCGCGCCGTCGCCGCCCGCGACCTCGTCGCTGCCGCCGGGCAGGCCGGTGCGCAGGTCGGACAGGACCGTCAGGGTCGGGATCGGCGAGCGGGCGGCGGTCAGCAGCGCGCCGAGGCCGGAGCGGACCGAGCCGGCCATGTCGGCGGCGAGCACGTGCTCGTCCAGGCCGAGCGCGGCGTGCACGGCGGTCGCGTTCGTCTTGTCGAGGTACGCCGGGGCGGCGGTGGCCAGGAAGAGCTGGCCGATGCGCGGGCGCAGGCAGTCGCGCTCCAGGGCACCGCGGGCCGCCTCGACGGCCATGGACGTGGTGTCCTCGTCGTAGCCCGCGACCGCGCGGGTTCCCTTGCCTCCCCGCGTGCCCAGTACGGCGGCGACGTCGGCCCGGGCGAGGCGGTGGTACGGCACGTAGGCGCCGTAGGCGATGAGTCCGGCCATATCAGCGTCCTCCATTGGCGTTGATGGCGTCGGTGGGCCGTTCGAAGACCGCGGCCAGGCCCTGGCCGCCCCCGAGGCACATGGTCTCCAGGCCGTAGCGGGCCTGGCGGCGGTCGAGTTCACGCAGCAGGGTGGCGAGGATGCGGCCGCCGGTGGCTCCGACGGGGTGGCCCAGCGAGATGCCGGAGCCGTTGACGTTGAACCGTTCGAAGTCGGTCTCGGTCAGGTCCCAGGCGCGGGTGCAGGCGAGCACCTGGGCGGCGAACGCCTCGTTGAGTTCGATCAGGTCGATGTCGGCGAGCTTCAGGTCGGCCCGTTCCAGGGCCCGGGCCGTGGCGGGCACCGGGCCGATGCCCATCGTCTGCGGCGGTACGCCCACGACGGCCCAGGAGACCAGGCGGCCGAGGGGCCTGAGCCCCAGCTCGGCGGCGCGCTCGGGGTGGGTCACGACGCAGAGTGCGGCGCCGTCGTTCTGCCCGCTGGCGTTGCCCGCGGTGACGGTCGCCTCCGGGTCCTGGCGGCCGAGCACCGGACGCAGCGTCGCGAGCTTCTCCAACGAGGAGTCGGGGCGCGGGTGTTCGTCGGTGTCGACGACCGTATCGCCCTTCCTGGCGCGTACGGTGACGGGCACGATCTCGTCGGCGAACCGGCCCTCCCGTTGAGCGGCGACGGCCTTCTCGTGGGAGCGCAGGGCGAGTCGGTCCTGTTCCTCGCGGGGGATGGCGTACTCGCGGCGCAGGTTCTCGGCGGTCTCCAACATGCCCCCGGGGACGGGGTGGTTGACGCCTCCGGAGGTGACGCGCCCGCGCGCCAGCCGGTCGTGCAAGGTGGTGCCCGCACCGCGTACGCCCCAGCGGACGTCGGTGGTGTAGAACTCGGCCTGGCTCATGGACTCGACACCGCCCGCGAGGACGAGGTCGCTCGCGCCGGTCTGCACCTGCATCGCCGCCGTGATGATCGCCTGCAGGCCGGAGCCGCAGCGGCGGTCGATCTGCAGTCCCGGGACCTCCACGGGCAGACCGGCGTCCAGGGCGGCCACACGGCCGATGGCCGGGGCCTCGCCGTTGGGGTAGCACTGGCCCAGCAGGAGGTCGTCGACGGCGGCGGGTGGTATGCCGGTGCGTTCCAGCACGGCACGTACGACCGTGGCGGCGAGTTCGGCCGCCGTCACGTCGCGGAAGACGCCGCCGTAGCCGCCGACGGGGGTACGCAGGGGCTCGCAGATCACCGCGTCACGCAGGAGGGCGGGCATCGGGTGGGCCTTTCGTGAGGGGGACGGACGTGGGTGCGGGGCCAGAAGGGGCAGGGCTGAGAAGGAGCGGGACTGCGGTCGGTCAGGGGCGGGCGGGGCTGCGGTCGGTCAGGCTGCGGTCGGTCAGGCTGCGGTCGGTCAGGGGCGGGCGGGGCTGCGGTCGGTCAGGGGCGCTCACATGTACCGGCCGCCGGTCACCTCGACCACGGCTCCGGTGACGTAGCTCGCCAGGTCGGAGGCGAGGAACAGGACGACCTGGGCGACCTCGGCGGGCTCGCCGGCCCGCCCCAGAGGGATCTCCGCGAGCTTCGCGTCCCAGGCGGCCTTGGGCATCGCCTCGGTCATGGCGGTGCGGATCAGACCGGGCTGCACGGCGTTGACGCGCACGCTCGCCTTCGCGAGTTCCTTGGCGGAGGCCTTGGTGAGGCCTACGAGTCCCGCCTTGGCGGCGCTGTAGTTCGTCTGGCCGAAGTTGCCGACCTTGCCGGCGATGGAGGAGATGTTGACGATGCTGCCGCCCTGACCGTGCGCGCGCATCGCCTCGGCGGCGTACCGGGTGCCGTTCCAGGCGCCGGTCAGATGGACGTCGACGACGGCGCGGAAGTCGGCGAGGGCCATCTTGCGCAGAGTCGCGTCCCGGGTGATCCCGGCGTTGTTGACCATGACGCCGACCGGTCCGAAGGTGTCGGTGCAGTGGGCGACGAGGGCGGCGACCTCGTCCTCGTCGGTGACGTCACAGCGGAGCGAGGTGGCGGCCACGCCGTTCTTGGCCAGCTGGTCCGCGGCCTCGGCCGCGGCCTGCTCGTTGATGTCGCCGAGGACGACCGATGCGCCCGCGCCGCCGAGGACACCGGCGATCTCGAAGCCGATGCCCTGTGCACCGCCGGTGATCACCGCGTTCCGGCCGTCCAGCAGTCCCATGTCAGCCCGCCCTGGCTCGACGCTATTCCTCTCAAATAGATAACCTATTATGCTGAAACAATCAATACGGCGATGGACTGCGCCGGCGGGCCGGACGAGGAGAGAAGCCAGGTGGACATCAGCTATCCCCCGGAGACCGAGACGTTCCGCACCGAGGTCCGGGCGTTCCTCGCCGGGACCCTGCCGCCCGACTGGAAGGGCATCGGCGCGCTCGACGAGGAGGCGGCCTGGGCCTTCGCCCGGGACTGGCGCGGACTCCTCGCCGAGCGACGGTACCTCTCCCTCACCTGGCCCGAGCGGTACGGCGGCCGGGGCCTCACGAAGCTCCACCAGGTCGTCCTGATGGAGGAGCTCGCCCTGGCCGGAGTGCCGTTCGGGCTGCCGCAGGACACCTTCGGCGTGAAGATGCTGGCGAACACGCTGCTGCGCTGGGGCACGGAGGAACAGAAGCGCCGTTTCCTCCCCCGCATCCTCAGCGGCGAGGACACCTGGTGTCAGGGGTACTCGGAGCCGGACGCGGGTTCGGACCTGGCGTCGTTGAAAACCCGAGCGGTGCCGGAGGGCGACACGTGGGTGATCGACGGCCAGAAGGTGTGGACCTCCGGCGCCCACCACAGCGACTGGATCTTCGTCCTGGCCCGCACGAACCGGGACGCCTCCCCGCACCGCGGCATCTCCTTTCTCCTCGTCCCGCTCGACCAGCCCGGCGTCGAGGTGCGTCCGTTCCGCATGATGAGCGGGCAACTGCACTTCAACGAGGTCTTCTTCAGCAGCGCCCGCACCCGGGCCGACCTGGTCGTAGGGGGCGTCGACAACGGATGGACGGTCGCCCAGAGCCTGCTCGGTGTGGAGCGCGGGGAGGAGGCGGCGACCAACCCGATCCTGTTCAAGGCGGAGGTCGAACGTCTCGTCGAGCTGGCGCGCCTGTACGGCAAGGACCAGGACCCGGTCATCCGGCAGCGGATCGCCTGGTGCTGGTCCAAGGTCGAGATCATGCGCTATCTCGGCTACCGGATCCTCACCGGCTGGCTCAAGGGCGCCGATCCGGGCCCCGAGTCGTCGATCGCCAAGCTGTACTGGAGCGAGTACCACACCAAGGTCACCGACCTGGCGATGGACATCATGGGCCTGCACGCCCAGGTACCGGTCGGCCGCCCGCCCCTGCGCACCTACCGCACCGACGACCCCGGTGCCGCGAACTCCTCGGCGTCCTGGTCCACGACCTACCTGATCGCCCGCTCCGGCACGATCTACGCGGGGACCTCGCAGGTGCAGCGGAACATCCTCGCGGAGAAGGTCCTGGGGCTGCCGCGTGAGCCGAGGGCCGCGGCGGGTTAGGGCCCTGGGCGCCGGCCGGGGGCGCGGTGCCGCATGCGACGGCGGAACGCGTCGGAGGCTGGGGCAGGCGAAGCGCGGTGGGCCGGATCGCCATACTCGTTGGGCCCCCGGCCCCGGTGGGACTATCGTCGGAATCCTGGGGCCATGACGACGGAAGGCGGCCGTGATGCCGCAGGACGAGGCCGTGATCGGCTGTACGGGGAAGGTACTCATCGGAACCCGCGGATCCGCGGGCCCCGGTGAGATCCTGGTGCGGGTCAGAGGCGGCTCCGAGACCTTCCTCGCCTGGTCCGAGGATCCCCTGCCCACCGGGGCGACGGTGCTCGTGATCGAGTCGCGTGGATGCCGCGAGGTCGGCGTCATCGCGTGGGCGGATCCATTGGACGCGCTGGCGGCGATCCCGCCGGCGCCGACTGAGGAGTGAAGCATGTTCGGATACCGCGTTCCCGCTCCCGACGAGGCGATGCTGATCTCGGGAGGCCGACGGGGACTGGGGGGCGCGCCGTTCCGGGTGGTGACGGGGCACGGCAAGTTCGTGCTCCCGATCTTCCGCAAGACCCGGTTCCTCACCCTGTCGATGTGCGAGTCCGAGGTCACCGAGACCTGCGTGACCAGGCAGGGCATCGCGCTGCACGTCCGCGCGGTCATCGCCTTCAAGGTCGGCAACGACCACGAGAGCATCATCAACGCGGGCCAGCGGTTCCTCTCCGACCAGGACCAGATGTCGGTGCTGACCGGCCGGATCTTCGCCGGTCACCTGCGGGCCATCATCGGCTCGATGACGGTCGAGGAGATCGTCACCGAGCGGCAGAAGCTCGCCGCGGAGGTCCTGGACACCTCGAAGATCGAGATGGCGAAGATCGGTCTGATCGTGGACTCGCTGCAGATCCAGTCGATCGACGACGGCGACGTCGGCTACATCGAGGCCATGTCCGCGCCGCACAAGGCGGCCATCCGGCGGCAGGCCCAGATCGCCCAGGCCCAGGCCACCCAGGCCTCGGTCGAGGCGGAGCAGGTGGCGGCCCGCAACCAGGCCGAGTACGCCCGGCAGACCGCCGTGGTCAGGGCGGAGTACTCGGCCGAGGTGGACCGCGCCGAGGCGAGGGCCGCGCAGGCCGGGCCGCTGGCGCAGGCCCACGCCCAGCAGGAGGTCCTCGACGCCCAGACGGACCTGGCCCTGCGCCAGGCGAAACTGCGCCAGCAGCAGCTGGTGGCGGAGATAGTGAAGCCCGCCGAGGCCGAGGCCGAGCGGATCAGGGTGCTCGCCGCCGCCGAGGCGCAGCGCATGAAGATCCAGGCCGAGGCTGCGGCCTCGTACGACCGGGTGGCGCTCGACCGGCTGCTGATCGACCAGCTCCCGCAGATCGTGAAGGAGGCCGCCGGCGGCCTCGCCGGCGCCAACGTCAATGTCCTAAACGGCGCGGACGGTCTTGGTGAGATCGCCGCCGGCCTGGTGTCCCAGGGCCTGACGATCCTCGACTCGGTCCGGCAGAACCTGAACGGCCAGGACCCCGCCGCCCGCCGCCCCGAGGAGAGCACCGGCCTCCTCCAGTTGCACGCGAACAAGGACAACAAGGCGAGCAAGGAGAACAAGACCAACAACGGCTCGGTGGACCTCGACTGACCTCCACGCCGGTGGCACAGGCAGCTGTGTCTCGTTGTGACAGGTCGGCCCCGTCAGCGCAGCGCGCCCTTGGTGGCGTCGGCGATGAATCCACGGGCGAAGAACGTGAACACCAGCACCAGCGGGATGACCGACAGGAGCACCCCCGACATCACCATGCTGTAGTCGGTGGAGTGGCCGGCGTACAGCTGGGCCAGCGCCACCTGGAGGGTGAGGCGGTCCGGGTTGACCAGCATCACCAAGGGGAGGATGTAGTCGTTCCAGGCGGCGATGAAGGTGTAGATGCCGAGGAACGCCAGGGCCGGCCGGACGCAGGGCAGCACCACGTGCCAGTACAGGCGGAAGAACCCGGCGCCCTCGATGCGGGCGGCGTCCAGCAGTTCGTCGGGGACACTCGTGGTGGTGTACTGCCGCATCCAGAAGATGCCGAAGGCGTTGGCGGCGGCGGGCACGATGAGCGCCTTGAGCGTGCCCAGCCAGCCCAGCTGCACCATGATCTCGTACTGCGGGATGATCGCCAGCTGGGTCGGCAGGATGTACATCGACAGCAGCACGCCGAACAGGAACTTCTTGGCCGGGAAGTCGTACTTGGCGAAGGCGAAGGCCGCCAGGGAGTCGAAGAACAGCACCAGCAGGGTGGTACAGACCGCCACGATCACCGTGTTGAACAGCGACCCGAAGAAATCCATCCGGTCGAACAGGTGCTGGATGTTGGTCACCAGGTTGCCGCCGAACCACAGCTTCGGCGGGTAGCTGTAGATGGCCTGCGACGTGTTCGTCGCCATGACGACGATCCAGTAGAACGGGAACACCGAGATGACCACGCCGAGCATCAGGACCGCGTGGACGCTCAGTCCCCGGACACGTTTGCGGTTCAAGCCGTTCATGCCGTTCATGGCCGTCGCTCCTTACGCTGCACCAAGCGCCAGTTGATGAGGACAATGAGCAGGATCACCAGGAAGAAGGCCCAGACGATGGCAGCCCCGTAGCCGAAGTCGTTGTTGTCGAAGGCCTGGTGGTAGAAGTACAGCAAGGTGGTCAGGCCCGCCTGGCCCGGTCCGCCGGAGTTGGGGTTGGTGGACGCGTCGCTGCCGAAGAGCACCTGTGGTTCGGTGAAGCTCTGCAGGCCGGTGACGGTGGAGACCACCACGGTGAACAGGATGATGGGCCGCAGCAGCGGGATCGTGAGGGAGAAGAAGATCCGCACCGGGCCGGCCCCGTCCATCTTGGCGGCCTCATAGAGTTCCGAGGGGATGGCCTGGAGACCGGCCAGGTAGATGATCGCGTTGTAGCCGGTCCACTGCCAGGTCATCAGCGCCGCGATCACCAACTTGATCGTCCACTCGTTGCTCATCCAGGGCACGGCGGCCAGGTGCATCGACCGGAGAATGGCGTTGATCAGGCCGAAGTTGTTGCTGAAGATCGCCCCGAAGAAGATCGCGATGGCCACCAGCGAGGTGATGCTGGGGATGAACAAGGCGACCCGGTAGAAGGCCGTGAGCCGCTTGGTCGAGTTCACCAGCACCGCGAGCACCAGGGCCAGGAAGAGCATCGGCACGGTGGACAGCACCCAGATGACGAGGGTGTTGCGGACGGACAGCCAGAACACCGGGTCGTCCCACAGGAAGCGGAACTGCTGGAACCCGACGAAGTGCATGTCCCCGATGCCGTCCCACTTCTGGAACGCCAGATACACGGTGTAGATCACCGGGAAGAGCATGAAGACCGAGAAGATCAGGTAGTACGGCGAGATGGCCAGGTACTGCGGCCAGTGCCGGGCGACCCGCCGCCGTGGCCCGGGCCGGGGCCCGGCCGACACCGGGCGGACCCGGCGGCCGTGCCGGCCCGGGCCGCCACGCGGGCGGTCCGCAGCCTGCCGGCCGACGGGCGCGGCACCGGATCCGGAGGACGGTCCGGTGGGGGCCGGGCCGGCTACCGGGCTTGACGACATGTCACTTCACTCCCTGACGCTTGGCGATCTGCTTGGCCTGGCTGACCGCGTCCTTCCATGCCTGCTCGGGGTCCTTACCCTTGGCCTCGATACTGGTCAGCTCGCTGTAGAAGGGCGCGGCGACCGCCGCGTCGGCCGGGGCCTCGTAGGCGGCGGGGATCTTCTCGGCCGCCGGACCGAAGATCTCGATGGTCTTCTGGCCGCCGAAGAAGGCGTCGCCGCCGGTCAGCGCGGGCAGCTTGTACGCGGCCGGGGCGGTCGGGAACAGGGCCGCGTCGGTGAAGCCGCGGGCCTGGTTCTCCGGGTCGAGGATCCAGCTGATGACCTTGAAGGCCTCTTCGGGGTTGCCGCTGGTCGCGGGGATGCTCAGGAAGGACCCGCCGAGGTTGGACGGCCCACCCGGCAGGCTCGCCACCCGCCACTTGCCCTTGGTGCCGGGGCCGGCGTTGCTGATGTCCAGGGCGTGCCAGGCGGCGCCGATCTCGGTGCCCAGGGCGCCGTTGCTGATCGCGGCGTTCCACGTGTTGTCGTTGATCTTGGCGTCGATGCCCAGGGTGTAGGGCTTGACGGCAGTGGTCCAGGCGGTGCGGATGTGGTCCTGGTCGCCGATGAACGTGTTGTTCTCGTCGATGAACCGCTGGGTGCCCTGGCCGATCATCATGGAGAAGACCGAGCCGATGTTGTTGATCAGGTAGGTCTTGGGGACCGCCTTGTGCAGCTCGACGCCGGCCTTGAAGTAGTCGTCCCAGGTGGACAGTTCGGCGGAGACCTTGGCCGGGTCGGTGGGCAGTCCCGCCTTCGCGAAGAGGTCCTCGCGGTAGAACGTGGCGCACGGGCCGATGTCGATCGGGAAGCCGATGAGCTTGCCGTCCTGGGTGGTGGCCTGCTTCAGCTTCCACGACAGGTACTGCGGCAGCAGCTTGTCCGCGCCGACGGACTTCAGGTCGACGAAGCGATTGGCGTTGGGCAGGAAGGAAGCGATGTCCTCGCCCTTGATTCCGGTGATGTCCGGGGCGGACTGGGCGGCTCTCAGACCGGTGAGCAGCTTGGTCTTGAAGTCACCGCCGACCATGGAGGTCTTGAGGGTGATGTCGGAGAAGTGCTTCTTGGCGTCCGCGACGACCTTGTCGCTCAGACCTCCGGCCCAGTACCAGAGGGTCAGGTTCTTGCTGTCCTTGCTGCCGCTCGACCCGGAGCCACCGCCGCACGCTGCGGTGGCGCCGGCCGCGGCGGCCGTCAGTACGGCGGCCTGAAGGAATCGTCTGCGGGAAAGGTCCACGATCTTCTCCTGGTTGTTCGGCGGGATCGGCGAGGTCGGCCGGAATCGGCGGGATCGGCGGGATCGGCACGTCCGGGTGTGTCCCGGCGTGGCCCGTCCGGGTGTGTCCCGGCATGCCTGACAGGACCTGTGAGTCGTGAACCGCGGAGGGGCGCGGTAGGAAGCCGGGTGGCTGAAGAGCATCGGCGTGGGTGGGACTCTTCAGCCACCCGGGGCGCGTGACCTGGTCCTCTCAGACGGTGCCGACGCGTCCGTGACGGCGGAATGTGCCGTTCGTCCGCTTCGGCCGACCGGAGTGGGGTCCGGACCTGGCTGGAATTACGCAAGAGATTGCACCCGGTGCGCGACTTTGACAAGGGTCAAGCATAAATCGAGACATTCGTGCACAACTTTGCTTGAGTTTGGCGAGTTCGCGAGTATGGTCGGCGCCATGCTCCCTGACCGAAGACATGAGCTGATCCTGCGGGCCCTGCGCGCCGACGGTCCCACCAGCGTGACCTGCCTGGCCGAGAAGGTCGGGGCGAGCCAGGCGACGATCCGACGCGACCTCGTGCAACTGGAGGAGGAGGGACTGCTCAAACGCGTCTACGGTGGTGCAGCCCCCCTCGTCGGTGAGGACGATCCGTTCGCCGACGTGGCCGCGGTCCGGGTCGAGGCCAAGGACGTCCTGGCCGCCTGGTGCGCACACCTCGTCAAGGACGGCGAGACGGTTCTGCTCGACATCGGCACCACCGCCCACCGGGTGGCCCGCCACCTGCACGGCCGGTCGCTGACCGTGATCACCAGCAACCTCGCCGTCTACGAGGAGCTCCAGGACGACAAGGGCGTCCAGCTGATCCTGCTGGGTGGCGTGGTCCGCCGTGACTACCGCTCACTGGTGGGCTTCCTCACCGAGGACAACCTGCGGCAGGTCCACGCCGACCGGTTGTTCCTGGGCACCAGCGGAGTCCGCCCCGACGGTCAGGTACTGGACACCACCGCCGTCGAGGTGCCCGTCAAACGGGCGATGATCGCCGCCAGCGCCCAGGTGGTCCTGCTGGCGGACGCGGGCAAGTTCCCCGGCACCGGAATGGCCCGGGTGTGCGGTCCGGAGGAAATCGATGTCGTGGTGACCAACGCCCCGGTGGACGAGAAGACCGGCAGTCGTCTGCGTGAGGCGGGGGTGGAGGTGGTCGAGGTGTGAGGCGGGGTGGAGGTGGAGGTGGAGGTGGTCGAAGTGTGAGGCGCGCAGGGGCCGACGGGCTCCGGAAGCCGCCCCCGGGACGAACACGACGCAGGAGGCGTAGCCAACCGCGGGTCCTGCGTGGCACTCAGGACCGGGTCGGACCCGGTTGCTCGAAGGTCTCGAGCGGTGGGACGGGGCGTGGGCCGGTCCCCGGGACCCAGCCCGCGTCGAGCTTGCGCAGGCCCACGCCGTTCGGTGCCCAGATGTGGCAGCTGTTCAGCACGCCCGCCGTGGAGCGCGGGTCGTGGGGCCGCTCGCCGGCGTAACGGAGGCCCACGTTCGCCGAGATGGCCGCCTGTACGACGGCGGGGCCCAGGGCGCGGGCCAGCTCGTGCAGGTGCGAGCAGCCGGACACCCCGCGGAACCGCTCCTGGATCGCCCGGTTGTACCCGGCGGCGACACTGAGCCCGACGAGGCCGTCGAACACCGGGGTGATCAGCGGGCACTCGGCGTGCGGGAAGGTCCGCATGTCCGCGTCGGCGTGCACGACGACCATGTCGGCGAGACGTACGCGGACGGCGAGCGCCATCCGGTGGATGACGCCGGCCGACGGCTCGGCCCAGGGACGTACGTCGCTCAGTTCCGCCTCGACCCAGATCTCGTCGCCGTCCTCCGCGTACGCGGTGACGGTGATCGTACGGCGGTGCAGCGGGAGTTCGGAGCGCGTCATGACGAGGCCTCCTGCGGGAGCGCCGGGGCCGGGGACTGCCCCAGTCCGTCGAACTCCGGCTGCCGGCGCTCGATGAAGCTGAGCACGCCCTCGCGGTAGTCGGGGGCGCGCTTCGCCGTGGCCAGGAGGGCGGCCGCGTGGTCGCGGGCGTCGGTGAAGGTCCTCGCCTGGTCGTCGGCGAGCTGCCGCTTGATGAGGGACATCGCGTACGGGCTGGCCGAACGGGCCAGCTCGGTCGCGTACGCGAGCGCCACCGGGAGCAACTCGGCCGGCTCGACCAGGCGGTTGACCAGCCCCATCGCCAGGGCCTCCGTCCCGGTGATCCGGCGCGAGGACAGCAGCAGATCGGCGGCGTTGCCGTAACCGACCAGGCGGGGCAGGAGCCAGGACACGCCGTCCTCGGCGACCAGCCCACGGGCGCTGAAGGCGGCGGCGAACTTGGCGTGCGGCACCGCGAACCGGACGTCGCACATCAGCGCCTGGTTGAACCCGATGCCCGCGCAGGCGCCGTTGACGGCGGCCACGACAGGCTTCGGGAAGGACATGGGGCGGGTGCGCGGAGGCAGCTGGTCGGTCGGCCATGGCCGGGCGCCGGACGACGCCGCGTCCAGCACGCTCATGTCCATCCCCGGACAGAAGCTGCGTCCGGCACCGGTGAGCACCACCGCTCGGACCCGTGGATCCGTCTCCGCGCGGTCGAACAGCTCGTTGTAGAGCAGCTCCGTCTCCAGCGTCCAGGCGTTGTGCCGCTCGGGCCGGTTGAGGGTGAGGAGCATGACCCCGTCGTCGGTGAGTTCGGTGAGGATCACCGGGGTCGGATTCTCGGTCATCGAGGTCACTCCCACGGGCCCGTCGGCTTGGCAACCATCTTCATGACTTCCCTTTATAGATAGATGAATCATCTATATATCAATGACGGCCCGGACACCAGATCAGGCGCCGTCAAGGGAAGGTCACCCATCCCTTGACCTGGTACCCTCGATGCACTAAGACGATTCATTTTGCTATATGAGGAGAGCCCCGTGGCCGAGGCAGCCCGCGCAGCAGAAACGGCGATCGTGCCCGCCCCCCTCCGCGGTCGCGTCGGACGCCAGGTACGGGTACCGAAGACCGCCGAGCTGGTCGCCGCCCACCTGCGCCGCCAGATCGTACGGGGCGAACTGAAGCCGGACGACGCCCTGCCGCCGGAGTCGGGCCTGATGGAGCAGTTCGGCATCTCGCGGCCGACCCTGCGGGAGGCCTTCCGGGTACTGGAGTCGGAGTCGCTGATCACGGTGCGCCGCGGCGCCCACGGCGGCGCCCGGGTGAGCGCGCCCGACTCCGATGTCGCCGCCCGCTTCGCCGGACTGATCCTCGAGTACCGCGGCGCCACCCTGGGCGACATCTACCGCGCGGCGGCCCTCATCGAGCCGCCCTGCGCCCGCCAGCTCGCCACCAAGCACACGGCGGACGACATCAAGCGGCTGCGCGACGCGGTGGCGGCCGAGAAGGCCGTCCTGGACGACCCGCTCTCCCTGGTCGACGCGCAGGACGCCTTCCACGCCCTCCTGATCGAGCTCACCGGCAACCAGACCCTGATCCTGCTGTGCGGCATGCTGCGCAACATCATCGACCGGGCCAACGCCTCGTACACGGCGGGCGCCGCCGGCGCCGAGGCCCAGAAGACGCAGGCCCTCAAGGGGCACCGGGCCCATGTGCGGATGGTCGGCCTGATCGAGTCCGGCAAGGCGGACGAGGCCGAGAAGCTGTGGCAGCGGCACATCTCCAGCGCCGACGACGTCGTGAACGCGGCCGGACCCAAGACGGTGCTCGAACTCCTCGACTGACCGGCACCCCCCTCGGCGAGCCGACCCGCACTGCCCCCTTGTGAGCCGATCCTTACCGCCCCCTTGCGCTCGATAAACAGTTAGATAATTATAGAAGGCGTACTGAATAGTTCCTGGGGCCCGGAGGCGACGGCCATGGCCGAACAGCGCAAGCGCATCTTCGACTGCGACCAGCACATGTACGAGGAGCGGGACTCCTTCACCCGCTACCTCCCGAAGGAGTTCCTCGGCGCGGCAGTCGCACCGGTGACCCTTCCGGACGGGAGGGAGGTGATCCTCGCCGGGGACCGGATCGTCGTATGCCTGGAACCGGAGTTCGGGCAGGTCTACCGTCCCGGTTCGCTGAAGGAGATGCTCAAGGCGATGGCCTCGGGCAATCCTGAGGAGACGTACCAGTTCGAGCCGATGCACGAGTCGTACCAGAACCGCGAGGCCCGGCTGCGGGTCATGGACGAGCAGGGACTCGACCAGACGATCATCTACCCGGGCGGCTGGGCGCTGGTCGCCGAGGAGTACGTCAAGGGCGTCGAGCCGCTCTACGCCAACTACCACTCCTTCAACCGGTACATGAACGAGGTGTGGGGCTTCGATCACCAGGGCCGCATCTACGCCCCGGCGCTGCTCTCGCTGCGCGATCTGCCCAGCGCGGTCAAGGAGTTGGAGTACGTCCTGGAACAGGGCGCCCGCTTCATCCTGCTGCCCACCGGTCCGGTCTACGGCCGCTCGCCGGGCGACCCGTACTTCGACCCGTTCTGGAAGCTGGTGAACGAGGCCAAGGCGAGCGTCTGCTACCACATCAGCGAGTTCTACTACAACTCGCAGGTGGCGCCTTCCTGGGGCTACGACCCCCACCCCATCCACTTCCGGATGTCGGCCTGGCAGTGGCAGAACACCTACGGGCAGCGCCCCGTCGAGGAGACACTGTCCGCGCTGATCTTCGACAACCTCTTCGGCCGTTTCCCCGACATCAACATCCTGGTGTCCGAGTTCGGCTCCGAGTGGGTGCCGCACTTCGTGCGCCACATGGACAAGAGCCGTGGCATGGGCCGCAACGGCCCCTGGCTCGGCGGTCAGCTGGACGAGCGTCCCAGCCAGGTCTTCCGCAAGCACGTCCGCGTGGTGCCCTATCCCGAGGACGACATCGTGAACGTCGTCAGGCGCCTCGGCTACCACGAGTCCATCGTCATGGGCTCCGACTTCCCGCACGCGGAGGGCCTGGCCAACCCGGCCGACTTCCGCAAGCTCATCGCGGAACTCGACGAGTCCGCCCAGGACGACATCATGTTCAACAACGCCCAGCAGCTGATCAGCCGCTGAACGTCGCATGGGACAGCCTTCGAGCCCGGTACCGCGTTCCGTCCGGTACCGGGCTCGAAGGCTGTCCCATGCCGCGTCACTGATCCGTGAGGTCCGCGGCGAGGTTCGCGATGTTCGTCAGCAGCGCCGTGCCACGCCGGGAGTGGTCGTAGCCCGCGAGAGGATAGCCGTTGCTCAGGCAGGCGAAGGACAGGCCGGTCTCCGGGTCCATGAAGCCGAGTTGGTAGGCGGCTCCGGCGCTGCCGAAGAGGGCCGGTGAGCCGGTGGACGGCAGGTTGCTTCCCGCGTCCGGTCCGGCCACGGTGACGAACAGGCCCATGCTGGTACGGCGGTGGGAGCCGCCCCCGTAGATCTGTTCCCCGTACGGGTGTTCCGTCAGCCGGATCCGGGTCCCCTCCGCCACCGCCTCCGGCTTCCACAGGCCCGAGTGCTCCAGGGCCTGGAAGTACAGGGCGACGTCGGCGGCCGTGGCGACCAGCGCGTGGCTGGGCTCCCCGGCCGCGAGCACCCGCGGGTCGGACAGGTACCAGGGGCCCCAGGGGTCGGGCTCCTGTCCGTCGCTCGTGCGGTCGGTGGCGGTCATCGGGGCGACCGTGCCGGGCTGCCGGTCCACCGGGACGCCGAGCTCGATCGAGGCCAGGCCGAGCGGCCCGGCGATCCGGTCGCGCAGGTACTCGGCGAAGGCCAGACCCGTACGCCGTTCGACGATCTCGGCGATCAGCCAGGCGGCCGAGGTGAGGTGGAACTGGAGGCGGCTGCCCGGCGGGTGGTCGAGCCGCCAGCGTCCGAAGGCGGCGAGCCGCTGCTCGCGGTCGAGCATCTTCGGGTGGCCCAGCGGTGCGAAGGGGAAGCCGGCGGTGTGCGTGAGCACCTGCTCGACCGTCACCGCCTCCTTCCCGTTCGGCGCGAACTCCGGGATGATCGCGGCGACGTGCTCGCCCACGTCCAGCAGCCCGTCGCCGATCAGCTTCCACACCGCGCCCGCGACGATCGAGCGCCCGACGGACTGCAGGACGTATCGCGTGTCCGATCGGGCGTCACCCCAGGTCTCGAAGGCGACCAGCCGCCCGCCCCGCGCCACGGCGACCTGCGCGGACGGCAGCGGTCCGTGCTCGACCTCCAGGCGGATCCGGCGCAGGAGCACCTCCAGACGGTGCGGGTCGACGCCGGCTGCTTCCGGGGCGACGACCGAGTGGTCAAGCGTCACGTGTCTCTCCTTCGAGCGCGGTGGGTTCCCGAAGACGTCGTCGTACGACCTTGCCGTTCGCGTTGCGCGGCAGGCCGTCCACGAACCACCAGCGAACGGGGACCTTGAACCCGGACAGCCGGGCGCGGGTGTGGCTCCTGAGCGCGGCCGGCTCCGGCGGGGCGTCGGGATCGGCCGGGACGACGAAGGCGACGACGGTCTGGCCGAGCCGCTCGTCGGGGACGCCGGTGACCGCCACGTCCGCCACACCGGGATGAGCGGACAGGACCGTCTCCACCTCCAGCGGGTGGACGTTCTCGCCCCCACGGATGATCATGTCGGTGCGCCGGCCGAGGAGGTAGAGATAGCCGTCCTGCGCCACGCGCCCCAGGTCGCCGCTGTGCAACCAGCCTTCGGCGTCGATCCGGAAGAGATGGTCGGCGCGGGCGTGGATCTCGCCGATACCGTCCGGCCCGGGGGCGTGGACCCTGACCTCGACCCCGGGGGCGGGTCGCCCCACCGATCGCAGCAGTTCGGTGCGTCCGGCCACCGCTTCCCGGTGGTCCTCGGGGGTGAGCACGCTGATCGGTGAGCCCTCGGTCTGGCCGAACATGTTGAGCATGCGGACGCCGGGCATCGCCTCGTACGTCCGGCGCAGAGTGCCGGGCCGGACGGGCGCGCCGCCGTACTGGAGGGTCCGCAGCGTCTCGTGGCGGGCCTGTCCGGCCGCGAGCAGGGTCTCCAGCATCGCCGGGACCATGCTGGTGTGCGTGGTGCCGAGGTCCCGCAGCAGGGTCCAGCCCTCGACGGTGAAGCGGGGCAGCCCGGTGATCAGCGCACCGGCGGCGAGCGCGACGGCGATGTTACCGAGGCCCGCGATGTGGTGGAAGGGTGCGCTGCCGCCGTAGAAGCTGTCGGGGTCGAGCCCGCACAGCTGTCCGTTCACGCGGGCACGGGCGGCCAGACGCCGCTGGGTCATGAGGACGGGTTTGGGCAGGCCCGTGGTGCCGGAGGTGTGCAGGACGGCAGCGAGTTCGTCGGGCTCTGCGGTCAACTGCCTTGTACTGGAGCACAGTTCGGGCACGATGGCGATCTGCCGGCCGGACAGTTCGGCGACCTGCCTGCCGAGGGCGGCGAACTCGGGCTGGGCCAGGAGGACTTGGGCTCGGGTCTCGTCGACCACGGCGGCGATCTCGTGCGCGGTCATGCGGACGCCGAGCGGTGCGAGTGGATGACGGGACCCGGCGCCGCCGATCACCAGGGCCAGGGCGTCGGCGGAGGTGGCGACCAGCGCGGGCACCGGCGTACCGGGATCGAGGCCGAGGGTGTCCAGCCAGTCGGCCGCACCGGCCGCCCGGTCGAGGAGTTCGCGTCCGGTCCAGGTCAGGTCGCCGAAGCGGACGGCGGGACGGGCATGGTCGTAGGCGCGGCTCACCAGGGCGGTCCAGGTGGCCGCCTGCAGCCCTTCCTGCGCGGCGGTCATCGGCTCAGGGGTCCAAGCGGGCCGCCGCGGTGCCGGTGACCACCTCGACGCCGTCCTGATTGACCGTGCGCAGCGAGAAGTGGGCGACCGGGCCGGCCGGCGTGTCCTCGATCGAGTCGACGGTGGCCGTGGCCGTCAGGGTGTCGCCGGGCCAGACCTGCGCCTTGAAGCGCACGCCGTAGCGCAGCAGCGCCTCGACGCCGACCCAGTCGGTGAGGACCCGGCCGGTCATGCCCATCGTCAGCATGCCGTGGGCGAAGACCCCGGGATATCCCGCGGCCTCGACGGCGAACCGCTCGTCGGTGTGCAGCGGGTTGAAGTCACCGGAGGCGCCGGCGTACTGCACGATCCGGGTGCGCTTGAGGTCGTCGACGAGGACGCTCTCGCGGGTCTCGCCGGCCTTGATGTCGTCCGGGCTCAGGCTCATCGGGCGTCCTTCGGGGTTGCCGGGCCCTCAGGGACGACGGCCACGGTCACGGCGCTGACGACCGGCTCGCCGTCGGCGTCCCGGTACTCGGTGATGCGCTCGCTGAAGAGGAGCCGTCCGGTGCGCCCCTGCTTCTCCCAGCTGCGTCCGGTGGCGGGGTGCGCGTAGAGGGTCTCGCCCGCGCGCACCGGGCGGTGGTACTCGAAGTGCTGCTCGGCGTGAAGCCCGCCGCCGCCCTCGGCCATGACACCGGCATCACGTCCCGACCCGAACCACTCCTCGTCCGGCGTGGGACGCAGGTGGTAGCCGGGGTCGTAGTGGGCGCTCGCCATCGTGAAGGTGGGCGGCGCGAGCGCGGACTCGCCCGCGTACGCCGGGTTCTCGTCGCCGATGGCACGGGCGAACATCATGATGTGCCCGGCCTCGACGGGGAACGGCTGCCCTGTCATCGTCGTGCTCCTCGATCGATACGGTCGATACGGTCGATGCGGTCGCTGCGGTCGCTGCGGTCGCTGCGGTCGCTGCGGCGGGTCAGTACGGCAGGAACGCGTCCCGGGTGGCCTCGTCCGGGTCGAAGTCCGGCGGCAGGCCCTCGAACTTCGGCTCCCGCTTCTCCACGAAGCTCGCCACGCCCTCGCGGAAGTCCGGTGAGCCCGCGAAGAACTCCATGGCGGAGTAGGAGCGGGCGAGGGCGTCGGTGAAGGTGCGGTCGAGGTCCCCGTACACCTGGTGGCGTACGACGGCCATGGCGCGCGGGGAGCAGTTGCGGGCGATGTCACGGGCGTACGCGCGGGCGGCGTCGAGCAGGTCCTCCGGCTCGACGACCCGGCTGACCAGGCCGAGGTCCTTCGCCTCGTCGGCGTCGAAGACCCGGCCGGACAGCAGCAGGTCGAGTGCGTTCTCCAGGCCGATGACGCGCGGCAGCACGTAGGGCAGGTTGTACTCGCCGGCCAGGCCACGCCGGGTGAAGGCGGTGGTGAAGCGGGCTCCGCGGGCGGCGAAGCGGATGTCGCAGATGAGGGCCTGGATCAGGCCGATACCCGCGCAGGCTCCGTTGACGGCGGCGATCATCGGCTTGGGCAGGTCGCGTCTGCTGTACATGGGGACGCGGGCCTGGAGGTCGAGGGACTGGCCCGGCTGGGCGTTCTGCTCAAGGCGCTGGACGTCCATCCCCGGGCAGAAGGCCTTGCCCGCGCCCGTGACGATCACGACACGGACGGCCGGATCGTGGGCGGCCTCGTCGAGGAGGGCGAAGAAGCGGCGCTCCATGGGGAGGCTCCAGGCGTTCCTGCGCTCGGGCCGGTTGAGGGTGACGGTGGCGACGCCGTCCTCGTCGACCTCGTACAGCACCAGGTCCAGGTCCGGATCCAGGTCCTCGGGAGACACCACAGGTTCCTCGGGCATCACGTCACTCCTCGTCCAGCGGTTCGATCGGGTCGCCGACACCGGCCCGCTCCCCGGAGATGGTCACCACCACCTGCCCTCGGGCGCAGATGCGTCCGTCGGTCATCACGTCCACGTCGGCGAAGTGCACCCGGCCGCCGCGTCGCACACAACGCGCGTACGCGACGGCCTCGCGGCCGCGGGCGGGCGCGAGGTACTGGACCGACATCGACACGGTGCTGAGCCGGCTTCCCTTGGTGAAGTCGTGCCCGGCGATCACGGCGCCGGAGCCGGCGGTGTCGATGAGCGACGAGATCACCCCGCCGTGGAAGACGTCTTCGTGGGCGGAGAGCCAGTCGGCGTAGGGCAGCACGAGTTCGACTCCGTCGGGGTCCCAGCGCGTCACCCGGATACCGCAGCGGCGGTTGAAGGCGACCCCGCGCTCCCAGCGGGCCCGGAACCAGGTCCGGCGTTCGCGCTGTTCCTGGTCGGTGAGGGTCCTCGCCGCGACGGTCATCAGCACGCCCTCCGGTCTCGGCCGGTCGGCCGGTCCATATAGTTACATGAATTGGATAGTTGAAGCAATCACACGGAACACAACCAGCGGTCTAGATGTATTATTTATATAACTGATTCGCTGTCTGTGAACAGAGGGAGACCTCGATGCCGTCGACCGCACTGGCCGGGATCCGTGTGCTCGATCTGTCCCGCATCCTCGCCGCGCCGCTGGCCACCCAGATGCTGGCCGACCTGGGCGCCGAGGTGATCAAGGTGGAGCGGCCCGGATCGGGGGACGACTCGCGGACGTACGGCCCGCCCTTCGCGTCCGGGCCCGAGGGCGACCGGACCGACACCGCCGCCTTCTATCTCGCCTGCAACCGCAACAAGCGGTCGGTCACCGTCAACCACGCCACCGCCGAGGGGCAGGAGCTGATCCGCGCCCTCGCCTCCCGGTCGGACGTGCTGGTCGAGAACTTCCGCGCGGGGACATTGGCGAAGTACGGCCTCGACCACGAGAGCCTGCGCGCGATCAACCCCCGCCTCGTGTACCTCTCGGTGACCGGTTTCGGCCAGACGGGCCCGTACGCCGAGCGCCCCGGCTACGACGGCATCTTCCAGGCCATGTCCGGGATGATGAGCGTCTCAGGGCACCCCGGGGAGCCGATGAAGGTCGGCGTCAGCATGGTCGACATCCTCACGGGGCTGTACGCCTCCACGGCGGTGCTGGCCGCCCTGCGGCACCGGGACGCCACCGGCGAGGGGCAGTTCATCGACCTCTCCCTGCTGGACTGCGGACTGGCCTCGCTGTCGCACTTCGCGATGAACTACCTGGTCTCGGGCGAGGTTCCGCAGCGGCGCGGCAACGGCGGGTACGGCGGCATCCCGTCGCAGGCCTTCGAGTGCAAGGACAAGCCGATCTTCCTGGTCGCGGGCAACGACAAGCAGTTCGCCGCGTTCTGCGTCGCGGCCGACCGCGCCGACCTCCTCCAGGACCCCCGGTTCGCCACGACGTCCGCCCGGATCTCCCACCGCGAGGAGATCCTGCCGGTGCTGGAGGCGATCCTGCGCACCCGGACCCGGGACGAGTGGCTGGCCGTACTCGACGAACACGACGTCCCCGCCGGCCCGTTCAACGAGATGCCCGAGGTCTTCGCCGACCCGCAGATACGGCACCGGGGGATGCTGGTCGAGGTCGAGGACCCGGTGTCGGGACACCTGCCGATGCTCGCCAACCCGATCCGTTTCACGGCGACGCCCGTCGAGGGGTACGCCCCGCCGCCCGCGCTGGGTGAGCACACCGCCGAAGTCCTCGCCGACATCGTGGGGGTGACGGAGGGTCAGCTGGCGGGGCTGCGGGCCCGGGGGGTGGTGTAGGGGCTGGTGCAGGGGCATCACCCGATCAGGGTCCGGCCGCCCTCCAGCATCAGCGTCGCACCGGTCAGATAGGCCATGTCGTCGCTGACCAGGGCGGCCACCGCCCGGCCGATGTCGGCCTCCGGGTCACCGAGCCGGCCCAGCGGGATGTCCCTGGCCAGTTCCGCCGCCTTCTGCGGGTGCGCGGCAAGATAGTCCTCCGCGGCCGGGCTGAGCGCGGCCGGACAGACGACGTTCACCCGGATCCCGTACGGTCCCCACTCCCGCGCGGCGACCCGGCTCAGGCCGCGGATCGCCTCCTTGGCCATCGCGTACGCCGCGAAGGTCGCCTCACCCTGCACCGCCGCCGAGGAACCCAGGTTGACGACGGAGCCACGACTCTCCCTGAGGTGGGGCAGAGCGGCCCGCATCGCGTGGAACGTGGCCAACGGACCGCTGCGATAGGTCAGTTCGACATCGTCGTACGACGTCTCCGCCAGCCGGCGCTGTACCGACGACTGCGCGTTGTTGACGAGCACGTCGAGACCGCCGAACTCCCGTACCGTCTCCGCCACCATGCGGTCGACGTCGTCCCGCTCCCCCACGTCCCCGACCACGGTGTACGCCCGGCCGCCGCGCTCGGTGATCTCCCCGGCCGTGTCCTTCAGCTTGCCCTCGGTGCGGCCGGCGAGCACCACGGCCGCCCCCTCGGCGGCCAGCGCGAGCGCGATGCCGCGACCCACGCCCTGCCCTGCGCCGGTGACCAGAGCCGTCTTCCCGGCCAGTCGTGTGCCTCCCAGCCGAGTACCTCCCAGCCGTGTACCTCGCTGCATCACGTCGTCTCCTTCCAGAAGGCGGCCCAGGAGGGGAATGCCTCGGGCAGCGCCGGTTCTCCGGCTCCCTCCCAGCCCTTGAACCCCGTCGCCTGGGGGCGCTCGGTCACGTCGGCCGCATACCAGTGCCGCTCACGGCGCCGGGAGAAGTACCACTCGCCGTCCACGCGCGCGTAGTCGTCCCAGTAGCAGATCGCCATCACGATCCACCGCTCCCCCACCTCGTGCTCGGCCCGGCAGTACACGGCGCCGGTCGCCGTGTCGCGGTCGGTGAACTCGATCCGGTGGCCGCAGATCTGGTGGACCGACCGGTGGAAGCCACGGACCAGGGGCTCGATGTGCTGCCGCAGGACATCCCGGCCGCGCCCGTGGCGCCCCATGTCCACGTCGGGCCGGAAGCAGCCGGCCCAGGCGTCGAGGTCGCGGCCGTCCACGGCGAGCGCGTAACGGATGGGCAGTTGCTGGATGGCGAGGTGCGACTCGATGCGGTCGACGCGTTCCTCGACGGTGGTCATGACCGGGGCTCCTTCGGCAGACCGAGGACCTGCTCCCCGATGATGTTGCGCTGGATCTCGCTCGACCCGCCGTAGATCGTCTCCGCGAGGGAGAGCAGGAAGGAGCGCTGCCGGGTGTCCAGGCCGTAGTCCTCGCCGACGATCTGCCCGGCGGGCCCCGCCAGCTCCGTGGCCAGCTGGCCGAGTCGCTGGTGCCGGGTCGACGCGTACAGCTTCGCGGTGGTGGCCTGCGCGCCCGGGGTGCGGCCGGCGGTCAGTTCGGCGATGGTCCGCAGGTTGGTGGTGCGCATGATGCGTACGGAGATCCAGGCGTCGACGATGCGGCGGCGCAGCATCGGATCGTCGAGCGCGCCCCGCTCGCGGGCCAGGCCGATCAGCGCCTCGGCCTCCCGCTCGAAGGTGAGCTGCTGGGGCAGGAGCGTGGTGCCGCGTTCGATGCCGAGCGTGGCCATGGCCGTGCGCCAGCCCTGGCCGACCTCGCCGACGACCAGGTCCGCGTCGGTGCGCGCGTCGGAGAGGAAGACCTCGGCGAACTCGTCCTGGCCGGCGAGGTTGCGGATGGGGCGGATCTCCACGCCCGGCTGGTCGGTCGGGACCAGGAGCATCGTCAGGCCCTTGTGCCGCCGGGAGTCGGGGTCGGTGCGGGTGAGGACGTAGAGCCAGTCGGCGTGGATGCCGAACGAGGTCCATACCTTCTGTCCGCTGACCACCCATGCGGCGCCGTCCCGCTCCGCCCGGGTGCGCACGGACGCCAGGTCGGAGCCGGCGCCGGGTTCGCTGAAGCCCTGGCCCCACAGTTCCTCGACGGCGAGGATCGGCGGCAGGAAACGCCGCTTCTGTGCCTCGCCGCCCATCGCGAGGAGCATCGGGCCGAGCAGGTCGAGGGCGTTGACGGTGGCCCGGTACGGGGCGTTCACCCGGGCGTACTCGTACTCGAAGACGATCTCCTCCAGGAGTCCGAGCCCACGTCCGCCGTACTCCTGGGGCCAGCCGACGCCCAGCCAGCCACCGGCGGACAGCTCACGGTCCCAGGCGAGGCGGACGTCCCAGGCCGCGCCGTCGGTGGGGCCGCCCACGCCCCGGTTCGCGGCGAACTCCCCCACCAGGTGGTCCGCCAGCCAGTCCCGCACCTCGTCGCGGAAGTCGCGTACCGCGGGCCCGAAGTCGAGCTCCATGCCAGTTCCTTTGCCGTCGTGCTCCATACAGGCTCCGTTGCCGTCGAGCTCCATGCCGGCTCCTCCCTGCCGATGATCAGATGCCGAGCCGGGTGGCCAGTAGTTCCCGGTGGTACGACGGTGTGCCGAGCAGTACCTCGGAACTCTTGGCTCGCTTGAAGTACAGGTGTGCGGGGTGCTCCCAGGTGAAGCCGATACCGCCGTGCACCTGGATGTTGTCGCCGGCGACCTTGGTGTACGCCTCCGAGCAGAAGACCTGCGCGAGGGCGGCGGCGATCGCGATCTCCGTCTCGTCGCCCGCGTCCAGCGCCCAGAGCCCGCCGTACGCGGCCGAGCGGGCGGACTCGATCTCCATGAGCATGTCGGCGCACTTGTGCTTGATCCCCTGGAACGAGCCGATGGGCCGGCCGTACTGCTCGCGGATCTTCGCGTACGCCACGGCGGCGTCCAGGGCGGCCGCGGCTCCCCCGACCTGTTCGGCGGCCAGGAGTACGGCGGCGGTGGCGAGGGTGCGTTCGAGGGCGGGCCATGCCGCGCCCTCGGGGCCCAGGAGGCGGGCGGGGGTGTCCGTGAACTCGACCCGGGTTTGTTTGCGGGTCTGGTCGAGGGTGGGGAGGGGGGTACGGGTGAGGCCGGGTGCGGTGGCGGTTTTGGCGCAGTCGGCGCTCTCGATCTTCTCGCCCCTCTCGCCCCTCTCGACCGTCTCGGCCGTCTCGACCGTCTCGACCGCGAAGAGGCTGATGCCGGAGGGGGTGCGGGCGGCGACCAGGAGCAGGTCGGCGAGGTGTCCGTCGGGGACGTAGGTCTTCGTGCCGGTCAGCCGCCAGCCGTCCGCCGTGTCGCGGGCGGTGAGCCGGATACCCGTCTCGTCCCAGCGGCCGCTGTCCTCGGTGAGCGCCAGCGTGGCCACGGTCTCGCCGGACGCGATGCCGGGCAGGAGGTCGCGTCGCGCCTGCTCGTCGGCGCAGCGCAACAGCGCCTCGGCGGCCAGGGCGACCGTGGCGAAGTACGGCCCGCACAGCAGCGCGCGGCCCGCCTCCTCGAAGACGATGCCGAGGTCGACGTAGCCGAAGCCCGAGCCGCCGTACTCCTCCGGTACGGCGAGCCCCTGCAGGCCGAGTTCGCCGGCCGTCCGCCGCCAGAGGACGGGGTCGTGACCCCGCGGGTCGGCGGCCAGGCGGCGCACGCTCGCCTCGTCGGAGTGCTTGGCGAAGAACGAGCGTACGACCTTGCGCAGTTCGTCCTGCTCCTCGCTGAAGGTCAGATCCATGCCGAGCTTCCCGTCCTCGGTGCAACGTCACGTACGGCCCGCTTGCCGCCCACCCCTCGATACAGTTAGATAATTATAGTATCCGCACTGAATACACCAGGAGCGCGACGTGACCGATCTCTACGCCCCGTTCACGAGCCTGACCTTCGAGCGGCCCGCGCCGGGCGTGCTCCGGATCGTGCTCGACGCCCCGAACCTCAACGCCGTGGATCCACGGATGCACGGTGAGCTCGCCGACATCTGGCCCGTCGTGGACCGGGACGAGGAGACCCGCGCGGTGCTCGTCCAGGGCGCGGGCAGGGCGTTCTCGGCGGGCGGGACCTTCGACTCCATCGAGGCCCTGACCGAGGAGTACGCGGTGCGCGCCCGGGTGATGCGGGAGGCGCGGGACATGGTCTACGGGGTGCTCAACTGCTCCAAGCCGGTGGTCTCGGCGATCCACGGCCCGGCGGTCGGGGCCGGGCTGGTCATCGGGATGCTGGCGGACATCTCCGTCGTGGCCCGCACGGCGAAGATCGTCGACGGACACACGCGTCTCGGGGTCGCGGCCGGTGACCACGCCGCCATCTGCTGGCCGCTGCTGTGCGGCATGGCCAAGGCCAAGTACTACCTCCTCACCTGCGAGACGCTCACCGGCGAGGAGGCCGAGCGGATCGGGCTGGTGTCGAAGTGCGTGGACGACGCGGACGTGCACACCGAGGCCCTGCGCGTCGCGACCGCCCTGGCCGCCGGACCGGCCGGCGCCATCAGCTGGACCAAGCGGTCCCTCAACCACTGGTACCGCACCGCCCAGCCGATCTTCGAGGCCTCGCTCGGGCTGGAGTTCTTCGGGTTCGGCGGGCACGAGGTCGTCGAGGGACTCGCCGCCCATCGTGAGAAGCGCACCCCGGACTTCGAGGGCGTCAGCGCCAAGCACCCGCTCGACCTGTGACCACCGTACGAGAGGAACCGATCATGGCGTCGGACCGGACCACCACCGAAGTCCCCGCGCTGGTAAGGGGGTTGACCTATGAGGAAATGCCGGTCGGGCAGGTCTTCCGGACCGCCCGCCGCACCATCACGGAGACCGACCTGGTCAACTTCGTCACCTGGGGCGGCTTCACCGAGCCCCTCTTCTGGGACGCCTCGCACGCCGCGGACGGCGGCTACACCGGGCGACTGGTCCCAGGGGGACTGACGTACTGCATCGCCGAAGGGCTCGTCCTCCAGACGAACGTGCTGCACGGCACAGGGCTCGCCTTCCTGCACATGGAGCTCACCGTGCGGGGTCCGGTGTACGTCGGCGACACCGTGTACGCCGTCGTGGAGACCACGGAGTCCCGGCCCTCCAGCAAGCCCGGCCGGGGTGTGGTGACCAGCCGGATCACCGTACGCAACCAGCGGGACGAGGACGTGCTCGTCTACACCCCGGTGCGACTGATCCGGGGCAGGGACTACGAGGCTCCGGCCCCCTGAGCCCGGGGCGCGGCCGGTACCAGACTCAGACCGGCCGCGCGGCCCGCTTCGGGTACGGCGGCGCCGGCGAAGGCGCCGCGGTGCAGCCAGTCGGAGGGAATCGGGGGGCGCGGCGGGGCCTCGCGGTCCGGGACCGCCATCGCGTACAGGCGGGTGTAGCGGAACTTGGCCTCCAGGTTGTCCAGGACCGACCAGTACTCGTAGCCGCACACCTCCACCCCGGCCGCGACGAGTCCCGCCAGCCAGGAGAGCCTGGCCCGCAGCAGGGCCCGGCGCCGTTCGTCGTCACGGTGTCCCGTGTCGTCGACCAGGTCCAGGTCGCCCATGCCGTTGTCGACGACGGACAGCGGCGGCAGCACGTCGCCGTACAGCTCGTACAGGTCGGCGACGGCGTCGGCGAGCCCTTCGGGGATGATCGGCCAGCCGTAGGCGGTGGTCTCCACGTCGTCGAAGGGGACGATCGCGAAGCCGAGGCCCACGAGCAGGCGGTTCACCTCGTTGAGGGCGCTTTGACACATCCTCGCCGGCAGCACGCGGGGCAGGTTCTCCGGTGCGGTGACCCGGAACGGGGTGTGCCAGGACAGGCCCAGCAGGTCCTGCTCGGTGGCGATGGTCTCCAGGTCACCGGGGCGTACGCAGCCGGTGGCCTCGACCGGTGACACATCGTCCTCGGTCACCATGTGCTCAGCGAGCAGCAGGGGGTCGAGGAAGAGACGGTTGGTCCAGCTTTCCAGACGCTCCAGGGCGAGGCGGTCGTAGGGGTCGTCGGTGGCCGGGTAGCCGCCGACGAGGGTGACCGTGGTCCCGATCCGGCCCCGCGCGCCGGTGGCCCTGAGGGCCTGGGCGGCGAGTCCGTTGGCCAGCAGGATGTGGTGGACCGCGGGCAGCCCGGCCCGGCCCGCGCCCCGGCTCGGCGGATACATTCCGGCCACGTGGTCCGCGAGGGTGGGACCGGCGAGGTCGGTGGAGGTGACCCAGCGTTCCACCCGGTCGCCGAAACGGCGGCCCAGTTCGGCGGCGTAGGCGGCGAAGTGCTCGGCGGTGTCGCGGGCGAGCCAGCCGCCGGTGTCGTCCAGCCACGGCGGCAGCGCACGGTCGAGCAGGGTGACACAGGGCCGCATACCGTCGGCGAGCACGGCGTCGAGCGCGCGGTCGCAGCGGTCCAGGCCCTGCCGGTCCCAGCTGCCGGGGCCGTCGGGCTGGAGCTGCCGCCATCCGGCGACCATGCGGTACGTGCCGACGGTGACGCCGATCAGCTGTCGGAGGTCGTCGGTCCACTGCCGGAAGTGTCCGCCTCGCTCCGGCAGGGGCGGCAGTGGAGCCGCGAGGGTGTCGGCGGTGGCGACGCCCCAGTCGACACCGCGAAGGGATTCATACAGGGAACCATCGGTCATGGTTACCGTCCAGCGGTGAATGGTTAGCGCATTCAACTGAATGTCCGCCGTTCGGACGCTAACACTTCGAGCAAACTACGACAATGTTTCGGCCGGATCTCCGCGTTCCGGATCAAGCTCCCCGAGGACGAGGTCGGCCGCCCGCCAGGTCATGCCCCTGACCGGCCCGTTTCAGCGGAGTCGAGTCCCGGCCGCCCGCCTCGATCGGCGTCGTCGAGGAGCAGCACGGACGTCTTCGGGTTCTCGGAGACACAGTGGCGAGCACCCAGCCCACGGAACCCGCGCCCACACGATGTGGCCGAACGCCGTCAGACCCGGCGCTCAGGTGCCGGCGCCTGTTCCCCGAAGGGACGGAACTCCTCCTCCTGCCACCAGGGGAAAAGGGGTGGCATGTCCTTGCTGACCCGGCCGGGGAATGCGGGCGGCCGCTTGGCGAGGAACGACTGGACGCCCTCCACGGGGTCCGGGCCGCCGCCGATCTGGCTCATGATCCGCGAGTCGAGCCGGTGCGCGGCCATGGGGTGGGGCTCGCCGAGCATCCGCCACATCATCTGACGGGACAGGGCGACCGAGATCGCGGAGGTGTTCTCGGCGATCTCCCTGGCAAGTGCGTACGCCGCCGGCAGCAGTTCCTCGGGCGGGTGCACGGAGCGGACCAGCCCGGCCGCGAGAGCCTCGTCGGGGCCGAAGACCCGACCGGTCGCCACCCATTCCATGGCCCTCTGCATCCCCACGGCCCGCGGCAGGAACCAGCTCGCCGCAGACTCCGGCACGATGCCGCGGCGGGCGAAGACGAAGCCGAACTTCGCCGAGGTCGACGCCAGCCTGATGTCCATGGGCAGGGTCATGCTGGCTCCGACGCCCGCCGCCGGACCGTTGATCGCCGCGATGACCGGCTTGGTGCTGGAGAAGATCCGCAGCGCCACCCGGCCACCGGTGTCCCGGTGCCGGGCACCCGCCTTGCGATGGTCGAAGGAGGAGCCGCCGGAGCTGACGTCGGCACCCGCACAGAAGCCCCGTCCGGCGCCGGTCACGACGATCACGCGTATGTCGTCGTCGGCGTCGGCCGCGTCCAGGACGTCGAGGAGGTCGGCCATCATCTGCGGGTTGAAGGCGTTCAGTTTCTCGGGCCGGTCGAGCGTGACGGTGAGGATCCGGTCCGCCACCTCGGCCCGCACGGTCTCGTACTCCTGCTCCGGCATACGCGTCCTCCGTCACTCCAGCGAGCCGTTTCCAGAAAGCTTAATTAGTTATAGCATTCAACTCTACTGACTCGTTCCTGGCTGATGACCCATGGCCCATGACCCTGACCGATGACCGATGACCGATGACCGATGACTGATGACTGATGGCGGTGGAGATGACCGACCTGGTGGTGACGGCCGTCGGGCCGGTCCGGCTGATCGAGCTGAACCGGCCGGACCAGCTCAACGCGATGAGCGAGGAGCTGCACGCGGGGCTCGCGGCGGTGTGGGAGACGGTCGCCGACGATCCACAGGCCCGGGCGGTCGTGCTCACCGGGCGCGGCCGGGCGTTCAGCGCCGGGGGCGACTTCGACATCATGACCCGGGTCCAGCGCGACCGCGCCTTCCGGCAGCAGAACATCGACGAGGCCCGGCGGATCATCACCGGCATGGTCCGCTGCCCGCTGCCGGTGATCGCGGCGGTCAACGGTCCCGCCGTCGGCCTCGGCTGCAGCCTGGCCCTGCTCAGCGACCTGGTACTGATCGCCGACGACGCCTATGTGGCCGACCCGCACGTCCAGGTCGGGCTGGTCGCGGGCGACGGCGGCGCGCTCGTCCTGCCGTTGCTGGTCGGCCTGACCCGCGCGAAGGAACTGCTGTTCCTCGGCGACCGGGTAAGCGCCGAGGAGGCGGTCCGGCTGGGCGTCGCCAACCGCGTCGTACCGAAGGACAAGCTCCTGGACGAGGCCATGGACCTGGCCGGACGGCTGGCCGCGCTGCCCGCGCAGGCGCTGCGCGAGACCAAGCGGGCGGTGAACCTGCATCTGGAGCAGGCGCTCACGACGGTACTGGAACCCGCCCTGCTGGCCGAACGGAACAGCATGCACGCACCGGACCACATAGCCGTCGTCGAGAAGATCATCGCGTCCCGCGGCCGCCGCCGGGCCGGTCAGGAGGGCTGAGGCATGGACTTCGCGTTCAGCGAGGAGCAGGAGGAACTGGGGCGCACGGTACGGGCGTTCCTCGCGGACACCTCGCCCGAGATCGAGGTACGGCGCCTGATGGAGACTCCGGAGGGCTTCGACCGGGCGCTGTGGCGCCGGATGGGATCGGAACTCGGGCTGCAGGGGCTGGCCGTCCCCGAGGAGTACGGCGGCGCCGGGTGCGGGCCGGTCGAAGTGGGCGTGGTCATGGAGGAGATGGGCCGTGCGCTGCTCTGCGCGCCGTTCCTGTCCTCGGCCGTGCTGGCGACGACCACGCTGCTGCGCTCGGCCGACGAGGACGCCCGCAAGCGCCTGCTGCCGGGCCTGGCCTCCGGCGAACTGGTCGGAACGCTGGCCCTGACCGAGGACTCCGCCCGCTGGGACGCAGCGGGTGTCCAGCTCATCGCCCGTGAGAGCAACGGGAGTTGGCTGCTCACCGGACACAAGATGTTCGTCCTGGACGGCGCCACCGCCGATGTGATCCTCACCGTCGCCCGCACCGACGACGGCATCGGCGACGGCATCGGAGTCTTTTGGGTGGACGCCGAAGCGGCCGGCCTGACCCGTGAACCGCTGCCCACGATGGACCCGACCCGCCGCCAGGCCCGCCTCGGCTACCACGACGTACCGGCGACCCGGCTGCGTACGCACGCGGACGGCTGGGGCCTGGTCGGGGAGGTGCTCGACCGGGCCGCGGTGGCGCTGGCCGCCGAGCAGGTCGGGGTGGCCTCCCGGGCGCTCGACATGGCGGTGGACCACGCCAAGGTGCGGCACCAGTTCGGGCGGCCCATCGGCTCCTTCCAGGCGGTCAAGCACCTGCTGGCCGACGTCCTGCTGGAGGTGGAGTCGGCGCGCGCCGCCGCCCACTACGGGCTGCTCGCCGCCGAGAACGCCGAGAACGCCGGGAACGCCGGGAACGCCGGGAACGACGACCCGGCCCTCCCCGCCGTGGCGAGTCTGGCGAAGGCGTTCTGCTCCGAGGCCTGTCTGCAGGCGACGGAGGAGAACATCCAGGTCCACGGCGGCATCGGCTTCACCTGGGAACACCCGGCCCACCTGTATCTGAAGCGGGCCAAGACGTCACAACTGCTGTTCGGCGATCCGGCGTACCACCGGGAGCTGCTCGCACGGAGAATCGGCATGGGAACGGACAAGGGAGCGGCATGAAGGTCGACGGCAAGCTCAACGTGTGGAGCACCCCGGAGGTCGTGGAGGAGGCCCAACACCACGAGAAGGCCGGCTACGACGGCCTGTGGGCGTCGGAGTCCAAGCACGACCCCTTCCTGCCGCTGGTGCTGGCGGCCGAGCACACCGACCGGCTGGAGGTGGGGACGGCCATCGCGGTCGCCTTCGCCCGCTCCCCCATGCAGCTCGCGTACACCACGCACGACCTGCAGACCTACGCGGGCGGGCGGTTCTCGCTCGGCCTCGGCAGCCAGATCAAGCCGCACATCGAGCGGCGCTTCGACATGCCGTGGAGCCGGCCCGCGGCCCGTATGCGGGAGTACGTGAGCGCGCTGCGCGCCATCTGGGCCTCCTGGAACGAGGGCGAGAAGCTCGACTTCCGCGGCGACTTCTACTCGCACACCCTGATGTCGCCCTTCTTCTCCCCCCCGCCCGCCCCGGGCGGGGCGCCCAACGTGTTCGTGGCCGCGGTCGGTGAGGCGATGACCCGGGTGGCGGGCGAGGTCGCCGACGGCCTCCTCGCGCACGGCTTCACCACCGAGCGGTATCTGCGGGAGGTGACCCTGCCGACCGTGGAGGCGGGGCTCGCCACGTCCGGCCGTACCCGGGCCGACTTCTCCGTCTCCCATCTGCTCCTGACGGCGACCGGGCGGACGGAGGAGGAGATGACCCGCGCGATCGACGGCACCCGTGGTCAGATCGCGTTCTACGGCAGCACGCCCGCCTATCGCGGGGTACTGGAGCTGCACGGCTGGGGCGAACTCGGCGACGAGCTGCACGCGTTGTCGACCTCCCGGCGCGAGGACAAGTGGGAGGCGATGAGCGGGCTCGTGGACGACGAGGTGCTGCACACCTTCGCGGTCGTGGCGGAGCCTGAGCGGGTGGCGGGCGAGATCCGGCACCGGTACGGGGCACTGGTCGACCGGGTGTCCTTCTACACCGCGTACGAGATCGACGCAGAGGTGTGGGAGCCCGTCGTGCAGGAGCTGCGCACGCCCGGGTGACGGTCGGCCGAGCAGGTCCGGCACGGTGGTCCCGGCACGGTGATCATGGGCCGGGTGACGGTCAGCCGAGCAGGTCCAGCACGGTGGTCATGGACCTGCTCTGCAGCAGATAGTCCTCGGCCTCCTGGAGGTGGAGACGCCACAGTTCCGCGGCGGCCTCGGCCCGGCGCGCGGCGACCAGTTCGACGAGCGCGCCGTGGGCGCGGAAGCCCCGGCGGTTGGCCCGTACGTTCTCGGGGCTGCCGGCGTCGAGGTCGACGTGGGACCAGTTCGCCTGGTCGATGATGTGCCGGACCATGCCGTTGAGGACGCTCAGCGTCTCGTTGCCCGCCAGTTCGACGACGAGGGCGTGGAACTCCATGTGGGCGCGGATGAAGGCCGACGGGTCGTCCATGAGCCGCTCGGCCTCGGTGACGGCGGCCCGCAGCCGCTGAAGGTCCTCGTCCGTGCGCCGCTCGGCCAGCAGCCCGGCGCACGGCGCCTCGATCACCGTACGGGCGTCGTAGACATCCTTGAGGGTCGTGCCCCGGTATTCGAGGACCACGCCGCCGTAGCGGGCCGCGACCGTGCCTTCCGGGGTCTGCACCCGTGCCCCGCCCCGGGCGCCCCGGCGCACGCTGATCAGGGACTCGGACTCCAGCACCCGGAACGCCTCCCGCAGCGTCGGCCGGGACACGGCGAACTCCGCCATCAGCGCCGTCTCGGCCGGCAGCGCCTCTCCCTCCGCCAGTTCCCCGCGCACGATCTTGCGGCGCAGCTGTGCCGCCACCAGCTCGGCCATCTTGGGGACCCGTACCGGCGTGTTCGCCACGGCGTCCATCTCCTTCAGTCACCAGCATCCGGTACGAAGTACGGCAGTGTGATCTCGTCGGTGAGCACGCGGAAATCCACCCGGACGCGAAGGCCGATGGCAACGCTGCCCGCATCGCCCGCATCGACATGCGACAGCAGGGTGCCTCCGTCGTCCAGATCGATCACGGCCAGCGCGAAAGGCGTGTCGAAACCAGGGCCCGGGGCGCGGTGCACCACCGTCACCGAGTAGACCGTGCCCCGGCCCGCGCTGGGCACGTACCGCCAGTCCGACGCCAGGCACCCGGGGCAGGCGGGCTCGGGAACGAAGAACCGCAGGTCACAGCTCGGGCAGTACGGGACGACCAGGTCGCCGCGGCGGGCCGCGTCCCAGAACGGCCCGGAGAGCGGGGTGGGGACGGGTACGGGCCGACTCATCGGGTCCTCCCCAGCACGCTCATCTCGTAGTGCTGCGCGCCGGAGCCGGCGTTGCCGACGACCGCCAGTTCCGCGCCCTCGACCTGGTGCACGGCGGTGCCCCGCAACTGCCGTACGGCCTCGACGACTTTGAGGGTCATCTGCTGGGTCCCGTTCCACGCGTACGCCAGGCAGCCGCCGTCCGGGTTGACGGGGTGCTTGCCGCCCACAGCGATGGCATCACTGGCGGCGAGCGGTCCGCCCTCACCTTCCCCGCACAGCCCGAGGATCTCCAACTGCCTGATGATTTCGAAGGAGTTGGGATCATAGAGCGAGAAGACGTCCACGTCCTGCGGGCTGACACCGGCCATGGCGTAGGCGCGGTCGGCGGCCTCCCGGCCGAGTTGTCCGACCTCCCGGTACAGGGCCGGGTTGGCGTACGCGGCCTGGTGGTACTCCATTCCGCCGCCGAGCACGGCGACGGGGGGCTGCGGCAGGTCACGGGCCCGTTCGGCGGTGGTCACCACCAGTGCCGCACCGCCTTCGCCGACGATGCAGCAGTCCAGCAGATGGAAGGGCGTGGCCACCATGCGGGAGACGAGAACGTCCTCGGCGGTGTACGGGCCGCGGCCGTACATCATCGCCTCCGGGTTGGTGGTGCCGTTGTTGCGGATGGTGGCGGCGACCTCCGCGAGCTGGCGGGAGGTCGTCCCGTACTCGTGCATGTGCCGCGCCGCCACCAGTGCGAACTGGGCGACGACGTAGCTGCCCCACACATCGGCGAACTCCAGCGGCACACCGGCCCCGACCGGACCGGCCCCGCGGGAGACCAGCTTGCAGCCGCCGACGACGACGGTGTCCGCGTATCCGGCGCTGATGGCGGCGGCCGCCTTCAGCAGGCCCCGGGAGCCCGCGTTGTCGAGCATCGAGTCGCTGGTCCAGCGCAGGTCGCGGCCGAGCATCCGCGCCCAGGAGCTGCCCTCGCCGGGCACGCCACCGGGGCCGGGCCAGTCGACCTGGGCGCCGTCGACGTCCGCCGGGGTGAGCCCGGCGTCCACGATCGCGCCGCGCACCGCTTCGAGGGCGAGGTCCATGGCGTCGCGGCCGGGGAGGGACAGCGCCTGTTCGGTGGCGTGGACGCCGACGACGACGGGGCGGCGGTCGTTCACGCGGTCACCGTCCCGCGCCGAGCGTGTCGCCGCCGGGGTAGCCACCACCGCCGAAGCGCCCGTCGAGCGCCTCGTAGTCCTTGGCGTGGTCCTTGGTGCGCGGCAGTGCCTCGACGAACTCGACCGTCTTCGGCTTCTTGTACGAGGCGATCCGCGCCCGGCAGTGTTCGATGATGTCCGCCGCCGTGACCCCGTCGGCGTCCGGCCGGAGCACCACCACGGCCTTGACATCTTGGGCCCAGCGCTCGTTGGGGACGCCGATCACGGCGGCCTCCCGGACCGCCGGGTGCGACTCGATGCAGTTCTCGACCTCGGCCGGGAAGATGTTCTCGGCGGCCGACTTGAGCATGCGGGTCGTCGTCCCGAGGAAGCTGATCGTGCCGTCCGGCTCGCGCCGCCCCAGGTCGGTGGTGTGCCACCAGCCGAAGCGGAAGCGCTCCTCGTTGATCTCGGGCCGGTTCCAGTAGCCGAGGTGCACGAGGTCACCTCGGACGCAGATCTCGCCGGCCTCGCCGACCGCGCACTCCTGGCCGGTGCCGTCCAGGACGCGTACGGCGGTGAAGGGGCCGGGGCGACCGGCGTTGCCGGTGCCCGTCCCGCCGTAGGCGCCGGTCACGGCGAAGCCGGTCACCTCGGTCTGCCCGTAGCCGCGGCCCTCGCCGCCGCCGTTGCGGGTGAAGCGGCTGGTGTCGGTGGGGACGGTGCCCTGCCACAGGGGGGCGGCGACACTCGCGCGCAGGTGGGAGAGATCGTGGCCGGCCTCGCGGTTCAGCGCGACGAGCTGTGCGATCGTCGGCGGCATCAGGTAGGCGTGGGTGCACTGTTCGGCTGCCAGCAGCGGGAGCAGTTCCTCGGCGACCACGCGGCGGACGATCACGTTCTTGCCGCCGTGGACGAAGGCCGGGACGCCCCAGAACTGGTAGTTGCCGATGTGGAACATGGGTCCGGCACCGAGGAAGGCGGTCTCCGTGCCGATGTCTCCCATCCAGGCAGCGCTCGCGCCCATGGCGAGCAGGTTGCGGTGCGAGAGCATCGAGCCGGACTGCCGACCGGTGATCGCCGCGGTGTAGATGACCAGGAGCGCGGCGTCGGGGTCGACGTCGGCGGACAGGTCCTCGGACGAGCCGGAGGCCAGGAAGGACTCGTACGAACCGGAGGTCAGGGAGGACTCGTACGAACCGGAGGCCAGGAAGGGCTCGTACGAGTCGGCGCCCGCGGCGCTCGCGGCGCCTTCGACGTCATGCCGCAGCCACAACGCCCGGTGGTCGCTGCCCAGTTCGGCCCGCGCCTTGCCGACCGTGTCGCCGATCTCCTCGTCCTGCCAGACGACGACCTTGGGGTCGAAGTCCTCGACCGCGAAGGCCATCTCGGGGGCGGCCCAGCGCCAGTAGCCGGGACAGACCATGGCGCCGACCTTCGCGGCGGCGCCGAGCAGTTCCCAGATGCGGAAGGAGTTCTGGCCGAGCCACAGGATCCGGTCGCCGGGGCCGACGCCCGCGCCGGTGAGGGCGTGGGCGAGTCGGTTGGTGCGTTCGTCCAGCTGGGGCCAGGTCAGCCGGACGTCGCCGTCGACGAGGGCGACCGCGTCGGGGAAGGACCTTCGGTGCTCACGGATGATGTCGCCGAACGTCAGGCGGCGGGCGGGATGCATGCTGTTGGCTCCAGAGGCTTCGTGAGGTGGAGTGCCGTCAGACGCGGCTGATGCCCACGCCCTTGACGTTGATGAACTCGTCCAGACCGGCCTTGCCGCCCTCCCGCCCGAACCCGCTCAGGCCGACGCCTCCGAAGGGCGTGGCGGGCGAAGTGATCGGATTGGGACCGGGGTTGACGTAGACCGTCCCGGCCTTCAGGCGTGGCACCAGACGGTTGACACGCGCGATGTCAACGGACTGGATGTAGGCGGACAGGCCGTACTCGGTGTCGTTGGCCAGGGCGACGGCCTCGTCCTCGGTGTCGAACGGGGTGATGGCCAGGACCGGGCCGAAGATCTCCTGCTGGGCGAGGTCGCTGCGGTTGTCGACGTCCGCGAAGACGGTCGGGGAGACGAAGTAGCCGTCGGAGTCGATGTGTTCCCCGCCGAACACCAGCCGGCCCGCACCGCCCCCGATCGCCTTGTCGATCATGCCCTGGACGCGGTCACGGGCGGCCGCGTCGATGAGCGGTCCGATGTACGTCGCCGGGTCGAGCGGGTCGCCGACGGGCAGGTGGGCGACCACACCGGTGACCCGTGCGACGACCTCGTCGTAGACGGAACGCTCCACCAGCAGCCGGGTGGGCAGTGCGCAGCCCTGGCCGCTGTTGCTCATCGCAAAGGCCGCGCAGTACGGGACGACGGTGTCCAGGTCGGTGTCGGCGAAGAGCAGGTTGGCGGACTTGCCGCCGAGCTCGAACACGACCGGCTTGAGGCTCAGGGCCGCGTCGGCCATGATGCGGCGCGCGGTGGCGGGACCGCCGGTGAAGGAGATCTTGTCGACGCCGGGGTGTGTCACCAGGGCCGAGCCCGCGTCGCCCAGCCCGGTGACGACGTTGACGACGCCCTCGGGGATGCCCGCCTCGCGGGCCAGGTCGGCGAAGAGCAGCGCCGAGAACGGGGTGGACTCGGCCGGTTTGATGACCACGGTGTTGCCCGCGGCGAGCGACGGCGGGACCTTCATCGCCAAGGACAGCGCGGGCGAGTTCCAGGTGATGATGTGGCCGATGACGCCGTACGGCTCGGCGATGGTGTATTCAAGGTTCTCGTGCGGGCTGTAGGCCGCGCCGACCACGCCCTCGATCTTGTCGGCCCAGCCGGCGTAGTACTCGGTCCACTCGGCGACGTGCGGTCCGACGTTCTCAGCCCAGCCGCCGACGCAGACGCCGTTCTCCAGCGGACAGATCGCCGCGAAGTCGGGGATGTGGTCGCGCAGCAGCCCGGCGAAGCGGGTGAGCAGCCGGCGGCGCTCGGCGGGGCGCATGGTGCCCCACACCTCGAAGGCCTGGCGTGCGGCCGCCACGGCCTGGTCCACCTCTCTCGCACCCGCGAGCGGGATGTGCGCCTGGACCAGGCCGGTCGCCGGGTTCCGGTGCTCGTAGCGGCCGCCGCTGGTGTCGGTGAGGTCCTTGCCTCCGATGACCAGCCGTGGCTGCGGCAGATCGTGCTCGGCCCTGTCCTGGTGCCGCTTTACATCCACCGTGACCACGGATGCCTCCTCGAGCCCGTGCGGCACCGCCGCACATCCGGGTTAAATAGCTAACCTATTTATCCAAGGTAGTCAATGAGCGGAACGCGCCCGGACACGCCGGGACATGCCGGGACACGCCTGGACACGCCAGGACAACCGGCTCACAGCCCCAGCGACCGCCCGATGATCTCCAGCATGATCTCCGAGGTCCCGCCGAAGACCCGCTGCACCCGACTGTCCCGCCAGATGCGCGCGATCTCGTACTCGTTGACGTAGCCGTAGCCGCCGAAGAGCTGCATACAGCGGTCGATGACCTCCCAGCCGGTCTCCGAGGTCCAGTACTTGGCGGCTGCCGCCTCCTCGGGCGTCAGCTCGTCCCGGACCAGGGCCATGATGCAGCCGTCCACGTACACGCGGGCGGCGCTCAGCTTGGCCTTGATGTCGGCGAGCGCGAACCTGTTGGCCTGGAACTCCCCGATCGGCTGCCCGAAGGCGGTACGGGTCCTGGCGTACTCCAGCGCCAGCGCGTAGGCCCGCTCGGCGGCCGCCAGCGAGGAGACGGCGATGGCGAGCCGCTCCGTAGGGAGGTTGCCCATCATGTGGTAGAAACCGCGCCCCTCCTGTCCGATCAAGTTCCCGGCCGGGACGCGGACCTCGTGGAAGAAGAGTTCGGCGGTGTCCTGGGCCTTCATCCCGACCTTGTCGAGCTTGCGTCCGCGCTCGAAGCCCTCGGCGCCACGCTCGACGACGATCAGGCTGATGCCCTTGTGACCGGCCCCCGGGTCGGTCTTGCAGGCGACGATGACCAGGTCGGCCAGGATGCCGTTGGTGATGAAGGTCTTGGACCCGTCGATCACCCACTCCTCGCCGTCCCGGCGGGCGGTGGTGCGGATGCCCTTGAGGTCGGAACCGGCGGACGGCTCCGAGAGCGCGAGCGCGCAGATCGTCTCGCCACTGATCACCCCGGGCAGCCAGCGCTCCTTCTGCTCGACGGAGGTGAGGTGCGCCAGATAGGGCGGGATGACGTCGTTCTGCAGCCCGAGCCCGATACCGACCGAGCTGGTGGCCGCCATCTCCTCCGCCATGATGGCGTTGTAGCGGAAGTCCCGGATCCCCTGACCGCCGTACTCCTCCGGGAACTGCCAGCCGATGAGCCCGGCCTTGCCCGCCGCCGCCCACGCGGCCCGGCCCACCTGACCGTCGCGCTCCCACTGCTCGGCGTACGGGGCGCATTCGCGCAGGTAGAAGGTGCGGGCGGTCTCGCGGAACAGCTCATGCTCCGCGGTGAAGATCGTACGGCGCATACTCGACTCCACTCCTATATCTCGCTTATTTAGCTGAAGTAGTTATACGATAGCGCTGTATAGGGACCTGGGCGAGGGAGGGCGCGTGAGCGTACGGGACAAGGTGGCACTCGTCACCGGAGCGGGACGCGGCATCGGCGAGGCGATCGCCGACGCGCTGGCCGCTCGGGGAGCCTCGGTCGCCGTCTGCGACCTGGACCCGGAGGCCGCCGGCAAGGTCGCGGCCGGGCTTGCCGAGCGGTACGGGGTGCGCGCCACGGGAGTCGGTGCGGACATCTCCGACAGCGCGGCCGTACATGCCGCCGTGGAGCGCGTGAGCGCCGAGCTCGGCCCGGTGGACGTGCTGGTCAACAACGCGGCCGTCGATGTGATCGGCCGCTTCGTCGACAGCACCGAGGAGAGCTGGGACCGGATCATCGCCGTCAATCTGCGCGGGACGATCACGGTGACCCGGGTCGTGCTCGACTCGATGACCGGGCGCGGCGGCGGCCGGATCATCCACATCGCCTCGGACGCCGGCCGGGTCGGCTCGTCCGGCGAGGTGGTGTACGCCGCGACGAAGGGCGGGGTCATCGCCTTCGGCAAGGCGCTGGCCCGCGAGGTCGCCCGGTACGGCATCACCGTGAACAGTGTCTGCCCGGGGCCTACCGACACCGCGCTGCTCGGGCAGGTCGCCGAGTACAGCCAGAAGATGTACGACGCGACCGTGCGGGCCATCCCGCTGCGCCGCGTCGCCCAGCCGGGCGAGATCGCCGGTGTGGTGGCCTTCCTCGCGTCCGACGACGCCGCCTACATGACCGGGCAGACGCTCTCGGTCAGCGGCGGCCTCACGATGGTCTGAGGTGAGCCGCGTGGTGCGTGTCGAACTCCGGGACCGGATCGCCGTGTTGACCCTCGACCGGCCGGGGCAGCTCAACGCCGTCGGCTCCGAGACCGCGGACCTGCTCGCCCGTGCGCTGAACGACCTGCGCGACAACGACGAGGTACGTGCCCTGGTCGTGGCCGGAGCGGGACGGGCCTTCTCGGCCGGTGCCGACCTCGGTGAGATCGAGTCGTTCACGGCACCCGGACAGTTCCGTGCCTTCGTGGGCCGGCTGACCGAGACGTTCGCGCTCCTGGAGGAATTCCCCAAGCCCTCGGTCGCGGCCGTCCACGGGTTCGCCTTCGGGGGCGGTCTGGAACTGGCGCTCGCCTGCGACCTCCGGGTGGCGGAGCGGGGGGCCCGGCTCGGCCTGCCGGAGATGAAGCTCGGCGTCGTACCGGGCGCGGGCGGCACCCAGCGACTGCCGCGTCTGGCGCCACCGGCGATCGCGAAGCAGATGATCCTCACCGGCGAGCCGATCGACGCGGAGCGGGCCCATGCGCTGGGACTCGTCAACGAACTGGCCGAGCCCGGCGGCGCGCTCAGGACCGCGGAGGCTCTGGCGGGGCGACTGGCCGCCGGCGCCCCGCTGGCCCTCGCGGCCGGCAAGCGGCTGATCGACTACGGCCTCGGCATGGATCTGGAGGCGGCGATCGCGTACGAGCGCGAAACCGTTGCGGTGCTGTTCTCCACCGAGGACCGGGCCGAAGGCCTCAAGGCCTTCCGGGAACGCCGACCGGGCGAGTTCCGCGGCGTGTAGCAGTCGGGTGGCAGGCACGTGGCAGGCGTGAACAGCGGCGCGTGCAGACGTCAGACGGACGGGCGTCAGGCATCAGGCGTCAGAAGTCAGGCGCCAGAAGTCAGGCGTACAGGCGCCGCAACAGATCTGGAGGTGGGCCGTGCGGCCACTGGAGGGCATAGCCGTCGTCGAGCTGGGCATGTGGGTGGCGGCACCGGCCGCGGCCACCATGCTCGCCGACTGGGGCGCGGACGTGGTGAAGGTGGAGGCGCCGACCGGCGACCCCAACCGGTACACGCTCCAGCACGTCGGGCAGGAGATCGACAGCGCGCCGCCGTTCGAGACGGACAACCGCGGCAAGCGCGGGATCGTCCTCGACCTGCGCTCGGAGGACGGCAAGGACGTACTGGAGCGGTTGCTGGAGCGGGCCGACGTGTTCGTCACCAACCTCCGCCCGGGCGCGCTGGAGCGGCTGGGGCTGTCCCCGGACGAGCTGCGCGCGCGCCATCCCCGCCTGGTCGTCGGCACGTTGACCGGCTACGGCTGGTCGGGCGCCGAGCGTGACCGGGCCGGCTACGACGTCTCCGCGTTCTGGGCCCGGCCCGGCATCGCCGCCATGCTCAACCCGGCCGGAGAACCGCCGCCCGGCATCCGGCCCGGCCTCGGCGACCGTACGGCCGCGTCCAACCTGGTCGCCGGGGTGCTGGCCGCGCTGCTGCGACGCGAACGCACCGGCGAGGGCGGCGTGGTCGACGTGTCCCTGCTCCGTTCCGGTACGTACGCCAACGGCAACGACCTCGCCCTGCAGAACTTCTTCGGCAAGCGGGGCCGTACCCGCCACCGCACGGAGCACGAGTCCCCCCTCTACAACAGCTACCGGGCCGCCGACGACCGCTGGTTCTGGCTGGTCGGCCTGGAGGGCAACCGGCACTGGCCCGGTGTCGTCAAGGCACTCGGTCGCGAAGACCTGGCGACGGACGAGCGGTTCGCGACCGGCAGGGCCCGGCGCGGCCACGTACGCGAACTGATCGCCGTGTTCGACGAGGAGTTCGCGCAGCGGCCGTTGCACGCATGGGCCGAGCGCTTCGACACCGAAGGCGTGTGGTGGGCGCCCGTGCAGACCCTGGCGGAGGTGTCGGCCGATCCGCAGGCGGAGGCGGTGGGGGCGTTCGTCGAACAGCCGGGCATGGGGGACGCGCCGCCGCTGCGGACGGTGGCCACGCCCGTCGCCTTCTGGGGCGTGGACGAGAAGCCGCGCGGCGGCGCGCCGACCCTCGGCGAGCACACCGACGAAGTGCTCCGCGAACTCAACTGAACTCACACATCTGGAGGTACGGCGTGGGCATCCTCGACGACAAGGTCGCCATCGTCACCGGCGGCGGGAGAGGGCTGGGCCGGGCACACTGCCTGGCGCTCGCCGAGGCCGGCGCGACCGTGGTCGTGAACGACCTCGGCTCGGGCATACACGGCGAGCAGACCGGCGACTCCCCCGCCGACGAAGTGGTCGCCGAGATCACCAAGCTCGGCGGGCGGGCGGTCGCCGACCACGCCTCGGTGACCGACTGGGCGGCGACCGAGACCATGGTCGCGGACACCGTCGCGGAGTTCGGCCGCCTCGACATCGTCGTGAACAACGCGGGGATCGTGCGCGACCGCATGCTCTTCTCGATGAGCGAGGCCGAGTTCGACGCCGTGATCGCGGTCCATCTCAAGGGCACCTTCGCGCTGACCCGGCACGCGTGCGCGTACTGGCGCGAGGCGTCGAAGCGGGGCGAGCGGGTCGCCGGCCGCGTGATCAACACGACGTCCGGGACCGGCCTGTTCGGCAACCAGGGACAGTCCAACTACGGTGCCGCGAAGGCCGGGATCGCCGGGCTCACCGTCCTCACCGCCCTGGAGATGCGCCGGTACGGCGTCACCGCGAACGCCATCTCCCCGATCGCGGCGACCCGGATGACGGACGGGCTGGCCGTCGGCGAGTCCCTCCGGGCCGTCGAGGGCTTCGACCCGCGCGATCCCGCCAACGCCTCCGGTGTCGTCGTCTACCTGGCCTCCGACAGCGCGGCCTGGCTCACCGGCCAGGTCCTGCGCATCGAGGGCAACCGGCTGAACCGGCTCCAGGGCTGGACCGTCAGCGGCGTGCACCACAGCCAGTCCGGCCAGGCCCTCACCTACGACGAACTCGTCGACGCCGTACCGCAGTTGTACGGCGTCGCCCCCGCCGGCCGGGCGACGGGAGCCGGCCAGTGAAGGGCCACGACACGGCCGCCCTCGTCCTGCGCGCGACCCTCGGCCCGATGCTCTTCGCGCACGGCTGGAACAAGGTCGCCGGTCCGGGCGGACTGGAAGGGACGACGGGTTGGTTCCAGGCGCTCGGCCTCAAGCCCGCCGACCTGCACGCCCGGATGGCCGCCGGGACCGAGATGGCGGCGGGCGTGGGCATCACCCTGGGTGCCGCCAATCCCTTCCCCGCGGCGGCGGCCGTCGGCCTCATGACCGTGGCCGCCCGGACCGACCACCGCGGCAAGGGCTTCTTCGTCTTCAAGGGCGGCTGGGAGTACGTCGGTGTCGTGGGCGGCGCGGCCGTCGCGCTGGCCGCGCTGGGCAACGGCCGGTACTCGCTCGACGGGCTGCTGCGACGCCGACGCGCGGGAGTGGGGCCCGCGTTGCTGGCCGCCGGCATCGGCACGGCGAGCGCGGCAGCGCTGCTGGCGGTGTGCTACCGGCCGGAGCAGAAGCCGGACGGGACCCCATCAGATCACTGAGTGCAATCAGGACTGTCTATCAAGGAGTCGACATGGACGCGGCTGACTTCAGCGCGGTGCTGTCAGAGGTCCGGCGCTTCGTCCGCGAGCGCGTCGTGCCAGAGGAACAAGAGATCGACGAGAAGGACGAGATGCCCGCGGACATCCGCGAGGCGGCGAAGAAGATGGGGCTGTTCGGCTTCGCACTGCCCGAGGAGTACGGCGGGCTGGGACTGTCGATGTACGAGGAAGCCCAGCTGATGTTCGAGCTCGGGTACACGACTCCGTCCCTGCGTTCCATGTTCGGTACGAACAACGGCATCGCCGGGCACGTCCTGATGGTCGGCGGTACCCAGGAGCAGAAGGCTCAGTGGCTGCCGAGGATCGCCTCGGGTGACGTACTGGCGTCGTTCGCGCTGACCGAACCCGAAGCCGGTTCGGACCCGTCGACGCTGACCACACGGGCCCACCTCGATGGCGAGGATTGGGTGATCAACGGCGCCAAGCGCTACATCACCAACGCCCCCCTGGCCGACGTCTTCATGGTCTTCGCCCGCACCGACCCCGCCGCCCCGCGCACCCGGGGCATCTCGACCTTCCTGGTCCCGGCCGGCACCCCGGGCCTCACGGTGGCTCCCCGGGACCACAAGATGGGCCAGTTCGGCGCCTGGACGGCGGACGTGTACTTCGACGACGTGCGCGTGCCGGCCGAGGCTCTCGTCGGCGGCGGAGACGGCCTGAACCGCGGCTTCTCCACCGCGATGGGCTGCATCGCGCACGGGCGGGTGCACATCTCGGCTCTGATGGTCGGCATGGCCGAGCGACTGGTCGACGAGTCCGTGGCGTACGCGAGCACCCGCAAGCAGTCCGGAAAGCTCATCGGCTCCTTCCAGCTCGTCCAGGGCCTGATCGCCGACTCGATGACCGACTACTACGCGGGTCGCGCCACGGTCCTGGAGGCCGCCCGGCGCTTCGACTCGGGCGAGGACACGAAGATCGGTCCGTCCTGCACGAAGTACTTCGCGAGCGAGATGGTGTGGCGGGTCGCGGACCGGGCGGTACAGGTCCATGGAGGTGCGGGCTATATGCGCGGGGTCGCTGTCGAGCGCTTCTACCGTGACGCCCGGCTGTTCCGTATCTACGAGGGCACCAGTCAGGTCCAGCAGGTCATCATCGCGAAGGCGCTGCTGGGCGAGGCGGCACGGGCCTGACGGACGGCACGTCCTGCGCACGGACGGTGCCGAACGCAGGACGTGCCAAGACCACAGGTCGTGGTCACAGGACCGCGGTGAGCAGCGACACCGCGGACTCCTGACGGCCGATGGCGGCGCTGTCGAAGGGCCCTGCCCAGCTCAGCCCGTACTGATCGTTGCTGTTGCGGTCGTGCGCGTAGGCCGAGTGGGCCTGCGCGGCGAGGTAGGCCCGGTAGGGGCGTCCGGGAAGCAGGGCGTCCAGCTCGGCGAGGTTGCGCGCGAAGATGCCCTTGAACGCGGCCTGGTCGGCGTTGCAGTCACCGGCCGGCTCGCAGGGCTCCGTCAGGATCCCGTTCGGGGACAGCGCCGGACTGGCGATCACCGCGTCAGTGATCTTCCGGCCCTCGGTGAGCAGCTGACGATCGTGGGTGCCCCGGTACAGTTCGGCGAGGCCGCCCAGGACCACGCCCTGGTTGTACGTCCAGGTGGTACCGCCGTTGTTGGCACAGCCACCGCTCTGGGTGTTCAGACCATCGTTGACGAGGTGGTCGTCGTTGATCATTGAGCTGTTGCTGAACCACTTCCACGACTGGCGGGCGCGGTCCAGATACACGGTGTCCTGCGGAATCCGGTTGTGCAGGGATGCGACGAGCTTGAAGTACAGCTCGGTGCTGATCGCGTTCTTGTACGTCTTTCCGGGCAGGTCCCACCAGATGCCGCCGCCGCAGGTGTCGTCCCAGTACTGGCGCATGTAGGCCTCGTCGGTCCGCGCGATGTCCAGGTACTGCTTGTCGCGGGTGAGGTCGTACATACGCACCATGGCGAGTGCCCACCAGCCGGTGTCGTCGGTGGAGTCCGCCCGGAATTCGCCACCGCCCTGGGGCCACCAGTCCAGGGGTCGGCGCTGGAGCGCGATGGTGTTCTTGACCTCCGGCAGGTACGTACGCGAGCCGGTCTTCGACATGTAGTCGAGCAGCGCCTGGAGGGCGTTTCCCGACTGCCACCACGGAGAGTCCGGGTCCCAGCGCCCGGTGTTCCGGTCGTAGAAGCCCATCATCGCGCCCACGGCCGCCGTTGCCTGGGCACGGCTGGTTGCCGCGCCACCGGGGGTGGCGCCGGCCACGGCCTGGGCGGGTACCGCGGCCCCCAGCAGGCAGAGGATCGCGGCGCAGGCGGTGCTGCCTGTGGTCATGCAGAATCTTCGGATCCGTTCGGGCATTTCGCATACTCCTTGCGAGAGGTGACGCCGGGGTGCCGATGCGTGGGTGCCGATGCGTGGGTGCCGATGCGTGGGTACCGATGCGTGGGTACCGGTACGTGGGTGCCGGTGCGTGATCAGGTGGCGAGACCTGGGGGCTCTGGGCGGGCGTAGTGACGGCGTGTCAGCCCAGTTCAGACGGTTAACACCTTTCCGCCCGCCTCACGGCACAGTTGGAGCGTCCGGGGGTCGGCGCCGCCCGTGGTGACCAGGACGTCGATGTCGGACAGCGAGCACAGACGCAGGGATCCGGTGCCCGGGAACTTGGCCTCCGAGGCGACCAGGACCACCTGGTCGGCAGCCTCGATCATCGCGTGCTTGATGGGTTCCTCCACGGCCATGTCGTCCACCACGTGGCCGTTGGCGCGTACGCCCGTGCAGCTCAGGAACAGCATGTCGGCGCTGACCTGGCGCAGTGCCCGCTCCGTGAGCGAGCCCACCAGGGACTGGTAGTTGCGGCGCAGGACGCCGCCGAGCATCACCAGCCGCACCGTGTCGTCGTCGCGCAGCTCGTCGAGCACGGCCACGTTGCTGGTGATGACGGTGACCGGGCGGCCCCGCAGCTGCCGTGCGATCAAGGGAGTGGTCGTGCCGATGTCCAGCACGACCACGCTTTCGTCGGTGACGAGTGCGGCGGCCTGCTCCGCCATCGCCTCCTTCGTCGCCCGGTCGTGCGAGGCGGAGACGTCGAACGGCTCCTCGTCGGCCGCGCCCTCCGCCGCCCCGCGCGGCGGCAGGGCGGCGCCGCCGTAGGTGCGCAGGAGCTCGCCGTCGCGGTCCAACAACGTCAGATCCCTGCGGATCGTCGACTGACTGACCTGCAGCCGTTCGGCCAGTTCACGTACCGAGGCAACCCCTGTCGCCCGGAGCGCCTCTTTGATCTTCGCGTGCCGCTTGCTCGATGTCACGCAACGAAAATAGCACTCCATGCGCAACTTCAGTCATCTTCGAACGAAAACACTCATTTTACTGACCGAACCTTGTCATCCGGCTGCAAGAGTGCTCACAGTTGAGCACGCCATGAAGGATGCGGCGGAACGGAGATCACCTCCGTGCTCGATGTGGTCCGGGACGAGCAAGGCCCCCCTCCCCGGGCCGCCCGTCCCCGGCCGGCCGATCAGCACCAGGAGAACAGCCCATGAGCGACAGAACGCGCCCTGCGTGGCCCCGCCGGCTCGCCACAGCCGTGCTCGCCGTCGCCTGCCTTGCCACAGCGGCGGCATGCGCGCCCGGGCCGAACAGTTCTTCCAAGAACGCCGCGAAGAACAGCGCGAGCCCGGTCTCCACCGACCCCGCCACGGCAGGCAAGGTCACCCTCACCGAGTGGGACCAGAACACCGACACGGGCACCGACGCCTCCACCGTGGCGCTCAACAAGGCGTTCATGAAGAAGTACCCGAACGTCACCGTCAAGCGCGTCTCCCGCTCCTTCTCCGACCTCAAGACGACGCTGAAACTCGCGCTGTCCTCGGACAGCCCCCCGGACGTCGTCCAGGCCAACCAGGGCTATCCCGACATGGGCGCCTTCGTGAAGGCCCAGCTCCTCCAGCCCGTCGACCGCTACGCCAAGGCCTACGGCTGGAACACCGCCTTCCCGTCCCAGCTGCTCGACCTCAACAAGTTCTCCACCGACGGAAAGACCTGGAAGACCGGCAGCCTCTACGGCGTCTCCCAGACCGGCGAGATCGTCGGTGTCTACTACAACAGGACCAAGCTGAAGTCCCTCGGTCTCGCCGTGCCCACCACCCTCGCCCAGTTCGAGACCGCGCTCGCCAAGGCCAAGGCCTCCGGCCTGCTGCCCATCTCCTACGGCGACTCCGACAAGAGCCCCGGCATTCACCTCTTCGGCGTCGTGCAGGCCGCCACCGCGGGCAAGAACGAGGTCCGGGGGCTCGTCTTCAACGAGGGCGGCGCGAAGTGGACCGACTCAGGGACCGTCAAGGCCGGCCAGACACTGCGCGACTGGGCCACCAAGGGCTACCTGAGCTCCGGCTTCAACGGTCAGAGCGGCGACCAGGCGGCAGCAGCCTTCGCCCAGGGCAAGTCCCTGTTCCTGGTGGACGGCACCTGGCAGGCCGCCACACTCGCCCCCAAGATGGGCAAGAACGTCGGATTCACCGCGCTCAGTCCGAGCGCCGGAGGGTCCCCACTCACCCAGGGCGGCGAGGGCCTCGCCTGGGCCGTCACCTCCAAGTCCAGGCACCCTGACGTGGCCGCCGCCTACCTCAACTTCCTCGTCGACCAGCACGGCATGCAGGTCTCGGCCGACAACGGAAACCTCCCCGCCCTCCCGCCCGCCGGCTACCGGCCTGCCGCCGGCAGTGTCCAGGCCGACGTCCTCGCCGAGTGGAAAGCCGTCAGTGAGAAGGACGGCCTGCTGCCGTACCTCGACTACACCACCCCGACCTTCTACGACACGCTCACCGCCGCGATACAGGAGTTGACGGCGGGACAGCTGACGCCGCAGAAGTTCGGCGAGACGCTGCAGAGCGACTACTCCTCCTTCCAGCAGAGCACATAAGGCCACGCGACCGATGGCTGTCACCGCACCCCGCCCGACCGCGCGCAAGCGCCCGGCCGACGCCTCCCGCAGACGCACGGCCGGGCGCCGTGACCGCGTCCAGTGGAAGGGCTACCTCTACGCCCTCCCCGCCCTGACCGTCCTCGCGGTCTTCCTGCTCGTCCCACTCGGTCAGCTCGTGCGGATCTCCCTCTACCACTGGGACGGCCTGTCCGCCTCCACCTGGGCGGGACTCGGCAACTACAGCGAGATCGTCCACGATCCGCAGCTGCGGGCCGCGTTCGGCCACTCCTTCGTGCTCATCTTCTTCTTCGCGGTCGTCCCGATCGCTCTCGCCCTGCTCCTCGCGGCCGTCACCACCCGCGCCGCCAGACTACGCGGGGTGTCCGTCTTCCGGGCGGTGATCTTCCTGCCCCAGGTCGTCGCCATGGTCGTCACCGCCACCGCCTGGACGGCCGTTTACGCACCCGCCGGCGTGCTCAACAAGGCGCTGAACGCCGTCGGTCTGGAGAGCGTCACCCGCTCCTGGCTCGGCGACTTCGGCACGGCGCTGCCCGCCGTCGGGCTCATCGGCACCTGGCTGGAGATCGGCCTGTGCCTGGTGCTGTTCATCGCCGGCATCGGCCAGATCCCCCGCGAGCTGTACGAGGCGGCCAAGGTCGACGGTGCCGGGGCGGTCCGGGAGTTCTTCGCGGTCACGCTGCCGGGACTGCGCGGACAGATCACGGTGGCGCTCACCCTCACCGTCATCGCGGCGCTGCGCACCTTCGACCTGGTGTACATCGCCACCCACGGCGGCCCGGGCAACGCCACCAGCCTGCCGGCCTTCGAGGTCTACAACCGGGCGTTCAACACCGGCCAGGTCGGCTCGGCCTGCGCGATCGCCGTCGCTTTGACCGGGGTGATCCTGCTCCTCACCTTCCTGATCACCAAGCTCCAGCCCGAGGAGGACGGATCATGATCTCCCGGCGCGAACGCGCGCTGAACTACGCCGTCCTCACGGTCTTCGCCGCGCTGGCCCTTGTCCCGCTGGTCGGGGTGGTGGCCTCGTCGCTGACGCCGCGCTCGCAGTCCTCCCCGGCCTTCACCTGGCCGCACCACCTGGACTGGAGCAACTTCTCCACGGCCTGGGCGCAGGGCCACTTCGCCACGTACCTGCGCTCCAGCCTGCTGGTCGCGGTGAGCGTCGTCCTGATCACGGGCGTGCTGGCGATCCTCGCCGGGTACTCCTTCGCGCGGTTCGACTACCCCGGCCGCTCGCTGCTGTTCTACGTCACCTTGGTGGGGCTCATGGTCCCGCCCGAGGCGTTCGTCATTCCTCTCTACTTCAACCTGCGCGACGTCGGTCTCACCGACTCGTACTGGTCGCTGATCCTCCCGCAGACCGCCCAGTCGCTGGCCTTCGGCGTCTTCTGGATGCGCAACTTCTTCCGCTCCGTGCCGGCCGGTGTCATCGAGGCGGCGCGGCTCGACGGGGCGTCGGACTGGCGGGTGCTGTGGCAGATCCTGGTGCCCCTCAGCCGCCCCGCGCTGCTCACCATGGCGATGCTCGTGTTCATGTGGACCTGGAACGAGTTTCTGCTTCCGCTCGTCATGATCACCGACGAGGGAAAGCGCACCGCACCCCTGGGCCTCGCGTTCTTCCAGAGCGCGCACACCACGCAGTACTCCCTGCTGGCCGCGGCCTCCGTCATCGTCGCCCTGCCGGTCGTCGTCCTGTACGTCTTCCTGCAGCGGCACTTCATCTCCGGAATGCTGTCCGGTGCGGTGAAGGGGTGATGGCAGCCGCAGATCCATGACCACCGCGGGCCGAACCGCTCGGGAGACGTCAGATACCGAGCCGGTCCAACAGCCGCTCGTGGTACACCGCCGGGCCGCCGAAGAGCAGTTGCGAGGACTTGGCCCGCCGGAAGTACAGGTGGGCCGGATGCTCCCAGGTGAAGCCGATACCGCCGTGGACCTGGATGTTCTCCATGGCGGCGACCAGGTACGCCCGTGAGCAGCAGGCGTGTGCCACGGCCGCGGCGACCGGGAACTCCGGGGAGCCCTCGTCGGCCAGCCGCGCCGCCTCACGGGAGGAGGCCTCGGCCAGTTCCACCTGGACGAGCATGTCGGCGCACTTGTGCTTGACCGCCTGGAAGGAGCCGATCGGCCGGCCGAACTGATGACGGACCCGGGCGTATTCCGTGCTCGTCTCCAGACACCGGCGGGCCCCTCCCGCCTGCTCGGCGGCCAGCCCCACCGAGGCGACGTCCAGGACCTTGGCCATGATGCGCCCGCCCGCCCCCTGCGCGCCGACGAGCGTCGCGGGCACGGCGTCGAACGTCAGGCGGGCGATGGCCCGGGTGGCGTCCAGCGTCTCCATCGCATCCGCCGCGAGTCCCGTGGCTTCCCGGTCCACGGCGAAGAGCGTGGGGCCGGCGACGGTACGGGCGACGACGAGGATCAGATCCGCCGTCGTACCGTCGACGACGAAGCACTTGCGGCCTCGCACCATCCAGCCGTCGTCGCCGTCCGGCACGGCCCGCGCGGAGACCATGGCGGGGTCCCAGGAGCCGCTGTCCTCGGCGACGGCGAGGGTGGCCGTGGTCCGCCCGGACGCGATGCCGGGGAGGTGGCGCGCGCACGCCTCCTGGTCTCCGGAAGCCAGCAGCGCCTGGGCCGCCAGGACGACGGTGGCGAAGAAGGGCGCGCAGAACAGCGCACGGCCCATCTCCTCCAGGACCACGCCGAGTTCGACCAGCCCGAAGCCGTCACCGCCGTACTCCTCCGGGACCGCCAGGCCCGGCAGCCGAAGTTGGTCGGCCGCCTGGGCCCACACCGCCGGGTCGAAGCGCGGCTCGCTCTCCATGAGCTTGCGTACGGCCTCCTCGGGCGACTTGGCGTCCAGGAACTCCCGTACGGACGCCCGCAGTTCCCGCAGTTCGCGCTCGTCGGCGGTCACGACCGCACCTCCTTGGCAGCGGGGGTCACCGGTTCCTTGGGCAGGCCGAGGACGCGTTCCGCGAGGATGTTCTTCATGATCTCCTCGGTGCCACCGAGGATGCGCAACGCCGGGGTGGCCAGGAGCAGTTCGGTCCAGGCGTACGTGCCCCACCGGCCGGTGTCGGCGATGAGCCGGGGGCCGAGCACGTCGGACACGAAGTGCGCCGCGCGGGTCAGGTTCTGGCCGTACATCAGCTTCGAGACGGACATCTCGGGCCCCGGCGCGATGCCGCCGCGCACCTTGCGCAGGGCACGGGCGTTGAGGTGCTCGGTGGCCAGGACGTCGACCAGGAGCTCTCCGAGGCGGGCGCGCAGGGCACGGTCGTCCCAGGTCCAGGTGGCCCGCATGAGTGCCGAGAGGTGGTCCGGGGACAGGGCCGCGGCCACCGGGCCCGCGCCCTCGCTGCCGACCGTCGCGCGCTCGTTCATCAGGGTGGTCAGGGCGACCGTCCAGCCGCCGTCGACCTCGCCCAGGCGGTGGTCGTCGGGGACGCGGACGTCGGTGAGGAAGACCTCGTTGAAGTCCGCGCCGCCGGTCATCTGCCGCAGCGGCCGGACCTCGACGCCGGGGGTGTCCATGGGGACCAGGAAGGCCGTGATGCCGCGGTGCTTGGGGGCGTCGGGATTCGTCCGGGTCAGGGCGAGGCCGATCTGGCTGTGCTGGGCGACCGACGTCCACACCTTCTGCCCGTTGAGCACCCAGTCCTCGCCGTCGCGGACGGCTCGGGTGGCCACGCTCGCCAGGTCGGATCCCGCGCCGGGTTCGCTGAACAGCTGGCAGGCGATGGCGTCCCCGCGGTACATCGCCGGCAGCCAGCGCTCCTTGAGGTGGGGCTGGGCGTGGGCCAGGATCGTCGGCCCGATCATGCCCAGGCCGATCACGCCGAGCACACCGGTGTCGGCGACGTCGTACTCCGACTCGACGGCGTCGTAGAGCAGGTCGTGGACAGGGGTCAGGCCCCGGCCGCCGTACTCCCGCGGCCCCGTGATCCAGCCGAAGCCGTGCTCGTGGCGGATCCGCTGCCACTCCCGGGCCCGTCGCACGAACTCCCGCTCCTCCTCGGGCGGGAGGCTGCTGAAGTACGCCATCGAGTCGTCGCCCTCGCCCCAGGTGAGGGCGGTGCGGTCGGGGGCCTTCGCCGCGTGCGCGTCGAGGAAGCGGCGCGCTTCGGCGGCGAAGTCCTGCATGTCCTGGTCCATAACGGGTTCCCTGTGCTGTCAGGTCGACAGGATCGTCACCGCCGACGCGCCGGGCGCGCCGTACAGGTGGGTGTAGCCGACGCGAGGCGTGCCGGGCATCTGTCGGGGGCCCGCCGTACCGCGCAGTTGGAGCACGATCTCGTGGATCTGGCGCAGTCCGGACGCGCCGATCGGTTCCCCGTTGCCGAGCAGCCCGCCGTCGGTGTTGACCGGGAGCCGGCCGCCGATCTCGGTGGCGCCCTCGGCGATGAGGCGCTCCTGCTCACCGTCCTTGCAGAGGCCGTTCTCCGCCATGTGGATGATCTCCGACCCCGCGTCGGTGTCCTGGAGTTGGGCGACGTCGACGTCCTCGGGGCCGATGCCCGCGTGTTCGTACGCCGCCCGGGAGGCGTCCACGCTCGGGCTGTCCACGGGTTCCCCGAGCGGGAACGACGGGCTCTGCACCTCGAAGGCGCCGAGCCTGCGGCTGCGCAGGGCGGTGGCCCGGACGCGTACGGGGGTGGACGTGTACTTGTGGGCCTGGTCGGCACGGCACATCACGACGGCCGCGGCGCCCTCGTTCGGGCCGCAGTACATGAACTGGCGGAGGGGGTGGTTGAGAACAGGGGAGGCGAGAACCTCCTCCGCCGACAAGGGCGTACGGCGCCAGGCCTTCTCGTTCCCGGCCGCGTTGCGGAAGTTCTTCGACGCCACGCGGGCGAGCGTCTCGTGGGAGATGCCGTGGTCGTGCATATAGCGGTTGATCTTCATGCCGAAGAAGTGGGTGGTGAGGAAGAGCCCGGTCTGCCCGTACCAGGAGGGGATGCCCGCCACGGACGGATCGGCGGCGAACGCGCCACGCGGGTGCTTGTCCAGGCCGATCGCGATGGTCAGGTCGTGCTCGCCGGTCTCGATGGCGCGGGCGGCCAGCGCCACCGCCGTACCGGCCGTGGCGCAGCCGTTGAACACACCGCGCAGGGGTATGCCGGTCAGGCCGAGCCGGCCGACGATCGCGTCCGGGTTGGCGACCTCGTAGCTGCCGATGTAACCACCCTGGATCTGCGGCCAGTTCACGCCCGCGTCGGCGAGCGCCAGCCGTACCGCGTCCGCGCCCATGTCCAGCGCGGGCTTGCCGGGGAACCGGCCGAAGGGGTGGAGGCCCACCCCGATGATGACGGCCTCGGTCATGACGCCTCCTCCTCGACCTGGACAGGCTCTTCGACCGGGGCGGACTCCTCGACCTGCACGGACTCCTCGACCGGGGCGAACGCGAAGGTGAGGACCTCGGTGCCGTCGTCCTCCACGGTGTAGGGCACGAGGGTCAGCCGCATCTCCTGCCCGATCCGCAGCTTCACGGGGTCGGGTTCGGTCAGGCGGGCCTCGACCAGCAGTTCACCGGGGAGTTCGACGTATCCGACGGCGTACGGCTCGAAGGCCTCGGGGCCGTCGTACGGCGGGGACGGCGGGCGGAAGTCCTGGGTCGTGTACGTCCACAGCGTGCCGCGGTCCGACAGGAGCCGTTCCTTCGATTCCGTGCTCGCGCACCGGACGCAGTCCGGGGCGGACGGGAAGCTCACCAGGCCGCACTCCGTGCACTGGGAGCCGATCAGCCGAAGGGGGCCCGTGGTGGGCGGCCAGGTGAACAGGCCGTCGGCGACCGGCCGTCGGGGTGTCGTCATGTCACGCCCCGTTCCGGTTGCCGAGGGCGTCGGCGTTCACAGCCGCCTTGGCCACCAGGTTCGGGACGACCGAGGACAGCTCCTCGGGTGTCCACCGGGACTCGGCGCTCGCGCCGGGGCCGTTGACCCAGCCCTCCAGTACGGTGATCTGGTTGCCGACGACGCCGAAGACCCGGCCGGTGACCTCGCGCGAGGCGGCCGAGCCCAGCCACACCACGAGCGGCGAGATGGCCTCGGGGGTGAGGTCCTGGGCTTCGGCGGCCCGCTTCATCATCTCGATGTCCTCGGTGAGCCGGGTGAGCGCGGTCGGCGCGATGGCGTTCACGGTCACGCCGTAGCGGGCGAGTTCGGCCGCGGCGATGATCGTGAGGCCGGCGATGCCGGCCTTGGCGGAGCCGTAGTTGGACTGGCCGGGGTTGCCGAAGATGCCGGACGGGGAGGTCGTGTTGATCACCCGGGCGTCGTTGTCGTGACCGGACTTGGCGCGCTCGCGCCAGTACGCGGCCGCGTGGTGCAGGGTGGCGAAACTGCCCTTGAGGTGGACGGCGATCACGCTGTCCCAGTCCTGCTCGGTCATCGACACGATCATCCGGTCCCGCAGGATGCCGGCGTTGTTGACCAGCACGTCCAGGCCGCCATAGGTGTCCACCGCCTGCCGGACGAGCCGGCCGGCGCCCTCCCAAGTGGCGATGTCGTCCGTGTTGGCCGTCGCCTCGCCACCGGCGGCGACGATCTCGTCGACCACGGTCTGGGCAGGCCCGGCCGAGGCTCCCGCCCCGTCCCGCGAGCCGCCCAGGTCGTTGACGACGACCTTCGCGCCCTGCGCGGCGAACGCCAGGGCATGCGCCCGGCCGATCCCGTTGCCGGCGCCGGTGACGACCACGACCCGGCCGTCGGCCACTCCTGCAGACATGCTCAACTCCTTGATGGCTGAGGCCGGTCGGCTTCGGCGAACAGAACCCGCGGGTCCTCGCTGCCGCAGCCGCACCGGCCGGTGATGGCGCGGCCCGCGATGCCGAGCGGTGTCTCGGGGAGCGGCGAGGTGCGGGCCTCCCCCGCCGCCAGGAACAGTTGCCCGTCCCGCTCGCCGACCCGCCACTCGGCGGCGTTGACGTGCGCGCCGGCCCGCTCGGGGCACTCCAGTGCGAGGGCCGGTCCCACGGCCGAGATCAGGGCGGCGGACACACCCACCCCGCGCAGCAGCGGTACGGCTGCGGGCCTGGCCAGCACCACGGACGTGGAGCGGAACATCTCACCGAGGTCCGCCGTCCCGGCGAGTCCCTCCAGGGTCTGCGCCGACAGGCCGATCACCGCGTGCGGGTTCAGTTCGCGATGGAAGACCGCGGTGCGGCGGTGGTCCCAGCCCATCGCCTCGGCGATGCCGTACGTCACCTTCAGCGCGCTCAGGGCGCCGATCACCGCGCGACCCCAGAAGCCCTCGAAACCGGACGCGGTCAGCAGAGCCCGCTGCCCGGCGGCCAGGCCGTGCTCCCGCAGCCGTGCGGTGACCCAGTCGGTGTCGCGGGCGAGTTCCGCCCAGGTCAGTTCCGTCTTCCGCATGCCGTCGGCCGCGGGGAAGCGTACGAGGTAGGCGAGTTCGGGGCGGTCGAGTTCCCTGGCCCGGGCCAGGGTGTCGGCGCGGGCCATCAGCGCTTCACCACCCGGGGGAACTTGGCGACGCTGGTCATGGTCTTCAACAGGTCCTCCTCGGTGCGCATGTCGAGCACCGGCTTGACCCCGGTCCGCTCGCGCACGGCCTCGCTCAGGCGCCCGGCCAGGGCATCGACGTCCGCGGTGAGATGGGGGTCGTAGCCGACGCGCAGCCGCAGTTCGTCGACCTCGCGCCGGTCCCGGACGATCTGGAAGACCCCCGCGACGGTCTCCGGCTGGTCCTCCACCGCCTGCCAGATGTCCCGCAGGACCACGGAACGCCCCTGGACCAGGGTCTCGTCGCCGCGTCGTCCGGCGACCCACATCCGGGCGTGGGTACGGCCGCAGCCGCAGGTGTCGCGGGAGAGGCGGACGAGGTCCTCGCTGCGGTAACGGATCAGCGGCGCGGCCCGGTTGTCCAGGTCGGTGGCGACGAGTTCGCCGAGGTCGCTCTCCGGGACGTCCTGCCAGCCGTGCTCGTCGACCTCGACGCACTCGGCGAAGACGGTGTCCTCCCACAGGTGGAAGCCGTCGTGCTCACGGCACTCCCAGGCGGTGCCGGTGTCGGCGGCGCTGGTGTACTCGTAGACGTCGATGCCCCAGTCGTCGCGGATCCGCTCACGCATCTTCCGGCTGAGGGGCTGGCCGGCGCAGGAGGCGCCCTTGAGGGAGGAGAACGCCTCCTTCAGATCCGTCTGCTCGGCCAGGTGCTCCAGCTCGACCATCTGCGGGTACATCATCTGCAGATAGGCGGGGCGGTAGGTGCGCAGGGCCTCGACGACCTCGTGCATCTTCCCGAGCCAGGTGTCCACCTCGATGACCACCGCGCCGAGGGCCTGGTAGCCGGGGTCCATGAGGTTGCGGAAGGTGCCGGGCGGGCTCAGCACCCGGTCCCCGGGCCTGAGGCCCAGCTCCCACAGGTCCCGCACCTGCGCGGTCACCAGGGGTGGTGCGTCCTGCCAGATCTCGGCGAAGAACTCCGGGTCGCCGGTGGTGCCCGAACTGGAGGAAACCGAGGTCAGCTCGTCGACCGGGACGCAGAGCAGACCGCCGAAGGGGTCGCCCGTGCGGGCCCGGTGGGCGCGCACCATGTCCTTGGTGATGAACGGCACCCGGGCCCGGAAGTCCTCCAGGGACCGGATGTCGCGCGGATGCACCCCGTGCTCGTCCCAGAGCTCACGGTAGAAGGCAGAGTTGCCGTAGGCGTGCCCGACGAGCTCCAGGATCCGTTCCTCCTGCCGCGCGCGCAGCTGCTCGCGGGGCATGGTCTCCACCTGGGGCTCGAAGTACCTGTCAGCGGTGTCCCGGTCACCGACCATGGCGCCTCCTCGCGGCTCAGTGCCCAGATCTTCCAACTATCAGGGCAATCAGTCAACCAATTGGACGGATTCAAGGCCAGACCTCGCGCTCGGTCGATCCATATAGTTAACTCTTAGCACTCATTCATCTACCAGTCATCCATCAGGAGGGTGCCGTGAAGATCGTTGTCTGCGTGAAGCACGTGCCCGACGCCACGGCGGACCGCACCTTCACCGAGGACGGCACCACCGACCGGGCGTCGGTCGACTCACTGCTGTCCGAGCTCGACGAGTACGCGGTCGAGCAGGCCCTGCGGATCGCGGAGTCGGGCGTCGAGGCCGAGATCAGCTACCTCACCGTCGGCCCCGACGACGCGCGCGACGCCCTGCGCAAGGCGCTGGCCATGGGCGGCGACTCGGCGGTCCATGTCAGCGACGACGACATCGAGGGCAGCGACGCGTTCGGCACGTCGCTCGTGCTGGCCAGGGCGATCGAGCGGCACGGCTTCGACCTCGTGCTGTGCGGGATGGCCTCGACGGACGGCACCATGGGCGTCGTACCGGCGCTGCTGGCCGAGCGGCTCGGCGTCCCCGCCGTCACCCACCTCGAAGACCTGGCGGTCGAGGACGGAGCCGTGACCGGCCGCCGCGAGGGTGACGGCGCGACGGTGCGGATCCAGGGCACCCTGCCGGCCGTCGTCTCGGTGACCGACCGCTCCGGTGACGCCCGCTACCCCTCCTTCAAGGGGATCATGGCCGCGAAGAAGAAGCCGATGGAGACCCTCGATCTCGCCGACCTCGGGATCGAGCCCGCGCAGGTCGGTCCGGCCGGCGCCCGGTCGGCCGTGGACACCGCGACCCGGCGCCCGCCGCGCACCAAGGGCGAGATCGTCACCGACGAGGGAGCGGGCGGCGCCGGACTGGCCGCGTTCCTGACCACCAAGAAGTTCATCTGACCTGCCGTCCCATCCCCGTCCCATCCCCGTCCCACCTCCCGTCCAGAAGGAGTTGCATCACCGTGGCCGAGATCCTCGTCCTCGTCGACCACGTCGACGGTGCCGTACGCAAGCCGACCCTCGAACTGCTCACCCTGGCCCGCCGGTTGGGCGAGCCCTCGGCCGTCTTCCTGGGGCCGGGCGTGGACGCCGCGACCGCGGTTCTCGGCGGGTACGGCGCCCGGAAGGTCTATGTCGTGGACACCTCGGAGATCGACGAGCACCTCGTCACCCCGGCCGTCGACGCCCTCACGCAGATCGCCGAGCGCACCGGTCCGGCGGCGATCCTGCTGCCGTCCGGGCCGGACGGCAAGGAGACCGCCGCACGGGTCGCGCTCCGGCTCGACTCCGGACTGATCACCGACGCCGTCGACGTCACCGCCGGACCGGACGGACCGGTCACCGAGCAGGCGGTGTTCGCGGCGACGTACCAGGTCAAAGCGCATGTCACCCGGGGCGTGCCGGTGATCACGGTCAAGCCGAACGCCGTCGCACCCGAGCCCGCTCCCGCCGCCCCCGTCGTCGAGAAGCAGGACATCGTCTTCGGCCCGGCCTCCGCCGCCGTCCGGATCCTGTCCCGCACGCCTCGCGAGCGCGGCGACCGTCCCGAGCTGACCGAGGCCGACATCGTGGTCTCCGGCGGCCGCGGCGTGAACGGGGCGGAGAACTTCGCCCTCATCGAGCGGGTCGCCGACGCGCTGGGCGCTGCCGTCGGGGCATCCCGTGCCGCCGTGGACGCGGGCTGGTACCCGCACAGCCACCAGGTCGGCCAGACCGGCACCCAGGTCTCCCCGCAGCTCTACCTGGCCGCCGGTATCTCCGGGGCGATCCAGCACCGGGCGGGGATGCAGACGTCCAAGACGATCGTGGCCGTCAACAAGGACGCCGACGCACCGATCTTCGAGCTGGCCGACCACGGCGTGGTCGGTGACCTCTTCGCGGTACTGCCGCAGTTGGTGGACGAGATCGAGCGGCGTCGGAGCTGATCTTCCCTCCTCCCGGTCTTCCGTTCGGCCTTCCATTCAGCCGCCCATACAACTAAAATCGCTAACTGATTGCATCCATTGACTCGAAGGGGTGTCATGACGAAGATCTGGGTCAACTCCGGGGACTCCCATGTGATGGAACCCGCCGACGTGTGGACCGAGAGGCTGCCCGCACGGCTCGGCGCCAGGGCGCCCCGCAGCGAACGCGGCGAGAAGTACGAGATGCTCTACATCGACGGCGAACGCATCGACCGCCAGCTCGGCGACTTCATGGACGCCATGCGTCCGCCGGGCGCCTGGGACCTGAAGGTCCGCCTCAAGGACCTCGACCAGGAGGGCGTGTGGTCCCAGCTGGCCTTCCCCTCCATGGGGTTCTGGCTGGTGTCGATCACCGACCGGGAACTCGCCCGGGAGACCGTCCGGGCCTGGAACGACTGGGCCCACGAGGAGATCCTCCGTAAGAACAAGCGGGTCATCACCACCGCCTGCGTCTCGACGGCCGACATCGACGACGCCGTCGCCGAGGTGGAGCGGGTGGCGGAGCTGGGCTTCAAGGCGATCTTCCTGCCGTGTTCCACCCGGGAGGGCGAGGAGTACGCGCTCGACCGCTGGGAGCCGCTGTGGACGGCGGTCGAGCGGGCCGGTCTGGTGCTCGGTTTCCACATCGGCACGGGCGGTCAGAACGTCGTGTTCCGCGGACCCGGCGGCGCGGTCGTCAACTACATGGAGACGACCTACCCGGGCATGCGGGTGGTGTCCCACATGGTCGCGGGCGGTGCGCTGGACCGGCACCCGGACCTCAGGATCCTCATCGCGGAGGGCGGCGCGGGCTGGGTGCCCGCCATCGGCGACCGGATGGACGAGGCCTACCGTCAGCACGGGATGTTCGTCCGGCCGAAGCTGAGCCGGCTGCCCAGCGAGATCATCCGGCAGCAGGTGTACGCCTCCTTCCAGCACGACAAGAGCTCGGTGGAGATCGTCGAGTCGACCGGCTACCGCAACGTGATGTGGGGCGACGACTACCCCCACCTGGAAGGGACCTACGGTCACACCCAGTCCACGCTGCGGGAGCTGTTCGACGGCGTGTCCGACGACATCCGCGACCGCGTCACGCGCGGCACCTTCAACGAGCTCTTCGGCCTGCCCGAGCAGACTCCCCGGGAGGCGGCCGTCTGAGCGGCGCCGACGGCGGAACCGCTCCGGTGACCACTCCCCCGTATCCCGAGGACCTGGAACGGCCCGGGCTCGTCAGGACCGGACGGTCGACCTTCGTCCGGCCCGTCCGGCCCGAGGACGCCGACCGTCTGGTCGCGTTCGTCGGCGGCCTGTCCCGGGCCACCCTGGCCTACCGCTCGCTCGGCCCGGTGGTGCGCGCCCGTGACGACGTGATCAGGCGCGGCGCGCACGTGGACTACCTGAACGAGCTGGCACTCGTCGCCCTGGCCGGGGACGAGATAGCCGGTCTGGTGCGCTATGTCCGCGACCCCGAGGAGCCGGAGCACGCCGAGGTCACCTTCACCATCCGGGACGACCACCAGAGCGAGGGATTCGGCCGGCTGCTCCTGGAGGACATCGCCGCCGCCGCCCGCGCGCGGGGCATCCGGGTGCTGGAGGCCGATGTCCTCGCCGACAACACCCGGATGATCAACGTGTTCCTCGGATCCGGCTACCGGATCGAGAGCGGGCCGCCCGGCCAGATCATCCACTTCGAGATCGCCATCGACCCGCAGGCCCAGGCAGTGGCCCGGGCCGAGCGCCGCGAGCACACGGCGGTGCGGCGCTCACTCAGGCCGTTGCTCGAACCGCGCTCGGTCGCCGTGATCGGCGCCAACCGCGATCCGCTGACGATCGGCCACGAGATCGTGGCCAACCTGCTGCGGGGCGGCTTCGGCGGCAGTGTGTTCCCTGTCAACCCGCGGGCCGAGCGGATCGCCGGGGTGCGGGCGTACGCGAACCTCCGGGACCTGCCCGAGCCGCCCGACCTGGCCCTGGTGGCCGTACGGGCCGCGGCGGTGCCCGAGGTCGTACGGGAGTGCGCGGACGCCGGCGTCAAGGCGGTGGTCGTCGTCTCCACCGGCTTCGGGGAGACCGGAGCCGAGGGGCGGGCCACCGAGCTGGAGCTGGCCCGGTTCGCCCGTGCCTCCGGTATGCGGCTGGTCGGCCCGAACTGCATGGGCGTGGTCAACACGACCCACGCGGCGCGGCTGGCCGCGACCTTCTCGCCCGCCCTGCCGACGCCGGGCCGGGTGGCGATGTCCAGCCAGTCCGGGCCGCTGGGGCTCGCGGTGCTCGACTTCGCCCGGCGGCTGCGGCTCGGCTTCTCCGGATTCGTGTCGGTGGGGCACGCCGTGGACGTGTCCACCGACGAACTGCTCCAGTGGTGGGAGGAGGACCCCGGGACCTCGGTGATCCTCCTGCACGTCGAGACCTTCGGCGATCCGCGCCGGTTCGCCCGCGTCGCCCGCCGGATCGCCCCGCGCAAACCGATCGTCGCGGTCCACCCGGGCCACACGGACTCGGCGGTGAGCTCGCTGTTCGCCCAGTCCGGCGTGATCCGCACCCGCAGTCTCCAGGAACTCTTCGACGTCGCCCTGCTCCTCGCCCACCAGCCTCCCCCGCCCGGCAACCGGATCGCCGTCATCACCAACGCGGGCGGTCCGGCCGCACTGACGGTGGGGGCGTGCGCGGCCAGCGGTCTGTGCGTCCCCGCGCTCGGTGAGCGAACGCGACAGACGCTGCGTGCGGCTCTGGCGCCGCGTGCGGAGGTCGCCAACCCGGTCGACCTGACCCCCATGGCCACCGCCGCGCACTACCGGCGCGCCCTGGACACCGTCCTGGCCGACGACGACATCGACGCGGTCGTCGTCCTGTTCATGCCGCCGCTGGCGGACAAGCCCGACGAGGTCGCGTCGGCGATCCTCGACGCGGCAGCGGGCCGGCCCGACAAACCGGTGGTGGCCAGCTTCCTGGGCGGCGCGGGCGTCGCCGACCTCCTGCACCGGGGCGACCTGGTGGTGCCGACATACACGTTCCCCGAAGCGGCGGCCGTCTCGCTCGGGCAGGCGGCGGCCTACCAGGCGTGGCGCAGCACCCCGGCGGGCGTCGTGCCGGACCTCGCGGGGGTCGACGCCGAGCGCGCCCGAGCGCTGATCGCCGGCCACGCCCCCGGTCCGGTCCTCGCCGCGGTCGCCGCCGAACTGCTGGACGCGTACGGAATCGCCGTACGGGACACCGAACCGGGCCGGGGCCCTGACGCGTTCCTCTCCGTCCGCGCCGACCCGGTCTTCGGCCCGGTGGTCGCCTTCGGGCTGACCGGGGACTACGCCGACCTCATGGCGGACGTCGTGCACCGCGTCACCCCGCTCAGCGACCGCGACGCCCGGGAGATGGTCCGCTCACTGCGGGCGGCCCCGCTGCTGGACGGCCGGGTGGGCGGCCGGGGCGTGGATCTGGCGGCGCTGGAGGAGACCGTCCTGCGGATCTCGGCGATGGTCGAGGACCTGCCCGAGATCGAGGCGCTGGAACTGCGCCCGGTACGACTGCTGCCGCCCGGGAACGGGGTGGCCGTCGCCCACGCGACGATCCGACTGGCCGACAACACAAAGGGAGGCCGCTCATGAGAGTCGGCATCTACTTCGACATGCGCAACCCCCCGCCCTGGCAGCGGTCTTGGTCCCGGGTCTACGGGTTCGCCCTGGAGATGTGCGAGGAGGCGGACCGCCTCGGCCTCGACTCGGTGTGGTTCTCCGAGCACCACGGCTTCGAGGACGGCTATCTCCCCCAGCCGCTCACCATGGCCGCCGCGGCGGCCGCCCGCACCCGCCGGATACGCCTCGGCACCGCCGTCATCCCCGCACCCCTGCACGCGGCCCCCGAGATCGCCGAACAGGCCGCGATCGTGGACATCATCAGCGCCGGCCGGCTGGACCTCGGTCTCGGCACCGGTTACCGGGTGCCCGAGTACCGGCTGTACGGGGCCGACCTCGCCAAGCGCTACACCACGACCGACCAGCGGGTCCGGGATATCCGCGGCCTGTGGGACGAAGCCCTGGTCACCCCCGGTCCGGTCCAGGATCCGCTGCCGATCTGGCTCGGCTACCAGGGCCCGCAGGGCGCCCGCCGGGCCGGCCGGCTCGGCACGGGGCTGCTGTCGCTCAACCCGGCGCTGCTGACGCCGTACCGGGAAGGGCTCGCGGAGAGCGGGCACGACGTGTCGGCGGGCCGGATGCAGGGCTCGTTCACCACGTTCGTCACCGAGGACCCGGAGGCCGACTGGCCGATGGTCCGCGGGCATCTGTCGTACCAGTGGGACAGCTACCGCCGCTACATGGTCGAGGGCACCGACCGGCCCGCCCCCCGCCCCATCGATCCCGAGAAGTGGCGGGAGACGGGGCTGAGCGCGTCCGGCGTCGGCCAGTTCCTCTACGGCACCCCGCAGGACACCGCCGACGCCATCAGGGCGTACGTGGCAGGGTTGCCGGTGGAAGGGGTGTTCCTGTGGGCTTCGCTGGCCGGGATGCCTGAGGAGGCGGTGGCCCGCCAGGTACAGCTCATCGCCGGGAAGCTGCGTCCGCTGCTTGCCGACGTCTGACACGAGGAGTCACAGCATGTCCACGACGTCACCGACGGGTCCCTGGGCCGGGGCGGACTTCCAGGAGCCGCCCCGGACCCCTGGCGGGGTGGCCCTGTGCGGGGCGTGTCGCGCCGCCGGCTCCTGCCGGCTGGGGGTGGAGCACGAGCGGCTCGACGAGGACGGGACGGCGCGGTTCGAGCTGTCCTGCCCGCGGGACCAGGAGGGCGGTCCCGATGTCGCGCACGGCGGCTGGACGGCGGCCGTCCTGGACGACTGTCTCGGCCATCTGCCACTGTTGCACCGGGTGTTGAGCGTCACGGCGGAACTGAGCGTGAGCTTCGTGAAGCCGGTGCCGGTGCAGCGGCCGTTGGAGGTCCGCGCCTGGGTGGAGAAGCGGGAGGGCAGGCGCTGGTACATCGCGGGCGAGATGGTACTGCTGCCGACCCGGGCCGTGCTGGCCCGGGCATCCGGGATCTGGGTGCTCCGGGACCAGGGCCACTTCGCCCGGCACAAGGAGTGGCTGGCCGAACAGGACACGGGCGACGGGCCTCAGCAGCACCTCAGTCCGGGAGGGGCTCAGTAGCACCTGAACCCGGCAGGGCCTCAGCAGCACCTGAACCCGACAGCGGCCCAGCAGCACCTGAACCCGGCAGGGCCTCAGTAGGACCTGAGCCCCATGCTGCGGGCTATGCCGTTGCGCTGGATCTGGCTGGTGCCCCCGGAGATCGTGGCCACGATCGACTCCCGGTAGCGGAAGCTCATCACGCTCTCGGTGGAGAAGCCGTGCCCGGCGCAGACCTGCATCCCGAGCCGGGCGGCGGCCACATAGGTCTCCGACCCCTTCAGCTTCGCCATCGAGCCCTCGCGCGTGCAGGGCTTGCCCTGGGCGAGCAGCCAGGCGGCGCGGTGGGCGAGCAGCCGGGCGGAGTCGATCTCGGTCTGCAGATCGGCCATGGCGTGGGCGAGGGCCTGGAAGGTGCCGATCGGACGGCCGAAGGCGTGCCGAGTGCGGGCGTACTCCAGCATCTCGTCCAGCGTGGCCTGCGCCGCGCCCAGATACCCGCCGGTGATGATCACCTTCTCCAGTTCGATGTTGGAGAGCATCACCTTCCAGCCCTCGTCACGCGGGCCGACGAGGTTCTCCTTGGGCACCAGGGCGTCATTGAAGAAGACCTCGTTGGTGCCCAGGATGTGCCGGGCCAGCGTCGGTGTCCGGCGCACCTCGACGCCCTCCGTCGACGGATCGACCAGCAGCAGGCTGATGCCGCCGTGCTTGGGCTCGCGGGGCCCTGTGCGCACGTAGGTGGCGATGGTCGTGTCGGGCAGACCGCCGCCCGTGCACCAGGCCTTCTGGCCACGGACCAGGAAGTGGTCCCCGTGGTCCTCGGCGGTGGTGCGCAGTGCCGCGGCGTCGGACCCGCTGTCCGGCTCGCTGAGGCCGACGGCGAGCCGGTGCCGGCCCGTCATGACCTGCTCACGGATGAAGTCGCGCTGCGCCTCGCTGCCCCACCGGAACACCGTGATCCCGGGGATGAGCACCCCGATGTAGCACATGGCGACGTCGAAGCTGGCCCGCCCCAACTCCTCGGCGATCAGGATGAGCTCCAGCGGCCCGCCGCCGTCGCCGCCCTCCTCCTCGCCGAACGGGAGGGAGAACCACCCCAGCTCGGCCATTCCGCGAAACAGCTCGGGCGGTACGACACCCTGCTCGTCCCACTGCTTGGCCTTCTCGGCCGGGCACACGTCGGCGACGAACTGCCGTGCCGTCGCGCGCAACAGGTCCTGCTCGTCGGTCAGCCCGAAGTCCACGGCCACTCCTCGCCAGACTGGTCTATTCATCTATCTAATTATTCTATGTTAGCGGATAGAGGGCGACCTGGACCGGGAATGGTTTCGGAAAACGTTTTAACCGTGGTCGCGGTAGACTTGCGCCGCTCATCGAGGACCGCTTCGTGCCCGGCCGCCCGGCCGTCACAGCGAGGGGATGGACGACATGCCGGTTCGCCCCGCCCGTATCCAGGACGTCGCCGCCGCCGCGGGGGTCTCGGTGTCCACGGTGTCGAACGTCCTGAACCGGCCCGAGCGCGTCAACGCCCGCACCGCCCAGCGGGTCCGTGACGCGGTGGCCGCGCTCGACTACGTACCCCATCCGGGAGCCGCCGGTCTGCGGACCGGACACTCGTCCTCGATCGGCCTGGTCCTGCCCGACGTGGCCAACTCCTTCTACTCGCGCATCGCGCGGGGTGCCGCGGACGCGGCGTACGAGCACGGTTACGCCCTCGTGCTCTGCGACAGCGGGGACGCCCCGGAACGGGAGCAGGGCTACTTCACCATGCTCGTCGAGCAGCGGGCCGTCGGGGCGGTGGTGGTTCCGCTGAGCGCCGATCCCACCCGGCTGACGCGGCTGCGCGAGCGCGGCATCCCCTTGGTGCTCGCGGACCGGGCGATCTCCGCCCAGGACGGCTGCTCCGTCTCCGTCGACGACATCGCCGGCGGCCGTACCGCCGTGCAGCATCTCCTGGACCGCGGAGCACGCGACATCCTCGTCCTGAACGGGGAACGCGGGATCCGGCAGTGCGCCGACCGGTACCAGGGCGCCCGCCAGGCCGTGCGCAGCCGACGAGAGGCGCGGCTGGGCCAGGCCGTCGCCAAGGAGATGACGGTGGCCTGCGGCGTGGAGACCGCACACCGGCTCGACGACCTGCCCGACGGGGTCTTCTGCACCAACGACTTCCTCGCCGCGGGGCTGTGCCGTGGACTGGGCGAACGAGGCGTGCGGATTCCCGAGGAGGTGCAGGTGGTCGGATACGGCGATCTCGACCTCGCGAGCTTCGTGGAGACCGCCCTGACCACGGTCCGGCAGCCTGTGGAGGAACTCGGCAGGGCAGCCGTGGAGATGCTGCTCGACGAGGTGGAGGCCCGCGCGGAACACACCCACGAGACACGGGTGTTCGCTCCGGATCTCGTCGTACGCGACTCCACGCGGGCATCATCCTCCGGCACCTGAGCCCCCGTCCCGGAGCGTCACCGGCCCCAGCAGACCTGAGGAGCACTGGTACGGGAAAGCCCAGGCGGTGGGCGTGGCTTCAGCCAGATACGGGGCCAGCGTGTTGCGGACGGTCACGTCGAGCCGGACGGTACGCCCGGCGGCACCCGGGAGCGGGAAACGGTACGGAGGACAGAACACCTCACCGACAGGTTCCCCGTCGAGCAGGACCTCGACACTGCCGCGGACCCGCCCGAGATCCAGCACCGGATCCCATCCGGCAGGCACCTCCAGATCACGGGCGTAGGTCACGCCCCCGCTCCAACCGCCCAGCCCCGACTCCCGCCAGTCCCCCAGCGGCAGCGGCGCCGGTACGGTGCGCACGCGCACCGGTCCGCGCCAGGCGGAGCCGCCTCGCAGCACGGCCGTGGGAACGGTGACGATCTCCACGTCCGTGGCTTCCCACAGCGGTTGATCCAGCGTCAACTCCGCCCCGGCGAAGGGACGTTCCGTACCACTACCGACCCGCACCCGGGCGGGAAGCATCAGCGGAAGGTGCAGCGACACGGTGCCCGGGGGCACGGTGAAGCGGAAGCGCTGTGCGGCCTCGCGGACGTCGTCCGTGGACCGCAGCGGCAGTACGGCGGCGCCGGGCGCCGGCACACCGGTGAGCCACCCGGCGTCCGGCAGCGGGTGAGGGCGCGGCGCGGCGTGACAGTGCTGCAACTCGCCCCACCGGCCCTCGTGTTCGACGGTCCGTCCGTGCCACCCGCCGGTTTCGGCCTGCCAGCCGGGGCCGCTGACCAACGCGGTCGGCTCGGTGCCCGCCACGAGGTCGACGAACACCGCGTCCCGTGCGTGGACGCTGTCGGCCACGACCTCGAGTACGTGCTCGCCCGCCCCGAGCGTCAGCTGGTGGCGGAAGAACATCGGCACCGCGCCCCAGTCGGACTCGTAGTACTCCACCTTCTCCTGCCGCGCCACGGCCGCGCCGTCGAGCAGCACGCTGACGCCCGCCGCGGCACCCACGACGAGCACGGCTTCCGTGCCGTCGCGCGGGGAGCGCAGCCGGCCGCGGTAGGTGACGGTGCCATCCGGTCGTACCTCGTCGGGCAGGCACATGAACTGCGGCCGACTCGCGAACCCGTCCGGGCGGGAGAGGCAGAAGTAGCTGCCCAACGGTGTGCCGGAGGCCCCTGAGATGAGCGACGGCCGGTCCTGGGCGTCGGTCAGTTCGTACTCCAGCACGTTGCGGGGCCGTGCCACGTCCACCCGGGCGGACGCCAGGTAGCCGACGCCCGTCTCCAGCCTCTCGCCGTTCCACCACACCCGCTTGGCCGCCGCCGCACCGAGATGCAGATCGGCGGGTCCCCGGTGGTCGGTCTCCACGATCGCCCGGACCCGGGCGACGGCTCCGGCCGCGGGCACCGGGACGCGCACGAACTCCTCGGGCACCAACCCCTTGTTGCCGAGCAGACCGTCCGGTTCCGGGATCCCACGGCTCGACGAGTACAGCGCGACCTCCCAGTCCTGGGGAGCCAGAGGCAGCTCGCCGGCCAGGACCCGTTCGGCACCGGCGCGGTCCAACGGGTCGGGGGCCTGGGCGGAGGGCACCGGAGCAAGGACGCGCACCCGGTTGCCGTAGGTCACGCGCGCCCGCGCCTCAGGGGCGTCGGTCTCGGTCCACCGCATGGTCCAGATCTGGGGTTCCGCCACGGACACTCCCGCGGGCAGAGCCAGGTCGCCCCAGGTGTTGTCCATGGTGGGGAGCAGACGGCCCTGCCAACCGGTCGACAGGTCCAGCGTCCGGGCCGAGGCGGGCCGTCGCGGTGGCGGGGTCGTCCGGTCCGGTGGGGTCGTCCGGTCCGGTGGGGTGCCTTCGCGCCATACGACAAGGGCGGCGGGGGCGCCGTCCAGCGGCACCTCGATGGTCGACAGGCTCTCGGAGAGGGTGACGCGCGCGCAGCGGCGGGCCCCGGTCGCCGGGTTCCAGATCTCGGCCTCGGCAACCGGGGCGCGCACGGTGACCGAGGATGTCCGGGCGTAACGCGCCGGGTCGATCTCGTGGTTGCCCCTCGGCGGATGCGTGCGGGCATCGGGGAAGGTTCCCGTGACCAGGGCGACCGCCTGGTCGCCGTACCTCCTGACGAGCAGCGGCACCTCGCCCGTCGCGTGTCCGGCGGCGTCGGCCACCGCCGCCGCCGCGGCTTCCGCGTCGCTCGCCCGTTCCAGTCGCGGATGGTCGACCAGCGCCGCGACGACGGAGTCGTCACCGGCCACCCCGGCCGCCGTCGCGGGCGGACGGCCGACGACCACCACCCGGCCGCCGGCGTCGAGGAGTTCGGTCAGCCGACGTGCTGTCTCCTCCTCCAGGACGCTCGCCGACGGCAGCAGAACCACGGCGTACGCGAGGTCCGTGACGCGCAGGGCGCCCTCGGCGGCCTTGGCCCGCTGCACGGAGGCGTCGTCGATGACGTCGAAGGAGACCCGGTGGCGGTCGAGGGCGCCGACGGCGGGCTCGAGCCAGTTGTTCGTGCCGCACAGCTCCAGGTAGTGCCGCTGTGTCTCGTCGACGTCGGTGTGGCCGTCGCCGAGGCGGCCGTCGCCGAAGTGCTGGACGGGCGCGTCCAGGGGGATGAGGGACTGCATGGTGGCGGTGGGGTGCAGGACCGCGACGTCGGCGCTGTAGGTGCCCCAGGACATGATCGAGCAGATCCGGGCGACGGCCCGGGAGAACGCCGGGTACTGGTGCCAGTAGGGCTGGCGCCAGTCGGTGGACGGCGGCGCCCACTCGAACCAGCCGCCCGCGGTGCCGAAGTAACTGGCGTGCGGGTTGTACAGGTTGGCGCCGCTGCGCAGGAACGGCAGGAGCCAGTCGTAGGTGTCCTCCAGGGTGCCGCCCCAGCCGGAGGAGTGGAACGCCTCGATCCAGACCCGCTCGTGGCCGTAGAGGTGGGCCATGGAGGAGTGGACCTTGGAGTCGCCGTGATGGTCGCTGCCGGCGGCACCGTACCAGCGGTGGGTGCGGAAGTAGTCGGTGTAGATCTGCGTGGACTGGGCCGGGAAGCCCGCGCGGGCGGGGTGGCTCTGGTCCGATCCGATGAGCATGCCGCGCTCGTCGTGCCAGGCGGCGAGCGGCCTGAACAGGGCCTCTTCGGTGAGTTCGGCGCGGACCGCGTAGTAGTCGCCGCGGATCTTCGCCGCCCGGGTGCTTGCCGGGCCGAACAGGGCGGGCAGGTGGTCGAGCAGGTCGTAGCCGCGCCGGGCGCGGAACTCGTCGGGGAAGCGGTGGCTCCAGGAGTTGGTGCCGGGCAGCTCGTCCTGGAAACTCCCGGCGATGACGTTGCCCAGGTACTGCGGGACGCGGCGGTCGTATGCGTGATGGACGGTGTCCAGCAGCAGGCGGACGGCGCTGGGGTCCAGGTAGTCGAACGCCGTGGGGACGGCGACGACGAGGAGCACCTCCGTCCCGTCGGCTGCCGCGATCCGGGCCGTGCCGGGACGGGAATCGGGGGTCATGGACAGGCGTCGGCCCGTCACCTCGTACGTGGCGACCGGGGTTTCGGGGCCCCGTAGCGCGACCGTGCCCCCGGAGACGGTAGCCCTACGGCACCGCAGCGCCCGGCCCGTCGCCTCCGGGTGCCGACGGGTGACGCCGCCCTGGATGTTGGCACCGGAGAACCCGATCTGGTCGTAGAACCACAGCCGCATGCCGAGGTCCCCGGCGATCTGGCAGGCGTCGGTGAAACGGTCCCACCACTCCTCACCGAACCACACCGGATTGTCGGTCCGGGCGCCGAACGTCGGACCGGCCGGCGCCAGATTGATCACCACGAGGTTGTGGATGCCGCCCTCGGCGAACCTGCGCATCTGCCAGGCGAGGCGCTCACGGGTGACCTTCGCACCGGACCACCACCACAGCGGAGTGGGGCCGAAGTCGCGGGGCGGGTCGTCGAACAGCTGCTGCAGTCCAGGGGAGATCACGGATGCGGTCCTTCCGCGTTCGGCTCGGACACCTCAGGGTTCTGAAAACGTTTTATACGACTCTCGAAGGCAGGCCACCTGGAATGTTCGCACCGAATCCAGGGCCCGAGAAGACTCTGGAACTTCTTCCGGCGCGTCTGTGCAAGAGGGCTTGTTGGAACGTTTTTCGAACTCTATATTCACTGCGACCCGGCCCCAGAGCCGCGACGTTCCCCTCCGCTCGGCCCATCCCCAGACGACGGAGTCGCATCATGGCCCGCACCTCGACCGCCCCGGATCACCCGGACCAGCCGCCCATCCCCGCACACTTGTGGAGAGTCGCCGCCCTGTCGGGAATGGCCTCCTACCTCGACGCCGCCCTCATCGTCAGCATCTCCGTCAACCTGGCCATCTACCGGGACAGTTACGACATGGGCGTGTGGATGGCGGGCGCGATCAGCGCGATCGTCACCGGCTGTATCGCCGTCGGCTCCCTCGTCGGCGGACGGCTGGCCGACATGTTCGGGCGCCGCCGTGTCTACAACCTGGACATCCTCTGCTTCGCGCTGGGCGCGGTCGTCATCACGCTGGCGCCGAACGACCTGGTGCTCCTGGTCGGCGTGCTCCTGGCGGGGCTGGCGGCCGGTGCCGATCTGCCGACGTCCCTGGCCGTGGTCTCGGACGCGGCGCCCGCCCACGGCCGGGCGCGTCTGGTGTCCTTCACGCAGGTCATGTGGGTTCTGGGCATCGTCGTCGTCATCTTCCTGGGCTACGTCCTGTCGGACACCGGCATGACCGGGGCGCGCATCATCACCGGCCATCTGGCCGTCGCCGCGCTGGTCACCTGGCAGCTCCGCGCCCGTCTGAAGCTGGACGACGAGCCGTCGGACCAGGCGGTGGAGTCGGTCGCGGCGGTGAAAACGGTGGAGGCGACGGCGGTGGTGGTGGTGGAGGAGGAGGAGGAGGAGGAGGAGGTCGCGTCGGCCGCGTCACGCGGCCCCGCGCTCAAGAACGTGTGGAACCGTGCCGCGTTGCTGCCGATGGCCGCGACCTTCGTCTACTACGTCACCTGGGGGATCGGCGCCAACACCTTCGGCCAGTTCGGCACCTATCTGCTGGTCACGGTCAGCGGTGCCTCGCAGCGGCTGGCCACCGGGATCAACCTGGCCTTCCTCCCGATCGCGCTGGTGCTGACCTTCGTCTTCGTCCGGATCGCCGACACCCCCTGGCGCGACCGGCTGTTCTACGCGTTCACGGTCGTGCAGGTCGTCGCCTTCTGCATCGCCTCCCTCACGGCCGGCGCCCTCGTCGGCATGCTCGTCTTCTTCGTGCTCTACCAGATCTCCAACCCCTTCGCAGGGGAGGCCAGTTACAAGGTGTGGTCGCAGCTCTTACTGCCCGCGGACACCCGCGGCACCACGCAGGGCCTCACCTACGCCCTGTCGCGGGGGGTCTTCGCGGGCGTCGCGTTCGTCACGCCCGCCCTGATGGAGTACAGCGTGTCCCTTCTGCTCTGGTCGATCACCCTCTGCATGGCGGCATCGGGGGTCGCGGGCGTGTACGTCGTCCGTGTCCTCATCGCGCGTTCCCCCGATGCCGCCGACGCCCCGGCGAATGCGGGAGTGGCCAGGGCGTGAATCCGAACCGGACCTCGGAAGGATCACCGACCATGGCAACGACCGAACCCACCACCGTGACCGCGGACCGCGCCGCCACGCTGCGCGAGCTGCTCCCCCCGGCGCCCCGCCGTCGGCCTCGGATCGGACTGGTCGCGGGCGGCCTCGGCACGTACTGGCCGCAGTTCCCCGGACTGCTCCCGCAGTTGCGGGAGTCGGCCGGCTACGTCACCGAGCGGCTGAAGCAGATGGACGCGGAGGTCACCGACGTCGGTTTCATCTCCGACGCCGGGGAAGGCGCGGTCGCCGCCGAGGAGCTGCGCCGGGCGGACTGCGATCTGATCGTGCTGTTCCTGACGACGTATCTGACCTCGTCGATGGTCCTGCCGATCGCCCAGCGCTCGCACACGCCCGTCCTGGTCATCGACCTCCAGCCGTCCGAGCGGATGGACCACGCCTCCTTCGACACTGGTGCCTGGCTGGCGTACTGCGGACAGTGCCCCGTACCCGAGGTCGGCAACGTCTTCCGCCGCGCCGGCATCCCCTTCCGGTCGGTGTCGGGGTGGCTGCGCCAGGAGTCCGCGTGGCGGCGCATCGAGCAGTGGGTCCGGGCAGCGCACGTCCGCGCCGCGCTCCGACACGCCCGGCACGGGCTGATGGGGCATCTGTATCCCGGCATGCTCGACGTGTCGACCGACCTGACGCTGCTTCCGGCGACGTTCGGCTCGCATGTCGAGGTACTGGAGTTCGACGACCTGCGGCACCGGGTGGAGAAGGTGACCGAGGCGGAGACATGGGACCGCATGGCGCTCGCCCGCCAGGTCTTCACCCTCGACGACAGCGTGGTGAACGAGGACTTCGCGTGGGGAGCGACCGTGTCGGTCGCACTCGACCGGCTCGTCGAGGACTTCGGCCTCGACACCCTCGCGTACTACCACCGCGGTCTGGACGGCGAGCTGCACGAGCGGCTCGGCGCCGGCATGATCCTCGGCGCCTCCCTGCTCACGGCCCGGGGCGTGCCCGCGGCCGGTGAGTACGAACTGCGCACCAGCGTCGCCCAGCTGGCCTCGCAGAGCATCGGGGCCGGGGGTTCCTTCACCGAGATCCAGGCCCTCGACTTCGAGGACGGCGTCGTGGAGATGGGGCACGACGGGCCCGCCCACCTCGCCGTGAGCGCCCGTGATCCGCTGCTGCGGGGTCTGGGTGTCTACCATGGCAAACGCGGCTGGGGCGTCAGCGTGGAGTTCGACGTCCAGCACGGCCCCGTCACCCTCCTCGGCCTCGGCCAGGACGCCGACGGCAGCCTGTCGTTCCTCACCTCCGAGGGCACCGTCGTGCCCGGCCCGCTGCTGGAGATCGGCAACACCACCAGCCGCGTCGACTTCGGCCGTGATCCCGGCGAGTGGGTCGACGCGTGGAGCGCCACGGGCGTCGGCCATCACTGGTCCCTCGCGGTCGGCCACCACACCGCCGACTTCCGGGCCGCCGCGAGTCTGCTGGGCATCGACCACCGGGATGTGTGATCGCGCGCCCGCCGTCCGCGCATGACCGAGGGGGGCGGGTTTGTCGGGCGCGGGGTCTGCCGGGCGCGCCCCCGGCAGACCCCGCTGGATGTGGCTTTCGGTTCAGGCAGCCCTCGTGGAGACCCGGCCCCGCACGGTCTGCGGTTCCAGGACCCGTTCGGCCAGGTAGCCGAAGAGCAGCCCGAACGCCGCCCAGAGGACGGCCTGGATACCGATCGAGGCGAGACGGAACTCCCACAGGTCGGTCGCCGGGAAGCCCTTGGGCGTGTTGCCCCCGTGCGGCAGTACGGCCATCGCGACCGCGATGGCCGCGACGAAGGCGACACCGGCGGCGGTGGAGGCATTCCAGTTGCCCCAGGCCACGGCGAGCCTGCGGCCCAGCAGGATGGCCGCTGTGCCCAGCAGTACGCTCAGAGCGATCATCAGGACGAACAGGATGGACCGCTTGCCGAGGGTGTCCGGACTGCCGACGGCGGGCGGGCTCGCGGGGTACTTCAGGATCGGGACCAGGTAGGCCAGGAAGAACCCTGCGAGCGCGGTCAGTCCGGCCGTCGCCCGCGCACCGAACCGGCCGATCCGCCCGAGCGCGAAGCAGAACGCGAGTGCCGCGATGCCGCCGATGGCGACACCGAAGACGAGCACGCCCGTGGCGAGCCCGGCCGTCGACTGCAGGGAGCGGCTGACGAGTTCCTCGCCGCCGTGTTCATGGGAGTTGGCCTCCTCGAACGCGATGGCCGCGTCGACGGGGCCTTCCCCGACCAGGTAGGCGAAGAGGAAGGCGAGCACGCCGGCGGCCAGGCCGGCGAGCATGCCACGCACCAGCAGGGTGCGCACGGTGACGGAGTTCATGAGGGAGGACTCCGTCAGTGGCAGGGGAAGCCGAGAAGGTGGCGGGCGTCATGCACCCACTCGTGCACGCCCTCACCGGAGACCAGCGCGGTGGCGCCCTGTTCGGCGCCGACGAAGTACAGCAGGACCAGCATCAGGACGCCGAAGAAGACGGCCCAGGGGGCTATCGACCGCAGCGGCAGCGGCGTGAGGGTCTGGGTGGTGGGGGTGGGGGTGGGGGCGGCGGTGGACTGCGCCATGGCGAGACCTCCTCGGGAACATCGCGTCCCGCATCGTGTGGAGCACGCGACGACGGCGTTGGGTCTGACTCGCCACCCTCGCCTGGTCGGCGGGGTGGCACACAGTGGCGCGACCGTGCCGGGCTTGCACCGGACTTCCGTGGCGCCGTCGTCCTTGTCGTCCCAGATGGTAGGGGTAATAAGGTCATCGGCCAACATGGCGTACGCCACCTACGCTGAACCGACCCGGGGAAAGGGCCTTCATGACTGTGCGACTCACGCTGGTGTGCGCCGCCGCGTCCACCGAGCACGACGTGCGTTTCGGCGCGGACACACCGCTCGACGAGCGGGCGTTGCGAGAGGCGCGGGCGACGGCCGGAGCTCTGCCCACGGCCGGCGCCCGGTACACGGCGCCTTCGCAACGGTGCCGGCAGACCGCTCGGGCCCTCGGGTGGGACACCTCCGCGGTGGAACCCGCGCTGCGCGACATGGACATGGGCGGTTGGCGGGGGCGAACCCTCGACGAGGTCGCGGCCGATGACGGTGCCGGGCTCGCCGCCTGGATGTCGGATCCCGAAGCGGCCCCGCACGGCGGCGAGTCCGTGGCCCGGCTGTGCCACCGCCTCGCTGCCTGGCTGGACGACTTGCCGACCGACACGGGACGGGTCCTGGCCGTGGTCGAGCAGGCGGTCGCGCGCGCTGCGGTGGTGCACGCACTGGGGGCACCACAACGGTCGTTCTGGCGCGTCGACGTCCCACCGCTGTCCGCCTGCCGGCTCACCGGCCGGAACGGCCGCTGGAATCTGCGGATGGGCGCCGTCGCCGGGGCAGCGAACGAGGCGGACGTCGACGCGTAGAAGTTGATGACGTACCGGGCCCTGCCGGCAGTCGCCCCAGGGCAGCTCCGCTCCAGGGCGACACCGGCGTACCTCAGCTCACCTCTCGGACGAGGCCGCCCGGCGCCTGACCAGCCACCAGGCCCCGCCGCCAAGCGCGAGCAGCACGACGACGATCACGGCGACCAGGACGCCGGAGGAGATGCCGTCGTCGTCGGCGGCCGAGTCCTCCGCCGCCGGTGAGGCGTCCGCGTCCGTCGCTTCGGCGGAGGCGGTCGGCGCCGCGGCGCCGGACGTGGCGCTCTGCGTCGGAGTCGCGCGCGAACTCGGACTCGCACTCGCACTCGGGCTGACCGGCCGGGCGCCCGGGGCCGCGGCTTCCAGCTTCAGCACCGGCGCGGGCTGCTCCGGCTCCTTGCCGCCGGTGGGCAGTTCGATCCAGCGGGAGACCTCGCCGTCGCTGTAGGTCTCGACGGTCTTGAAGGCGAGTTCCTTCTCGTCGGGCAGCTGGCGGACCTTGATCTTGTGCTCGGCGTCGACACCGGCCTTCAACGCCGGGCCGCCCACCGTGTAGCCGTCGGCGGTGGCCTTCAGCTTCCAGCCCTTGGGGGCCTCGCCAAGGGTGACGTCAGCGGGGGCGAGTCCCTCGGGCAGTACGACACGCAGCTCGCTGAAGCCCGCGGAGGCGGACTCCGCCTCGGAGACGAAGGTGAGCGTGACGTTCTCCGCGAGCGCCTGCGGACGGTCAGCCTCGACCTCCGCGTGAGCGGCCGCCGGCGAGGCCAGGGTGAGCGTGGCGGTCAGCGCGGCTGCAGCGACGAGGGCGACACGACGGCCGCCGTGAACCACCAGATGGGCAGAGAGGGACGACACAGGGAAACTCCTTGCTGGTACGGGAGAATCCGGCCCCGCGGGAACCGGGGCCGGTGACGGGAGGAAGGTGCTCCCGCCGCGGTGGCCCCCTGCGCACCACCGCGTACTCCAGTAGTTCCTCCCACGCCCGCGCCGCCACCGCGAACGCGCCCGTTCGCCCGCCCGGCAGCGTGGGCAGCGCCCCGTCCGGGTCCACCAACAGCCGGGGCCGCACGCAGGCCAGAGCGGCCACCGCGGCCTTGGCCAGCGTGCCCAGCGTCTCGAGCGCCGCCGTCATCCGGGCGTCGGCCCGGTGCAGCAGCCAGGACACCACCAGTGCGGCGACGATGTGCACAGTGGTCATCGCCGCTCCGGCGTGATGCCAGGCATGGTCGTCCCCAAAAGCGGCGGCCGTCTGCCCGGCGTGCGTCGCGTGCGGTTGCGGTGCCATCGAGGTGTCACCGTCCGCGCAGGACAGGACGAGATGCAGCATGCCCTGCACGAGCAGCGTGAACCCGACCGTCGCGACCGGGGCGTAGCGACGCCGGGCCAGCGGCCACACCGCCGCGCACTGAGCCCCGGCCAACACGGCCACCAGCCGCCACGGCACCGGGCCTTCGGCGACCGTGAGATGCCCGAACGTCGCAAGCACGGTCCCGAGCACGGCGAACAGACCAGCCCGCGTACACGTTCCGGCACGGCTGGCCCGGCCCACTCCGGCACGTGTCTCACGCCCGGTCACATGATCAGGTGGCACGGCCGCCATCATTCCCTACGGGCTCGGCTTCGTACGCGAAACGCCGTACGACGCCCAGCCCTTGCCCCTTGTCCCTCGCCCCACCCCTTGTCCCTCGCCCCTTGTCCCCCGCCCCGCCCCTTGCCCCCGCCCCGCCTCTGCCTCCGCCTCCGCTCCTGAAGCCGCGCCGCCCGCTCCCTCGGCGCTGCGACAGGACCGCTCCACCCTCTTGTCTCTGTCTCAGGCACCCCCCTAGCCTGATTTTGTGCCGCTTATAAACAAAGCCCGAACGCACAACGCCGTGCCGGGCAACGCCCTCACCCGGCTCCGCATCACCCTCACCGTCTTCTTCGCCCTCGACGGCTTCATCTTCGCGGGATGGGTCGTCCGCATCCCCGCCATCAAGCAGCAGACCGGCGCCTCCGCCAGCACCCTCGGCCTCGCCCTCCTCGGCGTCTCCGCGGGCGCGGTGGTGACGATGATCCTCACCGGCCGGCTCTGCCGCCGCTACGGCAGCCACCGGGTCACCGTCGTCTGCGCCGCCTTCCTGTCCCTCAGCGTCGCCCTGCCACCTCTCACCCACTCGGCGCTCGCACTGGGCGCCGTACTCCTGGTCTTCGGCAGCGCGTACGGCGGGCTGAACGTGGCGTTCAACAGCGCGGCCGTCGACCTGGTGAGGGCGCTGCAACGGCCCATCATGCCCAGCTTCCACGCCGCTTTCAGCCTGGGCGGCATGATCGGCGCCGGGCTCGGCGGACTGGTCGCCGGTCAGCTGTCCCCGGCCCGCCATCTACTCGGCCTGACTCTCATCGGCCTGCTCGTCACCGCCCTGGCAGGCCGTCCCCTGCTACGCGTCCCGCCCCCGGCGCCATCGGAGAGCACACCGCAGCAGGACTCCGCGCCACGGCGCCTGGACACCCGCACACGCGGACTCGTCATCACCTTCGGTCTGATCGCACTGTGCACGGCTTACGGCGAGGGAGCCCTGGCCGACTGGAGCGCCCTGCACATCGAGCAGGACCTGGATGCCTCACCAGGCGCCGCGGCAGTCGGCTACTCCTGCTTCGCGCTCGCCATGACCATCGGCCGGCTCACCGGCACGAGGCTGCTCGAACGCCTGGGTCGGACCCGCACCCTGATATCCGGCGGCACGACCGCCGCGGCCGGCATGCTCCTCGGCGCCCTCGCCCCCTCTCTGTGGGCAGCGATCCTCGGGTTCGTGATCACCGGGCTCGGCCTCGCCAACCTCTTCCCCGTCGCCGTGGAACGCGCCGGGGCGCTGGCCGGCCCCGACGGAGTCGCGATCGCGTCCACTCTCGGCTACGGCGGCATGCTCCTGGGGCCGCCCGCCATCGGGTTCATGGCGGACTGGTTCTCCCTCCCGGTCGCCTTGACCAGTGTCGCGGCCCTGGCCGCCACGGCAGCCGTCATCGGCTTCGTCACGCGACGTGCGGCAGAGGGCTGAACCCACGGCCGCAGCTGAGGGCATGGAGCACGTGGATGCGCCGAACGACCCGGGCAAGGCCTACCGCGGTGACGGCGTGGCCCCGGAGCAACCGGTGCGCAGCGCCACCTCGCTGAAGCTCTGGATGGAGCACACTCCATCCGGCACACTCACCCCCATGGAGACTGCCGAGTACGTAGCGATCCTGGACCAGGAGGGCCGACTGCTGGCCGCGGCCGCCGAGGAGGCCGGCACCGGCGCCAAGGTGCCGACCTGCCCGGAGTGGCAGGTCGCGGACCTGGTGCGGCACACGGGGATGGTGCATCGCTGGGCAGCGGCGTTCGTCGCCGAGGGGCACACGTCGTACCACCCGGACGGAGGGCTGCCCGACCTCGACGGCGCCGAACTGCCGGCCTGGTTCCGGGAGGGACATGGGCAATTGGTCGAGACCCTGCGTTCTGCCCCGCCTGACGTCCAGTGCTGGCACTTCCTGCCCGCGCCCTCCCCGCTCGCCTTCTGGGCCCGGCGTCAGGCGCACGAGACGACGGTGCACCGGTTCGACGCCGAGTCGGCCAGGGGCGGCGCCCCGAGCGAAATCGCCGGCGCCTTCGCGGTGGACGGCATCGACGAGCTTCTGCTCGGCTTCCACGCCCTCGCCAGGAGCAGGGTGCGCACGGAGAAGCCCCGGATCCTGCGGGTGCGGGCGACGGACGAGGCCGGGGACACGAACGCGGACGGGGCGGTGTGGACCGTACGGCTGTCCCAGGAGCCGCCCGCCGCCGAGCGGGGCGATGCCGGGGACGCCGACTGCGAAGTGGCCGGGCCCGTCGGCCGGTTGTATCTGGCGCTGTGGAACCGGCTGCCGTTTCCCGCCCTGACCGGTGACGCCTCGGTCGCCGAGCTGTGGCGGGAGAAGTCCGCCGTCATCTGAAAGCGAGTCCGGCTCAGCCAGAGGCCAGCGTCCTCGTCAGTACCGCCCGCTGCACCGGCAGTACGTCGCCGTGCAGCGCGCGCCCCTTCTCCGTGAGCGCCACCTCCACGCCCCGCCGGTCCTCGGAACACATCCCGCGCTCGACGAGTCCGTCCTTCTCCAGCCGCGCGATCAGCCGCGACAGCGCGCTCTGACTGAGGTGGACGCGGTCGGCGATCTCCTGGACGCGGTACGAGCGGACGCGGTCCGCGGAACGCCCCTCGGACAGGACGTCCAGCACCTCGAAGTCACTGGCGCACAGGCCGTGTTGATGCAGCGCTCGGCCGAGTTCGCACTGGGTGCGCGCATGCTGCGCCAGGATCTCCCGCCACTGCTGAGCGAGCGCCTGCTCGGCCTTCTTCGCCGCCATGAGCGCACCGTAGCAGAGAAGGGAAATCGCCCGGAATCAAATGCATCTGCCATCGTTGGGGCGCCGTGCGCCCGGCGGGGCCTGCTTGTCCCGCCGGGCGCACTCCTGTGAGACTTCTGGGATGGACAGGATGGACGGGATGGAGACGTACGGGCGACGGTGCGGTCAGGCCGAGCGGGACGCGATGACCGTGGAGATCGGGTACGCCCTGTGCAGCGCGGTGTTCGCGGCGGCGGTCGTCTTCGGGGCCGTCGCCGGTCCGGTGCTGCTGTTCGAACTGCCGGAATCCGTCGAGCTGTTGCTGCTGCGGACCGGGCTGGTCCTCGCGCCGGCCCTCTTCGTCGCCCGTGTCGTCAGCGTCCTCGTCCGCTTCCGGCGGCGGCCTCAGCCCAGCCAGCCGGGCCGTACCAGCCCCGACTCGTAGGCCAGCACCACGAGTTGGGCCCGGTCCCGCACGCCCAGCTTGACCATGGTGCGGCTGACATGGGTCTTCGCGGTGAGCGGGCTGACGACCAGGCGGCGGGCGATCTCCTCGTTGGACAGGCCCATGCCGACCAGGGCCATCACTTCCCGTTCCCGTTCGGTGAGTTCGACGAGGGCGTCGGCGGCTGCGGGTTCCTTGGAGCGGGCGGCGAACTCGGCGATCAGCCGGCGGGTCACGCCCGGCGAGAGCAGCGCGTCGCCTGCCACCACCGCCCGTACGGCGCGCAGGAGTTCCTCCGGCTCGGTGTCCTTGACCAGAAAGCCGGAGGCACCCGAGCGGATCGCCTCGAAGACGTACTCGTCGAGTTCGAAGGTGGTGAGCATGACCACCTTGACCTCTGTCAGGTCAGGGTCGTCGGTGATGCGCCCGGTCGCGGCGAGGCCGTCCAGCAGGGGCATGCGGATGTCCATCAGGACGACGTCGGGGCGCAGCTCGCGCACCGTGCGCAGCGCCGCCTCGCCGTCGGAGGCCTCTCCGGCCACCTCGATGTCCGGCTGCGCGTCGAGCAGCGCCCGGAAACCGGCCCGTACCAGTGCCTGGTCGTCGGCGAGCAGTACGCGGATCACCGGTCGTCCTCCTCGAGTTCCACCTGCAACGGCAGCACGGCCAGCACCCGGAACCCTCCGTCGGCGCGCGGTCCCGCCTCGATCGTGCCACCCAGCGCGGCCGCCCGCTCCCGCATTCCGGCCAGACCGTTGCCGCTGCCTCCCGCGTCGGCGCCGGTCGCGGGTCCGTCGTCGTCGATACGGAGCCGTAGCGCGCCGGCGTCGTGATCGAGCCGTACGCGCGCGTGCCGTGAACCGGAGTGCCGGACGACATTGGTGAGGGCCTCCTGGACGATGCGGAAGGCCGCGAGGTCCGTGCCGGGGGCGAGCCGGGGCGGGGGCCCGTCCACCTCGACGGTGAGGCCCGCGCCGGCCGCCTGCTCCACCAGTTCGGGCAGCCGGTCGAGGCCGGGCGCGGGAGCGCGCGGCGCGTCGCCGGGTGTGCGGAGTGTGCCGAGAACCTGACGGACCTCACCGAGGGCCTCCTTGCTGGCGGCCTTGATGGTGCTGAGCGCGGTGCGCGCCTGCTCGGGGTCCGTGTCGAGGAGGGCGAGACCGACGCCGGCCTGCACGTTGATCACGGAAATGCTGTGGGCGAGGACGTCGTGCAGTTCGCGGGCGATGCGCAGCCGTTCCTCGTCCGCGCGCCGCCGCGCGGCCTGTGCGCGCTCGGCCCGCTCGCGGGCCCACTGGTCCCGTCGGGTGCGGGCGAGCTCCGAGACCGCGACGATCGCCACCGTCCCGGTGGCGACCACGAGCTCCTGCCCCCAGGAGCCGGCGGAGTCCCCGGACGGCGGCAGCCATCGGTACAGCCAGTGCGCCACCAGCATGTGGCCCGCCCAGAGCATCCCCAGCGCCGCCCACGCGGCCCAGCGACGCCCCGCGACGATGGCACTGAAGCAGGCCAGGGCGACGGCCAGGAAGATTGGCCCGTACGGGTATCCCGCGCCGAGATAGACCATGGCGGCAGCCGCCGTACCGAACACGACGACCACCGGATACCGCAGCCGCCACAGCAGCAGGCCCGAGCCCACCACCAGGAGCACCCGTGCGAACGGGTCGAGGGGTGCCCGCCCGCCCTCCTGCGCGTGCGCCGCGAAGGTGGAGCCCACGAGCACGAACACGGTGACCAGCACGGTGGACAGCCAGGGCCGACGGGCCCTTCGCTGCTGCCCGTCCGAGCGGCTCCACCACGGCGGCCCGTTCCGCCACGACGGGGACCCATCCCGCCACGACGAGGGTCCGTTCCGCCACGACGAGGGCGGGCCGCCCCCGCGTCGGCGCCGCTCGTCCTCGTCCATGACGGCCACGCTAGACGCCGTCCGCCCCCGGCGGCGTCCGCCGGGGGCGGTGGTCACGCGTACTCCCCGTGCAGTACGCCGGGCCCGGCGCCGGCCGGCCCTGGTGGCTCACACCTGCGCCGGGTCCATCAGCCCCACGCCGTGGGCGAGCCGGGTGACCGCGTGCCGGAAGAACGGCTCGCGGTCGTCCACGACCCGGTTGAACTGGCCGAACAGCTCGAACCCGATCAGGCCGTACAGCTGTGCCCAGGCCGCCACCAGGGCGGTGACCGTCTCGGGCGGGAGGTCGGGGGCCTGGTCGGCGGTCATGCGCATGGCCTCGGGACGCAGCTCCGCGGGCAGGGGCGGCTCGGTCAGGTGGCGGTCCTGGTGTGCTGCGCGGACAATTTCGATGAGGACCAGGGCGACGCGGGACGCGGCCGGGACCGTGGTGTCCGGTGCGGTGTAGCCGGGCACCGGCGATCCGTAGATCAGCGCGTACTCGTGCGGATGGGCTAGTGCCCAGCCGCGCACGGCCTCACAGACGGCGATCCAGCACTGCGTGGGACCGGCGCCCGCGAGCGCGTCGTACGCCGCCTCCACGCTCGCACCCATGGAGTCGAAGGCATCGATGATGAGCGCGGTCAGCAGGTCGTCGCGGCTGGGGAAGTAGCGGTAGAGCGCGGAGGACACCATGCCGAGTTCGCGGGCCACGGCACGCAGCGAGAGTTTGGCGGCACCTTCGGCCGCGAGGTGTCTGCGGGCCTCGTCCTTGATGGCCGCGGTGACTTCGATGCGGGCTCGGGCGCGGGCGCCGGGTGCGGTGCTGCTCATGGGGCCAGTCTCCCATGAAACCAGAGCACTGCACACAAAGGAGAGCGCCGCACACAAAAGAGAGCACTGCTCTTGCTTTATGGTGCCCGCCCGGGCACACTGAGCGCATCGATCGAGAGCATCGCTCACAAAAGAGAGCACCGCTCTCCCTGATCTTGGGGGTTCCATGTCCACGCACGTACAGAAACCCGGCTGGCTCACCATCAACGTCCTCAACCGTGCCGTCGCATGGATGACCCGCCGGGGCCTCAGCGTCTGGGGCTCCCGGATGCTGGCGGTTCGCGGCCGCAAGAGCGGCGAGTGGCGGACCACCCCCGTGAACCTGCTGACCGTGGACGGACAGCAGTACCTGGTCGCTCCGCGCGGGCACGTCCAGTGGACGCACAACATGCGCGCGGCCGGCGGCGGCGAGCTCCGCCTCGGCAAGAACGTGGACGTGTTCAGCGCGACCGAGGTCACCGACGACGACAAGGTCCCGCTGCTGCGCGCCTACCTCAAGCGCTGGAAGGCCGAGGTCGGGGTCTTCTTCAACGGCGTCGGCCCCGACTCCTCCGACACCGACCTGCGCCGCATCGCCCCCGACCACCCGGTCTTCCGGATCACGGTCACGGCGTGACCTCGCCGCCCGCGGGCTCCACGGGACGGCGGTCCATCGCGGCGAGGGCGCGCTGCGCGAAGGGGTGGGAGCGGACGAGCTCGCCCAGCGAGGTCGCCCCCCGGGTGATGTCGGCGAACGCCTTCCAGGCGGGCCGGAAGCCGGTGAGCGCCGCGTGGAACAGGCCCGGGCGCCGCTCGAACACCGCCAGCATGCTCTTGCCGACGCTCATCTCGACGCCGAGCCCCGCCTTGATGGCGAACGCGTAGTTCAGGGCCTGGCGCCGGGCGTCCACCGCGTCGTGCGCCTCCGCGATCCTGACCGCCCACTCCCCCGCGAGCCGGCCCGAGCGCAGCGCGAACGAGATGCCCTCGCGGGTCCACGGCTCCAGCAGCCCGGCCGCGTCCCCGCACACCAGCACCCGCCCGCGTGACAGCGGCGAGTCGTCGGCACGGCAACGGGTCAGGTGGCCGGAGGAGATGCCCGGTTCGAAGCCGGCCAGACCGAGCCGCCCGATGAACTCCTCCAAGTAGCGCTTGGTGGCCGCCCCTTCACCGCGCGCCGAGATCACCCCGACCGTCAGGGTGTCGCCCTTCGGAAACACCCAGCCGTAACTGCCGGGCATCGGCCCCCAGTCGATGAGCACCCGCCCCTTCCAGTCCTCGGCGACCGTCTCCGGCACCGGGATCTCCGACTCCAGGCCGAGATCCACCTGGTCGAGCTTCACGCCGACGTGCGCTCCTATGCGGCTGGCGCTGCCGTCCGCGCCGACCACCGCCCGCGCGAGCACCGTCTCACCGCCCTGCAGGACCACCGCGACCGTGCGCCGGTCCGGCACGGAGGAGCCGTGCTGCTCGACCCGCTGGACGGTGACACCCGTACGCAGTTCCGCGCCCGCCTTCTGTGCGTGCTCGACCAGTTGCTGGTCGAACTCGGGCCGGTTGATCAGCCCGAACAGCATCTGCCGCGAGCGGCGGGTGCGGCTGAAGCGGCCGTTGTGCGAGAACGTCACCGCGTGCACCCGGTCCCGGAACGGCAGCTCGAAGCCGGGCGGCAGGGAGTCGCGGGAGGGGCCGATGATGCCGCCGCCGCACGTCTTGTACCGGGGCAGTTCGGCCTTCTCCAGCAACAGCACGCGCCGCCCCGCCACCGCCGCCGCATAGGCGGCCGAGGCGCCCGCGGGTCCCGCGCCCACCACCACGACGTCCCACACCCGCTGTACGTCGTCCGCCGAAGAATCGTCCGCCGAAGGGTTCTCGCTGCTCACGATGGTCTACTGCTCCCGGTCAAGCCGCTGTCGCACCTGTCCCCCGCATCCTACGGCGGACCTCGCCGCAGGCCACTGTGGGAGGATCTACGGCACTCACAGGTACAACGTCGCACCCACAAGGAGCGTGCCCATGTCGTCGCATCCGGTCGCCGAGACCGTCGCCTCGTTGATGCCCCGGGCGAGGGCGGAGCTCACCGAGCTGGTGGCCTTCAAGTCGGTGGCGGACTTCGACCAGTTCCCGAGGAGCGAGAGCGAGGGCGCCGCCCGATGGGTCGCGGACGCACTCACCGCGGAGGGCTTCCAGGACGTGGCCCTGCTCGACACCCCCGACGGCACCCAGTCCGTGTACGGCCACCTGCCTGGACCCGAGGGTGCGAAAACGGTCCTGCTGTACGCCCACTACGACGTGCAGCCGCCGCTGGACGAGGCCGCCTGGACCACTCCGCCCTTCGAGCTGACCGAGCGCGACGGCCGCTGGTACGGGCGCGGGGCCGCCGACTGCAAAGGCGGCGTGCTCATGCATCTGCTGGCGTTGCGCGCGCTGAAGGCCAACGGTGGTGTCCCGGTCCACGTCAAGGTCATCGCCGAGGGCTCGGAGGAACAGGGCACCGGCGGTCTGGAGCGGTACGCCGAGGAACACCCCGACCTGCTCGCGGCCGACACGATCGTCATCGGCGACGCGGGCAACTTCCGGGTCGGCCTGCCGACGGTCACCTCCACGCTGCGCGGCATGACCCTCGTCCGCGTGGAGATCGACACCCTGGAGGGCAATCTGCACTCGGGCCAGTTCGGCGGGGCCGCACCCGACGCGCTGGCCGCGCTGATCCGCGTACTGGACTCGCTGCGCGCACAGGACGGTTCGACGACGGTCGACGGGCTCACCCCGAAGACGCGGTGGGAGGGGCTGCGATACGACGAGGAGCACTTCCGCCACGACGCCAGGGTGCTCGACGGTGTCGAGCTGATCGGCTCCGGCACGGTCGCCGACCGGATCTGGGCCCGGCCCGCCGTCACGGTCCTCGGCATCGACTGCCCGCCGGTCGTCGGCGCCACCCCGTCCGTACAGGCGGGCGCCCGCGCGCTGGTCAGCCTGCGGGTGCCGCCGGGCGTGGACGCGGGGGAGGCGACCAAGCTGCTCCAGGCCCATCTGGAGGCGCACACGCCGTGGGGCGCGCGGGTGCGCACCGAGCAGGTCGGGCAGGGCCAGGCGTTCAGCGCGGACACGACCAGTCCGGCGTACGCGGCCATGGCCGAGGCGATGGCGGTCGCCTACCCCGGTCAGCAGATGCAGTACGCCGGTCAGGGCGGCTCCATCCCGCTGTGCAACACCCTCGCCACCCTGTACCCGCGCGCGGAGATCCTGCTCATCGGTCTGAGCGAGCCGGAGGCCCGGATCCACGCGGTGGACGAGAGCGTGTCCCCCGAGGAACTGGAGCGCCTGTCGGTGGCGGAGGCGCTGTTCCTGCGCACCTACGCGGCGAGCTGACCGCTACGCCCGACTCGCCGTACCGGTGGGCGACTTCGACCGGCGTCTCGCGCAGGAGCGCCGGCCGCCGTATCCGCGCGATCAGCTGCTGAGCACGAGGTCCTCGTCGCGTGCCTCCTGGAGCAGGTGCGGACAAGCGAAGTCCCCTCCGGAACCCGGGGGCGGCGGGGACTTCGCTACGGGTTCAGCCGACCGGGATCCCCGCTTCCAGATAGAGCGCCGCGCCGCGTTCCCGCGCTCGCAGCGCCCGGCGCAGCCGTTCGTAGCGCACCGGCGGGAGCAGGTCGGCGGCCTCCTCCTCGGTGGCGAAGCACCAGTCGCGCAGTTCGGAGCCCGGCAACCGGAGCCGCCCGGCCTCGGCGGAGTCGAGCCGGCCTCCGTCGAAGAGGAAGCGCAGACCGCCGTAACGAGGAGGCGCGGGCGGTTCCCAGTCGACGACGAGAAGGCGGGGTACGTCGTCGAGGCAGATGCCGGTCTCCTCGGCGACCTCACGCATCCCGGCCCGGGCCGGAGCCTCACCGGGCTCGACGACCCCGCCCGGGAACTCCCAGCCGGCCTTGTAGGTGGGGTCGACGAGCAGCACCCGGTCCTGCTCGTCGAAGAGGAGGACACCCGCGGCGAGCGTCTCGGCGGTCGGCTCGGGCGTCTGCACGATGTCGCAGACCGGCACAGTGCCCCCGCTGACGGCCTCGGCGACCCGCAAGGCGGTCTCGTACGGCGTGAGGGCGCCGGTGTCGATCGGGTACGCGTCCGCGGTGAGCCAGGAGGCGAGGGCGGATCGGTACGGCTCTATGTGGTCGTACGCCCGCTGCCGCACCCGCGTCTCCTCGTCGGGGAGGTCCGGCGGGACCTCCCGCCCGGCTATTCGCTCACGCAGGATCGTTTCGGCCGGGGCGAGGAGGACATGCCGGACAGCGATCCGGCGTGCGGCCAGGCCACCGAAGATCTCGTCCCGGTAGTCCTGGCGGAGCAGGGTCATCGGGACCACCAGGATTCCGCCCAGCTCGGCGAGCATCGCGGCGGCCGTGTCGATCACGAGTCGGCGCCAGATCGGCAGGTCCTGGAAGTCGCCCACCTCGGCGAGGCGTTTGGGCGGCAGCAGGTGCGTGAGCCCTGCGCCGATCACCTCGGGGTCGAAGAGCGCGCTGTTCGGGATCAGTTCGATCAGCTCCCGTGCGGTGGTGGTCTTCCCCGCACCGAACGCGCCGTTGATCCAGACGATCACGTTTCCCCCTCTTCTGGTGGCCCCCTGTGGCTTGCCCGCTCCACCCTGCCATGGAAACCAGCCGCAGTAGAGGGCGCACAGACGGGCACCGGCGCCCCCTCCGGTCGGAGGGGGCGCCGGTGCCCCGGTTGCGCGGTCGGGCCTCGTCAGCCGTTCTGCCCGAGGCCGTCCTCGCCGACGGCCGGGCTGTCGGCGGCGACGGTGTGGTCGAGGGTACTGAGGGTCTTGTCGACGTCGAGGCCACCCCGTTCCTCACCCAGGGCGTGGGACGGGGAGACGGCCGCGACGACGAAGCCGGTGGCGAGGGAGGCGATGGCGAGCATGCTGCGCTTCTTCATGCCGGGTTCAACTGGCGAACGGCGCCGGAGTCACGCCCCGCGTCGGGGTGATCGGGACAGGGCCGGAAGCGGCCGACGAGCGGCTCGTCCGGCGGCGGCACGGTCGCCGCGCCGCCGCCGGACCAGGTCGACAGCGGCGTCCGGCCACTCGGGGTGTTCGAAGTCGAAGCCCGCGTCGAGCAGGCGACCGGGGACGACGCGCCGGCTCTTCAGAAGGAGTTCGGTGTCGGAGCCCAGCACGACAGCGCCGAGTTCCGCCATCCAGCGGGTCGCCGGGAGGCCCGTCGGAACGCCCCAGGCGGAGCGCAGGGCGCGCATGAACGCGCGCTGCGGCAGGGGCGCGGGAGCGGCGAGGTTCACGGGGCCGGCGAGGTCGTCCCGGTCGACGAGGAACTGCACCGCGCGGACGAAGTCCCGGTCGTGGATCCAGGACACGTACTGGCCACCGCCCGCGACAGGGCCGCCGAGTCCGAGCCGCGCAAGCCAGGACAGAACGTCGAAGACACCTTCCCGGTCGGGGCTCATCACCATGGCGGAGCGCAGGGCGACCTTGCGGGTGTGCGGTGTCTCGGCCTGCTCCTGGGCGCGCTCCCAGCGGGTGGCGATCTCGACGCTGTAGGCCCAGTAGTCCGGGACGCCGGGCTCGGTGCCGCCGAGCAGTCCCGTCTCCTCGTCGTTGGGCGCGTCGAACCGATGGGAGTAGACGGTGGCCGTACTCATCTGCAGCCAGACCCGTGGCGGGCGGGCGGCGGCCGCGATCGCCTCACCCACGACCCGGGTGGAACGCACCCGCGAGTCCATCATGGCCTTCAGGTTGACCTCGGTGTACCGGCAGCTGACGGTGCGCCCGGCCAGGTTGATCACGACGTCGCTGCCGTCGATCTCCGCGGTCCAGGGGCCCGGGGTCTCGCCGTCCCAGGCGACTTCGCCTTCGCGTCGCGGCCGTCTGGTCAGGACGACGACCTCGTGTCCCGCCGCGGTCAGCGCACGGTTCATGATCGCGCCCACCTGCCCGGTCCCCCCGGGTATCACGATTTTCATAGGCTCCCCTTCGGTTCGGGGCAAGCATAGCGCAGATATTTGAACATGTTCAAAAGATAGGTCGTGGCATGCGGAAGACCCCGGCCGGTCCACGCGGGGCGGTTTCCAGGGATCGACCGGGGGTCCAGCCAAGGTGAGGCCAAAAGCCACAACGGCGGATGGGAGTGGCCTGTGTCCGTGGAGGCCATCACTCGTTCGGCGCAATGTCGTTGGCGTGGTGACGGCTAGATCGGCCGAGACCGGGCGGTGATGTTCGACCTCACCGGGCTGCTGAAGCTCAAGGCCACCAGCGAGGACCGGCGGGTACTGGACGCACTCGCGCACGCCAAGCGGTACAAGACCTCCTGCAAGACGATCCCGGAGATCGGCGAGGACGGCCGGAGGGTCGACGTCTCCTTCGCCACGCAGAACTGGCAGAAGGCCATCCGGGACAGGAACCGGCCCGGATCGTTCGTCCGCAAGCACTTCGAGGCGATGGTGTTCTGCTGTCTCGCCGAGGATCTGCGGACCGGCGACGAGGGCTGGAAGATCGAGCCGGAGGACCTGGCGGAGATCTCCCCGTACCTGACGGAGCACATCATGCGGTTCGGCGAATACTCCACCCACGAGCTCGGCATCGCGCCGGACGCGTATGAGGCTCACCTCGACGTCGACTTCACCCGGCTCGACGTCGAGGATGTGGCCGAGGCGGCCTGAAGCGGGGGCCCTCGGCCGTTCGGCAGGATCCGCCCAGCCCTTCCACTGCGGCCCGCATGCTGTCCAACCCGCTGCTCTGCACCAGTAACCCCTCGGCCAGTTGGTCTCAGCGAAGAAATGACTGCGCAGGTCAGAGCCGAGCGAGGCGTCATCCTGGTGGTGTCGCACAATGAGCGGATGACGTATACCGAGGATGCGGCCACCGCCCACGCCTGGGCGGCCCTGGGGGGCCGGAGCCAACTGGTTCAGAGCGTGTCCTTCGAGGGGGCGGGCGCTGTCCTGCCGTCGCGTCTGCCGGTGAGGGAACTGGCGCGGGCCAGCGTCGGAGTGTCCTCGCTGGCGGCGGCGGAACTGCTGGCGCTGCGCAACCGTGTGCCGGTGCCCACAGTGCGGGTGAACGAGGCGGCGGTGGCCACCGCGTTCGTCAGTGAACGCCACCTGCGAATCGACGGCCGGGCCCCGACGTCTTTCGCCCCGCTGTCCCGGTTCTGGCCAGCGGCCGACGGCTGGGTTCGCACCCACGCCAACTACCCGCACCACCGAGCCCGGCTGCTCAGCGCCCTGGGTATCGCGGACACGGGAGGGGACCAGGCGCTGGTGGGTGTGCTCTCGAAGGAGTTGGCATCGCGTCCGGCCGTGGAGGTCCAGGAGACCACCTACGCGGCAGGCGGCCTGGCCGTGGCCGTGGCTTCCGCACCCACTGCGGCCGGGCCCGCCCTGGTCGAGACGCGGCACGTGGGTCGGAGCAGCCCTCGGCTGCTGGCGCCCGCATCCGTACCGGCCCAAGACGTGCGGGTCCTGGACCTGACCCGCGTCATCGCCGGCCCCGTCGCCACACGCACACTGGCACTGCTGGGCGCCGACGTGCTGCGCGTGGACGCCCCCCAGCTCCCCGAGGACGCAGATGCTCACGCCGACACCGGCGTGGGCAAACGCTCCACGTTGCTGGACCTCAGCAGCCCTGGCGACCGGCACGCCTTCGAGGACCTTCTCAGCCAGGCGGATGTCGTGGTGACCGGCTACCGCCCCGGTGCCCTGGACCGGCACGGACTGACCCCCGACGTGCTCCTGGACCGGTACCCCGACCTCATCGTGGCCCAACTGTGCGCCTGGGACTGGTCCGGCCCCTGGGCCGAGCGTCGCGGCTTCGACAGCCTGGTCCAAGCCGGTACCGGTATCGCCGCGATCGAGGCCACGGCCGACGGCCGCCCCGGTGTACTGCCCGCACAGGCGCTGGACCACGGAACCGGGTACCTGCTCGCCGCCGCCGTCCTACGTGCACTGAGCGACCGCCAGGCCACCGGCGGTGGGCGTCATCTTCGCCTCTCCCTGGCAGGCACAGCGTCCTGGCTGCTGCACGACATCCGCCCCACCCCCGCACAGGGCGAAGCCGACACCTACGATTCCGGATCCTGGCTCACCAAGACCGAATCGCCCTACGGACTGCTGCGTCATGCCCTGCCCCCGGTCCACTACAACGGCGCACCCGTGAACTGGGACCATGCACCGACCCAGTGGGGCACCGATCTGCCGAACTGGGCCTAAAAACGCGACGGCCCTTGGGCCTTCAAATAACCCTCGTTTATTGACGATCATGAAACCGGTCCGCGCGGACCCCGGACCTTCAAAAACTCCTTCAAAAACCCCAGTGCTTCAACAACCTCGGATCACCGTTTCTTGAGAAGATCCGGGGGTGAACGCGACCCTGGAACCTGTGACGTTCAGCGCTTCATGGCGTCGATTCTTCACCGCAGTCTGGCGCGGCCGACCTGGGATCACCTGCACTGATGTCGTAGCCCTCTACTCAGCTCTACGCAATCGGGGCGTCGCCGCCTCTCGCCCGTTGAGACGAATCCTGAACGGTGCCGACGCCGCGGCCGAGCCGGCCGCTTCTCCCGAACCGCAGTCAGTTGCCCGTGGTGAAGTCTTCTGATCGGTCTTGCTGCAGGCGGATGTAGCGGTGGTTCAGCAGGTCGAGCGCATCGGGAATGCCGCCGCCGAACTCGTCTCGAATCCTCTGCAGGGCTTGAATCCTGCGCCCCTCTCCTGGCCGACGCTGACGACGTCGGACGGGTGGTTGAACGGGACGCCAGGACAGCTCCGGAATATTGATCATCGCGGTGAAGCCGTTGATGTCCACGAAGGTGACGCCGAAGCTGGCGATGGTTTGCACCGTGCCGGTGACGACCTGGCCGCGCCGCTGCCGAAGAGGACGACGTCTACTGGCCGCCCCTCCGCGCAACAGGTGCGGATGTGGCACAGGACGGCCTCGTTCGCGGCGTAGTTCCCGACGAACTCGGCGAACTCCACACGGCCGGTGCCCTGAACGTAGGGGACGGGAGGCGGGCCGTCGAAGGTGGAGGCAGCAAGCGGCCCGAGCTTGCGCAGGAGCCGTTGTGCGATCCGCAAGCGGTCCCTGGCGCGGTTGGCCTCACCGATCTGGAGTTGCGTCATGGGGAGACTCAGGGTGCACGACCACTGCCAGCGGCGCTCCAGAACAAGGCCGATCTCCTCGGCGACAGCGTGGACCCGACGGTCGGACCAGTACAGGTACCGTCCGGTGTCGCCACCTTGTGTCACGAACCATGCTCCGCTCTCGCACACCTTCACCTTCGGCCGACTGTAGGGGCTTCGCTGGGCAGTGTGGCGGTCTTAGCGAAGGTGGACCCAGCGGGCCGGCGTCGGTAGACGTGAGCAGGCCCCCGGGATACCTTCCCGGGGGCCTGCTGGTGGGGTGATCTTCGATTAGCTGGTCTCGCTGTTGTCGTCCGGCTCGGGCTCGGCCGACGTACGACGGCGGGCGACGATCAGGGTCACAGCGCCGACGACGACGAGGAGGCCGGCGCCTGCAGCGATCCACGGTGTGGCGTCGGCACCTGTGTGGGCGAGAGAGCTCGCCGGTGCCTTCGGCGTGGAGTCGCCAGCCGGGGCTGCGGTGGACGAGGAGTCAGCATTTGGTGTGCCGGTGCCCGGCGAGGAGGGCGTGGCCCCGCTGCTCGGCTTGCCCGGAGTAGACGGGCTGTGGGTGGGTTTGTCCGGGGGGGGCGGGCTTCGGGTCGGTCGCGACCTTGGCGTTGGTGACGGTCGCAGTCACCGGGGCACCGGGACCCGCGGTGAACGTCTTCATCGGCTTATAGAGGTCGTAGCCAGCGGGGGCCTTGTTGTGGCCAAGGTTGGCGGTTGACCGTTGACCGCAGGGCCTTGAGCGTCATCGCGAGCGATCTGCCGCCGACATGCCGCGCGAAACACCCGGACCGCACCGGAGGAATCTTCCGCCCGCTGGCCTGCCACTTCGCCCACCACTTCTCGACCCCCTTCAGCGACACCCCGCAGACCGCCGCCACATCCTCACGGTCCCGCCCCGTCACCGACGCGGCCACCGCCCGCAACCGCAAGGCTTCCTGCACCGGCGGCGACTGATGCCGCGCGTCCCTCACCAGATTCCTCACACACCGCCAACGCCCCGGAACCCAAACTGTTTTGGATCAGGACCCCATACCGAGATGCGCTCCACCGGCGACGTCGAGTGAGACGCCGGTGATGTACCGGTTGACCGGGTCCGTGAGGAAGCCGATCGCGTTGGCGACCTCGGTCGGTTCGGCGAAGCGTCGCATGGGGAGTTGTGCGGCGCGTGCGGCGCGTGCTGCCTGCGCGGAGCCGGACTGGTCGGCGAGCTGTGACCACATCGGTGTGTTCACCGGTCCGGGGTTGACGGCGTTGACCGAGATCCCATCCGGTCCGAGGATCTTCGCCATCGACCACATGATGTGCAGCACGGCGATCTTGCTGGCGTTGTACGGCAGGTAGTCGACCCGTGCTTCCTTGGCCGCGACCGACGACAGCAGCAGAATCGTGCCCTTCGTGCCGCTGTCCCGCATGAGGTTCGCGACCTCGCGCGTGATGGTGAACGTGCCCGTGGCGTTGATGCGCATGGTGCGCTCGAACTCCTCGGTCGTGGTCGCCAGCGGATCGGGGGTGCCGCCCAGCACCCCCGCGGCGTGGACGAGGACGTCGATGCGGCCGTGCTCGGCGACGGTGCGGCGCACCACTACGGTGGTCTGCTGCTCGTCGGTGACGTCGAGCTCGGCGAAGCCGGCGAGGTCCTGGCCTTCGAGCGGTGCGAGGTCGGCCCCGACGACGATGTCCCCGCGCGCCCGCAGGGCGTCGACGACGGCCGCGCCGATGCCGCCGCTGGAGCCGGTGACCAAGGCTACCTGGGGCTGCGGCGCTACTTCACTGCTTTGCTGGACCACGTGCGTCCCTCCTGCTCCTCGGTGGGCAGGCCCGCCACCGCGAGGATCTTGTCGAGTAGCTGCTGGGTCTTGACCGCTTCCCATCCGGAGGTCAGCGGCTGCTGCCGGTCCTTGACGCGGTCGAGGAAGTGGCGGACCGCGTCGGCGAAGCCGAAGGTCTCGGTCGCGGTCGCCCAGCCGAACGCCTCCGGGCTCATCGACCGGACGGTGCGGGCGCCGTCCGCTGTCACCGCGACGGTGTCGGGGGCGATGACCTCCGCCGAGCGCATCTGCCCGTACGCGTCGAGCTTTTCGCCCCACGCGCCGGCAGTTCGGGCCGCGACCAGCAGGCCCGTGTTCCCGGTCGAGAACCGGATGAGGGCGGCTGTGCCGTCCTCTTCCCAGGGGTCGGTTCCGGCGGCCGCGCTGGTGACCTCGACGACGTCTCCGCCGCAGAACCATCGGAGGAGGTCCACCATGTGGATCGCGTTCTCGAACGTGGCCCGGTACTCGGAGCCGGCGCGGTTCTTCTGCGCGACGCAGAACGACGCTCCGGCCGCGCCGAACGTCTCCCGCGCGGCGACGTACACGGGCGCGAACCGCCGGTTCAGGCCGACCATCAGGATGCGGCCGTGCTCGTCGGCGAGTTCCGCGAGGCGGACCGCGTCGGAGGTCGAGGTGGCGAGGGGCTTCTCGCAGAACACGTCGATGCCGGCACGGAGGGCCATCTCGACGGCCGTGACGTGCTCGGAGCGGGGAGTGAGCACGAAGACGGCGTCGAGCTCTTCGGCGTCGAGCATCGCGTCGACCGTGCGGTACACGTGCGCGAACCCCCACCGACGCTGCAGCGGGCTCGGGTCCTCGCGCCGCGACACCAGGGCGCGCAGCTCGACGTCGTCGCGCTGAACGAGGGTGGGCAGCTGCGCGATGCTGGCGATGTTGCCGGCGCCCACCACGCCGACTCGGAGCGCGGTCACGAGCGGACCTCGGCCTTCTGGCCGGCCGCCTCGACATCGAGCTGCCGCAGCAACGTACGGAGGTGCTCGGCGCCGCGCCGGAATCCGATCTCCGGGGCTTCCAGATCCTGCGGATGCCACCGGTACTCGTATTCGAGCGAGAGCACGTCGTCGTAGCCGACTTCGCGCAGGCGCCGGAGGATGCTCGACCAGGCGAGGATGCCGTCGCCGACGACGCGCGACATGACGGCGCGCTCCTCGGCGTGCACGCGCGCCGTCTCGGACGCGACGAACGGGGCGTTCGGGTCCTTGAAGACAAGGTCCTTGACGTGCACGTGGCCGATGAGATCGCCCTGGACGGCGAAGGCGTCCTCGAAGTCCTCGTCGTGGGTGAAGGTGAGGTTCGCCTGGTCGTAGAGGACGCGGACGGCGGGCGAGTCGACCGCGCGGATGAGCTCGGCGGTGTCGCGCGCGGTCTGCGTCATGGTGCCGAAGTGGTTCTCGGCGCAGAGCACGACGCCTGCGTCCGTCGCCGGGGTGGAGAGCTCTTGGAACGAGCGGACGAGCTGTGCCCAGTGCGCGGCGTGGTCCTTCCCGTCCGGCTGCCATGCGCCGGAGTAGACGCGGATGCGGTTCGCGCCGATCGCGTGGGCGGTGTCGATGGCCGATCGCAGTTCGTCGACGGCTGCCGCGCGTATGCGCTCGTCGGTCGCGTTGATCGCGGTCGTGTATGGGGTGAGCCCGATGATGGAGATGCCTTCGCCGTCGGCGACGCGTGCCGCTTCCGCCGCTGCCGCGGTATCGCCGACGGGCAGACCGCTCTTGTAGTCGTCCTGGTAGATCACTTCGGCGGCATCCAGGCCGGCTCGGGCGAAGAGTTCGAGCGCTTCGGGAACGGTGTGGTCGGGAGTGCCGAGAGTGTGGCCGGCGATCTTCACGAGGGTGTCTCCGAGGTCTTCGAGATCGAGTGGGTGTGCCAGTCGTGGGGGCCGACGAGACGTGGCGGGTCGACGACGCGCGAGCGGTCGACGAACTCGAGGATGAGCCCCCAGGAGGTGCGGGCGTACACCCAGCGGTTCCCGGCGACAGCGGGGCTGTCGCCGGCGACCTCCTTGCGCGCACCGAGGATCTCGATGCCCCGGAGGTCGGCGATCGCGTCGACGACGTCGTCCACGTCGTCCACGACGAAGCAGAGGTGGTGCCCGCCCGCGTCGCTGGCGCGCGGGAACACGGGTGAGCGGTCCTCGCTCCACCACTGGAACAGCTCGACGTTCAGGTTCGGCGGCAGCCGGAGCATGCGCAGCTCCAGGTGTGCGTCCGCGGGCACGCCGAAGTGCTCCGGCATGACTGCCGCATCGGGTCCGCGGGTGGAGCGATAGAGCTCCTCGGCGCCGAAAAGGACGGTGAACAGGCGGGTGGCGTCGTCAAGGTCGGGGACAGTGAAGGCCACGTGGTCCACGTATTGCAGACCGGGAAGGCGGCCGGGGTTCGGATTCATGAGCGCTGTTCCTGGGTGGAGGAGCGGATGAGAAGTGATGGCTCGAGCACGACGTGTTCGGGCGGGCCGCCGGCGATGAGTGCCTCGCCGAGTTCGATGGCGATCCGTCCGAGGTCGGTGATGGGTTGTCGGACGCTGGTCAACCGGGGGTTGAACTGGGCGCCGAGGTCGAGGCCGTCGAAGCCGATCACCGACAGGTCGCCGGGCACGGACAGTCCGCGCGAGCCGAGCTCGGAGATCATGGCGAACGCGATGAGGTCGTTGGAGGCGATCACCGCTGTCGGGCGGTTCGATTCCCGCATCCAGCGGTCCACGGGCTCCGGCCCCGGTTCGGCGCCGGGCGCCGCCTCGAGGACGACGGGCGGGACGGCGTGACGCTCGGCGGCGCGGTGGTAGGCGTCCCAGCGATCCTGGGCGGTGTACGTGCCGACGATGCCCGGGGCGTAGGCGATGTTCGAGTGCCCGAGACCAAGGAGGTGGTCGAAGGCGAGGTCGATGCCGCGGACGCTGTCGACGGTGACGGTGGGCACGGTCGGGTCGTCCTCGACCCGGTCGATGACGACGACCCGGTTCTGGAACGCGTACCGGCGGAGCGCCTCGAGGTTGACCCGGGTCGAGGGGGCGACGATGCCGAAGGGCGAGTACATGGAGTGCATCGCGCTCACATAGTCGGCGGTCTGTCCGGCGTCGCCGTTGGTGATGCAGAGCATCAGCTGGTAGCCGCGTGCTTCGGCGGCGGCGGCGGTCGTGCGCGCCAGCTCGGCGAAGAACGGGTTCGTCAGGTCCGGAACGATCAGCGGGACGAGGTTGCTCGAGCCGCGGCGGAGAGCCTGCGCGAGGGGGTTCATCGAGTAGCCGAGCTCGGCCGCGACACGCAACACATGTTCCCGGGTCGCCGCACGCACGGCATCCGGCTTCGAGAACGCGCGCGACACGGTCGAACGGTGCACGCCGGCCGCCTTGGCGACGTCGTCGATGCTCACCTCAGCCACGACGCGCCGTCCCTTCCGGGTGCGGCGACCAGATGAGCTCCATCGTGGTCAGAAGCTCGGCGAGCGTCGACATGCCCGCGAACCCGGTCGTCAGCGTGTCGGCGACGCCGGTGACGAACACGTCGTACAGCGGGTCGCTGTCGACTTCCAGGACGGCGCTCTTGGTGACACCGGACTGGTCGGTGAATGTCGCGTCCCCGTTGGTGTCGACGGTGGCGAACCCATGGGACCCGGCCGCGGTGAAGCTGCAGTACCGCTTCAGCGGCGAGTCGGGGAACGCGTAGCCGACCTCGACGATCGCCTCGCGGCCCGTGCCGGTGGTCAGGATCATCGTGGAGTGGTCGTCGACCGCCTCGCCGTGCAGTGTGGTGGAGAGCTTCTGGACGACCTCGACGGGGTGTCCGAGGTGACGGATCGCCAGGTCGACGAAGTGCGGGCCGAGGTTCATCAGGCTGCCGCCGCCCGAGAGGTCGGGTTCGAGCATCCACGGGTTGCCGTTGCTCCGGTACCGCGAGGGCGGACCGGCGACGAACGCCATTCGTTCGTAGACGATGTCGCCGGCCTGTCGCAGCCACGTGTCGATCGGTGCACCGCGCTGGACGAGCGCCACGGTCGCCGGTACGGCGGCCGAGCGCGCCTCCTCCTCGATCGCCCGAAGGTCGTCGAGGTTCGCACCGGCGGGCTTCTCGATCACGAACGGGATGCCGCGGCCGATGAGCTTTCGGCCGACCTCGAGCATCTCGTGGTGCGGGCAGAACACGAACGCCACGTCGATGCCGTCCTGGTCCAGGGCCTCGTCGACGCTCGCCGCGACGGGTGCGCCCAAGGGCTCGGCGAATGCCCGAGCGACCGCGGGATCGGGGTCCTGCACCGCCCTCACACGGAAGCGTCGGGCAAGCCCGGCACGGTACAGCGGCGCGTGCCAGTGGGACGCACCCAGCACCACGGCCGAAGGCCGGGGGGCCGAAGAGGAATGATCCACCGCCGACGACTCTCCTTCGCATTGATCGTTCGCGTTGATCGAGGATCCCGGCGCCTCAGCCGCTTCGGGATGAGAACGATTGCTGAGATCGATTGCAGCTCAGGTTGCAACACGTCACCGCGATTCGTCAACGCCTTCTGGACGGGGCTCGCGAAGCGCGTGAAAAAGGTGTAACCATCAGGGCCATGTTCCAGAAATTCCACGTCATAGAGACGATCCGCGATTCCGGCAACGTCCTCATCGTTCGCCTCGACAGCGCCGAGGAGGCGTTCGAGGTCGCCTCGGCAGCCGTCGCCGGAGGCATCCGCGCCCTCGAGATCACCCTGTCGATCCCCGGGGCCCTCACCGTGATCGAGCGCCTGACCGAGCGCTTCGCCGGTGAGGATGTGGCCTTCGGCGCGGGCACCGTCCTCGACGGACACGCCGCCTGGTCGAGCATTCAGGCCGGCGCGCAGTTCCTCGTCAGCCCGAACCTCAACCCCGAGATGATCCGCGTCGCCAACCGCTACCAAATCGCCACCATCAGTGGCGCCTACACGCCGACCGAGATCCTCGAAACGGCCGAGGCCGGCGCGGACATCGTCAAGCTCTTCCCCACCGAAGCCGGCGGCATCCCGTACGCCAAGGCGGTCCTGGCGCCGCTCGCGCACGTCCCGATCCTTCCGGCGGGCGGCGTCACCACCGCCAATGTCGGCGACTGGTTCGCCGCGGGCGTCGCGGCGGTCGGAGTGGGCAGCGCCATCACCAAGGCCGGCCGCCCCGACGGCGACATGAGCAAGGTCACAGCGGCGGCGAAGGAGTTCATGGCCGCGATCGCTCGAGTGAAGCGATGACGTCCGACGCCCAAGCCGTGCCAGACATGCAAGCCCTGCCCGACGCGCACGCCCTGCCCGTTGCCTACATCACGCTCGGTGGGGCAGGATCGGGAAAGTCGACCCTGTCGAGACACCTCAGCTCCCTCACGGGCGCGGCCTATCTCGACAAGGACACGATCGCCGGCCCCCTCGTGCGAGTGGCCCTCGAGGCGTTCGGACAGGATCCCTCCGATCGGGAATCCAACGAGCTGTACGTCCAGAGGGTCATGCCCGCCGAGTACGAGACGCTCTTCGCGACCGCCGGTCGGAATCTGGAACTCGGCCACTCCGTCGTCCTCGACGCACCGTTCGTGGCGTACCTCGGAGACCCCGATTTCCTGCGTCGCTCGACCGAGCGTGCAAGCTGGCCCGCCGCTCGTATCCGGGTGCTCCACGTGCGCACCTCGCCCGAGGTCGTGCGGCAACGGCTGATCGAGCGCGGCAGTGAGCGGGACCGGGTCAAGCTCGCCGACTGGGACGCCTATTGGGAGCGATTCGGTGTGCTCGAGTGCCGCTGGAACACCGACGAGCACGATGTCGTCGTGAACGACGACGAGTCGGCCTTCACGCGTCTGCGTGAGCTGGTGCAGCGGGCCTGACCGCCGCGTTCGGGGTCCGACGATCAGGATGACGGCAACTCTTGACAGCCGGGGCGATCGCGTGTGACGTTTCGTAACAGCGTTACAAACCCGCGGGCTTGGATCCACGATGGCGAGGAGACGAGAACATGGCACTGGCCGATGGCGTCGTGAATGCGATGCGTGTGCTCGAACTGCTGGCGCCGCACCCCGAAGGCCGCCGCGTCACGGACATCGCTGAGCGCCTCGGCACCAACAAGGCCATCGTTCATCGTCTCCTCGCCGCCCTGGCCGACGCGGGTTACGTAAATCAGGACCCCCGCACCTCCAGCTACTTCGCCACTCACAGCCTCGGCGCCCTGGGACTCCGCCAGCTGTCCTCGTCAGGAGTGGGAACGTGGGCCCAGCGAAGCCTGGACTCGCTCGCGGCGGAGTGTGAGGAGCTCGTTCGCCTGGCGGTAGTCACCAACGATTCCTTGAAGTGGATCGCCAAGGCCCAAGGCGCGAACTCCTCCCTCCGCATCGACCCCGTCATGGGCCAGGACGCGGTCCCCCACGCCACCGCGTCCGGGAAAGCGTGGCTCTCCACTCTTTCCCCGGACCGAGTCGAGACCGTGCTCGCGCACGAGAGCCATCTCGACGTCACCCCCAGGTCCGCCCTCGACCGGTCCGCGCTCGAAGCCGAGCTCGCCGAGGTCCGTATCCGTGGGTACGCCACGACGATTGAGGAGATGGACCTCGGCATCAGTGCCGTGGCGGCCCCCATCCGCGGAGCCGGACCGGGCCGGGAGGCCACCGGGACGATCAGCATCGCGGGCCCCTCCGTACGCATGACCCGAGCGCGCATGGCCGAGCTCTCGCCGCCCCTGCTCGCGGCCGCGGCCGACATCTCCCGTAGCTGGCCGAGCTACACGTACCTCCTCGCAGACGAGGAACTCTCCGCCTAGTCGGCCAGACACCCCTTCTACATACAGGTTCAGCGACCCCCGGCCCGGCCCAGGCATGGGGATGCCCACTCGCGCCCAAATTCAAAGGAGAATTCGATGACGGCTTCACGTCGCGCGCCCAGTACATCCACCCTCGACAGTCCACAGCCTGTCCCGCCCAAGGGACGAGCCAGTAACCTGGTCGCCGGGACCATCGGGCACTTTGTCGAGTGGTACGACTGGTACATATACGGCCTTCTCGCCTCTGTCTTCTCCGCGCAGATCTTCCCGTCGGGCTCCCAGTTCGCGTCCCTCATCGCCTCGTTCCTCACCTACGCCATCGGGTTCGCCGTACGGCCCCTGAGCGGCATCATCATCTCCCCGCTTGCCGACCGGTACGGGCGCCGACGCGTTCTGTCCCTCGCGGTCTCGGGGATGGCTCTCGGCTCGTTGATCATCGGGTTCACCCCCTCGTACGCGACCATCGGCTACTTCGCACCGATCCTGTTCGTCGTCGCCCGCATCCTCCAGGGCGTCTCCGCCGGCATCGAGGGCCAGAGCGCCATCGCGTACATGGTGGAACACGCTCCAGCCAATCGGCGCGGACTCTTCGGCTCCTTCACCAACATGGCCAGCGGGCTGGCAACCCTCGCCGCGACGGGCTCCGCAGCCGCCGTCACCTCTGCTTTCGACGCCGACACCCTGGCGTCCTACGGATGGAGGATCCCCTTCGTCATCGGTGGTCTGGTTGGCATCGTCGGACTCATCCTCCGCGCCCGCTCGGACGAGTCCCCGGAGTTCGAAGCCAGCACGCACGGCGAGCAGAAGTCCGCACCCGCGAAGCTCCTCCAACTGCTCCGCGAACACCCCAAGGCGATCCTGCAGACTGCCGCCCTGTCCGCTCCGGCCGTGGCCTATTACACCTGGGCGACGTTCCTGCCCACCTACGCCAACCTCACCTCGGGCCGAGACCTGTCCTCCAGCTTTGCGGGCAGCACGATCGGCCTGGCCCTGCTGGTTGTCGTCATTCCTGTCACCGGCCACCTCTCCGACCGTCTCGGTCGCCGGAAGATCTTCCCCATCATCGGCGCCATTGCCATGATTGTCCTGTTCTATCCGCTGCTGCTCCTCCTGCAGGTGCCCGGCTTTGGTGTCTACCTCATCGTCGCCGCCTCGGGATGGGTGGTCCTCGGAATCTGGCAAGCCGTCTACCCCACCATCCAGGCGGAGTTGTTCCCCGCCTCGGTCCGAGTCTCCGGAATCGGATTCGCCCATCAGATCGTCATCGCCGTCTTCGGCGGTACCGCACCCCTCATCGCAGCCGCGTTCGTCGGCGCCGGACGGCCCATGTACGTGGCGATCTACATGAGCGTCATCGTCGCCCTGTGCCTCATCGTCTACTTCACGCTCCCGGAGACCGGCAGCCGTGCCCCGCGGGAGATCGTTTCCGCGACCGACACCATCGCCGTCGTCATGAGCGAGGACTCGTCCACTGCTGACAGTTCAGCCCCTGAACAGTGCAAGGAGCCCCAGCCGTAGCCGCCCCTGCTCCCGAGCACGCGATGGGGACACCTCAAAGATCGAACGGAAATTTCATGATCATAAATACTTTTTCGTACCTTTGGTCGACAACGGCCATCGATGCAATGTCCGAGTTGACCCAGAACGGGTACAACACCTTCGAGGTCCCCATCAGCTCGCCGCATTGCTGGCCGGTAGAGATCTCCGACTCCGAACGTGCGGAATCCCTGGCAACCCTCACCAAGAACGACGCCAAAATCCGATCCCTGAACGCCGGCGGATACGACATCAATCTGGCCAGTCCCGCCGCCAGCATGCGCCAGAAGAGCATCGAGCACATCGCGTCGGTGATCGACCTGGCGGTGGCTTGGGATGTCCCGGAAGTCGTCATCTCACCAGGCACACGGCGTCCCATGATCTCCCCCTCACTCGAGAACGTCCACGGATGGATGCACGAGAGCCTGGAAGAGCTGATCCCGCTGGCCAAGCGGGCCGGAAAGCGACTCCTCTTCGAGAATACGCCCTACTGCTTCGCTCCCACGATTGAGGAGCTGGCAGACATCGTCGACACGGTCAACGATGACGCGCTGAAAATCGTGTACGACGTCGCGAACGCCGCGTACATCGGGGAGGATCCCGTATCGAGCCTGCGCTCGCACTACGGATCGATTGCACTCATGCACATCTCCGACACGGGCACGGAAACGTGGGGCCACGACCCCATCGGCACCGGGGTGATCGATTGGAACGGCCTGGGCAAGGCGGTCCACGACACAATCGGGGTGGAGAACGTCGTGCTCGAAATCATCCGCGAGGAGGACACCCTCGAGGTATTCGCGAAGGCAATGCGCGACCTCAAGGAAGAGGGCTGGGATATCGGACAATGATTTCAGCGCCTCGAGGTCCAGGGCGACTCCGAGGGTGAATCGACGCGAATCGAACCGCAATTCCCGCTGGGAATGTACAAGGAGAGAGTGCGATGAGGGTACTGGTCAGTGGCGGAAGCAGCGGCATCGGCGCGGCTGCAAGCCTGAGGCTCGCAGAGGCGGCGCTTGCCCGCGGCGAGAAGCCGATGGTCGCGGTCTCCGGCCTTACGTCGAACGATCGGCAGGACGAGGTCGTCCGGTCGATCCAGTCGATGGGCGGCAAAGCCATTGCGCTGACAGGAGACCTGGGCGACCCCGACGTGCCCGGTCAGCTGATAGCCGCTGCGGTCGAAGAGTTCGGCGGCCTGGACGCGCTGGTGGCAAATGCCGGAATCGCCAACCCCGGCGAACTCAAGGATCTCTCCCTCGAGGACTGGGACGACATGTTCTCCGTCAACCTTCGCGGAGCATGGCTACTTGCCAAGGCAAGCTACCCGCACCTGAAGGACAGCCGAGGGGCCGCCTGTTTCACCTCTTCAATGTCCGGCCAGCTCCCCCATGCCGGATCGGGTGCCTACAGCCCGACCAAGGCTGCGCTCACGATGATGGCTCAGACGCTCGCACTGGAATGGGCGCCTGACGGGATCCGTGTGAACGTGGTGTCCCCGGGCATGACTCGCACTCAGATGACCGAAAAGATGTACCTCGATCCCGAGGTCAAGAAGGCGCGGGAAGAAATCATCCCGTTGTCGAAGATTGGCGACCCGATGGATATCGCGAACGTGATCGAGTTTCTTGTCAGCCCGCTGGCGGGATACGTCACTGGCCAAGATGTCTGCGTCGACGGCGGCTTCTCCAAGTCCATTCTCAGCCACATTCCCGGTCGACCCAGCTCCAAGTCCTGACGGGTTTCTACACCTGGCCGGCGGAGCCGCTCATGAGCGGCTCCGCCCCTCGCTCTGATGATCCGAACCGGTTTGTGTTCTGGGTCGTTGGCAGGGGCCGTTGCGTGATCACGTTTCGTCCGGAGTGCCGTGCTAACCCGGCCTTGGAGGGAACATCCCGGTTCGGGCGGGGGCGGACGCAGTGCAGGCACGATCTCAGTGATCATGTGAGTGTCGAAGTCCCATGAACACCTGGCGAGTCCGTGCCTGCTCCTGCATCTTCTCCCATACCTACTGCGCTGGCCCAACTGAGCCGGACTGCCGCGCCGGTCCCGCTGACGGACGCAGTCGCACTGTCTGGCTTCCTGGACCTGGTGCCCGACCCACGAGGTGCCCGTGGCCGCCGTTACCGGCTGTCCGCTCTGGTCGCCGCGGCCGCGGCGAGTGTCCTGGCTGGCGCCCGCTCGCTCACTGCGATCACGGAATGGATCAACGACGTCCCCGCGTGGGCCAGCCGGGTTCTCGGCTTCCCACCGACCCGCTCTCCGGCACCGTGTCCGTCCCGCACCCCCACACCCTGCGCCGTCTGCTCGTCCAACTCGACGACGACGCCCTGGACCGGGCGATCGGAGCCTTCCTCACCGCCCGCGCCACCCCGTCCGGCCCTGGACTGCGGGCGATCGCTGCCGACGGCAAGGCCCTGCGCGGCTCGCGCACCCACACCACCGGGCACGTCACCCTGCTCGCCGCGATGGACCACACCGGTCACGAACTGGCCCAGCGCCAGGTCGCCGACAAGAGCTACGAGATCCCCACCTTCCAGCCCCTGCTGGACAGCATCGACCTGACCGGCACGGTCATCACCGCCGCCGCTACCCGCACGCCTCCCGGGGTTGATCACAAGTCGGCCGTGGGCGACGCGGACGAACGGCATGTGTGTGCCCGCAGACCACCGTGCGAATGTCGGTGTCAAGCCCGCTGAGGACTTCTCGCCAACGGTCGAGGCGTGAGTCGACCAGAACGACCTCTTCATCGTCCCGAGGAGTGGCGTGACAGAACAGCGCCTTTCCCAGGCCGTGTACTGGCAGAGAGCGCCGCCGCGTCATCGGCCTGCGCTTCCACGGTGTCCGTGATCTGGCCACTGGAGCTTGCGACGCCTGTGTTGTCGAACAGAATGACCGGACGGTTCGCGGCCAGTCCGTCCGTCACCGCAGGATCCCAGTGATCCATGCCGCCACGGAAATGCTGCAGGAACACCAGCGGTGTGCCGGTCTCGGCGCCGAAGCGCCGGTAGGCGTACCGAATTCCGTTCGCCGTGACGGACTGCGTCGGAGCCGTCACATGGGAGAGGCGGTGTGTGATTCGGTCGGGTCGTCGTCTTCGGCTCCTACTTCATCAGCCGCACGGGAGAACCCGCCTGGAACGCGGCGATGTCCTCGACGGAGTCCTGATAGAAGATCTCGTACAGGTCGCGGTTCACGAATCCGACGTGCCCCGTGAGCAGCGCGTTCGGCAGCGCCCGCAACGGGTGGTCCGCGGGTAGCGGCTCGGTGTCGTACACGTCGAGGGCGGCTGCTCGGATCGCGCCCTCACGCAGGACGTCGATCAGGGCGACCTCGTCGACGACCGGTCCGCGTGAGGTGTTGACCAGGAGGGCCGAGGGCTTCATCGACCGGAGTTCCGCCGCGCCGACCAGCCCGCGTGTTTGCTTGCTGAGCGGTACGTGGATCGAGAGCACATCGCTTTCGGTGAAGAGTCGCTCCTTCGTCACCGCCCGCGCGCCGTGCTCGGCGGCGGTTTCGGGGGTCAGGTTCCGACTCCATGCGATGGTGTCCATTCCGAAGGCCTGTCCGATCCGTGCCACTCCGGAGCCGACGCGACCGAGGCCCAGAATGCCGAGAGTCCTGCCGTGCAGCCCCTCGCCGACCGATACCTGCCAGCCGCCGGCGCGCATCGACTCCGCCTCGACGACCAGGTTTCTCGTGGCACCGAGGATCAGCGCCCAGGTGTGCTCGATGGTGGGGTGGGACTCATAGCGGGTCCCGCACACCGTGATGCCGAGTCTGTGGGCGGCCGTAAGGTCGATGGCGGCATTGGCCGGGCCGGTGCTGACCAGGAGCCGAAGGTCGGGCAGCCGCTCCAGGACCTCGGCCGGGAATCGTGTGCGCTCCCGCATGGCCACGAGCACGTCGAACCCGGCGAGGCTACGGACCACCTCGTCGGCATCGGCGAACGGCTCGGTGAAAACGACGACCTCGGCAACGAGTGACCCCCAGTCGGCCAGGCTCGTCGCGACGTTCTGATAGTCGTCGAGGATCGCGATCTTCATGCGGGTGGCCATGTCGGCAACCTCCGTATTTCGTCGAGGTGATGCGTCTGTCTTCGCGGGGTGGCGACGCGGCGTGGCTCAGGCGAGCAGGCTCAGGGCGCTGTACCAAAGGGGTCCCGGGTTGAGCCGGTCACCGTGGAGCTTGGACATCTCCTCGAAGAACTCCAGCGGCTCCGGCTTGCCGGCCAGGAGCCGGATCGCGTCGCGCAGGTACTGCCGGGTCTCGTCCAGGATCTTCGGGTCGTCGGGCAGGTCTGCCTTCTTGTGGCCGGCGACCACGTGGCGCGGATCGAGTGCGGCGAGCCGGTCGATGCCGTCCAGCCACGCCTGAAGGCCGCCGTCACCGCCTTCGAGCATCATCAGGTGCACGCCGTTGTAGACCACGTCCCCGGCGACGACGAGACCGATCGACGGCACGTGCAGGACGCTGGAGTCGTCGGTGTCGGTGTGACCGGTCTCGACGGCCCGGAGGACTTGGCCCTCCAGCCGGAATCCCTCGGTCGGCACGGGCACGGCGAGGACCGGGGTGTTCTCCGGGACCCCGGGGAAGGTCTTCGCGAACCCCTTGTCCTTGCTCTCCAGTTGGCTGCGCATCTGCCGGATGGTGCCCTCGGTGGCGTACACCACGCTGTCGGCGTCGCCGAACCGTTCCAGCAGCGTCGCGGTGCCGAACCAGTGGTCGGGGTGGCCGTGGGTGACGTAGACGAACGCCAGACGCTTCCCTGAGCGCGCCAAGCCCTCGGCGACCTGCGCGATCTGGGTGTGAGTCAGCGGCGGGTCCACCAGGACCGCGTCGCGTTCTCCGGTGATCAGGGTGGATGAGATCGGCGAGGACACGATCCCGTCGCCGTTCGGCAGCTGAAGATCGATCTTCCGGGGAACGCCGTCAGAGACGAGGACTTCGTAGGACAGTTCGGGCATCTCGATCGTCATGACCGGGCCACCTTGAGCAGGGTCTTTCCGCCGCGGACGACCTGCTCGATCGCCGTATGGATGTCATCGAGGTCGAACACGGCGCCTAGCGGAACGAACAGGGCTCCGCTCGCGACCAGGGGCGCGGCCTCGCGGATGACGGGGAGCACCTTTGTCGCGTAGTCGAAATGGCCGGCGAAGAATCCGTGTACCGTCGCGCGCTTGCCGATCAGGGTCAGTGCGTCGACGGACATCGGCTGCCCGGTCGCCGAGGCGTAGCTGACGAGCGCACCGCCCTCGGACAGCAGGTCGAGCAGGCGGGCGGGAGCGTCGCCGCCCACCGAGTCGACGGCGAGCCCGACCCGGGCATCGCCGATCGCCGTGCGAACCTCTTCGACCGCCGTCGCGCCGTCGAGGCGGACGATGTCCGCGCCGGCCGCGGTCAGTTCGGCGAACACGGACTCGTCCCGGACGAAGTTGATCGTCCGGAATCCGCGGGCCTTCGCCAGGGCGATCAGGGAACGTCCGACGCCGGAGTTCGCGGCGTTCTGCACGATCCAGTCCCCGGGCCTCAGGTCGGCGTACTCGCTCAGGATCAGACCGGCCGTGGGCGGATTGATGCCCAGCATCGACAACTGCTCGACGCTGCCTTCCGGCAGTCGGAACAGCCCGTCGGCGGGCAGCAGCAGCCGCTCGCGCCAGGCACCGGCGAGCAGCGGCAGAACCACCAGGTCGCCCGCCGCGAGCGTGTCGACGCCGGGGCCCGCCTCGACAACCCGGCCGACACCCTCGCTGCCGAGGACCAGCGGGAGCGGTGGCCGCCCGAGCTCGCCCCTGACGACCTTGAGGTCGTGCAGGTTCAGCGGTGAGAACTCGACCGCGACCTTGACCTCGCCGGCGCCGGGAGCGTTCGGCTCCTGGAGATCGACGACGCGTACGACGTCCTCCGGCTTTCCGAACTGGGTGATCTGGATGGCACGCATGGGGACTCCCGGTGAGAGGCGGCGAGCTCTTCGCCGCAGCCAAACTACACATTTTGCTTATGTCCGTCGCGGTATGTCCGTCGTCGGACGAGAGGGGGGAATGTCAGGGCTGCACGTTCGGTGCGTCCGCCCTGGGGATCAGGTCCAGCGCCTGCCGGGCCGTCTGCCGGAGTGTCGTGGCGTCGACGCCCGCCTTGGCCATGTTGTCGATGCCCCTGATCACGCTCAGCAGCAGATATCCCAGGGCCGTGGCGTCGGCGTGCTCGGCCACTTCTCCCGCGTCCTGGGCGTCGCGTATCGCGGACGCGAGGGCGCCGGCGAGATCCTCGAACGCGCGACGGGCCGTGCCCGCCACCATGTCGTCCTCTCCGGCGCGGTCCGCGGTGACCTTGCTGAGGAAGCATCCCCGGCGGGGCGACTCGGTCGCGAAGGCGTCGGCGAGTGAGACGACGTAGCGCTCCAGGCGGGCCATCGGCGAGGTGAGCACCGCGTGCGGGCCCTCCTGTAGCTCCTGGCGGGCCTGGGCGACGAGGCCCTGGCAGTAGTCGGAGAAGACACGCACATAAAGGGAGTGCTTGTTGCCGAACGCCTTGTAGATGCTGCCCTTGCCCAGGCCGGTCGCATCCATGAGGTCGTAGGTGGATGTGCCGTCGAATCCGGTGGTCCAGAACCGGTCGCGGACGACATCGAGCACGGTGGTCTCGTCGAAGCCTCGTTTTCGCCCCATGACCTCACCATACCTCATTGTGGTCCAAGTGGACCACAACGGTCGGCAACCCGGCCCTCCGCGCCGGCGTGGACGGATCGCCCGACGCTCTCCGCCTTGTTGACCGACTGGACCACTTCATGCTTTCATTGTGGTCCAGGCAGTCAACAAAGCCGTGTCGGTCGGCAAACCTGAGGAGGACTGATGACTCAGAGCCGAACGAGGACGGAGACGGAGCGGAGCAAGGCCGCCGTCCTCGAGTTCCTGACGACCGCGTTCAACTCGAAGGACTTCACCGCGCTGGACCGGTACACCGGCCCGGGCCGGGCTGCGCACGTTCATCGCGGACCTGCCCGACGCCACCCGGTACGAGCCGGGAGCGATCATCGCCGAGGGAGACCTGGTCATGATCCACGGCAGGTACTCCGGCAGCACCGAGACACCCCTCATGGCGGTCGACATCTTCCGCTTCGAGGAAGGCCTGGTGGTGGAGCACTGGGACGTCCTGCAGGACGAAGTGCCCGCGAAGGACACAGTGGCGGGCAACCCCATGTTCACCAACCCGCAGGCCGGCCGGGCCTGAGACACCGGACCGACGAGGCGGGCGGCACACGCCCCGCGGACCATGCCGGCCAGGGGCTCGACCGCACTTCCTGTTCCAGGGCTGAGGCCCGACCGACACCTGATGCAAAAGAAAGAGACTGGGGTGCCCCGAGGTTTCCGGACAGGTACTACAGCCGGAGATCTTGAGGGTCGGTGATCGGCGGGATCGGTCGGTGGTGCGCCCAGGGCTGTAGGCGGAGCGGAAGTGGGTCGCCGCGGCGTCGGTAGTGGCTGACCTGGGCTCGGGTCTGGTGTCGAAGCCGAGTTCCACGGCCCACTCGGCGAGGGTGTCTGCCCACCGCCGCACATTGCCGACGAGCCCCGGTCCGTCCCCGCGGTCGCCGATCACGTTGTAGACGCGCCGGAGCGTCCTCGGGCCGCGACCTGCGCCGGCGGCCGCCTCGTCGATGATCCGCTCTTAGCTAAGCCGAGAAAACAGCCAACTTCATCGCCTCATCTGACCTGAACAACACAACCGAGGAAACACTCATGCCAATGTTTCACGCCCACCTTCCGGCTCAAAAGTTCTCTAGCGAAGAGAAGCGGGCTCTGGCGGATGCCTTGAATCTCGCTCTTCATGAAGCCATGGATACACCCATGGATGACCGTTTCGTCATCATCAGTGAGCACAAGGACGATGAATTCTTCATCCATCCGACTTTTCCTGACGTGAAGAGATCCGACAAGCGCATGATCGTAACGGTGACGACCGGTACGAGCAGGACGGTGGAGCAGAAACGCAAGCTCGCGGAGCTGGTCACCCGATACGCCGTAGAAAAGGTTGGCGTCAGCCAGGACGATGTCACCCTGATGATGTATGCCATTCCCTTGGAGAACATGAGCTTCGGCGGTGGAAAGCTGGTCTCTGACATCGACCTCTCTATGCCTTGGGTAAACAAGTAAGAAGGACGAAGCTGCCCTGTTCTTTGGATCGGGGCAGCGAAAATGACGTGAAATGGAGCCCCACCATATCCCGACAGCAGCGCCAAGCCCTCGACGCCCTGCACCGCTCCGTCCCGCGCCCCGACACGCAGCCCGCCCCCGCCGAGCTGCGCACCTCGTTCGCCGCGGCCGTGACCCGGCCGGCACCGGAAGGCGTCACCACCCGCAGGACCGTCCTGGGCGGGCGGCCCGCCCTGAGCCTGGAGCCGGCCGGAGCGGCAGACCGCGGACGGCTCCTCTACCTCCACGGCGGCGGCTACGTCGCCGGCTCACCGGACACCCACACCGGCCTCGCCGGTGAACTCGCCGCCCGCGCCGGACTGCGAGCGACATCGGTGGACTACCGGCTGGCTCCCGAGCACCCCTTCCCCGCGGCGGTCGACGACGGACTCGCCGCCTACCGCGACCTGCTGGCGACCGGAGCCAATCCACGAGAGATCGTCGTGGCAGGTGACTCGGCCGGCGGCGGCCTGAGCATCGCCACCCTGCTCGCCGCCCGCGAGGCCGGGCTGCCGCAGCCGGCCGCCGTGGTGGTCTTCTCCCCGTGGGTCGACCTCACCCTCTCCGGAGAGAGCATGCGCACCAAGGAAGACGCCGACCCATTCGTCACCGCGGCCGGCATGCGCGCGTTCGCGGATCTCTACATCGGCTCAGGCAACCGCAACCACCCCCTGGCGAGCCCGGTGTTCGCCGACCTCGCCGGCCTGCCCCCGATACTCGTACAGGTCGGCGCGAACGAGGTGCTCCTCGACGATGCGGTACGTCTGGCCGCCCGCGCGGGCGCGGCCCAGGTCGAGGCCACGCTGGAGATCGGGCCGGGCCTCCCGCACGTCTACCAGACGGAGCACGGGCGTCTCGACGAGGCGGACGCCGCACTCGACCGCGCCGCCCGCTTCCTCGTCAGCCACCTCGGCGCCCTGGCCGACGCCGGTCAGGTACCGGGGCACTGAGCAGGTGCGCTCCCAACCTCTGGTGGACGGCCACAGGCCAATTGCAGGCTGCTCACATAACTCACGGTGCTCAGACCGGTATTGCGAGCATCCCTGGTCCGCGTTCAGCAGGACGGGCACCAACGGATCCATCCACGTACACCGATGCCACGACAACGGTCCGTCCGCCTTCGACGACGCCCCCGAGTGAGCGGTGTGCAGCGTGGAGCTTGCCGGTCAAGTGGGCTGGTGTGCGTGGGCTCCGGGGTGCTCATGCTGGTAGGGGGCGGATGACTCCCGGCAAGGTCATCGGTCAGCGGGCGCCTTCGCGGTTCGTCAGCACCAGCAGGGCCCTCACCAGGGCGGTCGCCCGACGCGCGAGTTCGAAGCCGCCACCGAAGCAGAGCCCCCCTGGACTGCGGCGATGACGGGTACGGGGAGCTGCTCGAAGCGGTTGTACACGTCGAGGTAGCGGTCGAACGTCGCCCGCAGTTCCCGCGCCGTCATGCCTCGCCATGCGGTGAAGTCTCCGCCGAAGCTGAAGGCGGGGCCTTCCGCGCGAAGGAGCACGGCGCGGGCCTCGCTGCGCCCAATGTCGGCAACCGCCTCGCCGAGCTCGTCGATCAGTTGCGCGGTCAGGCGGTTCTGCGGCGGATGGGCGAGGACGATCTCGGCGATCGCGGCCTCGTCCTCCTTGCCGGGCAGGTGTAGGTCAGGTGCGGCATGGCCGGTCAGTTCTCCTTCGTGAGGTGATCGCGGAACCAGGCCACGGCCGCCCTGGACGCCGTATCGAACTGTGCGATGTAGGGATCGAAATGGCCGCCGGGGATCAGTTCGAGCCGCTTGGGCTCGAGTGCCTTCTCGTACGCCGCCAGAGCCAGGTCGGTGACGGTGACGGTGTCGCCGGTGGCGACCACCATCAGCAGGGGGGTGGGAGAGACGCGCGCGATCCAGGTGCCGGGCTCGTACATGCGGGCAGCGCGGGTGGAGCGGACCGTCACCTCGTTCTTCCACAGTCCTTCAGGGACGGGCTGCAGATAGAAGTCGATCGCTTCCTGCGTGCGGTAGGACGCCGGCACCGACGGGTCGGCACTCACCAGGGCCTGGCGGCGCGGAGGTTCGCCCCGCAGACGGCCTCGTTCGTCCTCGTTGAACGCCTCCTCCAAGGCGGTGGTCGCCTCCGGTGAGATGCGGCGCAGCCCCTGCTCGTAGCCGCTGATGGTCGGCACCTGCGAGACAACCGCCTTCAGGCGCCGGTCGGTGGCGCCCAGGACGATCGCATGCCCGCCCGCGTAGCTCGTGCCCCACAGGCCGATCCGGTCGGAGTCCACTTCGTCACGGCTCTCCAAGTAGGTGATCGCTCGCCGCCAGTCGGCGATCTGCTGCCAGGGGTCGATGTCCTGGCGGGGCTCACCGTCGCTGGCACCGAACCCGCGGTGGTCGTGGACCAGGACCACGAACCCTTCCTCGGCGAAGACCTCCGCGAAGGGCTCGATGCCGTGCTTGGTCGTACCGCCGTAGCCGTGGGCCATCGTGATCGCCGGGTGAGGCCCCGGGGGCTCGGGCAGGTACAGCGTGCCGCGCAGCGTCACCGCACCCTCGGCCGGGAAGGAGACTCGTTCTCGCAGGGTCATGAAGGGACACTCCTGGGCAGCGATTTACGTACGATAAATGAAAGAGAGTTTCCACGCGTCTCTGGAACGCGAGACCCTCCAGGGCGCCCGCCACTACGGCGACGCCGGCACCTGTCGCAGAACCGTTTTCGCCTGGCTGGCACGCTACAACACTCGCCGCCGACACTCGGCCAACGGCCACCTCAGCCCCAACGAATACGAACGCCGACACCGCGCGGCTAAGCTCACGCCCGCCGCGTGATCAACGAAGCGTGTCCACCATCACGGGGGAAGGCCCGTAGGCGAGTGAGACGACGTAGCGCTGCAGGCGGGCCATCGGCGAGGTGAGCACCGCGTGCGGGCCCTCCTGCAGCTCTTCGCGGGCCTGGGCGACGAGGTCCTGGCAGTAGTGCGCACACAAAGGTCGTGCTTGTTGCCGAACGCCTTGTAGATGCTGCCTATGCCCAGGCCGGTCGCTTCCATGAGGTCGTAGGTGGATGTGCCGTCGAATCCGGTGATCCAGAACCGGTCGCGGACGACATCGAGCACGGTGGTCTCGTCGAAGCCTCGTTTTCGCCCCATGACCTCACCATACCTCATTGTGGTCCAAGTGGACCACAATGGTCGGCAACCCGGCCCTCCATGCCGGCACGGAGGGATCGCCCGACGCTCCTCATCTTGTTGACCGAATGGACCATTTCATGTTTCCGTTGTGGTCCAGTTAGTCAACAAAGCCGCGTCAGTCGGCAAACCTGTGGAGAACTGATGACTCAGAGCCGAACGAGGACGGAGACGGAGCGGAACAAGGCCGCCGTCCTCGAGTTCCTGACGACCGCGTTCAACTCGAAGGACTTCACCGCGCTGGACCGGTACCTGCACCCCGACTACATCCAGCACAGCCCGACCATCCCGCCGGCCAGGGCCGGGCTGCGCCAGTTCATCGCGGACCTGCCCGACGCCACCCGGTACGAGCCGGGAGCGATCATCGCCGAGGGAGACCTGGTCATGATCCACGGCAGGTACTCCGGCAGCACCGAGACACCCCTCATGGCGGTCGACATCTTCCGCTTCGAGGAAGGCCTGGTGGTGGAGCACTGGGACGTCCTGCAGGACGAAGTGCCCGCGAAGGACACAGTGGCGGGCAACCCCATGTTCACCAACCCGCAGGCCGGCCGGGCCTGAGGCACCGGACCGACGAGGCGGGCGGCACGCGCCCCGCGGGCCACGCCGGCCAGGGGCTCGACCGCACTTCCCGTTCCAGGGCTGAGGCCCGACCGACACCTGATGCACACGAGAGAGACAAAGGACAAGGACGATGACAACCGACACGCAGACCCCGCGGACCGTGGCCAAGAAGTTCGTGGAGCGCCTCGCAAAGCATGACCCCGACGGCATCCAGGAACTGTTCGCCGAGGAGATCGACTGGCACGTCCCCGGCAGCGACGCGCTGCCCTGGACCGGGCGCCGTACCCGCCGGGAGGAGGTCGCACCGTACTTCACCACGATGTGGTCGCACTTCGCGCCCGGCAAGAGCAAGGCCGTACTGGAGCGCGTCATCGTCGACGGTGGTGACGTGGCGCTGCTGGCGGTCTTCACACACACCGTCGCGGCCAATGGCAAGGAGTTCACCACACCGACGGCCATACACCTGACGGTCGAGGACGGCCGGATCGTTCGCCTGCACCAGTACGAGGACACCCTGACCGTCGCCGAGGCGTTCAACGCCGGCTGAGCAAAGAGTACTCAAGGGCCCCGCGGCCCGGATCCCGCGCGGCCCGACATGCACATCCGAAGGAGCAAGTAACGTGACCACCCCTGTCGTCTCCATCGCTTACCACTCCGGCTTCGGCCACACCGCCGTCCTCGCCGAGGCCGTCCGCGATGGGGTGACCACCGCCGGCGCCACCGCCCACCTGATCAACGTCGAGGAGATCTCCGAGGAGCAGTGGAACCTGCTCGACGCCTCGGACGCGATCATCTTCGGCTCGCCCACCTACATGGGCACCGCCTCCGCCGTCTTCCACGCCTTCGCCGAGGCCAGCTCCAAGCGCTGGTACACCCAGGCGTGGAAGGACAAGATCGCCGCAGGTTTCACCATCTCCGCGGGCAAGAGCGGCGACAAGCTCAACACCCTGCAGTACTTCACCGTGCTCGCCGCGCAGCACCACATGCACTGGGTCGGCCTCGGCCTGATGCCCGGCTGGAACACCTCCACGGCGTCCGAGAACGACCTCAACCGCCTCGGCTTCTTCCTCGGCGCCGCCGCCCAGGGCAACCAGGACCAGGGAGCCGAGGGCGTACACAAGGCCGACATCGCCACCGCCGCCGAGCTCGGCAAGCGCGTCGTCGAGGTCGCCCGCGTCTACGCCGCAGGCCGCACCGCCCTCGCCGCCTGAGCGACCGACTCCGGGGCGGATGCGCGGCCCGGACGACGAGGTGGTGCTTGACGAAGCGCACCGGCAACTGCTCCGGACCGGGCAGCAGCACCGCAGACTCGCGATCAGCGACGCGCAGCGACGCCATCATGAGGCGGTCGCCGGCGTTGGGGAACATCGGTACAGCGGCCATCGGTGAGATTGATCTTGAAGTTGGAGGACCCCGGCGAGATGTGTTCGCCGGGGTCCTCCGCCTTCTAGTGATCGGTCAGCGGCGGAGGCACTGGCAGGTGAAGACCGGCCCTCGCATGACTGCGCGCGCGCCGGAGTCCGTGAGACGACGCCTGATCTGCCGTATCGGGCGCCGTAGCGCATCGCTGCTGCTTGGCTCCCTCGTCGGCCTGTACGGGGCCGGGCAGCTCGCCGACCCGCTGCCAGACACCCGCGGCGTACGCCTGCTACTGGGCCCTGGCGCCGATGGCGTGGTCCTCGACGTGGATCGCGGCCGGGCTCATCGCCGTGGCGTGCGCGTTCCGCCGCGGCAACGACTGGCCCGGGTTCGCCGCCCTCACCGCGGTCACCGTGCCGTGGACCGTGTCTTTCCTGGCCAGCTGGATCCCGCTGAACGACAACCCGCGCGGCTGGATCACCGCCACGGCGACGGTCACCACGGTGGTCCCGTCGTTCAGCAGATGCACCCGCCGCGCGGCGCGCGCGATGCCGTCGTGCGTCGTGCCGGCCAGCTTCTGCGCCTGCGCCTTCGACAGGTCCGCGTCGGTGGCGACCACGGCGAGCGTGGTGTCCAGCGGGGGCGGCGCGTTCTTCGCCGCGATCTCGGCCAGCCGCAGACGCGCGGCCCGGTGGACGTCCTGTGCCGGACAGCTCACCCGCCCCTGCGACAGCTCCCCGTACAGCGCCCCCGGTCCCGGGTTCCACGGCCGACCCCGCCGCGTTGGCCGCCACCAGCGCGGCCACCGTGACCCCCGAGTCGAGCACCGTGCTCGCGGTGCCGATCCCGCCCTTGACCGGCCCCGCGGTGGCTCCCGTACCGGCGCCCACACGGCCCTCCGGCACCGCGGCGCCCGCCTCGCTCGCCGTGGCCGCCTCGACCGCGGCCCGTCCGGTGGCCGCGTCCGGCCTGGCCCGGAAGTCGCCGCCGCGGACGAGGTCGAAGACACAGGCGGCGGGCACCACCGGCACGACATGCGCCGGATCCACCCCCACCCCGCGTCGCTGTTCCTCCGGCCAGGCCGTCACCCCGGACGCCGCGTCGAGCCCGTACGCGCTGCCGCCGGTCAGCACGATCGCCTCGACCTTCTGCACCAGGTTGCGCGGATCGAGCGCGTCGATCTCCTTGGTGCCGGGCCCGTCGCCGCGCACGTCCACCGCGGCGACGGCACCGCCCTCGGGGCGCCGGCACCACCGTGGTGCCGGTGAGCCAACCGTCGCCGGTACGCGTCGCGTGCCCCACGACATCTGTCCGAGCGTCAACTGTCATGGGGCCGGTCTCGTCCGGACCGGTCCGGTCAGGCGAACGGCGCTCGCACCGCCGTCTCGCGCTCCCGGGCCGTCGTGCGCGCCGTCAGTGTCTCGCCGGTCGCCACCGTCAGCGCGCAGACGAGACCGGCCGAGAGCACCGCCCACTCGCCCAGGAACATGCAGCAGATCACCAGCAGGGCCGCGGTCGGCAGTACCAGCTGCTGGGCGATGCCCACCTTGAAGTAACGCGCGTGCAGTGCCCAGACAGTGAGCAGATACAGCGCCGTCGGCAGGGTCACGGCCGCCGACGCGGACAGCGTCGAGATATGTGCCTTGCCCACGGACTGCTCGACCGCCACCTCCAGACCCGCACCGATCGCGGCCGCCGAGGCGAAGACGACGTAGTGGCCGTAACCCCACAGGAACGCCTGCCTGTTGGATCTCAGATGACCGTGGATCGGCACCACGAAGTAGATCCACCAGGCGGCGAAGATGATCAGCAGCCCGCCCGCGGCGATCGGCAGCAGTTCGCCCAGCGCGTCCTCCTCGTCGATGCCTGTCTTCACGGCGACCGTGGCCGCCGCGATGGTCTCGCCGAGCACGATGATCGTGAACAGCCCGTACCGCTCGGCGATGTGGTGCGGGTGCCAGGACGTGGGTTGGACCTTCTCCGCGTACGCCGGCACGCACATCTCGAGGACCGCCATCACCACGAACACCGCGACCAGGGTGTCCTCGGGCAGGACCAAGAGGCCGACCCAGCCGATCTGGCACAGCACCACCCCGCCGGCGTACCGCAGGGCCACCCTGCGCTCCCTGCCCTGACTCGACCTGGCCACGCGCAACCATTGGGACACCAAGGCGAGCCGCATGATCACATAGCCCACCACCCCCGCCTGGTACTCGTGGTCCTCGAACACCCGGGAGACCCCGGCCGCGAGCACCAGCACACCGGCAATCTGGATCAGCGTGACGACCCGGAAGAGCACGTCGTCGTTGTCGTAGGCCGAGGCGAACCACGTGAAGTTCATCCACGCCCACCAGATGGCGAAGAACACCAACGCGTAGTAGAGGATCCCCTCGCCCGCATGGCCCTCGGCGACCGCGTGCACCAACTGGATGCCCGCCTGGGCGATGGCCACGACGAAGCACAGGTCGAAGAAGAGCTCCAGCTGAGTGGCGGATCGGTGTACCTCACCGCGGTCACGGGCGGTGAGCCTGCGCAGCGGGCTGCGGTGCGCGGGCGATCGGGGGGAGTCCGGCGCGGGAGTGGAACTTGGCGTCATGAAGTCAAGCACAGCAGATGAGGCGCTTAATCTCTTGCCCAGCGTGGTTTTGTTGGTGGAACCTGAACCTGACACCACTTGTCGCTCAGGGCCGAGAACACCTGGTTTCGCCGGAGGGCGATGTCTGTGAGTTCTGGCAACGCTTGAGGGCTTGCGGTGGGAGCATGGACGTGCTCTGCGGGATGAGGCTGCGATGGCGCCACCGAAGTCCAAGGTTGAAGCGACCTCCGGCTTCGCCAACCGGCGCAGTGGCTTGACGTCCACCACCACAGGGCCGCGCTCAGAGAGTGTTCAGGAACAACTCGACGACGCGGCCCCCGTGACGAATCACCTCCAGCCGGCTGACATCCGAGTCGGGAAGGAGCACGGCCACATCCAGGTCGCTGGTCGGAGTGGCGCGCCCTCGCGCAGCCGAGCCTCCGAGCAGGGCCCCCAGGGCATGCGGAAAGAATTCGGTGACCACGCGGAGAGCTTGGGCTTCGACAGTCTCTTGATCATCCATGGGTGTCGTGCGCCGTGCCACCCACCCGGGTCTGGATGCCGAGGAGGTCCAGGCGTTCGTCGCGGCCCGGGTCGCGCCGTACAAGAAGGCCCGGCTGGTCGAGTTGCTGGACCAGATCCCGAAGCCCCCGGCCGGCAAGTTACTGCGCAAGGACCTGCGTCGACGGGAGTCGGCGATGTGACGGGCGGCGAAGGGCCCGAAAATGGGGCCGAAGCCCGGTCCCCTCGACTCCGCGGACGACGCCGTCGCGAAGCCCCGGTCCGGCCGGCAGTGCCACCGTCTCCCTGGCGGAACGGCTCGGCAGGCACCCTGGCGCCGTGCGAGCCGAGCGCACCCGGTACGCCGAAGCATCCGTCGATTCCTCGCTGGCCGAACGCACATGACCGAGGCGGTGCGCGGCGGGTGGGCATCGGGGTCATGCCCACCCCAATGACGAAATTCGTCAGCCACGTGGTGCAATCCTCGGCAAGGACCGAGGTCCCGCGCCACCGCTGCCTCAGGGTGCGACCGTGTCACGGTGACGGCTTCATGCGAGCCGTGGATAAGCTCACCCGGCCCGTGTGGACGAGCGGTTTGCGCGGTCAATGAAGGAGGACGACGAGATGCATGTGATCGTGTTGCCGGGAGGCGGCTACGAGGTGCACGCCGAGCACGAGGCCCAGCCGATTGTCGATTGGCTCGAAGGATTGGGCTTGGAGGCGAGCGTCTTCCGGTATCCGCTCAGCACGCGGCATCCAGCGCCGCTCGCGGCACTTCAGACCGAGATCCGGCGCCTACGGGACAGGGGGGCCGACACGATCGGGGTCGTGGGCTTCTCGGCCGGTGGGCACCTCGCGGGCCTGGCAGCCCTCGCTCCGAACGCTGACGAGCAGACATCGGTTCAGTTCGCTGTTCTCGGCTACGCGATCACGTCGATGGAGACCGAGACGTACCGCCCTTCGCAGCTCATTCTGCTGGGTGAGGACGCGTCGCCGGAGCTGCGTCGTTCGACCTCGCTCGACGCGCTGGTCACTCCGTCGGCTCCTCCGTTCTTCCTCTGGCACACGGCGGAGGATTCTTACGTTCCGCCGGAGCACACCTATCGCCTGGCTGCGGCGTTGGCCGCCGACAATGTGCCCCACACGGTGCACGTCTTCCCCCACGGCCCCCACAGCCTGGGCCTTGCCCATGGGGCTGGAGAGGCATCGACATGGACACGCTTCGCCGAGTCATGGATCGGCGAGCAGGCCGATACTCGGACGCCTCACGGAGCTTGATAGCGCCAGCCCATTGCGATGCTGGGGAGTCTGATCGATTCAGCCGGAGTCGACGGAGCACGGCGTCCGCGCTGCTTCTGCGGCGGCTCCCGCCGCATGACGCCGAACGCGCGCCACAAGCAAACGCACAGGAACATTGACACGCAGGCGGCGTCACTCACTAGGCAGAGACCTACCCATGACGACCTATTGGATCTTGTTCTCGAGGCCCATGGCGGCCTCCAGCGGTGGCAAGAAGCAAGAACCGTCCATGCCAAGGGGTCTGTGGGCGGGCTCCTGTGGACGCTCCGCGGCCAGGAGGGAATCCTTGCTGCGGCCGACATGACCGTTGACGTGCAGCAGCAGATCTGAACAGCAACCGGGTGTCTTCCTGGCCGGTTACGCATACGGCAGCGACCAGATTGTTCTCCGTGTCAGGCAAGCCGTCAGGGGTAAGTAACTGTTGTCGTTCCGATCTTGAGCGGTGTCCGTCGAACGGGAGTCTCGATCGGGTGGTCGCGAGGTGTTCGGCGCATACGAGCAGGGCCTCCTGAACACCTCGTTGGTGTCGAATCACCGAGCAACATCAGGAGGCCCTGGTGCCGCAGTGTTCCGTGTCGATGGGCGCGCAGTCCAGTTCCGTCACGCTGGAGTGTGACTGTCTGGCTCACCGGTTCGCAAACGCCGCCGACAACGGGTTTCGGCAGTCGCGTTATCCGACGGACATGACGGACGCGGAGTGGGCGGCGGTGCGGCCGTTGCTACCGGTGCCTGGCTGGATGCGCGGCCGGGGAGGGCAGCCGGAGGCGTACTGCCACCGGGCGATACTCGATGCGATTCGCTACCTGGTCGACAATGGCATCAAGTGGCGGGCGATGCCCGCCGACTTCCCGCCGTGGGACCGGGTGTACGCGTTCTTTCGCCGCTGGCGTGACCACGGCCTGGTCAAGGAGTTCCACGACCGGTTGCGCGCGAGGATCCGCGAGAGGCTGGGGCGGGATGCGGAGCCGTCGGCCGGGGTGATCGACTCGCAGTCCGTCAAAGCGGACGCCGTCGTCGGCTCCGACAGCCGCGGCTTCGACGGCGGCAAGCTGATCAACGGGCTGGAAGCGGAACATCGTCACCGACACCATCGGGCTCCTGCTTGCCGTGTTGGTCACCGCGGCGAGTGTGCAGGACTCCGTCGTCGGCACCAGACTCCTGGACCAGGTCGCGGCCGAACACCCCGGCATCCGCAAGGTGTGGGTCGACGGCGGCCACCGTCAGCACCTCGTCCAGCACGCGGCCACCCTCGGCGTTGACTTGGAAGTCACTCAACGCAAGCCCGGGACCAGGGGATTCGCCCACACGACCCACGGTGGCTGTTCACCCTTCTCATGCGCAGGCTAACGCACCATCAGACGCCGACATTCCAAGGCAACTAGCCCCATTCTGTTAGGAGTTCTAAGGGCTCGCAGAAGAACAACATGTGGGTGGACGGCGCGCTGACCTGGGATGTCAAGCCCAGAAACCCGCAAGTTAATTCTCTGCACGCCCTAAGCCCGCCCCGGCCCACCTGATGGCGGGATCGGCCAAGTTGAGGGCGCGGGCGGAAGAGCCGATGGACAGCCGGCCGAAGCTGAGGCCGCTGTTCATGGTGGCGAGCCGGAGGTCAAGGTGGGCGGCGGGTTCGTCGGGCAGGTCGTCGGCGTCGAGCTTAAGGATGACGTCCTCGGCGAGGCGGACGTGGCGTTCGCCCGTCTCGGAGGCGCCACGCATGGGCACGAACACGCACACCAAGGGGTTGGCGCTGACCATCAACCCGTCCTCGGTGTGGCCGAAGGCGAGCGAGCGGGTCAGGCCACTGCCGTGCATGCGCAGGGGGACAACGATGTTCCCGCGGATGACGAGCTGCTGCCACCAGGCGGCGGAGATGTCCCATGGGTCGCCTCAGCCGGTATCGGCGGCGAGGTCGTAGATTCCGTACGGGATCGCCTTGCCCGGGCCCTGCCGATCCAGGAAGTCGTGCGTCTTCACCTGAACCGGCTCGCCAGTGGGACGCCATTGGCGACGGGCATTCTTGTAGGCGCCGACCGGTTCCTCTTTTGGTGTCGACGTCAATCACGGACTGGCCGCCATCGATGTGGCCGTTGGCCTGCTCGTTGATGTAGAGGAACTGGGTATCACGGTCCGGATACTGCTTGCCTTCCAGGGTTTTGGTGTTGGCCTGCAAGCTGAAGTCCTTCGCCCGCAGAAGGTCACCGACCCCGTCCTCACTGACCTTGTGCCCCTGGTGGGTCAGCTCGCCGGTCAGACTCCTGGTCGACTTGGTCGTCCACCGTAGCGGCGACATCGTATCGCCACGCTCGTCTGGCTCCACCAGGGCCAGTAGCGTCGGGTGTACCCTGGATCGACCTGCGCCGCCTTCTTGCGGCCACCTCTTGGCCGGCGAACCTGCCCAAGAGGCTCGGAACCCGCTTCCAACTCGTCCACACCCTTTGCGGACCGTTGCCTCACATATCTCGGCTACCGCTGATCCAGATGCGGGAAAACACCCCAAACCGCAAAGCGAGTTGATCCCTCGCGTCCCGCGACACGCTCGTACCAGGTCAACGAACCGCACAGCCGGAAGCAACACGTTGATTTTCTGCGAGCCTTAGTCGCCGAGGACCCGCTCCCACAGCAACCCGTCCCGCCAGCTCCCGTCGAGAAAGATCGAGGAGTGCGCGACGCCGTACGGGCTGAACCCGTTGCGGCGCAGCACCCGCTGAGACGGCAGATTCTCCAGATTGGTGGACGCCTCGGCGCGGTGCAAGCCGAGTTGTTCCGTCATCACCCGGAGTACAAGCCCGACGGCGTGCCCGGCGTGCCCTTGGTTCTGGGCAACGCTGGCGATCCAGTAACCGACGGAGCCGCGGCGTAGGTGCGGCTGCGGCAGGATGCCTCCAACGGTGATCTGCCCGATCACCTGGTCGTCGGCGAGCACCACGCCCGGCCAGACCACGCCAGCCCGGTATCCGGCCAGCAGACTATCGATTCGCTCCGCCTGGCCCTCCGGGGTGAAGAAGTCGGCCGGCTGGGCCGGTTCCCACGGCCGGAAAGCCTCGACGTCCCGCACCCGATGCTCGGCGATCGGGGCGGCGTCGGTGGGCTCTATCAGGCGGATCCTGGTGCTGCTGCGCATGGGCTGGTCCCCGTCACGATGTGTCAGATGAGACGGCTAGCCTATGCGAGGGTTTTGTAGCGCCGCACCCTACGCCCGCCGGAAAATCGAGTCGATCGCGCAGCTCGTGTTCTCGCCGAACAAGTCCAGATATCGGGTGTCGAGCTGGTACTGATGCGGGCTATTCCGAAGGAACTCCCGGAGGGTAGCCCGCTTCGCCAGGCTGTCCTCGACCAGTAGGTAGTCACCGGCGGCCAGTCGGGCGTCGAAGAAGTCAAGCACGACTCGGACGTGTGCGTGCGCGTCCTCGATCACCAGCCAGGGCCTGGGCAGGTCGTCGCAGTCAGCGAGTACCTCGCTCAGGTGGCCAACGTCCCCGGTCCGAAAGCTCACCCGGTTGTCCGCGAGGTCCACCGCGGTGCGGTCAATCGAGATGATCACCGGCAGTAGGTCGTGCGCCTCAGCGACGTCGGCCAGCCAGAGGGCGCTCCCACCGCTGCCGGAGCCGAGTTCGATGATCGTGCCCGGGGTCAGCTCGGCGATCAGCATCGGATAGCTGGCCAAGTCGAACACCGTCTTGTACAGCGGCCGACCGGCCCAGGTCAGGTGATCGGTGACGCCCTGGGTGGCGACGAAGTTCCGGACCGGGAACGCCAGGGCCGCGAGCACTTCTCGGTCCGATCGATCGAGGCGCGGCAGCGGATCCCGGAACCGTTCCGCTGTCAACAGCGCGAGGTATTCGGTCAGCTCGTCAGTCCGGCCGGTGCGCCGGGCCTCTGTCACCGCACCCCGGATGTGGTGGTCGTGATAGGTGGAGATGCCGCCCTGCCGCGCGGCCTTCGCGGCTACGAGACGCTCGGCGGTCTCGGCGAGTTCGTTGATTTCATCCATGGGTCAGCAGCCCGGACACGGTGCAGCACAGACCAACCTGGCGTCGATCAGGAGGTCGAGTAGCTCTTGGTCCGCGTCCAGCTCGGTCAGGGTGAAGCTGCCCGTCCGGCCTAGCACAGTGCGACATCGGTCTTCCTGGCCGGGCTCTAGGGCGAGCAGCCGGTCGGCGGTCCGCAACCGAACCCCGTCAACGTGCAGAACCCCCTCCGGATGGGCGTGGAACCGTGCCGCCCGGTCGCCGCCGATCACCGACCACACCGACTGAGCGGGTAGCGGGTCGAATTGCTCCAGCCGCGCATCGACCACCCGGGTCGCCACCGTCGCCGGGTCCAGCTTCGCGATCATGTCGGCGATCTCGACCATCGCCATGGCGATCGTGGCCTCGGTGCGTGCACCGTCACGGAACGCGCCCGGGGGTAGCTCCCGGGCCAGCCCGGGCTCGCGTAGCACCTCGGTCAGCAGTACGCGCAGCACGGCGTCGAGCTTCGTTGCCCATACTGTGAAGGTCAGGTGCAGGCTCGGCTTCGCGCCGCTGCTGCCGGTGTGCCACCAGCCCCTGGGTATCCACAGCACATCACCCTCAGCCAGGGTGATCTCCAAGTCGGCCGGGTCGGTTGCCGGGTCGCGCTGCGGCGCCCATAGCTGCCAGGACTTGCTGCCCGCGACCTGGGTCAGCCAGGCATGGTAGGGATCATGGTGCGCGCCGAAGCCCCGCTCCGTGCGCGGCGTCAGGTAAGCGTTGACGAACACCGGATGCCCGATCTCAGCCGCCAGCCGTCGGCACGTGTCCGCTAGCGGCGGCCAGAACCGCTGCAACCCCTGGAGCACGAGCGTAGCCCCGTCGGTCAGCTCGGCGCCGATACGGACGGGATCGGCGAGCCCCTGGATGGCCTGCGAGGTGTGCCGCTCCGGCCGGGTCAGCTTCTCCATAGGTACCAGTTGATGATCCCTGGCCATCCGGAACGCCGGTGCTTGTAGCCCCTGGTCTTTGAGGATCGTGTCCAGCGCTGACCAGGTCAGGGTGGCCCGCAGCTCGGCGGCAGTGCCCACCCGGTGGTAGGGCGTGGCCGGCCAATCGTCGGCGAACCAGGTCGGGTCGCCGAGCGCGTTAAGGACGTCCATGTCAGTTCTCCTCTTCGAGCACGGCACGCACCGCTTCGAGCGCATCCAACCGCTTGCGATCCCAGGTGTCCCGCCGGTCGTCGGCTAGCTCCGGTTCGAGAAGCTCGACCACACTGGCCGGCAGTCGCTCCTTCCACCGCCGGAGCAGGTAGGAAGGCCGCCGGTCCCGGAAATGCACGCCGTGGGCCACGCGGAGAGCCTGTTGGGCTTCCTCGGCAGACAGTTCCGTTTGGTCCAGCAACCAGCGGACGTTCGCCAGCGGCACGGTCACTGGGGAGTAGTCTTCCGGGTCGAACAGCAGTGCCACGTCGCCGTCCGACTCGATCGCGCCGGACAGGTACTGCTCGTACACCCAGCCGCTGCCCGTCATGCCCAGGGTCCGGCACTCAACGGCTCGGAGGGCGCCCATTGACGAGGCGCCGGCCAGCGGCTGCCCGGCGGCGAGTACCGAGCGGATCTCGGCGATGCTCACCGCGAGGCTCTGGCCGAACTCGCCGTCCAGGATCAGCACCCGGTTGCTGCCGCCGGCGTCGACCACCTCGACCAGGTCAAGTCGGCGCACCGGGGGCCGCAGGTCCAGGTCATGTCCTGTCTTCGCGGCGAGTGCCCGCAGCTTAACCAGGTCGGCGGGTCGCAGGGACGGGCCGGTGAACACGATCGTGCTGGGCCGGGTCATCGTGGGGGCCTCGCCAACCCGGCCCTGACCATCGCGGCGTGCAGTCTCGTGCCGAGCCGGGCCGGGTCGTTGTGATAGTTCTCGATACCGGGCACGATCACCTGGGTTACAGAGAACGGTAGGTCTGGTGGTGCGAGCTCGGCGGCGAACACGAGCTCCAGCCCGGCCAGCCCCAGCCCGTCGAGGACCAGGTCCAGGTCCGCCTCCACCGTGCCGGTGGTGCGGTCTGGCAGCTCGCCGAAGTCCAGTTCGGGCCGGTCGGCGCTCCAGGTGTGCAGCATCTTCCGCATCTCCTCGTAGGAGGCGTGTCGGCGGTGTACCTGGCCGTTGAGGTCCTCGCGAGCGCCGGAGATCACGTTCAGCCGGGACTGCGCGGCCTCCGTGAGTGCCCGGCTGAGCGCCACGGCAGGGTCGGGATGGCAGCCGGCACCGCCGTTGATCAGGAGGCCGTCCTCGGCGTGAGTGTCGTCGGTCGTGACGAAAATGGTCGGCATACCAATCTCGTTGGCGTACCCGAACACCTGCACCCGAATCCCAGCCTGCTCGAATCGGGTGACGAGTGCCTGTGCCTCAGCCGGCAGCGTGGCCGACCTGATCCGGTGGCCGCCCCGCAGCGTCTCGCCGAACGCAGTGCAGTCGTGCTCGATCAGCTCCAGCAGGCCGTGCAGCAGCGCCTCGCGTGGACTGTTGCCCGAGGCGAGGCCGATGGTGTTCGAGGAGAACATCCCGTACTCGTCCGGGAACGGTGTAAACACCGCTAGCGCGGGGATGAGCACCTCGGTGTCGGAGCGCAACTCGCGAGCCGGCCACCAGGACAGCGGCTGCTGCTCGGTCCAGCGGTGGCCGCGCCGGAGGATCAGCCGCCGGGGGTCGAGCGTCGGAAGGCCGGCCGCGACGAGGTCGGCGTAGCTTGCACGTAGCGGCGGTTCGGCGGCCCGGGGCTCGCACCAGGTGCGTTCGATCGCCTCCATCATCGCCGAGACCCGGGCGGCCAGCGGGGTCGTGCCCTTGCCGCTGGTGACCGTGTTGAGGCCGGGCGCTGCGTCGGGACGGCAACTATTGAACACCGGGATGCCAAGCACGTCCAGGTCGGTCACGTCGGCCACCCGGGTGATGCCGCACCGGTCGAGGACGGCGCAGGCAAGTTCCGCGGTCGCCTCCAGGGTGCGGATTCGTAGCGACGTGCCGCTGGCGGTGGTGGCACCTGACGTGGACGGCGGGAGCCAGTGCTCGCGGCATCGGCTGATCCGCTGGGTGAGCGTGGTGGCGGTCGTCATGGGGCCAGCACCTCCGCACAGGCTGCGCGGACCCAGTCGTACCAGGCGGTCACGTTGGCGGCCCGCTCGATGCTGTGGCCCTCGTCCGGAAGCAGCATGAGTCGTACGTCGACCTTCCGGGTGTCCAGGGCCCGGTACATCGCCCGGGTCTCGCCGACCGGCACATGACTGTCCGCGCACCCGTGCGACAGCAGTACGGTCACCCCCGGATCGATGCTGTCCAGCGCGAGGCTTTCCCTACGATACGCCTCGGACCCCTCGACCGGCCCGTACTCCCGCAGCCAGTGCCAGTGCAGGTCGCTGGCGCGGGCGACTGCGGCGAAGTCCGCCCAGCCGGCGTGGCTGGCGACGAGCCGGATCTCCGGCAACCGGGTGGCCAGGGCCAGCGCGAGGTAGCCGCCGAAGCTGCCACCCATCGCAGCGACTCGCTGGGGGTCCAGGCCCGGCCGCCGGAGCGCCGCGTGGACCTGCTCGGCGGCGACCGAGGCCACCTCCGAACTCCATCGACCCCAGCCCCGCTCGACCGTCTCCTGCCCGTACCCCATGGACAGCGGAGGGTCAGGCATTAGCACGGCGTAGCCCTCCGAGACGAACGGCCACGGATTCCACCGCCACGACCAGTCGATCCAGCTCAGCAGGGGACCGCCATGGCACCAGACGAGCACCGGCAGCGGCTCGGCCGGCTCGTCCGTCGGCAGGCACAGCCAGCTGTTCCAGACCGTGCCGTCCTCGGCCCGGTGGCTGAGCCGTTCCATCCGCCCAGCCGGCTTGGCGGCGGCAGCCGGGGTCAGCAGGGTACGCGCGGGGGGGGCATCTAGGTCTACGGCGACCACTTCGGGCGGCAGGTCCACTCGGGACTGTACGACCAGGGCCTCGGCCGCTGTGGCGGTGACAGACTGCACCGAACCGGCCAGCTTGACCGGCTCGGGCCGGTCGTCCTCCGGCGTCACCCGGTACAGCCGCCGTCGGCCGTGGTCCTCACCGACGCAGAGCAGGGTGCGCCCGGACCAGGCCCTCGGCTGGAGCCAGTGCGGGTGTTGGGCGGCGGGCCGCAGCAGCTGGGAGCCGTCCGACGCCACCAGCACCACCTCCTGGCGCGGGCCGATCCCCGGGGTCGCCACCCGCTCCGCCGTGCAGGCAAACCAGGATCCGTCCGGGGCCGGCACAGCGTCCCGGAGGTCGTCGTCCGGCCACACCGCCCGGGCAGCAGTTGGGTCCGCCACAGGGACGAGTAGCAGGCCATGGCGGCGGTGGCCGCCGCGCAGGAAGCGGACCACACCGGCGGCGCATTGGGCACCGTCCGGGGTCAGCGACAACAGCCCGGTGAGTCGTTCGTTGGGCGCCAGCTGAACGTCGAGCGGCTCCGGCAGCCCAGGGTCGAGTGATGTCCGGAACAGGCCGAGCACCTCGCCGGCAGCCTGGTAGCTGGAGTGGGACCAGAGGTCGCCGTCCAGGACAGCGGCAGTTCGGTGCGGATCAGCCTGGTCGGCGGGTACCCAGGCCGCCGCGATGACCACGGAGCCGGCGGCGGCGTAGGACACCACATCGCGGCCAGGGCTCAGGATGAGCTCCGCCTTGGCCTCAGGCCGGTGCCAGCGCAGGCTCCGGCCGGTGCGCGCCTTGGTGTCGGAGAGGAACAGGTAGCCATCGTCAAGGACCGTCACCGCGGAGGCCCCGGCGTAGGCGTGCGCCAGGGTGAGGTCACCGTCGGGCCCCGGTGTGTAGCCGAGCACAAACGGCACCGGATACGGCCGGTCCGGTCGGGTCAGTCTGGCCTCCAGCACCAAGCCATCGTCGAGCCGGTGCGCGACCTCCGCCCGGACCTGGCCGAGCAGGACGTCCAGTCTCATATATGGCCGCCGCGCTGTCGATTTCGCACGGCCTGGTCGACCAGCGCGGCGAGGTCCAGGTCGGACAGTGTCTTGCCCAGTTCCGTGCGCAGCCAGGCGGTCTTTTCCGCCAGCGTGAGGAAGTGGTGGTTGCCGGCGATCTCGGTGGCCCCGGGGCTGTCGAGGAACTCGGCGACTATCAGGTCGGCCAGCTCCCGGCTGGTGGGCTGTTCGATGGTCACGGCGAGGTGGAATGATCCGCCCGGGCCTGCCTCGGAGTGGTGCTCCTGGCCGCCGGGAAGATACAGAACGTCGCCAGGAACGAGAGTGATCGCCGGGCCGGGCGGCAGCGTCCAGCACGACTCGCCGTCGAGCTGGAAGTGCAGCACGTGCTGCTCGGCGGTGTGCTCCGAAGAGGCGGTCGCGCCGGGCGGGCTGAGGAAGATCACCGAGTTTGCGCCGCCCCGTAGGTCCGCGCGCAACGCGTCGAGCACGCCCCGGATACCGACGTGCCAGTGTTCGGGCTGGTTGAGGGTAATCACCCGACCCGCCGCGTACTTCGCGCGCACCGCCGCTGGATCCGCGTATGCGGGCAATGCCCGGCCTAGCACCTCGCGAGTCATTGTGATGCCCTGCGCGGTCGCGCCGCCACCGGTCTCCCGGAGCATGCTGAAGTACGGCGCGACCAACAGTCCGCACTCGACCATCTCCCAGGCGGCGGCCTCCGGCAGCAAGCGTGGCCCGGCCTCGTACCGGAAGACCTCCGGCCGCCGTGCCCATACCTCGGCGACGAAGGCGTCGACCTCGCCGACGATGTCGGCCAGCAGCGTCGTTGTCATCGGACCGTCCTGTTCCGCATTCGGTCGACCGCCGTGCTGACCAGGGCATCCGGGTCGGCCGAGTTCAGGTGGCCCAGCAGCGCCTTCGCCACAGCCGCCGCCCGGCCCTCCAAGGGCAGAGCCGGGTCGAGCCTCGGTTGGCCGAAGGTTGCCATCAACGACCCAGCCAGGTCCCGCGGCGTCGGCTCGGTGATGGTGAAGGTCAGATGCAGAGAGGTGCCGCCCCGCGCGGTGGCCACGTGGGGAAAGCCGTGCGGCAGGTAAAGCACATCGCCAGGCTCCATCACGAAGGTGTGCGAGCGGCTGTCAACGTCCACGTTCAACCCTGGCCGCGAATCGATCTGGTCGGGGGCGTCGTAGATCGTCCACTCCTTGGCCCCGGCGAGCTGGAGCGCCAGCACATGTGAGCCGTCCCGGTGCGGGAGCATCCCGGTGTTGTCACAGGGGGTGTAAAACACGTACGCCTTGAGTTCGGCGGCGATCCGGGCCTCGAGCGCGCGCATCAAGGTACGAATCGGCAGGTGCCAGTCCTCGAGCTGGCTAAACTTCATGGTGGCGCCTGCGGCGAGGTGCGCCCGCACCTTCTCCGGATCCGCGAACGATCCGACCCGCTGGCCGAGCACGTTCCGGGACCGGGTGAAATCACCGATCGCGGGCTGGTTGCCCTCGCGGAACAGGGTGAAGTACGGCCAACGTAGTAGGCCGGCGTCGAGCTGGGCCTGGATAGTGTCCTCGTCGATCAGGCCGTCCGACGAAGCCGCCTTGGGGAACAGACCGTGCTTCTTGTTCCAATACGCGCCCAGCAGATCCACGTCGTCGAGCAGTCGGACCAGCGGATGTTCATTACCCACAGCCGTCCCTCTTGGTCGAATCCGGACCAACTCCGGGAGCGCCGGAGCGCCCCCAGAATCGGCTCACCGAAGGCCCGTACTACTTAAGCCTCGTTGATGTTCTCGATCACCATCGGGCGGGAGTGGTCCGAGAGCTCCTCGATCTCGGCGCTGGCCTCCGCGATGAGTAGCTCAGCCTCGGTGGCCCGGAGCTTGTCGTCAAAAGACATTCCGACTCCTTCTGGTTTGAGACAGTCCGGCGCAATCACGACGAACGAAGATCACATTATGTCGATCTGGATCTGCTCGATAGGGCGAAAGCAGGCCAACTACCCTAAGTAGCCGAGGAATTCAGCTATGGTCCGCCGCAATCCAGCCGCACCAAGACCATGTGCGATCGCGTGCTGTCGTGGAGTGCCGTAGTGTCGCAGTTCGCTCAGTCCCACGCCGAGAGACAGAGTCCGATGTGCCCGGTCGGGTAGGGCCCGGGCGACCTCGGCGGTCGAAGTGCCCGCGAGGTAGGGCTCGACGAGCACGACGTTGGCCTCCGCCTGGTTGGCCACTGCGGCCCGCAGGGCTGACGCGTCGAATGGCCGGATGGTCGCCGCATATAGCACGGTAACGTCCAGCGGTCCGACCGCCGCCAGCACGGCGTCGGCCATCGGCCCGACAGCGATCACGGTGCCCCGACCGCCCTCGCGCAGCACTCGGAACCCGTTTCCGTCCAACTCGTAGGCACTCCCGTTGACCTGGTTGGACAATCGGATGTAGACCAGCCCGTCGGCCACCGCCGCCCGGCGGAGCTGGACTTCCGCCTCGTCGGGATGACCCGGCACGTGGATCGTCCAATCGGGCAGGGTGGCCAGCAGTGCCACGTCTCCGGGAGACTGATGGGTCCGGCCACCACTGGCGATGTCGTAGGATCCGCCAGCGCTGACCAGCACCGCGCCCACGTCCTGGTGGTTCAGGTCAAGTTTGATCTGCTCGAATGGCCGCTCAACGAGGAACGGCGCGAAGCTGTGCGCGATGGGCCGCAGCCCGGCCAGGGCCAGCCCGCCGGACACACTGATCAGCAGCTGTTCGCGGATGCCCAGGTTGATCACCCGATCCGGATACTCGCCGGCGGCCCGGCCGAACATCTTCGCGCTCAGGTCGGCTGTTACCAGCGCGAGGTTCTCATGTTTGGCGAGCAGCTCAGTCGTGACCTCGACGAACCGCTCCCGCATCTGCCCGGCCATGGCTCCTCCTCGGTTGTGTGGTCAGTGGCTGGGGCTGTGCTCGACCTTGGCAACCACCACGGCGGGGCGGCCGGGATGCGGGGCTGTGAACGCGGCCTCGAGTTCGGTGTGGTTGCGCCCGTTGACCCGCGCCGTCGCCCAGCCCTCCGCGGCGAACCGAGTCTCCAGGCCGCCAGGCCAGCCCTGGGTCGCGTTGTCGTTGTCGATCACGATGACATTGAGCTGATCGAGACGGCTCCGGCCGGCGTAGGCGATCGCCTCGTGGTTGGAGCCCTCGTCGAGTTCGCCGTCGCCGAGCAATACCCACAGCCGGGTCGAGGTCAGCCCGCGGGCCCGCAGGCCGAGCGCGGTGCCGACCGCCAATGGCAGTCCGTGGCCGAGCGAACCGCTGGAGATCTCCACCCCCGGCACGAGCAACCGGTCCGGGTGGTGGCCAAGCGGCGAGTGATAAGTGCCGAACCGGTCAAACTCCGCAGGATCAAGGAAGCCCTTCGCAGCCAGCACCGTGTAGTACGCCATCGGACCGTGCCCCTTCGACAGGTAGAACCGGTCCCGGTCGGCCGCCAGTTCAGGCCCGACCCGCAGCACCCTGTCGTAGAGCACCCAGAGCACGTCCAGGGTGGACGACGCCGCCTCGGCATGCTTCTCATCCCCGGTCATCGAGGCCATCAAGCGGTACAGGTCGTCGTAGCCCAGCCCGGTCATCGCGCCACCCACTTCCCCAACTCCGGTTAGAGGCGCGAAGATACACGATCGGCGATCTTCGCCAAGCCGTCGCGCGCGGAGCGTTACGAGCGTCCTCCGGGACGCTCCCGAGCCATCGATCGGTGGTCTAGGGTGGGCGGCCATGAGGCATCGGAGGATGTGCGACGAGCGAGTGTCGCTTGAGGAGACTCTGCGGGCGTTCGAGAACCTGATCTGGCAGGGGAAGATACTTCGGGGGCTGACCGTGTGATCGCCTCCTTCGTCCGCCGTAACTACGCCTCGCTGCGCGGCCCGACGGCCCCCCTGGCGGTGCTGCACCTGCTCGACAGCGTCGGCAATGGACTTTTCCTGGCCAGCGCGACCGTCTACTTCGTCGTGGTCGCTGGGCTGCCGACCGCTCAGGTCGGGATCGGGCTGTCCCTGGCCGGGTTCACGGGCTTCGTCTCTAGTGTCCTGATGGGGCGGGCCGCCGACAGGTTCGGTACCCGGCGAATGCTGCTGATCAGCATGTTGGCTCTCGCCGGTGTCTACTGCTTGTACCCGATGGTCGACTCGACGCCCACGTTCTTCGTGGTGGTGGCCCTGGTCGGTGCCCTCGAATGGGGCAGCGGGCCGCTGTTCCACACCTTGGTCATGGATCTGGTACCGGAGACCGACCGGGTCACCGCCCGGGCCGCACTCCGTTCGGTGTTCAACGTCGGCTTCTCCGCCGGCGCGCTGCTCGCCGCGGGGGTGATCGGCATCGGCGGTGCAGCGATGCAGGCCCTGCCGCTGGGCAACGCACTGTCATTCCTGCTGGCGGCACTGGTGGTACTCAGGCTGCCGATCACCCGCCCCGGGCCGCCACCGGAACGAGCGTCACGGTTCCGGGCGCTGCGGGACATACCGTTCCTCGGCGTGATCGGGGTGTCGACCCTGCTCGCCCTCAATGGCACCGTGCTGGTGGTGGGGGTGCCGCTGTGGATTCTCAGCGTCGACGGCGTTCCACGAAGCGTGATTCCGCTGGTATTCATCCTGAACACCGTGCTGGTGGTCCTGCTGCAGGTCCGCGCCGCCCGGGGCTCGGACGACCTGGACGGCGCTGTCGGAGCCGCCCGCCGATCTGGGTTTGTGAGCGCGGCGGCCTGCCTCGTCATGGTCATCGGTGGTCTGATCGGTTCCTGGGCCACCATCGGCATCGCAGTGCTCGCCATCCTGCTGATCACTGCTGGCGAGCTGTGGCAGTCCGCCGGCGCGTTCGGCATCGGCTACGGGCTGGCGCCCGAGACCGCCCGCGGTGAATATCTGGGCGCGTTCCACCTCCGGATGGTCGTGCAGGCAACACTCGGCCCGGCAACGGTGGCCTGGTTCGCGACCGACCTCGCGCCCTACGGCTGGGCAATCGCTGCGGCGGCGCTCCTCGCCGGGGCGGTGTTGATCGGCCCGGCGGTCCGCCGGGCCGAACGCTACCGGGCCACCGCCGTCTGAGTCTCGCGATACTCAAGGACAGGACCTATGCGATGAAATTGCGGTTCGGCGTGAGTCTGTGGAAGCTCGAAGACAGGGCCTCCTGGATGGAAAAATCTCGACGGGCCGAGGACCTCGGCTACCACGTAATCACCGTGCCCGACCACATCGACATGCCATCGCCATTCCTGGCGTGCGTTCTGGCTGCTGAGGCGACCAGCAGCGTCCAGGTCGGCACGTTCGTGAGCAATACCTCGTTCTACAGCCCGGCGCTGTTCGCCAGGGATGTCGTCACTACCGCCCAACTCACCGGAGGTCGGCTGGAGGTCGGACTAGGCGCGGGATGGAAGAAGCGCGAGTTCGACCAGGCCGGGATTCCGTTCGAGGCGCCAGGCAAGCGCGTCGATCGACTCGTGGCGACCCTGGACGAGGTGACCCGCGCCTGGAGCGTCCCGCTGGGCGGCGTCGCCGCACCCGGCCGGCCTCCCCTGATGATCGGCGGAAACGGCGACCGGGTGCTGCGACTGGCTGCCCGGTGCGCCGACATCGTGTCGTTCGCTGGTACCAGGTTCGACCCGCAGGGCCGGGGCATGCAGTTCCTTACCGAGCAACAGATGGACGAACGGGTGGCGCTGGTCGATGCTGAACTGCGCACAGCGGGCCGGGACGCGGTGCGCCGAAACGTCATTGTCCTGCGCACTCAAGTGACGAGTGATCGTCCGGCCGCACTGGAAGACTACTCCCGGTTTCTGCAGGGCACGCTAAGCCCGGAGCAGGTCGGCGAACTACCCGCCGTGCTGATCGGAAGCCCGGAACAGATCGCCGAGCAGCTGATCGCTCGCCAGGAGCGGTTCGGCTTCAACTACGTCACCGTGCAAGAGTCGGCGCTCGACACCTTCGCTAGGGTAATAGCGCTGCTCAGCTGACCTGAGCGGAGGGAAACGAGTACTGCGTTCTGTCTGGGAACCGGTCGGCTCACTGTGGGCACGTTCGGATGCAGTTGAGCGCACGAACCGGGACCGGAGGCTTGGATCAATCAAGGAAGTCATCCGCAACGCCAACCAAGTCTTCTCCGGGATCGGGCCAAAGATTTCTGTCCGCGTTCAGCGGCATCTCACCCCTCTTTCGATCACGCCGCCTCAAACACCGCCGCAGCCGAAGCCGCTGAACTCGAAGCGGATAAGATCTGCGAATCCTGCGGAGCCCTCGGCCGCACCCATTTTCATGGCGCCCAGCACAGCACCTCGATCAGGACCCCCTGCGACCAGTGCCCATCGCGGCCTGTCGGCTCCGCGTAACTCACCAGCCAGTGCCGATCGCTTCGAGTGACAGGGCCTGGAGGTTCGGTGACCTCCTCAGCAAGTTCAAGCACCATGTCTCGTGAGACAGGGTGAGCGCGAAGAATATCTGTGTGACGACCTGTTTACGCTCGACCCCGGCTAGCGCATCGAACGCTTCAGCACCCCCTTCGGCGGCCTACTCATCACCGTCATGGATCGCTTCCATGATGAATTCGACGGCGAGTTCACCGACCGTGCCACAGCCCTGACGGACACGGCCGAAACGGCATCAGAGTACAGCTGCAGATCCTGCGGAGCCCCCGGTCGCATCCGGTTGTGCGGCGAGGAACAGCACACCTGGATACAGACCAGCTGCGACACCTGTCGGCGCAGGCCACAGCACCGGGCCCGGCCGTAGTCGCCTCCCCGACGCATCGATCCGCCCGGACTTCTCGACACTGTGGTCGACCCCCAGGCCACGGAAAACCCGTTCCGACAGGACGCGGCCGACCTTATATCCGGGGAACGCCGGTTAGGGGAGCCGGCGACTCTCCGGAGCTTTGGTCCTCCCACCGACCGCTCCACGGAAGGATCCCTGTGCTCGGTGTCCTACGTTCGCCTATCGTTCCAGCCGACGCACCAACCCCATACGAGCATGATTTCAGTCACGTTGCCCCAGCAGGAAAAGGGACACGATGGAGCACCGCAATGCGACACGACCCGGAGGCGCGCGGTGTAGAGCGACACGACCTGCGCGGGACACAGGCTCTGCCGACACAAAACGGTCCAAGCCGTACCGGGAGTTGTACGACTTGATTCACCGCCGCGAGGCCGAGGGCTCCAACGCGATCTGGCAGGCTGACCACACCCGGCTCGACCTGTGGGTGATCGCCCCCAGTGGCAGGCCCGTCCGGCCCTGGTTGACCGTCGTCGAGGACGACTACTCTCGCGCGATCGCCGGGTACGCGGTCAACCTCGGTGCCCCGTCCGCGCTGAACACCGCGCTCGCGCTGCGTCAGGCGATCTGGCGCAAGCCGGACCCGGCCTGGCACGTCTGCGGCATCCCCGCTGTCTTCTACACCGACCACGGCAGTGACTTCACTTCCGCGCACATGGAGCAGGCCGCCGCGGAGCTGAAGATCCGCCTCGTCTTCTCCCTGCCCGGCCAGCCCCGTGGCCGGGGCAAGATCGAGCGCATCATGGACACGGTCAACACCCTGTACCTGTCCGACCTGCCGGGATACGCGCCCCGGGGCGCCAAGGACCGAGCCGGGCAGGCCCGGCTCAGCCTCGCCGAACTCGACCACACCCTGGGGGCCTTCTTCGTCGGCACCTACAACCAGCGCGAGCACGGCGAGACCGGACACCCGCCGCAGGACCGCTGGGAGGCCGGCGCCTTCCTGCCCCACATGCCCGACTCCCTCGAACAGCTCGACCTGCTCCTGCTCACCGTGGCCAAGCCCCGCAAGATCCGCCCCGACGGCATCCACTTCCAGTCCCTGCGCTACCTCGACCCGGTCCTGGCCGTCTACGTGGGCGAGGACGTGACCATCCGCTACGACCCCCGCGATCTCGCGGAGATCCGCGTCTTCCACCAGGACCGCTACCTCACACCTCGTGACGATGGTCGCCGACCTGCGCGAGCAAGGAGTCGGCTTCACCTCGCTCCACGAGAACCTCGACACCACCACCCCCGGCGGGCGCCTGATCTTCCACGTCTTCGCTGCCCTGGCGGAGTTCATCCGCGAACTCATCGTCGCCGGCACCAACGAGGGCCTGGCCGCCGCCCGCGCCCGCGGCCGCACCGGCGGACGCCCCACCGTCATCACACCCGAACTTATTCGCGCCGCCCGCGACATGCTGCCCAACCCCGAGAACAGCATCGAGTCCATCGCCAAACTGCTGGGCGTCTCCGCCGGAAACCTCTACAACCACATCCCCGACCTGCGCGAACTCCCCACCTCCCGCGTCCCCAAGCAGCTCGAAGCCAGCACCACCCCGCGCTGATCAGTCCCGGACCGAGACGTTGTGGCTTTTGGGCTCACCTTGGCTGGACCCCGACCGCGGTCTTCGGTGCCTTCAGTGCCTTCAGTGCTTCGGTGCCTTCGGGAGAACGTTCCGGCCCTGAGCCGTCAGACCCGGGCCGCGGCCGGGTCCGCCCGGCGGGCCAGGGCCGCCGCTGCCGCCCCGACCAGGCCCGCGTCCGTTCCCATCTGCGCCGGCTCCACGGCCAGACGCTGCACGAAGGACAGGGTCGCGTAGTCGCCGAGGGCCTTGCGCAGGGGGGCGAACAGCACGTCGCCGGCCTTGCCGACCCCGCCGCCGATCACGGCGATGTCGATCTCGACCAGGGTCGCGGTGGCCGCGATACCGGCGGCCAGCGCCTGGGCGGCCCGCTTGAAGGAGGCGATGGCGACCGGGTCGCCGGACCGTGCGGCGGCGGCCACCGCGGCGGCGGAGCCGTCACCGTCGGGGCCGGCCTGCCAGCCGTTCTCGATCGCCCGTCGAGCGATGTTCGGGCCGCTCGCGATGCGCTCCACGCAGCCGCGCGCACCGCACGGGCACAGGTCACCGTCCAGGTCCACGCTGATGTGGCCGATGTGACCCGCGTTGCCGGTCGGACCGGGGTGCAGCCGGCCGTTGAGGACCAGACCGCCGCCGACACCCGTAGACACCACCATGCACAACGCGTTGTCATGACCGCGGGCGGCGCCCTGCCAGTGCTCGGCGGCCGTGATCGCCACCCCGTCGCCGATCAACTCGACGGGCAGCCCGCCGACGGCCGCCCGCACCCTCGCGACCAGCGGAAAGTCACGCCAGCCGGGCACGTTCACCGGGCTCACCGTGCCCGTGGTGGCGTCCACCGGGCCCGCGCTGCCGATGCCGAGGGCCGTGGCCCGTCCCCACAGCGGCGAGGCGGTCAGCTCGGCGAGCACCTGCTCGACGGCCCGCATGATGGTCTCGCCGTCCTCCCGGGCGGGCGTGAGGCACTGCGCACGGGCCTGGATCCGGCCGTGGCCGTCGACCAGCGCCCCGGCGATCTTGGTGCCGCCGATGTCGAGCGCGGCCACGAGGTCGGTGTGCATCAGTGTCGGATCTCCCCGTCAGACATCGGAACAACCATGAAGAGCTTCGGACAGACCGTGAAGAGCTTCGAACAACCGCGAAGCGCTTCGGACAACCGTGAGAACGCGCGGGCCGTTCTCGCGGTGGGCGACCGGCCGGAGATTGCGGTGCCCAGTGTCTCCCGCATCTGACAACGTTGTCCAGGCTCTATGCTCAACGCCACATCCTCATACACATCAGGGACCGCCGCATCCCCCTGGACGACAGGACAGGACACCGCACCGTGCCCGAGACCCACCGCCGCGCCGAGCACCTCGCCAAAAACCGCTACGGCAACCGTCCGACCATGAAGGACGTCGCCGCCCGGGCCGGCGTCGGACTGAAAACGGTCTCGCGTGTGGTCAACAGTGAACCCGGCGTCACGCCGGAGACCGAGCGGCGCGTCCAGGAGGCCATCGACGCCCTCGGCTTCCGCCGCAACGACAGCGCGCGGGTACTGCGCAAGGGCCGCACCGCCAGCATCGGGCTGGTCCTGGAAGACCTCGCCGACCCGTTCTACGGCCCGCTCAGCCGCGCGGTCGAGGAGGTGGCCCGGGCCCACGGCGCACTGCTCATCAACGGCTCCAGCGCGGAGGACCCGGAACGCGAGCAGGAGTTGGTTCTCGCGCTGTGCGCACGCCGGGTCGACGGGCTGGTGGTGATCCCGGCCGGGGACGACCACCGGTATCTGGAGCCCGAGCTGAAAGCGGGCGTGGCGACGGTGTTCGTGGACCGCCCTGCCGGGCACATCGACGCCGACGTGGTGGTCTCGGACAACTTCGGCGGCGCGCGTGACGGTGTGGCGCACCTGATCGCCCACGGGCACCGGCGGATCGGCTTCATCGGCGACATGCCGCGTATCCACACCGCCGCCGAGCGCCTGCGCGGTTACCGGGCCGCCATGGAGGACGCGGGCATAGTGATGGAGGACGCCTGGATGTCGCTGGGCGTCACCAGTCCCGAGCGGGTGCGCCGGGCGGCCGAGGAGATGCTCGTGGGCCCCTCCCGGGTGACCGCGATCTTCGCGGGCAACAACCGGGTGACGGTCACCGTGATCCGGGTCCTGGCCGAGCAGCCGCGCCCCGTCGCCCTCGTCGGCTTCGACGACATCGAGCTGGCCGATCTGCTGCGACCGGGGGTGACCGTCGTCGCCCAGGACGCGGCGGTCCTCGGCCGTACGGCTGCCGAGCGCCTCTTCCGCCAGTTGGACGGCACGCTGCTCTTGCCGGAGCGGATCGAGCTGCCGACCCGACTGATCACCCGCGGCTCGGGCGAGCTGCCGCCGACGGACTGAGCGGCCCATGGAGCACCTCACTCTGAAAGCGCTCGGCCTGGCCGAGGCACCGCGCGATCATCCGCTGCTCTATCCGGGCGTGTGGCCGCGGGAGTCCGGTCTTCTCGACGGTGACCGGCTGCTGCCCCTCGACGTCCTCGTACACGCGGACCGCACTCCTGTCCTGGCCGTGGGCTCCAACGCCTCCCCGGCCCAACTGCGGCACAAGATGGCCGAGTCCGGGATCACCTCGCCGGTTCCGCTGGTCAAGGCCCGGGTCACCGGCCTCGACGTGGGTGTCTCCGCGCACGTCAGCCGCCTCGGGTACGTGTCGGCGTCGCCCTTCCACGCACCGGGAACCGTGCGGGAGCTGTTCGTCACCTGGCTCGACGACGAGCAGCTCGCGGTGATCGACGCGAGCGAAGGCGTACCGCTGCCGAACGGCAACTACCGCCGCGCCTGGCTGCCCGCACCCGAGGTGCGCATCGAGCCGGCGCCGGGCGTGGTCCTCCCGGGCGCGTACGTGTACGTCAACCGCCACGGCGTCCTGCATGACGGCACCGGCGCACCCCGCAGCCACCCGGGCCAGCGCCCGCTGCTCACCGAACTCCTCGGCGGCTCGGTCCGGTTGAGGCAGCTCTTCGGGGTCACCCCCGAGGAGTTCTGTGCCCGGGCGCGGGCCGACCGACGGCTGTGCGAGCGGGGCACCCGGCTGTTCAAGGACGAGAAGCGGGTGACGGCTTCAGGGCTGGAGCGGTACCCGGGGGCCGGGGACTGACGGAAGCGCTCCGGCTCCCTGCCGTCGGGCGCGGTCCGGCGGCGGCAGGTCCGCCGCCGTGGCGGAAGCTGCAGCTCGTCCGTCCACCCCGCCTGCCGCCTGCATACGCCGGCGCGTCATGCGCCGTCGTGCGGCTATGTCGCGGAGACCGTCAGGTCGGCGTGCCTCGGCGCCGTGAAGCTTTCGATGTCGGCGCGGGTCAGACCGCTCAGGCGGGCCACCTCGGCGATGTCGAGGGCGCCGCAGTCCAGACCGCGCAGCAGATAACCGCTGAGGGCCTTGGCGGTGGCGGGCTCGTCCAACACGTCGCCGCCGGTGCGGTGGGCGTAGCGGGAAAGACGGGCGGCGGCCTGTTCGAAGCCTTCGCGGTAGAAGGCGAAGACGGCCGCGTATCGGGTGGGCAGGTGGCCGGGGTGCATGTCCCAGCCCTGGTAGTAGGCGCGGGCCAGGGCGCGGCGGGTGAGGTCGTAGTGCAGGCGCCAGGCGTCGTGGACCTTGGCGGTGGGGCCGACGGGCAGGACGTTGGTGGAGCCGTCTGAGACGCGGACGCCGGTGCCGGCCGCCGCGACCTGCATGACCGCCTTGGCATGGTCGGCGGCCGGGTGGTCGCTCGCCTGGTGGGCGGCGGACACACCGAGGCAGGCGCTGTAGTCGAAGGTGCCGTAGTGCAGGCCGGTGGCACGGCCCTCGGCGGCCTGGATCATGCGGGCGACGGTGGCGGTGCCGTCGGTGGCGAGGATGGACTGGCTGGTCTCGATCTGGATCTCGAAGCCGATCCGGCCGGGTTCGAGACCCCGCGCCTTTTCGAACGCCTCCAGAAGCCGCACCATGGCGGTCACCTGTTCGGGGTACGACACCTTCGGCAGCGTCAGCACCAGCCCGTCGGGCAGGCCGCCGGCCTCCATCAGACCGGTGAGGAAGATGTCCAGGGTGCGGATACCGCGGTCGCGGACGGGCGCCTCCATGCACTTCATGCGGATGCCCATGTACGGGGCCGCCGTGCCGTTCTCGTAGGCCTGGGCGATCAGCCGCGCCGCGCGGGCCGCCGTCTCGTCCTCCTCGGCGTCCGGGCGTCGGCCGTAGCCGTCCTCGAAGTCGACGCGCAGGTCCTCGATCGGCTCGCGCTGCAACGTGGCCCGCACGCGCGCGTGGACGGGCTCGGCGAGTTCGTTGGACAGACCGAGGACGGCGGCGAAGGAGGCGGCGTCCGGAGCGTGTTCGTCGAGGGCGGCGAGGGCCTGGTCGCCCCAGGATCGGATGGTGTCGGCGGCGAAGACGTCGCCGGGGACGTAGACCGTGTGCACGGGCTGGCGGGTGCCGGCGTCCCCGGGGTAGCGGCGCTCCAACTCGGCGTCGACCGGCGCGAGGGAGGCCCCGATCTCCTCACTGACGGCGCCCGCGAGGCTCCTGGCCACCCGCTCCTGCTGGCCCTGGCCCATCCCACACCCTCCCGTTTTCCACTCTCCGGAATCAACAATCCGTATGACGAAGCTATCTGGAAAGCTTCCTGCTGGTCAACACCCTGCCCACGGACCGACTCACCGCGTTCACTTCCGCTGCCGAGAACCTCTACGCCCCCTTTCGCACTTCGGTCCGTACCTTCATCCTGACCCTTCGGAGGGAATCACATGGGGAGCACGACCCGCATGACCCGTCGCATGGGCCTGAGAACCGTGATGGCCGCCGCGCTCAGCATTCCGTTGTTCGGCGCGGTTCCGGCCTCTGCCGCCAAAGCCAGAAACCGCCGCCTGGACGTCATGACGTTCAATCTGCGCTTCGCGAGCACCACCGAGCCCAACAGCTGGGCGGTCCGGCGTCCGGTGATGCGCGCGCTGTTACACCGCGAGGCACCCGACGTCATCGGCACCCAGGAAGGCCTCTACCAGCAGCTGCGCGACATCCACACCGACCTCGGACCGCACTACGACTGGATCGGCACCGGCCGCGAGGGCGGCAGCCACGACGAGTCCACGGCGATCTTCTACGACACCCGGCGCCTCGCGCCGGCCGAGCACGACACGTTCTGGCTCTCCGACACGCCCAGGGTGATCGGCTCGAACACCTGGGGCGCCTCGCTTCCCCGCATAGCCACCTGGGCCCGCTTCCGCGATCTGCGCGACGGCGGGCGGGAGCTCTACGTCCTCAACACCCACTTCGACCATCTGAGCCAGTACGCACGTGTGCGCGCCGCATCCCTCGTCGGCGCTCGGATCGCGGGGCTCGACCGGTCCCTGCCGTTCGTCGTGACGGGCGACTTCAACGCGGCGGCCCACCGGAACGAGGCCTACGACACCCTCCTGGGCGCCGGACTCGTCGACACCTGGGACACGGCGGCGGAGCGCGGCAAGCTGTACGGGACCTTCCACGGCTACAGACCGCTGACGCCGGACGGCGACCGCATCGACTGGATCCTCACCACGCCGGGTGTCACTGCGCATCGGGCGTCGATCAACACCTTCGAACGCGACGGCCAGTTCCCGAGCGACCACCTGCCGGTGCAGGCCTCGCTGACCCTGGCATGAGCCGAGGCCCCCGTACCGGCCAGAAGCGGTCACGGGGGCCTCGTACGCCCGGATCGGATCCGAGTCGGGATCAGCCCTTGCGGGCCTTGACCTCATCGGTCAGCTGCGGGACGACGTCGAACAGGTCGCCGACGACGCCGTAGTCGACCAGGTCGAAGATCGGGGCCTCGGCGTCCTTGTTGACGGCCACGATCGTCTTCGAGGTCTGCATACCGGCACGGTGCTGGATGGCACCGGAGATGCCGTTGGCGATGTACAGCTGCGGCGAGACCGACTTGCCGGTCTGGCCGACCTGGTTGGTGTGCGGGTACCAGCCGGCGTCCACCGCGGCACGCGAGGCACCGACGGCCGCGCCGAGGGAGTCGGCGAGAGCCTCGATGATCGCGAAGTTCTCCGCGCCGTTGACACCACGGCCACCGGAGACCACGATCGCGGCCTCGGTCAGCTCCGGACGGCCGGTCGACTCCCTCGGCGTGCGGCCGGTGACCTTGGTACCGGTCGCCTGCGCGGAGAAGGACACCTCCAGCGCCTCGACCGCACCGGCGGCGGGGGCGGCCTCCACGGCGGCCGAGTTCGGCTTGACCGTGATGACCGGGGTCCCCTTGGCGACCCGGGACTTGGTGGTGAAGGAGGCGGCGAACACCGACTGGGTGGCCACCGGCCCCTCGTCGCCGGCCTCCAGGTCGACGGCGTCGGTGATGATGCCGGAGCCGAGGCGCAGCGCCAGACGGGCGGCGATCTCCTTGGCCTCGGCGGAGGACGGGACCAGCACGGCGACTGGAGAGACGGCGGCGACGGCCGCCTGCAGGGCGTCCACCTTCGGGACGACCAGGTAGTCGGTGTACTCGGCGGCCTCGTGGGTGAGAACGCGGGTGGCACCGTGCTCCGCGAGGGTGGCGGCCGTGTCGGCGGCACCGGCGCCCAGCGCCACCGCGACCGGCTCGCCGACACGGCGGGCGAGGGTCAGCAGCTCGAGGGTGGGCTTGCGGACGGTACCGTCCACGTGGTCGACGTAAACGAGAACTTCAGCCATGGGAATGCTCTCCTGCTTGCGAAAGTTGAGGGGCGGTCAGCGGAGTCGAGCTCAGATGAACTTCTGGCCCGCGAGGAACTCGGCGAGCTGCTTGCCGCCCTCGCCCTCGTCCTTGACGATCGTGCCGGCCGTGCGCGCCGGACGCTCGGTCACGGAGTCGACGACCGTGTAGGAGCCCCCCAGGCCGACCTCCTCGGCCTCCAGGTCCAGGTCGGACAGGTCCCAGGCCTCCACCGGCTTCTTCTTGGCCGCCATGATGCCCTTGAAGGACGGGTAACGCGCCTCGCCCGACTGGTCGGTGACGGACACGACGGCCGGCAGCGAGGCCTCCAGCTGCTCGGACGCGGCGTCACCGTCCCGACGGCCCTTGATCGTGCCGCCCTCGACCGAGACCTCGGACAGCAGCGTCACCTGCGGCACGCCCAGGCGCTCGGCCAGCAGCGCCGGTACGACACCCATGGTGCCGTCGGTGGACGCCATGCCGGAGATCACCAGGTCGTAGCCGGCCTTCTCGATCGCCTTCGCCAGCACCAGCGAGGTGCCGATGGCGTCGGTGCCGTGCAGGTCGTCGTCCTCGACGTGGATGGCCTTGTCGGCGCCCATGGACAGCGCCTTGCGCAGGGCGTCCTTGGCGTCCTCGGGGCCGACGGTCAGGACGGTGACCTCGGCGTCGTCGTCGGAGTTCTCGGAGATCTGCAGCGCCTGCTCGACCGCGTACTCGTCCAGTTCGGAGAGCAGACCGTCCACGTCGTCCCGGTCGACGGTCAGGTCATCGGCGAAGTGCCGGTCGCCAGTGGCGTCGGGCACGTACTTCACAGTGACAACGATCCTCAAGCTCACGCCGGCTCTCCTACCACATCGTCATTTTTCGACTGCCTCTTGCAGGCAGCATAGGCGCCCCAAGCGGCCGATCCCGGTCGGGGCGACCCCCGCTCCGACCTGAATATTACTCGTCAGTACACCCAGTTCGTTCCCGCTGAGCAAGCGCTTTGAACTGTGACCTTCGCAACGCAGCGTAATCGGAACTCGACGCCTGCGCAGCAGGGAAGGGGACGAGCGTGCCGTTCAGTCGCGCAGCCCGTTGAACTGCCCCTGGTGATAGAGGAGCGGGCGGCCGGGGCCGGCCGGGTCACCGAGGACGACCTCGGCCAGCACGATGCGGTGGTCGCCGGCCGGCACCCGCGCGGACACCCGGCACACCAGCCACGCCGGGACGTCGTCCAGGACGGGCACTCCCTCGGGGCCGTCGCGCCAGGCGGTCGCCGCTCCGAAGCGGTCGGCGCCGCTCCGCGCGAAGGTGGCGGCCAGGTCCTGTTGGTGCTCGCCGAGTATGTGCACGCCGACATGTTCGGCCTCGGAGACCGCGGGCCAGCTGGAGGCCCCGGTGCCGATACCGAAGGAGAGCATCGGGGGTTCGGCGGAGACCGAGGAGAGGGAGGTGGCGGTGAAGCCGACCGGGCCGGTCTCGCCGCGCGCGGTGATCACGGCGACTCCCGCCGCGTGCCGCCGGAAGACGGAACGCAGGAGGTCGTGCGAGGCGAGCCGAGGGGTGCCGAGGCCGGGCGTGGCCGTCATGGAGGTGTCCTTCTGCGAGGAGGGGCGTGGGCGTCCGTGGCTGCTCAACAGCTCGGACAGCACGCGCTCGCGGTGCGGACCAGATCGACGTGGACCCGCCCGAAGAGAAGGAGTTCCGAAGGCATACGGTCAGGCTGGCGATAGATGGTCCGCACAGTCAAGTACGTCCCGGCATATGGGAGCTGACTCACCGACCGCGTCGGGAGCGGTACGGCACTTCCCGGACCCGTCAGGAGCGGTACGGCACTTCCCGGACCCGTCAGGATCTGCACACCGCCTCCCGGCCGCGTCCGGGACGTCACACCGTCTCCCCCAGCGCGGCGATCACGTCGGCCTTGCGCGGCTGCCCCGTGGCACGCCGGACGATATGGCCGCCGGCGTCCAGGACCAGCACCGTCGGGGTCTTGATGATGTCCAGCTCGCGGACGAGGCCGAGGTGGTCCTCGGCGTCGATCTCGACGTGGGTCACGCCGGGGACGATCCCGGCCACCTCGCCGAGGACCCGGCGGGTCGCCCGACAGGGGGCGCAGAAGGCACTGGAGAACTGGACGAGCGTGGCCCGTTCACCGAGCGGCCCGCCCAGTTCGGCCGCACCGAGCCGCTTTCCGTCGTCGCGCCCGCGCACCCGTACCCTCCCGCTCCGCCGCCGATGCAGCACTCCGTAGACGCTCGCCGCCGCGAGCACCGCCACGCACACCACAAGTCCGGTCATCCTCCCGACCAGCGTTTACGAGACCGCAAAGATTCCCGCTTCCCCGAACTCCTTCCCTTGCGCCATGCTTGATCACCATGGACATCGACGTAAGGGGGCCGCGTTTCGGTGCGGCCGTGACGACCGCTGTACTGGCGGTCGGGCTGATCACCGGCAGCGCGTGGCTGCTGGCCTGGCAGACGCTCGCGTTCGCTCTGGGAGCGGCGGGCGGGGTGGGCCGTTCCCCGTACGGCTGGCTGTTCCGCACCGTGGTGCGGCCCCGACTCGGGCCGCCGACCGAGTTCGAGGCGCCGGAGCCGCCCCGGTTCGCGCAGGCGGTGGGACTCCTCTTCGCCGGCCTGGGTCTCGTCGGCTACACGCTGGGCCCGGACTGGCTGGGGCTCGCGGCGACCGGAGCGGCACTGGCGGCGGCGTTCCTCAACGCCACTTTCGGGTACTGCCTGGGATGTGAGATGTACCTGCTTGTACGGCGAGCGACGGTACGCGCGGAGTAAAGGTGCCTTAAAACCCCGAGGTGGATCACCGCATCGACGTGACGAGAATCTCGCCCGGCACGGGCACCAGGGCTGGCTCCTCGTCCGTTCTTGGGGCACGATCTGCGAGATGCCGCAAACCTACGGCAGCGTAACTTCCGCCTGGAGTTCCCTCCCCAGGCAGAGAAGGAAGGGCCCCCACCGTCCATGGCAGAGCTCGTCTACCGTCCCGTCGTTGGTTTCGCCCAGGCACTGTTCAAGGCGTGGGACCTCAAGATCGACTGCAGGGGTTCGGAGAACATCCCGCGCTCGGGCGGTGCCGTGCTGGTGAGCAACCACATCAGCTACCTGGACTTCGTCTTCAACGGGATGGCGGCGCTTCCGCAGAAACGTCTCGTTCGGTTCATGGCGAAGGAGTCCGTCTTCCGCCACAAGGTCTCCGGTCCGCTGATGCGCGGCATGAAGCACATTCCGGTGGACCGCAAACAGGGTGAGACGGCCTACGCGCACGCGCTGGACTCGCTGCGGTCCGGCGAGATCGTGGGCGTCTTCCCGGAGGCCACGATCTCCTCCTCCTTCACGCTGAAGACCTTCAAGTCGGGCGCCGCGCGCATGGCCCAGGAGGCGGGCGTCCCGCTGGTCCCGATGGCACTCTGGGGCACCCAACGGCTGTGGACCAAGGGCCACCCGCGCAACTTCAGGCGCAGCCACATCCCGGTCACCATGCGCGTCGGCGAGGCCATGGAGGCCTCCCGAGACAAGTACGCGGGCGCGATCACCCGCCACGTGCGCGAACGCGTCCAGGAACTCCTGGAAGCCGCCCAGCGCGCCTACCCGGTCCGCCCCAAGGACGCCGACGACACCTGGTGGATGCCGGCCCACCTCGGCGGCACGGCCCCCACTCCGGAAGAGGTTCGGGCGGCCGAGGCACACTGACCCCCGACGCCCCGGCCGGAGGGGTCAGGACGTCGCGGACCGGACGGCGATCCGCGCCCCCGGGCTGAACTTCTCCAGCAGTTCGGCCAGTTCCGCGGCGGCCGCCTCGATCTCCGGGACCGGCAGCGGCGCCATTCCCTCCAGGAGGAAGACGGCCGAGGTGGTGGCCTCGGTGAGCCGGGTGCGCGGGCCCTGGCGCCAGTTCCAGCGACGGCAGGTCACGCCCGCCTCGTCACGCCAGACCACCTCGCCGGGGTCGGGGTGCTCGACGGTCTGCTCGCCGCCGGCGACCGTCACGAAGTCCTCGTCGCCGGTGGACCGGACGAGGCGCATGCCGCCCTGGATGTGGTCGAGGTCCTCGCCCCCGACCGGGATCAGGTGGGCGACGCTGAGGGCGTTGTAGAGGTCCACGAGCAGGTTGATGCGGGGCAGGCCCGCCTCCGACAGAGCCCTTTTCGCCAGGGCCTCCGCCGAGTTGCGCGTGCGCGACGGCTTCGAGCCGAACGCCGTGTAGGTCTCACGCCAGGCCGCCATGTGGAGGTCGTCCTGCGGAGCGCGCCCGTCCAGGCGTACGGCGAGACGGCGGGCCGCTTCGTCGAGAAGGGCCGAACTGCCTTCGGTGCTGGGGCCGTTGACGAGGCCGTGGGCCTCGACGGCGACGTGGGTGAAGCCCGGCGCGAGGGCGCGCACCTCGTCGGACACGGTCAGGGAGAGGGTCATGGCCAGCCTCGGAGTGCGGTGGGGAACGTTTTCGAGAGGTACGGGCCGTCCCGAGCGGCCCGGAGGGCACTCAGAACGGCCGACTATGGTTCAACCTACAGGACTGGGCAGTCCATCTCATTGGACGATGGCTTTTCGCGTGACCGCATACCTGCACACGTCCCCGCGCACATCCCTGCACACGTCCCCGCGCACATCCCTGCACACGTCCCCGCGCACATCCCTGTGCGTCACCTGCTAGCGGGCCATCTCTTCCTTCAGCGCCGCCACGAACGCGTCCACGTCGTCCTCGGTCGTGTCGAAGGCGCACATCCAGCGCACGACGCTCTCCGCCTCGTCCCAGAAGTAGAAGCGGAACCGCTTCTGCAGGCGCTCGCTCACGTCGTGCGGGAGCTTGGCGAAGACGCCGTTGGCCTGCACCGGGTAGAGGATCTCGACGCCGTGCACGGCCCGGGCGCCCTCGGCCAGCCGCTGCGCCATCTCGTTGGCGTGGCGGGCGTTGCGCAGCCACAGATCCTTGGCGAGCAGCGCCTCCAGCTGCACCGACACGAAGCGCATCTTGGAGGCGAGCTGCATGGACAGCTTGCGGAGGTGCTTCATGTGGCTGACGGCGTCCTGGTTGATGACCACGACCGCCTCGCCGAAGAGCGCGCCGTTCTTCGTCCCGCCCAGGGAGAGGATGTCGACGCCGACCACATTGGTGAACGTCCGCATCGGAACGTTCAGCGAGGCCGCCGCGTTGGCTATCCGGGAGCCGTCCAGGTGGACCTTCATCCCGCGCGCGTGGGCGTGCTCGCAGATCGCGCGGATCTCGTCCGGTGTGTACAGCGTGCCGAGCTCGGTGCTCTGGGTGATCGAGACGACCTGCGGCATCGCACGGTGCTCGTCCTCCCAGCCGTACGCCTGCCGGTCGATCAGCTCGGGCGTGAGCTTCCCGTCGGGCGTGGGCACCGTGAGCAGCTTCAGGCCGCCCATGCGCTCGGGGGCGCCGCCCTCGTCGACGTTGATGTGGGCGCTCTCCGCGCAGATCACCGCGCCCCAGCGGTCGGTGACCGCCTGGAGTGCGACGACGTTGGCGCCGGTGCCGTTGAAGACCGGGAACGCCTGAGCCGTGGCGCCGAAGTGACTGCGGACGATCTGCTGGAGGTGCTCGGTGTAGACGTCCTCGCCGTACGCGACCTGGTGCCCGCCGTTGGCCAGGGCCAGGGCGCCGAGCACCTCCGGGTGGGCCCCTGCGTAGTTGTCGCTGGCGAAGCCGCGGGCGTCCGGGTCATGGTGGCGCCGAGCCTGGGTGAAGGCGGTCTTCGGGAGGTTCACGGCTTCTCGGTCAGCCACAGACGGTTTCCGTTCACTTCGGAGGCAGGCTTCTCCCAGACTCCCACGATGGCCTCGGCCAGGTCCTTGACGTCCGTGAAACCCGCGAACTTCGCGTTGGGGCGGTCGGCGCGCATCGCGTCGTGCACCAGGGCCTTCACCACCAGGATGGCGGCAGCGGAGGTCGGCCCGTCGGCGCCCCCCGCCTTGCGGAAGGCGTCGGCCAGCGCGAGCGTCCAGGCCTCGGCGGCGGCTTTGGCAGCTGCGTACGCGACGTTGCCCGCGGTGGGGTTCGAGGCGCCGGCCGCGCTGATCAGCACGTATCGCCCGCGCGCGCTGCGCTGAAGGGGCTCGAAGAAGGCCAGTGAGGTGTGCTGCACGGTGCGGATGAGCAGGAGCTCCAGGAAGTCCCAGTCGTCCAGGATCGTCTTGACGAACGTCTCGCTGCCGCGCCAGCCGCCAACGAGGTGGACCAGGCCGTCGATCCGGCCGAACTCCTTCTCGGTGCGGACGGCCCAGTCACGGGTCGAGTCCAGGTCGAGCAGGTCGACCGTCTCCCCGGTGACCGCGGCGCCGTCGGCGCCGTAGCGGGCGGCGTCGACGGCCTCCGCCAGGCGCTCGGGATCGTTGTCCGCGCCGACGACGGTCGCCCCCGCCTCGGCGAGCCTGAACAGTGCCGCGCGCCCGGCGGGTCCGCCCGCGCCGGCCACTGCGATCACCGCACCGCTGAGAGCCTGGTTCCCCATGTTCCTCGCCTCCTGAGCAGTGTTCTCGGTACGCAGGTCGCTCACACGGCGATCCGCTCGGCGCTCTCCGCCGTGATGCCCATGGTTGAGGCGATCACGTTCTTCAGCTTCTTGGAGAGAGCCTCATAGAACATGCTCAACGGAAACTCGTCCGGAAGCACGTCATCGACGAGTTTCCGCGGCGGCAGGCTCAGGTCGAGGGCGTCCGGGCCCTTGGCCCATGTGGAGCCGGGGTGCGGGGCGAGGTAGGTGGCGACCAGCTCGTATCCGGCGAACCAGTGGACGAGCTTGGGGCGGTCGATGCCGTCCCGGTAGAGCTTCTCGATGTCGGCGCACAGCTGGTTGGTGACCTGCGGAGCGCGCTGCCAGTCGATGAGCAGTGTGTTGTCGGTCCAGCGGACGACGTCGTGCTGGTGCAGGTAGGCGAAGAGCAGCTGCCCGCCGAGGCTGTCGTAGTTGCGTACACGTTCGCCGGTGACCGGGAACCGGAACATGCGGTCGAAGAGGACGGCGTACTGCACGTCACGGGCCTGCGGGACGCCGTCGGCCGCCAACTCCACGGCGTCCTTGAAGGCGGTGAGGTCGCAGCGCAGCTCTTCGAGGCCGTACATCCAGAACGGCTGGCGCTGCTTGATCATGAACGGGTCGAAGGGCAGGTCGCCGTGACTGTGGGTGCGGTCGTGGACCATGTCCCACAGCACGAAGGCCTCCTCGCAGCGCTTCTGGTCGTGGACCATCGCGGCGGCGTCCTCGGGCAGGTCGAGGCTCAGGATGTCGACGGCGGCCGCGGTGACCCGGCGGAAGCGGGCGGCCTCGCGGTCGCAGAAGATGCCGCCCCAGCTGAACCGCTCGGGGGCCTCGCGCACGGAGATGGTCTCCGGGAAGAGGACAGCGGCGTTGGTGTCGTAGCCGGCCGTGAAGTCCTCGAACGTGATGCCGCAGAACAGCGGGTTGTCGTAGCGGGTGCGCTCAAGTTCGGCCAGCCAGTCCGGCCAGACCATGCGCAGCACGATCGCTTCGAGGTTGCGGTCCGGGTTGCCGTTCTGCGTGTACATCGGGAAGACGACCAGGTGCTGGAGGCCGTCGGCGCGGTGGGCGGCGGGCTGGAAGGCCAGCAGCGAGTCGAGGAAGTCCGGCACCCGGAAGCCGCCGTCGGCCCAGCGTTGCAGGTCCTTGACGAGGGCCTGGTGGTAGGCGGCGTCGTGCGGAAGCAGCGGGGAGAGCTCCTCGACGGCGTGCGCGACCCGTCGTACGGCGCGTGCGGCGCCCGTCGGATCCGGAGCGTCCTCGGCGTCGAAGTCGATCGACCCGTCCTTGGACTGCCATGGCCGGATCTGCTCCACGGCATCCTTGAGCACGGGCCAGGCCGGGTGTTCCACCACCCTGGCCACGGGAGGAATCCGCTCCTCCGAAACCGTCTGCACAAGAATTTCCGTCATGACCCATCCTCCACGGGAGAACCTCGCGTAAGGAGACCGTATACACGTGAGGTTCCTGTCAGCAAGTAGTGGGCCCGGAAATTATCCTGCGCATCTTCATCTTCACAGAATTTTCTTCTGCACGTTAGCGTGACGGCAGCTGCTCCCACTCCCCCCACCCACTCGCGGCGCAGGCGCGGGTTCATCGCGGGGCGGGGCCGTTAGGCTCGGATCCACCCGCGCAGCCGTCCGCCCCGGCCGCGCCGGGAGCCGAGCCGCCGTCGACGGAAGCGAGTCGAACCTTGAACTTTCTCACCATCGGTCACCGCGGGGTCATGGGGGTCGAACCCGAGAACACCCTCCGGTCCTTCCTCGCCGCCGAAGAGGCGGGCCTCGACGTCATCGAACTCGATCTGCATCTGAGCAAGGACGAGGCCCTCGTCGTCATGCACGACGCCGACGTGGACCGTACGACCGACGGGACCGGCCCGATCGCCGGGCAGACCCTCGAGGAGCTGCGCGCCCTGGACGCCGGGCGCGGCGAGCGGGTCCCGGTGTTCGAGGAGGTCCTGGACGCCGTGCGGCTGCCGCTACAGGCCGAGATCAAGGACGTGGCGGCTGCCCGGGCGCTCGCCGAGGTCATGGAGCGGCGGGACCTGACCGCGCGCGTGGAGGTGTCCTCGTTCCACGACGAGGCGATCGCCGAGATCGCCCGCCTGGTTCCGGGTGTGCGCACGGCGCTGATCGCCAGCCGCTTCGGTACGGACGTCGTGGACCGCGCCGTCGAAGCCGGCGCCCGGACCGTCTGCCTCAACATCCGCCGGCTCAACCTGGAGGTCGTGGAGCACGCCCGCAAGGCGGACCTGAGGATCATCGGCTGGGTGGTGAACACGCAGGACCACCTGCGGCTGGTGCGGGCCCTGGGGCTGGACGGCGCGACCACCGACTACCCGGAGATCAAACGGACGGGCCGCTTCACGGCGTGACGGCCCGGTCCGGCCGGTCCCGGCCGGTCCCGCCCGCTCCGGTGGTCCGGACCGGTTCCGGGGGAACGATTATGCGAGCTCCTTGACCAGCAGCTCGAACTGCAGGTCGTCACGGAGTGGGATGCCGGAACGCTCGTCGCCGTACGGGAAGGGGGTCATCTTTCCCGTACGGCGGTAACCGCGGCGCTCGTACCAGGCGATGAGGTCCTCGCGTACGGAGATCACCGTCATGCGCATCTCCGTGGCGCCCCAGGTCCGGCGGGCCTGCCGCTCCGCCTCCGCGATGATCAGCTTGCCGAGGCCGCCGCCCTGCTGCGCGGGGCTGACCGCGAACATCCCGAAGTAGGCGTGATCGCCTCGGTGTTCCAGCTGGCAGCAGGCGATGACCTGCCCGTCGCGCTCGACCGTGAGCAGCCGGCTGTCCGGCGCCTTGATGACGGCCAGCACACCCTCCGGATCGGTCCGCTGCCCTTCGAGGATGTCCGCCTCGGTGGTCCACCCGGTGCGGCTGGTGTCCCCTCGGTACGACGACTCGATCAACGCGACCAGCGCGTCCACATCGGCGTCGGTGGCGTCACGGAAGATCAGTCCGGTTGCGGCGGTGTCCATGGCTCGGTTCTCCGGTTCTACGGCGCGGCCCGGCGCGGCGCGGCGCGGGCACCGATGAGAGTACCTCCGGCACTAGGCTCCGGGTGCATGGTGCATGTACTGAGCGGCCGGACCCTGTTGCGGCCCACTGATCCGCAACGGTCCCGTGTCTTCTACGGCGAGCAGCTGGGGCTCGCCGTCTACCGCGAGTTCGGGGAGGGGCCGCAGCGCGGCACCGTCTACTTCCTCGGCGGTGGGTTCCTGGAGGTCTCGGGGCGGTCGGACGTCCCGCCGTCGCCGGCCGTTCGGCTGTGGCTCCAGGTGGCGGACGTGGCCGCGGCCCACGACGAGCTGCGGGGCAAGGGCGTCGAGATCGTGCGGCCGCCGGTGCGCGAGCCGTGGGGACTGGTCGAGATGTGGATCGCGGATCCGGACGGTACGCGGATCGTGCTGGTGGAGGTGCCCGCGGACCATCCGATCCGTTATCGGCCCGGAATCTGAGCTCACCCGGCTCCCACTCGGCCGGGCCGGTGCTCCCCACTGCGGTCGGTGCGGGCCAGTTGCAGACGGAACGGCCACCCTCCCGTCTGCACGAGGACACTGGCAGACCGTCCTGACCTGCCGTGCTCCGTCGAGTGCTCCCCGTGTACACCCTTGCGCTCGCTTGCGCGCCACACAGGTCGGGCATCCCTTGACCGACCGTCGAGCGGGGAGGTGGGCGTGCACGGACCGGCTTCGCTCGGCTGGCTATTGGTGGCGTTGTGTGCGGCGACCGGGGCGTACTGCCTGCTGCGCATGCGCAGTGGCGTGGAGGAGCAGCGTCGGGCCGCGGGCGGCGAGGCGCTGATGGGTTTCGGCATGGCCGCGATGGCCGTACCGGCGGCGGTGTTCAGCGCGCCGTCGTGGGTCTGGCCAGCCGGTGTCGTCGTGTTCGGCGTGGCGGCGCTGCACGCCCTGTGGGCGGCCAGAGCGAGCGCCCATCACCTGCACCACCTTGTGGGTACCTCGGCCATGGTCTACATGGCGGTGGTCATGGCCGCCTCCCCGGGACAGCACGCCGGACAGCATGGCGGGCAACACGGCGGGCACGGCGGCTCCGGGGTTCCGCTGGTGACCGGGGCGCTGCTGCTCTACTTCGCGGGATATGTGCTGTTGTCCGGCGCACGGCTGATACCGGCCGCCACCACGGGCGGGGACACGGGCGGGGCCGTGGGCGGGGACATGGGCGGGGCCGTGGGCGGAGCCGTGGGGTGGAGGGACCGGCCGGAGCTGGCGCGGGCGTGCCGGCTGGCGATGGGGATCGCGATGGTGACGATGCTGCTGACGCTGTGAGGCGGGACGCCGGGGAACGCCGTACGCGACCGTTGCCTGCGTCACTTCGCCCCCGCGGTCCGTATCCCTGAGCGGGGCGGCGCTCATAAGCTGCCCTCATGATGCTCCCCGCGGCACTGTTGCTGCTCGGTGCCCTGACCGCCGTCGTCGCTCCCCGGCTGCTGGCCCGGGCCGACTGGGCGGACCGCGAACCCGTCCTCGCCCTGTGGGTGTGGCAGTGCGCGGTGGCGGCCGTCCTGCTGTGCTGTGCGCTGTCGATGACGCTCAGTGCGGCGCTGGCCTGGCAGGTGGTGCGCGGCCAGGTCTTCGCCCCGGCGCCGCACGCCGTGATGGAGGCCTACGGGCTGGGTACGACCGGGCCATGGGCCGCGCCGACCGCGGTGGCACTGGCCTGTGGCGGGGTGTGGACCGCGGCGATGCTGATGCGTGAGGTCGTCCGCACGCGGGCCCGGCGTCGGCTGCGGTGTGCCGAACTCCTCGTGCGTGCACCGCTGTTGCCAGGTGAGGAGTCGGGCAGTCGGCTCGTGGTGCTGGAGGGGGAGCGGTCCGACGCCTGGTGGCTGCCGGGTGGTACGGCACCGCGCCTCGTCGTCACCACAGCCGCGTTGCGGCGCCTGAAGGGGCGGCAGCTGGACGCCCTGGTCGCACACGAGGAGGGACACACCCATGCCCGGCACGACTGGCTGCTGCACTGCTCGGCAGCGCTGGCCGGCGGGTTTCCGCAGGTTCCGGTGTTCGCCGCGTTCCGGCACGAGATGCACCGGCTGGTCGAACTCGCCGCCGACGACATGGCGTCCCGCCGCTTCGGCAGGCTGACCACCGCACTCGCGCTGGTCGAACTCAACGAGGACCGCGGCGTGTTCGGCCCCGTCCCGACCCCGCACGCCCATCTGCCCAAGCGGGTCCACCGGTTGCTCACTCCCCCGGACCGGCTCACGGCGGCCCGTCGACTGCGGCTGACCGCTGCCGCCGCGCTGGTTCCGGTCGTTCCGCTGCTGGTGGCGTTCGGACCGGGGCTGCGGGCGCTGGGCTGATCGCCCGGCATCCCCGGATCCCGGCATCCCCGCATCCCCGCATCCCCGCATCCCCGCATCAGGCCCCCGCAGGCCCCCGCAGGCCCCCCGCAGGTTCCCGACGACACCTCGACGTCACCCCGAAGCCAATCTGCTGTCGACCCGGATCCGCCCGGGATTGGCCTCACTCCCCACGGGTCGGCGAGGATCGCAGCATGCACACCCCGCCCGTCGACTCCCCGCCCCGTCCTCCGGCGCACCGCGCTGCCGCCCGCGCCGCCGGTGTCCTCGGGTTGTGCTGCACGCTGCTCCTGGTGCTGGTCTCGGCGGCTTGGCCGCCTCTGATCACCTTCGACGACGACCTCGCCCGCACCACCCATCGCTGGGCGGTCGACGAGCGCGGCGTCACCCAGGTCTTCCGCGTCCTGACGGACTGGGTCTGGGACCCGTGGACGATGCGCATCGTGGTCGCGGCCGTCGTGGTGTGGCTGGTGTGGCGGCGCGCCGACTGGTGGACGGCCACGTGGCTGACGGCCACCTGTGCGCTGGGCACGCTGCTGCAGCAGTTCCTGAAGGCCGTGGTCGGGCGCTCACGGCCCGTCTGGTCCGACCCCGTCGACACGGCCCACTACGCGGCCTTCCCGTCGGGCCACGCCATGACCGTCATGGTGGTGTGCGGTCTCCTGCTGTGGCTGCTGCACCGCCACGGCACCACCCGCGCCCTGTGGGTCACGGCCCTGGCCGTGTCCGTGGTCTCCGTCGTCGGCGTCGGCCTGACCCGGATCTGGCTGGGCGTCCACTGGACCACGGACGTGATCGGCGGCTGGCTCCTAGGCGCCCTGATGGTGGCCCTGGCGGTGCTGGCCCAGCTGCGGTGGCGGCCGTGAACAGCCTCGTAGGATCACGCCATGGCTGCCGTGTTGTTCGACTTCTCAGGAACCCTCTTCCGCATCGAGTCCAGCGAGTCATGGCTGCGGGCCGTCCTGGCGCAGAGCGGGCTCTCCCTCCCTGAACCCGAGTTGCTGCGTGCCGCGCAGGCCCTCGAGGACATGGGCGCCCTGCCCGGCGGGGCCCCCGCCGCACAGCCGGTCCCCGGCGACCTCGGCTCCGTCTGGGAGATCCGCGACAAGAGCGCCGAACTGCACCGGGCCGCGTACACCGGCCTCGCCCGCCGAGTACCGCTCCCCGACCCGGCGTTGCACGACGCGTTGTACGAGCGGCACATGACCCCGGCCGCCTGGACCCCGTACCCCGACGCCGTCGAGGTGCTGCGCACGCTGCGCGAGCGCGGGATCGGGGTGGGCGTGGTCAGCAACATCGGCTGGGACCTGCGCCCGGTGTTCCGGGAGCACGGGCTGGACGCCTATGTCGACACCTACGTGCTGTCGTACGAACACGGCATCCAGAAACCTGACCCGCGGCTGTTCGAGACGGCGTGCACGGCGCTCGGCGTCGCCCCCCGGGACGTCCTCATGGTCGGCGACGACCGGCGCGCGGACGGCGGTGCGGCGGCGCTGGGCTGCGGGGTGCATTTCGTGGACCACCTGCCGGTGGCACAGCGGCCGGACGGGCTTCGTCCGGTGCTGGATCTGGTCGGCTGAGCGCGGCGTCCGAGGAGAAAACCCGCGAAGGAAAGCCGACAGAAGCCGACGGTGACTGAAGATGACCGGAGAAGACCGGAGAAGACCGACGGAAAAAGTAGCCCCAGGCCACCACTTGAAAAAAGCGCGCCCGCCTCGGACGATCCCCCGCGTCGCCCGAGGCAGACGGCAGCCCCGACCAGGCCTTTGTGAGGGCCGGTCCGGACGTCCTGAGTATAGTTGGCTGGCAGCCAGTCAACACAGGAGTTTCAGCATGTCCCCGCGCAGCGCCTCGGTCAACGAAGAGTTGCGCCGGCGTTCCCGGGAGCGGCTCCTGCAGTCGGCGGTCGAGCTGGTGAGCGAGCGCGGATTCGAGGCGACGACGCTCGGCGACATCGCGGACCGGGCCGGCTCGGCGCGCGGCCTGGTGTCCTACTACTTCCCCGGCAAACGCACGCTGGTCCAGTCCGCCGTCCACCGGCTGATGCACCGCACGCTGGAAGAGGCGCTGGAGCGTGAGCCGCGCACCGAGGACGGCCGGGAGCGGATGGCGCGGGCCATCGACGCGATCCTGGGCCTGGCGCGGGACCGGCCCGTGCTGATGCGCCAGCACATGGCCGGGCTGCTGCAGGCGGAGGGCTTCGTGCCGTGCCCGGAGCAGCGGCGCCTGGCCGAGCTGCTGCGCGACACCGTGGAGCGCACCGGCTCGCAGGACGTCGACGCCGACTACCCGATGCTGCGCGCGTTGCTCATGGGGGCCGTCTACGCGGCGCTCGTGCCCGGCGTGCCGATGCCCGTGCCGGTGCTGCGGGCCGAGTTGTTCGAGCGCTACCGGATCGACTGGGAGCAGGGGGTCCCGCCGGACACCGAGGCGGCGTCCGGCGGGGCCGGCGACAAGGATCTGTCGAGATTCTTCGCGACCGGGGCCGCGCCGGAGCACGGCCGGGACGGTCAGTCGAAGTAGTCCGGCTGCGTCTGGACGTTGAGCTCGCCCAGTCGGACCCGCTTCGCCGGGTCGGTGCGCCGGTCGCTGAGCTTCAGCACGTCGAAGCCCTTGGCGATGTCGTTCGAGTAGATGTAGCCGTTGTAGTAGTACGCCGACCAGGAGCCGCCCACCGTGAGCGCGTCAGTGGTCAGCGGGCCACGCTCGAAGTACGCGATCTCCTTGGGCTCAGAGGAGTTGGTGAAGTCCCAGACGGAGACGCCGCCCTGATACCACGCCTGGACCATGAGGTCCTTGCCCTTGACCGGAATCAGCGAGCCGTTGTGGGCCACGCAGTTCTCGGTGTCCGCCTGGTGACGGGGGATCTTGTAGTAACTGCGGAAGACCAGCTTGCGGTGGTCGCCCCGGCCGACGATGTCGTAGATGCCGTCGGCGCCGCGGTTCGGGCCGATGGCCGCGTTGCAGGTGGCGGCGCCACCGCCGCCCAACTCGTCGGTGAATACGACCTTGTCGGCCCTCTGGTTGAAGGTCGCCGAGTGCCAGAACGCGAAGTTCACGTTGTCCTGCACCCGGTCGATGACCTTCGGATGCTCCGGGTCCTTGATGGAGAACAGGATGCCGTCACCCATGCAGGCGCCCGCCGCCAGGTCCTTCGAGGGCAGCACGGTGATGTCGTGGCAGCCGGTGGTCTTGGAGACTCCCGGGTTGGTGGGCGAACCGGGGTTGCCGCCGCCGTCCGGGCCCTCGCCGGGGAAGAGCACCGGGAAGTCCACGACCGCCGCCTTCTCGGGGGCGCTGCGCGGCACCTTGATGACCGAGATACCGTCGTGCGGCGGCTGGCAGTCGGGGTACGTGGCGCTCGGCGAGTACGAGGAGACGTAGAGGTAGACGTTCTGGCGCTCGGGCACCAGCGTGTGGGTGTGCGAGCCGCAGGCGGTCTCGACGGCGGCGACGTACTTCGGGTTGGTCTTGTCGCTGATGTCGAAGACCTTCATGCCCTCCCACGACGACTTCTCGGTCGCGGGCTGCGTGGTGCTGTTGCAACTGCTGTCGCTGCGCGAGGAGTCCGTGGACAGGAACAGCAGGTTCCCGGAGACGGTGATGTCGTTCTGCGATCCCGGACACAGGACCTGGGCCACGGTCCTGGGCGCCTTCGGGTTGCTGATGTCGAAGATGCGGAAGCCGTCGTAGTTGCCGGCGAAGGCGTACTTGCCCTGGAAGGCGAGGTCCGAATTGGTGCCGGGCAGCTGGTCCTTGGGGATGTTCACAAGGTGCTCGACGTTGGCGGAGTGGACGACCTCGTCCGGGGCCGGTATCTCGTCCTTCGCGATCGCCGCCCGGACCTTGGCCTCGACGCTCTTGGACACCTCCTTGCCCGCGGCCGGCGCGTCCCCGGGGTCGGGGGTCGCGGCCGCCGGAACAGCCGTCAGCAGGGCGGCCAGCAGGCCGGCCGCCGCCGCCACAACTCCCAGACGTCTGTGCCGGGTTCGGGGGTTGTTCAACAGGATCACTGCTTCCTCCCTGGCGCCGTTCGTTGTGAACGGTTAACGCACTCCGAAGTATGGTCTTCATCATGCCCATATCAACAGTAGGCAACGAAGCTGTAATGAAGGTTTTCGATCATTCATGCGCGGAAGCGTGCTAGGACGGTCGTCAGCACTCACGAGGTGCCCCTCATCCCGCCTGCCCAGGAGGTCGCTGTGCCCTTCCGCCGCGCGTTGCGCGCCCCCCTCGCCACGGCCGCGCTGACCGCCCTGGCCGCGCTCGGGCTCGGGGCCTGTGACTCCGGCCCGGACGACCCCGAGCCCGCCGCCGCGACCGGCTCTTCGGTACTGGTGCCCGGCAAGCCCGGTGAGGCGAACCGGACGATGTCCGCCGAGGACGCGCAGGCGCAGCGCGTCGACGACGACACGCCCAACACGGCGGACGTCGGCTACGCCCGCATGATGATCGCGCACCACACCCAGGCACTGGAGATGACCGAACTCGCCCCGGACCGCGCCCGGTCCGTGAAGGTCAAGGCACTCGCCGAGCGGATCGCGGCCGCACAGGGCCCGGAGATCAGTAGCATGCAGGGCTGGCTGAAGGAGTACGGCGAGGACGAGAAGAGCGAGAGCCACGCCCACAGCACGATGCCCGGCATGGCGACCGAAGCGCAGCTGAAAACGCTGCGCGCGGCCCGGGGCACGGCTTTCGACCAGCTCTTCCTCACTCTGATGATCACTCACCACGAGGGGGCGATCGCGATGGCCACGGACGTCAAGGGCCAGGGCAACAACGTGCGGATCGAGGAGATGGCCGACGATGTGATCGCTCAGCAGACGAGCGAGATCACGCGGATGCGAACCATGCGGTGACCGGTCACATCACAGCGGCCCGCCACACCACGACGGCCCGCCGAATCGCGGTGACCGCTGAACCGCTGGGACCCGCCGAACGGAACGGTCCGCAGTGATCCCCTGAACCGCAGCGAACCGCAGCGAACCGCCGAACGGTCCGCAGTGATCCACTACTGAACCGTGGCGATTCGCCGACCCGAAGTGACCCCGCCACACCGCAACGGCTCTCCGCCCGCGGTGGCCCGCCAGGTGTGCAACAGCCGCGGTCAGCGCCGTGCGTGGCGTGGCGTCAGGAAGCCCGCGTCCCGTGCCTGCGCGATCAGCCTGAGGGACTTGCGGCGGCCGTGTCCGGTCGCGCACATCACCGCGACGACGGGATCGGCGCCCTCCTCCTGGGCCGCGCGGTACTCCTGCGCGACGAGCCACCGTCCCTCGATCCCCCACGGCCACGCGGGACGGGCCCGGCGCGACCCGGACGTCTCGCAGCCGGACGCGGGCCCACCGCCGCAGGCCTCGAACAGGGGCCCCTCGATCCAGTCGGCGAGGTCGGCCAGGTCGTCGAGCGAGAGCGCCGGCCGGGCCCGGACGTCCTCGACCGAGATGCCCGCGCCGGACACCACGGCGAGCGCGTCGACCCGGGCACCGTCGGCGAAGTCCAACCGGACGTCGAACCACGAGGTGGCGCCCCCGTCTTCCCGCACTTCCCACGCGGGCCGCACGGACACGGTGCCGCCCGTCGGACAACGATCAGAAAGATTAAGAAAGGATGCTTCCAGCACACACGCAACGTAACCGCATGATCACAATCCATACGAATGGACACGCGTACCGCCACCGCGCACGGCACCCTGACAGCGGAGCGGCGACGGTGCCATCCTGGAAGCGTCAGCGATCTCCTGCGGATCCATCGGATCCCCCAGATCTTCATCGGATCCCCCAGATGAGGAGTCCGGCCGTGCTCCGTGTCGCCGTCGTGGGTTCCGGGCCGAGCGGGTGCTACACCGCCCAGGGCCTGGTCCAGCAGGATCCCGAGGTGCTCGTCGACGTCCTGGACCGGCTGCCGTGTCCCTACGGCCTGGTGCGGTACGGCGTGGCACCGGACCACGAGAAGATCAAGTCGCTGCAGAACAATCTGCGTACGGTCCTGGAGCACGAGCGTGTGCGGTTCCTGGGGGGCGTCCAGATCGGCCCCGGCGGGGTGCCGGCCGCGCGGCTGCGGGAGCTGTACCACGCGGTCGTGTACTGCGTGGGCGCCGCCACCGACCGGCACCTCGGGATTCCAGGGGAGGACCTGCCGGGGAGCTGGTCCGCGACGGAGTTCGTGTCCTGGTACAGCGCGCACCCCGACTCCGCGGCCGAGGGTTTCGTCGCCGGAGCCCGCTCCGCGGTGGTCATCGGCGTGGGCAACGTCGCCGTGGACGTCACCCGGATGCTGGCCCGGAGTCCGGCGGAGCTGAACCCGACCGACATGCCCCACAGGGCCCTGACCGCGCTGGCGGCGAGCCAGGTGACCGAGATCCACATGGTGGGCCGGCGCGGACCCTCCCAGGCCCGTTTCACGACCAAGGAACTGCGTGAGCTGGGCGCCCTGCCGGGCACCGAAGTGGAGGTCGATCCGCGGGAGTTGGCTTTGGACCCGGCCTACGACGACCCCTCCGCACTGCCCGCCGCACAGCGCCGCAACGTGGAGGTGCTGCGCGGCTGGGCGAAAGCCCCGGCCCAGGAAGCAGCGCTCCGCCGGATCCGGCTGCGGTTCTTCCTGCGGCCCGTCGGACTCCTCGCCGTGGGAGGGCGCGTGGGCGCGGTGCGCTTCGAGCGGACGGTTCCGGACGGGCGGGGCGGGGTGAGGGGCACGGGACGGTTCGAGGAGATCGAGGCGCAGTTGGTGCTGCGCTCGGTGGGCTATCGCGGAGTTCCGCTGGAGGGGCTGCCGTTCGACCCGGCGAGTGGCACGGTGCCTCATCTGGCCGGCCGGGTCCTGCGGGAGGGCGCGGTCGCGCCCGGCGAGTACGTGGCCGGCTGGATCAAGCGCGGCCCGACGGGTGTCATCGGCACCAACCGGCCGTGCTCCAAGGAGACGGTCACCTCGCTGCTCGAGGACGCCCCCGTACTCGTACACGAAGAGCTCCCCGAGGATCCGCTCGTGGCACTGCGGGCCGACGGGGTCCGACCGGTCGAGTGGGCGGGGTGGCAGGCGATCGAGCGGGCCGAGGCGGAGCTCGGGGCCTCGCTGGGGCGGAGCGTGGTCAAGCTGCCGGACTGGGAATCGCTGCTGACAGCGGCGCGGTCCATGACCCCTTGAAGTGCTCTCCCGGCTGAAGCCGGGAAATTCCTGCTTACCTTGCGGCAGCGGGTTTGACGCGTTTCGCGCGCCTGACGACCGCCCTCCCGGCAGCCGGGATGAGCGCGAGGCCCATCCGGTTCAGGTGCAAGACGTTCCGGGCTGCGTTGTGGTCGGCGTTGCCCGACCAGCCGCAGTCCGGGTTCTTGCACACGAACACGGCCCGGTTCTCCCTGCTCCCGGGCGTGGTGAAGCCGCACGCTGAGCAGCGCCGGGAGGTACCGGGGGCGGGTACCTTGTGCAGGGTGCCGCCGAGCCGGGCGCTCTTGTACGTCAGCATCGTGACCGTGCGGCCCCATGCCTCCCCGCTGATGGAGCGGTTCAGTCCGGACTTCTGGGCGACGTTCTTGCCCGGCTCCTCAGTGGTTCCCCTGGCAGACTTGGTCATGTTCGTGATGCTGAGTGCTTCGACCACGACGGTGCCGTATGTGCGGGCGATGTCGGTGGTGGTCTTGTGCTGCCAGTCCAGGGCCCGGCGCTTGGCTTTCGCACGGAGTCCTGCGATCTGGTCGTAGGTGTGCTGCAGTCGGCGACTGGTGCGCCCGCCGGGCTTTCGGTGTGCCTTGCGCCGCGCGGCGCGTTGCTCCAGGTGCAGGAGCCTGGCCTTCTCCTTGCCGGTCAGCCATTCGCCGTTGATCAGTCGTGCCCCGGTGATCCGGTTCTCCGCGCCCGCGCGCTTGCCGGCCGGAAGGTCTCTGGTCCAGCGGAAGCGGACGCGGCCCACCTTGGGAATGCTGGCCATGCCCCAGCGTCGGTGCACGCGGATGATGTTCAGATCGCGGCCCTGTGGGATGTCCACGGACATCACCGTGCGGAACCGACCCTTGAAGTTCGGGGCGTCGGCGCGCCCGGCCCAACAGTTCTTCCATGCCTGGAAGTACGCCTTGAGTACCGCTTGCGCGGCCTGGGCGGGCAGGACGGCCAGGAAGTCGATCTCCTGGCGGGCCTGACGGATCGCGGCGTCCGCGTTCGCGACTGTCCGCATCTCCTTCGGCCCGGCGAGGAGCGTGACATCACGGTGTCCTGCCCCCTCGGCAGCCACGACCGCGGCGACCTGGAGGTGACCGCGCAGGGCTACCGCACGTCCACGGTCTCCACCCGCGGCCGGCGCTGAGCCGTCGACGGCACCCGGCGCACGTCACCGTCCGGCGGCCGCCGGCCGCCGGACCACAGCCTCTGCGCGGATCGCTCAGGCGTCGGTTCCGGTGAGAGCGGCGGTCGCCTGCCAGAGCTTCCCGGCGACCGCCAGGTCCAGGCCCGCCCGGCCGGGCTTGCGGATCAGCGGGTGGCCCGTGAAGCTGAACAGCCCGTCCGGTCCGACGTAGGCGTTGCCGGGGACGTCCTGCGTGGCCGCGTACATGAGCGGCAGCGCTCCGCGCTCGGCGTCCTGCACCAGGAACGGGAGCCGGTTGACGAATCCCAGCGGCGAGTGCGTGACCAGTCCGGTGCGCGCGATGCCAGGGTGAGCGACGACCGAGCGGACATGGCTGCCCGAGTCGGTCAAGCGGCGCTGCAGTTCCAGCGAGAACAGCACGACGGCGAGCTTGGACGACTCGTACACGGCCAGCCCGTTGTACTTGCGGGAGCGCCAATCGAGGTCGTCGAGATCCAGCTTGGCGAAGCGGTGCAGCTGACTGGAGACCGTCACCACGCGGTCGGTCAGCCGCGGCAGCAGCAGGTTGGTGAGCACGAACGGCCCGAAGTAGTTCGTCGCGGTCTGCACGTCGAGACCCTGCGCGGTCCGTGCCGCCGGGATGTCCATCACCCCGGCATTGTTGATCAGCACATCGATGTCCCCGGTGTACGACCCTGCGAACGCGTGCACCGAGTCCAGGTCGGCGACATCGAGTCGCCGGACATCGAACTCTCCACGCATCCCTTCCACTGCCCGGCGCGTCTTGTCGACGTCGCGCACGGCCAGCACCACATGGGCGCCGGCCCGGGCGAGTTCACGGGCGGTCACCAGCCCGATCCCCCCACCCCCACCGGTGATCACCACCGTCACGCCGGCCATGTTCGGCAGCTGGTCCGCGGTCCATTTGGCCATACGAAACTCCTCCAGAGGCGGGCTTGCCCGATTCCTGACATCGCCCAGTAGAAAGGGACCGTGCCGACGGATGAAGGACATGCCCAACCACTGAACGGCAGGGCGTGGCTAACCGTGCGCACGTGCCGGACCATGAGGTGGCGGCATACGACATACGGCACGAGGCATTCGAGGTGGGAAGCTGATGGTGGACACGACACTGGATCGCGACGGCCTGGCCGGCTTTCTGCGCGGACGCCGGGAGTCCCTGCAACCCGAGGACGTCGGGTTGCGCCGCGGCACACGACGGCGCACGGCCGGGCTGCGCCGCGAGGAGGTCGCCGAGCTGTGCGACATGTCGGCCGACTACCTGGCCCGGCTCGAACGCGGTGGTGGTTCCCAGCCGTCGCAGCAGATGGCGGCAGCCATCGCCCGGGGCCTGCGCCTGACCCCGGACGAGCGCGACCACTTGTTCCTGCTGTGCGGGCACCGCCTTCAGACACGGCAACTGCGCGAAGCACACATCAGTCCCGGGCTGCTGCGCGTCATGGACCGGCTGCAGGACACCCCGTCGCAGATCATGGGCCCGGTCGGCGAGACGCTGCAGCAGACGCCGCCGGCCGTGGCGCTGCTCGGCGACGAGACGCGTCACACCGGCCCGGCGCGCAGCGCCCTCTACCGGTGGTTCACCGACCCCGCCGCCGCCCGCCATCGGTACCTGCCGGACGACCACGACCTGCACAGCCGCGTCTACGTCGCCGTCCTGCGCGCCAGTGCCACCGCGCAGGGGCCCGGGTCGCCGGCCGCCTCGCTGGTGGCCGACCTGCAGCACAACAAGGAATTCGCCGAGCTGTGGAACCGCCAGGAAGTGGGACTTCGGTGGAGCAGCGCCAAACGGTTCGTCCACCCCGAGGTCGGACGCATCGACCTGTACTGCCAGACACTGCTCGACCCCGACCAGGGGCAGTCCCTGCTCATCTTCACCGCCACGCCCGGCACCGAGAGCCACGACAGACTCGCCCTGCTGACCGTGCTCGGCGCCGACACGTTCACAGGTTCCTGACGCACATGAGGTCTTTTTCGGAGCCGAGCGCCTTTCGACGCGGCCGTCGCGTGGAGAGCGGGACAGGACACGGCGGCCGGCACCACACTCTCGGCACTTCCTGCGCGCACAGCCGACGCCTCAGGGAACCGACGGGGGTGACGGCCACGCGAGCGGCTGGTGCGTGGACGCGAACACCGTCCTGCAGCAGTGCGCCTTCGACCTGCTGGCCGGCATAGCCACCGCCGCCCGGCTCCCCGACGGCGGCGTCCTCGTCCTGGCGAACGACGAGGACGAGGACACCCCCAGGTGGAAGGTGCTCACCCTGCCTGGTGCGGCACGCTCCGCCGGCCGTGGCCGACGCATTCCGCGCGACCCGGCTCGGCGGTCACCGGGGCCGCACCTCCGGCGCTCTCCCCGAGGCCGACGCCCCGGACGCGATCCTGGCGCGTGCACTGGCCTTCGGGCACTGAGATCTCGGCCCGAGAAACTCCTGGGGACGGTCTTCCCCTCAGCCCGTCGTGCGCCCCCACAGGGGGCCGAACCGTGCCCACTCGGCGTCCCACTGCTCCATGCGCCGGCGTTCCAGGCGCCCCCGCAGGACGCGGCCGCCGACGAAGGGCACGGCACCGGCACCGAAGCCGATCAGGGCACCGGTCATGGCGGCCCGGAGACGGGCCTGGGCGGCGGTGGCGGGCTTCGTCACCAGGCGGCCCTCCGGGTCCGTCCAGACCGTGACCGGGGTCCCGAAGCTGCTACCGGGGTCCACCCGGGCCTGGCCCGTGTGCTCGGAGCCGTCCGGCACGGTCCAGCGCACCTTGGCCCACACCCGCTCGCTGCTCGCCCTGCCGGGGGACGCGGCCACCGTCCCCGGTGCCTGTTCGGTGAGGTGCGCCATGACGGGACGCCACTCGACGCGCTCCCGGGCCATCCCGTGCTCCGCGGTCCGGGCGACGCCCAGACCGGCGAGTACGCCGACGAGGAACGTGAGCGCCCAGGCACCGAGCACGACCCAGGCCTCCACCTCGTCGGCCCGCCGCTTGAGCGCATTGCGCCGCCAGCGCCACAGCCACACCTTCGGACCACGGAACGCCATCGCAGGCATCCTCCTCATCAGCGCACGAACATGCCGGACCGCCCTCCCATACGGGAGCCGTGTCCGGGATGCTCACAGCAAGATTCCCGGCTCGACGGGTCGCACGCGGCCCGATCCCGCGCGACAGCTCCTTCGAAGCGGCCCGTGGACCCCGCAGCACGGTTGCCATCGCCGTGCTGACCTGCGGCGGAGCTCGTTGCGAGGGTGACTGTCAGTGGTGGGGTGCAGACTGGCGGGTGTCTGGGACAAAGACGTCGCGGAGGTGATCGGCATGACCGAAGTACTGCTCGCCGTGGGCACACGCAAAGGCCTGTTCATCGGACGCAGGCAAGGTGGCGCCTGGGAGTTCGACGAAAGCCCCTATTTCAACGCACAGGCGGTGTACTCGGTCGCCATCGACACCCGCGGGGACCGTCCGCGGCTGCTGGCCGGCGGGGACAGCGCGCACTGGGGCCCCTCCGTCTTCCACTCGGACGACCTGGGCCGGACCTGGACCGAACCGGCGCGGCCGGCCGTCAGGTTCCCGCCGGACACGGAGGCCTCGCTGGAGCGGGTCTGGCAGCTGCACCCGGCGGCCGCCGAGCCGGACGTGGTGTACGCGGGCACCGAACCGGCCGCGCTGTACCGCTCCGAGGACCGCGGGGAGAGCTTCGAGCTGGTCCGCCCGCTGTGGGAGCATCCCACGCGGTCCAAGTGGGTGCCCGGCGGCGGCGGTGAGGGTCTGCACACCGTCCTCACCGACAAGCGGGACCCGCGCGCGGTCACGGTGGCCGTGTCGACGGCGGGGGTGTTCCGCACGAAGGACGGCGGCGCGAGCTGGGAGCCCTCAAACTCCGGTGTCTCCGCGGTGTTCCTGCCGGACCCGAACCCGGAGTTCGGCCAGTGCGTCCACAAGGTCGCGCAGGACGCGGCCAACCCGGACCGGCTGTATCTGCAGAACCACTGGGGCGTGTACCGCAGCGACGACGCGGGCGGGCACTGGACGGACATCGGCGCGGGCCTGCCGTCCACGTTCGGCTTCGCGGTGGCGGCGCATCCCCGGCGCGGCGACACGGCGTACGTGTTCCCGATCAACGCCGACGCGGACCGGGTGCCGGCGGGCCGGCGATGTCGGGTCTTCCGGACGGCGGACGCGGGCAAGAGCTGGCAGCCCCTCACGGCGGGCCTGCCCCAGCAGGACCACTACGGCACGGTGCTGCGGGACGCGATGTGCACCGACGACGCCGACCCGGCCGGCGTGTACTTCGGCAACCGCAACGGCGAGGTGTTCGCGTCGGCGGACGACGGCGACAGCTGGCGGCAGTTGGCCGAGCATCTGCCGGACGTGCTGTGCGTACGGGCCGCGGTGGTCGGATGAGCCCGAACCGCTGACCGGTCTGACCGCCGTGCGGCGGCCTTGGCCACCGGTTCAGCCATTTCCTGAAGGTGACGGTGACGGCACCACGGTGACGGCACCACGGTGACGGCACCACGGTGACGGTGACGCCCACCGACTCCCTGGGCAGGACGTTCGACGTGCAGACGTACGACTTCGCCCAGTGACAGGGGTGCCTCGCCCACCAGGTCCGCCACTACCGGTGTCGGGGGTACTCCCCCGGGTCAGGGGCAGGCAGAACCCGCCCCTGACCACGGCCTGCCCGCTTCAGTCCCACCGCGTGGGGCTCCCCCAGGAGACGAGGAAGTTGCCGGCACTCCGGCAGGAGAGGCGGCCGCTGCGACGGTCATGTCCTACGGCAGGCGCCAGTCAACCGGCTGGGCACCCTGCCGGACCAGTAGGTCGTTGGCCCTGCTGAACGGACGTGAGCCGAAGAAACCGCGGTCCGCCGACATCGGGGACGGGTGGGCGGACTCGATCGCAGGAAGATCCCCGAGCAACGGCCGCAGATTTCGTGCGTCACGCCCCCAAAGGACCGATACCAGCGGTGTACCGCGCGCGGCCAACGCCCGGATGGCCTGCTCCGTGACCTCCTCCCACCCCTTGCCCCGGTGCGCGGCCGGCTTGCGGGGTGCCGTCGTCAACGCCCTGTTGAGCAACAGCACACCCTGCTCGGTCCACGGCGTCAGATCCCCGTTCGACGGTCTGGGCAGCCCCAGGTCGGAGTGCATCTCCCGGAAGATGTTCTCCAGACTCCCCGGCAAGGAGCGCACCTCGGGCGCCACCGCGAAACTCAGCCCGATCGCCATACCCGGCGTGGGATAAGGATCCTGGCCGACGATCAGGACGCGGACGTCATCGAAGGGCTGTTGGAAGGCCCGCAGGACATTCGCCCCAGCCGGCAGGTAGGTCCGGCCCGCCGCTATCTCGGCCCGCAGGAAGTCCCCCATGGCGGCAATGCGTTCGGCCGCAGGCTCAAGGGCCTTCGCCCAGCCTGCTTCAACAAGTTCATGCAAAGGTCGTGGTGCCACGGGGCGTCACTCTACTGGCCCGCACCAGGACCCGGCACAAACGCAGAAGCCCTCACACACGGACGCCGCTCTCGGCGCTACTCTTCCTTCCTCGTCGAGATCTTCGGGCCGGTCCAGCAGATCACGCAGCCGGTCACCGGGAAGGTGGGGAACGTGTCGCGTCCAGTGGCCGAGCCACTCCGTCAGGGTCGACGGCCGCGGCAGCCCCAGGTCGGTGCTCAGCTCCCGGATCTGCCATGACCGGTGCGGGGGACGGGTTCCTCGCCGTCGACTCCGGCGGCTCCGGCCTCCGCGTCGTCGTCGGTACGGCCGCCGGCACCCGGCAGGCCGAACGGGAGACTCGGGAGCCGGTACGCACGGGCGACCGGGGTATCGACCCGGCACACCTCATGGAACAACTGGTTCCCCTGGTCCGCGCGTTGATCACCGAGACCGGGATCGGCGGGCTGGGCACGGCGGTGATCGGTGCCGCCGGCCTCGCCACCCTGGGTGAGGCACTGCGTGCCGAACTGCCTGGCGCGCTGGCGCGGGAGTTCGGCGTCCGTGAGGTCGCGCTCGCCGCGGACGCGGTCACCGCGTACACCGGTGCCCTGGGGCCCCGGCCGGGGGCGGTTGTCGCCGCGGGTACGGGTCTGATCGCGATCGGTACGGACCTCATGCGCTGGCGCCGGGCGGACGGCTGGGGGCATCTCCTCGGCGACTGCGGGGGCGGTGCCTGGATCGGGCGGGCCGGGCTGGAGGCGGCGCTGCGCGCCCACGACGGCCGGGAGGGCGGCTCCGCGCGGCTGCTGACCTGTGCCGAGGAGGTGTTCGGTCCCGCCCGCGAGCTCCCCGGCACGCTGTATCCGCGCGCGGACCGTCCCGCCGTACTCGCGTCCTTCGCGCCCCAGGTGGCGGGCTGTGCGGCCGAGGACCCCGTCGCCGCGGGGATCCTGCGTGCCGCGGCCCGGCACATGGCCGACTCCGCGGCCGCCGTCTGCCCGCCGGACGGCGAGCCCCTGCTCGCTCTCACCGGGGGCCTGTTCAGGATGGGCGACCCGCTGGTCCTACCGCTGGAGGAGGAGTTGGCGAGGCGGCTGCCGCATGCGCGGCGGGTGGCGGCCGAGGGCGATCCGTTGCGGGGTGCGGTCCGTATCGCCATGGCTCTGGCCACCGGTTCGCTCCCTCTGCCAGGTGATGACGCAATGCTGTCCGTGGTTGACATGAAAGGCGACGCGGTCCGTGGTTGACATACATGGCGAAAGTGAGGCCGGAGCAACTGCTGAATACTTCTGATCTGTACGTAACTCATCAGACAAAAGCGGACGGATACCGCTCACCTGCACCCTCCCCGAACAGGGGAGCCCAGTAAGCCAGTAACATGAGACGCCATGAGCTCCCCCACTGGGCCCGCGTCCGGCCTACCAGTACGAATGCCGCGACCTCGCCAGCCCGGGCGGCACCGCCGACCCGAGCCGCTGGCGGCTCCCGAGGGCGCCCCTGTGCTTGTTCTCGCGGTTCCGGGCACCCCGGGCACCGCCACGCGCAGTCTCGCCGAGGAGGTCGTGAGCATCGCGCGCTCCGAGCTGCCCGGCATCGACGCCCGGATCGGGTACCTCGACGGGGACGACGCGGAGTTTCCCACGCTGCAGGCCGTGCTGGCGCACGCCGCGGAGGAGCGCACCGGCCGGTACGAGCAGGCCAAGGCCGCCGGTCTGGAGGTCAAGGAGCCCGACGGTCCGGTGGCCGTCGTCGTGCCTCTGCTGGCCGGTCCGGACAGCGCGCTGCTGCGCCGAGTCCGCCAGGCCGTGATGGAGAGCCGGGTCGCGGCCGACCTCACCGATGTGCTGGGCCCGCATCCCCTGCTCGCCGAGGCGCTGCACGTGCGGCTCTCGGAGGCCGGGCTGGCCCGCGCCGACCGCGCCCGTCTGTTCACGGTGGCGACCGCCGCGGACGGCATCATCCTGGCGTCCGTGGGCGGCGACGAGGCCGTGCAGGCGGCCGGGATCACCGGCATGCTGCTCGCCGCGCGGCTGGCCGTCCCGGTGATGGCGGCGGCCCTCGACCAGGACGGCTCGATCGCGTCCGTCGCCGAGCAGCTCCGCTCCTCGGGCTCGCAGCAACTGGCGCTCGCGCCGTACCTGATAGGGCCGGAGATCGAGCCCGGTCTGATCGAGGAGGCAGCCAGGGAGGCGGGCTGCTCGGCCGCCGAGGCGCTCGGTCCCTACCCGGCGATCGGCAAGCTCGCCCTGGCCAAGTACACGACCGCGCTGGGCATCGCGCCGCAGCAGCCGCAGGGCGCGCCGGTCCGCTGACGCGCACCGCACATTCGTACGGCGAAGGGCCCGCTCCGCACACATGCTGGAGCGGGCCCTTCTCCGCGCGGGCACCGCGCGGGCACCGGTACGTGCCGGTCAGCCGATGACCACGCAGGAGGCAGCGGTCACCTCGACCGAACCCGCGTAGCGCGGCAGTCCGGTTGCCGGGTCGGCGGCGAACCAGGCGACGTCGCCCGAGCGCTCGTTGGCGACGTAGAGGTAGCCGTCCGCCTCGGTGAGCGCGCGGGGCCAGTGGCCGCCGCAGGGCACCGTGCCGACCAGCCGCAGTCCCTCGCCCTCGACGGCGAACGTCGACAGGACGTCCTCGCCCCGGGTGGCGGTCCACACGAAACAGCCGTCGGGTGAGGCGACGATGCCCGACGGGTAGGCGTCACCGGCCGGGGCGCCGGGCAGGACCGGGGTCTCCGCCAGCGGTTTCAGCGTGCCGTCCGCCGCGTCCCAGCGGCAGACGGTGACGGTCGGGGTGAGCTCGTTGACGACGTACGCGTACGAACCGTTGGGGTGGAAGACCAGGTGACGCGGGCCGGAGCCGGGCCGCAGGGCCGCCTCCCGGTGGAGTACGAGGTCGCCGTCGGTCAGCGTGCACACGCGCACCGAGTCCGTGCCGAGGTCGACGCTGACGGCCCACCGGCCACTCGGATCGGACTGGATCTGGTGGGCGTGCGGGCCGTTCTGGCGGGGAGTGTGCGGGCCAGAGCCGGTGTGCCGGAGCACGGCGGACGGGGCGCCGGCGAGGGCGCCGTCGGGGCGGAGCGGCACGGCTGTGACGCTGCCGGAGCCGTAGTTGGCGGTGAGGACGTGGCCCGCGTGGACGCCGAGGTGGGTGGGGCCGTCACCGTCGACCGGCACCCGAGGACCGGCAGGCTCGGGCTTGTCCTTGGTCAGGCGGTATGCGGCCACGGCACCGTCGACCGTCTCGCTGACCGCGTAGAGCGTGCGGCCGTCGGGCGCGAGGGCCAGGTAGGACGGGTCGGGCAGGCCGTCCAGACTGTTCAGGAGGGCCAGCGCGCCGCTGTCCTCGTCCACGGCCGCCGTCACGATGCCGGGCCCTCCGGCCGCCGTGAAGGACCCGATGAAGGCCCGCCGTCCCCGCCTGTCGCCGTGTGCCACCGCGGTCCCCTTTCGGTGCTGTGCCGTCGGGTGTGACGGTAGCAGTCGATCACGCAAGGTCTAGACCAGATGGAGTCGATCGGGCGAGCTGCCCGGAAATGACCTTTGACATCCTGGGACCATGAGCGAACTCGGCGACACCCTGGTCATCTTCGATCTCGACGGAACGCTCGTGGACAGCGAGCCGAACTACTTCGAAGCGGGCCGGCAGGTCCTCGCCGCGCACGGTGTTCCGGGTTACACCTGGTCGGACCACGAGCGGTTCGTCGGCATCAGCACGCTGGAGACGGTCGCCGCCTGGAAGGACCAGTACGGTCTGCGGGCATCCGTCGACGAGATCCTCGCCGTCAAGAACCGCCTCTATCTGGAGCTGGCCCGCGCCTCCACGCGCGTGTACCCCGAGATGCGTACGTTCGTGGAGTTGCTGGCGGCGGAGGATGTCTCGATGGCCGTGGCCTCGGGTTCGTCGCCCGAGGCCATCGAGGCGGTGCTGGCCGGGACGGGCCTGGACGCGTATCTGCGTATGTTCGTGTCGGCGGACGAGGTCGCCCACGGCAAGCCCGCTCCGGACGTGTTCCTGGAAGCGGCCCGCCGGCTCGACGCGGCCCCGGCCGACTGCGTGGTCGTGGAGGACGCGGCGCCGGGCGCCGTCGCCGCGCGCGCGGCCGGGATGCGCTGCATCGCGATCCCGTACGTCGCCGCACAGGCCGACGCCCCGGAGTTCGCCACCGCGGATCTGCTGTTGCCCGGCGGTCAGGCCGAGTTCACGGCACGGACCGCCTACGACTGGCTGGTGCGCACGACGCCGGTCACCTGACCGATCTCCGTTTCAGGGGCGCGGCCTCGACGCCGCCGGATGTACTGGTCGGGGTGCCAGGCGTCGAGACGGGGCGACCATTGCCTGTCGCGGCGCTAGGAACGGCGGCGGGGCTTGCCGCGTCTGCTGCCCGTCGCGCCGCCGGAACCGCCCCGGGGGGTGCGGGCCGTCGCCTTGCCCGGCGCGGGCTTGCGGCGGGCGGGGGGCTTGTCCTTGGCCTTGTCGTTGGACTTGGACTTGGACTTGTCCTTCGACTGCGGTGCCGGGGCCGCGCGGCCTCGGGTGCTGTTGACCGTGCGGCCGCGGACGATGCCGATGAAGTCCTCGACCTGGTCGGTGGTCGCGGCCTCGGGCCAGGAGAGGGCGACATCGGACTGGGGGGCGTCGAGGAGCGGGCGGTAGGTGAGGTCGCGGCGGTGGTGGAGGCGGGCCAGGGACTGGGGCACGACGAGGAGGCCGATGCCCGACGCCACGAGATCGACAGCGTCGGCCGTGGTGGCGGGCCGCTCGAACGCGGGCTCGCCCGGCGGCGCCTCCCAGTCGAGGACGTCGTCGAGGGGATGCAGCACGGTCTCGTCCGCGAGGTCGGCGCACGTCACCTCGTCCGCCGCCGTCACGACGTGGTCCTTGGGAACCACGACGACCGTCGTCTCGGTGTACAGGGGGATCGCGCTGAAGACCGTACGGTCGACGGGGAGCCGTACGAGCGCCGCGTCCGCGCGGCCGTCGCGCAACACGTCGGGGGCCTCGGCGGCCGACACCGCGACGAGTTCCAGGGGGGCGTCGGGCAGGCGCTCGTTCCAGGTCCGCGCCCACTTGCCGGGGGTCACTCCCGGGACGTAGGCGAGCCGGAACGAGGGGGATGCCGCAGTGCCTGTCACCGGGCCAGGCTACCCGGCGTGGTCCGAGGGCTCGTGCGCGGTCGTTAGTCTGGACACCATGAAGTCGCACCAGAGCACCCAGACGATGAAGCCCGCAACCGCGGCGAAGAAGCTGGGTGTGTACCTCCCGGCCGCCCCCGCAGAGTTCCAGGAGGGCGTCGTCACCCGCGCCGAGCTGGACGAGCTCCAGGCGAACCCGCCCGAGTGGCTGCGGGAGCTGCGACGCACCGGCCCGCACCCGCGCCCGGTGGTCGCGGCGAAGCTCGGTGTCTCCATCGCCGGTCTGGCCCGCGGCGGCATCACGGAGGCGCTCACCACCGAGCAGATCGAGACACTCAAGGAGGAGCGCCCCGAGTGGCTGGAGAAGGAGCGCGCCACGCAGGCCGAGGTCCGCAAGGAGGCGGCGCGCATCAAGGAGAAGAAGAACGCCGAGCGCGCCCCGTCCTCCTGACCTTGGCACAAGCTCCCGCGCCTGGCGCGAAAAACTCTCGCGCGCCGGCGCCCGGCGCCCGGCGATCAGGGGCTTCCTTCTCACTCATGCGCCGCGCAAGCGGTCTGAATCCAGTCCCTTCGCTTTCCTCGCCCTCGACGTTCCGCCGGTCGCGGCCCTGGTGACGCTTCAGCGCGCCAGGGCCGTTCGTGCCTCCGCGAGGGCCTGTTCCGCGTAACCGCGGCCGAAGAGCACGGCGTGCACCAGGAGAGGGAAGAGCTGGTGCAGGCCGATGCGGTCCCGCCAGTTGTCGGCGAGCGGGGTCGCCCCCTGGTAGCCCTCCAGCACCCGGTCCAGGTGGGGACAGCCGAAGAGGTGGAGCATCGCGAGGTCGGTCTCGCGGTGGCCGCCGTGCGCGGCCGGGTCGATCAGCCACACCTGGTCGTCGCCGCCCCACAACACGTTGCCGCTCCACAGGTCGCCGTGCAGCCGGGCGGGCGGTTCGGCCGGACCCGTGAGCTCGGGCAGCCGTACGCAGACCTCTTCGATCGGGGCGGCTTCCGCCTGGGACATGGTGCCGTCGTCGACCGCAAGGCGCAGATAGGGCAGCACCCGGTGCTCGGCGTACCAGTCGGGCCAGTCGGGACCCTCGACGTTACGCATCGGAGCGCGTCCGATGTACGCCTCGCACGGACCGCCTGGCGGCGGGGCGCCGAACGCGAGCGCGCCGGAGGCGTGCAGGGCGGCCAGGTCCCGGCCGAACCGGACCGCCGCAGCGGCGCTGGGCCGGCCCTGCGGAACCCGGTCGGTCACCAGGTGGTGCGTGTCGTGGGCGTGCACGGTCGCCACGCGGACCGCTCCGGCCTCGGCCAGCCAGCGCAGTCCCGCCGCCTCCGCCCGCACCGCGCCGGGGCCGTCGCCCCGCTTCACCACGACCGACCGCCCGTCGTCGAGGGTGACTTCGGCGAGCCCACCGGACAACGGCCGTTCCGCTTTCACCGGGCGCCCGGTGAGCCGAGCCGCCGCGGCACCGGGAGTCTCCTCGCCGTGGGGTGTCGTGTGAGGGGTCATGCCGTATCGAACCATGCCTCGGCGGAAGCGGGGAGCGAGTCGTCCGCAGGTGCGGGTGCAGCCTTGCCCCTTGTGTGACACCGGTGAAATATTTCAGCCATGTCTTGACATGCTTATGAACGATTCATAGCTTGGTCGCTCATTTAGATTTGTGAAAAATATTCATGGATATGAACGGAGATCGGCGTGAACCCCACCAGGATCAGGGAGCTGATCGTCACTCCGATCGCCTTCAGTGACCCGCCGCTGCTCAACTCCAACGGCGTCCACGAACCCCTCGCCCTGCGCGTGATCCTCCAACTGGTCCTGGAAGACGGCACGGTGGGACTCGGTGAGTCTCCGGGCGGCACGGCACGGCTGGAGCGGCTTCAGGCCGCGGCGCAGGTGGTTGTCGGGATGGACGTCTTCGACACCACGGCCCTCGCGGCCGCGATCGACGCCGTCCTGCTGCCGACCGTACCCAGCTCCCACGAACGCGGCTGGACCACCTCGGCGGTGGAGGTGGCCTGCCTGGACGCACAGGGCAAGCTGCTCGGTCGGCCGGTGAGCGACCTGCTCGGGGGCAAGGTCCGCGACTCCGTGCCGTTCGCCGCGTACCTCTTCTACAAGTGGGCCGAGCACCCCGCCCTCGACGGTCGCGTGGCCGTCGGTGACGGCTGGGGCGAGGCGCTGGACCCGGCCGGGATCGTCGAGCAGGCGCGGCTGATGCAACAGCGGTACGGCTTCAGCTCGTTCAAGCTCAAGGGCGGTGTCTTCCCGCCCGACGAGGAGATCGCCGCGATGAGGGCGCTGGCGGAGGCCTTCCCCGGACAGCCGCTGCGGCTGGACCCCAACACCGCCTGGACGGTGGAGACCTCGAAGTATGTCGCCCGCGAACTCGCCGACGTACTGGAGTACTTGGAGGACCCGACCGGGGGCATCCCCGGTATGGCGGAGGTCGCGAAGGGCTCGCCGCTGCCGCTGGCGACCAACATGTGCGTGATCGCGTGGGAGCACCTGAAGCCCGCGATCGAGCAGAACGCGGTCCAGGTACTGCTCACCGACCACCACTACTGGGGCGGACTGCGCCGCACCCGTGAACTGGCCGCCGTCTGCGAGGCGTTCGGACTCGCCCTGTCCATGCACTCCAACTCGCACCTCGGGATCAGCCTGGCCGCCATGACCCACGTGGCGGCGGCCATCCCCAACCTCGACCACTCCTGTGACACGCACTACCCGTGGAACTCGGCGGACGACGTGATCGTCCCCGGCGTTCTGGAGCTGCGCGACGGCGCGGTCGCGGTCCCCACCGGACCCGGTCTCGGCGTGGAACTCGACCACGACGCCCTTCAACGGCTGCACCGGCTGTACGTCGACTCGGGGGTGCGCGACCGGGACGACACCGGTTACATACGGCGGATCCAGCCGGAGTACGAGCTCAGACTGCCGCGTTGGTGACGCGGACCCGGTGGCCGGGCCCGGACCTGGATCAGGGTGCCCGGACCTGAATCAGGGCTACCGGGCCGGGATCACGGCACCTGGGCCCGGTCTTCTTCTACGGCGTCCCGGACTTCAGCTTCACGACCGTGGACGTACGGGGCGTGACCGACGCGCACATGGCGGCGGAGAACGCCGAGGCGAAGGGCCGCTACCTCGTCGCGGCACCGACGATGACGTCCTTCCACGACATGGCGCGCATCATCCGCGGCCGGTACCCCCGCGACCTCCGCCTCCCGCACACCGCTCTCCCGCAGGGGCCGGTACGTGTCCTGGGTCCCGCCTTCGGCCTGAGCCAGGACCACATCCGCAAGCACCTCGGCATCCGCTTCCGGGTGGACAACAGCCGCGGCGTGCGTGAGTTGGGCCTCCGCCACCGTCCGATCGAGGAGACGGTGCTGGACCACTACGAGGAGTGGCGGCAACGGCAGAGGGACGAAGGTCACAGATACGTATCGGACATTTAACACCTCAATCTTCACACTAGACACACAAGTTGGCTAGGTTGGCGTACGGGCCATACGACTCTCTCCGGCGAACCCGCCGAGACGAGCGGGCCCAGGTACGGAAGGAGTACGGCTCCCATGGCGCCGGAACGAACCTCGCGCCCCGGAGGCAGCGGCTTCCCGGGCATGCGCAACTCCGCGCTTGCGACGGCGGCTCTGACCTCCGTGGCCCTGCTTTCGCAGACCCCGGGAGCAACGGCGGCGACAGCTGACGACGGGCCGAGCCGCGAGGACGTATCGCAGCGGGTGAACAGCCTCTACGACCGGGCCGAGACCGACACCGGGACCTACAACGCGACCCGCGCGGCCGCGATCCCTCGCCAGCGGTCCGGTGCGACGTCCGGCGGTGAGCGCCGAGACGCCGGTTCGGCGGCCGGCCCCCGCGGCGAGGCCCCGGACCCCGCGCTCGCCGACGTCGCCCGGCAGTGGTTCGACGTGGCCCGCGCCAAGCTGGGCCCCACCGTCCCGGCGGCGCTGCCCGCCGACCGGATGCCGGCCCGTCCGACCCGTGCGCCCGAGGCCCGGCCGCCGCGTCCGGCCGAGCGTGCCACGGACGCCCTCGCCCTCGAAGCACCCAAGACGGCCGACCGGGCCGCGCGGGAGCTCACCGCGAGACCCGTCCCGGAGCTCACGGGCGGTTCCGTCCCGGCGCTGCCGAGCGCTCCGGACGCCACCCGGCAGGACGCCGCCAAGGCGCTGCCCGCCGCGTCCACCGCCGACTCGGGGTCGTCGTCGTTGCGGGCCACCAAGCAGCGGAACCAGCAGAAACTCGCCCAGGCCCGCGCGTTGCTTGCCGCGCACATCACCCAGCGCAGCACCCCGCTCGCGGCGATCGAGTCCGGGCCGACCGAGTCCCGGCCGACTGAGGGCACGTGGGGCACTCCGGCGGAAACGGCGCTCGACGGCACCGGAGCGCAGTGGCAGCTGCCGCAGGCCGCCCTCACACCCAACCTCCCGGCCGCCCCGTACGCCTCGTACGCCCAGGTCACCTCTGACCTCCCGGCCACCTCGTACGCCCAGGTCGCCCCGGATCTCCCGGTCACCTCGGTTCCCACGTTCCCCACGGCTCTGCCCGTAGCCCCGGCGGCCATGCCCGTCCCCGGCCTGCCGACCGATCCGGCCGGCGCCTACGCCACCACCGGCTTGTCCGCCGACCCGGCCTCGACATTCGGCACGGGCTTTCCGACCGTGCAGGCCCCCGCGTTTCCCGCAGGCCTCCCGGCCGACACGACGTTCACGCCCGCGCACGGAATACCGATCGAGCACGCCCCCGCGTTCACCGCAAACGTGCCGGCCGCTCCGACCCCCGTCCTCGCCGCACCCGTCGCACCCGTCGCACCCGTCGCACCCGTCGCACCCATGGTGGCCGCCCAGCCCGTCGACGCGGGCTACGACCTCAAGGCCGCCAAGGTGCTGGCCTTCGCCCGTGCCCAGATCGGCCGGCCGTGTGTCTGGGGTGCGGCCGGGCCGGGTTCGTACGACGCCTCCGGTCTGACCCAGGCTGCCTGGAAGACCGCCGGAGTCGAACTCCCGCGCGCCACACAGGCCCAGGCCGGCGTCGGCACGGGGGTCTCCCTCACCGACGTCCGCGTGGGGGACCTGGTCTTCTTCTACGACGACCTCAGCCACGTGGGCCTCTACATCGGCAACGGCATGATGATCCACGCGCCGGGCCCGGGAGCGTACATCCGCGAGGAGTCGGTCTACTACGCCGGCGAGTCCGCGATCCGCGGCGCGATCCGCCCCGCCTGAGACGGCCTGAAACGGGGGCACCTGCAGACGCAGGTGTCGCGCTCATCGGCCGCCCTTGGCAGCACCGGTCAGCGGTGCTGCCGGACGTCCTGGCCCGGCCCGGGCGAGCAGCCCGGCTCCTGGAACGGCCGGCAGTGCCTGACCGTCCACCAGGGCCCGGGGCCCCGATGGCTTGCGACGAGCCCGCCACGGAACTCGGGCTGACGCCCCGGGAGACGACCGTGCCGCTCCTGCTGCCGACGCCCGGTCGGCGGCCACCACTTGGGCCGCCGACCGGGCATCTCGGACCGTACGGTTCACCAGCACACAGTCGACATCTACGGCAGGCTCGGCACACCCGACCGCATCGGCACCGTGTTCCTCGCCGGACGGCCGGGGCTCGTCCCCGCGCCGTCCGCCTCCTCATGGTGAATCGGCGTTCCCGACCCGGTCAGCGGTGTTCCCGTCCCTCCCCACCGGGTCGCGACGATCTCCGCCGCGATGGACAGGGCGGTCTCCTCGGGCGTGCGGGCGCCGAGATCGAGGCCGATCGGCGACCGCAGCCGGGCCAACTCCCCGTCGGTCAGCCCCACTTCACGCAGCCGTCGCTCACGGTCGGTGTGCGTACGCCGTGAGCCCATCGCCCCGACGAACGCGACCGGCATCCGCAGCGCCTCCGCCAGCAGGGGTACGTCGAACTTGGCGTCGTGGGTGAGCACGCACAGCACCGTGCGCGCGTCGGTCGCGGTGCCCAGCAGATAGCGGTGCGGCCAGTCGACCACGACGTCGTCGGCCTCGGGGAAGCGGGCCCGGGTGGCGAAGACGGGGCGGGCGTCGCACACGGTCACGTGGTAGCCGAGGAACTTACCCACCCGGACGAGTGCCGCGGCGAAGTCGACCGCCCCGAAGACGATCATGCGGGGCGGCGGCACACTCGACTCGACGAGCAGGGTCAGACCGCCGGGGCACCGCGAGCCGTCCGCCGACAGCTCGACCGTGCCGGTGCGGCCGGTCTCCAGCAGGGCCCGGGCCTCGGCCGCCGCCGTACGGTCCAGCTCCGCCGACCCGCCGAGCCCGCCTTCGTACGAGCCTGCCCCGGACCCCGTCCGGAGAGACCCCCCTCTCGCTTCGCTCGGCCGCACGACGAGGGGTCTGCCGAGGAGTTCGGCGGGACCGCGTACCACCCGGGCGACGGCCGTCGGCTCGCCCTCGGCGGCGGCCGACAGCGCCGAGCGGAACACCGGCCGTGCGGGCGCGTCCGCGCGGACCGGGGTGACCATGATGTCGATGATCCCGCCGCAGGTCAGCCCGACCGCGAAGGCGTCCTCATCGCTGTAGCCGAACCGTTCGACGACGGTTGCACCTTCCTGGAGCGCCCGCATGCACAGGTCGTACACCGCTCCCTCCACACAGCCGCCGGAGACCGAGCCGATCACCGTGCCCGCGCCGTCGACCGCGAGGGCGGCGCCCGGTCCCCGGGGGGCGCTGCCGCCGACGGCCACGACGGTGGCGACGGCGAACTCCCGCCCCTCCTCGGCCCAGCGGTGCAACTCCTCGGCGATGTCAAGCACGTGTGCCTGCCATCAGGACGCGGTCGGGCCGGATCGGCAGGTTCCGGTGACGTACGCCGGTCGCGTGCCAGACCGCGTTGGCGATGGCCGCGGCGGCGCCGACGATGCCGATCTCGCCGATGCCCTTGATGCCGACCGGGTCGTCGGGGTCCGGGTCGTCGATCCAGTCCGCCTCGATGGCCGGTACGTCGGCGTGGGCGGCGACATGGTAGCCCGCGAGGTCGGCGCCGTAGGTGCCGCCGGAGGCGCGGTCGCGGACGGCTTCCTCGTGCAGGGCCATGGAGATGCCCCAGGTCATGCCGCCGACGAACTGGTTGCGGGCGGTGAGCGGGTTGACGATCCGGCCGGCCGCGAAGATGCCGAGCATGCGGCGCACGCGCACCTCGCCGGTGGCCACGTCCACCGCGACCTCGGAGAACTGAGCGCCGAAGGAGTGCCGCTCCTTACGTTCGAGAGCGCCGATCGCCTCGGTGGTGTCGGACCGTACGGTGACGCCCTCCGGGGGGATGCCGACGCCGAGGGCGAGCCGCTCCCGCAACTCGGCGGCCGCGATGGTGACCGCCCACGCCCAGGAGCGGGTGCCCATGGAGCCGCCGGCGATGAACGCGGGGCCGAGGTCGCTGTCCCCGATGCGCACCCGAACCTTTTCGGGCACGGTCTCCAGCGTGTCGGCGGCGACCAGGGTCATCGCGGTCCGGGCCCCGGTGCCGATGTCGGCGGCGTTGACCCGCACGGTGAAGGTGCCGTCCGCCTCGGCGGTCACCGCCGCCGTGGAGGGGCCGGCGCCCGCCGGGAAGGAGGCCGCGGCCGTGCCGGTGCCGAGCAGCCAACGTCCCTCGCGGCGCAGGCCGGGACGCGGATCCCGGTCGGCCCAGCCGAACCTGCGGGCGCCTTCCCGGAAGCAGGCGATCAGGTTGCGGCCGCTGAACGGCAGGCCGGACACCGGGCCCGTCTCCGGTTCGTTGCGGACGCGCAGTTCGATCGGGTCGATACCGCACTTCTCGGCGAGTTCGTCGAAGGCCGACTCCAGCGCGAACGATCCCGGTGCCTCGCCCGGCGCGCGCATCCAGGTCGGGGTCGGCACATCGAGCCGTACGAGCTGGTTGCGGGTGTGGTGGGCGGCGGCGGCGTACATCGTCCGGGCCGGCCCGGCGGCCGGCTCGATGAACTCGTGCACGGTGGAGGTGGCGCTCAGGGAGCGGTGCTCCAGCGCGCGCAGCCTGCCGTCGGCGTCGGCGCCGAGCCTCAGGCGCTGCCGCGTGGGGCTGCGATAGCCGGCGAGTGAGAACATCTGCCGACGGGTCATGATCACGCGGACCGGTCGCTGCAGTTCGGTCGCGGCCATCACAGCGGCCACCTGATGGGCGCGGACGCCCTTGCTGCCGAAGCCGCCGCCGACGTGTTCGGAGCGCACTCGTACCGCGGACGGGTCGAGCGAGAACATCTGCGCGAGTTCGCCGGCGACCCAGGTGGTGCCCTGGTTGGAGTCGACGAGTTCGAGCCGGCCGCCGTCCCAGCGGGCGGTCGCCCCGTGCGGCTCCATCGGGTTGTGGTGCTCTTCCGGGGTCGTGTACTCGGCGTCCACGACGACCGCGGATGCGGCGAGTTCGGCCTCCAGGTCTCCCTTCTCGACCACCGCGGGCGCATGGCTGTCGAGGGGGTACGCGTCGGGGTGCTCGCCGGTGAACGTGACGTCGTGCGGCTCCTGTTCGTAGTGCACGACCAGTGCCTCGGCGGCCTCCCGGGCCTGCTCGGAGGTGTCGGCGACGACCAGTGCCACCGGCCAGCCCAGGTGCGGCACCCGGTCGTGCTGGAAGACGGTCGCGGTCGGGTCCGGGACGCCCAGCAGGCCGATGTAGTCGGTGCGGACGCGCGGGGCGTTGCCGTGGTGCAGGACGGCGACCACGCCGGGCATGGCGAGGACGGGAGCGGTGTCGACGGAGCGGATGCGGCCACGGGCGACGGTGGACAGCGCCAGCCAGCCGTGCGCGAGGTCGGCGAACGGGATCTCACCCGCGTACCGGGCCGCCCCGGTGACCTTGTCCCGGCCCTCCACGCGGGTGTGCGAGGTGCCGACGGCGTTCTTGCGCGCCGTGGGTGCGGTGGTCATCGGGCGGCCTCCTCGGCGAGTTCGGTGAGCACGGCCACCACGAGGTTGCGCATGAGGGTCACCTTGTATCCGTTGTGCGGCAGCGGCTTCGCCGCGGCGAGTTCGGCGTCCGCGGCGGCGGCGAAGGTCTCGGCGTCGGCGGACGCCCCGGTCAGCACGCGTTCGGCGGTCGCGGCCCGCCACGGCCGGGACGCGACCGCCCCGAACGCCAGGCGCGCCTCGTGCACGACGCCGTCCCGGACGTCGAGCGCGGCGGCGAGGGAGCCGATGGCGAAGGCGTACGAGGCGCGCTCGCGCACCTTCCGGTAGCGGGAGTGGGCGGCCACCTCAGCGGGCGGCAGGGTGACGCCGGTGATCAGCGCGCCCGGCGGCAACGTGGTCTCCCGGTGCGGGGTGTCGCCGACCGGCAGGTAGAAGTCGGCGAGGAGCAACTCGCCCGGTCCGTCCGCGGTTTCGTACGAGACGACCGCGTCGAAGGCGGTCAGCGCCACGCCCATGTCCGAGGGGTGGGTGGCCACGCAGTGCGCGGAGGCACCCAGGATGGCGTGGTTGTGGTGCTCGCCCTCGATCGCGGGGCAACCACTGCCGGGGACCCGCTTGTTGCAGGGCTTGGTCACGTCGGTGAAGTAGCCGCAGCGGGTGCGCTGGAGCAGATTTCCGCCGACGGTGGCCATGTTGCGCAGCTGACCGGAGGCGCCGGCCAGCACGGCCTGGGCCAACGCCGGGTAGCGGCGGCGGACTTCGGGATGAGCGGCGAGGTCGCTGTTGGTGACGGTCGCGCCGATGCGCAGGCCGCCGTCGGCCGTCACCGCGATGTCGTCCAGCGGGAGGTCGCGGACGTCGACCAGCCGGGCGGGCCGCTCGACGCCGGTCTTCATCAGGTCGACGAGGTTGGTGCCGCCGCCCAGGAAACGGGCGTCGGGATCGGCGTCGAGCAGGGCGAGGGCGCCAACGACGTCGACGGCCCGGTCGTATGCGAACTCCCTCACGCTGACGCCTCCTTGGTTTTCGCTTCCGCTGCCTGGGCCACGGCCTGGACGATCGACACGTACGCGCCGCAGCGGCACAGGTTCCCGCTCATCCGCTCCCGGATCTCCTCGGCGCTCAGGGGCGGTGGTCCGGCCTCGGGGCGGACGTCGTCGGTGACGGCGCTGGGCCAGCCGGCCGCGTGTTCCTCGATCACCGCGATCGCCGAACAGATCTGCCCGGGTGTGCAGTAGCCGCACTGGTAGCCGTCCAGGTCGAGGAACGCCTGCTGTACCGGGTGGAGTTGGTCGCCCTCGGCTAAACCCTCGATGGTGGCGATCTCCCGCCCTTCCGCGGCCACGGCGAGTTGCAGACAGGACACCGCACGGCGGCCGTCGAGCAGTACCGTGCAGGCACCGCACTGTCCCTGGTCGCAGCCCTTCTTGGTGCCGGTCAGATCGAGGCGCTCGCGCAGGGCGTCGAGCAGGGTGGTGCGGTGGTCGACGGACAGGGTGTGCTTCTCGCCGTTGATGTTCAGGGTGATGTCGCTGTACGTCGACGAGGGGGCTGGGGCCATGATCAGCCTTCTTTCGCGTATCCCGGCACGTCGGGGCGTCGATTCGACGCTAGAGTGGGCTCAAACGGACAGCTGTCCGTTATCAGCGAACGTAGTGGACAGCTGTCCGGTTCGCAAGGACGAGTTCCGGACACAAGCCGGCGAGGAGGACGAGTGCGGCAGAAGAAGGAAACGCCCCTGCGTTCGGACGCGCAGCGCAACCGCGAACGCATCCTGGAAGTGGCCCTGGCCGAGCTCTCCCGGTCCGCCTGCACCCCGCTGAGCGCGATCGCCAAGAAGGCGGGCGTCGGGCAGGGCACGTTCTACCGTAACTTCCCCGACCGCGAGGCTCTCGTACTCGAGATCTACCGCCACGAGATGCGGCAGGTCGCCGAGGCCGCGCCCCTGTTGCTCGAGACCAGGGAACCCGACCGCGCGCTGCGCGCGTGGATGGACCACCTCGCCCGGCTCGCGATGACCAAGGCGGGCATGGCGGAGGCGATCCGTCAGGTCATGTCCACCTCGCCGGGGAACGTGGCGAAACCGGGCCACACCGCGGTGACGGAGGCGGCCGGCCTTCTGCTCCGCGCCTGCGAGGAGGCGGGCACGATCCGTCCCGGAGTGACGGGGGACGACTTCTTGCTGGCCATCGCCGGCCTGTGGCAGCTCGCCCCCTACGAGGACTGGCAGCCGCGGGCGACCCGCCTGCTGGACCTCGTCATGGACGGACTGCGAGCCGGCGCCCCCGGCAACTGAGCCGGAGCCCCCGGCCCCTCGTCCCTGATGCCGTGGAACAGCGTCGCGGCGGACGCCCACCAGCCCTGTCCAGCCGATCTGATCTCGGCCCGATCTGACCGGTCCGATGTCGGCCCCGAAGGCGACGGCGGTGCGGCAGCCTATGCGATCTCGACGAGCAGGTCGCCGCCCTCCACCTGCTGGATCTTGTTGATCGCCAGCCGGGACACGCGGCCGGCCTTCGGGGCGGTGATCGCGGCCTCCATCTTCATCGCCTCGATGGTGGCGACCGTGGCCCCCGCGTCCACCTCGTCGCCCTCGGCGACCGTGAGGGTCACCACCCCCGCGAAGGGCGCGGCGACATGGCCGGAGTCGGCGCGGTCGGCCTTCTCGGTGACGGGGAGGTCGGAGGAGGCCGCGGCGTCACGCACCTGGATCGGACGCAGCTGACCGTTCAGGGTGGACATCACGGTCCGCAGCCCGCGTTCGTCGGCCTCGCCGACGGCTTCCAGCGCGATGAGAAGCCGGACGCCGGGTTCGAGGTCGACGGCGTACTCCTTCCCGGGCCGCAGGCCGTAGAAGAAGTCCTTGCTGTCCAGCAGGCTGGTGTCGCCGTAGCTCTCGCGGTGGGTCTCGTACTCGCGCGTCGGGCCAGGGAACAGCAGCCGGTTGAGGGTGGCGCGACAGTCCTTCTCCAGGCCGGTGCGGTCCTCGGCGGTCAGTTCCTGTACGGGTTTGGCCTCGGCCCGACCCTTGAGCGCCTTGCTGCGGAACGGCTCCGGCCAGCCGCCGGGCGGGGTGCCCAGTTCGCCGCGCAGGAAGCCGATGACGGAGTCCGGGATGTCGTACTTGTCGGGCGTTGCCTCGAACTCCTCGGGTGACACGCCGGCGCCGACGAGGTGCAGGGCGAGGTCGCCGACCACCTTGGAGGACGGGGTGACCTTCACCAGGTGGCCGAGAATGCGGTCGGCGGCGGCGTACATGGCCTCGATGTCCTCGAAGCGGTCGCCGAGGCCCAGGGCGACGGCCTGGGTGCGCAGGTTGGAGAGCTGGCCGCCGGGGATCTCGTGGTCGTAGACGCGTCCGGTCGGCGAGGCGAGGCCCGCCTCGAACGGGGCGTAGATCCGGCGGACGCTCTCCCAGTACGGCTCCAGGTCGCCGACGGCCTTCAGGTCGAGGCCGGTGGGCCGTTCGGAGTGGTCGGTCGCGGCCACGATCGCCGACAGCGACGGCTGGGAGGTGGTGCCCGCCATGGAGGCCACCGCCCCGTCCACGGCGTCCGCGCCGGCCTGGATCGCCGCGAGGTAGGTGGCGAGCTGGCCGCCCGCCGTGTCGTGGGTGTGCAGGTGCACCGGCAGGTCGAACTCCCGGCGCAGGGCGGAGACGAGCTTCGCGGCGGCCGGGGCGCGGAGCAGGCCGGCCATGTCCTTGACGGCGATGACGTGGGCGCCCGCGTCCACGATCTGCTCGGCCAGGCGGAGGTAGTAGTCGAGGGTGTAGAGCCGCTCGTTCGGGTCGGACAGGTCGGAGGTGTAGCAGAGGGCGACCTCGGCGATCGCCGTGCCGGTGGCGCGTACGGCGTCGATGGCGGGGCGCATCTGGCCGACGTCGTTGAGTGCGTCGAAGATCCGGAAGATGTCGATGCCGGTGTCCGCGGCCTCCTGCACGAAGGCGTCGGTCACCTCGGTGGGATACGGGGTGTAGCCCACGGTGTTGCGGCCGCGCAGCAGCATCTGCAGGCAGAGGTTGGGGACGGCCTCGCGCAGGGCGGCCAGCCGCTCCCACGGGTCCTCGGCGAGGAAGCGGAGGGCGACGTCGTAGGTGGCGCCGCCCCAGCACTCCAGGGACAGCAGCTCGGGCAGGGTGCGCGCCACCACCGGGGCGACGGCGAGCATGTCCTTGGTGCGGACGCGGGTGGCGAGGAGCGACTGGTGCGCGTCCCGGAAGGTGGTGTCGGTGACGCCGATGGTCGGGGACTCGCGCAGCCGGCGGGCGAAACCCTCGGGGCCGAGTTCGGTGAGCATCTGCTTCGAACCGGCGGCGGGCTCGATGCCGGCGATCGGCGGGAGTTTGCTGCTCGGGTCGATCAGTTCGGGTCGCTCGCCGTGCGGCTTGTTCACCGTCACGTCGGCCAGATAGGTGAGCAGCTTGGTGCCGCGGTCGGCGGAGTGGCGGGAGGTCAGCAGGTGCGGACGCTGCTCGATGAACGACGTGGTGACCCGGCCCGCCTGGAAGTCCGGGTCGTCGAGGACGGCCTGTAGGAACGGGATGTTGGTGGACACGCCCCGGATGCGGAACTCGGCCAGCGCACGCCGGGCGCGGTTGACCGCGGTGGTGAAGTCCCGGCCGCGACAGGTGAGTTTGACCAGCATCGAGTCGAAGTGGGCGCTGATCTCCGTACCGGCGTGGGTGGTTCCGCCGTCGAGCCGGATGCCCGAGCCGCCGGGCGAGCGGTAGGCGCTGATCTTGCCGGTGTCCGGGCGGAAGCCGTTGGCGGGGTCCTCGGTGGTGATCCGGCACTGGAGGGCGGCGCCGCGCAGGGTGACCGTCTCCTGGGACAGCCCGAGGTCGGCCAGGGTCTCGCCGGCGGCGATGCGCAGCTGCGCCTGGACGAGGTCGACGTCGGTGACCTCCTCGGTGACCGTGTGCTCGACCTGGATGCGCGGGTTCATCTCGATGAAGACGTGGTTGCCCTCGCGGTCGAGCAGGAACTCGACGGTGCCCGCGTTGCGGTAGCCGATCTCCCGGGCGAAGCGCACGGCGTCGGCGCACATCCGCTCGCGCAGCTCCGGGTCGAGGTGGGGCGCGGGCGCCAACTCGATCACCTTCTGGTGCCGGCGCTGCACCGAACAGTCCCGTTCGAAGAGGTGGATGACGTTGCCGTCGCCGTCGGCGAGGATCTGCACCTCGATGTGGCGGGGTTCGACGACGGCCTTCTCCAGGAAGACGGTGGCGTCGCCGAACGCGGACGCCGCCTCGCGGGCCGCCGCCTCGATGGACTCCCGCAGCCGCGTGGGCTCCTCGACCCGGCGCATCCCGCGTCCGCCACCGCCGGCCACCGCCTTGACGAAGAGGGGGAAGCCGATGTCGTCGGCGGCGCGGACCAGTTCATCCACGTCGCCGGAGGGCGCCGAGGAGCCCAGGACCGGGACGCCGGCCGCGCGGGCCGCGGCCACCGCGCGGGCCTTGTTGCCCGTCAGCTCCAGGATCTGCGTGCTCGGTCCGACGAAGGTGATGCCCGCCTCCTCGCAGGCGCGCGCGAGGTCGGGGTTCTCGGACAGGAAGCCGTACCCCGGGTAGACGGCGTCGGCGCCGGCCTGGCGGGCGGCGCGGATGATCTCCTCGACGGACAGGTAGGCCCGTACGGGATGCCCGGGTTCACCGATCTCGTAGGCCTCGTCGGCCTTCAGCCGGTGCAGTGAGTTGCGGTCCTCGTACGGGAAGACAGCGACGGTCCGCGCGCCCACCTCGTAGCCGGCGCGGAACGCGCGAATCGCGATCTCACCACGGTTGGCGACCAGTACCTTGCGGAGCATTCCCGTTCCCTTCGGCCTGCCGGTGAAGTACCTCATGGTCCCGGCTCTACCCCGACCATGCCATGAGACCCGGGTCACGTCGAAGGTGTCGCGGGGGATCAGACCGGACCGGCCCCCACCCCGCCCTTCAGTCGCTCCAGATCCGAGGAGCGGACCTGGATGGCCAGGAGAGCGATCAGCGCGGCGACCACGGCGAAGATCGCGGCCACGACGAAGGCGGCCGAGACCCCGGCCGTGAGGACTTCGTCGGACCAGGGACGCGGGAGCTGACCGGTGTGTTCGAAGCGCAGACGTTCGGCCGGGGTCGCCTGGGACAGGAAGCCCGGCACCTGCTTCTGCGCCTCGTTGGTGCTGGCCGTGCCGAACGTGGTGACCAGGATGGACAGCCCGAGCGAGCCGCCGACCTGCTGGGTGGCGTTGAGCAGTCCGGAGGCCGCGCCGGTCTCCCGGACCGGGACGTTGGACAAGGCCATCAGGGTGAGCGAGACGAACTCCATGCCCATGCCCAGGCTGAACACGAGGATCGGGCCGAGGACGCTGCCCGCGTAGGTGGAGTGGACGCCGGTCAGGGTCAGCCAGGCCAGCCCGGACGCGGCCAGGATCCCGCCCACCACCATGAAGGGTTTGGGTCCGTACGTCGGCAGGAATCGCGAGGCCAGCCCGGCGCCGATCGCGATGACCACGGTGACCGGCAGGAAGGCGAACCCGGTGGCCAGCGGGCTGAAGTTCAGCACGTCCTGCACGAAGAGGGTGAGGAAGAAGAACATGCCGAAGATCGCGGCTGAGAGGCAGAGCATGATGCCGTAGGTTCCGGCGCGGTTTCGGTCGGCGAACATGTGCAGCGGTGTGATCGGCTGTTTCGAACGCCTCTCGACCAGGATGAACAAGGCGAGGAAGACGACGGCCGCACCGAACGAGCCCAGCGTGAGCGCGTCCCGCCAGCCCTCCTGCGCGGCCCTGATGAACCCGTACACCAGCAGGACCATGCCGATGGTGGAGGTCAGCGCGCCGGTGATGTCGAAGTGGCCCGGGTGGCGTTCGGACTCCCTGATCCAACGGGGCGTGGCGAGGACGATGAGCAGCCCGATGGGGACGTTGACGAAGAGCACCCACCGCCAGTTCAACCACTCCACGAGCATCCCCCCGGCGAGCAGCCCGATCGCGCCGCCGGCCGCCGAGACCCCGGCGAAGACCCCGAAGGCCCGGTTGCGTTCGGGGCCTTCGCGGAAGGTCGTACTGACCAGGGACAGCGCGGTCGGGGACGCGATGGCGCCGCCGACGCCCTGGACGGCGCGTGCGGCGAGGAGTTGGCCCTCGTTCTGGGCGAGCCCGCCGAGCAGGGAGGCGAGCACGAACAGCAGCACACCGAAGATGAACACGCGCCGTCTGCCGAGGATGTCGCCGGTCCGGCCGCCGAGCAGCAGCAGACCGCCGAAGGTGAGGGTGTAGGCGTTGACCACCCAGGCCAGGCTGGTGGTGGAGAAGCCCAGGGAGCGCTGGATGTCCGGCAGCGCGATGTTCACGATGGTGATGTCCAGGACCACCATCAACTGGCACGAGGCGATGACCAGTAGGGCCATCACGTTTCCGCCACCGCCGTTTTCCCGGGTGGTGGCCTGCCCTGCGGAGGTCGGTTGCGGGCTGCTGCTCATGGGGTGCCGTCTCTCGGGGGCTCACGCCCCCGCGACGAAGGGGTGAACGGTGGCGTCCACCGTTCGACCGTACGCCGGTGCTCGGGCCGTCACCACTCGGCCGTCGGGCCCGGAACGGGTCACTCCCAGACGACGACGTTGCGCCGCACCGGCACCGTGGAGGCGTCGGCGGCGAACAGTTCGGGCGAGTGCGCGCGGATGCGTTCGATGTCCTGGAAGACGGCCCGCAGATGGGTGCGCATGGCGGTACGGGCGAGCGGGACGTTCCCGCCGACGACCGCGTCGAGGATCTCGTGGTGCTGGGCGGCGAACACGGCCGGGGACACGTTCTCGTGCAGGCCGAGCCGCCGGGCCCGGTCCAGGTGGCCCTTGGCCGCGGCGACGGTGGTCCAGACGTCGCCGTGACCGCTCAGCCGCATCAGGCCGTGGTGGAACGCCTCGTCCAGGGCGAAGAACTCCTCCAGGCCGAGGTCCGCGTGCCGCTGGCGCTTCAGGTTGTGCCGCAGTTCCTCGACGAGTGGGGCGTCGAGGTCCTCGGGCAGGTCGTCGAGTGAGGCGAGTTCCACCGCCTCCCGCAGGAACTGCGCGTCGGCGACCTGCGCCGGGTCCACCCGGGAGACGAACGACCCGATCTTCGGGAAGACCTGCACCAGCCCCTCCTGGGCCAGCAGGATCAGGCTCTCCCGCACCGGAGTGCGGCTGACACCCAGGGACGCGGCGAGTTCGTTCTCCGACAGCGCGGCGCCCGGGGCGAGTTCGAGGGCCAGGACCATCTGGCGCAACTTCACGTAGATGTCGCGCCGGCTCGTCCGCCGCCCGTTGGTATGAGCCATGTGCCCATCGTACGTAGAGCGGCGACACAAGTATTGCCCTTCTGCGCGACAGATGCTTGTATACAAGTACTTCGCGACCAAGGAGTCGATCCGAGGCCGATCCAGTCCGATCCAGGAGTCCGGTCCAGGAGGACAATCCAGTCTGATCCAGGAGTCCGATCCAGGAGCCCGACCTAGGAGCCCGCAGTGAGCAAGATCGAGCGTGTGGAGGTGTTCGTCGCCTCCCCTGGCCGCACCTTCGTCACCTTGCGCATCACCACCACCGACGGCGTGACCGGACTCGGTGACGCCACCCTCAACGGCCGTGAACTGGCCGTCGCCAGCTATCTGCGCGACCACGTGGCCCCGCTGCTGGTCGGGAGGGACCCCGCCCGCATCGAGGACATCTGGCAGTACCTCTACAAGGGGGCGTACTGGCGGCGGGGACCGGTGACCATGACCGCCATAGCCGCCGTCGACACCGCCCTGTGGGACATCAAGGGCAAGACGGCCGGTCTGCCCGTCTACCAGCTCCTCGGCGGCCGCTCCCGGGACGGCGTCCTGGTCTACTCGCACGCCAGCGGCACCGACGTGCCCTCCCTGCTGGACGACGTCGAGCGTTATCTGGAGCTGGGCTACAAGGCCGTACGGGCGCAGGCCGCCGTGCCCGACGTCGGCGGGACGTACGGAGTGCGCAAGGGCAAGGTCTACGAGCCCGCCGCGACCGAACTGCCCGAGGAGCAGCCCTGGGACACCGAGGCCTACCTCGGTTTCGCGCCCGCCTACCTGGAAGCCGTACGGGAACGCTTCGGCTTCGGTTTCCATCTGCTGCACGACGTGCACCACCGGCTGAGCCCGATCGAGGCGGCCCGGTTCGGCAAGAGCGTCGAGGGCTGCCGGCTGTTCTGGATGGAGGACCCGACACCGGCCGAGAACCAGGAGGCGTTCCGGCTGATCCGGCAGCACACCACGACACCGATCGCGGTCGGCGAGGTGATGAACTCGATCTGGGACGTCCAGCACCTCATCACCGAACAGCTCGTCGACTACGTCCGCACCACCGTCGTCCACGCCGGCGGCATCACCCACCTGCGGCGGATCTTCGACCTCGCCGCGCTCTACCACGTGCGCACCGGCTCGCACGGGGCGACCGACCTCTCCCCCGTCAGCATGGCCGCCGCCGTCCATCTCGACCTCGCCGTGCCGAACTTCGGCATCCAGGAGTACATGGGCCACCCCGACGAGACCGCCGAGGTCTTCCGTTCCGGGGTCACCTTCGCCGACGGCATGCTGCACCCCTCCGAGGATCCGGGCCTGGGCGTCGAGTACGACGAGAAGGCGGCCGAACGGTTCCCCTACCAGCGGCGCTATCTGCCCGTCGCGCGCCGCCTCGACGGGTCGGTGCACGACTGGTGAGCGCCCTGTTGAACCGCGCGGCGGCCTTGCGGCTCCCGCCCGCGCTGCGGCCCGCGGTCGATCCCGCCGAACTGCGCACCCGTGTCGTCCACTTCGGGCTCGGCGCCTTCCACCGGGCGCACCAGGCGGTGTACACCGAGCAGGCCGCCGCCCTCTCCGGCGAACCCTGGGGCATCACCGCGGTCGCGCCCCGGTCGACCGAGACCGTACGAGCCCTGAGGGACCAGGACTGTCTGTACTCGCTCACCGAACGCCGTCCGGACGCACACCTGACGCGGGTCGTGGGCTCGGTCGTCGACGCGCTGGCCATGGGCCCCGGCGCCCAGGCCGTCGACGCCCTGCTCGCCGACCCCGGGGTGACGGTGGTGACGCTCACCGTGACCGAGAAGGGCTACCACCGCTCTCCCGCGACCGGCGGGCTGGACCGTGCGGCCCCGCCGGTCGCCGCCGACCTCGCGGCGGACCCCTCCGGGCCGCTCGGCACGGTGGTCGGGCGCCTCGCCGCCGGGCTGGCGGCGCGGATGCGGGCCGGCGCACCTCCGATCGCTGTCGTGTCCTGCGACAACATGGCGGACAACGGGGGCGCGCTGCGCAGGGTGGTCCACGACTTCGTACGGGCGTCCGGCTGGCCGGACCGTGCGTGGGTGCTGGACCGGATGGCCTCGTCCGTCACCTTCCCCTCGACGGTCGTGGACCGGATCGTGCCCGCGACCGGCGAGGCCGACCGGACGACGGCACAGGCCGCTCTCGGCGTACGCGACGCCCTGTGCGTGACGGCCGAACCGTACCGGCAGTGGGTGCTGGAGGACACCTTCGCCGCTCCCCGGCCGCCCTGGGAGCGGGACGGCGCCCTGTTCGTCCCGGACGTGACGCCGTACCAGCTGACCAAGCTGCGGCTGCTGAACGGCTCCCACTCGGCACTGGCCTGCCTCGGCACGGCCGCGGGACTCACCACGATCGCCGAGACGATGGCGGCCGACTGGGGCGAACGCCTGGTTCGGGCCCTGTGCGCGGAGGTCGCCCCGACGCTCCCCGCGGGCCGGCCCGACCCGGTCGCCTACGCCGACGACCTCGTCGTACGGTTCCGCAATCCCGCCATGCGGCACCTGCTGCGGCAGATCGGTACCGACGCATCACTGAAGATCACGGAACGCTGGCTGCCCGCCCTGCGTACGCTGCGGGAGCGTGGTGCGGGTACGCCGGTGCTGGAACTCGCCCTCGCCGCCTGGGTGGTGAGCACCGACCGGGCCGCCGACGTCCTCGCCGACCCCGCGGCGGAGGCGCTCGCCGGCTGCTGGAGCGCCGCGACCGGGCCGTTGCAGGCAGTACGCGCGCTGTTGCGCGTCCTCGGTGCGGCGGACCTCGCGGCGGACGACGCCCTCGTGGCCGCAGTCGCCGGCCGGCTTCCGGCGCTGCGCGCCGGACGCGTCGAGATCTGATCCCTCCCCGCTGGTGAGCCACCCTGCGCCGGGGCCTCCCCGCTCTCGATCCGCCCCTGCGTCTGACCCCACCTCCCGCTCCTGATCCACCCCTACGTGTGAGTCACCTCCCTCGCAAGAGCCGCACTTCACTCCCCGAACAACGGAGTTCACGATGAAGGACAGCGTCACAGCCGCTCAGCAGACGCCACCCGCACAACGCAGCACGCGCGATCTGGCCCGGGCCGCCGTCTCCGGCTGGCTGGGCACGGCCATGGAGTTCATGGACTTCCAGCTGTACTCGCTGGCCGCCGCCATCGTCTTCGACAAGATCTTCTTCCCGGACGTCAGCCCGGCCATCGGTCTGATCGCCGCGATGGCCACCTACGGAGTCGGATACGTCGCCCGGCTCGCCGGCGCCGTCTACTTCGGGCGGATGGGCGACCGGATCGGCCGGAAGAAGGTCCTGTACCTCACCATCCTGCTGATGGGCGCCTCCACCACCCTCATCGGCGCCCTGCCCACGTACGCCACCATCGGCATCCTCGCGCCGGTCCTGCTCGTCGTTCTGCGGCTGGTCCAGGGCTTCGGCGCCGGCGCCGAGATCGCGGGCGCGACCGTACTCCTCGCCGAGTACGCCCCCGTCAAGCGGCGCGGCCTGATCTCCTCGCTGGTGTCACTCGGCACCAACTCCGGGACACTCGCCGCCTCCGGTCTCTGGGCGATCCTGCTCGCGGTGCTCAGCGAGGAGCAACTGCTGGCCTGGGGCTGGCGGTTGCCGTTCCTGCTGAGCTTCGCGCTGATGCTGTTCGCGGTCTGGCTGCGGCGCGGCCTCAAGGAGAGCCCGGTCTTCGAGGAGCGCCCCGATGTCGTCGGCGGGACGGCGCTGACCAAGGACGAGGTCGAGTCCGCGATCGTCACGTCCGACGAGCGGGAGGGCGGCGTCCTGGCCGCCGGTATCCGGCAGCGCAAGGGCAAGGCGTTCTTCCTCGCGCTGGGGCTGCGCTTCGGCCAGGCGGGCAACTCCGGGCTGGTCCAGACGTTCCTCGTCGGCTACCTCGCCACCAACCTGGCGGTCGGCCGGTCCGTCCCGACGGACGCGATCCTGTACGGCTCGCTGGTGGGCTTCGCCACCGTGCCCGTGGTCGGTCTGCTCGGTGACCGCTTCGGCCGCCGCGTCGTCTACCTCGTGCTCACGGCGCTGACCGCGGCCATCGCCTTCCCGGTGATGCTCCTCATCACCTCCGGCTCGACCCCCGGCGTGATGCTCGGCATGGTTCTCGGCCTGAACGTCGGTGTCCTCGGACTGTTCTCGCTGGAGAGCGTCACGATGGCCGAACTCTTCGGCGCCCGCGCCCGGTTCACCCAACTCGCCCTCGCCAAGGAGATCGGCGGCATCCTCGCCACCGCCATCGGGCCGGTCCTCGCGGCCACCCTCACGGCCGTCACCGGGAGTTGGTGGCCCATCGCGGCGATGCTCGTCGTCTACTCCCTCATCACCTTCGTCAGCGCGCTGCTCGCGCCCGAGACACGCGGCCGGGATCTCGTCCGGCTGGAGGACGCCGTATGAACACACGCACACAGCGAGGCGCCGCGCGACCCGCCACCGGCCCGATGCGGGCGCTCGTCGTGCACGGCCCCGGCGATCTGCGCATCGACGAACGGGACCGGCCGGTGCCCGGCACCGGCGAGGTGCTGCTCGCCATGGAGTGGGGCGGGATCTGCGGGTCCGACATCGCGTACTGGAAGAAGGGGGCGTCCGGGACGGCCTCGCTCGCCCACCCGCTCGTGCTCGGGCACGAGGTCGCGGGCCGGATCGCCGCGCTCGGTGACGGGGTCACCGGGCTGCGGGAAGGACAGTCGGTCACCGTCCATCCGGCCCGGGTCGTCGGCGACGGCGTCCTTCCCGAGCGCATCGCCGGCCGGACCAACCTCCACCCGCACGTCCGCTACTTCGGCTCGGCGGCCTTCGAGCCGCACACCGACGGCGGGTTCAGCGAGTACCGGACGGTCCCCGCAGCCCAGATCCGCCCCCTGCCGGACGGCGTCGACACCGAACAGGGCGCGCTGGCCGAGCCGTTGGCCGTCGCCCTGCACGCCGTCGGCCGGGTCCCCGAGCTGCGCGGCCGTACGGTCCTGGTCAACGGCTGCGGGCCGATCGGCTCGCTGGTCGTCGCCGCCGCCCGGTACCGGGGGGCGGGCCGGGTGATCGCCGCCGACCTGGCGGCCTCGTCCTTGGACGTCGCCCGTGCCATGGGCGCCGACGAGATCCGCGACCTCTCCGCCGGCGACGGACTGCCCGCGGACACGGACGTGGTTTTCGAGGCGTCGGGTGCCCCGGCCGCGCTCGGGCCGGTGCTCAGGGCCACGGCCCGGGGCGGCACCCTCGTCCAGGTCGGCAACCTGCCCGGTACGGCCGCGGCGGCTGTGCTCGGTGACCTGGTGACCCGGGAGATCACCTGGATCGGCTCGTACCGCTTCGTCGACGAGATCGACGACGCGCTGCGCGCCCTCGCCGACGGCCTGGACGTGACCCCGCTGATCACCCACCGCTTCCCGCTCGAACGGGCCGAGGAGGCGCTCGCCGTCGCCGCGGATGTGCGCAGCGGAAGCAGCAAGGTCATGCTGCGGCTGACAGGCGGGGCGTGACGCCCGGCGGACTGGGGGTGATGCCCGGCGGGCGGGGTCAGCGGGCGCCGAACCCACCACCCCCGGGCATCACGAGCTCCCCGAGCTCCCCCGTCGGCCTCCCCTCACCCACGCGCCCCCGAACTGTCCGCCAGGAGAATCCCGTTGGATGACGTGCAGCCTGTCCAGCCCTTCCCGACCCCTGCCCGCGATGCCCGACCCCAAGGCCAGGAGCAGCCGGCCGATGTCGTGTGTGTGGGCGAGACGATGGCTGTGCTCGCGCCCCCGGACTCCCGCCCCCTCGCCGAGCAGTCCGCGCTCAGCCTGGGCATCGGCGGCGCCGAGTCCAATGTCGCCTGCGGGCTCGCCGGACTCGGGCACCGCGCGGCGTGGGTGAGCCGTCTCGGCGACGATCCGTTCGGCCGCCGGATCCTCGCCGAGCTCGGCGCGCGCGGCGTGGACGTGAGCGCCGTGGAGACCGACCCTCAGCGGCCGACCGGGGTCTATTTCAAGGACCCGGGCCCGGGCCACACCCGTACGCACTACTACCGTCGTGGCTCCGCGGCGACCGGCATGGGCCCGGAGCTGGCCCGGTGGCCGGCGCTCCGCCGGGCCCGGATCGTCCACCTGTCGGGCGTCGCCGCGGCCCTCTCCGACAGCTGTGCCCGGCTGCTGGACGCGCTGCTGTCACAACGGGACGGCGGTCGCCGCGGTCCGGTCGTCTCCTTCGACGTCAACCACCGCCCGGCGCTCTGGCGTGCCGCCGGTACGGACGCCGCGCAGGCCTTGCTGCCGCTCGCCCGCGCCGCCGACATCGTGTTCGTCGGCCGGGACGAGGCCGAGGCGTTGTGGGGCACCGCCCACCCGGACGACATCGCGGACCTGCTCGCCCCCGCACCTTGCGTGGTCGTCAAGGACGCCGAGCACGGGGCGACCTCGTATACCGAGGGCGTGCGGACCTTCGTGCCGTCGCTGCCCACCAAGGTCGTCGAACCAGTCGGCGCGGGCGACGCCTTCGCCGCCGGTTACCTGGCCGGAGTCCTGGAGCACCGCGACGAGCGCGCCCGCCTCCGCCTCGGCCACCTCACGGCCACCGCCGCGCTGCGCACCCGGGACGACGTGCCCGTCCTGCCTCCGCGCTCGGAGACGGACGCCTTCCTCACCCTGGACGACGACGCGTGGACCGCGACGGCACCCTGAGGGTGAGAGGGGGACAGGGACGCGGCACCTCCTTGACGTACGCCGCTCCACCGCGAACGTCACGCGGATCGGGCCATGAGGGCAGCACCGCGCCCCTGCTGTCCGCGCCGGAGCCGCGTGGCGGCTCGGGGCCGGAGCCGCGTGGTGCGGCTCCGGCCCCGGGCACAGCCCCTGCGCTCAGGTGACGGAGAAGCCCTCGAAACCGGCGATCCCCCGGGTGTCGGTCCAGCCGTTGGCCGCCGTCATGAAGACGCCGATGTCCTGGGTGCCGGCGACGCCGCCCGGTGTGGCGGTGCCGACCTTGGTCCAGGTGACGCCGTCACGGCTGCACTCGCCGGTGTACGTGTCGCCGGAGCGCGTCAGCCGCAGATGCACCGGAGCGGACAGCGAACCGGTCAGTTCGATGGCGTCGAACTGACCGTTGCCGTCGGAGTCCCAGGACAGCGCGCAGCCGTTGGAGGGAGTCACCGCCAGATTGACGTAACCGGCCGAGCCGTTCTCGGAGAGGTCGTTACGGACCATCAGCCCGGCCCGGGCCCAGCCGCCGGTGGTGTCCTGTGAGGTGACCTGGACCGTGGCGGTCGAGGAGGCCGTGAAGGCGGCGGGCCGGTAGACCGTGCCGAACTCGTTGGTCCCGCCCCACAGGTCCGCGCCCGCGCCCTCGATGGCGATCGCGTCGCCGGACCGGCCGAAGACCGCGTCGTTGAAGGAGGCGCTCCGGTAGGGGTCGCCCACCCCGGTGCCCGCCATCAGCCGGACCGACGCCGAGGCCGAGCCGCGCGTGCCGCCGGATTGGTAGGACGCGCGCACCGGCACCCGGGAGATCAGTGCTCCGGTGGCCTTCGCGAGGGCGACTGTGAAGGTCGCCGAGAAGGTGTCACCCGGGGCGAGGGACGCCGCGGTGGTCGGGCCGGCCGGCTCGGCGGTCATCCCCTCCGGTGCGTCGACGGACAGCTTCACCTCCGTGGCCGGGGCGAAGCCGTTGCGGTTGGTGAACGACACGGTGACCGTGACCGGGCGGCCCTCCGCCACCGCGCCCGTGGGGGCGGACGCGGTCAGCGTGACCTGGTGCGGGTCGGAGGCCAGGGTGTCGTGGATCTGCCGTGCCACCTTCTGGACGTCACCCGTGGTCTTCGTCGGGTAACTGTCGTGCCGGTGCGCCCAGTCGTCTTCCAGCGCGAACCAGTCGACCGTCTTCGGCTGGCGGTCCTCCTTCAAGGCGCTGGACAGTTCCCGGAAGTACAAGGTCCAGCGGGTCAGATAGAGGCCGCCGACCAGCCCGGACCACTCCCGGTTGGCGTAGTCGTGCAGCCCCTCCTCGCTGCTGGCCCGGGAGGCCCAGGTGGTGATGATCGACCGTGCGTCGTACTCCAGCTGGTCCTTCTCGGCCTTCGTGCCGCCCCAGGAGCGGGCGTCGGCCAGCCACCTGCCGAGCAGGTGCTGCCCGCTGGTGGCCAGCACCTTGTCCATGAGCTTCATCCAGTCCACCCAGATGCCGGTGAGCTCGTCGAAGCGGGCGCGGTCGGCCGTGTCGTAGGCCGCCTTGATCTGCGGCAGCAGCATCCGGCTCCGGTTGGACAGCACCTGCCGGGCCACATCGGCCAGGTCGTAGCGGTACGCCGAGTTGTCGCGCAGCGCGGGCGCCACCTGGAGCAGTTCGGACAGTGCCAGGTCGAACGCGGTGGTGTCGTAGCGGTCCGCTTCCGGTCCCCAGGCCGCCGCCTTGTTCGCGCCCAGGCTCGGACGGGCCCCGAACAGTCCGTCGGGTGCCTCGCTCCAGCTGTCGGCGCGCGTCATGCCGTACGCCGTGTCGCCGATGATCTTCCAGGCCGCGAGCGCGTGCGGGTCCTCCGCGCCGTACCGGGACACCGCGTACGAGGCGAACCAGGTGTCGAGGTCGATGGTGCCGGGCGTCCAGGCCAGGTCGGTGAGCAGGGCCAGGGCGGCGTGGTTGTTGTCGGCACCCTCGGGCATCGCGGCGATGCCGGCCAGGGCGCTGTTGTCCTTGTCCCGCCACTTCGGGTACTGCTCCACCCAGTCGGGGGCGTTGGCTCCCATCGGCGTGTGGCCGCCGAAGTTCCAGATGCTGCCGAACGCGTACGGGGTGCCGCCCCAGTCGCTCTCGCGGTCGGTGACCGTGGTGTAGCGGTCCGACAGTCCGTCGACGACGAACATCCCGGACTTGTCGACGGCGTCGAGGATGTCCCTGCTGGGGTTGTTCTGCCAGCCGAGGATCGCCCAGACGGCGCCGGGGTGGGCCTTGCGCAGCGCCGCCTCCACGGCCTTCGCCGCCTGTCCCACGGGTACGTCACCCGGGTTGCCGCCTTCGTGCAGCAGGTCCATCTTGTACATGGTGCTGTCGCCGAAGCGTTCCGACTGGGCGTGGTAGAAGGCGGCGGCGACCTCCTGGAAGGCTGTTGTCCGCGGGTCGAGCCAGTCGGGTCGCTTGAAGGCGCCCCAGTCGCCCTGGGCGACGACCGCGGCGTCGCCGCCGTTCTTCGCCACGAACTCGTCGGGCACGGTGCCGAAGTAGCCCGGCAGCACGGGAGTCATGCCCAGTTCCCGCAGTCGGTCGGTGATCTTCGTGGCGAGGTCGGCACGCCTCTCGATCAGCCGCCGCGACACCGGACCGCCGAACCCCGACATGTTCTGCAACAGCCACCACGGCTGATGGGCCGGAGCCGGTATCCACGCCCTCAACTCCGCGTCGGAGTAGCCGAACTGACGGAAGGTGTCGTAGTAGACGGCGTCGGCACCGGTGTAGACGAGGACCTCGTTGATGCCGTGCAGGGCGAGGACGTCCAGTTCCCGTTCCCACGCGTCCCAGTCACGGTACGGGCCGGTGTAGCCGTCATTCGTGTCGTTGAGGGCGAAGCGGTGCGGCACGTTCGCCGATCCGGCGATCTCACCGGCGGGGGCGGGCAGCAGCCTGGGGAGGTCCAGTTGTTCGCCGTTCCAGGAGATGTCGGCCTTCGCCACCCGTGCGAGATAGGTGTTGAGGCCGGTGAGCAACACCGCTGGGCTGGTGCCCTCCACGGTGATCTCCCCGGCCCGACCGGTGACCCTGAACCGGTCGGCGCCGCCCGCGGCCAGCGCCCGCAGCGTGACCTGCCGGTGGTGATCTGGCAGCAACCGTCGCAGCGCGAGCGACGCGGGGGTCGTGTTGAACGGCTTCGTGGCCTCGCCCACGGTCCCTGGAGCGGCCTGGGCGCCCAGCGGCGGAGAAAGCAGCACCACACCGCCGAACGCGGCTGCTCCCGTCAGCAGACGTCTGCGGCTGAGGGGTTGATTGTCTGTCATGAAGGTCCTCACAGGTTTTCTCAGGACTTTGGGGATCTTCCGAACTCCGGACGGCCTGCCCGGCCGCACCCAGGCTCGGATCAGGCGACGGTCATCGCGAAGATGTGCAGTGCGGGGCTACTGCTGCCCAGCCCGTCGCCGACCTTGGGCAGCACGACGGAGTGCAGTTCCTTGTCCTCCAGATCGACGCCGAAGGTGAAGAGGCTGACGGGGCTGTTGTCCTGCCCCGAAGGGATGTTGCGGTACGGCAGCACCACTGCGGCGGAGGCGTACGCTCCGTACCAGTCGGGGACGTCGACGGTGAAGTCCTGCTCCGTGCCGTCCGCGTACACGACCTTCCCGGGGCCCTTGCCCGCGCCCCAGGTGCTGGTCCCGAGGAACGCGAGCCGCCCGCCGGTGCCGGACAGCCGCACGCTCTGCCCGAAGGACACCACGTTGTCCTTGGCCCCCGGCTCGGTGTCCGGCCAGGTGAAGGTGGTCCCGCCGTAGGTGACCGAGGCCCCCGGGGTCAATCCCACCGACGCGAGCGCCCCGGCGGACAGACTGGAGCGCGAGCCGTCGATGTCGGCGGTGGTGGTGGCGTCGTCGGCGGAGATCCCGGCGTTGTCGAAGGCACTGGCCGGCGACCCGTACGGGAGCTGCAGCAGCGAGGTCGCGCGAGTGCAGTCGGACCCGTCCTCGTGCACGTCGAAGAGCGCGTGCGCGATCAACGGGACCACGCCTTCGGCGGCGTCGGAGAGCCGGGTCTTCCAGGTACGGGTCACCGACGTGCCGGGCGCCACCTTGCCGAGGGAGGACGCCTGACCGGCTCCGCCGCCCACCGAGAGGTACAGCACCGTGCCCTGCAGCGCGATCCGCGTGGTGTTGGTGAGCTTGGCCGTCAGCGTCACCGCCCCGCCGGGTTCGGGGGCGGCCGGATCGAAGCTGAGCGAGACGGGCGGCGTGAGGAAGTCCTCCTCGGGGCGGTAGGGACTCATGCTTCCTCCACGGAGAAACGGTCGAAGACCGCCTGGACCCTTGTACCGGGGTAGTTGGTGTTGACCGCGCTGGCGATCACACCGGCGTCCATGGCCCCGCTCGCCGAGGGCACCGTCACGCTCGCGACCTCGGTCCAGGACAACAGGTTGGTGGTGCTGTACGCCGTGTAGGTCGTGCCGGAGCGGACCAGCCGCAGCCAGGACGGGTGGACCGAACCGCCGCCGCCGGCCCAGGTGTCGAGGTGGCCGTCGCCGTCACTGTCGGTCATGAACTCCAGGCCGTAGCGCAGTGACATGGTCAGCACGGCGTAGCCGCCCTTTTCGGGCGCGGTCAGGTCGTTGGCGACGGCGATGCCGTACTTCGCGGTGGGGTTGTCGGTGCCGGTGAGGCTGACCGCTTCGACCTGCACCACACTCGACTCGGTGGCGGAGCCGGGGAGATGGATGATCCCCTTCTCGTCGGTGCCGCCGGACAGGTCCCGGCCGCCCGCCCAGATCACCAACTGGCTGCCGTACTGGCCGAACTCGGTTGCGTCGGCGGTGGTGAACGTCCGGTACGGGTCCCGCACCTCATTGGGCTCGTAGGGCAGCGTGAACGTCTTCGAGGACCGCGCGCAGTCGGTGCTGTGCCCGTCGACGTCGAAGATCACGTGCGCGGTGAACCCCACGTTCCCGGCGACGCCGGCCGGCATCGCCGTCTCCCAGCGCCGGGTGACCTTCGCGCCGCTCCGCAGGTCGCCGAGCGGGATGGTCCTCGCCGCCGTGACGGCTCCGGGGCTGATCAGGTGGAGCACGGTGTTGCGGAGCGGGAAGGGACAGTCGTTGGTGAGGACCGCCGTGGCGGTCACCGTGTCACCACTGGCCGGCTCGGCCGGCTCCGTGGTGACGGTGAGCGTGGGCCCCAGGGTGTCGAACTCGGTTCCGTCACTGATTGCCACGGGGCTCACCGGTCCCAGTCGACGGTGAAGACGTTGGCGATACGGCTGGGAAGGGACGACGGGACAGAGATGTGGATCTTTCCGTCCCGGCGGGTCCACCGCAGACTGCCGCTGTGCCCGAGCAGTCGTATGCGGGAGGTGGCGCTGACGGGGATGTCGCCGGGCACCGACAGGGTGCCGCTGGGCGCACCCAGCACGATGATGTTGAACTTGCCCGGGGAGACGGTGTAGCGGATGCCGAGCGGGCTGCCCTCCTCCTCCGCCCGCACCCAGGGCGCCGAGCCGTAGATCGCGGGGCCGTTGACCTTCAGCCAGGCGCCGATGTCCCGCAGCCGCTCCTGCATGACGCCGGGGATCGTGCCGTCCGGCTTGGGGCCGATGTTCAGCAGCAGGTTGCCGTTCTTGCTGACCACGTCGGCGAGCAACTGGATCAGGAACTCCGAGGTCTTGTAGTCCTCGTCCGGCTCGTGCTTGTTGTACCCCCAGGAGTAGCCCATGGTCATGCAGCACTCCCACTTCTGCGGGTCCATCGTGGGGTTGGTGCGCTGCTCGTACGTGGCGAAGTCGAAGTGGGTGTCGAACCGGTCGTTGATCACCACACCCTTGGGGTGCCTGCGGTTCTTGGCCTGGTTGTAGTAGTGGGCCATGGGTTCTTCGCTGCGCCACGACGGTTCGCCGGTGGGCCGGAACCACTGTCCGTCTGCCCACAGCAGCTCCGGGTCGTAGCGGTCGATGATCTCGTACAGCTGCTTGAGCTCGTAGTCGCCGACGAAGTCCTGGACCGGCTTGTAGCCGGTCATCGGGATTTCCTTGTCGGTGTAGAAGTTGCGCATCGGCCGGCCGATCGCCGGGTTGAAGAACTCGCCGAGCGAGTAGTAGAGGCCGGGCCGCACAGTGCCGCGCTTGCGGGCAGCCGTCATCAACTCGCCCACGAGGTCACGCTTCGGGCCGTACGCCACGGAGTGACGGTCCGTCACCTTACTGGGATACAGGGCGAATCCGTCGTGATGCTTGCTGGTGAGTGCGAAGTACTCGGCGCCCGCCTGCTCGAAGAGCTTCACCCAGGAGTCGGGGTCGTACTTCTCGGCCTTGAACTGGGGGATGAGGTCGTCGTAGGTGACGTTCTCGCCGTAGGTGTCGCGGTGGTACTTCCACTCGGCGGTGTCCTTGGTGCTCTGATACCACAGGTACCACTCGGAGGCGCTCCTCGGTGTCGCGCCGCCGATCACCGAGTAGATGCCCCAGTGGACGAAGATGCCGAACTTGGCGTCCTTGTACCAGCGCGGCACGGGGTGGGTGTCAAGAGACGCCTTGGTGGCCTGGTAGTCGGGAAGGCCCGGGGCTCCGGACGAGGCCACCTGCGTGAGCGCCTGGGCGGTGCCGGGCGGGGCCAGCAGCACGGCGCCGCCGAGGGCGGCCGCGCTGGTCATGAAGTGTCTGCGGTCGACTGCCATGAAGGTGTGCCTCTCACTCGTGCGTGGAAAAGGAATCGAAGAGCGCTGTCGTGATCTGGCCGGGATAGTTGAGGTTGACGGCGCTCGCGACCATCCCGGCGTCGCCGGTGCCGCTCGCGGAGGGAACCGTGGCGGTGGCGACCTGCTGCCAGGCGGTGCCGTCGGCGCTGGAGTACGCGGTGTAGGCGGTGCCGTCGCGGACGATCTTCAGCCAGGCGGGGTGGTAGGAACTGCCGCCGCCGGCCCAGGTGTCGAGTTTCCCGTCGCCGTCGCTGTCGGTCAGGAACTCCAGGCCGTACTGCGCGGACATGGTGAGCACCGCGTAGCCACCCGCCTCGGGCGCGGTGAGGTCGTTGGCGACGGCGATCCCGGCCTTGGCGGACGGGCCGCTGCCGGTCTGACCGACGACCCGGGCGGTCACCGTGCCGGACGGGGGCGCGGAGTCGGCGAGGTAGACCGCCGCCTTCTCGTCCTTCCAGCCCGACAGGTCCTGGCCGCCCGCCCAGATGGCGAACTGGCCGCCGTTCTGGGCGTACTGGGCCTTTTCGGTGGTGGTGGCGGCCGTTCGGTACGGCGCCCGCACGTCGGACGGAACGGGGGTGACCGTGGCGTCCACGCTGTCGGAGTCGTGCCGGGTACGGCCGTTCTGGAGGAAGGAGGTGCGTACGCCGATCTGGTGGGTGCCCCAGGTCGCGTCGGTCGCGGGGGTCACCGTCCAGGTGACGGTGGCGCTGTCGCCCGGGGCGAGGGAGCGGGTCCTCGTGCTGCCGGCCGGTTCGGCGGACCACCCGTCGGGGAGGTCGAGGCGTGTGCTGACCTGGGTGACCGCTTTGGTGCCGGTGTTGGTGACGGTCGACGTGATCTCCGTGCCGTCGCCGCCGGCTTGCAGGGCCGGCTGGTACGGGGTGAGCCGGACGCGGGCCGACGGGCAGTCGCGGGCCGCCCCGAGAGTGGTGAGGTCCACTGCGTCGGCGAAGGCCTTCATCCCGGTGTCGTTGGGGTGCAGATGGTCACCGGAGTCGAACGCGGCGGCGTAGCGGGTGGGGTCGTCCGGATCCCGTACGGCCTTGTCGAAGTCGGCGTAGCCGTCGAAGACTTTGCCTTCGCGCACGAAGGTGTTGACCTTCTGCCGGTCCGCTTCCTTGGCCTCGGTCCACCAGTCGCCCCAGCCGCGGTACGGCACGACCGTCGCGCCGATCACGCGCAGCCCGCGGGCGTGGGCGCGGCGCACGATCTCCTTCATGCCGTCGATCACCTGATCGCCGGTGGCACCGCCCCAGCTGAGGTCGTTGACGCCCTCGAACAGGACCACCGTTCGGGCCCCCGGTTGCGACAGCACATCGCGTTCCAGCCGGGCCGGCGCCGACGGGTTGCCGTCGGTCCCGGCCGTGATCCGGTTGCCGCTGATGCCCTCGTTCAGCACTCCGGCGGTGGACGAACAGGCCGAGAGCCGCCCCGCCAGATAGTCGGGCCAGCGCCGGTTGGCGTTCGCGGTGGAGGCGGCGCCGTCGGTGATGGAGTCGCCGAGCGCCACCACGCTGCCGGCCGTGTCACCGCCCCGCACATCGACGCCGGTCAGGAACGGGAAGGTGGAGTCGGTCCTGGTGAAGGCGTCCCCACCGGCGTCCGAGGCGTGGTCGCCGCCGCCGTCGGGCGTCCAGTAGACAGTCTGAAGGCCCATCCAGTGCTGGCTGATATGGGTCAGCCGGCCCGGGAAGTACAGGCTGACGACGAGGTCGCTGCGGGCCGGCACGGTGAGCCGGACCTGATCGCTGGCCGCCTGCCCGCCGGCCGGGATCGTCACCTCGCTCTTCCCACCGAACCGCAGCTGCTGCGGCTTCCTGACGGCGGAACCGTCCTCACGCAGTCCGATGGTCGCGTGCCCGATCGTCACCGGCTCGGTGGTGAAGTCGTTGGTCAGCCGGATGCGTACGCTCGACCCGCCCGCGCTCACCCGTACCGGAATCCGTACCGTCACCTCGGAGGTGCCCGGGTCATACGCGGCGTGCTGGGCGGTCGCCCAGGTCCCCGTCCACTGCCCCGGTGCCGCCTCGGCAGGCGAAGCCGCCGGGAGCGACAACCCGGCCAGTACGGCGGTCACGGCCGTGGCCAGGGCCGCCAGTCTTCGGCGTCCACGCAGGTGGGCAAGTCGTCCGGACACGGTTCCTCCTCAGAAACAGCCGCGGCCGAGGCCGAGCGACGTCAGGTCGATGGAGTCGGCGAAGGCCTTCATGCCGACGTCATTGGGATGCAGATGGTCACCGGAGTCGTACGCCGTGCCCAGCCGCCGCGGATCCGCCGGGTCCCGGACCGCCCGGTCGAAGTCGGCGTAGTCGTCGAAGACCTCGCCGGAGTCCCGGACGAACGCGTTGACCTGCTGTCGCCGCGCCTCCGTGTCCTCGGTCCAGCCGCCCCAGGTGAAGTCCTTGTACGGGGTGATCGTGGCGCCGACGACCCGCATCCCGCGCCGGTGGGCCCGGTCGGCGATCTCCGTCATCCCGGCGATGATCTGCTCGGCACTCGCCCCGCCGAGATCGTTGATCCCTTCGAAGAGGATCAGGGTTCTGGCGCCCGGCTGGGAGAGGACATCCCGGTCGAGCCGGTCGAGGGCCGAGGGATTCGTGGCGGTCCCGGCGGTGATCCGGTTGCTGGTGATGCCCGCGTTGAGCACCCCGGCGCCGGGCCGGCAGGCGTTCAGCCTGGCGGAGAGCAGGTCGGGCCAGCGCTGGTTGGTGTCGGCCGTCGAGAAGGACCCGTCGGTGATCGAGTCGCCGAGTGCCACCACCGACCCGGTTCTCGGCGCGGTCACATCGACACCGCTGAGGAACGGCCAGCTCGTGGTGGTCCAGGTGTAGGCGTCGCCGGTGGTGTCGGCGGCGTGGTCACCCGCCCCGTAGTCCGTCCAGTACACGGTCTGCTGCGCCCACCAGTGATCGGTGATGTGCGTGACCTGACCGGGCAGATGGAGGCTGACCACCAGGTCGGCCAGGGCCGGCACGGCGAGGCGGACGGGGTCGCTGACCGCCTCGCCGCCTGCCGGGATCGTGACCTCGCGTTTCCCGCCGAACCGCACGTCGTACGGGCGTGCCACGGCGGAACCCCCGTCACGCAGGCCCACGGTCGCGTGCCCGATCGTCACCGGGTCGGTGGCGTAGGCGTTGGTCAGGCGGATGCGTACGGAGGAACCGCCGACGCTGGTGTGCACCGGCATCCGTACCGTCACCTCGGACATCCCCGAGACCTCGTAGTGCTCGCTCGCCGATGTCGCCCAGGTCCCCGTCCAGCCGCGCTGACCGACCAGTTGATCTGCCTGGGTGGGCGCCACCGGCCCCGCCAGGACAGTCAGAACAGCCAGGACCACGGGCATCAGCACAACGAACCTGCCACGTATGGAACGCATCTCGCCCCCTACCGTTCCGCGCCGGTGCGCGCGAGCGCCTGGTACGCCTTGGTGGCGCCCTTGGCCTTGAGGTTGACGAAGGCCGGGGTCACCCCGAGGGGCGCCGCGTACTTCTTGAGCGTCACGGGGCCGCGGACGACCTTGCCGTCGGTGACGTCACGCCATGTTCCGGTCGGCAGGAAGACGTCCCGGGTGGTGCCCTCGTCGAGTTTCGGCGCGGCCAGGACGGCCGGGCCGAGCATCCACTCGTCGGCGACCGTGTAACTCGCCTGATCCTTCGGGAAGTCGAAGAACAGCGGTCGCATGATCGGATCGCCGTTCTTCAGGGTGCTCTGCACCTGGTCCCAGATGTACGGGGCCAGCCGCTCGTGCGTCGCGATGGCCGACCGGTAGAGGTCGACCGTCTCCCGGTCGTAGCCGACCCACTGGCCGGTCGTCGCGTCCCGTACACCGGTGGGGGAGGTCGAGGCGTACATCAGCGGCATCAGGGACGCCGCCTGGGCCCAGCGGGCCAGGACCTGCTTCGTGGGCGGCGGGTAGCTGAGGGAGCCGCCGATCATGTCGGTCTCGACGAAGGGGTAACCGATCGTGGAGACCGCCAGGTTGGCCGAGACCGCGGCGCGCAGCCCCGCGAAGGTGGTCGGTTTGTCGGCGGTGCGGGTGGCGAAGCCCTTGGCCTGCGCGGCGTTCCAGGCGACCCGCAGCCCGGCCCCCTGCTGGTCGAACGCGTCGGCCAGCTCGGTGCCGTACTTCACGTAGTCGGCGCGGGTGGCCCCCGGGTAGGGGGCGCACCGGTCGTCGAAGAAGGCGGTGTCGAACTTGAACCCGGCGACCCCCGACGTGGTTTTCTGCGCGGTGAGATCGTCGGTGTACCACTGCCGCGCGGCCGGGTTCGCCAGGTCGATCAGGCCGGTCTGGCGGCCGTTCCACCAGGTGAACAGGCAGGGTTTGGCCGGGTCGGACGGGTCCTTCAGCAGATAGCCCTTGTCGACGGCCTCGGAGAAGTTGGCGGCAGTCTCGGGCATGTACAGGCCGGTCCACATACCGAGGTCGAAGCCGAGGCGGTCGAGTTGCTTCGACAGTCCGGGCAGATCGGGAAAGCGTTCGCCGAAGTCGGCGGCGATCACGCTCTCCTCGATCTGCAGAGCGTGCCCGCCGAGCCCGGCGCCGGCCAGCGCACGGGCCCAGGCGAGGACGTTCTCCTGGGTCTGCTCACCGTAGAGCTGCGCCCAGGAGTTCCACAGCGGGGTGGCGTACTGCTCGTAGGAAGTATCGGAGCGTTCGGGCTTGCCGACCAGCGCGATGTGGTCGCGGTACACCTCGGCGGGGGTGTCCTCGACGAACACCGTGGAGGCGGCGGGCCGGTCTCCGGTGACGGTGAACTCGCCGAGTCCGTTGCCGCCGGAGTTGATCCGCACGTCCATCGGGTCGTTGGTGTCGGCCCGCAGTCCGGTGGCGCTGGAGGTGTACCAGAAGGGCGAGACCACCTGGTAGGAGGCCGGGCTGAACCCGGTGTCCACCATCTGCCCGGCGTCCAGCGGCCACGGCTGGACGGTCTGGTCGCTGTTCTCGCCCTGCCCGTACCAGTGTCCGGCGCTGCTGAGGTCGTACGCCGTGCTGAGCGCGTCGGCCCGGGCGCCCGACAGGGTCCAGTTCATGTCGTACCGGTCGGAGCGCAGGGTGATCCGCAGATCGACGGTGACGCCGGGCAGGTCGGTGGCGGCGGTGACGCGCAGGGTGTCGCGGTCCCGGCTGCTGGCGGTGACCTCCCGGACGATGTGCCAGTCGGCGCCGATCCGGAACCGGAAGGCCGCGGGCGCGGTGGCCAGCACGGTCCGGTTCGCCCGCACGGTGGTGACGGCCAACCGGTCCGTGGCCACCCGCAGTTCGTAGGCGGGTGTCGCGGCGCTGATCGGCCCGGAGTCGGCGGCCGCCGGGGCCGTGCCGAGCAGCGGGGCGGCCAGGATCAGCGCCGCCGAGCTGCTGCGGACGGTTCGTCTCAGTCTGGACATCAGGAACCGCCTCCGCAGGTCAGTTTGGCGTCGGCCCAGTCGGCGTGGTCGAGGGCGTTGCCGTCCCCGGCGTCCGAGACGACGAGTTCGAGCCGCCGCGCGCCGGCCACATCGACGTCGATCTTCTTCGTCGCGGTGTCCCGGTCGACGGTGCCGCTCTCGTAGACGGGCGTTCCGTCGGCGAGGACGGTGTAGGTGACGGTGGCCGGGCCGTCGGACCGGCCGTAGGTCTCCTGGTCGAGGCCGAGCGCGGCGTGGAAGGCGGTGCAGGTGCCGCCGAGCCACACCTGCACGCTGCTGGCGGCGTGGGTGCCGAGGCCCTTCTCGTAGACGGTGTCGTGGACAGTGAGCGGCAGGCCGTCGCCCTCGGCGTTCTCGCCGACGGACTGGTCGCGTTCGACCGGCCCCCAGCCGTTGCTGCTGGAGGCGAACGGCAGATCGCTGACGTAGTGGTCGCCGGCTGTAAGGGGCGGTGGCTGCGCCGCCACCACCTGTTCCCCGGTCACCGAACCGGATGTGCCGGCGCGGGTGAAGTCGGCGGTGGCGCGGAGAATCGCGACGGTGCCGGTCTTCTGGTCGGCGGGCACGGTGACGGTCCATCGGGCTCTCGCCGAGGCACCGGGTGTGAGGGTGCCGAGTTTCACCGGCTCACCCGGGGTCGCGGTCCACCCCTCCGGCAGCTTCGGGCTCAGGGTCAGGCCGCTCAGTGTCCTGCCGTTGTCCGGTACCGAGGCCGTCGCCGTGACCTGGTAGGTGTTGCCCGGCTCGACGGTGTCGGGGGCGTCGACGGTCACCCGCGCCGGAGTGGCCGGGGCCGCGTAGGTGGCGGCGTCGTAGGACGGGGCGGTCACCTTGCCGACCCGCAGCGAGGAGGCGACGTTGCCGAGTGTGGTGAGGCCGACCTTTCCGAGGCCGCCGCTCTTCGCGTCCTCGCTCCACGAGGCGATGGCGAGGGTGTTCTTGCCGTCGGCGCGCAGGATGCCGTTCGGGATGGGGAAGGTGTGCTGGGGGCCGGTGTCGTTGACGTAGTTGCCCAGCAGCCAGCCGTTGACGTAGATGAGGGCGCGGTAGTTGCGGTCGGGGTGGTCGGTGATCGTGACGCCGACCGACACGTCCTGCCCCTTGGGCAGCTTGGGGTTGAAGGTGGTGCGGTACCAGGCGATGCCGGGGGTGGTGTCACTGGCCGGCAGCGTGGCGTCGTCCCAGGACCGGTCCGGGAATCCGGGCAGGGTCCAGCCCGAACGCTCCCCGTACAGACCGCCGTTGTTCATGTGGCCGCGTACGGTGTCGACGGGCTGCTCGCCGCCCCGGGCACCCTGGATGCGCCAGGTGATCTGCGCGTCGGAACCGGCGAGATACGCGGTGGTCAGGCCGCGCGGCTGCTTGTGGTCGTCGCTGTTCCAGGTGAAGTCCTCGTTGTGGCCCATATTGCCGACCAGAACGGAGATCACGTTCTCCTTGCCCTTGTGCAGCAGACCGTCGGCGAGGGGGAAGGTCTTGCGGCCGGTCTGGCTCGTCCCGGCGAACTTCCCGTTGATCCACACCGAGTACGCGCCCACCGCGGCCGAGCCGGTGTCCGGGTTGGTGGCGTAGGCGGCCAGCGAGAGGGACTTCTCGGTGCCGGTGGCCTTGAAGCGGCCCCGGTACCAGACGTAGCCGTAGTGGTAGCCGTACTCGTCCTGGTAGAGCACGGGCAGCGTCCCGGGCTTGGTCGGGTTGTCGGTGGTCAGCTTGTCGGCGTACGTCCAGGACGAGTCGTCGAAGCCGGGGGCGGCCTCGGGAGTTTCGGCGGACGTCTTCCAGCCGGTCAGCTCGGGGAGCTTGACGTCCTTCGGGCCGGGCACGGTGCCCAGCAGGCTGCCCGAGGACGTCGGTTTCACCTTCAGGGGTACGCCGTTCCAGGTGACGTTCCGTACGCCGGACGGGGCGAAGACCTCCAGCGGGCCCGCCTTCTTCGCATCGCCGGTGAGGGCGAGTGTCCGGCTGTTGACGGACGCCGTGCGGACCAGTTCGGTGCCGCGTTCCAGGACCGGACCGGCTGCCGTGTCCTGCCGCCAGAAGCCGGCGGCCTCGGCGTCGGTGCCGATGAGGAGCAGCAGATCGGGGCGGCCGCCGCCCTGGACGAGGACCCGGGTGAGGCCGGAGTGGGTGTAGTCCAGCAACAGGTCGCCGCGCTCGGCGTCCCAGGTGGCGTCCGCCGTGCCGTCCAGCACGGTGACCTTGGGCTTGGCGGAGTAGCGGAGCATGGTCTGCCCCGGGTCGCCCTCGCCGCCGTACAGCACGGCCTGGGTGCGGTCACCGGTCCGCGCGCTGGTGAGAAGCTCGCTGGTGGAGTAGACGAGGCGCTGGCCGCCGCCGAGGTCGTGGCCGGCGACGAGGATCTTGCCGGTCTTTCCGTTGAGCCGCGCGGTGACCGGATAGGTGCCGTCCGGGGTCTTCCAGTCGAAGGTGGTGGTGGCGTCGGCGTCGGCCATCGGGTCGCCGTGCCGGAGGTAGAGGAACTGGGTGTGGGTGTCCGGGTTGGCGCGGGCCTCGATGTGCACGGCGGTGTTGGAGGAGGCGGGGGCGTCGGCCGGATCGGTGGCCGTGAGCGGGGCGGTGGTGGTGTAGAAGAGGCCCTGCCGCTTCATCTCGTCGTAGTCGGCGCCGGTCTGGCGGGGCTCACTGATCGGTGCGCCGTAGTCGTACGAGGTGTAGACCTGGCGCGGGTCGGCGAGCCAACCCCAGTTGGTGCCGCCGTAGGTCATGTACAGGTTCTCGATCGTCGTGCCCTGCATGACCTCGTGCTTGTTGACGATCTTCTGGTAGGCGGGGCCCATCTTCTCCGGGCACTTCTCGTACCCGGTGTCGCCCCAGGTCTGGAACCAGCCGGTGCCCGCCTCGAAGATCGACAGCGGTGCGTCGTCCTGCTGCCGTTTGAGGGCGGGCAGCCACCACTCGCCCTTGCAGAAGGAGTTGTACTGGTCCAGCTCGCCGACGAAGTCCAGGCCCTCGCCGCCCGCGTACTGCGGCATCGGTTCGTTGCCGACGAGCGGCACGGTGATGCCGTCGGCCCGTACCTGCTTGCTCAGCTCGACGATGTAGTCGCGGCCTTGCGGGTCGTACAGCTCGTTCTCCACCTGGTAGAGCAGCACCGGTCCGGTGCCGTCGGTGACCTGGCGGCGGGCGAGGATCTTGTCGATCTCCTTGAGCCACGCGCGGGCGGCGTCGAGGTATTCGGGGTCGGTGGAGCGGGCCTGTCCCTTCTGGGTCATCAGCCAGCCGGGGAAGCCTCCGCCGTCCGTCTCGGCGTTGATGTACGGGCCCGGCCGGGCGATGACATAGAGCCCGGCCTCCTCGGCCATGTCGAGGAGCTTGTCGACGTCACGGATCCCGGTGAAGTCGTAACGGCCCTTCGCCGGGGAGTGATAACCCCAGTCGAAGTAGATCGAGACGGCGTTCATACCGCTCGCCTTGATCTTCTGGAGCACGTCACGCCACAGGTCGGGGCTGGGCAGCCGCCAGTAGTGGAACTCCCCGGACCAGACGAAGAGCCGCTCCCCGTCGACCTTGACGGAGTACTTGTCGTAACTGACCGTGTGGGGCGTGGGCTTGGCGGCCGCGGCGGCCGGGACCGTGGCGTGGGCGGGCACCGCCGCGGCGAGGACCGCGAGCAGTACGGCGGCCAGCGCCGCCGCCAGCAGGGCACGCAGGTGTCCCACTCGGGCGAGGGTCACGAGGTGCCTCCCGTACACGTCAGCTTGGCGTCGGCCCAGTCGGCGTGGTCCGTGGAGACATCGCCGTCCCCGTCGACCAGCAGGTCCAGCCAGCGGGCGTCGGTGACATCCACGTCGATGTCGGTGCCGCCGTCGGAGCCGCGGACCACGGGGGTTTTGGTGAGCGAGCGGCCGTCGGCGATCACCTGGAAGGAGACGCTGCCGTTGTCGCCGACCTCGTCGTCCACCCCGGCCGTCGCGGTGAACCGGGTGCAGCCGCCGCCGAGATAGACCCGGATCTGGCTGTTGGCGTGGGTCCCGAGGCCCTTGGCATAGGTGGTGCCGCCGATGCTGAGCGGACGTCCGTCGCCGGCTGCGGACTCCCCGTTGGAGGCGTCCTTCTCCACCGGGCCCCAGCCGTTGACCGCCTTGACCAGAGTCAGGTCGCTCACATAGCCGTCGGCGGACAGCCCCGGCGGCGGCACCTGTACGGCCCGTACCCCGGTGACGGTGCCCGGACGGCCGGGCTGGGTGAGCTGGGCGGTCGCGGACAGGACGGCGTAGTGGACCGGGTCACCCGGCGGGGTGACGGTGTAGTCCGCGGTCACCGTGGCGCCGGGCCGGACCCGGTCGAAGCGGGTGGTGTCGTCGGTGGTCGCGGTCCAGCCGGCCGGGACCTTCAGCGCCAGCTCGACGTTCCGGGCGGTCGGCGCGTCCTTCGGCAGGCTGAGGACGACGGGGACCTTGGCGGCGGTGCCGGTGCCCAGGAACGGCGCGGCGCCGACCGTGACGTGAGCGCCCGCGGTCGGCATGGCGTAGGTCTTGGCGTCGTACGAGGGAGCGTCCACCGTACCGATCTTGATCCCGCCCGCCGTGGCGCCGAGGTCGACCAGCTTGGCCGAACCCGGGCCCGCGCCGGCCTCGGTGGACCACACCGCCAGGGCGATGGTGTTGTTGCCCTGCTCGCGCAGGAGGCCCTTGGGGACGACGAACCGTGTCTGCGGTCCGGTGTCCGGCAGGTAGCGGCCGATCAGCCAGCCGTTGACGAAGATCTGGGCGCGGTAGCCGGTGCTGCCGCCTGCGGCTTCAGCCAGGTCCAGCGCAATCGCGTTGTCCTGGCCCTGCGGCAGGTCGAGCCGGGCGGAGGTGCGGTACCAGCGCACACCGGGCCCGGTCTTGCCGGACTGCTGGGAGAGGGTGGTGCTCTTCCAGCTGCCGTCGGAGTATCCCGGCAGCGACCAGCCGGCCCGCTCCCCGTACAGCCCGCCGTTGTTGTACGGCCCCCGGGCGGTGTCGACCGGGTCCTCGCCGCCGCGGCTGCCCTGGATCTTCCAGGTGAGGGTGGAGGCCCCGCCGATCACCTCGGCGCCGAGCAGACCGCGCGGCTCCTTGGAGTAGTCGTGGCCCCATTCCTCGTTGTGGCCCGCGTTCTCCACGAGGACGGAGAGGACGTTGTCCCCACCGTCTGCGCTGTCTTCGCCGGGCTTCAGCGTGCCCGCCGGGATGTCGAAGGTGTGCTTGCCGTCGCCGGAGCGGCCGAGGTAGCGGCCGTTGAGCCAGACCGCGTACTGGCCGGTGCTGCCGGTCTTGGCGTCGAGTGCGAGCGCGGTCGCGGCACCGGTGGTCCTGAACCGGCCTCGGTACCAGACGTCACCGTGGTGGAAGCCGTACTCGTCCATCGCGAGGACCGGCAGCGACCCGGCCAGCTCCGGGTTGTTGGCGGTGAGGTGGTCGGCGGTGGTCCAGGTGGAGTCGTCGAAGCCGGGAGCGGCCTCCAGTGCTTCCTCCTGGTACTTCCATGTCGTCAGTGCGGGCAGCTCGACCGGGCGTGGCGCCTCGGTGACGGTGACCTTGCGGCCGTTCCAGGTCACCTTCCTGGCGTCCGCGATGACCTCGATCTTCGCGGCCTTGGTGGAGTCGCCGGTCAGTTTCAGGGTGCCGGCCGACTGTTCGGCCGTACGGACGAGAGACGGGCCGCGTACCAGAACCGGTCCGGAGGCCGTGTCCTGCCGCCACCAGTGGGCGGTCTCGGCGGTGTCTGCGATCAGCAGTTCCATGCCGTTCACCAGCACCCGGGCCAGGCCCTTGTGGGTGTAGTTCAACCGCAGGTCACCGCGTTCGGCGTCCCAGGTGGTGGTGACATCTCCGTCGAGGACGGTCACCTTGGGCCGCTCGGCGTACCGCAGCACGGTCTCACCGGTTTCGCCCGCACGCCCGTACAACAACGCCACGTCCCGGTCGCCGATCCGGGCGTGCGTCATGATCTCCGAGGTGGAGTAGACGAGCCGCTGGCTCTTGCCCAGGTCGTAGCCGGCTACGAGGAGTTTGGCGTCCCGGCCGTCGACGGTGATCGTTCCCTGCTGGGGTACGCGCGGGTAGTCGCCGTCCTTGCCCTTCAGCGACAGGGTGGTCTCGTTCTTGTCCTTCACGCGGGTGTCGGCGTGCCGCACGGTGAAGAACTGAGTGCCGTCGTCGGGGTTGACGCGCCGGTCGATGCGCAGGGCCTCGTCGGAAGGAGTGGGCGCCTCGGCCTTGTCGGTACGCGCCAGCGAGGTCACCGAGTTGACCAGGTATCCGAGGCGCTTGAACTCCTGGTACTTCTCGGTCAGTTGGCGGGACTCGTTGATCGGGGCCCCGTAGTCGTACGACGTGTAGACCGCGTTGGGGTCGGCGAGCCAGCCCCAGTTGGTGCCGCCGTACGTCATGTAGAAGGACTGGCCGCTCACCCCGGCGGCGATGTTCATCTTGCTGAACACCCGGGTGAAGTCGGTACCGGTGAGCTTCGCGCAGTCCTGGTATCCGGTGCCGCCCCAGGGGTCGAACGCGCCGCCCTGTGCCTCCGGGATGAGCAGCGGGGACTCGGGCTTCCACTCGTTGACGTACGAGTAGTCGGGCAGGTTCTTCCAGGTGTCGGGGTCCTTGCAGTCGAAGCCCTGCGGGTAGGCGTCGAAGCCGTAGATGTCGGGGGCGCCCTTGCCGCTCACCCAGTTCTTGTTGGCGCCGCCGTCGTTGACGAAGGTGGGCACATCGATGCCGTCCTCCTTCGCCCAGTCGATGAGGGCCTGCATGTAGTCCTCGTCGTGGCGACCGCCCTGGTACTCGTTCTCGACCTGGTACAGGATCACCGATCCGGTGCCGCGGGTGAGTTGGTGGCGGGCGATGATCGGGTTGATCCGGCTCATCCACTCCCGGGCCGCCTTCATGTACTCCGGCTCGGAGGTGCGGTTCACGCCGCCCTGGGTCTTCCGCCAGGCGGGCATGCCGCCGCCGGAGACCTCGGCGTTGATGTACGGGCCCGGCCGGGCGATCACATACAGGCCCGCGCGCTCGGCCTCGTCGAGCAGCCGCTCCACGTCACGGGTGCCGGTGAAGTCGTACGCGCCCGGCTTGGCGGAGTGGTAGCCCCAGTCGAAGTAGAGCGAGACCGCGTTGAATCCGCCCGCCTTGATCTTCTGCAGGACGTCGCGCCACGCGTCGGGGCTGGGCAGCCGGAAGTAGTGGAACTCGGCGCCCCAGATGTACAGAGGTTTGCCGTCGACCCGCACGGAGTACTGGTCATAGGTGACGGTGTGCCGCGCCTGGGCCTGCTGTTCCGCCGGGGCCGGCGTCGCGACCCCGGCGCTGGTCAGGGGCATGACAGTCAGTGATCCTGCGAGCAGCAGCGACCTCCATGTGCCCTTCATGACGTCAGTCCCTTCACGACTGCCGCCCGCGCGGTCTCGATGTCGCCGACGTCCTTCGTCCGGCCGTCGAGGTTCCGGGTCGCGGTGGTGAGGGCCTCGGTCAGCGCGTCACTGTCGGCACCGCCGTCCTTCTTCCGCAGCTCGGCGATGAGTTCGTAGTCCTCGATGCCATCCTTCAGCTGCTCCCAGCGGATGCTGGACATCGGGCCGTCCTTGCCCGGGTAGACCAGGTACTCGTCGCCCTGCGTGAAGACGTGCACCGGCTGGTTGAAGGGGTCGCTGGTCCAGCTGTTGTACGACCAGCGAAGGAAGCCGTCCAGATTCCGCTGGGCGGAGATCCACGGCAGCATCCGCGACTCGACAGCGGGCGAGAAGGACAGCGTGTTGGGGTGGGCGGGCGCCCCGTACACGTAGAAGGTCGTGATCTTGCCGGCCTTGCGCCGCTCCGCCGCCTTCTCCTTCGTCATCGCGTCGATGCCGCCCCAGTCGACCGACAGGTTGGACGCGACGCCCTCGGTGCTGATCGAACCGGCCACGGAGATACGGTCGTCAAAGACCGGCGCGACCTCGTGGACGAAGTTCTTGACGACCGTCATGGTGTCGATGGGCCGCTCGTCGAAGGACAGCCAGGTGTGGTCCAGCCAGCCCTTCGTCTTCAGATGCTTCTCGAAGGCGGGAAGGAACGCCCCCCATGCCTCCCGCCAGCGGTCCCCGCCCAGGCCGACGTTCTCGTAGACGGTCTTGCCGGTGCTGGTGTCGGTGTAGGTGAGGTGCTCCTGGTCCTGGAACGCCAGCATGGAGAAGGCGCCGATGTCAGGCCCGAGGCCGGCGCGCCTGGCGGCCTGGACGTACTTGTCCCAGCGGCTGAAGTCGAAGGAGAACGTCTTTCCGTTCCAGGCCCAGCCCACCATGCTGGTGTAGGGCGTGGCCGTCTGCGACTCCCGGGTGCCGAGCGACCACTGGTGGTGCCACGGGTTGTCGACGATGGTGGTGTTGATGACCTTCTGGCCGCGCGACGCCAGGTCGCGGTTGTACTTCTCGATCAGCTTCCAGTGCTGGTCGGACCAGAGCTTGACGCCGTGGTTCTTGGCGATCGTCTCCGGCTGCGCCCACACGTCGAGGAAGAACTTGTAGTCCTTCGGGTCGGGCACGCTCGCGTCCGCGACCTCGATGGTCAGCGGATAGCTGGCCTGGGTGCGACCGCCGGCGTTGACCTTGACCGTGCCGGTGTAGGTGCCGGGCTTGGCCTGCTGGGGAATGTGGAAGGTGAACCACAGCGGCTGCGCGGCGTACGCGGGTACGTCCACGGAGGACCGTTCCTCGAGCGCGTCGCCGACCACATCCGGGTTGCGGTCGCCGGACACCTCCTTGCCGGAGCTGACCTGGTCGATGGTGGCGGACCAGTCGACCTCGCTCTTGGAGCGTTGCACGGGCACGTACTTGACGAACCGGACCTGGGTGTCCGCACCGGACAGCTTCGCGCCACTGGGGCCGGTGAGGTCGCCGACCACGGCCTTGACGTCGTCGAGCTTCTGGCCGGAGGCGATCGCCAGCTGCGCCGAGACCTGCTCGTTGCGGACGGCGGAGAGCTTGAGCTCCTTGGTGTCCTTGCCCTGGATGGCGGTCATCGGGTAGCGCGGAACCCGTTCCTCCGCGGAGCCCGCGAAGGAGCCGGTGGGAACCCAGGTGATGGTGTCCCTGGTGCCCATGGCGTCGGCGACCTTGACGGTCAGCCAGGTGGTGGTGGCCTTGGAGTTGGGGTCGGTGCCCGTCGTCGTACCGGTGACGGCGATCGCGGTGGTGCCGGCGGCCACGACCACGCCGGCCACGAAGCCGGCGACAGCTGAGGATGTACGTGCCATGGGGGTGGGTTCCCTCTCTCACGGCTGTGCAGGGAGTGGTCCCCGGCAGGCCCCACGGGGTGGGGGCCTGCCAGGAAGCGGGGTGATATTCGTGGCGCGCAATGGCGCCTGTGGTGTCAGGAGCTGTGGTGTCAGGAAGTGACGGAGAATCCGCTGAAGACGGCTTCGATGTTCTCGCCGGGGTAGTTGACGTTGGACGCGCCGGCGACCATTCCGGCGTCTTCGGTGCCGGCGGCCGACGGCACCTGGGCGGTGCCGACCTGCGACCAGGTCTTGCCGTCCTTGCTGGCGTACGCGGTGTAGGTGGCGCCGTCCCGGGTCAGCTTGAGATACGCCGGGTGATAGCTCGCGTTACCGCCCGCCCAGGTGTCGAGCTTTCCGTCGCCGTTACTGTCGGTCATGAACTCCAGTCCGTAACTCTGGGTCATGACCAGCACCGCGTAACCGCCCTTCTCGGGTGCGGTCAGGTCGTTGGCGAGGGCGATGCCCGCCTTGCCGACCGGTGAGGCGCTGTTCTGGGAGATCAACTGGGCCTGCACGGTGGACTTCTCGCCGGCCGCCTCGTCGCGGTAGATGACGCCCTTCTCGTCCTTCCAGCCGGACAGGTCCTGGCCGCCCGCCCAGATGGCGAACTGGTCGCCGGCCTGGGCGTACTGGGGGTCCTCGGAAGTGGTGTCGGTCGTCAGGTACGGCGCCTGCACGCTGCCCGGGGCGGCCTTCACCTGCGCCTGCACGGTGTCGGACACCTTCTGCGACCCGTCGGATCCGCTGTAGGTGGCGGTACCGGTGAGGCCGTGGCTGCCCCAGCGGGCGTCGCCGGCCGGGGTCACCGTCCAGGTGGTGGTGAGTGTGGCTCCGTTCTTGAGGGAGCTCGCGGTGGTCGAGCCGGTCGCCTTCGCGGTCCAGCCCTCGGGCAGGTCCAGGGCCGCCTTGGCGTTCCTGAGGGTCCCGGTGCTCCAGTTGGTCACCTCGGTGGTCACCTGGAACGGCTTGCCGGCGTCGGTGACCGGGGCATCCGGGGTGATCAGGACGGAGGCAGCCGGAGCGTCGTCGCGCTTGAGCGCCTTGACGGCCTTGGCGGCGCCCTTGGCCTTGAGGTTGACGAAGGCCGGCGTGACGCCGAGTGGCGCCGCGTACCCCTTGAGGGTCTTGGGACCGCGGATCACGGTGCCCTGGTTCACGTCGTACCAGGTGCCCGGCGGCAGATGGACGGAGCGGGTGGCGCCGGTGCTCAGCTTGGGCGCGGCCAGCACGGCCGGGCCGAGCATCCACTCGTCGGCGACCGTGTAACTCGCCTCGTCCTTCGGGAAGTCGAAGAACAGCGGCCGCATGATCGGATCACCGGTCTTCAGCGTGCTCTGCACCTGGTCCCAGATATAGGGGGCGAGCTTCTCGTGCGTCTTGATCGCCTGCCGGTAGAGGTCGACCGTCTCCTGGTCGTAGTCGACCTTCTGGCCGGTGGTGGTGTCGTTGGTGTCCACCGGAGAGGTCGAGGCGTACATCAGCGGCATCAGCGAGGCGGATTGCGCCCACCGCACCAGTACGTCCTTCGTCGGTGCGGGCTGGCCGCCGGAACCGCCGATCATGTCGGACTCCACGAACGGGTAGCCGATGGTGGAGATGGCCAGGTTCTGGCTGGCGGAGGCCCGCAGGGAGTCCCAGCCGGTGCCCTTGTCGACCTGACGGGTCACGAAGCCGGCCTCGTGGGCCGTCTTGTTCCAGTGCACCCGGATGCCGGCGCCCTGGAGGTCGAACTCGTCGGCGAGCTGCGTACCCAGCTTCTGATAGTCCGTGACCTGGGAGCCCTCGCGCGGCGCGCACCTCTCGTCGAAGAAGCGGGTGTCGAACTTCAGCCCGTCGATGTCGTACGTGTCCATGAGGGACTTGAGGTTGCCCTCGTACCAGGCCTTGGCGTCGGGGTTGGCCAGATCGATGATCCCTGCCTCGCCGTTCCACCAGGTCACGTCGCACGGCTTGGTCTTGTCCTTGGCGTCCATGAGCAGATAGCCGTGGTCGACCGCGTACTGGTAGTTGGCGGAGTCCAGGTTGATCCACAGGGTGACCCAGACGCCGAAGTCGAACCCCATGTCGTGGATCTTCTTGGAGAGGCCCTTGGGATCGGGGAAGGTCTTGGGATCCCAGGTCAGATTGCCGTAGTTCGACTCCCACTTGTCGTCGAGCTGGATGGTGTGCCCGTCCAGCCCGTTGTCATGGAGGTCGGTGGCGTAGTCGAGCAGTTTCTCCTGGTCGACCTTGGTGTAGAACTGCGCCCAGGAATTCCACAGCGGCTTGGCGTACTGCTCGTACGGGGCGTCGGACTTGGTGGGCTTGCCGACGATGCCGATGTAGTCGCGGTAGACCTCCAGCGGGGTCGACTCGACGAACACGGTGGCCTTGTACGTGTCGGGCGACTCGACGACGAAGGTGCCGAGGCCGTCCTTGCCCTTGTTGAGCGCCACGTCCATGACGTTCCCGGTGTCGACACGCAGACCGGTCGACTTGGAGGTGTACCAGAACGGGTCGATCATGTGGTACGACGCCGGGCCGAAGGTCTTGTGGTCGACCTCGCCGGCGTCCAGCGGCCAGGGCTGGTTGGTGCCGGGACCGCCCTGCGGGGTCTCCGCCTCGCCGTGGCCGTACCAGTGGCCGGCCGATGACAGGTCGTAGGCGAGGCCCAGTTGGTCGGGGCTGCCGCCCTCGACGTCCCAGTCCAGCTGGTAGCGGTCGGCTGCGGGGGTGAGCCGGGCCTTGACGGTGGCGCCGTCGAGGGTGGTGTCGGTGGTGAGGGTGAGGACACCGCTCTTCCACGTCCAGTCGGTGACCTTGGTGGCGTGTTCCCACTTCCCGCCGGAGCGGAAGCGGAGTCCTCCGTCGTCGCCGCCCGCGGTGCCGAGCACGGTCTTCCCGGAGCGCTCGGTCGTCAGGGCGAGTGCGTCGGTGGCGACGTCGACGGCGTAGCCGGGTGTGTTCCCGGTGCCTGGCACGGACAGGGTGAGGCCGTCCGCGCTCTGGGTCACTTTCGGCCGGGAGCCGGTGTCCGCCTGGGCTTTTGTGGTGAGGGAGCCGGTCACGGACGGTACGAGCGTCAGGGCCAGCGCGGCGGCCAACAGTGTTCCTGGCCTAGGGGTTCTGCGCCTGAGCGGTTGAATGGGCACTCACGTCCTCCAGCGGGGGGGGCGGGGCTGGGCGTTGCCGGGCGGGGTGTTGCTTCGCGGAACAGCACGGGTTACTTCGCGGAACGGCACGACAAGATCATGCTCATTTCTGCTCATGTTCTGGCCATAAACGTCAGCTGTCAACATTCCCTTCCATGATTTCTCGGCAACACCACGGGCCACTGTCGACCCTGGTGACAGTCGCCTCCCTGGCCCCGCGCCCTGCTCGGAGAGGGGGCGGACCCGAAAGAAGCGGCTGTAAATTCTGCGTGAACCGCGACCAATTCGACTGATTCCGACCCCTCCGCCCGGGCCCTCCGCACCCACCCCTCCACCCGATCCCTCCACTGACGGGCTCATCGGGTCCGCGTGACCGCGACGGGGAACCGAGTGACCGCGGCGATGGACCGGCCGACCGCGACCGGAGGGCACATCCAGCACCCCGGAGACGGCACCGGCCGAGCGAGCGCGACCACCCCGCCTCGAGCCTCGACGTAACGCACCGGCAACCCTTCCTCCCTTGACATCGCGCGCTTCCTGTTGGGCATGATGGTGATTACTGCTTGAAGTAAGCCAGTTTCGAGCAGAAAAAATCACCAGGTTGCAGAGAAGGCGGTACCCCGTGAAACGGAACCTCGTAGGCATCGCAGCAGGTGTGGCCCTCACCCTGGCCCTCAGCGGGTGCGGCAAGGGAGGTTCGTCCGGCGGCGGCGACTCCGACGGGAAGACGATCAGATTCGTGGCCGCCAAGTACGACGACGACACCCAGCCCTACTGGGACAACCTCATCAAGTCCTTCGAGGCAGCGAACCCGGGCTACCGGGTCGAGTTGGAGGTCGTCGACTGGGAGCAGCTGGATTCCAAGGTCAAGACGTACATCCAGACCGGTCAGCAGCCCGACGTCCTCAACTACAACAAGTTCTCGGACTTCGCCCGCGACGACCTGATCTACCAGGCCAAGGACGTCGTGTCGCCGAAGGTGCTCGACGACTTCCTGCCGCTCTTCGCCGACCAGGCGCAGTACCGGAACGTCCAGTACGGCCTGCCGTTCATCTCCAGTGCGCGGCTCTTCTTCTACAACAAGGACATCTTCGACAAGGCCAAGGTCTCGAAGCCGCCGACCAGTTGGGCCGAGGTCGAGGACGCCGCCCGGAAGATAAAGACGGCCGGGGACATCCCGCTGGGCGTGCCGCTCGGCGCGGAGGAGGCCCAGGCCGAGTTCTACATCTGGGCGATGAACAACGGCGGCGGCTGGACCGACAAGTCGGGCAAGTGGACGGTCGATCAGCCGGCCAACGTCCAGACGCTGGACTTCCTGCGGAAGCTCACCAAGGCCGGGCTGACCCAGCCCAACCCCGAGGCCACCAACCGCAAGGACGTCTTCAACCAGTTCGCGCAGGGGAAGATCGGCATGATCAACGGTGCCGTCTTCATGCGCAAGGGCTTCCTCGACGCCGTCGACAAGAACCTGAACTACGGCGTCGCGCCGCTGCCGAGCAAGGACGGCACGACGCACAACACGCTCGGTGTCCAGGACTACCTGGTGGCCTTCAAGAAGGACAAGAGCAAGAACCGCGAAGCCGTCAACAAGTTCCTGGACTTCTTCTACCAGAAGGAGAACGCCTCGAAGTTCCTGTCCACCGAGGGGTTCCTGTCGGTCACCAAGTCGGCCGGAGCCGCGCTGAGTTCGGACTCCGCCTACTACAAGCCGTTCGTCGACGCGCTGTCGGGCGCACGCTTCGCGCCCACCGACAATCCCAACTGGTCGGCCGTCGAGGGCGCCGTGAAGCAGCGCATCGGCACCGGCGTGGCGGGCACCGAGCCCAAGAAGGTCCTGGGCGAAATCCAGGACACCGCCGAGAAGAACGGCTGACGGGGTGGCCGTACAGGACGTCACCACGCGCACCGCCGGAGCCGGCAAGGAACCGACGCCGACCACACCGGCACACGGTTCCCGCCCGGCCCGGAGCGGTCGCCTGCGGGCGCTGGAGCCGCTGCTGTGGCTCGGCCCCGCGCTCGTGCTGATCCTCGCCGTGGTCATCTGGCCCGTCGTCGAGATGGTCCGCACGTCCCTGATGGACATCAGCTCCACCGGAGTTGTCCGCGGTTTCGCGGGTGGCGACAACTACACCGAGCTGTTCGCCGAGCCGGACCTGCCGGGCGTGGTGCTGCGCACCCTGGTCTGGGTGGTGGGCGTGGTCACGGTCACCATCGTCGTCTCGCTGGCTCTGGCGCAGCTGCTCAACTCGCGTTTCCCCGGGCGCCGGTTGGTCCGCTGGGCACTGATCGTGCCGTGGGCGGCATCGGTCCTGATGACGGCGCTGACCTGGCGTTGGATGCTCAACAACTTCTACGGCGTCGTCAACCGCGTCCTGATGGACGTGGGAATCCTGGACAAACCGGTGAACTGGCTGGCCCACCCCGCCCAGGCGTTCGCCTGGATGATGGCTGTGGCGGTGTTCGTCTCCCTGCCGTTCACCGCGTTCGTCATCCTTGCCGGCCTGGGGACCGTCCCGGCCGAGGTGTACGAGGCGGCCCGCCTGGACGGCGCGGGAACGGCCCGCACGTACCTCTCGATCACGCTGCCGCTGCTGCGCCCGTCGCTGATGGTGGCCGCCATCATCAACGTCATCAACGTGTTCAACTCGTTCCCGGTGATCTGGTCCATGACCCGCGGCGGTCCCGGCTTCGCCACCGACACGAGCACCACCTATATGTACAAACTCGCGTTCGACAACCAGGCCGTAGGCGAGTCGGCGGCCATGGCCGTCGTGAACTTCGCGCTGATCCTCCTGGTCGTGCTGCTGTACCTGCGCGTCGTGCGCAGTCGAGAGGAGATCGGCTGATGTCCACCGTCACGGCCCGATCCGAAACAACCCCGTCCGAAACGACCCCATCCACGACGGTCCGTCGGCGCCGTCCGCTCCGGCTGCGCACCGTGCTGCTCACCGCGGTGGGCTGGCTGGTGGCCCTGTTCTTCCTGGCGCCGTATCTGCAGATGCTGCTGACGGCCCTGAAGCCGACGCCGGAACTGATGAAGTCGCCGCCGTCCTATCTGCCGTCGACGTGGCAGTGGTCGAACTTCGCCGACGTCTGGTCGCTGAAGGATCCACCGGTCTCCGACGCGCTCTGGTTCTCGCTGTACGTCGCCGGGATGTCCACGCTTCTCGCCCTCGCCGTGGGGCTTCCCGCCGCGTACTACACCGCCCGCCACCGGTTCCGCGGGCGCGGCGCCTTCCTGCTGCTGGTGCTCGTCACCCAGATGTTCGCGCCGACCTCGCTGCTGGTGGGCATCTACCGGGAGATGGTCAGCCTCGATCTGACCGACACCGCGGAGGGCCTGATCCTGGTCAACGCGGCGTTCAACCTGCCGTTCTGCATCTGGATCCTCAACGCGTACTTCGCGAGCATCCCGAAGGAGCTGGAGGAGGCGGCGTTCATGGACGGGGCGGGCCGGCTGGGCGCCATGGTCAGGATCACCCTGCCTCTGGCGCTGCCCGGAGTGGTGACCGCGCTCGTCTACACGTTCATCGGGGCCTGGAACGAGTACGTCGTCGCCCTCACCATCACCTCGTCCGGCAACCGGACGACGCTGACCAAGGCCATCCCCGGATTCGTCACGGCGTACCAGGAGCAGTGGCAGTACCTCTTCGCCACGTCCCTGATCGCGATCGTGCCGGTCGTCGTCCTCTTCGTCTTCGTGGAGCGCTATCTGATCAGCGGTCTGACGGCTGGTGGCATCAAGTGACCTGACTGCAAGGCCGGAAGGCGCTCAGGCCCGAACGGCCTGCAACGCCCGGAAGGCGCTCACGCTCGAACGATCTCCACACCCGCCGCGGCGAAGGGCTCGGTCAGCTCCGGGCCCGCCGCCTTGTCGGTCACCAGCACATCGACGTCCTCCACCGGGCAGATCCGGGCGAAGGCCCGCCGACCCAGCTTGGAGGAGTCCGCGACCACGATCACCCGTTCGGCGCGACGGGCCAACGCCCAGTTGATGCCCGCCTCGCCCTCGTCCTGGGCCGTCGCCCCGTGCCGGACATCGATCGCGTCCACGCCGATGAAGGCATGGTCGAGCGTGATCTGCGCGAGCATCCCGGTGGCGAGGGGTCCGGTCAGCTCGTACGAGGCAGGGCGGGCCACTCCCCCGGTCACGACGAGCTTCACATGACGGCGTACGACCAGCTCGTTGGCGATGTTCAGCGCGTTGGTGACGATCGTCAGCGAGGGTCCGGCGCCCTCCGTGCTCAGCTCGGGCCTGATGGCCAGCGCCCGGGCGACCGCGGTGGTCGTGGTGCCACCGTTCAGACCCACCACGGCCCCGGCCTTCACCAGGCCCGCCGCCGCGTTGGCGATCCGCTCCTTCTCCGGAGCGTTGCGCGCGGCCTTGTAGCGCAGCGGAAGGTCGTACGCGATGGCGTTGATCACGGCGCCGCCATGGGTACGGGTGACCATTTGCTGGCGTGCCAGCTCATCCAGATCCCGCCGGATCGTGGCCGCGGAGACGTGCAGTACGTCCGCGGCGGCCTCGACCTCGATCCGCCCGTCGCGCGTCAGCATGTCCAGCAAGGCACTCCATCGGTCCTGCGGTGCCGCCATGCGTCGTCCCCTGTCCATGGTGTGCGGACCCGTGAAAGCACGAGCCGTGTCCGATTCTTTGAAAGGCAATGCCTGTTTAAGCAGCTTAGACGGCCAAAGCCAACACTTCTGTGCACGATCGTGTCAGCCACGTGGACAGGCGGTCTCCGGGCGAACGGCGAACTGTGAGCGGCGAACTGTGAACTGCGCTTCGACTACGGCGAGGCCGCCCACGGGCCCGCCGGTCCCCTGATCACCATGTGACCCGGGACAATCATCGCCATGACCGAGGGTAGGGACAACGCCGAGAGCCGCCTGGCCAGGATCGAACGACTGCTGGAGAGCGGCGAGCGCGATGCGGCACCCGCATGGCGCCGGGCGACGCGGGGCGAGACGCGCTGGGCGGTGACCGCCGTGATCCTGATGGCGGTCGCCCTCCAGCTGATGCTGCCGCACCGGCTCACCTTCCAGCCGTACTGGGCTCTGCCGGTCCTGGAACTACTGCTGCTGGCCGGCCTGATCGCGGCGAACCCGCGACGGGTGGAGCCCCGTACCCGCTGGCTGCGCTGGCTGGGCCTGGCCTTGATCTGCGTGATCAGCTTGGCCAACGGCTGGGCGGCGGCCCGGCTGGTGGCGGGCCTGGTGAACGGCACCGAGGGGGCGGACGCCGGGCCCCTGCTGCTGACCGGCGGCGGCATCTGGCTGACGAACGTCATCGTGTTCGCCCTGTGGTACTGGGAGTGGGACCGCGGCGGGCCGATGGCGCGGGCCCGCGGTCACCATCAGTTCGCCGACTTCCTCTTCGTCCAGATGCAGAGCCCACAGACCGCGCCGCCGGACTGGGAGCCGGCATTCGTGGACTACCTGTACCTGTCTTTCACCAACTCCACCGCCTTCAGCCCGACCGATGTGATGCCGCTGTCACACTGGGCCAAACTGCTGATGATGCTGCAGTCCTCGGTCTCGCTGGTGACTGTGGTCCTGGTGGTCGCCCGGGCCGTCAACATCTTGTGATGACGTCTGCATCGCGTGATGACATCGACATCGCGTGATGACAGCGCGGCCGGGACCCGTTGGGACTGCATCGCACGGAGAGCGCGCAGTCGATCTGGCGGCAGCCGGCGAGGTCGACCACGCGTGTGCGCTGACGGCACCACTGCTCGCCGGCGTGGCGGCGGTGCGCTCAGCGACCGTCACGAACGACCTGCGGCGTCTCGCCCGGATCCTTGCCCGCCATTCGGATCACCCTTCCGTACGTCAGCTCGGGCCGCGGCTCGGCACGTTATCGCGCTCGTCCAATTCCTGAGGGGGACATCACCATGAAAGAGGTCTGCATCAACTACCGGACTGGCGACGGGGAGAAGACCGCCGCACTGATCGACCAGGAGCTGTCGCGACGCTTCGGCCCGCAGCACCTCTTCCGTGCGTCGAGGTCCATCGCTCCTGGCGAGGCCTACCCCGACTCCCTGCTGGCCGCGCTGCGACACAGTTCCCTCCTGCTGGCCGTCGTGGGGCCGGACTGGATGAACTGGATTTCCGACGGCCCCGCGGCTACGGCCGCCCTCTACGGGCGCTCGGCCATCGCTCACACCTCCAGCACCAACCGCTCTCCTTCCGGTGCACGCGAGACGCAGGGCAGCATGGCGCCCTCCGCACGTTCGGTGGCCGTGAGCCGACGGTCACGGTGATCAACATGGCCATGGGCCACCTGTACCCGGCAGGTGCCGCAAAACCCCTGGCGGCAGGAGAACGACATGTCCGGCAGGGCCTCGTGGAGAACATCCAGGGCGGAGCGGTCGTGCGGCACTGGCAGAACTCTTCCGGCGTCGCCCAGCTGAAGTTCGAAGGGACGGCCGTCCGTGATCGGGGCCGGGGCGAAACGCTCGAAGTGCAGGGCTGACGCGCGGCTGCCACCGAACGCGCGCCGAACGCCGTCGATCATGGGCGCGGGCCCGCAGCAGTACACCGCACCCGCCGCCGGGCTCAAGCTCAACAGATCGGCTGCTTCGGGCACGCCGGACTCGTCGTCAGGACGGATGGAGACCCGGCCAGGGGCTGCGGCTGCGAGTTCGGCCAGCTCTGCCGCGAAGGGCATCGAGCCGCGGCTGCGGCCGGTGTGCACGAGCCTCCAGTCCAGGCCGCGTCGGGCGGCTTCCCGGGCCATCGGCAGGATCGGGGTGATTCCGATGCCGCCCGCGATGAGCAGGATGGACACTTCGGCGGCGAAGGGGAAGGCGTTCCGGGGCGCGGTGACGGCGACCCGCACACCGTCTCCGAGGGTGTCGTGCACCTCGGCCGAACCGCCTCCACCGTTGGCGATGCGGCGCACCGCGATGCGGTACCGGTACCGGTCGGCAGGGTCGCCGCACAGGGAGTACTGCCGCTTGCGGCTGGAGGGCAGGTGCAGTTCGATGTGGGCGCCGGGCTGCCAGGGCGGGAGTATTCCCCCGTCGGGTGCTGCCAGCCACAGGGAGACGACATCCTCGGCTTCTTGGTGCTTGGTGGCGACCACCAGTTCCCGGATCACGGGCATCTCGATAGTCGGCGGACGCCTGGGAGGAGTGCTGCGCCGCGCGAGGCGGGTGACCGCGTTGTCGCTGAAAGCCGCCAGCTTCTGCATGAAGGAGTCGCTGCGCGGTCTGCCGTACAGGTCCGGCGGCCGAGTGAGGGGTGTGCTGATGTCCATGGGATGCCTCACTGGTTGCTGGGTCATCGGGCAGCCGCTCGGGCAGCGGGGGACGCCGCCAGGTAGGCGACCGCCAGCTGGGTCGAGCCCTCCTGGGTCGGGTGGTAGCCAGGGCGGAAGTAGCGCAGTACCGAGCGGGCGAACGAGCCCGGCCGGGGCAACAGGTCCTTGCGGGCGGCGGCCAGGTAGTCGCGGAAGCGGACCTCGACCCGGTCGTCCAGTTCGGGGTCGGCGCTCATCAGGAAGCGGACTCCGCGGATCCACAGCCGGATCAGCACCGGAGCGGTGACGAGCATGCCGGCCACTCGGCGCCGGTACCGGGGATCGAGGTGCACCAGCAGGTCGAACGCGACCGAACGGTGTTCGACCTCCTCCGCGCCGTGCCAGCGGAACAGATCGAGCATCGCGGGGTCCGCGCCGGCCCGGTCCAGGTGCCCGTTGCTGAGAATCCAGTGACCCATGTACGCGGTGAAGTGCTCGAAGGCCGCTATGAGGGCGAGCCGTTGGAGGAGGTGCGCGTGGGTGGCGGCCGGCATCAGCTCCGTCCGGTCTCCGAGCACCCTTCGGAAGATCCATTCGGACTGCAGGGTGTACGGAGCCGGGTCCAGCCCCTTGGTGAGCAGGTGCTCCAGGACCTCCTGGTGCGCCTCGGCGTGCATCGCTTCCTGGCCGATGAAACCGCGTACGTCCTCACGCAGCCGGTCGTCGGTGATCAGTGGCAGTGCCTGCTCGAAGGTGCGCACGAACCAGCGTTCGAGCTCGGGGAGCATGAGGTGGAGCACATCGAAGGTGTGGGTCGCGAAGGGCTCACCCGGCAGCCAGTGCAGCGGGGTGGTGCCCCAGTCGAAGGTGACGTCCCGGGGTTGCAGCACCAGGTCGTGGTGGTCGATGGGCTCGGAGGGGCTCTCCGGGTGGGCATGTGCGGCTCGGAACATGACAGGTTCCTCCTCCGTCGGCGATCGGTGTGTGCGGAAGGGCGGTCAGGCAGTCGTCCAGTACTGCCGGTCTGTTACTGCTGGTCCGTCAGATCGGGTGCCCGGTGTGGTCCGGACTGCGGCGGGAGCCGTCTTCGATACGGTGGGCGAATTCCGCGATCCGGGACGCGACCTCCTCGGGGTGGCTGAGCTGCACCCAGTGCCCGGCGTCGATCGGGCGCCGTTGTATCTGGCGCGTCCAGTGCTCCACTCCGTACGACAGCACCGGGGTGACGCAGAAGTCGCGCGTGGGGATGATGAGCTGAACCGGGACGGTGGTCGGCCGGTCCCGGGGACGCAGCAGGCGGGGCAGCATGTTGGCGCGGTACAGCGCGGTGCCGGACACGGCGTCGCGGGCCAGCGTCGGCGCGGGGTAGGGGGTGTGCCCGGGCACACCCTGGGAGCCGGTGAGGAAGGCGCGCCAGCGGTGTCCCAGTGCTCTCCAGGTCAGGGCGGGCACGAGCGGAAGATGGAAGTAGGCGATGTACCAGGACCGTGCGGCCTGCCGCAGCATCTTCGGCAGATCCGGATGCCGCGGCCGAAGGCGGGCACGGATCAAGTGGCCGACGTGGTCCAGGCAGGGGCCGGAGATCGAGGTGAACGAGGCGATCCGCCCGGCCAGGCGGGTGCCGGTGACCGACTCCCAGGAGTGGATCGATCCCCAGTCGTGTCCGACCAGATGCACCGGACGGTCGGGGCTCACGGCGTCGAGAACCGCCTCCAGGTCGGCTTCCAGGCGGGACATCCGGTAGGCGCGCAGACCCCTGGGCCGGTGGGAGGCACCGGCTCCCCGCACGTCGAAGGCGGTGACGTGGAAGCGGTCGGCCAGGCGCTCGGCAACCGGGCGCCACACTGCGCTGGTGTCCGGATAGCCGTGGACCAGCACCACCGGAGGAGCCGTGGACACTCCCCACTGGTAGGCGGCCAACTCCACGCCGTCCGCAGCGATCCGGCGGGCGGCCGGGCCGGTCATCGGCCACCGCTGGCAGGGGTCAGTTCGCCGTAGTTCAGACCGCCGTGGAAGAAGCCGGGCAGCACCGGCCACTGCCGCTTGAAGGGGGCCAGCTCCGAGGAGGGCAGGATCTGCAGCCAGCGCGGATCGCGTCGGCTGGGGTCGGCGAGCGTCTTCTCCTTGACCATGGAGTCGTACTGGTCGAGCGAGTCCTCCAGGGTGTTGGCGTTGGGCACCACCTCATGGCCGTAGAACGCGGCGTGGCGGCGCACCCCGGGAATGCGGGAGAGCTCGGGCTGCCAGTTGTCGGCCGAGATGCCGTTCTCGGAGGAGACCCACACCCCGTCGGGAGTGTTCAGCACCAGGGAGTGGTTGCCGTCCGTATGGCCCGGGGTCCACAGCAGGCTGACGCCGACACCGAGTTCGACATCGCCGTCGAAGGCGGTGACGCGCTCGGGCGGTACCCCGTCCATGCCTCCGTCGACGTACCAGGCCCACTGCATCGGATGCACCGATTCGAAGGTGCCGAGCTCCCTGCGGTGCACCAACAACCGGGCGCGCGGGAACAGCGCTTCGCGGGGCGCCCGCTCGCCGGGAATGGTGCTGGCACTTCCCATGATCATGCGCACGTCCTGGACGTGCAGGTGGTCGAAGCTGACGAAGTCCACGTCCTCGGGTCGCAGACCGCAGGAGGGCAGGACGGTGTTCGGGTCCTGGTAGAAGCGGGCGAAGACGCGCTCGGTGAGAAAGTCCCCCGCCAGCCGCTTGAGCTGGGCGTAGAACGGCGCTTGAGCCGTTCCGGCGGCGACGGTCGGCTCCCACACCAGTGTTTTCGGCTCACCGTCGAAGCCGTCGAACTGCACGACGAGCATCCGGTTGACGATGCTCACGAACGGGTTGACGGCGAGCGCGGCGCCGTGGAAGCCGAACCGGGTCGGGTACGGGGCGGCGGCGATGTCGAAACTGCGGACGGCGTGGATGCGGCCCTGCTGGACGAACCGCTCACGGTAGGTGGCCGCGGCGCTGCGCACGGCGCGCAGCCGGTCACCGCGGGGCCATACGTCGTGGACACCTTCGAATTCGGGGATGGGACGCGGAGCAGCGGCGTCCTGGGCCTTCTTCGCGCCGGGCGCCGGCTTGGGCGTGGTGGTCACGGGCTCAACTTTCGGGATGGCGGGCGGTCCGGGTGCGCTGCTCGTAGGCCGCGCGGACCGACCGGTCGGACAGGGCGGCGAGCTGGTCGGGGACAAGGAGGTGATGCAGGGCATCGCGGGCACGGCCCGGCAGCACTGCGGCCAACCGGGTCAGGGCGGCCACCTGGCGGGGAACGAAGACCTCGAACCGCGGGCGCAGCACGACGTCGAGCACCGCGTCGGCCACCTGATCTGTCGTCAGGCGCCGGGTGGGTCCGGTCGTGGTGCCCACCGCCAGCTCGGTGTCCACGACACCGGGCATCACCAAGGACACATGCACGCCGGTGCCGCGCAGTTCGGCGCGGACGGCTGTGCTGTAGCCGTGGACGGCGTGCTTCGTCGCCGCGTAGGTCGCCTCGCCGGCCGGGGCGACCTTGCTGGCGGCGGAGGCGATGTTCACCACGTGGCCGCGACCGCGTTTCCGCATCCCCGGGATCACGAGTTTCATCCCCCGCAGTACGCCGTGGACGTTGACGTCGAACTGGCGCAGGGCGGCTTCCTCCGGTTCCTCTTCGAAGGGGCCCACCCACATGATTCCGGCGTTGTTGACCAGTACGTCGATCGGCCCCAGCTGGGTCTCGACGGTGCGCAGGAAGTCGTCGAAGGAAGGTGTGTCGGTGACGTCGAGAGACAGCCCGAGCAGCCGGCCACCGGGATGCGCGCCGATGGCACCAGCCGCCTCCATGGCAAGCTCCGCGTCGAGATCGCCGATCGCCACCGCCGCTCCGGCCGCGGCGAGCCGGGCCGCGACGGCATGCCCGATTCCGCGGCCCGCCCCGGTGACCGCGATCACTCGTCCGGTCAGCGGTTGTGTGCGGGGGAGCCTGTCGCGGTCTCTTCGGACGGACGTGTACGGGTATGTGGGCGGTGCTGCCACGGTCGAGCCCCTTTCTTGCCCTGAGCATGAGCGGAACGCCGAGCGGCAAGCGGCCCGCACGTCTGACACGATGCCATGTCAGATGAACTGACAAGCTAGAGTGTCAGTTCGGAGCACACCGGTGTCAACACCTCTGCGAAGGGGAAAAATGACCGGCACACAGACCGCCGGGCGGCGCTACGGCGGACGCGATGCGGCGCAACGACAGCAGGAGCGCCGCACCCGCCTCATCCAGGCGGGCCTCGACCTGTTCGGCACGGCCGGATACGCCTCAGCCTCCGTCAAGCAGGTGTGCTCGCATGCCGGACTGACCGAGCGCTACTTCTACGAATCGTTCCGCGACCGTGAAGACCTTCTCGCCGGGGTCTACAACGAGCTGATCGCTACGATCAGCGCCGAAACCGCGCAGGCCGCAGCCGCTGCCGCACCCGATGTCGACGCCCAACTGCGCGCCGGCCTCGAGGTGTTCATCCGCACACTGGCCGGCGACGCCCGCAGGGCCCGCCTGGTGCTCATCGAGGTCGTGGGCGCCAGCCCCCGCCTCGAAGTACGGCGCCGTGAGGTCCTGCACGAATTCGCCGCCATGGTCGCCGCCGTCGTCGGACCGCTCCCTGGCCCGGAAGCCTCTTCCAGCCGGCTCACCATGACCGCGATGAGTCTGGTCGGCGGAGTCAACGAACTCCTCGTGGACTGGACCCTCGGCCACCAGAACGCCACCATCGAAGAACTGATCGACCTGTGCTACACCCTGTTCATCGCGGCCTACCGAGCCATCAGCGATCAGCACTGATCACGCAGGCCGACGGGAAACATTGCGCAGTGAACGCAGGTGCGGCGCACCTGCCGGCTGTCGGACGGGTTCCATACCCATCATCCATCCGGAAGTGACGCGGGCGATCGGGCTGAGGGGCCGCGAACCATGACGGCAGTGTTGCGTCGCGGGAGCTGCTGAACGATGAGGGATCACCCTCCGCCTGCGCCCGACGCCGTCCCGCGCCCGGGGCCCGGCCCGCGCCGGACCGACCTTGCGGCTATCGCTGGGCGCCCGCAAATGCCCAGCCCGCCAAGTGCCTACGTCTCTCGACCGCAGTCACTGTCCGTATTCGCGCGGTGGACGCATTCGCCAGACTCGAGTACTGCGCCCCGTCCGTGATCATCGTCGGCGGCATCGGGCTCGTGCCCTTCTCACCGGACGCCGCCGAAGGCTTCTACCGCCTGGTGGCTGCCGCGACGGTGTATCCCTGCATCTGCATCTGGAGCGTTTCGGGGTGTGCCGAGATCGGCCGCATGTAACCGATCGCCATTGAGCTGCTCATGGCACGGGAGGCAACCGCTCGTGCCGCTCATCCTTGGCCACCTCTCGAACGCCAGGCGGGCGTTCTTCCGTGCTCCGCGTCAAGGCGGCGGCGATCGCCTTCTCGCCCGGGAAGATTCGGAAGAGGTACGGCTGCGTGACAACGACACGCTTGGCAATCGCCGGGCAGTGCCGTAGCAGCCCTTGAGCGCGAACTCGCGATCGCGGCGCACGGATGGCGCTCCCGCGTCTCTCCTGCCTGCTCATCCGGCGCGTGCCGCCATGCCGGCGGGCGCCGGTCAGCTCAACCTGCAACCGGCCGGTGGCGCGGCCCGGGATCCGTTCGCTGCTTGAGCTTGCGCACTGGAAACCGATCGGTTTACAGTGAGACCAAGGGGAAACCGACCGGTTTCCCGGGTGATTTCGGGAGTGCATGATGACGACAAATCGGCCGGTGGCCCTCGTGACGGGCGCGTCCTCCGGCATCGGCAAGCAGACCGCGCTCGCGCTGGTCGCGGCGGGCTTCGAGGTGGCCGGCACGGGCCGCGACACCTCACGCGTCACCCCGCTCCAGGGCGTGACGTTCTTCGACCTCGACGTGGTCAGTGACAAGTCGGTCACCGCCGTGGTCCAGCAGGTGATCGACCGGTTCGGGCGGATCGACGTCCTGGTCAACAACGCCGGCATCGGCTCGATCGGCGCGGCCGAGGAAACCTCCCTCGCGCAGGCCCAGGGCGTCTTCGACATCAACGTCTTCGGGGTCATGCGCATGGTGAAGGAGGTCCTGCCGCACATGCGTGCCCGGGGGCGCGGACGCATCATCAACCTCTCGTCCGTGCAGGGCTTTATCCCCGCTCCCTACATGGCCGTCTACGGCGCGTCCAAGCACGCGATAGAGGGCTACTCCCAGTCCCTGGACCACGAGGTCCGGCAGTACGGCGTCCGCTCGCTCCTCGTCGAACCCGCCTACACCAACACCGGATTCGAGGCCAACAGCGCCAAGCCCGACACCCCCCTGCAGACCTACGCGGACCAGCGGCACGTCTTCGACCGCCTGATGGCGGAGGCGATCAAGGGCGGTGACGACCCCGCCGTGGTCGCCAAGGCGATCGTCACGGCGGCGACCGACGCGAAGCCGAAACTGCGCTACGCCGCCGGTCCCATGGCCGGACGCGCACGCATGCTCCGCTTCGTTCCCGCCTGGGTCCTGGACAAGCAGATCCGCACGATGAACAAGCTCACCGGCTGACACCCGCCACCCGCAAACCCCGTCCACCAAGCACGTCGGCACCCGCACATCCCATCGCGCCGCTGATACCGGGAGAGACGCATGTCCGAGACCCTGCACTCCGCCGCCGCTACCGTCGCGAGCTGGCGCTCCGCCGAGGAACGCGGTGACGTCGACGCCGCGGTCGCGTGCCTGAGCCGGGACGTCGTGCTCAGCTCGCCGCTCACCGAGCAGTTCCGCTTCGAGGGATCTGACCAGCTGCGTGACTTCCTGACCTCGGCGTTCACGGCGGTCAAGGACGTCCGCTACCACACCCAGACCGGCGAGGGCGACGTGTACGCGCTGGTCTACCGGGCGCGGGTGGGGTCCCAGTCGTTCGAGGAGGTGCAGTTGCTGCGGCTCGACGACGAGGCAAAGATCAAGGAGATCACGCTCTTCGGGCGTCCGATGCCGGCCCTCACCGCCCTGATGACCACCCTGGGGCCGGAGCTCGCCCGCCAACAGGGCCGCCGGGGCCTCGCGGCGCTCATGCGCGCCAGCACCATACCCATCCACGCGATGGTCACCTTCGGGGACCGCAGCATGGTCGCGAAGACCCAGCCGGCAGCCGGGTAAACCTGAGAGCGCCAGGTCCACTGGCCGTTTGGCCCCATTCCCCTTCCAGGAGTTGGCGGCAGCCGCGGGCGATGTCCCCGGCGGACAGCTTCAGGTCTCAGGAACGCACGAGGTACCTGCCGTCCAGGTGGGCTTCGGCTCGCCCTGACCACACGGGCGAAGCCGACTCCCGAGAGCGGCTGCTGGAGGCACCGTCCTCCACCGGCCACGGCAACGTTCGGCCAATCCCCCACGCGCCGAGGTGATGCGGCAACTCGCCGCGCCTTCCAGCAACTTGACCCAACAGGAGAGGCTTCCATGAAACGACGTACGTTCCTTACGGCAACCACCACGTCGCTGGCCGCCACCCAACTCGCCGGACCCGCCTACGCCTACGCCTCCCCCTCCGGCTCAACAGCCGGTCACTACGAGGTCGTTGCGCGCTTCTGGGGCGCGATGCCGACGGGTGTCACCGTCTCGCGCCGCGGCCGGGTCTTCGTCAACTTTCCCCGCTGGGGCGACGACGTCCCGTTCACCGTCGCCGAACTGCGCGGCGGGAAGCCGGTTGCCTACCCCGACGCCGAGGTGAACCGTCAGGACGCCTCAGACCTGGCCGGGCACTTCCAGTCGGTGCAGAGCGTCGTCGTCGACCCGGCCGACCGGCTGTGGATCCTCGACACCGGAAGCCCGGGGTTCGCCGGGTCCTCCTACGGCGGTCCCAAGCTCGTGGCGGTCGACCTGCGCACCGACCGGATCGTACGGAAGATCCTCTTCCCGCCCGAGGTGGTGCCGGCGAACAGCTACCCCAACGACGTGCGCTTCGACCTGCGGCGCGGCGCCGAAGGCATGGCCTTCATCACCGACTCGGGCGGCTCCAACGGGGTGATCGTGGTCGACCTCGCCACGGGCCGCTCCTGGCGGCGACTGGCCGGGCATCCCTCGGCGCTCCCGGACGCGCAGTTCCTTCCGGTCATCGAGGGCGAGCCCTTCATGGTCCGCCCCGCGGGCGGCGAGCCCACGTACTACGAGACCGGTTCCGACGGCATCGCTCTCAGCGCCGACGGCACGCGCCTCTACTACTGCCCGCTGTCCAGCCGCCGACTGCACAGCGTGTCCACCGACGCCCTCGCCGATCCGGACGCCACGGACGCCGAGGTGGCGGCGACGGTCGAGGACCTCGGGTTCAAGCCGATGGCCGACGGCCTTCAGAGCGACGACAAGGGGCGGCTCTACGGCGGCGACCTCGAACACAACGCGATCTGGCGCAGGAGCCCGAACGGCACCTACCGGACCCTCGCCCAGGGACGCGATCTGCTCTGGGTCGACACCCTGTCCGTCGCCTCGGACCGGCACCTGTACGCCATCGCCAACCAGCTCAACCGGCTGTCGCCCTTCCACGAGGGCAAGGACCTGCGCCGCAAGCCCTATCTCCTGGTCCGCCTGCCGATCGACGCCGGGCCGGTCAGGCTCGTGTGACCTCTCCGGCTCGCGCCAGGCGGCCGCCTGGCGCTGTTTACGATGGGCTTGAAACCGACCGGTTTCATCAGTCGGGGTCCCGGCGGGGTGCTGCATCTCCGGTTCCGCGTCGACGGCCGTGTGTGCCGAGATTGAACGTTCCGAGGGTCGCCGGACCACAATGAAGCTGTCCGCCCCTCTCCGGATATGAGTGTGTTGTCCGAGACCGGAGTAAGTCATGAGTGGGATTCACCCGTTCCGCGTCCTGCGCGCCAAACCCCTGTGGATCGCCAATGGCGTCATCACGGGCGTTCTCGCGCTGCTGTTCACCGTGTTCTATGTCGGGGCCAATATCGATCCCGTCGATCACATGAAGAATCTGCCCGTCGGCCTGGTCAACGCCGACAAGGGGGCCGCTGTCGGTGGCGAGCAGGTCAACCTCGGGGCTCGGATCACCGAGTCGATCAAGAAGTCCACCGCGAGCGGGGACAAGATCAACTGGAAGGTGACGGACGAGAAGGAAATGAAGGAGGAACTCGGCAAGGGCAAGCTGTACGGCGCGCTCGTCGTCCCCGCCGGCTTCACCTCCGCCGCCACCGCACTCACCAGCGCCGCGACCACCGGGGCCCCGACCCGTCCGACACTGACGGTGCTGACCAACCAGTCCGCCGGCAGTGTGGGCTCCAGTCTGGCCCGGACTGCGACGACACAGGCGGCCGAAAGCGCCTCGCTCCAGGTGGGCAAGGAGCTCACGTCCCAGGGCGGAACGAGGGAGGCGAAGCTGCCCGCCGCGGCACGCGTCCTGCTGGCCGACCCGGCCGCCGTCACCGTCGAGGACGGCCATCCCCTCGACTCGCGCAGCGGCCTGGGCCTGACGGCGTTCTACTACGCCCTCGTCCTCGTGGTCTGCGGCATGCTCTCCGCCAACGTCATCAGCGGCCAGGTGGACCACGCCCTCGGCTACACCCACAACGACATGGGCCCGCTGCGCCTGCACCGCCCGCTGATCCGGGCGACCCGGGTGCAGACCCTCGCCATCAGCAGCACTCTCATGGCCGGGCTGTCCCTGCTGATGGGGAGCATGGTCATGGCGGGCGCGGTCGGCCTCATGGGAATGCAGGCCGCCCATCTGCCACTGCTGTGGCTCTACTCGGTGTGCGCCATCGCGGTCTCCGGGATCGGTGCGCTGACCCTGCTCGCCGTCTTCGGCACGCCCGGCATGCTGGTGGTCACGCTGGTCTTCATCGGGATGGCGGTGCCGACGGCCAACGCCACCACGCCGCTTCAGGCGTTGCCCGGTTTCTACCGCTTCCTGGCGGAGTTCGAACCGCTGCGGCAGATCACCGGCGGCATCCGCTCGATCCTCTATTACGACGCCCAGGCCGACGCCGGCCTGACCCGGGGCTGGGTCATGATGGCCGTCGGCCTCGCGGCCGCCGCCCTCTTCGGCTTCGGCATGACCAGCTGGTACGACCGCAAGGGGCTCCACCGTATCCCCGTCGAGACGGAGCCCGAGAAGACCGCTGCCCCGGCGTAGCGGAGGCGGCTCACCCGAGACGTGGCCATTACTCGGAGTGGCCCCGGTGTGCGTCGCCCCCTGTGGAGACGAGAGGCGCGTGCACCATCAGGGCTCGGCGACGGTCTCTCCCCTGAGATCGTCGCCGAGCCTCTGAGCGGCCTTCAGGCGGCCGCGCGGCGGCGGGAGTCTTCCCGACACCCCACGGAAACCGATCGGTTTCTTTTTGGTCCTATTCGAGTTAACCTCGCGGTATGACCACCAACGTGAAGCAAAGCCCCCGGGAGCGGCTGCTGGAGGCAGCAGCCACGCTCACCTACCGCGACGGCGTCGGCATCGGCGTCGAGGCGCTGTGCAAGGCGGCGGGGGTGTCGAAGCGCTCCATGTACCAGCTGTTCGAGAGTAAGGATGAACTGCTGGCGGCGAGCTTGAAGGAGCGTGCCGCCGCCTTCGGGGCTAGCCTCCTGCCCGCGGCGGATGATGGCCGTTCCCCCCGCGAGCGGATCCTGCACGTCTTCGAGCGGGTGGAGTCGCAGGCGGGTGCGCCCGACTTCCAAGGCTGCCGGTACCTGGCTGTGCAGATCGAGCTCAAGGACCAGACCCACCCCGCGAGCCGGGTGGCCCACCAGATCAAAGCGAACCTGACGGCCTTTTTCCGTTCCGAGGCCGAACAGGGTGGGGCGAGCAACCCCGACCTGCTGGCCCGGCAGCTCATCCTGGTCTTCGACGGCGCCAGCGCCCGTGCGGGAATCCAGGCCGACAACCTGACCGGGCTCATCGCACCCACCGTGGTCACCCTGCTCGATGCGGCAGACATGCGCTGACGCGCCCCGGGTTCGAGCAGGCCCGGAGGCCGAAGCGCTCTTTCGGGTTGATGCCAGTCTCCGGCAGACATCCGAGGGATCCATGGGTCGCTCTGCGGATCTGGAGGGCGGGGCCATCCACGTCGACCTCGACGGTGAGGGAACGGGCGGGGTGCCGGACGCGGAACGGTGCGCTCGGTGGCGCTGTTGGGGCGACATCGCCGAGTACCGAGCCAGGTAGGGGCGCGGCGATCGCTGTGCAGACGGCACCGGTCACGCATGCGCCGGGCCTCGCTGCCCGACATCGACATCGATGTGGAGTCCGCCCGTCGGCTGAAGTCTACGACGCGATCTTCGAACGCTTCGGCCAGGAACGGGTTGCGGTCACCGCGATGCCCGAGACCTATCAGACGCGCAGGGCCCTGCCACTCGCGGGAAACCCTTCCTGGAACAGCCAGGCTGGCCACAGCATCGCCGGCCGCCTGGTGGGCTCGCAGCGCGGGCCTAGCGGAATTCGACGTCGGAGACACTGACGAAGAACTCGCCCTTGAAGTCGTGTCCGGCGTCGCCGCCGCCCCAGATGTTGACGATGGCGTGCCGTCCCTGCCGGGATGCCAGTGCCTCGGTCGTGTAGTGCAGCTCTTGGTCGGCGTGCGTGCCGCCACCGTGGTATTCGACCATGAAGGGTGTCGGCTCCAGCACGTCCCAGGAGATTCCCTGGGCCGGGTCCCAGTCCTCTGTGGTGATGAACCACTGATGAGTCCACTTCGGGCCCATGTGGTTCTGCCTGTAGTTGTAGGTGAAGGCGTGCCGACCGTCGACGGCCTCCAGCGTGCTGGTCGGCCAGTCACCCAGGCCGTCCCCGCCGGCCAGGTCCAGGCCCTGGAAGGCGGGATTCGCTGCCGATGCCACGTTGGCGCCCTGGAAGAACTTTCGGTACTCCAGGTATCCGTGGGCCTCGTTCCACGGCGGGTTGCCGGCCGCGCCGGGAGGCACCACTTCCTGCCAGGTGGTCGAGGTGTTCAACTCGCGCGCCTTCTGGCAGATCGGCGCATCGTCCTCGTCACGGATCGCCCGGATCGCCCGGCTGACCGGGAACTCCAGACTCCCGTGCCGCTCCCGGCCGTCATCCCCGCGCTCCTCGGCGCGCATGGGGATGTGCACGTTGTAGCGCGTGGACGTGGACGTGTCGACGGTGACCTCATCCGTGAACGGCCCCCAGGCGCCGTCGGCGTGCCGGGCCCGGATCTTCACCCGGTACTCGCGGGCGGGAGTCTCTCCGAGGCACACCCAGTGCCGGTTGGCCGACTGCCAGTGCGGATACCAGGCCGCCCAGTACAGGTCCACCGTCTGCGCGGGACGCCCGTCCAGCCACACCTCGTAGTGGTGCGGGTAGTCCGGGCGTCCGTTGTTCCAGTCGGACGGCTCCGTGGTGCCCTGGTCGGGGGAGTTTGCGCCGATCCGCCAGGTGAGTGAGATGCCTTCAAGCTTGACGTCACCGTCATCGCGGTAGGTCGCCACCGCGCGCAAGTCCGCCGGGTGAGGCTGCTGCATCTTGGGAACTCCTCCAGTCACACAGAACGGGTGGTCCAGCGCGAAACCACACACCGAATCACCCTTAATGCCACTAATCAGGCTATGTGCGGCGCCATGTACCGCAAGTGCGGTGAGCCACAGGTGGCAAGCAGGGGCTCCCTGAAAGCGTCAGGCCCGGGGTTTTGGACTGCTCCTGGCCGTGCCCGGCACCGCCGTCACCTCCCTCGGGCCGCACACGGCCTCTTGAAGGTTGTCCGCCGCGGGCCGGCAGGCGCGGGCGCACGCCGGCGTGCGTCAGCTTCCGTTCCGTGTGCTCACCCGGACGGTCGGCGTCCGCTCTCGACAGACCGGGAAAGACCCCCCCTTGCGCAGGCCACTCGCACTTCGCGCGGCACTTCATGGCCAGGTCTCGTCTCCTTCGAGGCCATCCCGCGGCCGGTCCCACGGACTTCTTCGGTAACCGAGCCTGCCCAGTTCGTAGGCGGCGGTGAGTCCGCCGACGCCTGCGCCGAGGATGAGTACCGACGGTTCCTCGCCGGCCGCCGCGCTCGGTGCGGCGGCGAAGTCCGGCGCGGTGCCTTCGCCGGAGCTCAGCGGGCCGGCGCCCCAGACCCGCACCGGCGGTCGCAACCGCACCGCCCGCAAGGGCGACAAACTGCACGAACTCGACGGCGAGGGCAACAGCCCGGTGCTGACCCACACCTGCGCGTTCGACAGGTCGGCGTGGGACGGAGCACCCGCGCCACGCTGATCCCATCACGCGTACGACAGCGTCTCTAGAACTCTGTGTGTGCCTGTGGTTTCCAGGCTTTTCGGGCGCGGCGTGGCCGTGTGCGGTCGCTGTCCGGTGGTCCGAACCTCGGGGTGAGGGGGTGGACTGCGGTGGCGTGCAGGTGGTGGAAGCCGGTCCGCTCGGCGGCGCGGGTGCGCCGGCGACAGGTTCTGTGGGAGAGCCGCACCCGGCTGGATCGAAGAAGGTCTTCTTCGGGCCGGCCGTGTGCGGGTACTCCATGACCTGACGCCAGCCCGGGTACGGCGGCTGGTGTCGTAGTGTCATGCCCCGCCGGACGCTGGACTGCCCCCGTGGTGGGGGTGGTGGCGGGGACCGTACGCACATCGGGCATACGGCGGGAAGTCTTCTGTCCGGGGGCCTGTTCGGCGGCGCGCCGAGTACCTCGGCCACGAGGGGCGGCGGGCCTGGTGGGGGTGGGGTGTCCCTTGCCCGGGGTGGTCTTGGTTCCGCGCGGCCGGGGCGGGGTGTGCTCGGCGTGATGCTGTCGGCGCAGGCGGCGGGTGGTCTTCTTCGGACGCTTCACCAGGCGCACGGTGCCCTCGATGGTGGTGCGGATGGTCCGGGCGTGGGTGGCGCGTTCGGTGGTGGTGTGGGTTTGTGCGAGCAGGCCGCGGGAGACGATCCGGCGGGCGGCGGCATGATCGCGGTCCATCGACAATCCGCAGCCGGTGCAGTGTGCCCACTTCCAGCCGCGCTCGGACAGCCGGTCGGGGGCCGGATGGTGGGTGAGCGTTGCGAGGCATCCGGGGCACAGTCTGGAGGTGCCCCGGGCGGGGACGGTGACGACCGCGACCCCGGCCTTCGTAGCCAGGTGGCGGATCGCTTCGGCGACGGTGCCGCGGACCTGTCCGGACAGGCGGGCGTTGCCTCGTCGGTGGCCGCGGGCTTCCAGGGTGGTCAGGTCTTCCAGGTAGATGACGCTCGCGCCGAGTGCTACCGCCTGGTCGACGGCCCAGCGGGCCGCCGCCCAGGCCAGCGCGGCATTCAGCTGCCGGATCCGCGCACACACCCGCCCGTGCTCGACCTCCAGTACCCGCGCCCGGTCGAGGTGTTCGGGCCAGCGTAGGTGTGGGGAGCCCAGCCCGTCCGCGAGTGCCCGGTAGTGGTCGCGTTTGGCGGCGAGGCTTTCGCGCAGGCCGCGCAGCCGGTGCAGGGCGGCGCTCACCGTGGTGGCGTCGAAGACCAGGGGACGCCCGTCGGTGACCACCCGCTGGGTCTGGCCTTTTCCGGTCAGGCGGGCGAGTGTGCCGGTGAGCAGGGTGTTGACGCCCCAGTCGAAGCCGAGGGCCAGAGTATGACCGGTCGCCTTGGTGGCGGGGGCGGGCCGGGAGTGGGGCAGGTCGAGGGCGATCCGGCCCGTGCGGGTGGGGCGCAGGGTGGGGGTGTGCAGCACGGCATCCGGCGCGATGATGCCGGGCAGCCGGATGTCGATCACGTGCCAGGCCCAGTCACGGCCTGTGACAGGGGCCGCGCACAGGGGGAGTTTCACCCGGAGCCGGGCGGTGACCGCATCCACCCGGGCCAGGGTGACCTGCTGGCGGTCCATCGCCGCCAGCAACACCAGCGGGGCCACCTGCGGCGGGCCCTCCAGGACGCACAGCCCGGCGGGCAGCTGCCCGTGCCCGGCCACATACGCGCCAATCTGCCGGGTGCGGTTACGGATCTCCGCACCACTCACCCCAGCAGGCAGCAGCGCCCGCAGCAACGTCCATTCCGCCTCGGTGCGACGCCCCGGATCGGCGGGCCAGGTGGCGAGGACCGCGGCCACGATGCCGCGCCGGTGCAGGGCCAGACGCAGGGTGCGGGCCGCGTACTCCTCCACACCCCGGCGCACCCGGTCCGGCACATACACCCCGGCCGGGGGCGGGACAGTCTTCGGCCAGTTCAGGCGGCGCAGTGCCATCCACCCCTTGGACGGCAGGACTTCACCGCGCTCGTCCACCCCGGCGGCCAGCACGTCGAAGGAGTTCTCATCCCACCGGGCGGCCACCAGAGCACCGGTCAGCGTCCGGCCCAACCGGGCCAGAAAACCCACCCGTTCCAGCAAGCCCCGCTGCCCGATCCGCTCACCGGTTGCCTCCAGCACACCGGCGAAGGCGGTACACGTCGCCGTCGCCATCAACTTGGCCATGCCCACCACCTCACTCTCCCGCACGTGTCCGGCCACCTTCAGCAGCGGCCGCATCCCCGCCTCCGATCGGCCTAACGACTGACCATCACACAAGGACACGGCCTTCCCGCACCCTGCGGGTGCGGGAAGGCCGGAGGGGCAGAGCGGGACGACCACGATCGTCGGCGTCGGCGAGCACCGGATCGAGGAACACCACATTCCACCAACCTGCACAAAATGCATGTTATGAGGATGAAAGGATCAACAGATCCTGAGGAACCGCACCGATGACACGGAGCAGCATCAACCAGCCTGCTTAAACTAAACAACCAACAGTTGAGGACCCTTTGACTTCCTCGACCATGGACCGACCGCCAAAGTCGCTCCTCGGAAGGAAGCTACGCGAGGAAGCTCAACCGGACACGACGGTCGGCATTGTCCTTGTTGGTGTCGACCAGGCACACCGACTGCCACGTCCCCAGCTCCAGTCGCCCGCCGATCACCGGGAGTGTCGCGTGCGGCGGGACGAGGGCGGGAAGGACGTGGTCGCGACCGTGGCCGGGGCTGCCGTGGCGGTGCTGCCAGCGGTCGTCGGCGGGGAGAAGGGTGTGCAGGGCGGCGAGGAGGTCGTCGTCGCTGCCGGCGCCCGTCTCGATGATCGCAATGCCGGCCGTCGCGTGCGGGACGAAGAGGTTGAGCAGGCCGTCGCGGCCGGCTGCGGCCTCACGCAGGAAGTCCTCGCAGTCGCCGGTGAGATCGGCGATCCGCTCCGTGGAGCCGGTGGTCACATTCAGGACTCGGGTGGTGAAAACATCTGGCATACCTCCCATCCTCGCCCCCGCACCGGATTTCACACGTGCCCGACCGAAGACCTTCCGATCCGAGTGGTCCGCTCCGCGAGACACCATTGACCTGGGTCATCCCAGCTGACTACTTTCGTCCGCATGTTGCGTTCAGCCCTGCTCACCACGCGCGGTCACATCGACCTGCTGCGGGTGGCCTCCGCCGCGTGTCGTCGCGGCTGCTGACGCCTTCATCACCTCTCCTCGCCTGATCCGGATCTGATCGGCGCGCGTTCCGCGGCTGAAACATGCCTGGTCCGCCTCTGATCCGCGCCTGATCCATGCCGCCATGCCCGCCCGCCCCGGCCACTCCCGCGACATGGTGGCGTTCGGGCGCGCTCCCTCACCGGCCGCTCTCCTCCCCGTGGAGCACTCATGAGCATCAGCCATGCCCCGCCCGGCTCCCCCGAGCCCGACATTTCAGATACATCAGATATATCAGTGTCCGGTATCACCAAGGCCGACGCCGCCGGGCACTCTCCACTCGACCTCCAGCTCCTCGTCCCCAGTTCTTCCCGCCGCACCCGCGTCCCCCGCTGGTTGCGCCGCACCACCGGCCCGCTGGTGCTGCTGGTGCTGTGGCAACTCCTGAGCAGTACGGGCGTGTTGGCCCCCGACGTGCTCGCCTCACCGGGGCGGATCGCTCAGGTCGGCAGGGACCTGATCGCCGACGGCTCGCTGCCCTCCGCCATGGGCACCTCACTGCAGCGCGTGGCCGTCGGACTCCTGCTCGGCACCGTCATCGGCACCGGACTCGCTTTGGTCTCGGGCCTGTTCCGGTTCGGCGAGGACCTCGTGGACGCCCCCGTCCAGATGCTGCGGGCGGTGCCCTTCGTGGGACTCATCCCGCTGTTCATCATCTGGTTCGGCATCGGCGAGGCACCGAAAGTCGCCATCATCACGCTGGGCGTGACCTTTCCGCTGTACCTCAACGTGTACGCCGGCATCCGCGGCGTGGACTCCCAGCTGATCGAGGCCGGGGAGTCCCTCGGACTGTCGCGGTGGGGGCTCGTGCGCCACGTCGTACTGCCGGGTGCCCTGCCCGGGGCGATGACCGGCCTGCGCTTCTCACTCGGCGTCTCCTGGCTGGCGCTCGTCTTCGCCGAGCAGGTCAACGCGGACTCCGGCATCGGGTTCCTGATGGTCCAGGCGCGTGACTTCCTGCGGACCGACGTGATCGTGGTCTGCCTGATCGTCTACGCCTTCCTCGGCCTGCTGGCCGACTTCGTCGTCCGCACCCTCGAAAGGCTGCTGCTGCAATGGCGTCCGACGTTCACCGGCCGATGAGCCCCCAGGTATCTCAGGTATCCCAAGTGCCCCAAGTGCCCGAGGAATCCCTGATCTTCTCGGTGCCGCAGGCGGTCCGCGTCGACGGGCTGACCCGCTCCTTCGACGGCCGCGCCGTCATCGACGACCTCCGACTCGACGTCCGTCGGGGCGAGTTCGTCGCCCTGCTCGGCCGCAGCGGTTGCGGCAAGTCGACCCTGCTGCGCATCCTCGCCGGTCTCGACCGCGACATCGAGGGCACCGTCCTCGTCCCGCGCCGCAAGGCCGTCGCGTTCCAGGCGCCGCGGCTGATGCCGTGGAAGAAGGTGTGGCGCAACGTACTGCTGGGACTGCCGGGCAGGGCCGAGCGCGCCCTCGCCGACCGGGCTCTGGAAGAGGTGGGCCTGGACCACCGCTCCGACGCCTGGCCCAAGACCCTCTCCGGAGGTGAGGCCCAGCGTGCCTCGCTGGCCCGGGCATTGGTCCGCGAGCCCGATCTGCTGCTGCTCGACGAGCCGTTCGGCGCGCTCGACGCGCTCACCCGGATCAAGGCCCAGCGCCTGGTGGGCGAGTTGTGGCGGCGGCGCGGCTGCGCCGTGCTGCTGGTCACGCACGACGTCGAGGAGGCCGTACTGCTCGCCGACCGGGTTCTGGTGATGGACGACGGTGTCATCGCGCACGAGCAGCAGATCGACCTTGCCCGGCCGCGTGACATCACCGACCCGCGGTTCGCCGAACTGCGCGCCGGGCTCCTGGAGCGCCTGGGCGTCGACACCGCCGCCGAAGCCGCCTGAACACCCCCTTCCCCTCTTTCTCCCCTTCTTTCTCCCCTGGTTGCACAGAACGGATCCGTCATGCGACGTCGCCTCGTCCCCGCCGCGCTGCTCCTCCCTCTCGCCCTGCTCCTGTCCGCCTGCGGCGGGAACTCGTCGGCCTCGACCGGCGGCGGCACCGACGGCTCGGGCTCTCTCACGCTCAGCGTCGGTGACCAGAAGGGCGGTTCGGAGGCGATTCTGCGGGCCGCCGGCGAACTCAAGAACCTCGACTACAAGATCAAGTGGTCCACCTTCACCTCCGGCCCCCCGCTGCTCGAAGCCGTCAACGCCAAGGCCGTCGACATCGGCGGCGTCGGCAACACCCCGCCCGTGTTCGCGGCCGGCGCCAACTCGAAGATCACGGTGGTGTCCGCCTGGCACGGCACGTCCCAGGGCGACGCCATCCTCGTACCGAACGACTCGAAGCTGTCGAAGCCGCAGGATCTCAAGGGCAGATCGGTGGCCGTGGCGCAGGGTTCCTCCGCGAACCACCAGCTGGTCGCGTCCCTGAAGCGGGCCGGGCTGAGCCTGAGCGACGTCAAGGTCAAGTACCTCCAGCCGGCCGACGCGCTGGCCGCGTTCACCTCCGGCAAGGTCGACGCGTGGGCGGTGTGGGACCCGTACACCTCGCAGGTGCTCAAGGGCGGACAGGGCCGGATCCTGACGACCGGCGAGGGCATCACCAACGGCCTGACCTTCCAGGTGGCGGCGCCCGGCGCGCTGAAGGACGCGAAGAAGTCGGCCGCCGTCAAGGACTACCTGCAGCGGCTGCAGCGCGCCTACAGGTGGGTGTACGACCACGAGGAGGATTGGGCGAAGGTCTGGGCGAAGGAGACCGGACTGCCCGAGGACGTGGCGCTGGCCGCGGTGAAGCGCACCTACGCCACCCGGGTCGCGGTCGCCGTCGACAAGCCGCTCATCGCCTCCGAGCAGCAGATCGCCGACACCTTCACCCAGCTGAAGCTCATCCCGCGCAAGGTCGACTTCGGCGCCTTCACCGACTCGCGGTACAACGGCGACCTGCCGCCGTCGACCACCGCGCCCCGCCCCTCGGACGGATCGTGACATGACCGTCCGGCTCCACTGCTTCCTCCCGACGGGCGGCGACAACCGTACCCTCGTCGACCGGCCCGCCCGACGTCTGTCTGACGTGGGGCGAGCCGCCCGCGTAGGTCCAGGAGAAGATCGACTGGATCCGCTCGCTCGCCGAACGGGAGGGCCGCGAGGTCCGGTTCGGGATCAGGGTGCACACCATCTCGCGCGAGCCGTACTGGTTCGGCGAGGGCGTGATCCCCGAGCTGGCAACCCGTGGGCTGGCTCCGCCGCGGCCCCAGACGCCGAAGGCCGGCTCGCCGATCCTCATGGGCAGCGGCCGCTGACCGCAGGGGAAGACCGGCGACCTCACCACTGTTGGTAGAAACGTGAACAAGACGCGTGAGGTCCAGGTGGTCGTCGTCGGCGCTGGACAGGCCGGACTGTCCAGCGCCTATCACCTGCGCCGGGCCGGCTACGAGCCGGACCGTGACGTCGTCGTGCTGGACCACTCCCCCGGCCCCGGCGGCGCCTGGCAGTTCCGCTGGCCGTCACTGACATACGGCAAGGTCCACGGGATGCACGCCCTGCCCGGCATGGAACTCACGGACGCCGACCCGGCGCGGCCGTCCGCCGACGTCATCACCGAGTACTTCAGCACGTACGAGCGCACCTTCGACCTGCGGGTGAGGCGGCCCGTCAAGGTCCAGGCCGTGCGCGAGAGTGTGGGCGGGCGGCTGCTCGTCGAGACCTCGGCCGGAACCTGGGCGACGCGGGCGCTGATCAACGCGACCGGGACCTGGGACCGGCCGTTCTGGCCACGTTGTTCGGGCCAGGAGACCTTCCGGGGACGGCAGCTGCACACCGCGCAGTACCCCGGGCCCGAGGAGTTCGCCGGGCAGCGGGTCGTGGTGGTGGGTGGCGGCGCTTCCGGTACCCAACATCTGCTGGAGATCGCCCCCTACGCGGCCTCCACCACCTGGGTCACCCGGCGACCGCCCGTCTTCCGCGAGGGGCCCTTCGACGAGAGCGTGGGCCGGGCCGCTGTAGCGCTGGTCGAGGAGAGGGTGCGGCAGGGGCTGCCGCCGAAGAGCGTGGTGTCCGTGACCGGGCTGCCGCTCAACGACGCGATCCGCCAGGGCATCGCGGACGGGGTCCTCGACCGGTTGCCGATGTTCGACCGGGTCACTCCCGAGGGCGTGGAGTGGAGCGACGGGCGGCGCGTGGACGCCGATGTCATCCTGTGGGCGACCGGCTTCCGGGCCTCCATCGACCATCTGGCGCCGCTGAAGCTGCGCGAGCCGGGTGGCGGGATCCGGGTCGAGGGCACGCGCGCGGTCGCCGATCCTCGGATCCACCTCGTCGGCTACGGCCCGTCGGCCAGCACCATCGGCGCCAACCGAGCGGGCCGCGCGGCCGTACGGGACATCAGGCGGCTGCTGGCCGGGGAACCGGTCGCCGCCTGAGCCCCGTCCGGTCAGCCTGCCACGGCCGAACTCTTCTGCCGGTTGCGGTTGAACTCGGCGACGTTGCGCTGGTGCTCCGCCTGGTCGGCCGTGAAGCGGGTGTCGCCCGGCTTGACCGTGACGAAGTACAGCCAGTCACCCGGGGCCGGGTTGATCGCTGCCCGCATCGCGTCCTCGCCCGGGCTGTCGATCGGGGTCGGCGGCAGGCCCATGCGCCGATACGAGTTGTAGGGACTGTCGATCCGTGTGTCGGCCTCGGTCGTCCTGGGAGTCGTCCGGGAAGTCGTCCTGGCAGTGGAACGGTTCAGCGCGTAGTTGATCGTCGAGTCCATCTGCAGTGGCAGACCGCGCTCCAGACGGTTGAAGACGACCCGGGCCACCTTGCCCATGTCCGCCTTGGTGGCGACCTCGGCCTGGACAATGCTCGCGATGGTGACCGCCTGGTAGACGTTCATCGCGTTCCGCTGGGCACCGGCCGCGATCGGGGCGCCGTTGAACTTCTTGTTCGCGGTGTCGACCATGGACGACACCAGCCGATCCGGAGTCGCCTTCTCCTGGAGCGGATACGTCGCCGGGAAGAGGTAGCCCTCCGGGTTGCCCTCCGCGTCGTTCGGCAGCTTCAGGTTCGCCTTGGCCAGTGACTTCTTGGTGGTGCCCGCAGGCAGGGCGAGGGCCTTGTCGACGGCGTCGTAGACCTGCCCGGCCCGCCAGCCCTGCGCGATGACCAAGGTGCTGGGCTTCTCCTCGCCGTCGCTGTCCAGGGTCAGCAGCGGCACCGCCACGGCGGTACCGGCCACGACGGCCCCGGTCGCGATGAGGGCGAGACGGCCCCGACGCGTCAGTCGGATCGTGCTCCGTGGCGGAGTGTTCATGTGCATGCGGGCACGGTAACCCGCCAATACCCTCAAACCCGACATATCGTCATCTTGTCGATTCCAGTCTGGCATCCCGGCGGACCAGGGCCGCGTAGCGCCCGTCCCGCTCCAGCAGCTCCTCATGCGTGCCGCGTTCGGCCACCTGCCCGGAGTCCAGGACCACGATCTGGTCGGCAGTCCGAACGGTGGACAACCGGTGCGCGATGGTGAGCGTGGTCCGGTTGGCCGAGAGCGCGTCGATCGCCTCCTGGACGGCGTGTTCGGTGCGGGTGTCCAGCGCGCTGGTCGCCTCGTCGAGGAGCAGCACCGGCGGATCGCGCAGGATGGTCCGGGCGATGGCGAGGCGCTGCTTCTCACCGCCGGAGAAGCGGTGGCCGCGCTCACCGACGACCGTGTCGTAGCCGTCGGGCAGTGAAGCGATGTGGTCATGGATCTGGGCCGCTTCGGCCGCCTGCTGGAGCTCCTCGTCGGTGGCGTCCGGCTTGGCGAAGCGCAGGTTCTCGGCGACCGTGGCGTGGAAGAGGTACGTCTCCTGGGAGACGACGCCGATCGCGCGGGCGAGGGTGTCGAAGTCGAGGTCGCGTACGTCGACCCCGTCGAGGGTGACTCGCCCGCCGGTCACGTCGTACAGCCGCGGCACCAGATAGCCGAGGGTGGACTTGCCGGCGCCGGTCGGGCCGACGACCGCGAGGCTGCTGCCCGCGGGGACGGTGATGTCGATGCCGTCGAGGATCGGGCCGTCCTTCTCGTCGTAGCGGAACTCGACGTCCTCGAAGCGGACCTCGCCCTTGACGTGGTCGAGATGCACCGGCTGCTCCCGCTCGGTGATGTCGATGGGCAGGTCGAGGTACTCGAAGATGCGCTGGAAGAGCGCGAGCGAGGTCTGGATCTGCACGCCGGTCGACAGCAGGCTCACGGCCGGGCGGAACAGGCCCTGCTGGAGCGAGACGAAGGCGACGATGGTGCCGATGGAGATCTGGGTGCCGCCCGTCTGGAGGGCGAGACCCGCGGTCCAGTAGATGAAGGCGGGCATCGCGGCCATGACGATCGAGATGACGGCCATCCGCCAGCGCCCGGCCATGTTCGACCGCACTTCGAGGTCGACCAGTTGCTCGGACTCCTCGGAGAAGGATCGGGTGAGCGAGTCGGACCGGCCCATCGTGCGGCCCAGCAGGATGCCGCTGACCGACAGCGACTCGGTGACGGTCGCTGCCATCGCGGCCATCTGCTTCTGCCGCTGGGTGGTGATCTTCTTGCGTTCGCTGCCGACGCGGCGGCTGATCCACACGAAGACCGGCAGCAGGACCAGGGAGACGACGGTGAGGCGCCAGTCGAGGGCGACCATCGCGATGATCGTGGCGACCACGCTGGTCAGGTTGGAGACAAGGGAGGTGGCGGTCGAGGTGACGGTGGCCTGCATGCCGCCGATGTCGTTGGCGATCCGGGACTGGACCTCGCCGGTGCGGGTGCGCGTGAAGAAGGCGAGGGACATCCGCTGCAGACGGCCGTAGACGGCGGTGCGCAGGTCGTGCATGACGCGCTGGCCGACCGTGGTGGAGATCAAGGTCTGCAGCACGCCGAAGATGCTGGTGAGGACGGCGCTGAGGATCATGCCGAGCGCGAGCAGGCTCAGCAGTCCGGTGCGCCCCTCGGGGATGGCGACATCCAGGGTCTCCCTCAGCAGGAACGGGGTCGCCACGGTCACCAGGGACGCGGCGCCGACCAGCAGGCCGACGACCCCGAGCCGGGCGCGGTAGGGCTTGAACAGCTTGAGGATGCGGCGCACCTGCCGGGGTTGCTCGGTCGAGGTGCCGGGGGCGGGGGTCCAGTTGATGGTGTCGCGGGGCATGGCTCCTACGGAGGGTGAGACGGTACGGACAGAGGGAGCGTAGCTGATTGTTACCTATACTCACAATGAACGGGGTCCTGATATTGTTCCCGTATGACCACGCCCGATTCCGACGGCCTGCTCGCCGAGCAACTGCTGCGGCTCACGCGCCGGGTGCACCGCATCCAGAAGCGCCACCTTGAGCAGCGCGGCCTCGGCGTCACGCCGGCCCAGGCCCGGTTGTTGCGCACACTGGCGCACTGCGACGCCCCGCCCCGCATGGCCGACCTCGCGCAGCGCCTCGAGGTGGTGCCCCGCGCCGTGACGACCCTGGTCGACGGGCTGGAGACGAGCGGCATGGCGCGTCGGATGCCCGACCCCACCAACCGCCGGGTGATCCGGATCGAGCTCACCGACGACGGGCACAAGGCCGTACAGGAGTTGCGGCGCGCGCGGGTGTCCGCCGCGGAGGAGATCCTGGATCCGCTGACGACCGTGGAACGTGAGGTGCTGGGCGGGCTGCTGGACGCGCTGGTGGACGGGGCTCCGGAGCGGAGGCGGGGACGGACCTGCTGAGCAAGTGAACCGGCCGCAACCGCCGCTCCGTGGGACTGGAGCGACGGCCGGCCTCGCGCAGCTCCTGCCGCACGCGTGGCATGACGGACTCGGTGGACGCGCACCCAACTGGCCCCGCAGCCCCTGCGTTCCTGGGCGAGCACGCCCTGAACGGCCGTCAGGGAGCGGTCGTAGCATCCGGTCGAGCCATGGACCCGACAGCGTTCGCTCGTCGTGCCGACCGCGTGCCGCTGGTCGCGCGGCACGTTCGCGGTGTACTTCATGTCGCCCACGCCGGTGCCGTCGAACCCCGACCACGCGGTGCGCCGGCCGCCCGCGACGCGGTCACCGAGGGCCGGCAGGGTCCGCAGCCGACCCGCCGCGCCGAGCGTGGTCGTGCCGCCCATGGTGTACGTCCGCCGGGTGCGGCGCGCTGTGGGGGCGCGTCGTGGGGGCGCGTCGTGGGGGGCCGCGTCCGTCGACGGTCATCGACTCGTCGTCGCTCCATGCCGCGTCCAGGCGTCGACGTTCTCGCCGTCGGTGCGGCGGTGCGTGGAGGTGTTCGCGAGGGTACGAGCTCGCGGTGGTCGTCACCCGGCCGTGCGAGGTGTTCACCTGGTCGCACCGCGGTCAGCCGATTCTGTGCGCCGCGGCGGAAAACCGGTTGCTTCCGACCACGCTGTGACGCGACCCTTTCACGGTTTGTTGCCGCCGTCGAGCGGTCCCCCCACCCACCCCCTGACACGAGCCACTGGGACGTCATGCAGATTCAAGACCTTCCGTATCCCGACCCGGGAGTGCCGGACGCGCGTTCGGGTCCCCGGTTCCTCCGGTGGCTCTTCCGTAACCAGCTGGGCGGGCAGCTCAAGTCGCTGGCCTGGGGGCTGCTGCACTTCGGCTCCGTCTCCGTGCTGCCGTTCTGCGTCGGGCTCGCCGTCCAGGCCGTCGTCGACCACTCCGGTTCCCGGCTCGCCCTCGCGGGCGCGCTGCTGGCCGTGTGTTGCGTCGGCAACGCGGTCGGCGAGACCTTCCTGCACCGCACCGCCATCACCAACTGGATCACGGCGGCCGCCCGCGTCCAGCAACTGCTGGCCCGCAAGGCCGCTCTGCTGGGTTCGGCGCTGACCCGGCGGGTCGCGGCCGGAGAGGTCGTGGCCGTCTCCACCGGCGATGTCGAGAAGATCGGCTGGTTCGTGGAGGCCGTCTCCCGGTTCACCGCGGCGGCGGTCACCATCGTGCTGGTCTGCGTCGGCCTCGTCGTCTACCAGCCCGCGCTGGGCGTGGTCGTCGCGGCGGGCCTGCCGGTCGTCGCACTCGCGGCGCTGCCCCTGTTGCCCCGCGCGACCCGGCGCGCCGACGTCCAGCGTGAGAAAGCGGGGCGTGCCACCGAACTGGCGTCGGACACCGTGGCCGGTCTGCGCGTCCTGCGCGGTATAGGAGGCGAGGAACTCTTCCTCGACCGCTACCGCCGCGCCTCCCAGGAAGTACGCCATGCGGCCGTGCGCAGCGCCCGGATGTGGTCGTTGATCTCCGCGATCCAGGTCCTGCTGCCGGGACTGCTGCTGATCGCCGTCGTCTGGTACGGCGTCCACCTGGCCCGCGAGGGCCGGATCGACGTCGGCGAGCTGGTCACCGTCTACAGCTCCGTCATGCTCCTCACTTATCCGCTCCGGCACTTCGAAGAGATCGCGATGGCCTACTCCTTCTCGCGTCCGTCCGCCCGGCGGGCCGCGCATGTGCTGTCCCTGGAGCGGGCCACGGACACCGGGGGCTCCCTGGCCGCCGAGACCCCGTCCGGTGACCTCTACGACCCGGTCACCGGTCTGCTGGCGCCCGCCGGCCGGCTCACCGCCGTGGTGTGCGGCGACCCGGACGCGGCGGGGGTGCTGGCGGAGCGGCTGGGCGGGCATCCCTCGGAGGTGGGCGTGTCGGTCCTGTTGGGCGGGGTGCCGCTCGACGACCTCCCGCTCGACTCCGCCCGGACGGCCGTCCTCGTCCAGGACAAGGATCCGGTGCTGTTGTCCGGCTCGCTGCGTGAGCTGCTCGACGTGCCCGCCTCGGGCGACATCGGCGCCGAGGAGGCGCTGGCTGCCGCACAGTGCGGGGACGTGCTGACCGCCCTGGCCCAAGCGTCGCTCGACGCCGAGGACCCGATGGACGCCCGGATCACCGAACGCGGCCGGTCCCTGTCGGGCGGCCAGCGCCAGCGGCTCGCGCTGGCCCGGTCGCTGGTCACGGATCCGGAGGTGCTCGTCCTGGACGAGCCGACCTCCGCCGTCGACTCGCACACGGAGGCCCGGATCGCGCAGGGCCTGCGGGAGCTGCGCGCCGGACGCACCACCGTGGTCTTCACCTCCTCGCCGCTGCTGCTGGACCACGCCGACCGGGTCGCCCTGGTGCACGAGGGCGAGGTCGTGGCGGTCGGCGTGCACCGGGACCTGGTGCGCGAGGAACCCAGGTACCGGGCCGTGGTGACCCGCGAGACCGACGAGGAGGCCACCCGGCACGAGCGGGAGAGGACCGGATCCGAGTTGAACGACGTACTGGACACACTGGAAGAGATCGAGGAGACAGCATGATCGGCGTGGCGCCACCGGCGTACGACCCGGCGGCCCCGACGACGGCGAACACCCTGCCCGTCGGCGCCTCCGCGACCGTCCGCGCCTACGTGGCCGAACTGTTCCGCCGGCACCGCCGTGCCTTCCTGATCCTCGTCACCGTCAACACGGTCTCCGTGGTCGCCTCGATGGCGGGCCCGTGGCTGCTGGGCGGGCTGGTGGAGCGGGTGTCGGACGGGGCCCGTGAACTCGATCTGGAACTGACGGCCGGACTGTTCGTGCTCGCCCTGATCATCCAGGCCGTCTTCGTTCGCGAGGTGCGGCTGCGCGGGGCGATGCTCGGCGAGCGGATGCTGGCCGACCTGCGCGAGGACTTCCTGGTGCGGTCGGTGGGACTCCCGCCGGGAGTCCTGGAGCGGGCCGGGACGGGCGACCTGCTGTCCCGGATCACCACCGACGTCGACCGGCTGTCCAACGCGATGCGCGAGGCCGTGCCGCAGCTCGCGATCGGCGTGGTGTGGGTGGCCCTGCTGCTGGGCGGGCTGGTGATCACCGCGCCACCGCTGGCCGCCGCGGTGTTGCTCGCCGTGCCGTTGCTGGTGGTCGGCTGCCGCTGGTACTTCAGGCGGGCGGGAGCGGCCTACCGCTCGGAGGCCGCCGGATACGCCGCCGTCGCCGCCGCCCTGGCGGAGACCGTGGACGCCGGGCGCACCATCGAGGCCCACCGGCTCAGCGCCCGCCGTATCGCGCAGTCGGAGCGGCGGATCAAGGAGTGGACGGCCTGGGAGCGCTACACGCTCTGGCTTCGGTCGGTGCTGTTCCCCGTCGTCAACGTCACCCATGTGACGGTCCTCGCCTCGGTGCTCATGATCGGCGGGGTGTTCGTGCTCCAGGGCTGGATCGGGGTGGGGCAGCTGACCACGGGCGCGCTGATCGCGCAGATGCTCGTCGACCCGGTGGGGTTGATCCTGCGCTGGTACGACGAGCTGCAGGTGGCCGAGGTGTCGCTGGCCCGGCTGGTGGGAGTCCGGGACATCGAGCCGGACGCCGGTGACGACGCGCTGACCCCCGACGGACGCGATGTGCACGCGGACCGGGTGCACTTCGGCTACCTCGAAGGCGTGGACGTACTGCGCAAGGTGTCCCTGGAGGTGGCCCCCGGTACCAGGCTGGCACTGGTCGGCCCCTCCGGCGCGGGCAAGTCCACGCTGGGCAGACTGCTCGCCGGGATCTACGCGCCGCGGGACGGCCGGATCACCCTCGGCGGCGCCGAGCTCTCCCGGATGCCCGCGGAACGGGTCCGCTCGCACGTCGCCCTCGTCAACCAGGAGCACCACGTTTTCGTGGGCTCCCTGCGGGACAACCTGCTCCTCGCCCGGACCGCCGCCGACGACGCGCAGTTGTGGGCGGCGCTGGGCGCGGTGGACGCGGACGGGTGGGCGCGGGCCCTCGATGAGGGCCTGGACACCGAGGTCGGCTCGGGCGGGCTGGCGCTCACTCCCGCCCAGGCGCAGCAGATCGCCCTGGCCCGGTTGGTGCTGGCCGACCCGCACACACTGGTTCTGGACGAGGCGACCTCCCTGCTCGACCCCCGGGCGGCCCGCCATCTGGAGCGGTCCCTCGCCCGGGTCCTCGACGGCCGCACGGTGGTCGCGATCGCCCACCGGCTGCACACCGCCCATGACGCGGACGTGATCGCCGTGGTCGAGAACGGCCGGATCAGCGAACTGGGCGGCCATGACGAGCTGGTCGTGGCCGACGGGGCGTACGCGGCGCTGTGGCGGTCCTGGCACGGCTGACCGGCTGACGCTGCCGGTGTGAGGTGGCCGCAGAGCCGGGCCGGGGACGAGCGCTCCCCGGCTCGGCTCGGTGCCATTGCGCAGGGGCGAAGTCGAGTGGAAGGGTGGATAGCGGAACCGTCTCGGGGAGCGCCCGCGAACCAGGCGGTTCGAAGACGAGCGCGGCTCGTGCCTCGTACGTCCCTGGTCCGCCGCGGACCGCGGGGAGAACGGGCCCGTCCCCATCACCTGGAGGTACCCGTGAACAGCACCGACGGATGGGGAGACGACGTCTACCAGCCCGATGGATCCGAGATCCAGGACGACGCGGGGCTGCTCGACGCGGAGGACACCCTGGAGGACGACGGGGTCGGTGATCCGCTCGACCGGGGCTGGTCGCCACCGGAACGCCCCTGGGCGGTGGAACACAGCGGTGTGACGGCCGCGGAGCGCCGCCGGGGTGAGACGCTGGACCAGCGGCTCGCCGAGGAGCTGCCCGACCCGGTCGAGTTCGACGGGGACGGGATCGGCGACAGCGACGGCACCGACGGAGAACTCCTCGACAACGAGGTCGGCACGGCCCGCTCCGGCCGACTCGTGGCACCCGACGAGGGGACCCACGAGGACAAGGAGAGTGCCCTGGTCGCGACGGACGTGGGCATCGACGGCGCGGCCGCCTCCGCAGAGGAGGCCGCGATGCACATCGTCGACGGGGACGCCCTGCCCGGCTGACCCCACCGACCCCGCGCCGCCGGCCGCCCGGCCGGTACCGCACAAGGAGGATCCATGCAGCAGGACAAGCAGCCCGACTACCACCCGGTCGTCTTTCGCGACCGCTCCGCGGGCTACGCCTTCCTCACCCGGTCCACCGCGACCAGCGACCGGACCATCGAGTGGGACGACGGCGAGACCTACCCGGTCGTGGACGTGGAGATCTCCTCGGAGAGCCACCCCTTCTACACCGGCAAGGCTCGCACGGTGGACTCGGAGGGCCGCATCGCCCAGTTCGAACGGCGCTACGGCGGCGGGACGGGCCAGGGGCCCGGCGGATCGTGAGCGCCTGCGGTTCGTCCCGACGGAGCGTGCCCGGTCGCGGACCACGGCCGCGAGTCGCGAGGCACCGTGGACGGCGGCGGGCCGTGCGGCACCGCGGACGAGTCCGGCGCCCGCGCGGCGCGGCCCGCTCAGATGAAGTTGAGGGCCGCCGCGCAGCCCACCCCTCCGAGCAGCATGAACGCCGGCATCAGAACCTTCAGCTCGACCCAGCTGCCCGCGCGGAACCGCATGAACTTCGGCGGACCGATCGGGTACCACCTCTTGCGGCCGACCGGGATCGGCCACAGGACCGGGCAGCCGGAGACCGTCAGCGCGTCGCCTATGTCGTGCACCAGCGCGCCCAGCACGACCGGCAGCCCCAGCCAGAGGTACTCCTGGCCCGGCGCGGTGAACAGCCAGTCCGAGCCGTTGCCCGGCTTGTCCAGCACCCCGGCGAGGATCCACGCACTGGTCGCGGCCAGCAGCCAGACCAGGACGTCGGCGCTGGAGCCACGGGTCGCCCGCCACAGCAGTCCCTCGATGGCCAGCACCATGTGCACGAACAGGATCGCCAATACGCCCCAGCGGCCACCGGTGATCGCCACCGCCGAGGAGCCCGCGCCGATCAGGACGGCCCACAGCCAGGTGTGCGTGAGCGTGCGGTGCCCGCCCGAGCGGCGTGGGTCGCCCTGCTTCTTCGTGGCCTTGTAGACGGCGTAGGAGAGCTTGTCGACGATCTCGCACAGCCCACGCGAGAGCGGACCGAAGGCCCGCGAGATGGTGGCGGCCTTGTGGTCGAGGTCCGGGGCGAGCGCCGCGCCGGCGCAGATCAGGGCACCGGCAAGGAGGACCGGCCAGGGCATCGTGTGCCCCGCCGCGGCGGCCGCCGCGCCGACGCCGAGCCAGGCCGCGGCTCCCGACAGTGAGTGTGCTGGTCCCATCATCGCCGCTGCCCGCCCGATTCCTCGTGTGTCGCTGTCCAGTTGACCGGGAGCACTGACGCTCCGTCGGCGACACAGCGTAGCGTTCGCGATCTTCGTAGCGGCAGCCGATTCCCCTGGAGGGGAGGAGGGCAGGCAAGATGGGTGGGTGACCCTCATCGATCAGCTGCCGCCGACCGCCGACCCCGACGCCCTTTACGAAGCTTTCGAGTCGTGGACGCAGGAGCGCGGTCTCACGCTCTACCCGCATCAGGAGGAGGCGCTGATCGAGGTGGTCTCCGGTGCGAACGTGATCGTGTCCACGCCCACCGGCTCCGGCAAGAGCATGATCGCCGCGGGCGCCCACTTCGCGGCGCTGGCCCGTGACGAGGTCACCTTCTACACGGCACCGATCAAGGCGCTGGTGTCGGAGAAGTTCTTCGAGCTGTGCAAGATGTTCGGCACCGAGAACGTCGGCATGCTGACCGGCGACGCGTCCGTCAACTCCGACGCCCCGGTCATCTGCTGCACCGCCGAGGTGCTCGCCTCGATCGCCCTGCGCGACGGCAAGCACGCGGACGTCGGCCAGGTCGTGATGGACGAGTTCCACTTCTACGCGGAGGCCGATCGCGGCTGGGCCTGGCAGATCCCGATCCTGGAACTGCCCCAGGCGCAGTTCATCCTGATGTCGGCCACCCTCGGCGACGTCTCGATGTTCGAGAAGGACCTCACCCGGCGCACCGGCCGCCCGACGTCGGTGGTCCGCTCGGCGACCCGCCCGGTGCCGCTCTCCTACGAGTACAAACTGTCTCCGCTCACCGAGACGCTGACCGAGCTGCTGGAGACCAGGCAGGCGCCGGTCTACATCGTGCACTTCACGCAGGCGCAGGCCGTGGAGCGGGCGCAGGCGCTGATGAGCATCAACATGTGCACGCGCGCGGAGAAGGACCAGATCGCCGAGCTGATCGGCAACTTCCGCTTCACCACCAAGTTCGGCCGCAACCTTTCCCGGTACGTGCGGCACGGCATCGGTGTCCATCACGCCGGCATGCTGCCCAAGTACCGCCGCCTGGTGGAGAAGCTCGCGCAGGCAGGTCTGCTGAAGGTCATCTGCGGCACGGACACGCTCGGTGTCGGTGTCAACGTGCCCATCCGGACCGTGTTGTTCACCGCGCTGGCCAAGTACGACGGCACCCGGGTGCGCACGCTGCGGGCCCGTGAGTTCCACCAGATCGCCGGCCGTGCCGGACGGGCGGGCTTCGACACGGCGGGCTTTGTCGTGGCCCAGGCCCCCGAGCACGTCATCGAGAACGAGAAAGCGCTGAACAAGGCGGGCGATGACCCGAAGAAGCGCCGGAAGGTCGTCCGCAAGAAGGCGCCCGAGGGCTTCGTCGGCTGGACTGAGAGCACCTTCGAGAAGCTGATCACCTCCGAGCCGGAGCCGCTCAGCTCCCGTTTCCGCGTGACGCACACGATGCTGCTGTCGGTGATCGCACGGCCCGGCAACGCCTTCGAGGCGATGCGGCACCTCCTGGAGGACAACCACGAACCGCGCAAGCAGCAGCTGAGGCACATCCGGCGGGCGATCGCGATCTACCGCTCGCTGCTGGACGGCGGCATCGTCGAGAAGCTCGACAAGCCGGACGCCGAGGGCCGCGTCGTCCGTCTCACGGTCGATCTCCAGCAGGACTTCGCTCTCAACCAGCCGCTGTCCACGTTCGCGCTCGCCTCGTTCGAACTTCTCGATCCCGAGTCGCCGTCCTACGCTCTGGACATGGTGTCCGTCGTCGAGTCCACCCTCGACGATCCCCGGCAGATCCTCGCCGCCCAGCAGAACAAGGCACGCGGCGAGGCGATCGCCGCGATGAAGGCGGACGGCGTCGAGTACGAGGACCGCATGGAGCGCCTCCAGGACGTCAGCTACCCCAAGCCTCTGGAAGAGCTCCTCTCCCACGCGTACAACACGTACCGCAAGAGCCACCCCTGGGTCGGCGACCATCCGCTGTCGCCGAAGTCCGTCGTCCGTGACATGTACGAACGGGCCATGTCCTTCACCGAGTTGGTCTCCTACTACGAGCTCGCCCGCACCGAGGGCATCGTGCTGCGCTACCTCGCCGGCGCGTACAAGGCCCTCGACCACACGGTCCCGGACGACCTCAAGTCCGAGGATCTCCAGGATCTGATCGAGTGGCTGGGCGAGATGGTGCGCCAGGTCGACTCCAGCCTGCTGGACGAGTGGGAGCAGCTCGCCAACCCGGAGGTGATGACCGCGGAGGAGGCCCGGGAGAAGGCCGACGAGGTCAAGCCGGTCACCACCAACGCGCGTGCTTTCCGCGTCCTCGTCCGTAACGCCATGTTCCGCCGGGTCGAGCTCGCCGCCCTGGACCAGGTCGGGCAGCTCGGCGAGATGGACGCGGACTCCGGCTGGGACGCCGAGGCCTGGGGCGAGGCGATGGACAAGTACTGGGACGAGTACGACGACCTCGGCACCGGTCCCGACGCCCGCGGCCCGAAGCTGCTGATGATCGAGGAGGAGCCGCAGAACCGCCTGTGGCGCGTACGACAGATCTTCGACGACCCGAACGACGACCATGACTGGGGCATCAGCGCGGAGGTCGACCTCACGGGCTCCGACGCCGAGGGCCGTGCGATCGTACGTGTCACCGACGTCGGCCAGCTGTGAGCACAGGAGAAACCCACCCATGACGACGAACCCGGCCGAGAGCCTCGTCGACCTGCTCGACCTGGAGCAGATCGAGGTCAACATCTTCCGCGGCCGCAGCCCGCAGGAGTCCCTGCAGCGCGTCTTCGGCGGCCAGGTGGCCGGCCAGGCGCTGGTCGCCGCGGGCCGCACCACGGAGGGCGACCGACCGGTGCACTCGCTGCACGCGTACTTCCTGCGTCCGGGCAGGCCCGGGGTGCCGATCGTGTACCAGGTCGAGCGGGTGCGGGACGGGCGGTCCTTCACGACCCGCCGGGTCACCGCCGTACAGCAGGGACGCACGATCTTCAATCTCACCGCCTCCTTTCACAAGCCTGAACAGGGGAGCTTCGAGCACCAGCTGCCGCCGGCCCGCACCGTCCCGGACCCGGAATCCCTGCCGACGGTCTCGGACGAGATCCGGGAGCATCTGGGCGCGCTGCCCGAGCAGCTGGAGCGGATGGCCCGGCGTCAGCCCTTCGACATCCGCTATGTGGACCGGCTGCGCTGGAGCGCCGAGGAGATCGAGGACGCCGAGCCGCGCAGCGCGGTGTGGATGCGCGCGGTCGGGCCGCTGGGTGACGACCCGCTGGTGCACACCTGCGCGCTGACCTACGCCAGCGACATGACCCTCCTGGACGCCGTCCGCATCCCGGTCGAACCCCTGTGGGGCCCGCGCGGCTTCGACATGGCGTCACTGGACCACGCCATGTGGTTCCACCGGCCCTTCCGCGCGGACGAGTGGTTCCTCTACGACCAGGAGTCGCCGATCGCGACGGGCGGGCGAGGGCTGGCCCGCGGCCGGATCTACGACCTGGAGGGCCGGCTGCTCGTGTCGGTCGTCCAGGAGGGTTTGTTCAGAGCGCTGTAGACCGGGGTTTGCCACGGCGCAGCCAGCCCAGCAGTTTTCGGGGCGGTTGCGGCCCCTCGGACGCGGGCGTGTCATGGTGCGCCCCGACGGACACGTCACGGTGTGACATGGCCGGGGCCGGTGGGGTCGTGGGACGTGGACGGGGTGCAGGTCGATGCTCGGCCGCCTCCTCCAGGGCCCGGGCCAGGTCGGCCCTCAGCCAGCCGATCTCGTCCGGATCGTCCGCCGTCATGATTCGCTCGGCCAGCTGCGCGGCGGGGGAACCTGGCGCCCCGTGAGTGGGTGGCCCGGGCCGGAAGCGGTTCAGGTGCGAGCGTTCGTAGGGGTCCGGAACAAGCTCCGCGATCTGAACCGGGTCGAGGAAGGCAGCCACGGCACCGGCCTGTTCCCACGGGTCCTCGGCCTGCCGGAGCAGGAATCCGAGGTGTCGACCGCGCCAGTTGCGGGCGCGCAGATCCAGGCCGGTTTCCAGCTGGCCCCGCGGCCCCTCGGGCATACGGGCGTTCAGCAGGCGCGCGTTCTTCTCGTCGGCCGCGAACTGGCGTAGTTCCTCGGCCAGATACTGCCAGACCACCATCCGGTACCGGTTCAGGTAGAAAGTCACCGGCACCACCAGGCCCAGGCGGGCCAGGCGGGTGAACCTGCCTGGAGGCACCTCCATGACGGCCGCGCCCTCCGTGGCCCCCACGGCTTTCACCCGTTCCCGCAGGGAATCGGGGAAGCCTTCACCCGCACGCAGCCGGTCGATCTCGGCGCGGGGGACGCGTCGGCCTCCACCGCCTTCGTCAGGCCGGGTGCGGATATGACCGAGGTGCACGGCAAGGTCGAACTCGCCTCGCCTCAGGCCCAGTTCGCGAGCGGCGCGGCTGGGCACGTAGGTGAGGTGGTGCGGTTTCGGAATGGTGTCGGTCGGCATGGCCGGTCTCCCCCGTGGAATCAGGGCTCACGCTGTGTGCGCTCGCCGTGACAAAACCGTAGCCGGTCCGGCGGACATCACGGCAAGCCTGTGGATAACTCTGCGGAGGGCGACGAATCAGCAGGTCAGAGGTCTGCGGCTGGGCTTCGCTCGGGCTGTCGGGGGTCCACCGTGAGATGCTCGCCGACCCGGTTGACGAGCAGGGTCATCTCGTAGGCGATCTGGCCGATGTCGGCCTCCGCGCCGCTGAGTACGCACAGGCAGCTGCCGGTACCCGCGGCGGTGACGAACAGCACCGCGTCGTCGAACTCGATCATGGTCTGTCGTACCTGGCCCGCTCCGAAGTGCCGCCCCGAGCCCTTGGCCAGGCTGTGCAGTCCGGACGAGACGGCGGCGAGATGATCCGCGTCCTCGCGGCGCAGTCCCGTGCTCGCCCCCGTCACCAGCCCGTCGTTGGACAGGACCAGCGCGTGTCGCACGTGTTCCACGCGCTCGGTCAGGTCGTCCAGCAGCCAGCCAAGTCTCTGGTTCCGCGCCATGTTGTCCGTCTCCCCCTGTGACGTCTCCTCCCTGGCCGGAGGATCTCTCTCCGCCAGCCTTACCCACGACCGGCGTGCGAGCAAGGAGGATGGGGACATGGCACAGAACATGACCGACACCGAATGGCGGGAGTTCGTCTCCCACGGCACCCGCACCGCGAAGCTGTCGACCGTACGGGCCGACGGAAGCCCGCACATCGCACCGATCTGGTTCCTGCTAGACGGGGACGAGTTGGTGTTCAACACCGGCAAGAGCACGGTGAAGGGACGCAATCTGACGCGGGACGGCCGCGTGGCGCTGTGCGTCGACGACGACCGGCCGCCCTTCGACTACGTGCTGCTCCAGGGCCGTGCCCGGATCATCGAGGATCTCGACGAGGTGAGGCACTGGGCCGGGCGTCTCGGGGCGCGGTACATGGGCGAGGAGCGAGCCGAGGAGTTCGGCGCCCGCAACGGCGTCCCGGGTGAACTCCTCGTCCGCGTCGCGATCGAAAAGGTCCTGGCGCAGAAGGCGATCGCCGACTGAGCACGGCTTCCGTTTTCGGCCACGAGGTCAATCCACCGAGACCTCGGCCACGAGGTCAACCCACCGAATCGAGCAGCCGGGCGGTGTACATCCGCCCGGCGTACTCGACCAGCCGGATCAGCACCTCCTTCCCCGAGTCACGGTCACGGGCGTCACAGAGCACCACGGGCGTGCCCTGGTCGAGGTCCAGGGCGCGTGAGACGTCCTGGACGCCGTAGGCCCGGGCACCCGCGAAGCAGTTGACGGCCACCACGAACGGGATGTGCCGGTGCTCGAAGTAGTCCACCGCGGGGAAGCAGTCCTCCAGGCGGCGGGTGTCGGCGAGGACCACCGCGCCGAGGGCTCCCTGTGACAGCTCGTCCCACAGGAACCAGAAGCGGTCCTGGCCCGGTGTGCCGAACAGGTAGAGGGACAGGCCGGAGCGGATGGTGATGCGGCCGAAGTCCATGGCGACCGTCGTGGTGACCTTCTGGTCCACACCGTCGGTGTCGTCCACCAGCTGCCCGGCCTCGCTGAGCAGTTCCTCGGTGCGCAGCGGCCGGATCTCGCTGACTGCGCCGACCAGGGTCGTCTTGCCCACGCCGAAACCGCCGGCGACCAGTATCTTCAACGCCAGGGCGGTCGTTTCGCCGTCCTGGTCGTCGGAGTGCTCGGAGATCATCGATCACTTCTCTCGGGAGGACCGGCAACGGTCGACGTCGGGGAGTGGTGCCGCGTCCCGCCGGAACGTCCGCCCGCGGCTTCGACGCATAAAGGCGACGTCAGCTGGATGCGACGTCAGCATGGTGACAACTGCGGCTTCCCTCCGAGGGGCTTGGACCGCTATTTGCCCGATCTGACCGACTCGTGGCCATGCTGTGTGCGGAAGAGCGCACAAGTAGGCGCCGCCGGGGCCGGGTGGCTGAGCGCGTTCTTCAAAGGGCTCGCAGTCCTTCGATCACCTCGCGCAGAATCCGTTCGTCAGGGAGGTGCGCGGGCGGCACGGGACGGCTGACGGTGACCCGGCCGAGTTCCAGGAGGTCTCCGAGGAGGACCCTGACCACGCCCACGGGCAGGTCGGCGCCCGCGGCCAGTTCGGCGACCGACTGCGTCTCCGTACGGCACAGGTCGACCAGGGCGCGGTGCTCCGGCCCGAGCGCGGTGTCGTCGTCGACGCCGGGCACGTCGGTGTCCAGCGTGACGAGGGAGATCAGGTCGAAGCGCACCCCGGTGGGGCCGGCCTCGGTGCGTCCGCCGGTCATGGCGTACGGCCGCACCAGGGGCCCGGCCTCCCCGTCGTACCACTGGCTGCCCTGCTCGTCAGGGGCCCCGGTCATGTCCTCGGCCATGTGCGTGGACCGCCTTCTCACGTCATCCGGCGGAGGAAGGCCGCTCGTCGAACCGCGGCGGCGTGCAGAGGTGCTCGCCGACGCGCTTGACCAGCCGTGCCATCTCGTAGGCGACCAGGCCTATGTCCGCCGTTACGGCAGTGAGGACGGTGAGGCAGGAGCCGTCGCCCGCGGCGGCCACGAAGAGGAAGCCGTCGTCCATCTCCACCATGGTCTGGCGCACGCCTCCGGCGCCGAAGTGTCGACCCGCGCCCTTGGCCAGGCTGTGAAAACCGGAGGCTACGGCGGCGAGATGCTCGGCGTCCTCACGGCGGAGGCCGGTCGAGGCGCCCACGGCGAGCCCGTCGTTGGACAGCACCACCGCGTGCCGCACCTCGTTCACACGCAGGACCAAGTCGTCCAGCAGCCAGTCGAGTTCGCCGGACCGCTGGGCGGTGTTCATGCTCGGGTCCTGGATCATGCGGGATCTCCTTCGCTGCTGTCACTGCCCACTGGCACATCCGGGATGGCGCCGTGGCCGGGCTGCCTGCCGCCGCCTCGGTTCCAGCCCTCGCGGTACGCCGCCATGCGGTCCCGTACGAGTTCGGGGGTGCGCCGGTCGTCGTTCCGTGGCGCGGATGTCGATGCCGGTTCCTCGGCGGGCCGCTCACGCAGTTGGGGCGCGAGATGTGCCTGCCGTACCCGGCGGGGCAGGTCGTCGGAATCCTCCGGAGAGTCGTCGCAGAAGTCGTCCGGGGGACGGTGCAGAGGCAAGGTGGTGACTCCGGGCCGCATGTTGACAGCCGCCGTCCGGGCAGTTGGGGCTTCAGCCGTGGTCCGGGTCTCTTCCGTGATCCGGGGCTCTTCCCGGACGCGGGTCTCTTCCGCGACCCAGGGCTCTTCCCGGACGCGGGCGACGGTCGGTGCGGGAGCCAGCAGTGCGGGCCGGTCGGACACTGCCGGGACGGTCTCCTGGTACTGCGTGGCGGCGGGCACGCGTACGTACTCGTGTTCCGTGTGCCGTTCCGCGTTCGCCACCTTGCGGGGGGAACCTTCCGTCGCTCCGGCGTGCAGGAGAGCGGTAGGCAGCAGGACTACGGCTGTGGTGCCGCCGTAGGGCGAGGGTCGCAGGTGCACCTTGATGCCGTGCCGGGCGGCGAGCCGGCTGACCACGAAGAGGCCGAGCCGGTCGCTGTCGAACAGGTCGAGAGTCTCGGACTGCTCGATGCGCCGGTTGGCCTTCGAAAGCGTCTCCTTGCCCATGCCCAGGCCTCGGTCCTCGACCTCGACGGCGTAGCCGTTGCCGACGGGTTCGCCGGTGACCTGCACGCGTGTGTGGGGCGGCGAGAACTGGGCGGCGTTCTCGATGATCTCCGCAAGGAGGTGGGTGAGGTCGGCGACGGCCGTGCCGGAGATCGACGCGTCGGGCAGTCGGCGCACCTCCACGCGCGCGTAATCCTCGACTTCGGAGAGGGCCGCGCGGACCACGTCGGTCAGGGAGACCGGCATGCGCCAGGCACGGCCGGGTGCTGCCCCGGAGAGGATGATCAGGCTCTCGGCGTGGCGCCGCATCCGGGTGGTGAGGTGGTCGAGCCGGAAGAGGTCGCTCAGTTCGTTCGGGTCGTCGGAGCGGCGCTCCATGCTGTCGAGGAGGCTGAGCTGGCGATGGACGAGGACCTGGCTGCGGCGGGCGAGGTTGACGAAGACACCGGAGATGCCGCCGGCGAGTTCGGCGCGCTCGGCAGCAGCCCTCAGGGCAGCACGGTGCACGGTGCTGAGGGCTTCGGCGACCTGTCCGGTCTCGTCCTCCGCGGGCGGTCCGGACGGGGCCTCGGCCCGGACGTCGATCTCCTCACCCGCGCGCAGTTTCCGCATGGCCTCGGGGAGTTTGCGGCGGGCGATCTCCAGGGCCCCGTTGCGCAGGCTCACCAGCTCGACGACCAGGCCGCGGCCGATGCGTACGGAGATCACGAGGGAGGCGGCGACAGCGACGAGGCCGAGGAGGACGGCGGCACCGGCCGGGGTGAGCAGACCGCGGGTGAACGGGTCGGCGCGGTCGGTGACCGCACGTCCCGCGTTCTGCTCGATCGTCCGCATGCCCTCCTGCACGCGCGCGTGCGCCGCTTCCCAGGTCGCCTGCGGCACCACTGCGACGGCGTGGGTGCCCGCACCTGCGACGAGAACCTTGTCCTCGGTGGTGCCCACGGTGGCGTACGCGCTGCCGTCCGCGAGGTCGCGCCAGTCAGCTCGTCCGGAGCCGCGCAGGTCGGCCACGGCGGCGGCGGTGAGGGCACGGCGGGTGTCGACGGCACCGGTGAACAGCCGCAGGCGCTCGCCCGACAGCCCGCCGGCCAGACGCGCGCTGCCCAGGACGACGTCCTCCTGTGCCAGGGCCTCTCCCGCGCGGGAGAATTCGAGCAGCACACGCGTGTCGGAGCCGAGTTCGGCGTCCTGGATGCCGGTGAGGGCTCCCCCGACGCCGAAGGCACTGGCGATGATCGTCGTGTACCGCCCGTACGTCTCGTTCCAGTTCACCCGGTGGGCCAGTACGGCGCCGCGCAGTGAGTGCAGTCGCTCAACGCCGGTGACGAAGGTCTCGAGCCGCTGGGCCACTCCGGTGGGCAGTTCCTCGCTGTCGGCGACGGTGTTGTCATCGCCGAGGCGCAGTTTCGCCACTGCGCCGTCCGTGCGCCGGGCGAGCTTCTCGAGGTCGGCACTCTGCCCTGCCGACGGGTCGGTCGCGTAGCGGACGGCCGCCGCACGCTCGGTCTGGAGGGCGGTTACGGCATCCGCGACGGGGGCCCGGATCGCGGAGTCCACGCGCTGGAGCTGCCGGAGCCGGGAGACGTCCTGGGCGGTGGTGACCGTCGCGTACGCCCACAGGGCGAGCAGAGAGACGACCGGCACCATCAGCAGGCAGACGATCTTGGCTCGCACCGTCCGTGGTCGAATACGCCGGCTACCCGCGCGCGCGGGTACGTCGTCCGGTATCGCACCCGCGGGTTCGCCCGGGAGTCCGCCCGGGAGTTCGTCGGCGGGCGGTCCGGCGTGCGCGCGGCGGCCTCGCACGGGGGGCGGGGGCGGCGTCTCGACGCCGGCTGGGTGGGTCCTACGCGGTGTACGCATGGCCTCCTCGCTCGGAAGTGGGTCGGGGGCAGGCGGTCCGCGCGGTGGCGGGTCCGGGATGCCGCCGGGTGGGTCGCTAGGGGGCCGTGCTCTCGACCTGCCGCTGGGCCGAGTCGGATGCCTGGCGCTCCCCCGTGGTCGGCGACAGCGCGACGAAGGCCGAGGTCAGGAAGAGGTAGGACCCGAGGCCGACGGCGAGGGGGAAGATGAACTGCATCGCCGTGGCCCCGGGCAGAGCGGCCCCCGAGGGCTTGACACGCGCGCTCACCGCGAACATTCCGGTGTAGTGCATGCTGCTCACCGCTGCCCCCATGATCAGTGAGGCGAGGGTGACGGCGACGGGTGACTTGATGTTGAGTGCGGCCCACAGAGCCGCCGTCGCCGCGACGACCGCGATCAGGACGGAGAGGCCGACGAGTACCGGGTCGTAGTCGACGTCACCGTGCAGGCGCACCGCCGCCATGCCCAGGTAGTGCATGCTCGCCACGCCGCCCCCGGTGGTGAGGCCGCCGAGGAAGAGGGCGCGGGTGCGGTCGTGGCTGTAGCCGACGGCGAAGACGCCGGCGCAGACGACCACCATGGCGACCAGCAGGCTCACGATCGTGAGCGGCACGTCGTAGCGGATCTCGGTGCCGCTGACGCTGAAGCCGAGCATGGCGACGAAGTGCATGGTCCAGATGCCGGTGCCGAGCGCTGAGGCCGCGGTGATGAGCCAGTTCCGTCGCGACCGGCCGGTGGCGCCGAGCGCGCGGACGGTGCAGCGCAGCCCGAGCGCGGCGCCTGTGCAGGCCATCACGTATGACAGCGCGGGGGTCAGCCACCCCAGGGCTGCGTGGTCCAGGTGTCCCATGGCTCCGGGACGCTAGTCCGGGCAGGGGGATACAAAGGGGGCACATTTCGAAAGGTGTTGGAAGATGACGCAGAGATGCACCTGAACGATCGCATCACGCTGGAACGTGCGCGCGTGGGCGGTGTCCCTGAAGCAGTCGTTTTGCCCTGGCCTCACGTAGCGGGGAGCTTGTGGGCGGGGAGGGTTGGTCATGACTCGGCTCGGAGGGGAGAGACGGCTCCGTCGCGCGCTCGCGCCACGACGGCCATGGCCAAACGAACTGCCGCCACATTGGCTCGGCAATGCCGGTAAGGGGCACCTTGAGGGAAGGCGCCCCTTACATCTTGGTTTTCTCCTCAAGGAGATGCAGGCGAGGTTTCGCTTAGCCCCCGCATACCGCCCAAGCCTTCACTGACATGTCCCGTACTCAGAGGGACGGCCCTCGTGCTCGTGGCAGTCGGGCTTGTGACCGCCGTGATCACCGTGATCGTGGTCGTCCTCGTGGTGATCGTGATCACCTTCACCGCCAGGTCCCTTGGGTCCGGTGTCCCCCTTGGGCCCCTTGGATCCCTTGGGTCCCTTGGGTCCGGTGTCTCCCTTGGACCCCTTGGACCCCTTGGATCCCTTGGGTCCGGCAGGTCCGGTGTCTCCCTTGGGTCCGGCAGGTCCGGTGTCACCCTTAGGACCGGCAGGACCGGTGTCACCCTTAGGACCGGCAGGACCGGTGTCACCCTTAGGACCGGCAGGACCGGTGTCACCCTT
>NZ_JARXYX010000003.1 GCF_029893585.1 Streptomyces sp. LBL
GGACCGGCAGGACCGGTGTCACCCTTAGGACCGGCAGGACCGGTGTCACCCTTAGGACCGGCAGGACCGGTGTCACCCTTAGGACCGGCAGGACCGGTGTCACCCTTAGGACCGGCAGGACCCGTAGGACCGGCAGGACCGGCAGGACCGGCAGGACCCGTAGGACCGGCAGGACCCGTAGGACCGGCAGGACCGGCAGGACCGGCAGGACCGGCAGGACCAGTCGCGCAGATCGGCGTCGTGATGACGTTGTCGTCCAGCGTTACCGCGCCGATCCTCGCAAGGGCACGGCCTTGGATCGTGGTGCCCGTCGTTACCGTGATCGACTGGTCGGCCATGATGGTGCCCACGAAGGTGGAATTGGTCCCGAGAGTGGCGGAACTGCCCACCTGCCAGAACACGTTGCAGGGCTGTGCACCGTTGACGAGGATGACGCTGCTGGCCGAAGCGGTGGTCAGCGTCGATCCGGCCTGGAAGATCCAGACGGCGTTGGGGTCACCCTTGGCGTTGAGGGTGAGGGCTCCGGTGAGTCCCATTGACGTCGAGGCCGTGTAGACGCCGGGCACCAGTACCTGTCCGCCGAGATCGGCCGTAACGGCCGCTCCGGGTCCCCGACCCGCCGCATCGCCGTAGGCGGTGGTCAGATCCGTCTTCGCCTGAGCGGCCTCGGCGTCGGCCACGTGCAGGTCGCCGAAGATCTGCCCAGGGCCGGAGGGCGTCGACGATGTGAAGCCCGTCACCGAAGAGCCCGGACTGAGTCCCACGTCGCCGTTGATGACGGTGGGGCCGGTGTTGGTGATCGTTGAACCGGCCAGGACCGCGTAACTCTTGGCGGTCCCCAGCTCAACGGGGGTTTCTGCGGCGTGCGCGACGCCCGAAGCCAGCGTGACCGTGGCCAGCAGCACTACTCCGGGCAGGAGCGCGAGACGCGCCTTGAGCCGATGGTGAATGCGGCTGCTGCCTGGTGAATGGGGCGAGTGGACAACCACTGCCATGCGAGTGACCTTTCTTGTCGCCGTCGAGCTCAGTCGCCCCGGCAAAGGGGATTCCGAACTTCCGAAGTGAGTTCCGGTCGGGCCAGAAGCCGCGCCTCTGCAGAATCAGCCGCACATAGAGGTCCGCAGGACGAGTACCTGCGGATGAGCTGATAAACCGTCACCCACCGGTCAGAAGCTAGCAATAGTCTTATAAAGTAGATACATATAAGACGCTGAAGGGGGCACAGGGGGGTGCGTAATTCACCCTGCTGGTCTTGTTGATGCTTGATTCCCAGCCATCAGCTTGTTCTCGGGAGGCCGGGGCACCGGCCGGATCATGGCGGCGCTGACCGGCTCAGACGGGCCGTACCGGGCTCGGCCCTTTCCAGTCCGGAGCAGGTGGTGTCGGCTCGGGGTGAACGAGCATGACCGTCGTGAGCGCGAGCAGCGTTGGCGTAATGGCTTTGCAGCCGGACTCGACGCGACCGTACGCAAGGCACGCCAGGAAGCTGCTGCCGCGCCAGAAGGAGGCACAGATGATTCAGACGATCAACCTTCTGGCACGAATCTGGCGTGCGACAAGTGATCACAGCAGACAGCAGAAGGGCCCGGGCCTCTGACCCGAGGATCGCGCGGGAAAAGGTCGACCAGTCCCCGTTCGTCCAGGAGCTGGAGAACCCTCTGCTGCAGCCGTCCCCAAACTCCGGCGCGGGACCAGATGGCAAACCGGCGATGCACGGTCGACTTTGACGCTCCGAAGCACGGCGGCAACGCCCGCCAGGCGCAGCCGCTGACCAGCACGTAGATGATCGCGACGATGACCGCCTCATCATCGTGTCCGCGACCCCGCCCCCTTGCCGACGCACCCGCGCCGGCGGCAGCAACCGCCTCGCGACCTCCCACAGGCCGTCCGGAACGATCCATCCCCCACCAAGCAGTCTGTTCCTTGCCTCTCGACCGCCAGGTAGACGGCAAGACGGCCGTTTGTGTCGCAGACGACAGTTACCCCCTCTCCCAAAACGGCACGAGCAACCACCTGCTTCCGGTCGCGCCCGCCAGATGCGGTGATGCCTTCAGCAGGTCGTCGGTCTTCACATAGAGTGCGGTGGCGAGGGAGTCCAGCTCTGTCTTCACACACTGACGTTGGGCTCCCTCCCCTTGTTCGCGCAGCCGATCCCTTGGAATAGATCATCTAGGGTGCGCGCCGTTGGACGAACCGATGGGGAGGTTGGGATGGCCGGGACGGATGAGGATGCCGTCGCCGCCGCGGACGACGCGCTCTATGTGCTGACGGCGGTGCTGCTGACGCCGGCGAAGTTCCCGAGCGTGCTGGGCGACGACTATCCGGAGGCCTGCGCGGCGCTGGGCCTCGCGCCGCTGGCCGACGGGTACGGCCTGGTGCTCGGCCAGGACGGCGACGGCGCCAGGTGGACGGTCGTCGTCGACGACGTGGCGCTGGTCGCCGTCGCCATCGCGTCCTGGGACTGCGGTATGGAGCACGACCTGTCGCCCGACGAGCGCACAGTGGTCGCCGCGCTGCCGGGCTGGCCCCTGGCGGTCGCCGTGGCGGCACCTGGTGTGCCTGAGCCGCATGACCCGGACCCCCGGGTCGCGGGCCGTGCCCCGCTGACACCGCCGGACACCTCCGTCTGGGGACCGGCCCAGCGGCGGCTGGGGGCCGACGAGATCGCGCTCCAGTGGGCGAGATGGCGGGAGCAGATCAACGACAGGGAGTTCCTGAACCCGGCCGGCGGTGGCCTCGAGAACAGCGCGTCCTCCGGCGCTCCTGAAGTGGGCGCCTCCTCCAGAGACACCGGACACGGACCGGGTTCGACGGGGCAGGGCAGGACCCCGGGCGGCCACAACGGTATCCGGCGGGTCCTCGCGGAGGCTCGCACGTACGTGGACGCGCCACCGCCGCTCGGCCGCGTCCGGTCGTCGTTCGCCCCGGGGGACGCACGGACCCTGCGGGCCGACGGCCCCGGCTGGTCGCTGGTGGCCAGGACCGACGACATCGCGTTCGTGCTGCTGGACGACGAGCCCGGCGAGATCCTGCCGGTCGGCCGGGGGCCGGAGCTGCCTGGTCTTCTGCAGGCGCTGGACAAGATGGCCGTACGCCCGCTGTGAGGCCACGCGCGGGCATACGGCCGAGGGTGGTGAGACCGACGGCGCGGCCGCTGCCCGTGACGTCGGGGCGGCACACAGGTCACAGGGCCGTACGACACCCACGGAACCGGTCACGGTCGGTAGGCGCCCGCTCGCGAGCCATGCCGTCGGCTGACCCGCCGGCGGTCATGGGGTCGGCTGGGGTACACCGGTGGTCGCTCTCGGCGGCCCGGTCGGGTCCGTTCGCCTCTGTTCGGTAGGACGTCAGCGGCCGATTTCCTTTCGGGTCACACGGCGCAGCCTGCGCCGCTGCGAGGGGTCCAGCGTGAGGTAGGCGGCTGCCGGGACTCCCAGGACTATCAGGAGCGCGGCCCACCAGGGCAGCCAGATCAGCAGGATGAGCCCGACCGCCACACCCCCTGCGGCGATCTTCGCGTTCTTCGACATGTGCGTCGCCTCCTTCGCGGCCACGGCCGCTCTCTGTCCAGAAGAACGGGGTCGCGCCTCCCACAGTTCCGGATCGCGACCCTGAGACGCCCCTGAGACATCCCCTAGTAGGCACGGTCGGCCCAGACCAGCCGCAGCAGCCCGCCCGGCTCGGCTCGGCCATGAAGCGAGCCGCCAGGTCCGGGGCGGCGACCGAGTCGTGCACGTCGGCGGGGGTGACGGTGGCCTCCCGCAGCAGGCCGCAGGTGTCGGTCAGGGGGTGGCGCTTGGGGCCGTCCCTCCATTTCGCGCCGTCGTAGCCGCGGCTGTCGCCGGCGACGGTGTCCGCGCCGTCGACTGACTGGGCGTCGATGATCCCGGCACTCGGCTCGGGGGACCGTCCCTGCTGCTGTCGCTCGATGCGCCGCAGTCGCTGGTACAGCTCGCGCACGTAACCGTGGCGACACCACCGCCGGAAGAAGTCGTATACCGCCCGCCATCAGGGAAAATCAGCGGGGACAGCACGCCACTTCGCGCCGTTGTCGACGACGTGGCGCACCCCGTCGACCATTTCCCGGTGGCAGAACGCTTCCGGGCGGCCGCCCCGGCCCTCCAGCCAGGCCGGGACCGGCATCGACGCACGGATCTGAGCCCGTTCCGCGTCGGTCATATCGGTGGGACAGCTCTGAACGCGCGGTCCCGCAGCGAGCGGCCCCGCACCGGTGCACGTCACAGTCACACGAGGGACCGAAGTGGACGCAACAGCGCCCCCAGTGGTCAACTGGCCTGGCAGCGGGTCTCCTTGGACGAGTTGGGTCTCACCAACCACGTCTCTACCGAGGGACCCGCTCTTCCACACCCGCCCCCACCACTGGCACCTGCGTGCGAGACATCACCTACACCGCAGTAGCCGAACGCCCCTCGCTTCACCACCACGCTCTGACTCGCAGGAGGGTCAATATGGATACCGCGAACTCGATTCCGTGGGTTTTGTCGGGCCGCTCGGAGACCGCTTTGCGGCAGCAGGCCGCCCAGTTGGCTGGGTATGTCGAAGCACGGCCTGACCTGTCCATCAGCGATGTGGCTTTCTCCCTCGCGACCACGCGGGCGACGTTCCCTCATCGCGGTGTGGTGCTCGGCGCCGGACGCCAGGAGCTGCTGGAGGGGCTCCATGCCTTGTCGGAGGGACGGTCCGCGGTGGGCCTGGTGACAGGGAAAGCGGCCCCTGGCGATGGCCCCGGTGCGCGCGGTGTGGTGTTCGTGTTCCCCGGCCACGGCACACAGTGGGCGGGGATGGCAGTCGAACTGCTGGAGACCTCGACGGTGTTCGCCGACTCGATGGCCGCCTGCGGGGCGGCGTTGGAACCGTTTTTCGACTGGCCGTTGCTGGACGTGGTGCGGGGCGACGCGGCCGCCACCCTGTTGGAGCGTACCGACGTCATCTCGCCGGTCGTGTGGGCGGTCACGGTGTCCTTGGCGGCGGTATGGCGATCGTACGGCGTGGAACCCGCCGCCGTGGTAGGCCATTCGCAGGGAGAGGTGGCCGCGGCCTGCGTGGCCGGTGCGCTGTCCCTCGATGACGGAGCGCGGATCGTGACCGCGGGTGCAACGGCGATCGTCGAGGGGCTCTCCGGTATCGGCGGGGTCGTGGCAGTGGGGCTCCCGGTCGAGGTCGTACGTGAAAGGCTGTCCCGTTGGGAGGGGCGGTTGTCCATCGCTGCCGTCAACGGCCCGGCGTTGACGGCCGTGTCCGGTAGCGAAGACGCTCTGTCCGAGCTCATGGCCGAGTGGGCCGGCGACGCCTTTCTGGCGCCGGTCAAGTCCGATTTCCCCGCTCATTCCACGTTTGTGGAGCGGATCGAGGGGCGCACGAAATCGTTCCTGACGTCGATTCAGCCGCAGGCTTCCCGCGTCCCGTTCTACTCCACGGTGACGGGGCATCGGTTGGACACCGAGACGTGTGACCCACACTATTGGTACAGCAATATGCGTGAAACCGTGAACTTTTATGGCGCGGTGAGTGAATTGCTCGCAGACGGATTCGATGCCTTCGTCGAGGCGAGTCCCCACCCGATCCTGATCGGGAATGTGCAGGAGGCCGCTCAGGCCGCAGGTGCTTCCGCGGCGGCAGTCGGCAGTCTTCGCCGGGGTGAAGGAAGCGCTGATCGGCTGCTGGTCTCAGTGGCCCAACTCTACGCTGCGGGCGTCGAGGTGGATTGGACGGCATTCTTCGACGGTGCCACCAGGGTGGAACTACCTGTCTCGGAAACGGATTCTGACCAAGGGCGTCATCCGCATGTGCAGCAGAATCCTTCCGGCACACAGCGAGATGTCGACCTTGAGAAGCTCGTCCGGGACGAATGCGCGGCAGTTCTGGGGGTCGACGAGCTGGACGACGTCCAGCTCGACCGGACCTTCCTGGAGATCGGTCTTGATTCCGCGAAGCTCGTCGAGCTGGTGGTCCGGCTCAATTCAGCGACCGGCTTGATGCTGACGAGCAGTACTCTTTTCGACTACCCGGGTCCGGCCCGACTCGCTGATTTTCTGCTCTCGGAGATGTCCGGGACGACCGGTACCGCCGATGCCCGACCGACGCCGATCGGCGCCGCGGAGGACGAGCCCATCGCGATCATCGGCATCGCTTGTCGGTTTCCAGGCGGTGTCGACTCGCCGGAAGGCCTCTGGGACCTCGTCCGCGAGGGCACGGACGCGATATCGACGATGCCGACCGACCGCGGGTGGAGCGCGGAGGTGCTTTCCACGGGGCGCGGCGGAGGCTTCATGGAGGAAGCGGCCGAGTTCGACGCCGGCTTCTTCGGGATCTCCCCGCGTGAGGCCCTCGCGATGGACCCACAACAGCGGCTGGTGCTGGAAGCGGCCTGGGAAGCGGTGGAGGACGCCGGGATCGTGCCCTCGTCGCTGAGCGGCAGCCACACTGGTGTCTTCCTGGGGGCGATACCTCAGGACTACGGACCCCGGGCGCACGAGGCGCCCGGCGACTCCGAGGGCTACACGTTGACCGGGACGACGCCGAGCGTGCTCTCCGGTCGTGTGTCGTACGTCCTGGGTCTGCAGGGACCGGCGTTGACGGTGGACACGGCGTGCTCGTCGTCCTTGGTGGCGTTGCATCTGGCCTGTCGGGCGGTGCGGTCCGGGGAGTGCTCGATGGCGCTGACCGGCGGTGTCACGGTCATGGCCACGCCGGGAGTCTTCGTCGAGTTGGGCAAACGCCAGGGGCTGTCGGCGGACGGGCGGTGCAGGTCGTTCGCCGAGGCCGCGAGTGGTACGGGGTGGGCCGAGGGCGTGGGCGTGCTGCTGGTGGAACGGCTCTCGGACGCGCGACGGCTCGGGCATGAGGTGCTGGCGGTGGTCAGGGGCACCGCGGTGAATCAGGACGGTGCGTCCAACGGCCTGACCGCGCCGAACGGTCTGGCGCAGCAGCGGGTGATTCGGCAGGCGCTGGCGAATGCCGGCCTGTCCGCGTCGGAGGTCGACGTGGTGGAAGCGCACGGCACGGGTACCTCGCTGGGTGACCCGATCGAGGCCCAGGCGTTGTTGGCGACCTATGGCCGGGCCCGAGCTGCCGACAGCCCGTTGTGGCTGGGCTCGCTGAAATCGAATATCGGGCATACGCAGGCCGCTGCGGGCGTGGGCGGCGTGATCAAGATGGTCCTGGCGATGCGCCACGGACTGCTGCCGAAGACGCTGCACGTGGATCAGCCGTCGACGAAGATCAATTGGTCGGACGGCACGGTGCGACTGCTGACCGAGCCGCGGGAGTGGCCGGACAGTGGGCATCCGCGCCGGGCCGGTGTCTCTTCGTTCGGCATCAGCGGTACCAATGCGCATGTCGTCCTCGAGCAGGTCCCGGCGGTCGAGCGGGACACCACCGCAGGTGACACCGATCCTGATCCGCGGCACCGGGCGGATGGTGGGTCGTCGTTGCCGGTGGTCGTATCGGGGCCGACGGCGGCGGCGCTGGCCGGGCAGGCGGGACGGCTCGCGTCGTTCCTGGAGCCCGGTACGGCCGCCGCGGGGCCGGATCTGGGTGAAGTGGCGCGCTCCTTGATGAGCAGCCGCACGCTGTGGGAACACCGGGCTCTGATAGTCGCCGACGACACCGCGGGAGCGGTGGAGGGGCTGCGGGCGTTGGCAGCGGGGCAGCCGGCGCCGGGTGTGGTGACGGGTGTCGCGGGTTCGGGCCCGGTGGGCAGGACGGTGTTCGTGTTCCCCGGTCAGGGCACGCAGTGGGCCGGGATGGGACAGCGACTGTGCGAGACCGAACCGGTGTTCGCCGCGCGGATGGCCGAGTGTGAGCATGCGCTCGCGCCCTATGTGGACTGGTCCTTGTCCGAGGTGGTCGGCCAGGTCGAGGGCGCACCGACCTTGGACCGGGTCGATGTGGTCCAGCCGGTGACATTCGCCGTGATGGTGTCACTGGCGGCTTTGTGGCAGTCCTGTGGTGTGCGACCGGATGCGGTGATCGGGCATTCCCAGGGAGAGATCGCCGCGGCGTGTGTGGCGGGCGCGTTGTCGCTGCCCGACGCCGCACGCGTGGTGGCCCTGCGCGCTCGGACGATCGCGAGCGAGCTGGCCGGGCACGGCGGAATGCTGTCCGTGCCACTGCCCGAGGAACAGGTACGCGAAGACGGTCGGATCCGGGCGGACGGCACCGTCGAGGTGGCCGCGCTCAACGGCCCGGCCTCGGTGGTACTCGCGGGCGACCCCGACTCGCTGGCGGAGATCCAGACCGAATACCAGGCGCGGGGTGTGCGCGCCCGGATGATCCCGGTCGACTACGCCTCCCACAGCGCACAGGTGGAGGCCATCGAGGACCAGCTGGCCGGAATCCTGGACGGTGTCGCGTCCGAACTACCTGCCGTGCCCTGGTATTCCACCGTGGACGGTGGCTGGATCGCCCACCGGGTCGACAGCCGGTACTGGTATCGCAACCTGCGGCACATGGTCGGGTTCGCACCGGCGGCCCGGGACTTGGCAGAGCAGGGTTTTCGGGTGTTCGTCGAAATCAGTGCGCATCCGGTGCTGACCGCCGGCCTCCAGGACACCCTGGAGGACATGGGGGTGACCGGTCTGGTGTGCGGAACGCTGCGCCGTGACCACGGCGACTCCAGTCGGTTCGCGCACTCGCTGGCGGAGCTGTTCGTTCAGGGCGTCGAGGTGGATTGGACGCGTCTGCTGCCGACGGGGGCGAGCCGGAGGGCGGCCCTGCCGACCTATGCCTTCCAACGGCAGAAGTACTGGGTGCACCCCGAGGTGCGGGCGGATGTGTCGGGTGCGGGGCTGGAACGGGTGGAGCACTCGTTGCTGGGTGCCGTGGTGGAGGATCCGGAGTCCGGCGGGGCGGTGCTGACCGGACGGGTGTCGCTGGGTGCACATCCCTGGCTGGCCGACCATGTGGTGGCCGGGGTGGTGCTGCTGTCGGGCGCGGCATTGGTGGAGTGGGCTATCACGGCCGGTGACCGGGTCGGGCTGACCGCGGTCGAGGAGTTGGTGATCGAGACGCCGCTGCGGCTGCCGGAGACGGGGTCGGTGCGGATCCAGGTCCGGGTGGGTGAGCTCGATCGGGCGGGGCGCCGCTCCATCGGGATCCATTCGCGTTCCGACGGTGCGCAGGGGATCTGGACCCGTCACGCTTCGGGTTTCCTGGCCGCCGAGATCGGTTCCGCCGCGGTCGGCGACGCGACGGATGTGTGGCCGCCTTCGGGTGCGTCGCCGGTCTCGGTCGAGGGTTTCTACGACACCCTGGCCGGGTGGGGTCATGAGTACGGCCCGGTGTTCCGGGGGCTGAGCGCCGCTTGGGTTCGTGGGGCCGAATGGTTCGCGGAGGTCGAGCTGCCCGCGCAGACCGAGACCGCCGGGTTCGCTTTCCACCCCGCCCTCCTCGAAGCCGCTCTGCACGCGGGTTGGCTCGGCGCCGGACCCGGTGCGGGCGTCCCGTCGGGTGACGACGGCGATACGGGGGCCGTGGTGCTGCCGCTGACCTGGAATCGGGTTGTGGTGCACGCCGTCGGGGCCAGGCGGGTGCGGGTTCGGCTGGTGCCCGGTGCCGACGGGACGTCGGTGGAGTTGACCGACCCGATCGGCATGCCGGTGCTGTCGGTCGGCTCCGCGCTGAGCGGACCCGTCCCGGTCCGGCGGCTCGAGGACACCGGGGAGGGTCGCGGTGATCACCACGAGGGTGCGCTGTTCGGTATCGACTGGCTCGGTCTTCCTGCCGGAGGTGGCACCGGGCAACCGTCGGTGGTTCCGGTTTCGGACGTGGGGGACCTCTCCGAGGCGGCTCAGACGGGTGGGGACGCGCAGTGGGTGCTGTTGTGCGTGGATTCGGGTCTGGCGGATGTGGGTGATCCGCAGCGGGCCCGATCGGCGATCAAGGTCACCTTGGCGGTGTTGCAGGCATTTCTCAGCGATTCCGTGTGGGCGTCCTCCCGGCTCGTGGTGGTCACTCGCGGAGGCGTCGCGGTCGGGGACCGCGACGAGGACATTCCGGTCGATCCGGTGGCCTCCGCGGTGTGGGGGCTGGTGCGTACCGCCCAGGCGGAGAACCCCGACCGGATCCTGCTCGCCGATCTGGATGTTCCGGTGCGGGCCGGTTCCGACAGGACACGGGCGTCGGTGGTCGAGGCGGTGTCGGGCGTACTGGGCCAGGTGGCGGTCGCCGAGGAGTCCCAGTTCGCCCTTCGTCGTGGGGTGGTGTGGGTGCCGCGGCTGGTCCGGTCCGGCCAGAGCGGGCCGACGCGGCCGTTGGACACGGCAGGCACGGTGTTGATCACGGGCGGGACGGGGGTGCTGGGCGCCGTGGTGGCGCGGCACCTGGTGGCCGCGCACGGGGTTCGCAGCGTGGTACTGGCCTCGCGTCGTGGTGAGCACGCGCCGGCGGCGGCCGGACTGCGCAAGGAACTCGAGGGGCTGGGGGCGCGGGTACGCACAGTGGCCTGTGACGTCGCCGACCGTGAGCAGGTGCGGGCCCTGGTGGCGGACATCCCCGAGGAGGCGCCGCTCACCGCGGTGGTGCACACCGCGGGCGTCCTCGACGACGGCGTGATCGGCGCGCTGACTCCCGAGCGGTTCGACGCGGTGCTCCGCCCCAAGGCGGACGCGGCGGTGTACCTGGACGAGGAGACCCGGGGGCTGGATCTGGCCGCGTTCGTGCTGTTCTCCTCGGCTGCGGGGGTGCTGGGCAGCGGTGGGCAGGGCAATTACGCGGCGGCCAACGCGTTCCTCGACGGGCTGGCCATTCGGCGCAGGCGAGCGGGCCATGCGGCCCTCTCGCTGAACTGGGGGTACTGGGCCGAGGCCAGCGGCATGACCGGGCACCTGGGGCAGCGTGAGCTGGCCAGGATGAATCGCATGGGGATGCGGGCGCTGGACTCCGATCAGGGCATGCGTCTGCTGGATACCGCGATGGCCTCCTCCCGACCGGTGCTGATGGCGGCGGAGCTGGACACGGCGGCGTTGCGGGGGCAGGCCCGTGCCGGTGAGCTGCCTGCGATGCTGCGTGGCGTGGTGGGCAAGGTCCGTCGAACGGCGCACACCGCCGATACCGATACCGATGGTGCCTGGGTGGACAGGCTGGCGAGGCTGGATACCGCTACGCGGCTGTCGACCCTGACCGATCTGGTACGCGCCGAGGCCGCGGTCGTACTCGGTGCTGCCGACAGCAACCAGCCAGGGGTGTCGCAGGCGTTCAAGGAGGTCGGGTTCGACTCTCTGACGGCGGTGGAGTTGCGCAACCGGCTCACGGCAGCCATCGGGGTCGCGCTGCCCGCGACAACGATCTTCGACCACCCCACCCCCGACGCCGTGGCCCGTCACCTCCTCGACCAGCTCTACGGCGGCCCGTTGACGAGGCCGACGGCGAACCTCATGGAGCGTGCGGCGCAACGCGCGGAGCACCCGGCGTCGGAGGGGCAACGCCGGCTGTGGTTCCTGGAACATCTGAATCCTGGCACCCCCCGGTACAGCGTGGTGCTGAAACTCCGTACCACTCGCCCGCTGGATCACGCGCTGCTGAGCAGGGCGCTGGAACTGACCACGCGGCGGCATGAGGCGTTGCGCACCGGGTTCGTCGTCCGGGACGGCGACCTCGTCCAGGTCGTGCGTGAGGACGGCGCGGTTGCGGTGGTGTTCGAGGACCTCTCGGCGCTCGGCGAGGATCAGGCCGAGGTGCTGGCCGAGCGGATCCGGCGTGAGGAACTGACCCCCCTCGACCTGGGCGGGCAAGCACTGTTGCGGTGCTTGGTACTGGACACGTCGCCGGATGAGCAGCATGTGTGCTTCACCATGCACCACGCCATCACCGACGGCTGGTCCTGCGCGGTTTTCCTACGGGACTTCTTTGCCGCCTGTCGTGCGATCGGCGAGGGTACGGAGTTCGCCGAGGCCGAGGTCGACCGGCACCTGGGTGACTATGCCAGGTGGGAGCAGAACAGCCTGCGGGAAGGCCGTTTCGACGAGGCCCTCGGATTCTTTCGGTCGGAGCTCGATGGAGTACCCCGCCTCGAACTGCCACGACGAGAGGCGTCCGGCGAAGACACCGAGGGAGACGACGCCGTCTACTTCACGGTGCCGGCCTCGCTGTGGGGCGAGGTGGAGGCACTGGCAGCACGCCGGTCGATGACGCCGTACACAGTCCTTGTCAGCGCCTACGCGGTGCTGCTCGCCCGCTATACGGACCAGTACGATTTCGCACTCGGCACGGTTTGGGCCAACCGTGAGCTGCCGATCGCCGATTCGGTGGGATTCTTCGCGAATACGTTGCCGTTGCGGTGCGATATGTCCGGCCTCCCTTCTTTCGACCAGGTTCTGGAATCGATGGCACCGCGTGTCCGAGGTGTACTCCAGCACCAGAGCGTGCCGCTGACTGAGATAGCCCCTGCCGGGAGCGGTCGGCGTATCGGCACCGAGAATCCATTCTTCCGCGCCGCGTTCAACTACCTGAGTACAGGATTGCGTCTCGAGCATCACGGCGAGGACTTGGGGATGCAGTCGATCGCCGCGAGTTCATCCGGAAACGTCCGGGGAGCGGCCAAGTTCGAACTCGGGCTGACACTGCTCGCGGTCGAACCGGGCTCGGGCGGTGGACTGCAGGGGGAGCTCGAGTTCTCGTCCACCGTGCTGGATCGGGCATCGGCGGAGCGAATGGCCGTAAATTTCCGGACGCTCCTGACCTCGATCGTGCGCGAGCCGGGCCGAAGGATCAGTGAGTTCGCGCTGGTTGGTGAGGACGAACTGGCCTGGCTCGAAGAACGAAACGGTGCGGTTGCACCGGTGGACCCGGCGACGGTTTCCGAATTGTTCGAGGCGCAGGTCGGGCGAAATCCCGGTGCGTCGGCTGTCATGTTCGAAGATGTCGAGCTTTCGTATGCAGAGCTGGAGACGGCGTCAAATCGATTGGCGAGGGTGCTGATCGAGTCCGGCGTAGGTCCGGAAAAGGTTGTGGCGCTGGTATTGCCGCGATCGAGCGAGATGGTGATCGCGGTGCTGGCCGTGTTCAAGGCCGGGGGTGCCTGTCTGCCGATCGACCCGCACTATCCGGCCGACCGGATCGCGTTCATGATGGCCGACGCCGGCCCCATCGCCGCGGTCACTGTCCACGAATGGGCCGGCACACTGTCCGAGGCCATTCCGACAGTGGTGCTGGATACCGCGGATACGATCGCTCGACTGCATGCACAACCCGGCCGTACGGTCACCGATGACGATCGGCTCGGTCCGTTGCACGTGCTCAATCCTGCGTATGTCATCTATACCTCCGGATCCACCGGTGTACCCAAGGGGGTGACGGTAGGCCATACCGGTCTGGTGAACCTGATGACAGCCCAGCTCGACAACCTGGCGGTCGGCGAAGGAAGCCGAGTGCTGCAGCTGGCTTCCCCGAGCTTCGACATGGCATTCTGGGAATTCTGCACCGCACTCGTTTCAGGGGCGACACTGGTGGTCGTTCCCGATGATCGCCTGCTTGTGGGTGACGCACTGTCCGCCTTCATCGTTGAACGCGGAATAACGCATGCCGTTATCACGCCGAGCCTTCTGGAGACGATGACGGCAGAAGACGTGCCCGACCTCGGGTGTCTTGTCGTCGGAGGCGAAGCGTGTTCGGGTGAGCTCGCGGCGCGCTGGTCGCAGGGCAGGCGAATGGTCAATGCTTACGGTCCGACCGAGACGACGCTGTATGCCACCATAAGCTCGCCATTGACGGCGGAAGGCGACGTTCCGCCTATCGGTGGGCCGGTGTGGAATACGCGGGTGTATGTGTTGGACGGTGGTTTGCGTGTGGTGCCGGTGGGTGTGGCGGGTGAGTTGTATGTTTCCGGTGCTGGGTTGGCGCGGGGATATGTGGGGCGGCCGGGTCTGACGGCGTCGCGGTTCGTGGCTGATCCGTTCGGGGATGCGGGTGAGCGGATGTACCGGACGGGGGATGTGGTGCGGTGGCGGTCGGACGGTCAGCTGGAGTTCGTGGGGCGGTCGGACGGCCAGGTGAAGATCCGGGGTTTCCGGGTCGAGCTGGGTGAAGTCGAGTCGGCGCTGGCTCGGCATCCCGCGGTGGGGCGGGTTGTGGTGGTTGCCGGGGAGGGTCCTGCCGGGGATCGGCGGCTGGTTGCTTATGTGGTTCCGGCGTCAGGTGCGGTGGTGGATGCCGGTGTGCTGCGGGAGTTCGTTGGCGGGCGTCTGCCGGATTACATGGTGCCGGCGGTGGTGATGGTGGTGGACGGGCTGCCGTTGACCCCGAACGGGAAGGTGGATCGGGGCGCGTTGCCGGCGCCTGATTTCGGGGTTGCTCCGGGTGGCCGAGGACCGCGTACGCCGGTGGAGGAGGTTTTGTGCGGGGTGTTCGCCGAGGTGTTGGATGTGCCGCGGGTCGGGGCGGAGGACAGCTTCTTCGAGCTGGGTGGGCATTCGCTGTTGGCGACGCAAGTGGTCTCGCGTATTCGTAAGTTGTTCGGTGTCGAGTTGGGTGTACGAACCCTGTTCGACGCACCGACGGTGGCCGCCCTGGCACAGGCGATGGGAGCCGGTGCGGCTGAGGCAAGGCCCAAGTTGACGCGAGCGGACCGCCCTGAGGCAATACCGTTGTCGTTCGCACAAAGTCGTCTGTGGTTCCTGCATCGGTTCGAAGGACCCAGCGCCACCTACAACATTCCGCTGGCGGTGCGAATGACCGGTGATGTGGATGTCGTGGCCCTGACGGCTGCCGTGGGTGATGTCCTCGGCAGGCATGAGGCTTTGCGCACGGTGTTCCCCGAGATCGATGGTGTGCCTCGGCAACTGGTGCTCGACGTCGATCAGGTCCGCCCGGAACTGGTGGTCACCACAGTGGCCGATCACGACCTGGAGGATGTTCTTGCCAGGGCGGCACAGCATGTTTTCGATCTCGTCGTGGACATCCCCCTTCGAGTCGAACTGTTCCAGGTGCGAAACGACCGGCAGCGGGGTGCAGACGACAGCGGCGAGTACCTCCTGGTGCTGGTGGTGCACCACATCGCGGGTGACGGCTGGTCCATGGCCCCGCTGTGGCGTGATCTGAGCACCGCGTACACCGCGCGGAGCGCGGGACGTTCCCCTGAATGGCCGGGGCTGCCGGTGCAGTACGCGGACTACACGCTGTGGCAGCGGGAACTGCTGGGCGACGGCAACGATCCCGACACTGAGATGGCCTCGCAGGTCAGCTACTGGACCCAGGCACTGGCCGGGTTGCCCGAGCGGATCGAGTTGCCCACAGACCGCCCGTATCCGGCGGTGCCCTCCTACACCGGCGATGTGGTGAGCTTCGACTGGGACGCGGGACTGCATACCCGGCTGCGGGATGTCGCTCGCGAATGCGGGGCGAGCCTGTTCATGGTGGTGAACGCCGCGTTGGTGGTGCTGCTGTCCAGGCTCGGTGGTGGTGAGGACATTCCCGTCGGGGTGGTCATCGCCGGCCGGACCGACGAGGCAGTGGAGGATCTGGTCGGATTCTTCGCCAACACACTCATCCTGCGCACCGACACCTCCGGTGCCCCGACGCTCCGGGAGCTGATCGAACAGGTCCGCGAGCGCAGCCTGGACGCCTACGCTCATCAGGACGTTCCCTTCGAACGACTGGTGGAGGCCCTCAACCCGGTCCGGTCGATGGCGCATCAGCCACTCGCGCAGGTGATGCTCGCCTGGCAGAACAACATGTCGGGCGAACTGCGTCTGCCCGGACTGGACGTCTCGCTCGAAACCATCCGGACGGCGACCGCGAAATTCGATCTCTCCTTCTACTTCGAGGAACACGACGACGCTCGCCTGGCTCCGGCCGGGTTGGCGGGAGCGGTGGAGTTCCGGACGGATGTCTTCGACCGGGCAACGGTCGAAGGCGTTGTGGCACAGCTTCGGCGGGTGCTGGAGGCGGTGGCCGCCGATCCGGATCAGCGGGTGGATGCCGTCGACGTGCTGGACGCCGGCGAGCGCGAGCGACTGCTGGTGAAACAGAACGACACCGCCGTCGCCCTCGAACCCGTCACGGTTCCGGAGCTGTTCGAGGGCCGGGCGGAGAGGACCCCGGATGCCACGGCGTTGGTGTTCGAGGGTGTCGAGTTGTCCTACGCGGAGCTGAACGCGCGGGCGAACAGGCTGGCTCACCTTCTGCTGGCGAGGGGAGTGGGACGGGACGCGGTGGTCGCGCTGGCGATGCCTCGTTCCATCGAGATGGTGGTCGGCCTGCTGGCCGTGCTCAAGGTCGGTGCCGCGTATCTGCCGATCGACCCGGACTATCCGGCCGATCGGATCGAGTTCATGGTGACCGATGCCCGGCCGGCACTGGTGATCACCACGGCTGAGACGGCCCGTGACTTCCCGTGTCGGCAACTGGTGCTGGACGACGAGAAGCAACTCCCCGCATACCCCTCGGAAAATCCCGGCGCGGCATTCCGTCCGTCGGTGTCCAGTCCGGCCTACGTCATTTACACCTCAGGATCCACCGGCACGCCCAAGGGGGTCGTCGGTCTGCACGGCGGACTGACGAACAGGCTGGCGTGGTTCCAGGACTGCTATCCGTGGCTGCCGGGCGAACCGTCCTGCGCGAAGAGTTCGCTCAGTTTCATCGACGGTTGCACCGAGTTGCTGGGACCGCTCTGCCACGGAGGTCTCGTCGTACTCGCCGACCGGGCCGCAGCCAAGCAGGTGCCCGATCTGGTCGCGTTGGTGGAGCGCCACCACATCACACGCCTCACCGTGGTCCCCAGCCAGCTGTCATCGATCCTGGACTACGGCCGACCCGAGCGACTGACCAGCTGCAGGCTGTGGATCAGCAGCGGCGAGCCGCTGACCGGAGCGGTGGCAACCCGGTTCGCCGAGGTGTTCCCCGACGCCACCCTGCTCAACCTCTACGGTTCGTCCGAGGCCAGCGGGGACAGCCTGCACGGCGAGGTCCATGGTTCGGACACTCCGATCGGTGAGCCGGTGTGGAATACGCGGGTGTATGTGTTGGACGGTGGTTTGCGTTTGGTGCCGGTGGGTGTGGCGGGTGAGTTGTATGTTTCCGGTGCTGGGTTGGCGCGGGGATATGTGGGGCAGCCGGGTCTGACGGCGTCGCGGTTCGTGGCTGATCCGTTCGGGGATGCGGGTGAGCGGATGTACCGGACGGGGGATGTGGTGCGGTGGCGGTCGGACGGTCAGCTGGAGTTCGTGGGGCGGTCGGACGGCCAGGTGAAGATCCGGGGTTTCCGGGTCGAGCTGGGTGAAGTCGAGTCGGCGCTGGCTCGGCATCCCGCGGTGGGGCGGGTTGTGGTGGTTGCCGGGGAGGGTCCTGCCGGGGATCGGCGGCTGGTTGCCTATGTGGTTCCGGCGTCAGGTGCGGTGGTGGATGCCGGTGTGCTGCGGGAGTTCGTTGGCGGGCGTCTGCCGGATTACATGGTGCCGGCGGTGGTGATGGTGGTGGACGGGCTGCCGTTGACCCCGAACGGGAAGGTGGATCGGGGCGCGTTGCCGGCGCCTGATTTCGGGGTTGCTCCGGGTGGCCGAGGACCGCGTACGCCGGTGGAGGAGGTTTTGTGCGGGGTGTTCGCCGAGGTGTTGGATGTGCCGCGGGTCGGGGCGGAGGACAGCTTCTTCGAGCTGGGTGGGCATTCGCTGTTGGCGACGCAAGTGGTCTCGCGTATTCGTAAGTTGTTCGGTGTCGAGTTGGGTGTACGAACCCTGTTCGACGCACCGACGGTGGCCGCCCTGGCACAGGCGATGGAAGGCGACTCCTCGGGACGTGGGCTTGAGGTCCTCCTGCCGCTGCGCTCCACGGGCAGCGCGTCTCCCGTGTTCTGCGTTCACCCCGGCGGTGGAGTCGGTTGGCCCTACGCCGGACTTCTGCGGTACATCGATCGCGAGCGCCCCGTCTACGGACTCCAGGCACGAGCACTGACCCGATCGGAACAATCTCCGCCGACAGTGGAGGAGATGGCCGCGGACTACGTTCGGCAGATCCGTACCATCCAGCCGGCCGGACCCTATTACTTGCTGGGATGGTCCTTCGGCGGCGTGGTCGCCCACGCCATGGCCGTCCAGTTGCAGGCCGACGGGCAGGAGGTGGCCATGCTGGCCATGCTCGACTCGACACCGCCCGATCACACGGCGTCCAGCGACGAACATTCCCGACCGAGTGAACAGCAGCTACTCCGTCTGCTCTTCGATCAGCTTTCCTACGGTCACGGTGTTCTCCCGCCAGGACAGCCGGAGTTCGCCGATGTGGACGACGTCGTGGACGCCCTGCGAGTCGCCGGTGCGCCGGTGGATGCCCTGGTGGACCCGCACACGCTGCGTGCGATCATGCTGGGCTTCACTCAACATGCCCAATTGCACGGGGCCCACGAGCCTCGCCGTTTTCACGGCGATCTGATCCTGTTCACGGCCGCGTTGGAAGAAGACGGCGGAATCAAGACCGTGAACCTTGCCGAGAAATGGCGGCCCCACATCGATGGCGGGATCAGCGTTCATGATGTCGATGCGAGCCACAATCGCATGCTGCGACCCGATGCCCTGGAGCAGATCGGCCCGGTATTGTCGGGCGTCCTCGCGCGGCTCGCTCATGGCCACCGATGATTCTTCTCTCCCACGAAGGGCAATGCGATGACCAATCCTTTCGAAGACGAGCGCGGAGGCTTTCTCGTGCTGAAAAACGAGGAAGGCCAGCACTCGTTGTGGCCGGACTTTGCCCAGGTGCCTCAGGGCTGGCGCATTGTGCACCCCTCCGACACGCGTGAGCGATGCGTGGCCTACATCGAAGAGAACTGGATCGACATGCGGCCGGCCACAGTGCTGAGCCTGTCCGGTCGCGACCGGATCTCGGCGCCGGACGATGCGGGCCGTGAGTCGCTTCAGCGTCTCGGAAACTCTGTGTGTGCCTGAGGGTTTCAGGCTTTTCGGGCGGCGCGTCTCCGTGTGCTGTCACGGTGGAGTCCGAACCTCGCGGTGAGGTGGTGGACTTCGGTGACGTGCACGTGGAACTCCTGGGCGAGGGCACGCGCGCCCTGGCCGGTGCCGGAGTCGAGGTGCACCGGCCGAAGGAACTGGCCCGCAGGCCGCCCGCCCTCGCAGTGGGGACGGGCTGCGCCTTCGGTCAGGTTCAGCCGAGCACCGCCGGCCCGAGCAGCATGCCGAACGCGATCTCGCCGACGACGCCGGGCTGCCCGATCCGGCGGGCGAGCCGGCGTCCCAGGAATCCGACGACCAGGAAGGGGCCGAGTGCGGCGGTCGCTTCCGCGCCCAGGGGGAACGTCACCGGCCCGACCCTCCACCGCCCGCCGACCCGCCCGCCGTGCTGTCCGCTGTCAGGAAGCCGACGGCACGGCGGACCATGGCGTCGTCGCGCAGCACCTTGGTGTGGCCCTGGTCCCGCACCCGCATCAGCTCGGCCGTCCCCCAGGCCGCCACCAGCGCCTCACTGTCGGTGATCGGCGACTCCGGGTCGTTCTCGTCGTGAACGACGAGCAACCGACTGGTGAAGTCCCGTGCCACGACAGCCGGTTCGATGGCGGAGAAGGAGATGCCGAGCCATTCCTCCGCACGCGCGCGGACCAGCCCGATGGCCTCCGCCGATACCTGCATCACCTCGCCGGAGCGGCGCCAGAGGCTGGTGTAGTTGCTGCAGGGGTTGACGAACACGGCCCGCTCCAGCGTGACCCCGCGCGACATGGCGTAGGTCGTGGCCGCGGCGCCCAGCGAGTGGGCGACGACGCCGTGGAAGGGGCCGAACCGCTCGTCGGCCGCCTCGACCGCCTTGGCGAAGTGGATGACGGAGGACTCCTCTCCCTCCGACTCGCCGTGGCCGGGAAGATCCACGACGACCACCGCGCAGCCCGCCCGGGCGAGCGCGTCCGCCAGGACGGTCAGGTGCCCGGCGTTGCCGGCCCAGCCGTGGACCAGCAGGATCCGCCGCTCGCCCTCGCCCCAGAGGTAGTGGACCACCTTGCCGCCGTCGACGACCTCGACCTCCTTGGCAGCCTGCTCCAGGATCGGCCGGGTCGCGTTCGGAGGCTGCGTCCGCATCGGTGTGAAGGCCAGCCGACGCAGCGTTTCCGTGGTGTCGGTGTCCAATTGATCGCCCCTTACGTTGTTTCTTCCACGCTCCGCAGGTGCGCGGAGATGATTTTCCGGACCTCGGGTGATTCCACGATGTCGAAGTGGCCGGCTCCCTCGACGAGTTCCACGGTGGAGTTCCGCCAGCTCGCGTGCAGTTCCCCGGCGTGCGCCGGCGGCACGTAGTCGTCGGCCGTGCCGTGGATGACCAGCCCGGGCACGTCGATCGCCCGGGCTGCCTCCAGCGCCGAGTACTCGTCCCACACCGTCCCGCCGAACCTTCTCTCGATCTCCCCGACCAGCCCCCGAACCCGGTCGCCGTCGAGGTCGTTCATCTCGGCGAACCTCTCGACCAGGAACATCTTGGAAGGCGGGGAGGAGATCGAGACCACGGTCCGGGCGGCCACCCCGGCGTGCCACGCGGTGAGGGCCCACAGGCCGCCCATGGAGTGGCAGACCACCGCGTGGAGTCCGGTGAGCTTGTCGTACAGGGCGCGCAACAGGGCGCGTATCTCGGTGGGATCGCCCGTGGTGCCCAGTGCCTCCCCGTGCGGCGGCACGTCGAACAGCACCACCCGGTAGCCCTGCGCGAGGAGCTCTTCGGCGATGGCCACCATGCTGCCCAGATTGGTGTTCAGGCCGTGGACGAGGAGGACGGTCGGGCCGCTGCCGCTCTGGAAGTACTTGTAGAAGCGGCCGTTCACCTTGACGGTGTGCGAACGGCACCGATTGAGGAACGCCCTCGCGAACGGATCGTGCGGCAGCCTCACGACCGTGTAGAAGCGCTCCACGAGGTCGTCCACGGATTCGGTTCGGCTCACAGCGCATTCCTCGATCGGTGTCGGTGGCTCACTTCGACCCTGTCCTCCCCGGACCTCAGTCGCCGGGCTGCTCGCTCAGCGCCGCGAGGCACTGCCTGGCTCGCTCCGGCAGGACGTACTCCCCCTCTTTCGCGATGCGGTCGTACAGGGCCTCGACCCGCTCGTAGTGGTCGTCGAGGTTCTGGTCCAGCAGGTGGTACTCGGACTTGTTGTAGATGCCGAACTGGAGGTCGGTCATCAGGCCGAACGGATCGATGTCCGCAGCGCGCCGGGCCCCGCCGAACACCAGGCGCAGGAACTCGTCGACGCTCTCGTAGCCGAGCGTGGCGAGGAGGAACTCGATCGACGCCCACTTGCGCCTGACCTGGTAGGCGCGCTCGTCCGGATCGACGATGAAGTCCAGGCCGCTGGTCATGCCCTTCGGGTAGTGCACCTTGTTGAAACAGCGCAGGTCGATGGTGAGACGGTCCTTCGTGGTCCGGGGCAGGGTGCTGTCGGCGTGTGCCCGGTAGTTGTCGAAGACCAGCGCGTCGCCCACCCGGCTGTCGCAGTAGTAGCCGGGAGACGGCTTGTCGGCGTACGTCTTCGCCCAGTACATCGCCATGAGGAAGTCCCGCACCGAGGGCAGGTCGATCTCGGACAGCTTCCCTTCCAGGAAGAGGTACAGCGCCTTGTCGACGGCGGCCTTCTCCTCACCCTCCAGGCCGCACTCCAGCATCTTCTCGTAGACGAACGGGAGGTTCGGTGCCTCCAGCTCGGCCTCCTCGAAGATCACGAAGGGCTGCCGGCTCAGCGGCGTCGGGGTCAGCGCGGTGTGGAAGCTGCGGTACTCGGTGGGGAAACCGAGCTGCTTCTTCACCAGCGACGGGATCTGAAGGGCGATCGAGCTGGCCGCGTGGGTGCCGTACGGCCGCTTCTCGGCCGGCACGATGAAGGCGTTCACCACCGCGGTCTCGACCTCGGGGAAGTGCTCCTGGACGATGTCCTGGTTCAGGTCGTAGAAGCGCTTCGCCGAGGGCACGAAGAGCACGCAGTTCTCGAACATGGTGGAGACCGGGAAGTAGCTGCCGATCGAGGCGGCGGCGAAGCTCTCCTGGATCACCGCCTGGCAGCGCAGCTGGCGTGCCAGGTTGTCCGCCAGGTCGTCGTCCAGGTTCATCCGGGCGACCTGGGTGGGGTGCGACTCGGGGTGGAAGCAGCTCGGGTTCAGCGCCCGGTGCGGAGGCAGCCGTAACTCCATCTCCCCCTTGTCCACCTGGTACTTGTCCAGCACCGGGGACAGCTGCTCGGCGTGCACCGCCGCCGAGGAGTGCAGGAAGGTGCCGGTCTTCTGGTAGGTGCCGGTGACCGTGGCGTCGTCGTCCACCGTCGCGTCCGCCGTCTGGGTCGCGTCACTCATGAGGTCGTGTTCTCCGCTCGGTCCGAGGTGTTGATGCGGTCCACATAGGTGCGGACGAAGTCCTCGTCGATGGGCGGGGACGGGTAGTCCTCCGCGCCGAAGACGGCGCCTCCCACGGGGAGCGCGGCGAACATGTCCGCCAGGCCCTGTGCCGTCAGGCCGTCCACCAGGGCGGCGATCCGGGCCAGGGGGCTCGCCGGATGCCCGGCGGCGAACGCCAGCGCCCGCTGCCGCCATTCGTCGAAGGGCACGATCTCCGCCCCGCCGCCGGCGGCACCGACCATCTCGAAGAAGCGGTCGAAGGCCGGGGCCCCGGAGTTGACGAAGTCGTAGTCCCTGCCGATGCGTTCCAGGTCGGTGGTCATCGCCTCGGCGATCGTCCGGCACAGGTAGTCGACCGGCAGCACCGCCGTGAGGTCGGCGGCCAGCGACGGGAAGCTCCCCATCTCGAGACCGCCGGTGATCAGGTTGTGCAGGAAGTCACCGCGGTCGAGCCGGAAGCGCCCGGTGCGGGTCGAGGCGCCCACGAACGGCAGCCGGTACGTCGACGCCTTCGCGCCGCGCCAGCGGGCGGCGGCCACCATCTGCTCCGCCTGCCACTTGGAGGTCAGATAGCCGTACTCCCGGTCGTCCTCGGTGACCTCGTACCCCAGGTACTTGGGCAGCGTGGCGAAGGTGGAGACGAAGTGGAACGCCTTGCCACGACCGCGCGAGGCCAGGCGCAGCGCCTCGTGCGTGCCGACCACGTTGGGGCCGATGTAGTCCTCCAGCGGCCGCATCCAGTCCACGAGGGCGCCGGAGTGGCAGATGGCGTCCACCTGGTCGGCCAGTTCGTCGAAGCCCTCCTCGTCCAGGCCGAACAGCGGTTGGGCGAGGTCGCCCACCACCGGGTTCAGCAGGGGGGCGAACTCCTCCTTCCACAGGCCGTAGCCGTCGAGGGTGTCGACCAGGCGCTCCATGGCCTGGCGGGCGTCGTCCGCCCGCACCAGGCAGTAGGCGACCACCTCGGAGGCGAGCAGCTCGTGCAGCAGGTAGGCGCCGACGAATCCGGTGGCGCCGGTGACGAAGACCGCCTCCGGGCGTACCTGCGCCGCAGTGGCGTTGCCGAAGCGGAGGTCGGGGTGCAGGCAGCCCTTCCGGGCCGTGGACAGATCCGCGCCCGTGGCATCGGCCACCTCGGCCGCCTCGGTGGCCGCCGTGCCGGGGGCGGTCCCGGGCGCCGCGTCCAGCCCCGCCTCCAGCAGCTTCGCCAGCAGGAAGTCGCCCAGCGAGGTGAGGTTGGGGTGATCGAAGGCGATCTTCGCGGGCAGGGCGAGTCCGGTCAGGTCCGCGAGCTGGTTGCGCATCAGCACCGCGGTCAGCGAGTCGATGCCGATGTCCTGGAGCGGCAGGTCGACGTCCACGGCCTCCGGCGAGGCGAAGCCCAGGGTCTTCGCCACCTGCTCGCGGACCACACTCAGCACGACGGCCGGGTACTCCTCCGGCGTGGCCTCGCCCAGCAGCTTGCGCAGGTCCGTTCCGCCGCCGGCCCGGGAGCGTCCGCCGGTGTTGGCGCTGAGCAGCGCGCGGAACAGCGGCGGTATGCCGCCGCGGTTCTCGTAGTAGTGCTGCACACGGTTCAGGTCCAGCGCGGCGGCCATGGTCAGCGAGCGGCCGCTCCTGACCGCGAGCTCGAAGAGCTCCAGGCCCTCGTCCGGTGCCAGCCGGTCCAGGCCGAGCTGGGCGAAGCGGGCCCGGTCGAACTCGCTGAGCCCGGCGGCCATGCCGTCGCCCTCCCAGGGGCCGAAGGCCACCGAGGTGGCCGGCAGGCCCTTGGCTCGGCGCAGGTGGGCGAGCGCGTCCAGGAAGGCGTTGGCGGCGGCGTAGTTGCCCTGGCCGGGTGCTCCCATGACGCTCGCGATGGAGGAGAACATCATGAAGAGGTCCAGCTCCATGTCCTGGGTCAGCTCGTGGAGATGCCACAGGCCGTCCACCTTGGGCAGGAAGACCGCGTCGAACCGCTCCGGCGTCAGCGCCGTCAGGGCGCCGTCGTCGAGCACGCCTGCCGCGTGGACCACGCCGCGCAGCGGGCGCTTCTCACCGAACAGGGCCATCACCGCGGCGACGTCGTCGCGATCGGCCGCGTCGCAGGCCACCACGGTGGCCGTGGCGCCCAGCTCGGACAGCTCGTCCACCAGGGACTGCGCGCCGGGGGTTTCCATCCCACGGCGGGAGGTCAGCACCAGGTCGCGTACGCCGTGGGTGCCGGCCAGCCACCTGGCCACGCGCCGCCCGAGGTCGCCGACGCCACCCGAGACGAGCACCGCGCCGTCCGGACGGACGAACTGCCGCGGCTGGGCCGGGACCAGCACCACCTTGCCCACGTGCCGCGCCTGGGCGATGAAACGCAGGCCGTCGGAGGTGTGGGTCATGGGGAAGGCCCGCAGCGGCAGCGGCGCCAGCTTGCCCTGCGTGAACAGCTCGGCGATGGAGACCAGCATCCGCTGGATGAGGTCCGGGCCCGCCTCGGGCAGGTTGTAGACGGTGTAGGTCACGCCCGGATGGCTCTGGTCGATGGCGGCTTGCTCGCGCACATCGATCTTGCCCATCTCCAGGAACCGTCCGCCGCTGCCCAGCATGCCCAGGCCGGCGTCGATGAACTCGGTGGCCAGGGAGTTCAGCACCACGTCGAAGCTTCCGCCGGACTCGCCACCGGGAGCGCCCTTGCCGAAGTGCTCGACGAAGCCCAGGTCGCGTGAGGACGCGAGGTGGGTGTCGTCCAGGCCGAGCTCCCGCAGTGCGGGCCACTTGGGCTCGCTGGCGGTGCCATAAACCTCGGCGCCGTGGAGCCTCGCCAGCTGCACGGCCGCCATGCCCACGCCACCGGCCGCGGCGTGGATCAGGACCCGCTCGCCCGGTTGCAGGGCGCCCAGTTCGTGCAGGCCGTACCAGGCGGTGAGGAAGGTCATCGGGATGGTGGCGGCCTCCTCGAAGCTGAGGTGGTCCGGCATGCGCACCACCTGGCGCGCGTCCGTGACGACCTCGGAAGCGAAGGAGCCGCGGGCCAGGCCCAGCACGCCGTCGCCCACCTTCACCTGGTCGACGCTGCCACCGACCTCGGTGACCACACCGGCGAACTCCAGGCCGAACGCGGGGATCTCCACCATGCCCAGGGCGTTGAGCACGTCGAGGAAGTTCACCCCGGCGGCCCTCACCTCGGCGCGGATCTCGCCCGGTGCGAGGGCCCGTTCCGGCAACGGCTTGACCGTCAGCGGCTCGTCCAGGCGGCCCTTTGCGGCGATCTCCAGCTGCCAGCGGCCCTCGGCCGGGAGCTCCAGATCCTGGGCCGAGCCCACCCGCAGCAGTTGCGGCACCAGCACCTCGCCGTGGCGCAGGGCGCACTCCGGTTCGGCCTCCAGCATCAACGCGGCGGGGAGGGCCTTGCGGTCCGCCTCCCCCTCGCCGAGGTCGATCAGGCGCAGGCTCAGTTCGGGGTGCTCGTTGCGGGCGGTCCGCATCAGGCCCCACAGCGGGCCGGCGCCCAGCCCGGAGACCATGTCGTCGGCGCCGGTGCCCACCGCGTGGCGGGTGACCCAGACCAGCGGGGTGCGGAACTCCGTGCCGACCGCTTCCTGGAGCTGCTCCAGTGCCCTGGCGGCGAACGCGTGGGCCTGGGCCGGCACCTCCGCGTCGGAGTCCCACAGGCAGACCAGGCCGTCCAGGTCCTCCGCGTCCTCCAGCTCCCGGACCTTGATCATCTGGATACCGGCCCGAGCCAGGAGGGTCTTGACCTCCGCCGCCCACGCCACGTCCCCGGCCGGGGTCATCAGGCCCCAGGAGCCGCCCAGTTCGACGTTCTCGGTGTCGACGTGGCGCCAGTTGACGTCGAACTGGAAGCGGTCCACCCCGGCCGCGGCCAGGCGGCGAAGCACCGCCCGGTCCACCCGCCGTGCGTGGAGGCGGTGCAGCCGGCCGACAGGGGCGCCGTCGCTGTCGTGGATGTCGAGTGAGGCCCAGAACTCGCCGTCACCCAGCTCGAAGTCGGCGACCCGGACCCAGATCTCCGCCAGGCCCTTCACCCGTAGCGACAGACGCTCGGCCTCGAACGGCACGAAGAGGTCGTCGCCGGTCCGGTTCTGCAGCCGCTGGGTCAGCAGCAGCGAGTGCATGGCCGAGTCCAGCAGGGCCGGGTGCAGGAGGTAGCCGGCGGCGGACTGCTCCGCGTTCTCCGGCAGCGCGGCCCTGGCCCACACCTCCCCGCCCACGTGCCAAGCCTCCTTGATGCCCTGGAAGGTCGGCCCATAGCCGTAGCCGAGGGCGTCCAGGTCGCGGTAGAGGGCGGACGCGTCGAGGGGCTCGGCGCCCCGGGGCGGCACCGTCACCGCGGTGCCGGTACCGGCTGCCTCCGCGGGCGTGATCCGGCCCTCGGCGTGCAACTGCCAGGCGCCGTCCTCACCCTCGGGCGCGCTGTAGACGTGGACGGGACGGGTCTCGCCGATCGCCGGGCCCACGGTGACCTGCATCCGCACCGGCACCCCGGAGGCGAGCACCAGCGGCGAGGCGATGACCACGTCCGACAGGTCCCACTCGCCCTCGTGGGCCGCGTCGCCCGCCGCCCGCATGGCCTCGAAGAACGCCGTGCCCGGCATCAGGACGGCGTCCATCACCCGGTGCTCCTGCACCCACGCCGGCTGGTCCGCCGCCACCACGTTGGTGAACAGCGACAGCTCGGTGCCGGCGATCTCCACGCCGCCGCCGAGGAGCGCGTGGCCGGTGGGGTTCAGACCGGCGCCGATCTCACGGGAGAGCGGCGGCTCGAACCAGAACCGCTCCCGCTGGAAGGCGTACGTCGGCAGGGCCACCCGGCCGCCGCCGAAGGGCGCGAAGTAGCCGTCCCAGTCGACCGGGACGCCCCGCACATGCAGCTCGGCCAGGCTCCGCTGGATGACCGAGGCGCCGTTCTTGCCCGGGGTGCAGGACGGCGTCCAGGACAGCGGTCCCTCGTCGGCGAGGCAGGACGCCCCCAGGCCGGACAGCACGGGCTGCGGGCCGAGCTCCAGGAAGGTGTTCGCGCCCTCTCGGCGCAGGCTGCCCATGCCGTCGCTGAAGCGGACCGCGTGGCGCACCTGGCGGACCCAGTAGCCGGGCTGCTCCAGTTCACCCGGCGCGGCGAGCTCGCCGGTGAGGCTGCTGACGAGGGGGATCACCGGCGGGCGGAAGCGGACGGTCTCCGCCACGGTCCGGAACTCAGGGAGCATGCCGTCCAGGTGGTGCGAGTGGAAGGCGTGGGACACCGTCAACCGCTTGGCCTTGCGGCCCTGCTCCGTGAAGTGGGCGGCGATGGCCTCGACGGCCTCGGTGTCACCGGACAACACGGTCTGCGTGGGTGTGTTGAGGCCGGCGACGTCCAGCTTGCCGCGCAGTCCGAGGGCGTCGATGGCGGCTTCCGCCTCCTCGCCGCCGGCTTCCAGCGACACCATGGCGCCGCGGGCGGGCAGGGCCTGCATCAGCCGGCCGCGGGCCGCGACCAGCCGGCAGGCGTCGTCCAGGTCGAACATCCCCGCCACATGGGCGGCGGCGAGTTCGCCGATGCTGTGGCCGAGCAGCAGCTCCGGCCGCACACCCCAGCTCTCCCACAGCCGCCACAGCGCCACTTCCAGGGCGAACAGGGCGGGCTGGGTGAAGTCGGTGCGGTGCAGCAGGGCCGCGTCCTCGCTGTCCGGATCGGCCCACATCACCTCCAGGAGAGGCCTTTCCAGCTCGGTGAAGCGGGCGGCGACCTCGTCCAGCGCCTCGCGGAAGACGGGGTGGACGTCGTAGACGTCCTTGCCCATGCCCGGAAGCTGGCTGCCCTGGCCGGTGAAGAGCAGGGCCAGCCGGGGTTCCTCGGTGTGGTTCCCGGTGCGCACCGACTCTGCGGGCAGTTCCCCGGTGCGGGCGAAGGAGGCCAGCTTGTCGAGGAGTTCGGCCTTGTCCTTGACGGAGAGCACCAGCCGGCGGCGGAAGTGGCTGCGGGTGGTCGCCAGGGAGCGGGCCACGTCACTCAGGCGGTCCTGGATGTTCATGCCCATGTGCAGATGCAGGTTCTCCACCTGCGCGCGCAGGGCGGCGTCGGTGTAGCCGGACACCACGAACGGCACCGTGGGCGGCACGGTGAGCGGCAGCGGCGCGGGCGTGTCCTCCTCGGCGGGCCGCGGCGGCTCCTCGACGATCACGTGTGCGTTGGTGCCGCCGATGCCAAACGAGCTGACACCCGCGCGGCGCGGCACGTCCTTCGTCGGCCACGGGCGCTGCTCCTGGACCAGCGCCATGCCGGCGCCCTTCCAGTCCACGGCGGGGGTGGGCTCGGCGACGTGCAGGGTCCGGGGAAGCGCGTCGTGGCGCATGGCCAGCACGACCTTCATCACGCCGGCCAGGCCGGCGGCGGCCTGGGTGTGGCCGAGGTTGGACTTGGACGAACCGACCCACAGCGGTACCTCGTCCGAGTGGCTGCCGCCGAAGACCTCCGAGAGCGCGGTGCCCTCGATGGGGTCGCCCAGCTTGGTGCCGGTGCCGTGCGCCTCCAGGTAGTCGATGTCGTCCGGCTGGAGTCCGGACGCGGCCAGGGCGGCGCGGATGACCCGCTGCTGGGCGGGGCCGCTGGGCGTGGTCAGGCTGGCGGCGTGGCCGTCGTGGTTGACGGCGGTGCCGCGCAGCACGGCCAGGATGGGATCGCCGTCGCGCTGGGCGTCGGACAGCCGCTTGAGGATGACCGCGGCGGAGCCCTCGCTCCAGCCGGTGCCGTCGGTGTCGGAGGAGAACGACCGGCAGCGGCCGTCCCCCGACATACCGCGCAGGCGGCTGAACTCGACGTGCAGTTCGGGGGTGAGCATCAGGCTCACCCCGGCCGACACCGCGAGATCGCATTCGCCGTTGCGTAGCGCGTTGCTGGCCAGGTGGGTGGTGACCAGGGAGGACGAGCACGCCGTGTCCAGGGTGAGGGTCGGGCCCTGAAGACCGAACACGTACGACACCCGCCCGGACATGGTGCCGCCCGCGGAACCCGGGCCCACGTAGCCGTCGAGGTCGGTCAGCCCGCCGGCCATGGTGAGGCCGTACTCGTGGTACGCCGAGCTCTTGCCGACGCCGATGAACGCGCCGGTCTGGCTGCCGCGCAGCCGGTCCATGGTGTAGCCGGCGCGTTCGAACGCCTCCCAGGTGGTCTCCAGCACCATGCGCTGCATGGGTTCGAGCGAGCGGGCCTCGCGCGGCGAGATGCCGAAGAAGGGGGCGTCGAAGAGGTCGATGGGGGTGACGAACCCGCCCCGGCTGCAGTACGAGGTGCCGGGCACCTCCGGGTCGGGGTTGTACAGGGCCTCGGCGTCCCAGCGGTCCTTCGGGACCTCGACGATCCCGTCTCCGCCGCTTTCCAGCAGCTCCCAGTACTGTTCCGGGGTGTTGGCGTCGCCGGGGAGGCGGCAGGCCATGCCGATGATGGCGATGGGCTCGTCGTGGACGGCGCGGCGGCGGTCGGGCACCACCTCCCGGCTGGTCCTGGTGCCGCCGGCCAGGTAGGCGGCCAGGGTTTTGACGGTGAAGTGCTCGAAGAGCTTGGCCCCGAAGACGGGGCGTCCCAGCAGTTCCTCCAGCCGCGTCTGGACCCGCACGACCCGCAGCGAGTTGCCGCCGATCTCGAAGAAGTTCTCGTTGACGCCGATCCGGTCGTGGCCGAGCACGTCCGACCAGATGGCCATGATGTCCCGCTCCAGCTCGGTGGCGGGCTTGGCGGTGGCGTCGACCTCCACCACGGGGTCCGGCAGCGCGTTCTCGTCGATTTTGCCGTTCGGGGTCAGCGGAAGCTCGTCCAGCTCCACGATGAACGCCGGCACCATGTACTCCGGCAGCCGCTCGGCCAGCCAGGGGCGCAGCACGCGGTGCAGCGGGGTCCTGGGCGGTTCGCCGACCGCGGGCGTGTTGGCGTACCCGGTGAGGGCGTCGCGGTCCATCGCTTCGGCGGGGTGCGGGCTCAGGTCGGGGGTCTGACCGGGCCGCCAGAACAGGGCGTCGCACCGCCAGGTGCCGCCGGAGCGGCTGGGCAGCAGAGCCAGTTCCAGGCCCGCCTCATGAGCGAGGCCGGCGAGGTCCGTGGGGTCGATCCAGGACGTGGGCACCACCGAGGTGCTCGCGCCCATGCTCTCCAGGGCTGCGGCGACCCGGCCGCACACTTCGCCCAGCCGGCCGTTGGGGATGCCGTTCAGGCGGAGCGGACGGTCGAGGACGGAACCCAGCTCGGCGCGGAGCGCGGTCAGGCCGAGGCCGCCTGCCTGCCAGTCCTTCTCCGCCGCCGGGGTGGCGGGTTGGGTGCCCTCGCCGATGTGCAGGGTGACGTCGTAGCGGTAACGCGTCATCTCGTTGACGTAGCGGCCGTCGCGCAGGGTGATGTCGACGCGGGTGATCTGCGGGAACAGGTGCGGCAGGTTGGCGAAGTAGTCGCGGCTGAGCACCAGTTCGCGCTCCGCGCGCATCCCGCGCTCGGTGCGGCGGGCCAGTTCCTCGGCGGAGATCCCGCCGGCTTCGCCGTCCGCGCGGAAGTGCGCCACGTCGGCGTGGAAGGCGTCGAGCAGCGACAGGTCGCGTACGTCACCGAGGAACACCTGTCCCCTGGTGACCGCCCTGGTCGCCCACTCCAGCACCGAGGTCAGGTAGTCGACGCTGGGGAAGTACTGGGCCACCGAGTTGATGACAACGGTGTCGAAGGCGCCCTCGGCCACCTCGGGGAGCGCGTGGGCGGCGCGCTGCTCGCAGGTCACGTGCGGCAGGGAGGCCAGGTGCCGCCGGGTCATCTCGACGGCTGCGGCGGAGGCGTCCACGGCGTGGTAGGTGCGGCAGTGCGGTGCCAGGCTGAACAGCATCAGACCGCTGCCGGAGCCGATCTCGAAGACGTTCTCCGGTGCGTGGGAGAGGATGCGCCGGACGGAACTCCGCTGCCAGTCGCGCATCTCCCCGTTGGAGAAGGGCAGGCCGTCGTAGCTGTCGCGCCAGCCTGCCAGGTTGAACGTGGCGTCGGTGGTGACGGGATCGGGGCCGGGGCCGGAGAGAGCGGTGCCCGGGCCGGAGAGAGCAGTGTCGGTGCCGGCTTCGTAGGCGCGGTCCCAGGCGGCGGCCCACTCGGCCAGGGCGGTGCTCTGATCCTCCGGGGCAGGGACCGGATCACCGGCCGGAGCCGCATCGCGGACGCAGTAGGCGACCAGTTGCTCGTCACGGCCGATCACCACGGCGCGGCGGACCGAGTCATGGCGGCTGACGGCCGCCTCGACGTCGGCCAACTCGATGCGGTGGCCGCGCAGTTTGACCTGACGGTCGTTGCGTCCCAGCAGTGTCAGCCTGCCGGGTCCGTCGAAGCGGGCCAGGTCGCCGGTGCGGTAGAGGGTGCCGGGGTGGAAGGGGTTGTCCGCGAAGCGGAGCCCGGTCTGCCCGGGGTCGTTACGGTAGCCGCGGGCCACTCCGGCGCCGCCGACGCACAGTTCTCCGGGGAAGCCGAGCGGTACCGGCGACAGGTTCTCGTCGAGGACGTAGACCTGGGTGCGGTCGATCGGGCTGCCGATGAGGATGCTGTCCTCCTCGGCCCGGGCCGCCACCTCCCAGACCGTGGACCACACGGTGGTCTCGGTGGGGCCGTACATGTTCCACACCGAGACCGGGGATCCGGCGGCGAGCAGCCGGTCCGCCAGGTCGCGGGACAGCGCCTCACCGCCGCAGAGGATCTTCCTCAGGGTGGGGGTGCCCTGCCAGCCTCCGTCCAGCAGCAGCTGCCAGGTGGCCGGGGTGCCCTGCATCATGGTGATCGCATGTCGCTCCATCAGCCCGCTCAGGGCCTTGGCGTCCAAGGTCTCCTGGGCCTGGGCGATGACCGTGGTCGCGCCGCAGAGCAGTGGCAGGAACAGCTCCAGCACGGAGATGTCGAAGGACACGGTGGTGACCGCCAGCAGCCGGTCGGCGGCGGCGCACCCCGGCCGTTCGCACATGGCGGCCAGGAAGTTGCACAGTGCCCCGTGGGTGATCTCGACTCCCTTGGGGCGGCCGGTCGAGCCCGAGGTGTAGATGACGTAGGCCAGGTCACCGGCGCCCGCCTCGACCGCGAGGTCCCCGTCAGCGCTCGACTCGGCACCCAGACGGACGCTCACACAGCGGGTGTCCCAGGCGGCGAGGCCGGCGGGCGCGACGGCGGGGGTGACGATGAGCTTGGGATCGGCGTCGTCGATCATCTGGCGGATGCGTTCCGCCGGGAACCTGGGGTCGACGGGCACATAGGCGGCGCCCGTCTTCATGACCGCGAGCAGGGCCACGACCAGGTCGATCGAGCGGTCCAGGGCCACGCCGACCAGGTCGCCACGGGCCACGCCCCGGTCGGTCAGCGCGTGGGCGAGCCGATTGGCGCGGGCGTTGAGCTCGGCATAGGTCAGGCTGGTGTCCGCGCAGACCAGTGCGGTGTCCTCGGCATGGCCGCGCGCGGCCTGCTCGAAGAGCCGGTGCAGGCCCTGCTCGGGGAGGCCTGCGGTGGCGTCGGCCCTGTCGTCGAACTCCTCGATGAGGACTGCGCGTTCGTCCGCGGTGAGGAGGTCGGCGGCGGCCGGAAGCTGCTCCGCGGCGGTGGGGAGACGGAGGCACCAAGCGGTGAACTGGCCGGCGAGCCGGGCAACGTCCCGGGCCGGCAGGCGGGTGGCGTCGTAGTGGAAGGTGACGAGCGCACCGTCCTCGGCGCCGTCCTGCTGGATGTGGAGTTCCAGTTTCGGACGGTAGCCGTCCTGGCCGCCGGAGCCGGGGTCGGCAGCGTCGCGGGTGCCCCAGGAGATCAGCACGTCCGGTGTCAGTGCGCCACTGTTCCAGCGTTCCCGAAGAGCTTCGTCCCGGCCGACGGCGTCGCGGCGGAGCCATCCCCGCTCCTGGCCGAGGGCGAACTCCCGCCGCACCGCCCGCAGGTTCTCCGAGATCGTCGCGTCGGCGTCGGCACGGCACAGCAGGGGCAGCCAGGCGGCGAACAGGTCCCGGTGCGCGGCGTCGACGCCCTCGCGAGGCGCCGCCATCGCGAGGCGGACCTCCCGCCGGCCGCTCGCCCGGCTCAGGAAGATGCCCAGCGCACCGGCCAGGTAGGCGGCGGCGGTTGCCGACGCTTCCCTGCCGCCGTCGCCGTCGCCGTCGCCGCCGTCGTCCTGGAGCGGGACGTGGCACCGCACGAGGACAGGATCCGCCTGCTGTCCGCTCTCTGCGCTCTCAGCCCCGATCCCCGAGCGGGGCTGCGGGTAGGGAAGGCGGTAGGGGTGGTCGCCGCCCCCGATCAGGCGCTCACGCCACCGGTTGGCGGCCTTGGAGGCCCTCACGCCCGCCTCGGTCAGGCGCGCGCTCGCGTCCTCGCCGGGGACGTCCAGGATCGCGCCGGGCCTGATCCCATGGGCCGCCGCGATGGCACCGGCGGGCCGTTCCTCGCCCTCCAGGGTGCACATCCGGGTCAGGGTGACGCTTCCGGCACCCGTGGCCACCCGCAAGCCCGACGCCTCGTCGCAGGAGAGGACCGTACCGGGCGCGGCGGCGGCACCATCTGCGGCGGCACCGGCGGACGCGGCGGCGGTCTGGGAACGGGCTTCCCGGACGGCGTAGAAATGCCCGTCGAGGTTGACCTTGGGCCACACCAACGGGCTCGCGAACGGGCCGTAGTCGGTGGCCCGGACCATGGCGGTGACGCGCTCGGCCGGAAGGCTCCAGTCGATCAGTCCCTCGGCGGCGAACTGGGTGTGCCGCGAGAAGTAGCGGCGCGTCGCGGAGTCCTGGGGGGTCGCGGTCTCGCGGCCCTCCGCGATCTCGTCGATCAGTCCGGCCAGGCTGGCGACAGCCGCGTCGTCGCACTTCAGGCCCAGCGACAGGGCGGTGTCCTCGGGACCGATCGTCACCGGTACCCGCCCCAGCACCTCACCGCCGTCGACCACTTCGGCCATGCGGTGCCAGGTGATGCCGTACTCCCGCGCCCCGTCCGCGATGGCCCAGGACGGCGTGTGCAGGCCCGAGTACTCGGGGAGCGGGCCGTAGTGGTAGTTGACGGCGGCCCGCGTCGCGCAGCCCAGCAGCGCTTCGGGCACCACCGCGTAGTTGCCGACGCTCAGCAGGAGGTCGCAGGATAATCGCGGTACGAACGCCAGGGCCTCGGCGAGGTCGTGGTGCGGAATGCCCGCCTTGACCGCCCAGGACCGGGCGGTGGCGTCACCGGTCACCACGGCTGCGATCCGGTGCCCTTTCGCTACGAGTACCTCACCGCAGCGAGCGAGTACGCTCCCGCTGCCGATCAGGACGGAACTCAAAGAAGTCATCGCCATGCCTCCCCATGATCACCTGTGGCGCGTCCGGTGAGTGCCGCCCGTCCCGGGGCAGGGGCAACGGAACCCGAGGCAGCCCTGTGAGGGCCTACAGGTGCCGGATCCAAGCGCGCGCAGGGCTGGTCCCCCCGTGCACCGGTGCCGATTCCCCCAGATCGCGCGGCGTCCGCCTCACGAGCAGTCGTGCAAGCGGCTGCGTCGTGAGTCGTCCGCGCTGTCAGGTGAAGTGCAAGTACGCCGAAGTGCTGAACTGCCGAGGTGCGGAAGTGCTGTCGTGCAGACGTGCGGAAGTGCTGTCGTGCAGGAACGCTGACGTGCAGGAACGCTGACGTGCAGGAACGCTGACGTGCAGACGTGCGGAAGTCCGGGCTGTAGATGGGGTGCTGACGTGCGATGGGGCCGTAGCGGCCCCCGCCGGTGCGCCGCTTCTCCCCCGGGCGCCCCGACACATCATTGGCCTGCGGCGAGAGCCACCGCAAGGCATGACGGCAAAGATCTGCGAGCGAATCTCCAGTGATTGTGATCACACGAATTGATCACGCACTTCGACATGCCGTCGACGGGGGACGGGCACACTCGCTTCGGCTACATTGCTACAACCACCCTTCTCATGCACCGAGTTGGACCACTGCCGAGTTCGACGACGCACACGAGCTGAGGGGACCGGGATGCCCGAGGAGTCGGCCGAGCGCACACGCACAACGGAGGAGGTCAATCCGGCCCGGGTCCTGGCGCTGTGCAGCGGCGCCAGCTTCATGGCCTTCCTCGACCTCTCCATCATCAGCATCGCCTTTCCGGATATTCTGGACGACTTCCCGGGCACGTCGCTCAACACCATGACGTGGGTCCTCAGCGGCTACACGATCTTGCTCGCGGCCGTGCTCACGCCCGCCGGAAGGATCGCCGACAGCGTCGGCCGGCGCACCGTCTTCCTCTGGTCCCTGGCCGCCTTCACCGCCGCCTCGCTCGTCTGCGCCGTGGCGCCGTCCATCTGGTGGCTCATCGTGGCGCGGTCCGTCCAGGGCGCGGCTGCCGGTGGCATGATCCCCGCCGCGCTCGGCCTGATCCTCGCCACGACACCGCGGGAGCGCATCGCCAGAGCGGTCGGCACCTGGTCCGCGGTGGCGGGCTTCTCCGCCGTCATCGGACCCGCCGCGGGCGGGCTGCTGCTGCGCGCCTTCGGCTGGCGTTCGGTGTTCTACGTCAACCTGCCGCTGTGCGGCGCGATGCTGGTCGCCGCCGTGGTGATGCTGCCGAGGCAGCGGTTGCGCGGCACCGGGGACCGGTTGCCGGACGCGGTGGGCAGCATCGCGCTCGCCCTGGGCATCGGCGGGGTGGTGAGCGCGCTCACCGAGGGGGACACCTGGGGCTGGGTGGATGTCCGCACCATCGGACTCGGGCTGGCCGGGCTGGCGCTCATCGCCGTGACCGTGCTGCGTTCGCGCACGCACCCGGCGCCGGCCCTGGAGATGACGGTGTGGCGCAGCCCCGTCTTCAGGACCGCCAACCTGGGCCTCGGCATGCTCAACATGACGATGTTCGCGTGGATGCTGGCCGCCCCGCTGTTCGCCGCCGACATCTGGCACTGGTCGGTCCTGAAGACGGCCGGTGCCCTGAGCGTCGGAGCCGTCTCCTCGATGGCCGGCTCACTGGCCGCCGGGCGGCTCACCCGACCGGCGACCCAGGTGAAGGTGACGGTCCTGGGCGCGCTGTCCTTCGCGGGCAGCAACGCCATCTGGGCGTCCGGCCTCTTCGGATCCACGCCCAACTTCCTGGGCGGCTGGCTGCCGGCCGCGATCCTCGGCGGCGGCGGCCTCGGCCTCGCCATCACCTGCCTGTCGTCACTGGCGGCAGGGACGGTGCCCCCGCTCAAGTTCGCGGGCGGCCTCGGCATGACCCTGACGGTGCGCCAGGTCGGCGGTACGGTCGGCGTCGCCGGATTCGCCTCGATCATGGCGTCGGGCGCGGCCCCCGGTAGCATCCCGTCCTTCCACCACGTCTATGTCGCCGCGATGGCCGTCAACATTCTGTGCGCGGCCGTGGTGTGCACGATGCTCACCGTGCTGCGACCGAAGCCCGCGCCTGCGGCAGCGGGGGCAGCGCAGACGCCTCATGACCGCGGCACGCCCCCACAATGACCCCCGGCTCCAGGGGGAACCCGGCCCGCGGGTTGCGGGTCACGGGTCACGGGTCACGGGTCACGGATGGTCCCCCGGGCGCGGCCACCATGTGCCGCACCCTGGGGACCGTGTCGCTCCTCCGGCTCCCCGGCCGCGCTGCTCCGACCGGCCGTCAGGCGGAGGGTACGCGGATCAGCAGGGCGTCGCCCTGCCCGCCGCCGCCGCACAGTGCCGCCGCGCCGAGACCGCCGCCACGGCGACGCAGCTCATAGGCCAGGTGGACGATGAGCCGGGCGCCGGAGGCGCCGATGGGGTGGCCGAGCGCGATGGCTCCGCCGTCGACGTTCACGATGTCCGGGCTGACGCCCAACTGCTCGGTGGAGACGATACCGACGGCGGAGAACGCCTCGTTGATCTCCACCAGGTCCAGGTCGGACGGCTCCAGCTTGGCCTTGGCCAGCGCCGCCCTGATCGCGTTCGACGGCTGCTCGTGCAGGCTTCCGTCCGGCCCGGCCACCACGCCGTGGGCGCCGATCTCGGCGATCCAGGGCAGGCCCAGCTCCTCGGCCTTGGCCTTGCTCGCCACCACCACGGCCGCGGCACCGTCGGAGATCTGCGACGCCGTCCCCGCCGTGATGGTGCCGTCGGCGCTGTACACGGGACGCAGCTTCGCGAGGACCTCCGCCGTGGTGTCGGGACGCACGCCCTCGTCGGTGTCGCACACCACCGGGTCGCCCTTACGCTGCGGGACCGTCACCGGCGCCATCTCCTCGGCGAACCGCCCGGCGGCCGCCGCGGCGGCGGCCCGCTGGTGCGAGGCCGCGGCGAAGGCGTCCTGCTTCTCCCGGGTCAGCCCGGCGTAGCGGCTGTTGTACTTCTCGGTCGAGACGCCCATACCCAGCTGGTCGAAGGGGCAGAACAAGCCGTCGTGGACCATGTGGTCGATCAGCGGTACGTCACCGGACTTGAAGCCCGCACGCGACTTGGGGAGCAGGTGCGGTGCCTGCGTCATGGACTCCTGACCGCCCGCCACGACCAGATCGAACTCTCCGGCCCTGATCAGCTGGTCGGCCAGCGCGATCGCGTCGATCCCGGAGAGGCACACCTTGTTGACCGTCAGCGCCGGGACGCTCATCGGGATACCGGCGGCCACCGCGGCCTGGCGGGCCGGGATCTGTCCGGCGCCCGCGGTGAGCACCTGCCCCATGATCGTGTACTCCACTTGCTCGGGCGCCACCCCCGCCCTCTCCAGGGCCGCCTTGATCGCGATGCCTCCGAGCTGGGCTCCGGAGAAGTCCTTCAGAGCCCCGAGGAGGCGGCCGGAGGGGGTACGGGCCCCAGCCAGGATGACGGATCCGGACACGACGTCCTCCGTGGGTAGTAGAAGTTGCGGTCCACAACACGGCTACGTTACCCACGAGTTGGGGTAAGGAAATGCGGCCTTCGGCGGTGTGAGCGACGGCACAGCCGATCGTAGGCATCCCGGCACCGCACCGGCGGGAACGGCACGCCGCCCGACTACGGCGGTGGCTCCCCGTCCACCCGCTCCCGCCCCCGGCGGCTCCCGAACCCGCCGGCTCCGCCGTTCCACCCCAGCGGCCCCGGAGCAGCAGCAGCCCGAGCGTGCCTCGCCGGGGTACCCCGCGAGAGGGCACGTGCGGCTGCCGCTCGGCATCTGAGATGGGCGGGGCGTGGGCTAGTGCCGCGGCACTGGGGAAGCTCTCCGGCCAGTGACGGGATCAGCGATTCGAGGTCACTCGGAAAGCCGCTCGGAAAGCCGCTCGGCAGCGCGGTCGGGAACCTCGACGGCAGGTCGCTGGGGACCTCGGTCGGCAGGCTGAAGGACGGAGCGGGAGGGCGGCTCGTGCTCGCACTGCGTCCGGGCGCCGGCTTCTCGTCCGGCGAGTCGCCACTCCCCGACTCCATGAGCACCACCGCGGCCACGGCCACGGCCGCCACGATCACGGCCAGCAGGATGTAGAGAGGACTGCGGCGCCTCCTCTGGCCGCCCGGATCACCGGTCGGGCTCAAAGGCTGCGTGGGATACGAACCACCGTACGGTGGCGACCCGTTGTGGCCGTACCCGTACGGCGACGGCCCGGAAGATGGTCCGGAAGGTGGTCCGAAACCGCCGCCCCGCGGCGGGGTGTCATCCGGTGGTCCGGGCGGCTGAGGGGGTACCGGCGGCATGCCCATACCCTCCAGAGTCACCCGGAACCGGTCATGTCGCGACCCCTGCACGGAAGTTGATACGGGCTCATGCCATGGAACGCATGATTCCTGGACATTCCGCGCAGGGCGCTCCGGAAGATCACTCAGGGGGACGAGGCACGCGCGCGTGCGTTCAGCCGCGTGCTCCCAGGAGGTGGTCCATCGCCAGCTGGTCGAGCCGCTCGAAGGCCATCCCGCGCTCGGCGGCCCCGTCGACGTCGAACTCCTCAAAGGCCGTACGGTCCGCGAGCAGTGCCTTGAGGCCGTCGGCGGCGGTGGGCTGCGCCAGTTCGTCCAGACGCGAGGCGCGCAGGGCTTCCTGGACCTCCGGGTCCGCGCGGAAGGTCTCCGCACGGTCCTTGAGGATGAGGTAGTTGCGCATGCAGCCGGCGGCCGATGCCCACACCCCGTCGATGTCCTCGGTGCGCGGCGGCTTGAAGTCGAAGTGGCGCGGGCCCTCGTAACCCGCGGTCTCCAGGAGGTCGACCAGCCAGAAGGCGGCACGCAGGTCACCGGCGCCGAAGCGCAGGTCCTGGTCGTACTTGATGCCCGACTGGCCGTTGAGGTCGATGTGGAAGAGCTTGCCCGACCACAGGGCCTGCGCGACGCCGTGCGGGAAGTTCAGCCCGGCCATCTGCTCGTGGCCGACCTCGGGGTTGACGCCGTAGAGCTCGGGGCGCTCCAGGCGCTCGATGAACGCCAGGGCATGGCCGACGGTGGGCAGCAGGATGTCGCCGCGCGGCTCGTTGGGCTTGGGCTCGATCGCGAAGCGCAGGTCGTAGCCCTGCTCGGTCACGTACTCGCCGAGGAGGTCGAAGGCCTCCTTCATGCGGTCGAGGGCCACGCGGACGTCCTTGGCGCCGCCGGACTCGGCGCCCTCCCGGCCGCCCCAGGCGACGTAGGTCTTGGCACCGAGCTCGGCAGCGAGGTCGATGTTGCGGATCGTCTTGCGCAGGGCGTAGCGACGCACGTCGCGGTCGTTGGCGGTGAACCCGCCGTCCTTGAAGACGGGGTGCGTGAAGAGGTTGGTGGTGGCCATCAGCACCTTCATGCCGGTCGCGTCGAGAGCCTCGCGGAAGCGCTTGATGTGCGCTTCGCGCTCGGTGTCGGAGGATCCGAAGGGGATCAGGTCGTCGTCGTGGAAGGTCACGCCGTGGGCGCCGAGCTCGGCCAGGCGCTGTACCGACTCGACCGGGTCGAGGGCCGGGCGGGTGGCGTCGCCGAACGGGTCCCGTCCCTGCCAGCCGACGGTCCACAAGCCGAAGGTGAACCTGTCCTCGGGGGTGGGCTGGTAGTTCATGCCGCGGCTCCTTGCGTGCTGGATCTATTTCGTCATGGCCGTTTACAAATTAGTATGCGAACGCTTCTCTGGGAAGACAGACCCCGTAGAGCCGCGAAAAACCTTAGGGAGAGTCCGATGTCAGCAGCCGAGGGCCCGCTCGTCGTCGGTGTGGACACGTCCACACAGTCCACCAAGGCCCTGGTCGTCGACGTGTCGACCGGACAGGTGGTGGCGCGCGGACAGGCACCACACACCGTGACCTCCGGGGCCGGCCGTGAGAGCGACCCGCGCCAGTGGTGGGACGCGCTGCGCGAGGCCCTGCACCAGTGCGGGGACGCGGCGCGCGAGGCGGCCGCGGTCTCGGTCGGCGGGCAGCAGCACGGTCTGGTCACGCTGGACGCGCAGGGCGAGCCGGTGCGTCCGGCCCTGCTGTGGAACGACGTGCGCTCGGCGCCGCAGGCCCGTCGGCTCACCGAGGAACTGGGCGGCGCCAAGTTCTGGGCCGAGCGCACCGGCTCCGTCCCGGCGGCGTCGTTCACCGTCACGAAGTGGGCCTGGCTGGCCGAGAACGAGCCGGAGGTCCTGCGCGCCGTCAAGGCCGTACGGCTGCCCCACGACTACCTCACCGAGCGGCTCACCGGGCAGGGCACCACCGACCGGGGCGACGTCTCCGGGACCGGATGGTGGGCGTCGGCCACCGAGTCGTACGACTCCGAGATCCTCGCCCACGTGGGGCTCGACCCCGCGCTGCTGCCCCATGTGGTCAGCCCGGGCGAGGTGGCCGGGACCGTGCGCGACGGCCATGACCTGCCGTTCGCGAAGGGCACCCTGGTCGCCCCCGGTACCGGCGACAACGCCGCCGCCGCGCTCGGCCTGGGCCTGCGCCCCGGCACCGCGGTGATGAGCCTCGGCACCTCGGGCACGGTCTACGCCGTGTCGAAGCGGCGCCCCACCGACCCGACCGGAACCGTGGCGGGCTTCGCCGACGCGCACGGTGACTGGCTGCCGCTGGCCTGCACTCTGAACTGCACGCTCGCCGTCGACCGCGTCGCCGCCCTCCTCGGCCTCGACCGCGAGGCGGTGGAACCCACCTCCGCCGTCACCCTGCTCCCCTACCTGGACGGCGAACGCACCCCGAACCTGCCGAACGCCTCGGGCCTGCTGCACGGCCTGCGCCACGACACCACCGGCGGCCAGCTTCTGCAGGCCGCGTACGACGGCGCCGTCCACGCGCTGCTCGGCGCGCTCGACCTGGTCCTCGACGAGGACGCCGATCCCTCGGCCCCGCTGTTCCTGATCGGCGGCGGCGCCAGAGGCACAGCCTGGCAGCAGACCGTACGACGGTTGTCCGGGCGCCCCGTCCAGGTGCCTGAGGCCGAGGAACTGGTCGCGCTCGGCGCGGCGGCCCAGGCGGCCGGCCTGCTGACCGGCGAGGACCCGGCCGCGGTCGCGCGGCGCTGGAACACCGCCGCCGGGCCCGTGCTCGACGCCGTACAGCGGGACGAGGCGACCCTGGCCAGGATCTCCGGGGTACTCTCCGACGCGGCCCCGCTGCTGGAGCGGGGGACGGACCCGAGCTGACGGACACTTCGCGCAGCACGCCCGTGAACCGATCGCCGGACACCGACCGAGGACGGGCGGAGGCATGACCGCACCGCGGTACGAGACTCGACCGGCCGGCCCCGGCCGTGCGCTGCCCGACACCCAGCAGGGCATGCGGCGCCGCAACCTGGCCCGGGTGATGCACGCCATCAGTGCCGAGGGGTCACTGTCCCGTGCCGCCGTCGCCTCGCACATCGGCCTCACTCGTGCCGCGGTGTCGAGCCTCGTCGACGACCTGATCCGCTCCGGTCTGCTGGAGGAGCTGGGCCCCGAGCGGCCCGGCCGGGTGGGCAGGCCGGGGTCGGCGCTCGCCGTGAGCGGACGTGGACCCGCCGGGATCGGTGCCGAGATCGGCGTCGACCATCTCGCGGTGTGCGCGGTCGATCTGCGCGGGCGGGTGCGGTCCAGGGCCGTGCGGTACGGCGCGAACCGGGGCCGTCCCGCCGAACCGGTGATCATGGAGCTCTCCGGGCTGGTGCGTCGGGTCGTCGCCGAGGCACAGTCCGAGGGGCTGTGGCCCGCGGGGCTGGCCGTCGCGGTACCCGGCCTGGTGGCGCGCGACGCCCGGACCGTCGTACGCGCTCCGAACCTCGACTGGCACGACACGGATCTCGGCGCCCTGCTGCCCGCCGAGTTCGCCCCGGCCGTGGGCAACGAGGCCAACTTCGGCGCCCTGGCCGAGCTCTGGCTCGGTGAGGGGACCCCGCGCGACTTCCTGCATGTGTCGGCGGAGATCGGCATCGGCGCGGCGGTGGTGGTGGACGGGCAACTGCTGCGCGGCACCCGTGGTTTCGCGGGCGAGTTGGGCCATGTGCCGGTCCACCCGGACGGGCCGGACTGCCCATGCGGCGGGCGCGGTTGTCTGGAGCAGTACGCCGGTGAGGAGGCGGTGCTGCGGACGGCCGGGCTGGAACCGGGTGAGGACCGCGTCGGACTGCTCGCCGAGCGCGCCACCGACGGTGACGAGAACGTACGGCGTGCCCTGCGCGCAGCGGGGGAGGCGCTCGGAATCGCACTGACCGGCGCGGTCAATCTGCTGGACCCGCAGGCCGTCGTGCTCGGCGGTGCGCTCGCGGGCCTCGCGCCCTGGCTGCTGCCGTCCCTGCGCGAGGAGTTGGCCCGGCGCACGGCGGGACCCGCCTGTCAGGTGTCCGTGTCCCGGCTGGGTTCCGAGGGGCCGTTGCTGGGGGCGGCACACTCGGTGGTACGGGCGGTGCTGGACGATCCGGCGGCCGTGGCGGAACGGGTCTGAGCGCGAAAGCAGCCGGGCCCGCGCATCACCTCGTCCGACCCGCGCACCACCTCGTCCGATCGACCGACGGGCACATCAGGCACATCGGGCAGTGCGTGAGGGCCGTCGCCCTTGCGGCCCTGAAAACAGCCACCGAGGGCGAGGTCACCGTCCTGTACCGATGAAGGACGCGCCGCGCGCGAGCGCCACTGTCGGTGAGGTGCGCGTCGCCCTGCGGGCGGTCCGGGGGCGTACGCGCCGAGCGACACGTGGCGAACCGCATCGCTCCCGGCGGTGTCAGGCGGTCGGTGTGCCTTCCTTCTCACGGATTCCGGCCACTGCTACGGCCAGGTCGTCGAGCAGTTCGCGCAGTTCCTTCAGGGTCGGCTCGTCAGTGATGTGCCCGTCCCTCACCTTGCGGGTGGCCTGGGGAATGCGCAGGCTGTCAGGCAGCACGCTCGCTCCCATCACGGTGAGCGTCTCGGTCAGCCATGCCCTCGCCCGGTCACCCCCGGTGATCGCGGGGGACGCGCTCGCCAGGGCGACCGGTTTGGCGGCGATCTCGCCTCCGCCGACGAGCCATTCCAGCGCGTTCTTCAGCACGCCCGAGGTGCCGTGGGCGTACTCGGGGGTGGCGATGAGCATGCCGTCGGACGCGCCGACCCGGGCTCTCAGCTCTGCCACGATCTCAGGCAGTGCGGTCTCCTCGACATCGGCGTTGAAGAAGGGGAGCCGTCCGAGATCCGGCTCGATGGTCAGTTCCCACGGCGGGACGAACAGGTCGGCCGCCGACCGTAGCACCGCCGCGTTGAGCGACTCCGATCGCAGACTTCCGCACAGGGCAAGGATTTTCATGGGGATCAGCCTACGTTTCCGAATGTGACGGGCAGGGAGGAAAGGGCGCGCGAGACGGTGGACGGGCGGTAGGCCGGCTCTCCGTCCAACGAGAGCCCGGGCAGTTTCGCGAAGACGAGAGGGACGGCGATGCGCGCCTCCAGCCGGGCCAACGGTGCTCCCAGGCAGTGGTGGATGCCGTGGCCGAAGGCCAGACGGGAGCGTTCGCCGCGGGTGATGTCGAACTCGGCGCCGCTCAGGAAGCGGGCCGGGTCGCGGTCGGCGGCGGCCACGCTCAGCGCGACGGCCTCGCCCGCCGGGATGGTGACGTCTCCGATGCTGACCGGCTTGCGGGTGAAGCGCCAGATGACGTTCTGGATCGGACCGTCCCACCGGAGCGCTTCCTCGACGGCGTCGGGCCGGCGCTCCGGTTCCCGGGTCAGCAGATCGAGTTGGTCCGGGTGGCGCAGGAGTGCCAGGACGGTGCTGCCCAGCAGGTTCACGGTGGTCTCGTGCCCGGCGGAGAGCAGGAGCGCGAGCATCGAGACGAGTTCGTCCTCGCCGAGCCGGTCGGCCTCGTCGCGGGCCGCGATGAGCGCCGAGGTCAGGTCGTCGCCCTCCACCCGTTTACGTGCCGCCAACTCCCCGAGACAGCCGTGGACTTCCTGGAAGGCGGCCATCGCGGCCTCCCGGCTGTCCTCGTCGTTGCTCATCACCGCCTCGACGGCGCGCAAGGCGGCTGCCGCGCACGGCTAGTGCCGCTCGCCCGGCGGACGGTGAGCCCGTAGAGGCTCCGATTCTCCGGAGTATCGGAAGAGGGCGCCTGACCTGGACTTTGACGTCAGGCGCCGTCCGCTCAACCTGCTCTCGCGGTCAGATCCCGCATGCCGTCGACCTGAGGACCCTCAGGGCCTCAGGGCCTCAGGGCCTCAGGGCCTCAGGACCACGCGGCCCGCGGCCGCGACGACGCGATCGCGCTCGGTGCGCGTGAACAGTCCCTCGGACAGCCATCCGTCCGCGAGGGCACGTACCGCCCTCACGAAGCGGCCGGAGGTGGCGAAGGGAGCCTGCTCCCAGAGCACGTCGAGGAAGGTCGGACCGTCAACGCGCGCGCGGTTGGGCACGCCCGAGTCGGTCGTGCCGAACACGACGACGGGTTCTGAGCGCTTGAAGTAGGCGTGATAGCGGGTGTCGTCCGCTACGTGGAACGGTGCGAGGGTCAGGCCGTGCGTGGTGAAGTGCATGGGGCGGCCCTCGGGTTTGACCGAGTCGGCGAGATCGCCCCGGAGCGTGAAGTCCTTGTAGAAGGAGAACGTGCGGAACTGCCGTTCCTGGCTCCGAGCGACCAGCAGGACCGGCCCGTAGAACACCGACTGGACGGCGGGGTCGTCCAGTGCCCTTTCGATGCGAAGGCGGTAGGGAGCGGAGATCCGGATCTGGTCGCCGGGTCGCCAGCTTCTGCTCAGGGTGAGGTAGCTGCCGGGCACCGCCTCGGCCTGTTGCCGGACCCCGTTGACCGTGACGGTGAATCCTCCCGTGGCCCAGGACGGAACGCGGAGTCTCACGTCGAGTCTGCCAGTGCCCTCACGGATCGTCAGCGTGCGTACGCCCTCGGCCGGGTACACGCTCGTCTGCTCGACGACGAAGCCCCTCTCCGGCCACCGCAGCGTCGAGGCGAGAGAGAGGTTGACGTACAGCGTGCTGCCGTCGGCGGAGCAGAAGTAGACCGAGTCCTGGTACTTGGTGTGGTTCTCCATGCCGGTGCCGCCGCAGCAGGTGCCGGTGTTGTCGTACTCGCGCTGCGTCCCTGGGCCCATCCCGACGAAGTAGGTGACCTCCGGGCTGTCCGTACTGGGGGTGTCCCGGCGTGAGGCGAGGATGTGGTTGGTCAGGCCCCGCTCGTAGTAGTCCATGTAGGCGGGGTCCTGCTGGTGGAAGAACAACTGCCGGCTCAGCTTGAGCATGTTGTACGTCGCGCAGGTCTCGGCGTTGTTGTCGTCCAGGGTGGCCGCGATGGCGCCCCGGGCTCGGAACATCTCACCCTGACCCGTACCGCCCAGGCTGTACATCCGGGGGTCCACGACCATCTTCCAGAAATTGCGGGCCGCGGCCGCGTACTTCTCCTCCCCCGTGTGGTCGAACAGCCGCACATAGCCGGTGAACTGGGGAATGTGCTGGTTGGCGTGCCGGCCGTCGAGGACGTCGCGGTCCTCGGCACAGGCGTCCAGCAGCGTGGTGTTGTCGAAGCAGCGGGCGGCCACGAGGTGCTCCTCGCGCCCGGTGAGGGCGTACAGGTCCGCCAACACCTCGTTCATCCCGCCGTACTCCCCCGCGATGTAGATCGACCACATCCGCTCCAGTTGTGCCTTCGGCAGGCGGCCGAGGCGGCTGTGCACCCAGTCGCCCATCGTCGAGGCGATGGTCAGGGCCTGCGCGTTCCCGGCCAGGGTGTGCGCGTCGAGGAGACCTCGCATGATCTTGTGGCAGGTGTAGTACGGCGCCCAGATGGTGGGGTACGTCGTGTAGCCCTCCAGCAGGATGAACTGCGTCTCGGGGTACGCCGCCAGGTAGCCGGGGTGGCTCGGTTTCGGCGAGCCGTGCTCCGCCAGGGCCTGCTGGCACTCGCCGAGCGCTCCGACCAGGTAGTCCAGCTTGGTCTTGAGCGCGGCCTCCCCGGTGTCGGCGTACGCCTGGGCGATCAGAGTGAGGAAGTGGCCGCCGAAATGGCCGCGCAGATTGCCGTCGGAGGTCTCCCAACCGCCGGGCGCCTGGGCACCACGGGTGTCGAGCCCGGCGTTGGCCCGGAAGACGGCCAGAATACGGTCGGCCGGGTACGCCCTGGCGAAGTCGAGCATCAGGTCGCGCTTGCGGCGGAACACGCTGTCGCCGAGGGTCACCTGGTCCAGTGGGAAGGGGCGCACAGCCCAGGTGGGCGGGGCGGGCACGGCCGCCGCGTCGGCCCGGACAGGCACCGCGGTCGGGATGGGGCCGGTCGCCTCGGCGTACGCCGAGGGGGTGGCGTACGCGAGCGGGGCCGCGGCCACGCTTCCGGCGGCGAGTTTCAACCAACGGCGTCGGGTGGGGGGTTGGGACATGCTCGGACTCCGGTCGTCGGTGGTCGGCGGGTAAGGGTGGTGGTACGGAGACCGCGGGGTCATGGGGCAGCCTGCGGTCACGGATGGGTGCTGTCCGGCGGGGTGGCACGGTCCGCTTCCACGGCCGGCAGCCACACCCGCACCGACGAAGGCCCCCGGTTCGCCCAGGAGTGATAAGGGACCAGGACGATCCCCGTGCGGTCGGCGGGCGGCGCGGCGGTGGTCGCGTCGAGGGGCCGGTACGGCCAGGTCTCGTCGCGCCGCCCGTCGTACGCGGTGATCTGGCCGGCGGCGACCACCGTGCCGTCCGGCCCGTCCTCCGGCGACGCGGACGGGTCCACCCGAATCACGTCGACGTCGTGTCCGTCCGGCAGGTCCACGGACTCGGCGCAGTACACCAGCGGCCCGCGCTGGAGGGCAACCGTGCCGCGGACGGCGTCGACGCGCGGGTCGGCCCGGATCCAGCGCGGCCGTACGGGCAGTTCGAGCCGGATCTCGTCACCGGGCCGGAAACCGCGGGTCACCTCGGTCATGCCCGGGGGGACGGTGCGGCGGATCCCGTCCGGGTCGACCAGCCATACCGTGGCGCCCGCCGTCCACGCGGGGACGCGCAGCGACACGGTCCACGGGCGGTCCGACGACGACCGGTCGATGCGCACGGTCACGCTTGAGCCCGACGGATAGTCGGTTCGGACGCGCAGCGCGACCCCGTGGCCGCCTTCGAGCGACGTGGCGATCTCCGCGTCGGCGTACTGGTGCAGTTGCACGCCGTGGTCGTCGGCCGTCGCGAGGTACGCGGGCAGCTGGGCCAGCGTCCGCGCCACATTGGTCGGACAGCAGGACACCGCGAACCAGGGCGCGCGCAGGCTCGACTCGGCGCGCGCGCTCACCGCGTCCATGGCGGGCATGGCGCCCCGGTGGCGTCGGTGCAGGGTGTTGGCGTAGAAGAAGGCCCGGCCGTCCTCCGCCGGGGACGTCGCGACCACATTGAACAGGGTTTGCTCGGCGAGGTCGGCGAACCGCGGCTCGCCGGTGGCCAGCAGGAGCCGCCAGCTGAGCATCACGGAGGCGACGCCGGCGCAGGTCTCCGAGTAGGCGCGGTCCGGCGGGAGGACGAAGTCGTCGCCGAATGACTCGTCCTGGTGGTGCGAGCCCATGCCGCCCGTCAGATAGGTCCGTCGGGCGACCGTCGCCTCCCACTGCCGTACGACCGCGTCGAGCAGGTCGTCGTCCCCGGTCTCCACGGCCACGTCGACGGCGCCGGCCGCGAGGTAGAGGGCGCGGACGGCGTGGCCGCGCAGCACCGTGGCCCGTCGTACGGGCAGGTCGTCCTGGTAGTAGGCGCGGCCGAACTCGCCGTCCCCGAGCGTGCCGTGGCCGCGGCGGTCGACGAAGAGCGCGGCCTGGTCGAGGTAGCGCTGTTCCCCCGTCAGCCTGGCCAGTTCCACCAGGGCTGTCTCGATCCCGGGGTGGCCGCAGACGCCTTCGATGCCGCCCCGCCCGAAGGTGGCGCAGACGTGGTCGGCCGCTCCTCGGGCGATCTTCGTCAGTTCGCCCTCGCCCCGGGCCCGGGCCTGGGCCACGCCCGCCTGGATCAAGTGTCCGTGGCAGTAGAGCTCGTGGCCCCATTCGAGGTCGCTGTAGCGGGGCTGCTGTCCGGGGTGGCCGAACGCGGTGTTCAGGTAGCCGTCCGGTGACTGGGCGGGCGCGACAGCCCCGGTGAGTGCGGCGATGTCGGTGTCGAGCGTGCCCGCGGCGCCGGCCTGCCAGGCCATGGCTTCGAGGAGCTTGTAGAGCTCGGAGTCGGCGAACTCCCGGCCGCGCCGGTCCCGGTGGACGCGACCCTGCGCGGCGGCCCGGAAGTTGCCGGTCCAGCCGACCCTTTCCATCCAGTCCCGGCAGTGGCCGAGGGTAACGCTCTCGTTGATGTGCCGGCGGCGGGCCCAGAACCCCCCGGTGATCCTGACCTCGTCGAGACCGAGCGGTCGCAGCCTGCCACGGGTCGGTGCCACGGGCAGGACGAGTGATCCCGCTGTGTTCTCCTTCACCACTTCATGCCTTCGGTTGTCCCTTCGGTTGTCCGGCCAGGTCGTTGGGCGAGATCATTGAGCGAGGTCGTTCGGCGAGATCGTTGGGCGAGATCGTTCGACGCATCGGCCATCAGTCATCAGCCCTTGAGCGCGCCTGACATGAAGCCCCGTATGTAGTGCCGTTGCAGCAGCAGGAACAGGAACAGGCAGGGCACGGCGAGGACCACCACGCCCGCCTCGGTGGCGCCGTAGTCGACGGCGCCCATGCTCTGCTGCCGCAGGTTCGCGACGGCGAGTGGCAGCGGCGCCTTCTCGCTGTCGGAGATGAGGATCAGCGGTGCGATGAAGTCGTTCCAGGCCGCGAGGAACGCGAAGAGACCGACGGTGATCAGTCCCGGTCGCACCGCCGGAAGGAGGACCCGCCGCAGGGCGCCGGCCGTGCCGCAGCCGTCGACCAGCGCCGACTCCTCCAGTTCGCGGGGCACCGCCTCGAAGGAGATCCTCATCATGAAGGTGGCGAACGGCAGTTGGAACATGGCCAGCACCAGGCTCAGTCCGATCAGCGAGTTCTGCAGATGGAGTCTGCCGAGCAGCACGTAGAGAGGGATGAGGAGGGTGGCGTAGGGGACCATGAGGATGGCCAGGGTCACCAGGAACAGCAGGTTCTTGCCGGGGAAGTCGAAGCGGGCGAAGGCGTAGCCGCCCAGCAGCGACACTCCGAGGGTCAACGCGACGGTCAGCGCGGAGACTACGGTGCTGTTGAGGAGGTATCGCCACAGGCCCGCGTCGTAGTCGAGCAGCGTCCGGTAGTTGCCCAGGCCGTAACCGGACTCCTGTGCGGTGCCGGGCTGTCCGCTGACGGAGGCCCAGGCGTTCCACAGCAGCGGAAAGAGGAAGACGACGGCCAGACCTCCGGCAACGACGTAGTGGGGCGTGCGACCGAGGGCGCGGGTCAGCACCGTGGTGTCCCTTCTCATGAGCTGCGGCTCATGACTCGTCGGCGCGGCGCAGACCGCGGAACTGGAGGACGTTGAGCAGGAGCAGCACGCCCAGCACAGCGATCGACAGGGCCGCCGCGGTGCCCAGGTCCATCCGCTGGAAGGCCTCGCGGTAGATCAACTGGACGACGGTGACGGTGCTGTTGTCCGGTCCGCCCTTGGTGAGGATGAAGAACTGGTCGAAGGCGAGCAGTGATCCGGTCACGCACAGCAGCAGCGTCAGGGCGAGGGACGGCCGCAACAGCGGCAGTGTGATGGAGCGGAAGATCTGGCCGCGGCTCGCGCCGTCCATGCGGGCGGCCTCGAACACCTCCTGGGGGATGCGCTGGAGGCCCACGAGAAGGATCAGCATGTAGAAGCCGGCGAACTTCCAGACGATGAGGAAGACCGTCGACAGCAACGCGGAGGTCGGTGTGCCGAGGAAGGACACCGGGTCGTCGACCAGGCCGAGTTTTCCCAGGATGCGGCTGAGCGGGCCGGTGGTGGGGCTGTACAGGCCCCAGAACAGCAGGGAGGCGGAGGCGAGTCCCAGGGCACCGGGCAGGAAGTAGACGGTACGGAAGAAGCCGGCCCCGGGCCGGGACTCCTGCACCAGCAGGGCGAGGAGAAGGGCGAGACCGAGGAGGACGACCGTGACGATCACGGTGTAGAGGAGGGTGAAGCGGACCGCGGGCCAGAACAGGGTGCTGTCGGTCGCGTCGGTGTAGTTCTCGGGGGCGTTGAGGCCCCGGTCGCCCGCGAGGAGCGGCCAGTCGCTGAGCGACATCTGCCCGACGAGCAGCAGCGGCAGCAGGAAGAACACCGCGACGAACACGGCGGTGGGGGCCGCGTAGGCGAGACCCTTCGCTTTGCGGGACCGCCATCGAGGTGGGGTGGCACGGGACGGACGGACCCGGCGTTCCGGCCGGGTCCGGGGTTCGGCCGCCGCTGGGTCGGCTGCCTTGACCTGCATGACTCTCCTCTGCCGTGCGACGTGGGAGGGGTTCTGCGGGGCCGCCGGTGTTCGTTCAGCCGGCCCGTGCCGTTCAGTCGGCCAGCGAGGCGCTGACCGCGTCGTTGTCCTTGTCGACGGACGTCCCGTCGCCGAAGACGGCGTCGCGCATCAGACTCAGCCAGGGCCCGTTGGGGTCGTTGAAGGTCTGGCCGAACTTCAACGCGTACGGGGTACGGCCGTCAGCCACGAGTTCGTTGATCGTCACCAGCCGCGGGTCCGCCTTGGAGTACTTGTTGGATGCGAGGTCGGTGCGCGCCACCACGTCCTTGTGCGCGGCGACCACCTCGACCTGTGCCTTGTCGTCCAGGGACCAGGCGAGGAAGTTCCAGGCCTGGTCGGCGGACCTGCTGGTGGCGGAGATGCCGATGGCGTCACCGCCGACGAAGGTGGATGTGCCGCCGTCGGGTCCGGGGATGGGCGCGACGCCGAGGTCGAGGTCCTTGGGCATCAGCCCCAGGGTGGTCGACGGCATGGGCATGACGCCGACCTTGCCCTTCGGGAAGACCCCGGTCCAGGTCGTGCCGGTCTCCTCGCGGGCGCCGGGGGCCACGATGTCGTCCTTCACCCACCCGCGGTAGGTGTCGTAGACCTTCTTCGCGGTGTCGGAGGCGAGAGACGCCTCGGTTCCCTCCTTGTTCAGCACCTCTTCCCCGGCGGCCCAGACGGACGGCCACCAGGTGAAGACGCCGCAGCCGCCGCAGTTGCCGCCGAAGAAGGTGCCGTTGACGCCTGAGCCCAGCGCGTCCACGGCCCGTGCCTGCCGGTCCCACTCACTCAGACTGGTGGGCGGCTTGTCGGGGTCGAGCTTCGCCTTTCGGTAGAGGTTCTTGTTGTAGAAGAGCACCGACAGGTCGAGGGTGTGCGGTACGACGTACTTCTTGCCCTCGTACGTGCCGGCCTTGATGTGGGACTGGGCGAGGTGCTCGGCGAAGGGCAGGGCGTCGATGCGTTCGGTGAGGTCGGCGAAGAGTCCGCTGGAGGTGTAGTTCGGCACGAACACCACGTCGGAGGCGAACAGGTCGGGCAGGTCCTTGGCTCCGGCGGCCGCACCGACCTTGGCCTGGTAGTCGTCGGTGGGGACGACGGTCAGCTCGATCGTGTTCTTGTGGCTGGCGTTGTACGCCTTGACCAGCGCCTCGCTCTGCGGCCGGGTCGCCGCGCGCGTCCACATCGTCAGCGTCGCACCGTCGTCGACGCCGTCGGCATCCGCCGCCCCGCTTCCTCCCTCACCGCCCGAGCCGCCTTCGCCCGACCCGCACGCCGTGACCAGACCCGCCGCGGCGAGCAGGGCTACGGCGCCGGTGACGAGACGGCGTACGCGTCCACGTGGTCCGACCGTGCTGCCCATGTTCGCTCCCCCTCTTGTCGCGGCCGGCCGCGCGGCCGGCCGTCGGGACGATGGATGCCGATGGCTGTGGTGGCGCTGGACCGTGCGAACGGGAAGGAACCGAAAAGGTTTTCTGAGACGCTAGAACTCGACCTGTTACTCGTCAATCCCCTTGCAACGAACGAGTGTCGACGGATCGTCGCATGGCACGACGGATCCGTCCGAAACCTTTCGCGTAACCTTTCGCGTACTGTTTTACGCCCGACGTGTCAGCCTCGACGGCCTCGGCACGCGACGCGAGACAGGAGCACCCATGGCACGGGCCACCGACCCCTCTCGTTCGCAGCCCGCCACGCTCAGCGACGTCGCCCGGTTGGCAGGCGTGTCCATCGCCACCGCGTCCAAGGCCCTCAACGGCCGCAGTCAGGTGCGCGCCGAGACCCGGCAGCGGGTGGTCGACGCGGCCGAGCGACTGTCGTTCCGGCCCAACCAGCTGGCCCGCGGTCTGCTCGCCGGGCGCACGGGCACCGTCGGTCTGCTCACCAGCGACCTGGAGGGCCGGTTCAGCATCCCGATCCTCATGGGCGCCGAGGATGCCTTCGGAGCGGGCGAGGTCGCGGTGTTCCTGTGCGACGCCCGTGGTGACGCGATCCGCGAGCAGCACTACGTCCGCGCGCTGCTGGGCCGCCGGGTCGACGGCCTCATCGTGGTGGGCAGCCGGACCGACCCGCGCCCGTCCCTGGGCCGCGAGTTGCCCGTCCCTGTCGTCTACGCGTACGCGCCGTCGGAGGATCCGGCGGATCTGTCCATCGTCCCCGACAGTGTGGGCGCAGGCCGGATCGCCGTGGAGCATCTGCTCGCCTGCGGCCGTCACCGGATCGCGCACATCACCGGCGACCCCGGGTATCTCGCGGCACGGGAGCGGGCCGAGGGCGCCCGGTCAGCGCTCGCCGACGCCGGCCTCGCCCTGGTGGGCGAACCTCGGTTCGGGGTGTGGTCGGAGGGCTGGGGGCGGGCGGCCACCGCGATGCTGCTCGACCAGGATCCGGACGTCGACGCCGTCCTGTGCGGCAGCGACCAGATCGCCCGCGGCGTCATGGACGTACTGCGCGAGCGGGGCCACCGGGTACCGGAGGACGTGGCGGTCATGGGCTTCGACAACTGGCGGGTTCTCACCTCTGCCTCCCGTCCCCCGCTGACCAGCGTCGACATGAACCTCGAACAGGTCGGGCGGGCGGCCGCGCACGCCCTCTTCGGCGCGATCGCCGGGGCTCGGCGCTCGGGCGCCGAGGCCCTGCCCTGCCGCGTGGTGATCAGGGGCTCCACCGCGCCGTTGTCCTGAGCGCCGCGGCCGGTGCACCGGGGCCTCGTCCATCCCTCTTGACACTTCCGGGGCCCGGACCTACGTTGCGAAAACCTTTTAGGTCGTTTCAGCACCTCCCGGAGACTCGGGGGACCGCCTCTCCGACCGTTCCTCCTCTCCGTTCTCCAGCGCTTCGCCCTGCACAGTTTATGTCATGAGCACTACATGAGCGACGGCAGCCGATGCCCCGTCACCATGCGCGCCCGGGTGCAGAGGCTTGCTGTCGATCGGACAGGGAGCATCCGATGAGAAGACGACGGACGGCGGTCCCCGGCGGGGCCGACAGCGCGTCCCACCGGTACGACGCCGGCGCACGAGGCGACGGCAAGCACGGCCCGGCTCCGGCCGGAATCGGCCCCGACGGCCGTTCGGCTGTCGGGAGTCCAGGAACGGCAGGCCCTGTGCTGAAGCGTCTCCTCGTCGCACTGGTGCTCACCGTCTGTTCCGTCTTCACCGCGACCCCGGCCCACGCGGCGCAGACCATCGGGTTCCCCACGTTCGGCGGACCCGCGATCCCGTCCCCGCCCGTCGCCTACACACCGGGCGACATGATGCGGAGCATCTACGACGCGGAGAGTTCGGGAACCGATTTCTGGATGGACCGCCTGCTGGCCCGCTCCGGCAACGACCCGGCCGGACCCTGGCTGATGAGCCGTGGCCGCGCCGTCTTCATGAAGGAGCACGACCCCTCCAAGCTCGGGTTCGGCGGCAAGGTCGCCTACTGGGAGAGCATCAACGACAACAGCGCCTACACCGTCGCGATCACCCCGGGCACCTTCACCGAGCAGGTCTCCCAGCGTTGGCAGGCGCCCAGTCACTGGAAAAGCGTGCACACTAGCGGCTCGATCACGGTCAACCAGACCAAGTTCATCACCGACAACAACGTCGCCGTGACCAACCTGTCCATCAGGAACGGCGGCACGAGCTCCACCACACTGCAGTTACGGGCGACCTCCCCGTACGCCACCACGGGCACCGGCAGCGAGCTGACCGGGCAGGTGAACGCCTACAACAACCTCACGACCATCCGCCCACGGCTCACCGGCGACGGCTTCACCGCCACCGGCGGCGGCCTCAACCGGTCGGTGACGATCGCGGCCGGAGCCACGGTGACCGCGAAGGTGGTGATGGGCTTCGTCACCGACGAGATCCCCGAGTCCCTCACGGAGTACAACGCCTACGCGGGCTACTCCCCCGCGACCGCGTTCGCGACCCACGTCCGGGCCTACAACCTGTGGTGGGCGCAGAACGTGCCCTACATCGACGTACCCGAGGCCGCGATCAAGAAGAGCGTCTACTACCGCTGGTGGCTGATGCGCTTCAACAACCTCGACGCCGACATCCCCGGGCAGACCTTCCAGTTCCCGACCTCCACCGAGGGCGTCCTCGGCTACAACAACGCGATCGCCCTCACCCAGCCCATGCACATCGACGACCTCAAGTACCTGCGCAACCCGGCCTACGCGTACGGGGACTGGCTCAGCGTCGGCCAGACCTCCAAGGGCGGCCGCTTCCTGGACAACCCGGGCGACCCGGAGAACTGGTCCAACAGCTACACCCAGTACATCGCCGAGGCCGCCTGGAAGAGCTACCAGATCCACGGCGGTCAGCCGGCGATCGCGGGCAATCTGGCCCACTACGCGGAGGGCGACGTCAAGGGCCAACTCGCCACCTACGACCACGACAACAACAAGCTGATCGAGTACGACTGGGGCGCCCTGACCGGCAACGACGCCGACGCGGTCTCGTTCCACTGGAAGCCCGGAAACATGGACCGCGCCGAGTCCGCCTACCAGTACAGCGGCGCGCTCGCCGCCGCGCAGGCCTACGAGGCGATCGGCAACACGGCCAAGGCCACCGAGATGCGCACGCTCGCGACGCAGATCAAGGACGCGATCGTCAACGTGCTGTGGAACCCCAACCGGCAACTGTTCGAGCACCGGTTGAAGTCGACCAACGAGTGGGTACCGTGGAAGGAGATCAACAACTACTACCCGTTCTCGGTCGGAGCCGTCCCCAACACCGCGACCTACAAGCAGGCCCTGCGTCTGTTCGACGATCCGGCCCAGTACCCCGTCTTCCCCTTCTACACGGCCAACCAGGTCGACAAGAAGGCGGCGGCCGACGCCGGGTCTCCGGGCTCGAACAACTTCTCCACCATCAACTCCACGGTCCAGTTCCGGCTGTACTCCTCGGTGCTGCGCAACTACCCCAACTCCTGGATGAACGCGACCGACTACAAGAAGCTGCTCTACTGGAACACCTGGGCGCAGTACATCGGCGGCGACACCCGGTGGCCCGACGCCAACGAGTTCTGGGCCGACTGGAACGGCAGCTCGATCGACTACCGCTCCTGGATCCACCACAACATCCTGGGCAGCAGCAACTGGACCGTGATCGAGGACGTCGCCGGTCTGCGGCCCCGCAACGACGCCAAGGTCGAACTCTCCCCGATCGGCATCGGCTGGGACCACTTCACCGTCAACAACCTCCGCTACCGGGGCTCCGACCTGTCCGTCGTCTGGGACGATCCGGCCGACGGCGTGGTGCGCTACCCGGGCGTCCCGGAGGGCTACTCGATCTACGTCAACGGCAACCGGGTCGCCACCGTCAACTCGCTGGTGCCCTTCACGTGGGACCCGGCCACCGGTGACGTCACCACGACCGGCACGGTCACCCACCACACGGCCGTCCCCGGCCTCAAGGCTCCCCACCAGGTCGTGCAGGACAGCCCCCGGCTGGTCGACATGTTCGCCAAGGCCGGTGTCGACCTGACCGCCGATCTGACCGATCTCGCCGCCGGGGCGACGGCGTCCGCCTCCCACACCGGCTCCGGCAGCACCGTCTCCGGCGCGGTCGACGGCTATCCCACCAACGAGCCGTACTGGGGCGCCGGCGGCTCCGCCAACAGCCAGGACTGGTACGAGCTGAACCTCAACGCCGCCCGCACGTTCAACGAGGTGCGCCTGTACTTCAAGGACAGCCGCCCGGCGAGCACCACCTACCGGGCTCCGTCCGCGTACAGCATCCAGTACTACAACGGCAGTACGTGGGTGGACGTGCCCGGCCAGACCAAGAGCCCGGCGGCACCACGGGCCAACTACAACCTGGTGCGGTTCCCCGCGGTCGACGCCCAACGCGTAAGAGTGCTGGCCACGAACGCCTCCGGGGCCAAGACGGGCCTCACCGAGGTGAAGATCTTCAACCGGGGTGGCGTCCAGCCACCGGCCAACCTGGCGACGTCCGCGACGGCTTCGGCCTCGTACACCTCCTCCTGGGAGAGCGTCAGCGCCGTCAACGACGGCATCGACCCGCCGTCCTCCAACGACACCGTGAACCCGCGCTGGGGCACCTATCCCGAGACCGGACAGCAATGGGCCGAACTGACCTGGCCGTCGGCGAAGACCATCGACAAGGCCCAGGTCTACTTCTTCGACGACGACCAGGGCATCGACATGCCCGCCTCATGGAAGCTCCAGTACTGGAACGGCAGCGCCTACGTCGACATGCCGGGAGCGAGCGGCTACCCCCTGGCCACCAACCAGTACAACACCGTCACGTTCGCCGCGACGAACACCACCCGGCTCCGGGTGCAGCTCACCGGCAACGGCACCAACTCTGTCGGGCTTCTCGAGGCAAAGGTGTACGGCCCCACCACCACCTCCACGCGATGAAGGGTGTGCCCAGTGACCCGTTCCAGATTCCTGTCCGTGCTCACCGCCGTGCTCGCCATGGTGGTCGCCTTCCTGGTGGCGCCCCCGCCAGCTGCCGCAGCCGTCACGTTCACCTCGACCGGGGTGAACCAGAACGGTGGTAACTGCCTTGATCTGCCGGGCAGTTCGTCGACCGACGGAACACAGCTGCGCTCGTTCACATGCGGCTCCGGAGCGAACCAGAACCTCGGCTTCACTCCCGTCCCGGGGTCGAGCGACCTCTACACGATCACCACTCAGTCCGGTCAGTGCGTCGATGTCTCCGGCGCGTCCACAGCGGACAACGCCGCGATCATCCAGTGGCCCTGCCACGACGGGACGAACCAGCAGTGGCGGCTCACGCCGGTGTCGGTGAACGGCACGGACAAGACCTTCAACCTGGTCTCCGTCAGCTCCGGCAAGTGCGTGACGCCGAGCGGCGGTTCGTCGGCCTCGAACACCAACCTGGTGCAGCTGCCGTGCGCCACCGCGAACGGCAGGGTGTGGCGGCTGCCCGGCTTCGCCGGCAGCGGCGGCGACCCGGCCACGCCTCCGGCAAAGACCGTCCGGGTGTACTGGCTGAAGCCCTCCGACGTCCCGTTCGACCAGCGCTACCCCGACGGCATCGCCAACGTGATGCGGGAGGCGCAGCGCTACTACAAGCAGGAGCTCGGCAAGACCTTCACGCTGAACAACCCCGTGGTCGAGGTCGTGGGCGGTGACCAGCCGCGGAGCTGGTACGAGAACACGCCCAATGGCGGTGACCGTTACTGGTGGGCCGTCACGAACATGCAGAACGAACTCGCCAGAAAGTTCGGCCTGGACAACCCCGACAGCCGGTGGCTCAACGTGGGCGAGATCAGCGCCGAGGGGGAAGGCGCGGGCGGGGGCGCCAGTCCTGGATGGGTCGTGCTGAGCGGGCACGACGCCGACGGCGCCGCAGGCACCAGCGGACAGTCGATGAACCGCTGGTACGGCGGGATGGTGCACGAACTCGGACACGCCTTCGGCCTGCCGGACGCGGCCTCGACCGACGGCACACCGATGTCCGCGTCCTTCTACGACTACCCGAACACCCACTTCAACCAGAGTCAGAAGAACCAGATCCTGAACGGCCCGTACGGGAGTTTCCTGTCCTGATGCCGACCGTCGGCAGCGAGGCATCGGTGCGATGCCCCGCTGCCGGTCGGAGTGAGCCGAACGCTCGGTCCGTTGGCGGTCTCGGCCAGGATCCGGGCCAGAATTCACCGGCGTGGCGCAGGTCGTGGGGGCGCTTCGCCGTCTCCGGGGCTGCTCGTCGCCGACGGCCCCGGGGAGGCGGTCCCGGTGCCGGCGGCTCGGGGAGGCGGTCCCGGGGGCGGGGGGGGGGGTGGGCCCCGCCCCCCCCCCCCCCCCAACGGCGCGCCCGCGGGCCGGCCCGGGGCTCAGCGGGGGGGGGGGCGCGGGGGGGGCCCCGGGGGCGGGGGGGGGGGGGCGCCGGGGGCGGGGGGGGGGGGGGCCGGGGGCGGGGGGGGGGGGGGGGGGGCCCGGGGGCGGGGGGGGGTGGCCCCCCCGCCACCGCCACGTCACTCCTCGTCGCGCAGTCGGGCCGCCAGGGAGATCAGCGGCTGGGTCTCCTCGGTGTGGCCCGAGGCGGTCAGTCGGGAGATCGCCGCGTCGAGGCGAGCGAGGGCGGGGGCCGGGCGTTCCAGGTAGAGGCCCTCCACCGCGCCCGCGAGACGGACGCACTCGGCCCACTCGCCGGCGCGGTCGTCGTCCCTTCCCGGCTCGCCGAGCAGGGCGAGTGCCTTCTCCAGGGCGGCCAGGGCGGCCTCGTACTCGCCGGCGTACGCGTTGACCCGTCCGTGTTCGTAGGCCAGAGCGGTGTCCAGGGAGCGGCCGTGGGTCTCGTGTCCGGCGGCGCGGGCCTCGTCGGCGATCCGGTCGGCGTCGGCCAGGAGAGCGAGGGCGTCGGCCAGGCCGTCGGGGCCCTGCTGCTTAGCCTGGAGACGGGCGAGTTCGCGCAGGCAGTTGCTGAGCTGCTCGTAGCTCGGGGCCTGGGCGTGGGCGACGAGTACCTGGTCCGCGACCTCGCGGGCCCGGCCGAACTCGCCGGTCTCACCGAGGAGGACGGCCGTCTCCGCGGCGATCATGACGTGGCTTCCCGGGTCGTCGTCCCAGCCGGCCGACTCGGCCGCGAGGGCGACGAACTCCGCCGTGGCGACCTTGAGGTCCTCCCCCGCGCGCAGCGCGCGGGCGCGGGTCAGGCGCAGCTGAGCGACGAGCCGGTCGTCCATCTCTCCGGCGGCGACGTCCGGTTCCGCCAGCAGAGAGTCGAGCAGAGCGATGCAGTCCTCGACGCGGCCCAGGTCGAGACTGAGCTGAGCCGCGTTGCTGTACGCGCAGTACGCGTCCGTACGGCTGCCGCGGCGAAGCTCCACCTCCGCGGAGCGCGTCAGGTGCCGCAGGGCCTCCTCGGGACGGCCCAGGTGCATACAGGCCTCGGCCAGATCACCGTGCAGGCGGGCGGTGCCGGCCGCGTGGGCCGGCCAGTCGGCGGCCACTCGCAGGGCTTCGGTCAGGTCCGCGTGCGCGGTCTGCGCGTCCTGGAGCAGGAGTTGGAGCCGACCGCGCAGCCCGAGCGCGCGGGGCAGGTGCCAGGCGGGGCCGTGCGCCTTCAGCCGGTCGAGGAGGGCGTCGATCTCGGTGATCGCGGCGGGTCGGTCACCGGATATGGCATACGTGCTGGCCCGCAGCATCAGGGCACCGGAGATCTGCCCGACGAGGTCGTGCCGGGTGGCGAACGTGTGCAGCAGATCCGCCTCGGCGAGGACCGGCGCGACGTGCGCCTCGCTCCCCGACGTCTGCAGGCGCAGGCCGAGCGCGGTCGCCCGCAGCCGCAGCAGACGGGCCTCCTGGAACGGCGCGAGGCCGGTCGTCTCCTCGTGCAGGCGGACCGCGGAGGCGTGGGCGGCGGTCAGGGCGGCGACCTTCGCCTCGGCTCCGTCGGCGGCGCCCGGCGCGGGGATCTCGGCGGCAGGGAGCAGGGCGCAGGCACGGGCGAGCGCCGCGTGTCCCGGCAGTCCGGCGTCGCCGTACAGGGCCGCGGCCTCCTCGTGGAGGGCGGCGGCGTCGGCGAACTCGTCCTTCTCGCCCGCCGAGCTCGCCTCGTGGGCCAGCAGGTCCGCGCGCAGCTGTACGAGCGGGCCCACGGCCGGGTCGTCGGGGTGGGCGTAGTCGCGGGCGGCGACGAGGGTGCTCAGCCGCGCCCAGCAGGCCTGTGCGTCCGGGTGCCCCTGCTCGTCCAAAACCCTTGCACGGAGGATGAGTTCGGGCAGCGAGTCGGGGACGGCCGCGGCCGCACGGGCGGCGGGCGCGGCCACCTGTGCCGCCGGGGTCACGTCGTCGAGGCTGCGGGTGCGCAGGGTCAGTTCCAGTGCGTCCAGGAGCGGGGCACGGTCGAGGCGGGCCTTGCGGCGATCGGTGTGGGCCGCGGTTCCGTTGCGGGCGTCGAAGCGGGCGGCGAGGTCGTCGGCGCGGCCGCGCACCTCGGCGCGCAGGCCGGCCACCGTCCAGCTGCGGCCCGCGTACCCGGCGGCGGGCAGTTCGCCGTGGCCGACGAGTTCGACGCGCTGGAGGAGGACCTCCACGCCGGTGAGGAAGCTGAGCAGCTCCAGCGGCGAGTCGACCTCGTCGAACAGGCTCCGGTTCTCGGCGAGCAGTTCCACGCCGCGTGCCTCGTTGCCGGTGAGCGCGCAGAACTCCAGATGCCGGCCGACCTCCGACGACATCGAGGGGTTGCGGCGGCAGCTGCGGTAGCCGGTGAGGTGCAGTTCGCGGGCCCGGTCGGTGCGGCCGGTGCGCAGCAGGGGCAACAGCGCGTGCGAGACGGAGCGGGCCGGCTCCTCCTGGCAGGATTCCTGCCCGGCCAGGACGGGCTCCCAGGTGCGCAGCGCCCGCTCGTCGTCGCCCGCCGCGAGGTGGTGGAGCGCGCGCTCGCAGATCTCGCAGGCCTCGCAGTCGCTGAGCCGGGTGCGGGTGCGGCCCGCCCACAGCTCGTAGGCGAGGGTGGTGTCCTCACCGACGTGGCTGGCCAGCTGGTACGCCTGCCCGTAGTAGGGCTGGAGGCCGAGATCGGCCTTCTCGTAGCGGTCGCGCATCTCCGTCAGCCACTGGCGCAGGCTCGCCAGCGGTATCTCGGGCAGCGCACGCAAGGCGTTGGCCACCCACTTGAACCGCCAGAACAGCAGGTGGCGCAGGCGTTCGTCGAAGACGTCGGGCTGCTCGTCGAAGAGGGTCAGCAGGCGGGCGAAGACGACGGGCGACTTCCGGGGTTCGGAGCCGTACGTGTACGCCTCCTGGAGTTCGAGAAGCGCGTGGACGAGGGGGACGGGCTCCGCGAACTGCTCGGCGACGTCGACGAGTTCCTCGGCGGTGACGGTGCGGGTACGCCCGTAGGGGCGCCGGTCGTTCTCCTGGAGCGCCTGGAACAGCTCGTCCGTGTTCTGGGGATGGGGTGCGGGTGCGGTCGGCATCGTCAGCTGTCCTTGCGGAGGGCGTGGGCGAGGAGGTCGAGGAAGGAGCGGTTGATGAGGCTCGATTCGGCGGGCCTCAGTGGGCGCCGGGACAGCATCGCGGCCTGCCCGTAGAGGGCTTCGGCGCTGGTGCGGGCCAGCTCGGGCTCGTCGATGGTGACGGCGGTGCGGACCAGCGGGTTGAGCTGGTTGAGGATCAGCTGGGCCCGTGGTGCCTCATGGCGCAGGGCGCCGAGGATGTCGCCCCACAGGCCGCCCTCCTGCTCACGGGCGAGCTGGGAGCGGGTCCGCTCGTGCCGGGCCTCGCGGCTGTCGACGAGGAGGGCGGGGGCGGAGGCGGGTTGGAAGGTGCGCAGCGCGACGTCGCAGTCGAAGACGGCGAGGGCCTCGCGGGCCAGGGCGAGGTAGGCGCCGGCGGCGAGTTCCGTCTCCCGGTCGACAGGGTCGAGGTGGGCGGTGAGGGTCGCCGGGTCGAGGTCGGCGACGACGGCCTCGGGCCTGATCTCGGGCAGCCGGTGGACCAGTTCACGGTCGTAGGTGTAGCCGCCGTTGACGACGCCGAGCCCGGCGGCCGAGGCGATCGCCGCGACCTGCCGGAACTCCTCCACGCTCGACGTCACGAGCACGGTGCGGTGGGTGCGCGCGAACTCGTCGAGGGTGGTGTGCCCGTCGGTGGTCTCGAACGGCAGCCAGGGCAGCAGCATCCGCAGGATCTCGTCGTCGTGCACCGCGAGCGACTTGACGGCCAGGTGGTGGGCCTGGAGGAAGCGGCCCAGCAGGTCCGGGTCGCTGGCGGCGGCCCGGGCGATCCACGCGCGCAGCCGCTCGGCGAGGGCGTCACGGACGGCGGCGAGGGTGTCGTCCTCGTACAGGGACTCGCGGGACGCCGTCGGGCGCAGGCTCTCGGCGTCGACGACGCAGCGGACGAAGAAGGCCCACTCGGGCAGGATCTCCTCGGCCTGCTCGGACAGCAGCATGCCCTTGACGTGCACGCGGTGGCCGTGGCGGCGCCCGGCCGGCACCGTCTCGGGCAGCACGCACGCGATGCCCTTCAGGCCCACGGCCGGCAGGTCCAGCTCGATGGTGTCCAGCGGCGTGAACCCGAAGACGTCCGCTCCGTACGCGGCCAGCGCACGGGAACGGGCTCCCGGCGTGGGGTACGTGCGCGCCCAGGGCGCGGGCTCGGGGTTGACGGACGCGACCGGGGCGCCCGGACCGCCTGTGCCGTCGTCGAAGGTCATCGGGTGGCGCAGCAGGGAGCCGAAGTGCCGGGCCAGCGCGTGCACTTGTGCCGGGCGGGTCCACTCGGCCGCGTCGGCGCGCGGAGTCAGCGTGACGGTGGTGCCGGGCCGGGGGCGGGCGGAGGCGGGCAGGGTGCGGACGCTGTAGCTGCCGTCGCCGCGTCCGCGCCACTCCACGGCGGGCGCGTCGGGGGTACGGGCGGAGCGGCTCAGGACGTGGATCTCGTCCGCGACCAGGAAGCAGGAGAGCAGGCCGATCCCGAACTGGCCGATGAAGTCGGCACGTTGCTCGGCGATGCCCTCGGCACGCTTGCTGCTGCGGCCGATGGTGGCGAGGAAGGTGTGCACGTCGGCCTCGGTGAGACCGACGCCGTCGTCCTCGACGCGGACCACCGAACCGTCCGCGTACACGCGGATACCGAAGGCGTCGGCGGCGGCCGGTTCGAGGCCGTGCCGGGCGGTCAGCGCGTCCACCGCGTTCTGCATCAGTTCGCGCAGGTAGACGCGGGGGCTGGAGTAGAGGTGGTGGGAGAGGAGATCGACGAGGCCGCGCAGATCCACCTGGAAGGTGCGATCGGCGCCGGCCGGGTTGACGGCAGTGTCGGGCAGAGTCATCGGGCAGTCCGAAAGTGGGAGGGGCGACGGGTGGCGGGCAGGCGGCACGGGGGCCGACGGGTGGTCAGGCGGCACCGGGGCCCGCCGAGTGATCGGCGGCACCGGGGCGATGGGTGGTCAGGCGGCACCGGGGCTCGACGGGTGCTCAGGCGCGGCGGGTGGTGGCGGGTGCTGGCGGAGGCTCAGGCGCGGCGGTGGCGGCGGGCGAACTGCTTCTCGGAGTCGGCGAAGTAGACCCAGGGCCACTTGGTGTACGCGCCGTCGAGCGTCTGGAAGACGCGCCGGGCCGTCTGACGTTCACCGGCCAGCGACAGGGCCATGGCGAACATGTTGAAGTCGTGCTGCCAGCCCGGGCGCCAGACGTAGGCGGGATGGAGGATGCTGTGTTCCGCCGCCTCCCGCAACTGCGCCTGGATCTCGGAGGTTTCGAGGTAGTCCCCGCGCTCCGACTCGACCCACTCCTCGATGTACGCCATGGCGATCACGCAGCCGAGGCGGTGTCCCTGCGGGGCGCGGGCACACGCGGCTTGGGCGAACGCCAGGGCCTGGCCCGGCTCGCCGCCCCAGCGGGGCTGCAACTGCGACACCCACTCGACGTGGGTGTCCAGGTCCAGCGGGTCGCGGCGCAGGGCGGCGTCGAGCCTGGTCTCGTTGACGGCGGTGCCCAGCGACATGCCCCGGCCGGAGGTGAGGAGACGGCGCCACGGCGTGACCCATTCGGGCCGCAGCTCGGCGGCCTCCAGCAGCTGTTCCTCGGCGATGCGGAGCCGCTCGTGGAAGACCCGCCACTGCTCCTGAGTGACGTTCACGGCACGCGCGGCGGTGCGGGCCTCCCAGCCCCAGATGATGTGACGCGTCCCGGATATCAGCAGGGCGGTTGCCCGGTGCTCCTTGTCCTCCTCGACGGCCCGGCCGATCCAGTCCTGCACACCGTCCACGTCGGCCAGCTCACCGAGGACCTGATGGTCGCGACCGAGATCGAAGGGGGCCAGCGCCGCCTTGACCGCCTCCCAGTCACCCGCCTCGGCGGCCTCCACCAGCGCGAGCACCCGCGCGTCCCCGAGCGCGCGCAGTGTGTACATCCCGTTCTTCTGTCTGCGCGAGACAGGAAGGGCGTGCGGATCCGCCTCCGGTCTCTCCGCACCCCTGCCGAACAGCTTGCCGAACATGCCGCGTCCTCCCCTGGTCCCGCGTGATCGTCTGGGGCAGCATAAACGGCCCCACCGACATAACTTCCACAGGGTTTTCACCGGCACTTCACGGGCTCGGTCCCGGTCCGGCTCTCGCCCCTCCCTGCCCCGTCGGCAGAGTGGGTGATGGAGTGGGCCCGTGCGAAGTCCAGGACGCCGTACGGTGAGTTGGGAAGCGACCTACGGGCAGGGGTGTGCGTTCCGGGGGCAAGCAGCGGGGCGTTGTCAGTGGTGGATGGCAGCATCGGGCGTATGACAGACACCACAACATTCGACTGGCGGCCCTTCCTGCTCAGGTGGAGCGGGGAGTGGGCGGATTCCCTGGCGGACGGCGAGACGCGGGGCAAGAACGACGAGGCAGCGCGACGGGCACGGTGGCTGGGGTTCCCACCCGCGTCCGAGGAGCGGATCGCAGCCATGGAGGAACGCCTCGGCCGACGGATGCCCCCGTCCTACCGGGAGTTCCTCAAGGTCAGCGACGGGTGGCGGCACGCGGGCGGCTTCGTGTCGCTGCTGGCGGGGGCCGAGGACGCGCGCTGGCACAACGACGAGTCGGGACACGCGGACATGTTCGAGGAGGACCAGGACGCGGACGCCGATCCTGAGGAGCAACGGGAGGCGGACATCTGGCAACGCATCTGGCGATGCGGACTGCAGCTCGACGTGGAGTCCGACATCACCTACGTCCTCATGGATCCCGAGGACGTCGACGAGGACGGCGAGTGGGCCGTGTACACGTGGGCGAGCTGGCGGGCCGCGCCACCCGAGCGGTACGCGAACTTCCTTGCGTTCATGCGGGACATGAACCGGGAGTTTCACAGCCTTCAGGCGCACCGGCGCGACGGAGAGCCGGTGTTCGCCAACGACACGACGCGCGAGTTGGACGCCCTGGTGGAGGAAGCCCGGCTGGAGGCGCTGCGCGGCGGCTGGGAACAGGCCGTGAAGACGCTGGACGAGGCCAGGGGCTACGGCAGGCCGCGGGCCGCCGGACTGGGCGACCAGATACGCCGCCTGCTCGGAGAGACCTCGCTGGTGTCTTACGACGGCCTGGTGACGGACCCCCAGTACGCGCCCGAGTTGCTGCCACTGCTGGTCGCCGCGCACGCGGCACACTCGTACCGGGACGACTCCTCGCTGAGGTTCCATCTGCGGGGCGCCGACGACGACTTGGTGTCACGGGCGTACGCGACGCTGGATCAGGTCCGGAACGGCACGTACCGGTACACGGTGGCCGGACCGTTCGGGGAAGCGGTCGAGCGGGCGCGGGAGCTGGCGCGGTGGGGAGACTCCGACGAGGCATGGCGGATGCTGAGGAACGCTCTGCCCCTGTGGGAGCCGCTGGGACCGGACCACCTGGCGCCGCTGGGGTGGGTGGCCGACCCCGTGCTCGGGCCGCTGCTGACCCCGGAGCGGGGCCGGGAGTTGCTGTCCACGCCGAGGGGTGGGCAGACGGGAGAGGCACCGAGGCCGCCGGTCGCCCTCGACCCGGGCGGTCTGGCCTGGCTCGCGGAGCCGAACCCGGGCAACAACCGCACGTCCTACCGGTTCGTCCTGGTGGAGGGTGTGGAGCCGGAGGAGTTGCCCGGACGTCTCGCGGACGGGGACGGCACCGTGCTGAACGAACCCATGACCTTCTGGGAGGCGCGCAGCAGGTCGCTGGACAGCAAAAGGGAGTTCTCGTCCTACGACGACAGGGCCCTCATGGCGGTCGGCCGGGCCGGCAACGGTTGGAGCTTCGCCTTCGACGGCGACCCTGCCCCGTTCGGCCGGCAGCGGTTCGTCTCCCCGGCCGCGGCCGCCGGCGCGGGCACCCGCGCCGTGGTGGTGTGGAGCGGCCTGAGGACAGGGCACGGGGAACCGTACTTCCACCTTTCGGTGGCCCGGGACGGCGCCGAGCAGTACGCGTTCACTTATGCGGACGGAGAGGTCCGGTCCAGCGGGGAGATACCGAAGGCGCTGGACCCGAGCCGGTTCTTCGGTGACCTGGAGGACGGCGCCGAGGTGGAACGGTCGCTGCTGGAAGCGGTGACCGCGGAGTTCGGTGTCCATCTGCCGCGTCACGCGATCGTGAACGGGCGGCTGCACACCTTCACCACCCGCTCCTGGACACGGCCGCCGAGGGACGGCGAGACGTACGCGGTGATCCGCGTGGGCTGAGAAACCGCGCGCCCGGCGGCCGGAGAACGGACAGGAGACGACGCGCCAGGAAGCAGGCGGAGACCGGCCAGGCACGCACCTTCTCGATGCGGTGACATGACAGGGGACAGCGCGAAGCCGACGGTGTCGAGCCCCGGCGCGGACCCTATGCCGGGCAGGGGGCGGCCTGGTGGTCGGTATGCGGCGGGACGTGTCCGTGGGTGAGGGTCTCCGCCCAGACGGTCTTCGTGTACGCGTCGCGGACCGCGTATCCCCAACGGTGGGCGTAGGCCTGGACGAGGAGCAGTCCGCGGCCCGACGTCTCGTCGGCGGGCCGCGGCGTCACGGGCGGTGGGAGGCGCTCGGGGCGGGTGTCCGTCACCTCGATGCGGATGCGGTCGGGCAGGAGGAGCAGCGTCAGCCGGAAGTCCCGGCCGGGCAGACTGCCGTGGCGGAACGCGTTCGACGCCAGCTCGGCCGTGACGAGGGCGACGGCACGGGCCTGGTCCGAGTCGTACGGGAGGCCCGTCCACTCGGTGAACTGCTGGACGGCGAGCCGACGGGCGAGGCGGGCGCCCCGTCTGGTACCGCTGAAACGCAGGGTCAGTTGGCGGACGGAAGCATGAGGCGGCTTCGTCTCATCGGCGAGTTGCTGGTGGGTCACGGTGTCAGCGTGACGGGGTGAACCGCCCGCTGACCAGGTACGACGGCCGTACGTCGCCCTCGTCGTACGGAGTGGGGGGTCGGCTGTGGGCTCGGTTGTACGGGACTTGTACGGGCGTTGTACGGGTCCGGTACGTGTCCCGGTTCCCGCGGCTCGCGTTGGACATGGACCGGTGGCGAGCGCGGCCGTGGGCGGGGTGCGGCGCGGGATGGAAGGGCGTGGGACTGTGAGGACGGTACGCGACGTACGGGACACGCGGACGGGACGGGGCGCGAAGACCAAGGACGAGGGACCCGATGTGCCGGGCATGTGGTCCGCGTACGGGGTGCTGTTGCAGTACCTGCGCAAGCGGGCCGGACTGAACCAGCAGCAACTCGGGGACGCGATCGGCTACTCGCTGGAGCAGGTGGCCTCGGTGGAGCAGGGACGACGGCCGGCGAAGGCGGCGTTCACGGGGGCGGCGGAGCGGGCGCTGGAGGCGGGCGGGGTTCTGGAGGCGCTTCAGGGGGAGGTGGATCGGGCCAAGTTGCCAAAGTTCTTTCGCAACTTCGCGCTGATCGAGGCGGAGGCGGTGAGCCGGTTCGACTATGAGCCACTGCTGGTGCCGGGATTGTTGCAGACGGAGGGGTATGCGCGTGCCTTGTTTGCTGGGCACTGCCCGCCGCTGGACGAGGAGATCATCGACCAGCACACGGAAGCACGGCTGGGTCGGCAGAAGCTACTGACGCGAGTGCCTCTCGCAGAGTTGTCCTTCATCATCAATGAGGAGGCGCTGCGCGATCCGGTGGGCAGCCCTGAGGTGATGTGTGCACAGTGGCAACGACTGCTGGAGTTGGCCGCGTTGCGGAACGTGGAGGTCCAGGTCATGCCAGCCCTGCGGGGTTTCCACCCTGGCAAGAACGGTCCGTTCGTAGTGGTGGAGACGCGCGAGCACAAGCACCTCGGGTACTTCGAGTCCCAAGGTGTCGGGTGCGTCGTCTCAGAGCCCGCCGAGGTCAGTAGCTTCGCCTTGCGATATGGCAAGCTGCGATCGCAGGCCTTGAACGTCGAGGAGTCTGCGCGACTCATCGAGCGGATGGTGGGAGAGACATGAGCGTGGAGCGGATGGCCGAGCACGTGGATGGGCTGCACTGGTTCAAGAGCAGCCACAGCGGATCGGACGGCGGAAACTGCGTGGAGGTCGCTACCGGCCTGGACACCGTGTACGTACGAGACTCAAAGACTGCGAGCGGCGGACCGGTGCTGCAGGTCGGCCGGGGCGAGTGGGCCGCGTTCGTGGCGCTCACGGTGGAGTAGGGCCGAGTACGGCCTCTGAGCGGAACAACGGGCTCGTTCACGTCACTTGGGATGAGGTGAACGAGCCCGTTGTCATGCTGCCGACTCAGCTTGTTCTTCATCTACCAGGATCTACCGGATCTGCCGATGGCCGTGAGGGTCTCAGAGGGCGGTATGCGAGTTGATGTCTGTTCTGCCGTCGCCTGAGCGCGTGGCGTCGGCCGTACTCGCGGCGATCCTGCCCCCTCTGATACCGCGACGATCGTGCGATCCTCGGCTGACCACCTGATGACGGACACGTCCCTCGCAGAGACTTCCGCCCCCGCTGCTACACGGCTCACCCCTCCGGCAACGCCCGCATCGCGGCCTCGGCGAGACGGCTGGCCGCCTTGCAGTTCTTCGCGTCGTCGAAACCGTCCGCCGGGCCCAGGAACCAGACGCGGAGGGCGGGGTCGGCCTTCCCGGACTCGCCGGCCGGATCGGTCGCTCCCGTCGTGGCGACGGAGATCTCGCAGGCAGTGGACTGTACGGCGCGGCGCGCGCGTAGACCACCGACAGTCGTCTGCTCGCCCACTTCCATCACGTAGTAGCTGTTCATCTGGAGCTTGCCGTCGGCGGATCCGTCAACCGGCGCCGTCCACTCGCAGTCGTCACTCGCGCCCGCCGCCGAATCGCTCTCCAGCTTCTTCACACCCAGCAGTTTGGCCATGGTGTCCTCGGACAGGAGCGTGCACAGATTCGTTCCATCCAGTTGTCTCGCGCCGATGGGACCCGAGTCGTCGCTGGATGAGCCCGAGTCGCCGCACGACACGGCTGCCGCGAGGCACAGCAGCGTGGGCAGGATGAGAACGAGGGGACGAAGACGCACGGCAGCTCCCTTGAACAGACCCGCTTTTCAGGTCGGTTGATCTCTGCATCGCAGCTTGCCGATCATAGGTGCGACATGACGGGAACGCCCCGACTCTTCGACTACCGGGCAGGGAAGGCCAGTTCGGCGTGCTACACCACGTGACCACGGCCTTGCCGCGGCCGTGTGGCCCTGTTTCACATGGCGCACGCCCTGGGCCGTGTCGGTGGCCACGGCGGTGAACATCGCCCGGACGAGCTGGCGGTGAACACCGCCCGCTCGTCCATACGAACCAACCCCCTCTCTCGGACTCGCGCGGACCGGCTCGCGAGCGCCACCGGAGGACTCCTCGACGCCCCCGGAACAGAGATCCGCAGTACCCTCCTTTTTTAACGTTTCATTGCGCTTCCCGGCTCTTGTCCCGCTGCCGGGCGTGCGTCGGCCGGCACTGGCGTGTCCTGCCGCTGTGTCACTGTGTCAACTCGACCATGCCCGTGTGGCGCCTGGTGCGGCAGAGGTATTGGTTGACAGTCCCGAGGGCGGCCCGTAATCATGTGAGCCCGTGGGAGCGCTCCTACCGGTCCGACCTGAGGCCGTCTCGCCTGGCCTCCCCTCGCCGGAACAGCCCCCTGTCAGCCGTTGCAATAGAACGTTTCAGCCCCTCCCGAGGCCGCCCACACTCACGACGCACACCGACGGATGCGCCGCGACTCACCCCGCGGACGGAACGGTTCGATTGGATGCGCGGCGCTCGGCCACAAGCCAACGACGCCGCGAGCCGAAGATCCCAAGGCCCCGCCGGCCCCGCTTGCCGATCGAACGGTCCCACCCAGCCCGCGAGGGCGGAGAAGAGGACGACGTGTCTCGCAGGATTCTTGTCACCGGAGCCGGCGGAATGCTGGGCACGGAAGTGTTGTCCGTACTGGGCACCGGCCCCGGGAAGGAAGTGACCGGCTGGTCGCGTATGGGCGCGGACTACGGGCACCGGCCTGTCGACGCCACCTCCGCACAGCAGGTCGTCTCTGCCTTCGCGGACCAGGACTTCGACGTATGCGTGCACTGTGTCGCGAACGCCGATGTGCAGCAGTGTCAGGACGACCCGCAAGCCGCACGTCAGGTGAACGCCGAGACCACCAGAATCGTCGCGGAGTCCTGCGCACGCCACGGGGTGAAGCTGGTCTATATCTCAACGGAGTACGTGTTCGACGGCACCGCCGAGAACGGGTACGCGGAAAGCGACACCCCGGCGCCCCTGCAAATCTACGGGCGGACCAAGAGAGAGGGCGAGTTGCACGCTTCCCGGGTCCCCGGTCACCTCATCGTCCGCCTCCCCGTCCTCTACGGCGCACGCGTGGCCGGCCGCGGTCCGACCTGGACCGAGAAGCTGCTGCACGCGCTGGAACGGCACGAACCGGTGGAACTGGACGACCGCTTCGAGCGCCAGCCGACATGGACGCACGATGTGGCCGTCACCCTGAAACGTGCCGTCGAGGCCGATCTGGACGGCGTCCTCCACGTGGCCGCGCAGGAGGGACTCACCAAATACGCCTGGGGCCGGAAGATCGCGGAGGCAACGGGAATGCCGGTGTCCCTGGTGCGCCCCGCGAACACGTCCTCGGAGGCACCCGTGATACCGAAACCGGCCCGACCGTGGCTGAGGACGGAGCGGCTGGAGGGCCTGGGCGTGCGGCCGCCGGGCGGGGTCTCCCATCGGCTCTCACCGTTCCTCCGGTCGATCGGCGTCCTCAGCCCGGCCGGCGCCGACTGACACGTCCGGCGCGAAGTCACCTGCCCGTCGACACCACATCACACTCCCGTTCGCACAGAGCCACCCGTCCGTTCGGTCCAACACCTCGGAACCGTCCCGCAGCGAATAGACGCAAGAAGCGAATTGACGCACAAGGAGCCATCCGGTGGACATCGTCCTGCGTGACACCATCTGTGCCCATCATCCGGAGAATCCGCACAGTTCCGACGAATCCCTCTCCCAGCTGCACAACGCGCTGCTGGACGGAACGCTCGGCCGTATCACCGTGATCACGGACGACAGCCGCCCGCCGCACGAACCATTCGCCCCCTGGTCCGCCGTCATGGAACGGGCCGTACCGGAAGACGGCGAGAACCACCTCAGCGCCTTGGCCGCTGTCCTGCGCCGGGGAGGCGGCAGCATCCTCGTCCTCGACTGCGGCTGCGAGATCCGCGCCGCGTTCCTGTCGGCCTTCGCGAACCTGAGCACCCCGACGGCGCTGGTGGCCGAACCCGGGCACTTCAGCTGCCCCCTGTACGCGAGGACACACCGGAAGGACCGGCGAACCCTGGCGCTGGACGGTCTGGGAGGCGAAGGAGACCTCGGATACCTGGGGACCCTGTTCCTGACGGAGCACGCCAGGGCGGTCCTGTGCGCAGTGCTTGACGAAGGCGGCAACGAACTGTCCTGGCCGGAAACGGTCAGCCGGCTCGCACACCGCTCCCCCGTCCACTGCGCGACCCTGGCCAAAGACGTCCACGGCAACGAGGTCGTCGTCGGCGGAGCCCTGGCCGGGGGTTCCCATGCCCGGACCTATGTACGGCTGCATCCCGCCTCCGGGCGCCGGACCGTCCGCAAGGAAGCGGTCGGTGCGGGCCGCGACAAACTCACCGAGGAGATCGGCTGGTTACGGGGGCTCGAACGGGCCGCAGGCCGGCACTTCCCGAAAGTCGTCGAATCCCGGATCGAACCCGACGGGGTCTCCGTGGACCTGGCGTACCACCACCTGCCCACCCTGCGCAGACTCATACTGGGCGGCGAGGTCGACGAGGAGGAGGCCGCCAGATGGGCCCGCCGGGCACTGGCCACCATGAGGCGCGATCTCTATCCCGTCGGGCACGCCCCCGTACCGCGCGACTACGTACGCCGCACCCATCTGGACCGCATCGCACGACGGCTCGTGGAAACCGCTCGGGCCCTGCCCGATCGCCGGCGGTTGTGGGCCGCGGACGAGGTCCGGGTGAACGGCGTCCCGCTGCACGGAGCCCAGCGGCTGGTCCGCGCCCTCACCGACGACCCCGCGGCACTGCGGCTGCTGACACCCAGGCGCCTGGCGAGGACCCACGGGGATCCGCATTTCGACAACATTCTGATCGACCGCCGAAACCACCGGTTCTTCCTGATCGACCCCCGGGGGAACGCCGGTTACGACGTCTCCTACGACCTCGGCAAGATCTGGCACTCCGTCAACTCGTTCTACGACCTGATCCATGACGGGCATGTCGGGGTCGAAGCCGGGGAGGACGAGATCAACTACACCTTCACCTCACCCCACCTGGTCAACTTCTACGGAAGGGTCCGGGAACGGCTCTGCGCCTGGCTGACCGCGACCGGCTGGGACGAGGGCGATGACCACTGGCTGCTCAAGGTGAGGATGGCCGAAGCGGCCCACATGTGCAGTGTGATGCCCTTCCACATAGCCAGGGACCAGCACGAGACCGTGGCTCTGGCCTGCTATGCCCGAGGTCTTGAACTGATCAACAGCCTCTACGAGGACCTGACGACTGCCACCGCCACGGCAGCCGCCGTCACTCCCACCACCACGGTGACTCCCACTGCCACCGCCACTGCTGCCACTGCCGTGGCACCCGTCTCCGCCTCGCCGCGGTTGACGGCCCATGGATGACTGAGAGACAAGGATCCGCCGGATGCGCGTCGTACACGCGGCGAAGGTGCCCTCGGACCGACGACCGGACGGGCGGGAGGTCACGTCCCTTCTCGATCTGCCGGTGAACCTACCGGTGGACAGGACAGCGGTCCTCCTGGTCGAGCACCCCGCGGACTTCGTCGAGGACAGACACTGCCATCAGTACCTGTACGAGATCTTCTACTTCCTGGACAACGCCGACTACGAGGTCAACGGGGAACGGGTCCGGCTCCGGGCGGGTGATCTGCTCCTTCTTGAACCGAACGACATGCACGGCGCCCTCTCCGTGCCCCATCCGGTCAGGCTGATCGTGTTCCACGTGCCCAAAGTGCCGGGCGACAAGCTTCTGGCGCCGCCCGGCACCTGACCCAGGACCCAGGGGCCTGCCGATCAATAACTCTTCGGTTTTCGCCTGGAAGAAGGAACTCGCGGACTTCGCCTACGAGACGGGCCTTGAAGTGACTGTCTGTCACTTTCCACCGGGAACATCGAAATGGAACAAAATAGAGCACCGGCTGTTCTCACAGATCAGCATCAACTGGCGTGGCAGGCCCCTGACCAGCCACGAAGTCGTCGTCAGCACCATCGGAGCGACCACGACACGCAGCGGACTGTCCGTCCACGCCGAGTAGGCGAATGCCGGGCCCGTCCGCTCCTGACAGATGACAGGGGTCGGGAGTGGCCGCCTCAGGCCCGTCGTGGAACCACCGCCACCGGGCACGCGGAGTGGTGCAGCAGGACGTGAGTGACTCTGCCCAGGTGCAGACCGGAGTGTCCGTGCCGCCGCCTTTCGGCACCTACGACGATCAGATCGGCGTCCGCTGACGCGTCCAGGAGGACCCGGTGGGCGGGGCCTTCGACCGTCCGAGGCTGCAGATCGACCTCGGGATGCTCTCGGACAGCGTCGCGCAGCGCGTCGGCGAGGAAGGCGGAGACCCGTTCCTCGTGAGTGCGGGCGGCGGTGTCGGTGTGCTCGTGCGCGGGGCGGCGCCAGGCCTGAACGGCGTGCAGTGCGCAGCCTCGCGCCCGCGCTTCCCGGAAGGCGAACCGGACGGCTGCCCGACTCTCGGGCGAGTCGTCGACGCCCACCACGACGCGGCCGAAGGCGCCCTGCCGATTCCGCTCCCCGCCACGGACGACGACGACCGGGCAGAGGGCGCGGGCCGCCACCGTGAGACTGACCGACCCCAGCAGCGACCCGGCAATCTCGCCACGCCCGCGGGAACCGGTGACCAGGGCGAAAGACTCAAGACCTGCGTTCAGCAGCACGGACACGGCGTCGTCGGGCAGCACCTCGCCCGACACCTTCAGCTCCGGGTTACGCAGCCGGGCGCGTTCCACGCCGGCCGCGGCGATGTTCTCCGCCATGACTTGCTCGGACGGACGGTCGGAGGCGGAGGGGGGACGAACGCCCTCGTAGTGCTCCCAGAGAGAGGCGTAGACCAGCCGAACCGGCAGTCCGTGGCACGCCGCCTCGTCCACCGCCCAGTCCACCGCGTCACAGCTGGAAGCAGATCCGTCGACGCCCACGACCAGGGGGAGGTCCACTGTCCCCACCGCCTTCCTGCCCCGACTTCTCGCCCGCACCGGCGAGAACCCTCCTGCCATACCGTCGCACCGTCCCGGGTCCCTCGCGACCCGTGCGCCGGATCCGGATCCCGGGAGAGGGAGTGGCTGCCGGTGGCTGCCGGAGTTGCACCAGGCCGGTCAACGACGATCGTGGAGATGTAAGGCAGTGGCGCAACAGCGAAGGGCTGGACAGCGCAGTGGGGAACAGCCTCGGCGCGTGGACGAGTGTCAGTGGTGGGCCGGCGCGGGCAGGAGCGACGCAGCAGGCCCTCCGGGTACGGGCTGCTCGTTGTGAGCGCACCTCACTGCGACCGGGACATGTCCTGACGAACCCGAGGCGAGGTGGTCGGAAGTGACCGGGACTCCGCACGTCGTGAGCGATGTGATGACCCAGGCGGTGGTGGCGGTCGGACGCGACGCGCTCTTCAAGGAGATCGTGCGGACCATGGAGCAGTGGAAGGTCAGCGCCATGCCGGTGTTGGAGGGGGAGGGACGTGTCATAGGTGTCGTCTCCGAGGCCGATCTGCTGCCCAAGGAGGAGTTCCGCGACGACGACCAGAGCCTCTACCAGCAGCGACTGCGCCTGACCGACGTCGCCAAGGCCGGCGCGACGAGGGCGGAGGAACTCATGAGCACGCCCGCCGTCACCGTTCACCCGGACGCCACTCTCGCGCAGGCTGCCAGGATCATGGCCGTGCGGCATGTCAAGCGCCTGCCCGTGGTCGACGGCGTCGGCATGCTGCAGGGCATCGTCAGCCGCGCCGATCTGCTGAAGGTCTTCCTGCGGTCGGACGACGACATCGTGGAAGAGGTCCGCCGCACGGTGGTGTCCTGTCTCTTCCCCACCTCCAACCACGCCATCAGCGTGAACGTGCACGAGGGAGTCGTCACCCTGCACGGACACCTCCACGACACCTCGCTCATCCCGGTCGCCGTGCGCCTCGTGCGCGCCGTCGAGGGTGTGGTGGACGTCGAGCCGCACCTCACCGGCGAATCGGCCGATCCCGGCGGACCGCAGGCGCACAGCTCCTGAGTTCTTTGATGACAGCGCCTGCCCGGGACCGCCGTGGAATAGTGGAGGAGACGGGAATCGCCCTTCCGTGATTGGCCGGTCGGCCCTGGAGGGAGGCAGGTCCGGTGTCCGTACGTGAACTCGACACGACGACCGTGACAGCGCTGGTCGAAGACGCCGTGGCGGCTCCGTCCATGCACAACGCGCAGCCGTGGAGATTCCGGTTCCTGCGCGGCGACAGCACCTTCCAGGTGTACTCGGATCTCGAGCGCGCCATGCCGCGGGCCGACCCCACCACCCGCGGTCTTCACCTCGGTTGCGCCGCTGCCCTGTTCAACCTGCGCGTCGCCGCCGCCCACGCCGGCTGGGCACCGGACACCGAACTGCTGCCCGACCCCGCGGACCCGCGGCTGCTCGCGGTGGTACGGCTGAGCAGCCCAGCACTTCCCGGGAACGGTCTCGCGGAAGACCTCGCCCCGCTGTATCCGGCGATCCGTCGCCGTCGAACCAGCCGCCACCCGTTCAGCGACGAGGCGATACCCCCGGCCATCAAGGATGCCCTGAGCGCCGCCGCTCTCCTGGAGGGGGCGCGACTGGCCTTTCCCGACATATGGCATGTACACACACTGCTGGACCTGGTGCACGACGCCGAGGGACGCGACGCCATGGACGCCGCCGCGTCCGAGGAGCTGAGGCATTGGACCCGTGTGGACACCGGAGCAGCGGAAACGGCCGGCGACGGGGTACCGGCGTACGCCTTCGGCCCTCGCAAGCGCCACGGCAGGGCGCCCGTGCGTGACTTCGCCGGGAGGCGCCCCGTTCCCGGCCGCGAGACCGCCGCGTTCGAGAACGCGCCCCAGCTCGCGATCCTGGGCACCGTGGACGACCGGCCGAGGGACTGGCTGCTGGCGGGCCAGGCCATGGAACGCGTTCTGCTCGAGGCCACCCTCGACGGGCTGGCCACCTCACTCACGTCCCAGGCTCTCGAATGGCCCGAACTCCGCTGGACCGTGCGCGACCCGCGGTCGGCTATGGGATTCATCCAGATGGTGCTCCGGCTCGGATACGGCCCGGCAGGCCCCGGCACACCGCGCCGCCCCGTGCACGAGGTACTCGACATCGAGTGAGCCCTCTCTTCTCCCCGGACGGCCCGCGTCAGGGGAGAAGACCCTGGGGAGAAGAACCTGGGGAGAAGGCCCCGGCCAGGAGACGGCCAGGAGGGGGCACGCCGCGGCCCGTGCGGGGGCGGAGGCTGCCCGGTCCCTTCCGGGGGCTCAGTAAGGGACTCGGTCAGCACGGGCCGCCTGTCATCCTTTGCCTCCGCTGAGGTTCCGCCACTGCGGGCCGACGCGCTTCCACTCCGCGTCCCACTCCGCCAGCCGCCGACGCAGCAGCCGCCTGCGGACCAGCCAGCCACCAGCGAGTGCCGTGGAGCCGGCGCCCGACACGACGAGCAGCCCGGTGCCGACCGCTTCCAGTTTCGCCTGCGCCACCGTGGGCGGCTTGGAGACCAGATTGCCGGTGCTGTCGGCCCACGCCGTCACGCGAGTGCCCGCCGCGGCGCCGGGCTCGGCCTTCGTCTTGGCCGTGTGCGTGACGCCGTCGGCAGTGGTCCAGCGGACCTTGGCCCACACCTTGCCGTCGTCGACTCCGGTCGTGGACGGCGGAATCTTCGAAGCGTCCTCGGCCAGCGCGGCGGCGACGGTGTGTACGGCCGCTCTCCGCGCGGCCAGGGCCTGGTCGACTCCCGTTGCGGCCGCCTGGCCCGCGAAGGTCCCGCCCAGGAGGGCCAGAGTCCAGGTGACAAGCACGATCCTGGCTTCGACGACGTCGCTGTGGCGTCGCAGAGGATTGCGCCGCCATCGCCAGAACCGCACTCTGGTCAATTCCGCCGGATCTGTTCTGGCCATGGACTCGACACCTCCTTCAGTGCCGTCACGGTCGCACCACATTTCCGGCACCGCCGGTCCATTCGGCCCGGGCGTCGTCGGGGAGAGCCGGGTCGAGGTCCGCGCCGCGGGGTGGCCGGGACAGTGCGCCGTCCACGCCCATCACGCCGTCCACCACCCGCAGCGGCCGTCTCGACGGGGGCGAGCGACCTGTCCCGCACCCGGCCGGTGAGCGTCACGACGCGGTCACGCGCCTCCACCCGGATCGGCTCGACAGGCGCGGCGTGGAAGCGCGCGACGACTTCCTCACTCCTCAAGTAGGGCATGGCGTCCTCCAGGTGCTCGGATGCCGTCCCGCGTCACCAGCCTCGGTCGCCACGCCTGTGCGGACATGGGCCCAACGGCCCTGTCCCGAGGTTCGACGGCCTCTCCTCACCGGGCAGCGCGGCTCAGGCAGGTCATGAGCGCCTCGCCTCCGGGAAAGCTGGTGACCGCTTACGGCAGCGCAAGCCCGTTCCTCCCGACCGCCCACGCGTTCCCCTGGGTTACGACCGTGGCCGCGCTCGTACTCAGGCATTGACGCAACGCCCGGGAGCAGCGCCCGGGGGCCCTGCTCATCACCAGCACCAGCGTACCCACGGCCGCCGCAGGCTGTCGCGGCGTAGCACCCGCGGACCTCGGACCTCGGGACCACACACGCCCGCCGAGCGCGAGTGCCGGGTGCGGGTGCCGGGTGCGGGTGCCGGGTGCCTCAGCCCCTACGGCTTCCGCGTCGGCGCCCGCCACACCAGCGTCGTACCGCCGCCCTCGGGCTTCCCCAGTTCCAGTCGGCCGCCCAACTGCTCCGCGCGCTCCGCCATATTGCGCAGACCGCTGCGGTGGCCGTCGTCCGGGATGCCCACACCGTTGTCCGTGACCGACAGCCGTACCTCCCGCCCGTCCGCGGCCAGGAGCACCTCGGCGCGGTCCGCACGGGCATGCCGGGCGACGTTGGTCAGGGCCTCGGAGAGCACCGCCACCACGTGGTCGGCGATCTCCTTCCGCACGTCGGTGTCCAGCAGGCCCTCCATCCGGACGCTGGGGGCGAAACCGAGGACCGGCGCGGCCTCCCCGACCACCCGTACGGCGCGGTCCCGCAGTCCGGCCTCCCCGGCGCCCTCACGGGTACGGAGGCCGAAGATCGTCGACCTGATGATCTTGATGGTCTCGTCGAGGTCGTCGACCGCACGCACCACGCGTTCGGAGGCCTCCTCGTGGTCGATGAAACGGCCCGCGCTCTGCAGCGTCATGCCGGTGGCGAACAGCCGCTGGATCGCCAGGTCGTGCAGGTCCCGCGCGATACGGTCACGATCCTTGAGCACCGCGACCTCCTCGGCGTCCTGGCGTCGCTCCGCCAGCTCCATCGCGACGGCGGCCTGCGCGGCGAAGGCCTGGAGGGTCTCGGTCTCCGTCGCCGAGAACACCGGCCGGCCGGTGTCTCGCGCCAGCAGGACCACGCCACGCGCACCCGCCTCGCCCGTGCCGATCGGCACGGCCACAGCGGGGCCGAGTCCCCCGAAACGCGGAGGCTCCAGCGAGATGCGTTCGTCGTGGGCGACATCGGCGCTGGTGACCGGGGCCGCACCGGAGAAGGCCAGCCCCATCAGGCTCCGGTCCATCGACAGTACGAGCCCCCGGTGTGCCTCGGCGTCCGTCCCGACGGCGATCTCCACGGCGAGTGCCCCGGCGTCCGCCATGGGCAGCGCGACCGCCGCCAGGGCGGATCCGGTGATCTCGCGGGCCCGCTCGGCGATCAGAGCGAGGAACTCGGCGCGATCACCTCCGGACATCAGGTTGTGGGTGATGTCCGCGTTCGCCCGCAGCCAGCGTTCCCGCAGCCGGGACTCCTCGTACAGCCGGGCGTTGTCGATGGCGACTCCGGCCGCCACGGCCAGTGTGAGGGTGACCGAGACGTCCTCCTCCTCGAACTGGGCGCCGCCTCGCTTCTCGGTCAGGTACAGATTGCCGAAGACCTGGCCGCGCACCCGGATGGGGACACCGAGGAAGGTGTTCATGGGCGGGTGGTGCGCCGGGAAGCCGTACGAGGCCGGATGCTGGGAGATCTTCGCCAGGCGCAACGGCTCGGGATGACGGATCAGCTCCCCCAGGATGCCGTGGCCCTCCGGATAGGGGCCGATCCGGTCGATCTGCTCCTCGCTGACCCCGACCGTGTGGAAGGCCGACAGCCGCCTGCCGTCCGGGCCGATCACGCCGAGTGCCGCGTACTCCGCGTCGACGAGCACCGCGGCGGCCTCCACGATGCTGTGCAGTGCCTGCTCCAGATCCAGCTCCCTGCCGACTGACAGCAGCGCCTCCAGCAGGCTGTGCACGCGGTCGCGGGTGCCACGGGCGGCGTCCAGCCGCGCCTGCAGTTCCTCCAACAGCTCGTCCAGCCGCAAGTGAGGCAGTCTCACGCGAGCCTCCTCGGGGCTTTCCACCCTGCGCTCCTCCAGGCCCTCAGGGGACGAACGCCCACCAATCCGGTCATGTGCCACGGTAACGGCCAGGCAGCGGGTGCGACAGCGTATGGAGCCGAGCGACCGGGAGAGGACGGATCTGCTGAAGGAACGATGGACGATTCAGGAAGGGAGGTGCACGCCGTACAGAGTGCGTCCGCCGACGAGTTCGCGCCCGGTGACCAGTTCCGGGTCGATGCGTACGAAGACCTCCTGCGGTGCCGGCGCCCAGGAACGCGGCCCGGTCCGCAGCAGCCGTGCGTGCTCGGCGGGGTCGGTCACGAGGGTGGCCGCTCCCATGACCACGACGCTCCACCCGGAGTGGGTGACGGCGTCCACCTCGTCGGCCTCGAAGGCCACCACTGCTCCGTCGATCGCGCTCACCAGTTCCGAAGAGGCCGAGGTGCGCACCAGCACCGCGCCGTCGCGGTCTCGGCGGAAGTCGACCGGGAGGACGGCGGGCAACGCCTGCCGCGTGTACACGATGCGCCCCACAGGCACCGTGGCCAGCAGATCCAGGCACTCCTGCCGGTCGAGTTCGCGGAATCCGTCGTTGGCGTACATATGCCATCTCGTCTCTCACCGGCACCGGACACAGCCGTCCTGCACTGGTCGTCGCGTCGACAACAACTCGGCGCACCTGTGTCCACGAGCGGCCGTGACCCGTCTCGTCCGCTTGTCAGGCCGCTTGTCAGGCCGCCCGTCAAGCCGCTCGTCAGGCCGCCCGGACGGCGACCTCCTCGTGCGATGGTCCGCCGAGCACCACCTTGAGAGCGCCGGTGTCGGCGGCCCGGGCGAAGACGTCGTACGCCTCCTCCATGCGCTCCAGCGGGAAGGTGTGGGTGACCAGCTGCGCGGTGGGCAGCCGGCCGGCGGTGGCCATGCGTAGCAGGGTGGGCGTGGAGTGGGTGTCCACGAGGCCGGTGGTGATGGTCACGTTCTTGATCCACAGGTCTTCGAGGTGCAGCGTGGCGGGCTTGCCGTGGACGCCGACGTTGGCGACGTGACCGCCCGGCCGCACCATGCGCGTGCACAGTTCGAAGCTCTCCGGCAACCCGACCGCCTCGATGACCACGTCCGCGCCGAGACCGTCGGTGAGATCGTCGACCAGTTGTTCGGGGTCCTCGCGAGCGTCGGCCACGGCGTCGGCGCCGAGCCGCTTGGCTGCCTCCAGCCGGGAGGCGGCCAGGTCGACGGCGACGATCCGCTCGGGCGCGAACAGGCGTGCCGTGGCGATCGCCGCGAGTCCGATGGGACCGGCTCCGACGACGGCGACGGTGTCGCCCGGACGTACCTGCCCGTTGAGGACGCCCACCTCGTAGGAGGTCGGGAAGATGTCCGCCAGCAGGACGGCGTCCTTGCTCTCCACCGCGCCGGGCAGGGCGTGCACGGACAGGTCGGCGTAGGGGACACGGACGTACTCGGCCTGGGTGCCGTCGATCAGGTGGCCCAGGATCCAGCCCCCACCGCCCCGGCACTGGCCGTAGCTCCCCTCGCGGCAGTAGCGGCAGCGTCCGCAGGGGCTGATGCAGGAGACCAGCACGCGGTCGCCCGGACGTACGGTCCGGACGTCGCCGCCGACCTCCACGATCTCGCCGACGGCCTCGTGCCCCAGGACCGTGCCGGGGCGTACCTCGGGGACGTCGCCCCTGAGGATGTGCAGGTCCGTGCCGCAGATGGTGACGGCGACAATTCGCACGATGGCGTCGGTCGGCTCTTTGACGGCAGGATCGGGGACCTCCTCCCAGGCGGACTGCCCGGGGCCGTGGAAGACGAAGCCTTTCATGACGCTCCTCCCCCCTCCTTTTTTGAGTACCGGGATTTACTTACGAGTACCGGGATTACTTACCGGGCGGTCGGCGAGCACGGCGCGGTGCCGGCGGACGAACCGCCGTGCGTCGCCTGCGCTTGTTCATCGGTACGCGGACGGGCGTCGGCCACGGCGATCTCGCTCCTCCATGGGCTTCCGACACCCCGATCGTGCGGCGGGGCGGAGGAGGATCCCATGGGCTGTACGGGGGACACCCCGGGGCCGGTCGGCCCCTCTGTGACCGCCGAGCGGCCCCGCTTTCGCCGGTCCGGACAGGTCTCGCCGCAGCTGCCCTCCGGCCCGGCCAGAGGGTCGGCGGCCCGCCGATGCGCGTCCAGGGTGCGCAGGTCTTCCTCGGTCAGTACGGTGGCGTTCTGGTGTTCGGCCCCGGACGTGGGTGGGACTTCGGAAGTCGTCGGCGTTGAGGTCATCGGGCGGTGGAGGCGGCATGGCCGACAAGAAGGCGGTGGCGCTGCCGCGCAAGACGTACGAGAAGGAACTGCTGCGGCTGCAGACGGAGTTGGTGAAGCTGCAGGAGTGGGTGCGGACGACGGGGACCCGGCTGGTGGTGATCTTCGAGGGGCGGGACGCGGCGGGCAAGGGCGGGACGATCAAGCGGGTCTCCGAGCACCTCAACCCCCGTGTGGCCAGGATCGCGGCGCTCCCGACGCCGACCGAGCGCGAGCGCAGCCAGTGGTACTTCCAGCGGTACGTGGAGCATCTGCCGGCGGCCGGGGAGATCGTGCTGTTCGACCGGTCCTGGTACAACCGGGCCGGGGTCGAGCACGTGATGGGCTTCTGCACGAAGGAGGAACACCAGCTCTTCCTCCGCCAGTGCCCGATCTTCGAACGCATGCTGGTCGAGGCCGGGGTACTGCTGCGCAAGTACTGGTTCTCGGTGAGCGACACCGAACAGCAGGAGCGCTTCCGGCGCCGTCTGGAGGACCCCCTGCGGCGCTGGAAGCTCTCGCCGATGGACCTGGAGTCGATCACCCACTGGGAGGCGTACTCCCGGGCCAAGGACGAGATGCTGGTGCACACCGACATCTCCGAGGCGCCCTGGTACGTCGTCGAGAGCGACGACAAGCGCCGGGCGCGGCTGAACATGATCGCTCATCTGCTGTCGTCCGTGCCCTACCACGAGGTGCCGCCGCCGGTGCTGGAGCTGCCGGAACGGCCTCTGTCGACCGGCTACCAGCGCTCGCCGCGGGATCTGCAGACCTACGTCCCCGACCACGCCGCGAGCCTCTGAGCGCCGGTCACCTCTCCCACCCGACGGATACCGCCGACCGCCTCTCCCACCCGACGGATACCGCCGACCGCCTCTCCCACCCGACGGATACCGAAGGCCCGCGGCCACGTGGACGAACGGCCCTGTTCGCAGAGGGCCACCGGGCGGGTGCAGCCCTGTTCGCAGAGGGCCGTCGACCCAGTTCCCAGAGGGCCCTCGGACCGGGTGCGGGCCGCCGGGCGCACAGCCTCTCGCCGTAGTTCTCGCGGCCGGTAGATCATGAGGGCAGACGACGGAAGGCGGCACATGTCCCAGGGCTCGGGCAGACACGTCCCGGTGTGGCGCCGACTGGTACCCGGTCTCGTCGCGCTCCTCGGCTACCGGCGCGCGTGGCTCACGGGTGACCTGCTCGCCGGGGTGACCGTGGCCGCGTACCTGGTGCCGCAGGTCATGGCCTACGCGGGGGTGGCCGGGCTGCCGCCGGTCACCGGTCTGTGGGCGATCCTCCCGGCCCTCGCGATGTACGCCCTGTTCGGTTCCTCACGGCTGCTGTCGGTCGGCCCCGAGTCCACGACCGCCCTCATGACGGCCGCCGTCATCGCCCCGCTCGCCGCCGGGGACGCCGGGCGCTACGCGTCCCTGGCGGCCGCCCTCGCGGTCACGGTCGGGCTGCTCTGCCTGGTCGCCCGGGCGACGCGGCTCGGCTTCCTCGCGGACCTGCTGTCCCGCCCCGTCCTGATCGGCTATCTCGCGGGCGTGGCCCTCATCATGATGGTGGACCAGTTGCCCAAGCTCACCGGGGTGCGGACGACGGGCACCCAGTTCTTCCGCCAGCTGTGGTCGTTCCTCGCCCACCTGCCCGAAGCGGACCCGGCGACCGTCGTCTTCTCCGCCGTCATTCTCGTGTTCCTCTTCGTGACGGTCCGCTACGCCCGCGTCGTGCCCGGCCCGCTGGTCGCCTTCGTCCTCGCGACCGCCGCCGTCGTGGTCCTCGACCTGGACGGGCGGTACGGGATCAAGGTGATCGGCGAGGTCCCGGCCGGGCTGCCGAACCTCGCCGCCCCGGACCTGAGCGAGCTGCCCCACCTCGTCCTGCCCGCGCTCGGCGTGCTGCTGGTCGCCTACACCGACTTCATCCTCACCGCACGGGCGTTCACCGGCCACGGCGACGAAGGTCCGGGGGGCGAAGGTCCCGGGCTCGACGCCAACCAGGAGTTCCTCGCCCTGGGCGCCGCCAACCTCGGCGCCGGAGCACTGCACGGCTTCCCGGTGAGCGGCAGCGCCAGCCGCACCGCCCTCGCCTCCTCGGCGGGCGCCCGCAGCCAGGCGTACTCCCTGGTGGCCGGGGCGGTGGTGCTCGCGGTGCTGCTCTTCCTCAGTCCGTTGCTGGCGCGCACGCCCTCCGCCGTGCTCGGCGCGCTGGTCGTCTACGCCGCGGTCCGCATGATCGACCTCGCCGGCTTCCGCCGGCTGGCATCCTTCCGCCGCCGGGAACTGCTCCTCGCGCTCGGCTGCCTCGTCGGGGTGCTCGCCCTGGACATCCTGTACGGGGTGATCGTGGCCGTCGGTCTGTCGGTGGCCGAACTGCTGGCCCGGGTGGCACGTCCGCACGACGCCGTCGAGGGCCTGGTCCCCGGGATGGCCGGCATGCACGACGTCGACGACTACCCGCAGGCCCGGACGATCCCCGGGCTGCTGGTCTACCGCTACGACTCGCCACTGTTCTTCGCCAACGCGGAGGACTTCCGGCGCCGCGCCCTGGCCGCCGTCGACGAGCAGTCCGATCCCGTGCGCTGGTTCGTCCTGAACACCGAAGCCAATGTCGAGGTCGACATCACCGCCCTCGACGCGGTCGACGAGGTGCGCCGCGAACTGACCCGCCGCGGCGTCGTGTTCGCCCTCGCCCGGGTGAAGCAGGAACTGCTGAACGACCTGGAGGCGTACGGCCTTGCGCAGACGGTCGGCACGGAGCGGACGTTCCCGACGCTCCCGACCGCCGTGGCCGCGTACCGCGCGTGGCTCGGCCGTCAGTAGGGGACCGAGCCGACACGACGGACTCGCGCCGGAGTGAGTCAGCGGCCTGCGCAGAACGGCCCCCGGAGCTTACGGCGCCACGCGTACGGCTCGCCGTGGCTCACGGCGCCCCGCGTACAGCTGGGCGCGCCCACGACGCCACGCGCGTACAGCTCGGCGGCGCTCACGGCGCCACGCGTACCGCCCCGGGGCCGCGGCCGGCGTCATCACGTACAGGATCGTCGACACCAGCTGAGACGGCACGTCGAAGGTGTCGCGCGTTGCACGGCCAGTGCCTCCGCCGCTCCGAAGCCGGGTGCGGCGAGGAAGCCATCACGTCCTGCGCCGCCCTTGTCCTCACCGTAGGAGTGAACAGGTGTCCGGGCCCGTGCCCGATGCGCTGTGCGCCAAGCTTTGCCATGGTTTGTCATGAGGCGGTCGCGGCACTCGGGTGACCCGCGAGTGTGTGCACCGCTTCCGAGGTGATCACTGCTGTGCGACATGTGCCGGTCCGGCACATGCGGACCCCCGGTACACGGGCGGAACAGAGGGTGGCCGATGACGACGATCGGTGTGGAAGAGGAGTACCTGCTGCTGGACCCGGTCACGGGCCTGCCGGTCCCGCTGGCGGACAAAGTGCGCGCCGTGGCGGGCCTGGGGTCCTTCGCGACCGACCAGGAGGTGCAGTGCGAGCTGCTCCAGGCACAGGTCGAGGTGGCCACCCCGGTGTGCGGCACCCTGGAGGAGGTCGGAGGTCATCTGCTGCGGTTGCGGCACGCCGTAGGGTCCGCCGCCGAGGAGCACGGCTGCCTGATCGCGACCTGCGCGACACCGCCGCTGCGCCATCGTCACCCGGTCGCCGTCACCGACCAGGCTCGTTACCGGGCCATGCGTGCGCAGGCGCCTCAGCTGGTGGCGGAGCAACTGGTCAACGGCATGCACGTCCACGTCGCCGTGCCCAGCCGGGAGGCGGGTGTGCGGGTGATGAACCGGATCCGGGTGTGGCTGCCCACGCTGACGGCGATGTCGGCGAACTCCCCGATGTGGGACGGCCACGACACCGGCTTCGCCAGCTGGCGCACCGTGCTCTTCGGCCGCTGGCCGGTCAGCGGCGTGCCTCCGGCCTTCCAGGGCGCCGCGGACTACGACCGGCGGATACAACGGCTCCTGGACGGCGGCCTGATCGCGGACAGGGGGCAGTTGTACTGGCAGGCCCGCCTCTCGGAGCGGTATCCCACGATCGAGGTGCGGTGCCTGGACGTTCAGCTGCGGGTGGACGACGCGGTCATGTTCGCCGGGATCATCCGGGCCCTGGTGGAGACCGCCCTGGCGGAGGAGTCCGCGGGGGCCCCCGAGCCCGACTGCGCTCACGAACTGCTGCAGGCGGGCATGTGGTACGCGGCCCGGCACGGTCTGAGCGACACCTTGATCGGTCCCGAAGGCGACCCGAGCCGCGCCGGCGACGTGGTGGTCGCACTCCTGCGGCACATCGCCGTGGCGCTCGACGCGGCCGGCGACACCCGGCAGGTCACGGCCCTGGTCCACCGGCTTCTGCAGGGCGGAACCGGCGCGGACCGCCAGCGCACCGCCCTCGCGCAGGGCGGACTTCGCGCAGTCACCGACCTGATCAGCTACGAGAGCACCACGCCGTGACACACCACGCCGTGCCGCACCACGCCCGAAGCCGCACCTCAGCGCCGCGCCACCACCCGCAGGGTCCGGACGGACGAGTCGGCCGCGTCGGGGATCAGGACACCGTGTTCGACGCCGCTGCGCAGGTGGTCGAGGACCTCGTCGTTGATCACCTCACCGGGCGCGAGGACGGGCACGCCAGGAGGGTACGGACTGATCATCTCCGCGGCGATCCGTCCCGCGGACGCTCGGCCGGCACGTGATCCACCTCGGCGAAGAACGCCTCGCGCGGCAGCATGGCCTGCTCCAGCTCCAGCTCCAGCTCCAGCTCCAGCTCCAGCGATCACGGACTTGTGCGCGTTGCGCGACAGCAACAGCTTCTCGCCGGGGCCGGCCACGGCCGGCATGGCGGTCTTCACCGACAGGGAGCTGCCGCACGGGGAGAAGAACGCCTGCTCGGCGCCGACCGCGTCCGCCATCAGCTCCTGGGCCCGGCTGAGCACGCGCTGGGACTGGCGCCGGTCGTCCAGCCCGTTGAGGGACAGGACGTCCGAGCGAGAGCCGGCCGACCAGCCCGGCGAACGGGTCGGCGACTGGCGCTGGTTCGCGCTCGACCGGCTGCCGGAGAACCTGTTCGTGTGCAGCGCCCAGGGCCTCACCGCATGGCGCCCGGCCCTGCCCAACGACCACACGCCGGCCCACTTCACCCCGTACTCCCCCTGACCGCCCCTACGCCTGCACCCCGCTCACAGCCTCCCCCGCGCTGCGCTCGGGGGCATGAGGGAGTACGTTTCCTCACCCGTTCGCGCCTCGTAGGCACGTAGACATCGCGCCGGTCACCGTCCTCTGGTGCACTTCCCCTGAGTCCTGGGAGAGTTGACGAGACATCAGGGAGAATCGTGACGCGTCGTCAAAGACGGTTCGGGGCGGGCAGAGACGTACTGGCGTTGCTGGCGGCACTCGGCACACTGGCCGGTGCGGCCCTGGTGGGGGCGGCACCGGCCGGCGCCGTACCGGACCGGACCGGACTCGCTCCGGGCGTGGGGTACGAGGAGTTCGACCTCCCGGCGGCCGGCCGGGTGGCCCACGCCCATGTGCTGAGCGTCGACCTGCGTGATCCGCGGGTACGCCTCGATCTGCTGTATCCGGGGGCGGTGGCCGCGCGCTCCCCCGTCTCCGGGATGGCCGACGCGGCCGGGGCCGTGGCAGGGGTCAACGGCGACTTCTTCAACATCACCGAGACCCAGCACCCCGGCGTCGAGGCCACGGGCGCGACCGTGGGCCCGGCCGTCGCGCGCGGCCACGCTCTCAAGGCGGCGGTGCCGAACGGCCAGCGCTTCGGTCCTGCCCTGCCGCCGGGCACCGGCACCGAGGACGTGATCGGCGTGGGCGTGGACCGGCGGGCCCGGCTGGACACCCTCGCCCTCGATGGTTCGGTCCGTACGCCCGCGGGCCGGCTGCCGCTCGGCGGGCTGAACCAGTACGCGCTGCCGGAGGGCTCCATCGGCGCGTACACCTCCGACTGGGGAAGCGTCTCCCGGGTGCGCGCCACCTGCGGCACGGACACCGACCGGGCCGCTCCGTGCAGCACCGACACCTACGAGGTGACGGTCCGTCACCACCGCGTCGTGTCGATGTCCGACGCTCCCGGCAGCGGTCCCATCGCCGCGGGAACCACCGTGCTGGTGGGCCGCGAGGCGGGCGCGCGGCAGCTGCGGACGTTCTTCGCGGGCGAGCCGGTGACGGTGCGCCACCGGCTGGTGGCGTCCGCGTCCCGGATCCCGTACCGCTTCGCGCTCGGCGGCTATCCGGTCCTGCGGGGCGGACAGCCCCTGCCGGGCCTCGACGACCGGACCGCGGCCGTGCGCACCGCCGTGGGCGTCGGGGACGGCGGACGACGTCTGCTGCTGCTCGCGCTCGACGGGGCGCCCGAGTACCGCGGCGGCCTGACCATCGCCGAAGTCGCCGGCGCCATGCGAGGGTTGGGTTCGACGGACGCCTTCAGTCTGGACGGCGGCGGATCGACGACGCTCGTCGCCCGGGAGCCGGGCGCGAGTGCCGTCACCGTCCGCAACCATCCCTCCGGCGGTGCGGAACGGCCCGTTTCGAACGGCATCGGGGTCTTCACGACCCCGTGACGCTCATGGTCTGAGGGTGCTGACGATGTCCGCCGTCGCCGTCAGACCGCTGGTGATGCTGGGTGCGATGTTCGTCCCGGCCAGACAGAAGCCGAGCAGCAGGCACACCAGCCCGTGGGAGAACTTCAGCTGGCCGCTGCGCAGGAAGATCACCGCCAGGATCGCCAGTAGCAGCACCACAGAGAGGGAAATCGCCATCGTCAGCCTCCTCCACCACGCCGCCATGTCCGGTTCACGGCGTTCGGCCGCAAGTGTGGCGTAGTGGAGGGTTCGTCCGGGCAGCTGACCTGTCCTCCGAACGTGTGGTGTCTGCGCCTGCCGGTGGGCGTCCAGGAAGGCGCCTACCGGTGGGCGTCCAGGAAGGCCTCCAGTCCCGCGAGGTCGTCGGTGTTGAGGTGGTCGACGTCGGCGGCGAGCAGTTCGGCCCACAGCGCGTCCCGGGCGGGGCCCGCCACGTCCGGGGTGGCCCAGAACCGCACCTTCTGCCCGCGGGAGTGCGCGGCCCGGATGATGCCCCGCAGCTTCTGCCGCTCGGCGTCGGGGAAGGCGCCGACGCCCAGCCAGGTGAAGTTCAGCGTCCAGTTGTCGCTGATGAGCGGGACGAAGGAGGCGGGGGCCGAGGTGCCGAGGTCGGTGAGCCGGCCGTCGTAGAAGGCACGCCGTACGGTCTGGGCCTCCATGGGCGTACGGGCCGCGCGGTCGCCGGAGATGACGGCGGTGACCGGCCCGGGCAGCACCCGTCCGTGCGCGTAGGTCGTGAACAGGTGCGGGTAGCGCTTCAGGTGACGGTCGAGTTCGAGGTACGTCGACGAGCCCTCGGTCTTGATGTCGACCAGAAGCTGCGACGGCCGACGGTGACCCCGGTACACGGAACCGTGGTTGGCCCGGACGCGGGCGGCCAGCGGCTCGAGGTAGAGGGATTCGAGGGTGCGCTTCGGGTCGAGGTCGACCGGGTCGTGGGCGACGAGGAGCTGGTCACCGACCAGGTAGATGTCGGCCTCGACGCTGCCGAAGCGGTGGTCGAGGGCGTCGAGGAGGGGGCGCGGATGCTCGTAGTCGTTGTGCGCGTGGGCACGCCACAACGGCCGTGGGCGGTGCCTGCGTTCGCCGGCGAGCGCGTCGGCGGCGGGCAGGGCGACGGCGCCCGCGAGGGCGGCACCGAGGGTCGTGAGGGCTCTGCGGCGGGTGGTGAGGGCCATGCTCTGCCTCCCTGGTAGGCCGTACGGGAACGCTGCGAGTATGCAATCCGTACGGCCCCTGGGTGCAGGCCCGGGAGAGGAGTTGGCCGGACTGCCGCTGCCCGTTCATCTCCTCCGCGCGAGGCACACGAAAAGGCCCGCCCCAGGTCGGGCGGGCTTTCCCGGGTGAACGTCAGGGAGCTTGGAGGTCGACCAGTTCGGCCACCGTCTCCCGGTGGGCGCCGGCCGTGCCGTAGGCGATCGAGTCGGCCTTGGCACGCTTCAGGTGCAGCTGGACCGGGTGCTCCCACGTCATGCCGATGCCGCCGTGCAGTTGCAGGGCCTCCTCGGCGGCCCGGACGGCGACGGGTGCCGCGTAGGCATGGGCGACGGCGACCGCCACGTCGACGTCCTCGCCGGTCGTGAGCGCGTCCGCCGCGTTGCGGGCCGCCGCGCGCAGGTGGACGACGTCCAGCCAGAGCTGGGCGAGCCGGTGCTTGAGTGCCTGGAAGCCGCCGACGGGCCGGTTGAACTGCTTGCGCTCCTTGAGGTAGCGGACGGTCTCGGTCAACGACCATTCGGCGAGGCCGAGTTGCTCGGAGGCGAGCAGTCCGGCCCCGGTGCGCAGGGCCCGGCGTACGGCCGGTTCGGCGTCGCCGATCCGGCGGGCCCGAGCCCCGTCGAGGGTGACGGCGGCGAGCGGCCGGGTCAGGTCCAGGGGCACCTGCGGGGTGACGGTCACGGCGTCCGCCTCGACGATGTACAGCCCGCCGTCCGCGGCCGGAACGAGCAGGACGTCGGCGATTGCCGCGTCCGCGATGCCGGTCAACTCCCCGTGGAGCGTGCCGTTTTCCGGTCGTACTGCCTTGAAGGCGCCGCCCGGAGCCACGTGCAGTCCGACCGCGAGGGCGCCGACGGTCCGGCCCGAAGCCAGCTCGGCCAGCAGGTCGTCGGTCCCGCACGCGAGCAGGGCCTCGGTGGCGACGACGGCGCTGGTGAGGTACGGCACGGGGGCGACGGACCGCCCCAACTCCTCCAGGACGACGGCGGCTTCGCGGTGGGTGGCGCCCTGGCCGCCCTGCGCCTCGGGCACCAGCAGCCCGGCGAGGCCCATGCCCTCGGTGAGCGCCTTCCACGTCTCGCGGTCGTGGGGCGTGTCCGACTCGGTCCGGGCGATCACGCCCGCCGGGTCGCAGTGGTCGGTGAGCAGGTCGCGGACGGCGGCGCGGAGGGCGTCTTCCTCCTCCGCGTACAGAAGGTCGGGCTCGGTGCTCATCGGGCGAGGTCCTTCCAGGCGACGTCCTTGTCGGTGCGCGGCTCGGCGGGCAGACCCAGGACGCGCTCGGCGACGATGTTCAGCAGGACCTCGCTGGTCCCGCCCTCGATGCTGTTGCCCTTGGAGCGCAGGTAGCGGTAACCGGCGTCCCGACCGGTGAAGTCGACCAGCTCAGGTCGGCGCATGGTCCAGTCGTCGTACAACAGGCCCTCCTCGCCGAGGAGTTCGACCTCCAGGCCGCTGATCTCCTGGTTGAGGCGGGCGAACGCCAGCTTCATGCCGGCGCCCTCGGGGCCGGGCTGGCCGACGACCATCTGCTGGCGCAGGCGTTCGCCGGTGAGGCGGGCGACCTCGGCCTCGACCCACAGCTTCAGCAGCCGCTGGTGCAGGTCGTGGGTGCGCAGCTCGGGCCGTTCGCGCCAGGTCCTGGCGACCGGGCCGATCATCCCGCCCTCGCGGGGCAGCCGCATGCCGCCGATGGCGACGCGTTCGTTGTTCAGCGTGGTCTGGGCGACCCGCCAGCCGTCGCCGACCTCACCGAGGCGCCGGGAGTCGGGGATGCGGACGTCGGTGAGGAAGACCTCGTTGAACTCGGCCTCGCCGGTGATCTGGCGCAGCGGCCGAACCTCGACGCCGGGGTCGGTCATGTCGCAGATGAAGTACGTGATGCCCCGGTGCTTGGGCACGTCCGGGTCGGTGCGGGCGATGAGGATTGCCCAGCGGGCGAGGTGGGCGCTGGACGTCCACACCTTCTGCCCGTTGACGACCCATTCTCCCCCACTCTCGGCTTCGCTCGAGCGGGAGGGGCCCCCATCCGCACGGACGGCCCGCGTCCCGAGCGCCGCGAGGTCGGATCCGGCGCCGGGCTCGCTGAACAGCTGGCACCAGACCTCCTCCCCCACCCACAGAGACCGCAGATACCGCTCCTTCTGCTCCTGGGTACCGAAGGCGAGGATCGTCGGCGCGGCCATTCCCAGGCCGATGCCGATGCGCCGTGGGTCGTTGTCGGGGGCTCCGGCGGCCTCCAGATCCGCGTCCACGACGGCCTGGAGGGAGCGCGGGGCTCCGAGGCCACCGAGGCCTTCGGGGTAGTGCACCCAGGCGAGTCCGGCGTCGAACCGGGCCTTGAGGAAGTCGAGTCGGTCGGTGTCGGCGGGCGGGCAGGCAGCCAGCAACTGTGCGGTGCGGCGCTTGAGTTCGGCTGCGTCGGTCATGCCGCCGCCTCTTCCGTGAGGCCGGGAACGACGACGACCCGTCCGGTCGTCACACCGTCCCCGACCCGCTGCACGGCGGCCGCGGCCCCGCTCAGCGGCACCCGCTCGCTCACCAGCGGCTTGATCGCGCCCCGGGCCGCCAGTTCGGTGAGCTGCTCGTGGCAGTGCTGGACCAGCTTCGGGTTCTTGGTGTTGTACAGCCCCCAGTGCAGGCCGAGGATCGCGTAGTTCTTCACCAGGGCGTGGTTGAGCGACGGGCCGGGGATCGTGCCGCTCGCGAAGCCGACGACGACGATCCGGCCCTCGAAGGCCACAACCTTGGTCGACTGTGTGTAGGCCTCGCCGCCGACCGGGTCGTAGACCACGTCGGCGCCCCGGCCTCCGGTGGCTTCCTTCACGGCGCCGACGACGTCCTCGCTCCGCCGGTCGATCACCACGTCACAGCCCAGTTCCCGGGCGACAGCGGCCTTGTCGGCGCCGCCGACGACACCGATCACCCTCGCTCCGGCCGCCTTCCCGAGCTGCACGGCCGCGCTGCCGACCCCTCCGGCGGCGGCGTGGACGAGCAGCGTCTCGCCGGCTTCCAGGCGGGCCCGCCGGTGCAGACCGAACCAGCCCGTCTGGTAGCCGATGTGCAGGGCCGCCGCCTCGGCGTCGTCCAGCGAGTCGGGGGCGGGCAGCAGGGCGGCCGAGTCCGCGACGGCGTATTCGGCGAAACCGCCGTACGGCAGCGCGGGGTTGGCGATGACCCGGCGGCCGTCCTCCGTCTCGCCGCAGATCTCCACGCCCGGCGTGAACGGCAGCGGCGGCCGGACCTGGTAGTGGCCGCGGGCCATCAGCACGTCCGGGAAGTTGATGTTCGCCGCGCGCACCTTCAGCAGGACCTGGCCGTCACCGGGCGTGGGCCGCGCCACGTCCTCCAGACGCATCACCTCGCCCGGTTCGCCGTTCTCGTGCACGTGCCATGCCTGCATGCGGGGCCTCCACGGGACTGCTTCGTCTGACCGGGTTCCCTCGCATACTAAGCGGTCGCTTGTCGTCAGGGAACAGTAATCAGGGACAGCAACCCGGGACAGCGCGATCCGGTACAGCATCCGGGAACTGTCGGACGCCTCACGACCGCTTGGGCCGCGCCCGTACGTGCATCCGCTCCCCCTGCGGCCCGAAGAGGCTGAGGAACTCCGCCGGCCCCTCCCCCGTCGACCCGAACCAGTGCGGCACCCGGGTGTCGAACTCGACGGCCTCCCCGGCCACCAGGACGGCATCCTGCCCGCCCAGCACCAGCCGGAGCCGCCCCGCCAGCACGTACAGCCACTCGTAGCCCTCGTGCGTCCGCAGCTCCGGTTCCTCGTTTCCCGGCGGCACGAGCACCTTGAAGGCCTGGAGCCCGCCGGGCTGCCGGGTGAGCGGCCAGTAGGTGCGCCCGTGCCGGGAGATCGGCGCGGTCCGCACCCGCGGATCGCGCACCGGCGGAGCGCCCACCACATCGTCCAGCGCCACCTCGTGGGCCCGCGCGATCGGCAGCAGCAGCTCCAGGCTGGGCCTGCGCAGGCCCGACTCCAGCCGGGACAGCGTGCTCACCGAGATGCCGGTCACCTCGGACAGCCCGGCCAGGGTCGCGCCCCGCTCCTTGCGGATCCGCCGCAGTCGCGGGCCGACCTCCGCGAGCACCTCGCCCATGTCGTCGTCACTCATGAGGTCATTGCAGTTTCGGCAAACACCTTTGTCAATGCCGCGGGGGACGAGGGACCGTCGTCGTGGAGGTGGTCACCCATTGACCGAGAAGTACGAAGTGATCGTGGTCGGAGGCCGTACGGCGGGGCTGTCCGCCGCGCTGGTCCTCGGGCGCGCCCGGCGCCACACGCTGGTCGTCGACGCCGGTGAGCCTCGCAACGCGCCCTCGGCACACGGATACGGTCGGGCGCCACGATCGACGGCGACCTGCTGATGGCGGACCTCGACACGGCCGTCCGGAGGGAGACCGCCCGCGCCGCCCGGACGTAGCGGGTGTGGACCGCCCGCCTCCGGTGCACCATGGCTGCATGTTGCTGACCCGGCTGGCCCAGGTGTCCCAGGAGGTCGCCGCCACCTCGGCGCGCTCCCGGAAGATCGCGCTCCTCGCCGAGCTCTTCCGGGACGCCGAGGCTCAGGACGTACCGATCGTCATCCCCTACCTCGCCGGACGGCTGCCCCAGGGGCGCCTCGGCGTCGGCTGGAAGGTGCTCAGCCGGCCCGTCGTCGCGGCCGCCGAGCCGACGCTGACCGTGCGCGAGGTGAACGCCCTGCTGAGCGAGCTGGGGCAGGTCTCGGGCGCCGGCTCGCAGGCCGAGCGGGCGCGTCTCGTCGGGGAGCTGATGGGCGCGGCCACCCGGGACGAGCAGCGGTTCCTGCTCGGGCTGATCAGCGGCGAGGTCCGGCAGGGTGCGCTGGACGCGGTCGCGATCGAGGGCCTCGCGCAGGCCACCGCGGCGCCGTCGGCGGACGTCCGGCGGGCCGTGATGCTGGCGGGCTCGCTCCGGACGGTGGCCGAGGCCCTGCTCGCGGACGGCCCCGGCGCCCTGGACCGCTTCCGGCTCACCGTCGGCCGCCCGGTCCTGCCGATGCTGGCGCACAGCGCGTCCTCGGTCGCCGAAGCGGTCGAGAAGCTGGGCGGGTGCGCGGTCGAGGAGAAGCTGGACGGCATCCGCGTCCAGGTCCATCGCGACGGCGGCGCCGTACGGCTGTACACCCGCACCCTCGACGACATCACCGACCGGCTGCCCGAACTGACCTCGGCGGCACTGGAGTTGAGGGGCGACCGGTTCATCCTGGACGGCGAGGTCATCGCCTTCGACGCGGCCGGCCGCCCCCGCTCCTTCCAGGAGACGGCCGGCCGGGTCGGCTCCCGGGTGGACGTGACAACGGCCGCCGGGACGGTCCCCGTCTCCCCCGTCTTCTTCGACGCCCTGTCCGTCGACGACCGCGACCTGCTCGACCTCCCGTTCGCCGAACGGCACGCGGAGCTGGAGCGGCTGGTGCCGGAGCCGATGCGGGTGCGCCGCACCCTGGTGTCCGGGCCGCAGGACGTGCACGCGGCCGAGGAGTTCCTCGCCGAGACCCTGAAGCGCGGCCACGAGGGTGTCGTCGTGAAGTCGCTCGACGCCCCCTACAACGCGGGCCGGCGCGGCGCCTCCTGGCTGAAGGTCAAGCCCGTGCACACGCTCGACCTGGTCGTCCTGGCCGCAGAGTGGGGCCACGGCCGCCGCACCGGCAAGCTCTCCAACCTCCACCTCGGCGCCCGCGCCACGGACGGTTCCTTCGCGATGCTCGGCAAGACCTTCAAGGGCATGACCGACGCGATGCTGACCTGGCAGACCGAACGGCTCCAGGAACTGGCCGTGGACACGAACGGCTCCGTGGTGACCGTACGGCCCGACCTCGTCGTGGAGATCGCCTACGACGGCCTGCAGAGGTCCACCCGTTACCCGGCCGGCGTCACCCTCCGCTTCGCCCGCGTGGTCCGCTACCGCGAGGACAAACGCCCCGAGGACGCCGACACGGTCGAGACGCTGCTCGCGGCCCATCCGGAGGTGCGGCGGTGAAGCGCAGTGCGGGCCTGCTGCTGTTCCGCCGCAGTGGTCACGGGACGGAGGTGTTGCTCGGCCACATGGGCGGTCCCTTCTTCGCGCGGCGCGACGCCGGTGCGTGGACCGTGCCGAAGGGCGAGTACGACGCGGACGAGCCGGCGTGGGACGCGGCCCGCCGCGAGTTCCAGGAGGAGCTGGGGCTGCCGCCGCCCGACGGGGAGGCCGTACCGCTCGGCGAGGTCCGGCAGACCAACGGCAAGATCGTCACGGCGTGGGCGGTCGAGGCGGACCTCGACCCGGCCACGATAGACCCGGGCACCTTCCGCATGGAGTGGCCGCCGAAGTCCGGACAGACCCAGGAGTTCCCGGAACTGGACCGCGTGGCGTGGTTCGACCTGGACGGCGCGCGAGCGGTGATCGTGAAGGCGCAGGCCGCGTTTCTCGACCGGCTGGCGGAGCACTCGTCCTGAGCAGAGGTGTACGCGTTGCGGCCCCTTCCGCAACGCGCGAAGGTCACAGCACAGCCAGCTTCCCAGGAGGTCCGTCATGCCCATCGCAACGGTGAACCCGGCGAACGGCGAGACGCTCAAGACGTACGAGGCCATGGGCGAGGAGGAGATCGAGCGCCGGCTCCAGCTCGCGGAGGCCACGTTCCGGACGTACCGGACGACGACCTTCGCGGAACGCGCCCGGCTGCTGCACCGGGCCGCCGATCTCCTCGACGAGGACCAGCAGGACATCGCCCGCGTGATGACGACCGAGATGGGCAAGCCGGTCACCCAGGCGCGCGCCGAGGCCGCGAAGTGTGCAAAGGTAATGCGCTGGTACGCCGACCACGCCGAGGAGCTCCTCGCCGACGAGGAGCCCTCCGCCGCCGATGTGAAGGACTCCGGTGCCTCCCGGGCCCTGGTCCGCTACCGGCCGATGGGCCCGGTGCTCGCGGTGATGCCGTGGAACTTCCCGCTCTGGCAGGTGGTCCGCTTCGCGGCCCCGGCGCTGATGGCGGGCAACGTGGGCCTGCTCAAGCATGCCTCCAACGTCCCGCAGACCGCCCTCTACCTGGAGGACCTGTTCCACCGGGCGGGCTTCACCCAGGGCGCCTTCCAGACCCTGCTCATCGGCTCCGGCGCGATCGACGAGATCCTTCGCGACGACCGCGTCAAGGCGGCCACCCTCACCGGCAGCGAGCCCGCCGGCCGCGCGGTCGCTGCCACCGCCGGGGAGATGATCAAGAAGACGGTGCTGGAGCTGGGCGGCAGCGACCCGTACGTCGTGATGCCGTCCGCCGACATCGACAGGGCAGCGCAGATCGCGGTGACCGCGCGGGTGCAGAACAACGGGCAGTCGTGCATCGCCGCCAAGCGGTTCATCGTGCACACGGACGTGTACGACGCGTTCGCCGAGCGGTTCGTCGCGGGCATGAAGGCGCTGACGGTCGGCGATCCGCTGGCGGAGGAGACGGACGTCGGGCCACTCGCCAGCGAGCAGGGGCGGGCCGATCTGGAGGAGTTGGTCGACGACGCCAGGCGCAGCGGCGCGCGCGTGCTGTGCGGGGGCGAGCGGCCCGACGGGGACGGCTGGTACTACCCGCCGACCGTCCTCGCCGACATCGCCCGCGAGATGCGCATCCACCGCGAGGAGGCCTTCGGCCCGGTCGCCACGCTGTACCGCGCGGCCGACCTGGAAGAGGCCGTGCTGATCGCCAACGACTCGCCGTTCGGCCTGAGTTCGAACGTCTGGACGCGGGACGAGGCCGAGGTCGATCGTTTTGTACGGGACCTGGAGGCCGGTGGCGTGTACGTCAACGGGATGACCGCCTCCCACCCGGCGCTCCCGTTCGGCGGAGTGAAGCGGTCCGGGTACGGGCGTGAGCTGTCCGGGCACGGAATCCGGGAGTTCTGCAACATCACCACCGTATGGCACGGAGCGTGAGGCTTCCGCGGCTACGATCCCCTTTGTGAACCGCGAAGTGACTCTGCCTCTGATCGTCGACGACCGCGGGACCTTGCAGGTGGCCGCCGCCGATGTCAGCAAGCTGCTCCGCACGGTGGGCGGAAGGTGGCTGCACCTGGTGGAGGCCGGCGAGGACGGGCTCGACGAGGACACGGTCGCCGCGCTGACGATCGAGCTGGCGAAGCTGGCCGATCGCATCGACGTGGCGTGCATCGCACACAGCAGCGGAACTACGCCGTAGGCGGGGCTTCGACGTAAGCAGCGCATCGGCGCAGGCAGGGCTTTGACCAGTCACTCACCGGTGGCGCAGCCTGGTGGGCGATCTGGCCCGCCCGCCGGACCCGGCTTCGTCCTGAACGGACGCGGGGAACCGCGCGATCAGTCACCGCCGAGCGGCCGGCCGAGTCGCGCGGGTCCCCGTAGGGCGCTACCGGATCGGCATCCCGGACAAGGTCCGCGCGATCACCAGCCGCTGGATCTCACTCGTCCCTTCGAAGATGGTGTATATCGCCGCGTCCCGGTGCATCCGCTCCACCGGGTACTCCCTGGTGTAGCCGTTGCCGCCCAGGATCTGGATCGCCTGGGCGGTGACCTTCTTCGCCGTCTCACTGGCGAACAGCTTGGACATCGAGCCCTCGGCCGCCGTGAACTGCTTCCCGCTGACCGCCATCCAGGACGCACGCCAGACCAGCAGCCGGGCCGCGTCGATGGACGTCCGCATGTCGGCGATCTGGAAGGCCACCCCCTGGTTGTCGATGATCGGCCGTCCGAACTGCTCACGGGTTTTGGCGTAGTCGAGGGCAACCTCGTACGCGGCCCTGGCAGTTCCGACCGCCATGGCTCCCACCGCGGGACGACTCGCCTCGAATGTCGCCATCGCCGCGTTCTTCACCCTCCCCCAGCCTCCGGCCGGGGGGACCCCCATCTCGCTTCGCTCGCCGCCCGCCTTGGCCCGCTCACGGGCCCGCGCCAGCCGCTCGTCCAGCTTCTCCTTGCCGCCGAGCAGGCAGGAGCCGGGGACGCGCACGTTGTCGAGGATGACCTCGGCGGTGTGCGAGGCGCGGATCCCGTGCTTCTTGAACTTCTGCCCCTGGGCGAGCCCCGGCGTCCCCGAAGGGACGATGAAGGAGGCGTGGCCCTTGGAACCCAGCTCCGCGTCGACGACCGCGACGACGACATGGACGTTGGCGATGCCGCCGTTGGTGGCCCAGGTCTTGGTGCCGTTGATGACCCACTCGTCCTTGGCCTCGTCGTACACGGCTCGCGTACGCATCGAGGCCACGTCGGAGCCGGCGTCCGGTTCGGAGGAGCAGAACGCGGCGAGCTTGACATCGTTGGCGTCGCCGTACATCTGGGGGATCCAGGTGCCGATCTGCTCCTCGGTGCCGTTGGCGAGGACACCCACGGCGGCGAGGCCGGTGCCGACGATGGACAGGGCGATGCCCGCGTCTCCCCAGAACAGCTCCTCCATGGCCATCGGTATGCCGAGGCCGGTGGGGTCGAAGTACTGCTGGGCGTAGAAGTCGAGGGAGTAGATGCCGACCTTGGCGGCCTCCTGGATGACCGGCCAGGGAGTCTCCTCACGCTCGTCCCATTCGGCGGCCGCGGGGCGGATCACGTCGGCCGCGAAGCCGTGCAGCCAGTCCCGGACCTCCTTCTGTTCGTCGTTGAGCTCCATGGTGAACTCGGCCATGTCCCCTCCAGCGGTTGCGCACGTACCTGTTACTTACGGTAACTCCGAGTCTGTTACCGGCTGGTAGGAAAAGTCAACTCCTGACGACTGTCCGCCCGCCCGTTCGATGTAGGGGGCATGCTGGGTGTTAGTTTGCGCAGGCATTACCTAATCAGCACGGGTGGGGAGAGCACATGGACACCACGCAGCGGACCGATCAGCAGCGGTCGGCGGACCGTCGCCGACGCGAGCTGCTGGAGGCCGCGGACAGAGTGGTGCTGCGCGACGGGCCGCATGCCTCGATGAACGCGATCGCCGCGGAAGCCGGTATCACGAAGCCGATTCTGTACCGGCACTTCGGTGACAAGAGCGGACTGTACGCCGCGTTGGCCAAGCGGCACACCGACGCGCTGCTGAACTCGCTGCGGGCGGCGCTGGACGCGCCGGCCGAGCGACGGGAGCGGGTCGAGGCGACGTTGGACACGTATCTGGCGGCGATCGAGGCACGCCCTCAGGTGTATCGGTTCCTGATGCATCCGGCGGAAGGGGGCCATGTCGGAGATCAGGGTTTCGATGTCGGCCAGCATTTCGCTCCGCTGTTGCGACGGATGGGCGAGGAGCTGGCCCAGGTCATCGAGGACCGGCTGGATCTGGGGCCCGGAGGTCAGCAGTTGGCTCGGGTGTGGGGGCACGGGATCGTCGGCATGATGCACGCGGCCGGGGACTGGTGGCTGGGGGAACGGCCTTGTTCCCGGGCTGAGTTGGTGCGGAGCCTGGCGGACCTGCTGTGGGGGCGGCTCGCCGCGGCGGCGGACAAGAGCGGCGGTCCGGGGTTCTGACGGTCGTCACGTACGCCGGGTGCTGTATCGCCTGCGGGGCCCCTGAGGCCTGCGGGGCCGCGGGGGCTTGCGGGACCCCGCGCGGCCGAGCCACGCATCGGCACAGCCCCCGCCCCTTCGGGTCGGACAGGTCACCGGCCCCATGTAGCGCGCGTCACCTGTCGCATCAGGCGGCGGTGGCGGCGGCCCTTGAGGTGGTCGGCGTAGACCCGGCCCTCCACGTGGTCGTGCTCGTGCTGCAGGCATCTGGCGAAGAAGCCCGTCCCGTGGACGGTGATCGGCTCACCCGTCATCGTGAACCCCTCGATCACCGCGTGGTCGTAGCGCTCGGTCCCCGCCTCCAGGCCCGGAAGGGACAGGCAGCCCTCCGGGCCCCGCAGCACCAGCCCGTCCGCCTCGACGAGCCGCGGGTTCACCACATGGCCGAGATGACGGACCTCCTCGTCGTCCGGGCAGTCGTGGACGAACACGCGGAGCGGCACCCCGACCTGGTTCGCCGCCAGGCCCACGCCCTGAGCGGCGTACATGGTCGCGAACAAGTCCTCGACGAGGCGGGCCAGTTCGGGGCCGTAGTCGGTGACCTCCTCGCAGGCGGTGTGCAGGAGCGGGTCGCCGAGCAGGGTGAGGGGCCGGACACGGCCTCGGGCGCCCGGGATGGAGCCGTATCGCATGGCGACAAGGGTACGGTCCTCCCTGTCATACGAAGGTCGGGCGGGCGCCGCGGTTCAGGAGTGCGAATGGATCTCGATAGGCTGAGGTCCACACGTTGCCGGGGGCAGAGGCGCGGCGCGTACGCAAGGAGGATCGAGAACTGATGGCAGGCAACTCGGACCCGCTCACGCCGCGGGCCAAGATCGCCGTTACCGCGGGCAAGGCGGTCGCGGCGGCGTCGCGCGCCGCGGGACGCGGCAGCGGTTCGGTGATCGGCGGCCGGGTGGCACTCAAACTCGACCCCGATCTTCTCGCCCGGCTCGCCCAGCACCTGGACGTCGTGCTGGTGTCGGCGACCAACGGCAAGACCACCACCACCCGGTTGATCGCCGAGGCGCTGCACGCCGCGGGGCCGGTCGTCTCCAACGCGCTCGGCGCCAACATGCCGGCCGGTATCACCTCGGCGCTGGCGGGCAGCTCGGACGCGCGCTACGGCGTCATCGAGGTCGACGAGAAGTACCTCGCCGGGGTCGCGCGGGACACCGACCCCAAGTGCATCGCCCTGCTCAACCTCTCCCGCGACCAGCTCGACCGCGCCGCCGAGACCCGCATGCTCGCCGAGAACTGGCGGGAGGGGCTCGCCGGTTCCAAGGCGGTGATCGTGGCCAACGCGGACGACCCGCTGGTGGTGTGGGCCGCGTCCTCCTCCCCCAACGTGATCTGGGTCGCCGCCGGACAGATGTGGAAGGACGACGCCTGGTCCTGCCCGTCCTGCGGTGGTGTGATGCAGCGGCCCGGCGACGACTGGTTCTGCGGCGAGTGCGGCTTCCGGCGGCCGACGCCGAGCTGGGCGCTGTCCGGTGACCACGTTCTCGACCCGCACGGGTCCGCCTGGCCGATCCACCTCCAGCTGCCGGGCCGCGCCAACAAGGCCAACGCCGCCTCCTCGGCTGCCGTCGCCGCCGTCTTCGGGGTGCCGCCGCAGGTCGCGCTGGAGCGCATGTACCAGGTGCAGGCGGTGGCCGGCCGGTACGATGTCGTGCAGTTCATGGAGCGCGACCTCAGGCTCCTGCTCGCCAAGAACCCGGCGGGCTGGCTCGAAACGTTCAGCCTGATCGACCCGCCGCCGACCCCGGTGATCCTCTCGGTGAACGCGCGCGGCGCCGACGGCACCGACACCTCCTGGCTGTGGGACGTCGACTACACGCGGCTGACCGGCCACCCGATCTGCGTCGTCGGTGACCGTAAGCTGGACCTCGCGGTGCGCCTGGAGGTCGCAGGCCAGCACTTCCAGGTGTGCGAGAACCTCGACCAGGCGGTGCAGATGAGCCCGCCCGGCCGGATCGAGGTCATCGCCAACTACACCGCCTTCCAGGATCTGCGCCGCCGCGTCGGCAACTGAGCACCGGACTTCAGGGGATTTTTGTGAGCGACAACCAACTGCGGATCGTCTGGATCTATCCCGACCTGCTGAGCACCTACGGCGACCAGGGCAACGTCCTCGTCGTGGAGCGGCGGGCCCGGCAGCGCGGCCTCGACGTGGCCCGCCTCGACGTGCGCAGCGACCAGCCGATCCCGACCTCCGGAGACATCTACCTGATCGGCGGCGGCGAGGACCGGCCGCAGCGGCTCGCGGCCGAGCGGCTGCGCCGCGACGCCGGACTGCATCGGGCCGTGGAGAACGGCGCGATCGTCTTCTCGGTCTGCGCCGGCTACCAGATCCTCGGCCACGAGTTCATCAACGACCTCGGCCAGCGCGAGCCGGGCCTCGGCCTGCTCGACGTGGTCTCGGTGCGCGGCGAGGGCGAGCGGTGCGTCGGTGACGTGCTGGGCGACATCGACCCGCGTCTGGGGCTGCCCCCGCTGACCGGATTCGAGAACCACCAGGGCGTCACCCACCTCGGCCCCACCGCCCGCCCGCTCGCCCAGGTCCGCATCGGCAACGGCAACGGGACCGGCGACGGCACGGAGGGGGCGTACAACGACACGGTCTTCGGTACGTACATGCACGGCCCGGTGCTGGCGCGCAACCCGCTGGTCGCGGACCTGCTGCTGAAGCTGGCGCTGGACGTGAACGCGCTGCCGCCGACCGAGGACCGCTGGTACGAGGCGCTCCGCAACGAGCGCATCGCGTCGGCTCAGCAGCCTGCGTAAGAGGTCGACCGTCGACCGGGGGTGCCCGCGAGGGTGACCACGGGCGGGCGCCGGTGCGGGTGACCACGGGCGTCGGTGGCGGGTTGACCACGAGCGCGCCCGTCGCGCGTTCCAACGGCTGGAGGAGTGCTTCAGGGGGTGTCCGGCGGGGCGTGCGGCCCACCTGACGCCCCGCCCGCTCATGTGTGCGGCCAGGTCCACCTGACGGACGGACACCGCGTCCACCTGGCGGACGCCTGCTGTGGTAGCACCCCCGGACGCCGCTATGGTGACCTGGTCCAGCCGGACAGCGCGGTCCGGTTCCCGGCCCACGTTGAGAAGGTATTTCGGGCTATGCGCATTGGTGTCCTCACGTCCGGCGGCGACTGCCCCGGCCTGAACGCCGTCATCCGGTCCGTCGTGCACCGTGCCGTCGCCGACCACGGCGACGAGGTCATCGGTTTCCGGGACGGCTGGAAGGGCCTCCTGGAGTGCGACTATGTCAAGCTCGACCTCGACGCGGTGGGCGGCATCCTCGCGCGCGGCGGCACCATCCTCGGCTCCTCCCGGGTCCAGCCCTCGCACTTGCGGGACGGCGTGGACCGGGCCCGGGGCCACCTCGAGGAGCTCGGTCTCGACGCGGTCATCCCGATCGGCGGCGAGGGCACGCTCAAGGCCGCCCGGTTGATGTCCGACGCCGGTCTGCCGATCGTGGGCGTACCGAAGACCATCGACAACGACATCGCGGTGACCGACGTCACCTTCGGCTTCGACACGGCCGTGGGGGTCGCGACGGAGGCCCTCGACCGGCTGAAGACCACCGCCGAGTCCCACCAGCGCGTCCTGGTCGTCGAGGTCATGGGCCGCCACACCGGCTGGATAGCGCTGCACTCCGGCATGGCCGCCGGCGCCCATGCCATCGTCGTACCGGAACGGCCCTTCGACATCGAGGAGCTGGCCCGCACGGTCGGCAAGCGGTTCGAGGCGGGCAAGCGGTTCGCGATCGTCGTCGCGGCGGAGGGGGCGAAGCCGGCGCAGGGCACCATGGCCTTCGACGAGGGCCGCAAGGACATCTACGGGCATGAGCGGTTCGCCGGGATAGCGCGGCAGCTGTCCATCGAGCTGGAGGAGCGCCTCGGCAAGGAGGCGCGGCCGGTGATTCTGGGGCATGTGCAGCGCGGTGGTACGCCGACCGCTTACGACCGGGTGCTGGCGACCCGGTTCGGATGGCATGCGGTGGAGGCCGTGCACCGGGAGGAGTTCGGGAAGATGACGGCGCTGCGGGGGACGGACATCGTGATGGTGTCGTTGGCGGAGGCCGTGGAGACGTTGAAGACGGTTCCCGCGGAGCGGTACGCGGAAGCGGAGTGCGTGCTGTAACTCCTGAGGTCGGCTGTTCTGCCCCCGGTCGAGAGTGCGGCCGGGGGCGGTTCTAGTCTGGGGGCGGACCGAAACCGTACAACCCCCACGAATCAGGAGCCGGCGGAGATGGATCACAGCGGGCCCGGCATGACCATGGATCTGCCGCCGTTCACGCTGGGGCGGGGGCTTCAGTGGTCGGCGACGGACCCGTTCTTTCTGGTGGCCTGCCTGGTGGGACTCGCTCTGTACGGGTGGGGGGTCGTTCGACTGCGGCGGCGCGGGGACGCGTGGCCGGTGGGGCGGACGATCGCGTTCGTCGCGGGGGTGCTGAGCATCGGGCTGGTGATGTGCACCAAGCTCAATGACTACGGCATGGTCATGTTCAGCGTGCACATGGTGCAGCACATGGTGATCAGCATGCTGTCGCCGATCCTGATCCTGCTCGGTGCCCCGGTCACGCTGGCGCTGCGCGCGCTGCCGACGGCGGGGCGCGGACGCAAGGGGCCGCGCGAGGCACTGCTGATGTTCCTGCACAGCCGGTACATGCGGATCATCACGCATCCGGCGTTCACCATTCCGCTGTTCATCGCCAGTCTGTACGCGCTGTACTTCACGCCGATCTTCGACTTCCTGATGGGGTCCCGGACGGGGCACATCGCGATGATGGTGCACTTCCTCGCCGTCGGAGTGGTCTTCTTCTGGCCGATCATGGGTGTGGACCCGGGCCCCAACCGCCCCGGTTATCTGATCCGGATGCTGGAGCTGTTCGCCGGAATGCCGTTCCACGCCTTCTTCGGCATCGCGCTGATGATGGCGTCCACGCCCATGGTCGAGACGTTCAAGAACCCGCCCGCCTCTCTCGGTATCGACGCGCTGTCGGACCAGAACGCGGCCGGCGGGATCGCGTGGGCGTTCAGTGAGATTCCGTCCGTACTGGTGTTGATCGCACTGCTGTTCCAGTGGTACCGCTCCGAACAACGGCAGGCCAAGCGCACGGACCGGGCCGCCGACCGGGACGGCGACAAGGAACTCGAGGCATACAACGCCTATTTGGCCTCATTGAACGCACGCGGGCGTTGAAGGGCTTCTTGTTCAGAAGTATGAAGCGCGACGGGGGAGCCGCAGGGGGAGCGGTGATGACACTTCGCGCATTTGTGCGCCCGACTCCCGGCCACCGTCCTCGGACCCGCCGCCCGTCCTCGGACCCGCCGCCCGTCTCCGAACCCGCCACGTCGCCCCGGTCGAGCCCGCCGCCCGCTTCCGACCCTCCGGTCAGCTCACCGCCGCAGGTGACGAGCGCGCCGCCACCCAGTGCCGCACCCGGGGCCCCGCCCCCGCCCAGCACCCCGGTCACCACCAGCGCACCGCCCCCGCTGAGCGCCCCCGTCACCAGCGAACCCGCGAGCAGCGCACCGGCCACCGACGCCCCGGCGAGCAGCGCGCCGGCCAGGGCGGGCGCGCCGGTGCCCTGGCGCCCTTCCTGCGGGCGCTGCTCGCGAAGGACCCGGACGCGCGGCTGTCCGCGGCGCCGACGGAGGCGGAGCTGTCGCGGATCGTCACCCCGCAGGCGGAGGCGTACGCCCGCACCCGGACCGACCCGGGGTCACAGCCCCCGTGGGCCGGGATTCCCGCACTGCCAACGGATCCGCAGGGGTACGGGACGGCCATGGGGTCGCCGGGGGCGGCCGCGGGTACGAACGGATCCGGTCGGGCTTCCGGTCCGGCTTCCTGGCCGGCTTCCAGTCCGGCTTCCGGGCCGGCGGGGCCCTGGCCCGGGTCGGCCCCGTCCGGATCCGGGCATCCCTCGCTGGCCGCGTCCGGATCCGGCCGACGGCGGCGTGGGCGCTCGTACGCGCTGCGCGCCGTGGCCGCGGGCGGGCTCGGGCTGGCACTCGCGCTGGGCGGGGTCTGGTACGCCCTGGCCGGCCGGCCGGGTGACGGGCCGCACGACGAGGAGGTGCTCGGGTTCACCCGGCTGGGCGCCGACGTCTCCCTCGCCGACGCTCGCACGGAGTCGGACGTGGCGTGCGGTCGCGAGGTGTCTCCGGGCGACTACGGCTTCGATCCTTCCGTGTACACGGCGGGCTCCTGGACCAGCGAGGGCAGCTGGAAGAACGGCACACATTTCGTCGTGTGCACCGTACGGAAGCAGAACGGGGGCACCATGGGGGGAGGCGAACCATGAGGAGGGTGTTGCGATGCCCGGTTCCACGGACGGCTCGACCAGGACGATGGGGGTGCTCACCGTCGGCGGACTCGTCGCGGTGACCGCCTACACGGTGGCGCTCGGCAGTAACGGCTGGCTGTGGTTCGGCTGGGTCGTGCTGGGCCTGATCACCCTCGGGATGGTGACCACCCGCGGCGCCTGACCGTCAGCCGCCGGTGAGGCGGCTCGCGGAGTGCACCCCCGGCTGGTACTTCGGCAGCCGGGCGGTGATCTTCATGCCCGCTCCCACGGCGGTCTCGATGACGAGTCCGTAGTCGTCGCCGTAGACCTGGCGGAGCCGGTCGTCGACGTTGGACAGGCCGATGCCGCCCGACGGGCTGACCTCGCCCGCGAGGATGCGGCCCAGCAGGGCGGGGTCCATCCCGGCGCCGTCGTCCTCGATGACGACCAGGGCCTCGGCGCCGGCGTCCTGCGCGGTGATGCTGATGTGGCTCTTGCCGGCGACCACCGCCTTGCCCTCCAGGCCGTGCTTGACGGCGTTCTCGACGAGTGGCTGGAGGCAGAGGAAGGGCAGGGCGACCGGCAGCACCTCCGGCGCGATCTGCAGGGTCACCGACAGGCGGTCGCCGAAGCGTGCCCGTACGAGCGCCAAGTAGTGGTCGATGGCGTGCAGTTCGTCGGCGAGGGTGGTGAAGTCGCCGTGTCTCCGGAACGAGTAGCGGGTGAAGTCGGCGAACTCCAGGAGCAGTTCGCGGGCCCGCTCGGGGTCGGTGCGCACGAACGAGGCGATCACCGCGAGCGAGTTGAAGATGAAGTGCGGGGATATCTGGGCGCGCAGGGCCTTGATCTCGGCCTCGATGAGACGGGTGCGGGACTGGTCGAGGTCGGCGAGTTCGAGCTGGACGGAGACCCAGCGGGCGACCTCTCCGGCGGCCCGGACCAGGACGGCGGACTCCCGGGGTGCGCAGGCGACCAGGGCGCCGTGGACGCGGTCGTCGACGGTGAGCGGGGCGACGACGGCCCAGCGGACGGGGCAGTCGGGCACCTCGCACGTCAGCCGGAAGGCCTCGCCGCGGCCGGTCTCCAGGGGGCCCGCGAGGCGTTCCATTATCTCGGTGCGGTGGTGGTCGCCCACACCGTCCCAGACCAGAACCTCCTTCTGGTCGGTCAGACACAGCGCGTCCGTGCCCAGCAGCGTGCGCAGCCGGCGGGCCGACTTGCCGGCGGTCTCCTCCGTGAGGCCCGCGCGCAGCGGGGGCGCGGCGAGGGCGGCGGTGTGCAGGGTCTCGAAGGTGGCGTGTTCGACCGGGGTACCGAGTCCGCCGAGGTGCTGCGGGCGGGCGGTGCGCCGGCCGAGCCAGAATCCTGCGGCGAGCAGCGGGAGGATCGCCACACACAGCCCGGCGAGGAATCCGCTCATGGCGTCACCCCCGCCGTGTGGGGCGCGCTCATGCCTTGACCTCCGCCGCGTGACGCGCGCTCAGCCTTGGCCCTGCTGTGTGACGCGCGCTCATGCCTTGGCCCCCGCCGCGTGACGCGCGCTCAGCCTTGGCCCTGCTGTGTGACGCGCGCTCATGCCTTGGCCCCCGCCGCGGGACGCGCGCTCATGCCTTGGCCCCCGCCGCGGGACGCGCGCTCATGCCTTGGCCTCCGCCCGCAGTTCCTCCGGCAGGTGGAAGCGGGCCAGGATGGCCGCCGTCCCCACCGGGACCCGGCCTGCCGTGGCCAGGGACACCAGCACCATGGTGAGGAAGCTCAGCGGTACCGACCAGAGCGCGGGCCAGGCCAGCAAGGAGTGCAGGGGGCCGGTGCCCGGGAAGCCCGCCATGGTCGCGGCCACGGCGACGAACGCGGAGCCGCCGCCCACCAGCATCCCGGCGGCCGCGCCCGGCGGGGTCAGCCGCCGCCACCAGATGCCGAGGACGAGCAGCGGGCAGAAGGACGAGGCCGACACCGCGAAAGCCAGCCCGACCGCGTCGGCGACCGGCAGTCCGCCCACGAGCATGCCGGCGGCGAGCGGGACGACCATGGCGAGTACCGTGCCGAGCCGGAAGTGCCGTACGCCGCGCGCGGGCAGGACGTCCTGGGTGAGCACGCCGGCGACGGCCATGGTCAGCCCGGACGCCGTCGACAGGAACGCGGCGAAGGCACCGCCCGCCACCAGGGCGCCGAGCAGGTCGCCGCCGAGGCCTCCGATCATCCGTTCGGGCAGCAGCAGGACGGTGGCGTCCGCGTCGTCGGTGAGGGTGAGTTCGGGGGCGTAGAGCCGGCCGAGGGCGCCGTAGACGGGCGGCAGCAGATAGAAGCCGCCGATCAGGGCGAGCACCGCCACGGTGGTGCGGCGGGCGGCGACTCCGTGCGGGCTGGTGTAGAAGCGGACCACGACGTGCGGCAGGCCCATGGTGCCGAGGAAGGTGGCCAGGATCAGCCCGTACGTGGCGTACAGCGGGCGTTCCTCGCGGCTCGCGGCGAGGGAGGTCGACATGCCGCCGGAGCCGCTGCGGTCGGCGGTCGGGACTGCGGCGCCCCGATCGAAGGTGAGGCGGGTGCCCTGCTCGACGCGGTGGGTGCCTGCGGGCAGGCGGAGCCGGTCGTGGTCGTGCGCGCGGCCGTCGACCGTGCCGCTCACCGTGACGGTCAGCGGCGCGTCCAGCTTGAGGTCGAGGCCCGCGTCGACACGGACGGCCCGCTGCTCGCGGAAGGTGGCCGGTTCCTCGAAGGCGGGCCGGGGGGCTCCGTCGTCCTGCCAGGCGAGGACGAGGAAGAGGACGGGGACGAGCAGGGCGGTGAGTTTGAGCCAGTACTGGAAGGCCTGCACGAAGGTGATGCTGCGCATGCCGCCGGCGGCGACGGTGGCGACCACCACGGCCGCGACGATCACTCCGCCGAGCCAGGCGGGCGCCCCGGTCAGCACCGTCAGCGTCAGCCCGGCGCCCTGGAGTTGGGGCAGCAGGTACAGCCAGCCGACCCCGACGACGAAGGCGCCCGCCAGCCGCCGTACCGCCTGGGAGGCGAGCCGGGCCTCGGCGAAGTCGGGCAGCGTGTAGGCGCCGGAGCGGCGCAGGGGGGCGGCGACGAACAGGAGCAGGACCAGATATCCGGCGGTGTAGCCGACCGGGTACCAGAGCATGTCCGGGCCCTGGACCAGGACGAGGCCGGCGATGCCGAGGAAGGAGGCGGCGGAGAGGTACTCGCCGCTGATGGCGGCCGCGTTGAGGCGGGGGCCGACGGTGCGGGAGGCGACGTAGAAGTCGGAGGTGGTGCGGGAGATGCGCAGGCCGAAGGCGCCGACGAGGACGGTCGCCACGACGACGAGGGCTACGGCGGGGACGGCGTAGTTCGAGTTCATCCGTGGTCAGCTCATCCAGCTCATCCGTGGTCAGTTCATCGGTCCTGTACGAGGCGCACGAAGTCCCGCTCGTTGCGTTCGGCGCGTCGCACGTACCAGCGGGCGAGCAGGACCAGCGGGACGTAGAGGCCGAAGCCGAGGACGGCCCATTCGAGGCGGCGCGCGTCCGGCAGCGCCGCGAAGAGCAGCGGCAAGGGGCCGATGAGCAGGACGAGGAACGCGAACACGGCGAGGGCGGCGCGCAGTTGGGTGCGCATCAGGGAACGGACGTAGGTGTGGCCGAGAGTGGTCTGTTCGTCGATCTCGGTGCGCGGGCGGTAGTAGCCGGAGACGTGGCGTATGCGACGGGGCGGGCCGGTGACGACGACTCGGCGTTCGGTGGGGTTCTGGGGCACCGTCACGCCCTCCTCATCAGCAGGTCCCGCAGCTCGCGGGTGTGGCGGCGGCTGACCTGGAGTTCCTCGGAACCGACCAGGACACTCACCGTACCCGCGTCCAGGCGGAGTTCGCCGATGTGGCGCAGGGCGACGAGGTGGCGGCGGTGGATGCGGACGAAGCCTCGGGAGCGCCAGCGCTCCTCCAGGGTGGACAGCGGGATCCGTACGAGGTGGCTGCCCTTGTCGGTGTGCAGCCGGGCGTAGTCGCCCTGTGCCTCGACGTGGGTGATGTCGTCCACGGCGACGAAGCGGGTCACGCCGCCGAGTTCGACGGGCAGGTGGCCCGGGTCGGGTTCGTGCACGGGTATCCGGGGCGCGGAGTCGCTGCGCTCGGCGGCCCGGCGGACGGCTTCCGCCAGGCGCTCCTTACGGACGGGTTTCAGCACGTAGTCGACGGCCTTGAGGTCGAAGGCCTGGACGGCGAAGTCCTCGTGCGCGGTGACGAACACGACCAGCGGCGGCTTGGCGAACCCGGTGAGCAGGCGGGCGAGGTCGAGTCCGTCGAGGCCGGGCATGTTGATGTCGAGGAAGACCACGTCGATCGCCTCCGGCCCGTGCGGCCCCGACTCCAGCGCGCGGTTGATGCGGCGCAGGGCCTCCGTCGCGTCACCGGCACCCTCGGCGCTGCCTATACGGGGATCGGCGTTCAGGAGGTAGAGCAGCTCCTCCAGCGAGGGGCGTTCGTCGTCGACAGCCAGGGCACGCAGCATGAACCCGGAGTGTAGGAGCATTTCGTACGCCTTGACACGTGCCGGGGGTTCGGAGCTCCCCCTGGATACAGTGCCCGCATGCACAACAGGCCCACGCCGTTCGACGAGCTCGACCGGAAGATCCTCACCGCGCTGATGGCGAACGCCAGGACGAGTTTCGCCGAGATCGGTGCGGTGGTCGGACTGTCCTCGACGGCGGTGAAGCGGAGGGTGGACCGGCTGCGGGACACGGGCGTGATCACCGGGTTCACGGCCACGGTGAAGCCGTCGGCGCTGGGCTGGCTCACGGAGGCGTACGTCGAGGTGTACTGCGAGGGCGCGGCCCCGCCGAGGCGGCTCGCCGAAGTGGTCCGCAACCACCCGGAGATCACCGCGGCGATGACCGTGACGGGCGGCGCTGACGCGCTGCTGCACGTCCGCGCGCGGGATGTCGAGCACTTCGAGGAGGTGCTGGAGCGGATCCGCGTGGAGCCGTTCATCAGGAAGACGATCAGTGTGATGGTCCTGTCCCATCTCCTCCCGGAAAGCCCGGAGGCGGGCGCCAGCCAGCCCGCGCCGGAGGAAACGCCGGGGAGCGCAGCAGACGTGCGCTGAACGGAAGAAAGACGCAGCGATCCTGCGCGGACACGCAATTCTTCTTCCTTGTCGGCGGTATCCGTCACTTCCTACCGTGGTGTCACCCCTCAGTGACCACTCAGTCACACCGCAGGAAGCGGAGGAACCCCTCTGTGTCCGATTCCCGTGTGCCTCGCCGCCGACGATTCCTCGTCTGCGAACCCAGACACTTCGCCGTGCAGTACGCGATCAATCCCTGGATGCATCCCGACACCGAGGTCGACGTCGATCTGGCCCGGGAGCAGTGGCAGCAGCTCATCCGCGTCTACCGGGCGCACGGCCACGACGTGGATGTCGTGGAGCCGGTCCGCGGCCTCCCGGACATGGTCTTCGCCGCGAACTCGGCGGTCGTCGTCGACGGCCGCGTCTTCGGCTCCCTCTTCCACGCGCCCGAGCGCCGCCCCGAGTCCACGCACTACGACACCTGGTTCAGGACGGCGGGCTACGACGTCCACCGGCCCGGGTCCGTCTGCGAGGGCGAGGGGGACCTGGTGTGGACGGGCCGGTACATGCTGGCCGGCACCGGGTTCCGCACGACCCGGGAGGCGCACCGCGAGGTCCAGGAGTTCTTCGGTCACCCGGTGATCAGCCTGACGCTGGTCGACCCGTACTTCTACCACCTGGACACGGCGCTGTTCGTGTTGGACGGCGGGCGCGCGGGAAACATCGTCTACTACCCGGAGGCGTTCTCCACGGGCAGCCGCGAGGTGCTTGCCCGGCTGTACCCGGACGCGGTGCTCGCCACCCGCGACGACGCGATGACGTTCGGCCTGAACTCCGTCTCCGACGGACGTCATGTCTTCATCACGCCGCGGGCGGAAGCCCTCGCCACCCGCCTCGCCGACCGCGGCTACGTCCCCGTCCCCGTCGACCTCTCGGAGTTCCAGAAGGCCGGCGGTGGCATCAAGTGCTGCACTCAGGAGATCCGCTGATGACCGCTCCCGCCCGCGTTCCCGTCCGTACGCGCACGTCCGCCGACCTGATCCGCGCCGAGGAGCCGGTGCTGGCGCACACCTACCACCCGCTGCCCGTGGTCGTCGCCCGCGCCGAGGGCGCCTGGGTGGAGGACGTGGAGGGCCGCCGCTACCTCGACCTGCTGGCCGGCTACTCGGCCCTCAACTTCGGCCACCGGCATCCGGCGTTGATCGAGGCGGCGCACCGTCAGCTGGACCGGCTGACGCTCACCTCGCGCGCCTTTCACAACGACCGGCTCGCCGAATTCGCCGAGCGGCTCGCGGCGTTGACCGGCCTGGACATGGTGCTGCCCATGAACACCGGTGCGGAGGCGGTGGAGAGCGGGATCAAGGTGGCCCGCAAGTGGGCGTACGAGGTGAAGGGCGTCCCGGCCGACCGGGCGACGATCGTGGTCGCGGCGGGCAACTTCCACGGCCGGACCACGACGATCGTGTCGTTCTCCACGGACGAGACGGCCCGGGCGGGCTTCGGCCCCTTCACACCGGGCTTCCGTGTCGTCCCGTACAACGACCTGGCCGCGCTGGAGGCGGCGGTCGACGAAACCACGGCGGCCGTGCTGATCGAGCCCATCCAGGGCGAGGCGGGGGTCGTCATTCCCGACCAGGGCTATCTGACCGGCGTGCGTGAGCTGACCCGCCGCGAGGGGTGCCTGTTCATCGCGGACGAGATCCAGTCGGGCCTCGGGCGCACGGGCCGGACGCTGGCCGTCGAGCACGAGTCCGTCGTGCCCGACGTGCTGCTCCTGGGCAAGGCGCTGGGCGGCGGCATCGTCCCGGTGTCCGCGGTGGTGGCCCACCGGGAGGTGCTGGGTGTGCTGCACCCGGGCGAGCACGGGTCGACGTTCGGCGGCAACCCGCTGTCCGCCGCGGTCGGCACGGCGGTGGTCGGGCTGCTGGAGACGGGTGAGTTCCAGCGCCGGGCCGCCGAGCTCGGCGTGATCCTGCGGGACGGCCTCGCCGAACTGGTGGGCAAGGGCGTCCTCGGATTCCGCGCGCGCGGGCTGTGGGCGGGCGTGGACATCGATCCCGCCCTCGGCACGGGCCGCGAGGTGAGCCACCGCCTGATGCGGGAGGGCGTCCTGGTGAAGGACACCCACGGTTCGACCATCCGTCTGGCCCCGCCCCTGACGATCACCGGAGAGGAGCTCGTCACGGCACTCGGGGCCCTGGAGAGGGTTCTGGAGCGAGGCTGACGCCGCAGAGGCGGACGCCGCAGCAGGCGCCCGGCACGGCCGGCTTCAGCACCGGCCGCGCCGGTCCACACCGGTGCGGGCCCGCCCTCGTGCGACCCGATCTCCGTGCGGTCCCGATCCTCTGCGGTCCACGTGCCGCCCGTCCTCGTTCGGCCCCGATCCCGTGCGGTTCCATGCGGTCCCGCCCTCGTACGGTCCCGATCCTCTGCGGTCCACGTGCCGCCCGTCCTCGTTCGGCCCCGATCCCGTGCGGTTCCATGCGGCCTCGCCCTCGTACGGTCCCGATCCTCTGCGGTCCACGTGCCGCCCGTCCTCGTTCGGCCCCGATCTCCGTGCGACCCCACCCCCCGCAGGCCCGCCCATGCGGCCCCGTCCCCCATGCGCGGCCCCGCTCCCGGCGGGGCCCCGTTCCCCGTGCGGCGCGCCCCCTGCGACCCCGCCCTCGTGCGGTCCCGTCATCGAGGGGCAAGATTGAATCAGGTAGTGGTAGACCACTCTCAGCGACAGAGAGGTCGGCCGTGGGCACACACGAGGAGCGCGACGTTGCCCGTCGGCGGTTCGACGTGGCGGACGCCGCACCCCTGCTGCTCGACGCGGCGGGGGTGGTGACGAGCTGGAGCAGTCAGGCGCAGCGGATGCTGGCGTACTCGGCCACCGAGGCGGTGGGCACCCGCCTGGCCGACCTGGTGGCCGCCGAGGACGCCGGACGGGTGCCGGAGCTGATCGAGCGGTGGCGCCGGGACGGCGGCTGGGCGGGGCTGCTGTCGGTCCGGCGCGGCGACGGGCGGCCGGTCCGCCTCATGGTGCGGATCGCCTCCACCGAGGAGGCCCGCGGGCCCTCGCGCTGGCTGGCACTGCTGTCGGAGATGACCGAGGCACCGGGCTGGGACATGCCGCGCGCGGTCCTGGAGCAGATGGTCGCCCACTCCCCCATCGGCATCGCCGTCGTCGACACGGACCTGCGGTGCGTGTGGTCGAACGCCGCCCTGGCCCGTTTCGGCGGTGGACCGCCGCAGAGCCGGATCGGGCTGCGGGTGGCGGACGTGCAGCCGGGCTATGACACCGAGGCCGTCGAGGCCCAGATGCGGCACGTCCTGGCCACCGGGGAGACGGTCATCGGATACGAGCACGTCGGCCACGTACGGTCCGCGCCGCACCGGGAGACCGCGCACGTGCTGTCGTTCACCCGGCTCGACGACGAGCAGGGCCATGCGATGGGCATCTACTACACCGTCGTCGACATCACCGCGCACCACCGTGCCCGGCAGCGGCTGGCCCTGCTCGACCGGGCCGGTGAGCAGATCGGCCGCAGCCTGGACATCGTGCGGACCGCCCAGGAGCTGCCCGACGTGGCCGTCCCGGCCTTCGCCGACCTGGTCGTCGTGGATCTGCTGGAGTCGGTGCTGCGCGGAGCGGAACCGGCGTCCGAGACGCCGGACGGGGCGGCGCCGGTGCGGCTGCGGCGGGCAGGACGCCAGTCGGCGGACGCGGACGTCACCGGGACCGTCACCATTGGCGAGGACGTGGTCTACCCGCCCGGATCACCCCCGATCCGCTGTCTGGTCACGGGTCGGTCCTGGCTGGAGGAGCGGCTCGACCGGCTCGCCCCGGAGTGGGGCACGGACTCCCCCGAGGGCCCCGCCGCGACCTTCCCGGACCGGGGCGTGCACCGCGTGCTGGTGGTGCCGGTGCGCGCGCGGGGCGTCACGCTGGGCCTGACCACGTTCTTCCGCAGGCGCCACCAGGAGCCCTTCGACGAGGACGACCTGCACCTGGCCGACGATCTCGTCTCGCGGGCGGCCGTGTGCGTGGACAACGCCCGCCGTTACACCCGCGAGCGGGAGGCCGCCCTGGCCCTGCAGCGCAATCTGCTCCCACACCGGCTGCCCGACCAGTGTGCGGTGGACGTGGCCGCCTGCTACCGGCCGGCCGACGAGCTGACCGGCCTCGGCGGCGACTGGTACGACCTGATCCCGCTCTCCGGCGCCCGGGTCGCCCTGGTGGTGGGCGAGGTTCCCGGGCACGGCATCGACGCCGCCGCCGCGATGGGGCGCCTGCGCACCGCCGTACGCACGCTCGCGGCGCTGGATCTGACGCCCGAGGAGGTGCTGGCCCACCTGGACGACCTGGTCGCGACGGCGGCCCGGGAGGAGGGCGTCGAGCCGGACCCGGTCGGCGCCGACAGCACCCAGGCGGTGGGGTCCGGGTGCGTCTACGTGATCTACGACCCCGTCGACGGACAGTGCTCGATGGCGGCCGCGGGCCATCCCGCGCCCGCGGTCGTACTGCCCGACGGGAGCGTCACGTTCGTCGATCTTCCGCAGGGGGCGCCGCTCGGCGCGGGCGGCCCGCCCTTCCAGGCGGTCGAGCTGGCCCTGGTGAAGGGCAGCACGCTGGCCCTGCACACCGACGGTCTGCTGGCCCGGGGGACCCAGTGGCCGGCCGACACCGACCGGGACCGGCTGCGCCGGGCGCTGGAGCGGGAGGCGCCCTCGCTCGACCTGCGCTGCCGGGCCGTGGTCGACGCGCTGATACCGGACCGGCCGCACGACGACGTGGCCCTGCTGATGGCCCGCACCCGGCTCCTCGGCGACGACCAGGTCGCGGACTGGGATCTGCCCGCCGACCCGGCGATCGTCTCCGAGGCCCGTAAGGAGGCCACCCGGCAGCTCACCGAGTGGAACCTGGAGGAACTGGCCTTCATCACGGAGCTGGTGGTCAGCGAACTGGTCACCAACGCCCTCCGGTACGCCACCGGACCCATCCGGCTGCGTCTGATCAAGGAGCGGGCGCTGATCTGCGAGGTGTACGACGGCGGCGCCACCGCCCCACACCTGCGTCATCCGCGCACCACGGACGAGGGCGGCCGCGGGCTGCTGCTGGTCTCCCAGTTCACCCAGCGCTGGGGCACGCGCTTCACCCCCGAAGGGAAGATCATCTGGGCGGAACAATCCCTGACGGATACGTCAGAATGACATAGAACCGGGCATTCCGTGGGAAACTGGGGTGATCACGGTGGCGAGAGCGGGAACCATGGACGATTCGGCGGTCGACTACGCGGCGGTGTTCCAGGCCCTGCCCGGAATGGTGGCCCTTCTCAGGCCCGATCTGGTCGTCGCGGACGTCAACGAGGACTTCCTCCGCACGGCAGGCCGTAAGCGGGAGCAGATGATGGGCCGCCAGCTGTTCGACGTCTTCCCGGACAACCCCAACGACCCCGCGGCGACGGGCATGCGCAACCTGAAGGCCTCGCTGCGCCGCGTGCTGACCACCGGCGAACGGGACGCGATGGCGCTGCAGCGGCACGACGTCGAGGACCCCGAGCGGCCCGGGCACTGGCGGGAGCGGTACTGGAGCCCCTGCAACGCGCCCGTGCTCGGCCCCGACGGGGAGGTGGTGCTGCTGGTGCACCGGGTCGAGGAGGTCACCGAGCTGATCCGGGCCCGCGGCGACCAGAGCGCCGGACGGATCCGGGTCCTGGAGGCCGAGCTGTACACCCGCGCCCGCGAGCTCCAGGAGATCAACGAGCAACTGCGCCAGGCGCACGCCCGGGAACGGGAGGTGGCCCTGGCCCTCCGGGAGGCGATGCTGCCCGCCCGTCCGCAGGTGGGTGACCACCGGGCGGCCGTCCGCTACCGGCCCGCGATCGGCGCGCTGAACGTGTGCGGAGACTGGTACGACCTGGTCGACCTGGTGGGCGGCCACCGGCTGGGGGTGTCCGTGGGCGACGTGGTCGGGAACGGGCTGGCGGCGGCCGGAGTGATGGGGCAGCTGCGCAGTGCGCTCAGCGCCACCTCCCGGGTCGCCGCGGGACCGGCGCAGGCGCTGGAGGTGCTGGGGCGGTACGCCCATGTGGTCGACGGCGCCGAGTCGGCCACGGCGGTGATGACGTTCATAGACTTCGACGAGCACTCCATCACCTACAGCAGCGCCGGTCACCCGCCACCCGTACTGATGCATCCCGACGGCCGGGTGGAGTTCCTCGACCGGGCCACCGACCCGCCGCTCGACGCGCGTCCCGACCCGGTCCCCAGACCACAGGCCGGCACCACCTTCGCCGACGGCGCCACCCTCGTGCTGTACACCGACGGTCTGATCGAGCGGCGACGCGAGGACGTCGACACGGGCCTGGCCCGGCTCGCCCACTCGCTGACCCGGCACCGCGAGGCGGCCCCCGAGCCCCTCGCGGACGCCGTCCTGCGGGAGCTACTGCCGCCGGGGGGTGCCACGGACGACACGGCACTCGTCATCGTACGGCTGTGAGGGACGTCGCGCGTACGCGTGCGATGGCACGACCCCTGCCCCTGCCCCTGCCCCCAACAGGCCTGCTCTCAGGGCCGGATGGCCGATCGGGCCGGTTCCCCCGGTGATCTCCTGCCCCTACACTGACACCCCCACAGCACGCCGGTTGACCTGCTGGAACACGGCGGGCCGGCACATCCCGCCGGAGTGAGGAGCGACCCGTTGTTCTACTACGTGCTCAAGTACGTGTTGCTGGGCCCCCTGTTGAGACTGGTCTTCCGGCCCCGGATCGAGGGCCTCGAACACGTACCTGACACCGGCCCGGCGATCATCGCGGGCAATCATCTCTCCTTCGCCGACCACTTCCTGATGCCGGCTGTGCTGAAGCGTCGTATCACCTTCCTCGCGAAGGCCGAGTACTTCACCGGCCCGGGGATCAAGGGCCGGCTGACCGCGTTCTTCTTCCGCAGTGCCGGGCAGATCCCGGTGGACCGGTCCGGCAAGGAGGCGGGCCAGGCCGCGATCCGCGAGGGGCTCGGCGTGCTGGGCAAGAGCGAACTGCTCGGCATCTATCCGGAGGGAACGCGCTCGCACGACGGGCGGCTCTACAAGGGCAAGGTCGGCGTCGCCGTGATGGCGCTCAAGGCCCGCGCCCCGGTGATCCCGTGCGCGATGATCGGCACCTTCGAGGCCCAGCCGCCCGGCAAGGTCGTCCCCCACATCCACCCCGTGGTGATCCGCTTCGGCAAGCCCCTCGACTTCTCCCGCTACGCGGGAATGGAGAACGAGAAGGCGATCCTGCGTGCGATCACCGACGAGATCATGTACGCCATCCTGACCCTGTCCGAGCAGGAGTACGTCGACCAGTACGCGGCCGTGGTGAAGGCGGAGGCGGCCACCGCGCACGCGGACAAGGAACGCAGGTTCCCGCGACTGCCGCTGAGTTGATCTCTGCTCGGGAGGCGTACCCGAAGTTGTTCCAGACGTATGGCGGCGTCTTCGACCACGCGGCGGAGGACACGTTCCTCGACGCACTCGACGCATGAACTCGACGCATGAACTCGACGCGTGAGTTCAACGCACGAGTTCAACGCATGAAAGGGGGGCGGCCGACGGCCGCCCCCCTTTCGCGGCGTAGGGCCTACGGCTTCGGCGTCGCGTGCGGTGCACACGTGACGTCGGTGCGGTCCAGCTTGCCGGTGAGCAGGTAGCTGTCCACCCGCTCGTTGACGCAGGGGTTGACCAGACCGGTCACACCGTGGGAGCCCGCGTCCTTCTCGGTGATCAGGCGGGAGCCCTTGAACCGTTTGTGCAACTCGACGCCGCCCTCGTACGGAGTGGCAGCGTCACGCTCGGACTGCACGATCAGCACGCCCGGCAGGCCCTTGCCGGTCTTCACGTTCACCGGCGTCTGCTGCTTGACCGGCCAGGTCGCGCAGGGCAGGTTCATCCAGGCGTTGGACCAGGTCAGGAACGGGTAGTTCCGGTGCAGCCGGGTGTTGTCACGGTCCCACTTGTTCCAGCTGGTGGGCCACTTGGCGTCGGTGCACTCGACGGCCGTGTAGACGGCGTTGCCGTTCTCCGAGGCGATGTTGCCCGCGGTGTCCGACAGGTCGGGGGCGGCCGCGTCGACGAGGGCCTGGGGGTCACCGGCGACGTACTTGCTGAAGACCGTGGCGACCGGGACCCACGAGGAGTCGTAGTACGGGGCGCTCTGGAAGAAGCCGAGCAGTTCGGCCGGGCCGACGACCCCGCCGATCGGGTTCTTCTTCGCGGTGGCCCGCAACTCCAGCCACTTCGCCTGGACTTCGGCCCGGGTGTCGCCGAGGTGGAAGGCGGCGTCGTTGGCGGCGACCCAGTCCTCCCAGTCCTTCCAGCGGCCCTCGAAGGCTATGTCCTGACCGAGGTTGGCCTCGTACCAGATGTTCTCCCGCGACGGGTTGACGACACTGTCGACGATCATCCGGCGCACATGCCCCGGGAACAGCGTGCCGTAGACCGCGCCGAGGTAGGTGCCGTAGGAGACGCCCAGGTAGTTGAGCTTCTTCTCGCCGAGCGCGGCGCGGATCACGTCCAGGTCGCGCGCGGTGTTCGGCGTGGTCATGTGCGGCAGCATCTCGCCGCTGCGCTCGTAGCAGCCCTCGGCGTACTCACGGGCGAGCTTGCGCTGGGCGCGCTTGTCGGCCTCGGAGTCCGGCACCGGGTCCATCTTGGGCGCCTTCACGAACTCCTGCGGGTCGATGCAGGAGATGGGCGCCGAGTGGCCCACACCGCGCGGATCGAAGCCCACGAAGTCGTACGCCTTGGCCGTGTTGGCCCACAAGGGTGCCTTGGTGGTGACCCGGCGCGGGAAGCGCAGACCGGATCCGCCCGGACCGCCGGGGTTGTAGATGAGCGCGCCCTGGCGCTCGTTTTTGGTGCCGGTGTTGCCGACGCGGTCGACGGCGAGCTTGATCTGCTTGCCGTAGGGCTTGGCGTAGTCGAGCGGCACGGTGACATAGCCGCACTGGATCGGCTTCTCCAGGCCCCAGTCGGCCGGGCAGTCCTGCCAGTCGATGCCGGCCTTCGCGGCCTCGGCGGCGGCGGTCGCGGCGCCGCGGGCCTCGCGGTCCGGACCGCTGTGACGGGAGTCCGCGCTGGCGCTCGCCATGGGCGCCGCCACGGCGCCGGCTATCAGCGTCGCCGTGACGAGCACTCCGGCGGAGCCGAACGCTGCCGCGCGCTTCGTCACTCTCTTGTCCCTCAAGGGGCCCTCCCCGTACGTCGTTGATGAGTACGGGGATCCTCTCCGCTGTGCGTCGCCTGAGAACAGGGGTGGTCAGCCTATTTTGCCAATCCGATAAGCGGAGCGAGGCGTTCGCTCGGCGGACTCCGACCCCTACCCGACCAACGCCAGGGCCTCGTCCAACACCCGCCGCAACCGCAGCGCGTCCGAGGCCACCGCGGTCACCAGTACGGCGGGCCCGGCGAGCGGCACGACGGCAGCGCCCGCGCCCAGCACCCGCGCGGCCACCGGCGCGTTGGCGAACTCCGGCCGTACGACGACGACTTGTCCGACGGCCCGATGTCCCGCGAGGACCGCGGGCCCGTCCCAGCCCCCGGGTGCCCCGGGACCACAGGCCAACTCCTGATCCAGCACGGCCCGCCCCGCGACCCGTACGACGAGCCTGCTGCTGAGCCGCCCGGGCTCCTCCCCCGTCCGCCCCAGCACCTGCTCCTCGCGCAACACGAGCCGGGCCGCCGAGCCGAGGTCGACGCGGGTGGTGACGGTCAGATCGCTGCCCTGTACACAGATCAACTGCTCTGGCAGCCACCGCAGTTCACCGCCGTCGGCGACGGTGAGCCGGACGTCGTAGCGGGCCTGTCCCTTCGCCTGCCCCGGCAGTGCGATGGTGGCCGCCGCCGATCCGACGGACAGCCGGGCCCCGGTCCCGACACCGGCCTCCACGGTGAAGTGGTCACCGCCGAGCGGCCCGCTCATCGCGCCGACGAGCAGGACCCGCGCCTCGTCGCCGCTCCCCCGGGTCCGCCGCAATGCCAGCGGCCCCTCGCCCTCCAGCACGGGCAGGGACGTACCGCCCCGCCCGTCGTCCCGCGCGATCATCCGGGCGGTGGCCCGCACTCCGGTCGTGCCCGCGGTCATGCCGTCCACGCGGTGAGCTGTGCCCGCACCCAGTCGGCGACGTCCTTCACTCCCGGTTCGCTCCTGAGCGACTGGAACACGACCGGCAGTTCGGCCCGCTGCGCCTTGGCGTCCGCCGCCATCCGCCCCAGGTCGGAGCCGACGTACGGCGCGAGATCGGTCTTGTTGACGACGAGCAGGTCGGCGGTGGTGACACCGGGCCCGCCCTTGCGCGGGATGTCGTCCCCGCCGGCCACGTCGATGACGAAGATCTGCGCGTCGACCAACCCCCTGGAGAAGGTCGCGGTGAGATTGTCCCCACCCGATTCGACCAGGATCAGATCCAGTGGCCCGACCTCGTCCTCCAGGTCCTCCACCGCCTCCAGATTGGCGGAGATGTCATCCCGGATCGCGGTGTGCGGACACGCCCCCGTCTCCACGGCGGTGATCCTCTCGGGCGGCAACACCGCCTCTCTGAGGAGAAACTCGGCGTCCTCCCGCGTATAGATGTCATTGGTCACGACCGCGAGCGACAACTCGTCCCGCAGGGCCCTGCACAGCGCGGCAACGGTAGCGGTCTTCCCCGACCCTACGGGCCCCCCGAGCCCGATCCGCAGACCACGCCGCCTGCCGTCAGGACGACGGGCGTCAGCACTTACTGCGGCACTTCCGGCGGTGGAACCGTCGTGGGAGTGGTCGAGATGCATGTTCGGCTCCTATACAACTGGTCCGGTGCTTCCAGGGGCAGGGGCGGAGCCCCGCGAGGGGTGCGGGGCGGAGCCCCAGGGGTGCGGGGGACCGCAGTCCCCGCCGGGGGCGCAGGGGCGGACCCCCCATGGGGGTGGGACGGGTAGGGGCGGCGGGGGCGACACCCTCCTAGGATGCGAACAGCCGTACGGGCCACTGCGCATGCGCCTCAGCCGAGATCTCCAGCAGCGGAGCGGAACCCGCAGGCACCGCCTCGACCCCTTCGTCGAGAACCGACCGCGCCGCCTCCACCGCCGCATCCGCGACACGGTCCACCTCCGGTGCCAACCGAGCCAGCACCCCCGTGGCGTCGAAGGGGTCCAGACTCAGCAGCCGCACCGTCGCCGACGCCGGCCCGCTCACACTCTCGTACACCGCGCAGTACGCCGCATCAAGAGGCCCCAGCCCAGCCGCCCGAGCCACCACCCCGAGCACCACCGGCTGGTGCGCTCCCTTGGGAAACGCCCGCGCCAGCGCATCGAGTTCCGAGGACGGCCACGTCGCCCGCGCGGCCCGCATCAACTGCCGCCCCAGCTTCCGCGCGGCACCCCGCAACGCGGGCGACGGCGTCCGCGCGTCAGCGGCCGCGTCCAGTTCCACGGGGTCCACGCCGAGGACGGCCGCCGCGGCCAGCGCGGCGGCGACCCGCCCCGCCGTGTGCAACCGCCCCCGGCAGAAGTCCTCCAGACTCGCGGCCCCGGTGATCCGCCCGGCCTTGACGGCCGCCTCGGCTCCGCCGGAGTGCGCGTGTCCCCCCGCGGGAAAGCGGCCGTCGGCCAGAACGAGGAGCGCCGCTCGTGACATGGAAGCCGCCCTCAGAAGAGGAAGTACCGCTGGGCCATGGGCAGTTCGGCGGCCGGACTCGCCTCGACGAGCTCCCCGTCGATGTATACGGCGAAACTGTCCGGGTCGACCCGTACCGACGGCCGCGCGTCGTTCTCCCGCATGTCCGCCTTGGTCACGCCCCGCGTCGACTCGATCGCGACGAAGCGCTTGCCCAACTGCAACCGCTCCGGCAGCCCGTCCTCGATCGCGAGAGGCGCCACGAAGTTGAACGAGTTGGCCGCGGGCGCCCGCCCGATCGCCCCGAACATCGGGCGCGGCAGGATCGGCTGCGGTGTCGGAATCGACGCGTTCGCGTCGCCCATCTGCGCGTACGCGATCTGCCCGCCCTTGATGACGAGGTGCGGCTTGACGCCGAAGAACGCGGGCTCCCACAGCACCAGGTCGGCGAGCTTGCCGGACTCCACGGAGCCGATCTCACGCGCCAGGCCCTGCGCGAGCGCGGGGTTGATCGTGTACTTGGCCACGTACCGCCGTACCCGATGGTTGTCCGCGCGTCCGTCCCCCGGCAGCGCACCCCGCCGCAGTTTCATCACGTGCGCGGTCTGCCAGGTCCGCATGACCACCTCGCCCACCCGCCCCATCGCCTGGGCGTCGGAGGAGATGATCGAGATGGCGCCCAGGTCGTGGAGGATGTCCTCCGCACCGATGGTGGAGGGCCGGATGCGGGACTCGGCGAAGGCAAGGTCCTCGGGGACGGCCGGATTGAGGTGGTGGCACACCATCAGCATGTCGAGGTGTTCCTCGGTGGTGTTGACGGTGAACGGCCGGGTCGGGTTGGTCGAGCTCGGCAGTACGTGCGGCTCGGAGACCACGGTCATGATGTCCGGCGCGTGCCCGCCGCCGGCCCCCTCGGTGTGGTACGCGTGGATGCCGCGGCCCGCGATGGCCGCGAGGGTGTCCCCGACGAACCCGGCCTCGTTCAGCGTGTCCGTGTGGATCGCGACCTGGATGCCGGTCCGGTCGGCGACGGTCAGCGAGGCGTCGATGACGGCCGGGGTCGAGCCCCAGTCCTCGTGCAGCTTCAGGCCGAGCGCGCCGCCGCGGATCTGGGACAGCATCGCCTCGTGCGAGACCGTGTTGCCCTTGCCGAGGAAGCCGATGTTGAGCGGGTACTGCTCCATCGCCTCCAGCATCCGGGCCAGATGCCAGGGGCCGGGCGTGACGGTGGTCGCCTTGGAGCCCTCGGCCGGTCCCGTGCCGCCGCCGACCAGCGTGGTGATACCGGCGGACAGCGCCTCGTCGGCGATCTGCGGGCAGATGAAGTGGACGTGTGCGTCGATCGCGCCGGCGGTCAGGATCCGTCCGTTGCCCGCGATGACCTCGGTCTCGGGACCGATCACCAGGTCCGGATGCACCCCGTCCATGGTGTCGGGGTTGCCCGCCTTCCCGATGCCGGCGATCCGACCGTCACGGATGCCGACGTCGGCCTTGACGACGCCCCAGTGGTCGACGATCACGGCACCGGTGATGACGGTGTCGGGGGTGCCTTCCGCGCGCGTGGCACGCGACTGACCCATCGACTCACGGATGACCTTGCCGCCGCCGAACACCGCCTCGTCACCGGCCAGCAAGGGGCCACCGCTGCGGTCCTCCTCGATCTCGATCAGCAGATCGGTGTCGGCGAGCCGGATCCGGTCGCCGGTCGTCGGGCCGAACAGGTCTGCGTACGCGGCACGCGAGATCTCAGGCATCGAGGGCACCTCCGGTCTCCCCGCGCAGCCCGGGCACCACACGGGCGCCGGCCAGCGGGACGAGTTCGACGTCGACGGGGATCCCGGGCTCGAAGCGCACGGCGGTACCGGCGGCGATGTTGAGCCGCTTTCCGCGCGCTGCCGCACGGTCGAAGTCCAGGCCGGGGTTGGCCTCGGCGAAGTGGTAGTGGGAGCCGACCTGGACGGGCCGGTCGGCGGCGTTGAGGACGGTCAGCGGGGTGACCTCGCGGCCCTCGTTGTAGACGATCGGGTCCTCGGCGAACAGGAACTCTCCGGGAATCACGGCGGCCTCCCGTCAGACGATCGGGTCGTGGACGGTGACGAGCTTGGTGCCGTCCGGGAAGGTCGCCTCGACCTGGACGTCGTGGATCATCTCGGGGATGCCGTCCATGACGTCGTCCCTGGTGAGCAGCTTGCGACCGGATGCCATGAGTTCCGCCACCGTACGGCCGTCCCGCGCGCCCTCAAGGATGTGCGACGTGATGAGGGCGACGGCCTCCGGGTGGTTCAGCCTGAGGCCGCGGGCCCGGCGCTTCTCGGCGACGTCCGCCGCCACGTGGATGAGCAGCCGCTCTTGCTCGTGCGGGGTCAGTTGCACGTCCCACCTCACAGTCCTCGCTCCGGACCGTGCGGGGCCCGGTTGCCGCAGCCCCGGGGCAACGTCCCTGGTGGCGTGGAGGGGCACGGTAGTGGGACCGGGTTTCATACGCGTTAACCGGGCTGTGATCCGTTTCGGCCTCCTGCCGCCAAAACGACCCGCTCGTCAACGCCCGTGAACCGGTCCTGGAGGGCCTCGGCCGGTGACGACCCGAAGAAGGGGCAGCCGAGAGGAGGCAGCCGAGAGGGGGCAGTCGCGCAATGGGTCCCAGCACCACGGTGATCATGGTGCGCGCGACGCGCCCGGCCGAGACGCGACGCGCTCGGCCGGAGACCTGTATGTCCGGGCGCGTCATCCCCGCCCCTGCGGGTCTCGTCGTCTATGCGGGCCCGGTCCCGCGGTGGTGGGCCGCGATGCCGAAGCGCTGCTGTTCGCGTGGGGCGGAGGCGACCTCGTGTCGCACGGTGGAGACCGCGCTGATCACCTGCTCCTCCGCGGGTTCCTGGAGTTCCTCCAGCCGTTCGAGGTCGGCGGCGGAGACCAGCGCGACGAGGGGTTTGCCGTGCCGTGTCACGACCACCCGCTCGCCGCCGTACACCACCCGGTTGATCAGGTCGGCGAGTTCAGCCCTGGCTTGCGTCACCGGAATCTCGTAGGCCATACCTCCATCATAACGTCACGTACATCCTGTACATTTTTTACAGACGCCGAAGGAGGGGTTCCCATGACCCGACCGTCCGCCCGCCATGTCCTGCCCGAGTTCACCGAACGCACGAGCTCCGGACAGCGGACGATGGATCCGTACTCGAAGCTGCTGGAGGAGCGGATCGTCTTCCTCGGGACACCGGTCGACGACATCTCGGCGAACGACGTGATGGCCCAGTTCATGTACCTCGAGTACCAGGACCCGGACCGGGACATCTCGCTGTACATCAACTCCCCCGGCGGTTCGTTCACCGCGATGTCGGCGATCTACGACACGCTCCAGTACGTCACGTGCGACGTGGAGACGGTCTGCCTGGGCCAGGCGGGCACGTCCGCCGCGGTGCTGCTCGCGGCGGGCACTCCGGGCAAGCGGTCCGCGCTGCCGGGGGCGCGGATGGTGATCCGGCAGCCCGAGATCACCGAGCCGGTGGAGGGACAGGCCAGCGATCTGGCCATCCAGGCCGAGGAGTTGACGCGGATGCGGAGCCGGCTGGAGGAGATGCTCGTACGGCACACCGGGCGGACGTCGGAGCAGGTGCACGCGGACATCGAGCGGGACAGGTTCCTCACCGCCCAGGAGGCCGTGGAGTACGGCCTCGTGGACCGGCTCGTCCCGAGCCGCAAGGTCTCCGGCACCTCACCCGGCGCGAGGTGAGCCGCCGATGCTGCCCGATCTTCCGCCCCTGCCCGCCCTCACCCGCGCCGAGGGCGAATTGATCGACCGTTACCTCGACGTCGTCGACCTGCTCGGCCGGATCAATCCGGGCCGGCACGGGGACACGTACAGCGGGCTGCGGGCCGCCCAGGCGCTGGTGAGCAAGGCGGCCGCGCTGCGGGACGCGCTGGAGCTGATGCACCGTCGGGGCGAGGCCGAACTGCACGCCGACACGCTGGCGCGTGCGCTGCGTGTACTGGACGGGGAGCGCCGCACCGCTCGCGTCACGGTGCCGCCGCGCTCCGACAGTTGACGCACACACAGCCGGTCCGGACGCGCCGCCCCCTTCGAAGGCCGTCCGGACCGGCGCCGAAACGGACCAAACGACGTACCTCCGTTCAGCGTAGACGCGGGTCCTTTTATGAGCCCTCCGAGGTCGGTCAACGCGCGTAGCCGGAGGACGAAATGGGGCGTTCCGGTGCTGGTCCGAGCGTCCTCGGCCCTCTCGACACCCCTTCGAACACGAGGGTGTCCACCCGAACGGGTGGGTGGTGAGGAACAACACAAACCCTCGGTTCCATTGGGATTTTCGGACATCCGTGAGTCAAGATCCGTGACTGACGACAAGACCCCGTCGAAGCGGCGGGGCGATCCGGGCGGACGCCGAGTCCTGCCGCCGCCTGGGTGACCGGTCGACAGAAGTGGATCGGCAGGAGTGGAGGACCCGAGCACGACGGGTCGCCGGAACGTCGTCTCCGCAGGGGAGACGCCGGGTCGAGCAGCCCTTGGGGTGAAGCCGCGTCAGCGGCCGGGCAACTTTGTCAGCCCGAATCCGACAGGTCATCCTTCACAGGCGGCTGACGAAGGGTTGCGCATGACTGCGCTCAATCGTGTCCCGTCGCTCATGGTCCGGGCCGGTACGGCCTCGGCCTTCGCCATCGCCGCCGTCGGCGGCTCGATCGTGGTTCCGGGTGTCGCCGCCGACGCCGCGGCTGCCACACCGGCGACGAAGGCACTGCAAGTCGCGGCGTCCAAGAAGGGCTCCCCGTACAAGTACGGGGCCATCGGGCCGAAGAGGTTCGACTGCTCCGGACTGACGCAGTACTCGTTCAAGAAGGCCGGCAAGAAGCTGCCCCGCACGGCAGCACAGCAGTACAACAAGACGCGCCACATCTCCTCCACCAGCCGCAAGGCGGGAGACCTGGTGTTCTTCCACTCGGGCTCGAACGTGTACCACGTCGGCATCTACGCCGGGAAGGGCAAGCTCTGGCACTCCCCGAAGACCGGGGACGTCGTCCGACTGCAGAAGATCTGGACGAAGAGCGTCTGGTACGGCCGGGTCAAGTGACCCTCCCGCGGGGGTGACGGCGCCCTGACGCGCCGTCACCCTCAGCGGGCTCCAGCCGGTCCCGGCGGGCTCCAGTGCGTCCCGGCGGACCCCAGCCGGTCCCAGCGGGCTCCAGTGCGTGAAACGGTCTCGAATGGTCACCCGTCCTGCCATGGCCGACCACCGCCCCTGCACCGCCCCTGCACCGCCCGCAACGAGACGCCGCTGGAACGCGCCGACCGTAACTTCGGCGAACTCCTCCAGGAACTGCGCGTCACCGAGAGCTGTCGGCGCGCCGTCGGTGACGCGTGGGGACATCGGGGCGACGCCGGCCTCGGACGCCTTCCGGGTCCTGCTCCGCGGTGCGTCGGCCGGGGCCACTCCGTGTGAGGCCTACGGCTCCTGCTGCCCGGCCGCCGGTACCGGCTCGGCCGGGCCGGTCCAGGGCAGCTCGATGAAGACCGTCTTGCCGCCCTCGCGGGTGGGCCGGACTCTCAGCCTGCCGCCGCGTTCGGCGGTCAGCCAGCGGACGATCACCATGCCCCGGCCGTTGTCCTGCTGGACGGCGGCGGGGAGCCGTTGGGGGAAACGGGGATGGCTGTCGGTGACACCGATGCGCAGGTGTTCGTCACGGTCGAGCGCGAGGTCCACCGTGAAGGTGGGTGACTGTCCGAAGGTGTGCTGTACGGCGTTGGTGGTGAGTTCGGAGACGATCAGCCGGATGGTGTCGGCGATCTCCGTGTCCGTCGACAGGCCCCACTCCATCAGAGTGGTGAGTACATGAGCGCGGGCCGCGGAGACCGAGGCGGGATCGCTCGGCAGAGTGACGGATGCTTCCAGATGGTCTGCCATGGCGACGTGGTCCCTTTCCCACCGGACCGCGGTCCGACGCGGAGCGGATGGTTCGAGTACGGTCCCGGACTGGTGCTTCGTCGTCAGACTGCCACCAGCAGGGTGGTCATGGGCGGCGATCCACCAAGATGTGCATATATCTGTCGCTCGAAGCGGTGAACTCTGCGACGACAGACCGTATGTGGGTGCCTCGATCGGAGTAAGGAGTGGCCCATGCAGAACGGTCCCGCGGTGCGCCGCCGGAAGCTGGGCGCCGAACTGCGTGCGCTGCGCACCGGTGCGGGGCTCACGAGTGGCGAGGCGGCCCGGCTGGTGGGCTGGCACCAGTCGAAGGTGAGCCGGATCGAGACCGGTACCAGCGGGGTGAAACCGGCCGATGTGCGGTTGCTGCTCGATGCCTTTGGCGTACGCGACTCCCAACTGCGGGAGTTACTGATGGTGTTGGCGGGCTTTGACGAGAGTGCGGGCCGCCACCACTGGTGGCACGCGTACCGGGGGGTGCTGCCGCCGACCTACCGGGACTTCATCAGCCTGGAGTCGCAGGCGAGCGCGATGCGCACGCTGGAGACCTCGGTGGTGCCGGGGCTGCTGCAGACGCCGGAGTACGCCCGGGCGGTGACCCGGGCGGCGGTGGACGGGCTGGACGACGAGCGACTGGACGCCCTGGTGGAGGTGCGGTTGGCCAGGCAGGACGTGCTGCGCTCACAACCGCCGCTGGAGCTGAGCGCCGTGCTGGACGAGGCGGTGCTGCGGCGCGAGGTCGGCGGACCCGAGATCATGACACGACAACTGGAGCAGCTGGTCGAGGCGGCCCGACTGCCCCACGTGCGGTTACAAGTACTGCCGTTCGCCGCCGGAGCGCACGTCGGCGTGACCGGGCCTTTCGTTATCTTCTCATTTTCGACCACATCAGATCTGGATGTGGTCGTTCTTGACCACTTGACGAGTAGCCTCTATCTCGAACGGGGAGAAGACCTGCAGGCCTACACCGAGGCCTTCAACGCCCTTCAGTTCCACGCCCTTTCGCCCGAGGACTCGTTGGACTACATCGCCGCAACAGGTGACGGCGCGTAAGGAGGCACCATGTCCGTCCTGCCTCGGCACGTACCTTCCAGTTCCGATCTGCCCGAGGTGCGGTGGCTGCGCAGCAGCTACAGCACCGGTGCGAACAACTGCGTCGAGACAGCCCGGCTCGGAGCAGGCCGCTGGGCCGGGCTGCTCGCCGTGCGCGACTCCAAGGCCCCGTCCGGACCCGCGCTGCTCTTCTCCCCCGAGAGCTGGGCGGGATTCACGGCCAGGTTCCAGCCCTGATCATCCTGATCAGCCCCGGCCCCCCGATCGATCCTGACTGAGATTGATCATTCGATCATCGCTGGTCAATGGTGACCAGCCCGGTCGGGGCACTCGGTCCACCGGGGCCCAGCGCACGGCCGTGTCCCGCCGACTCATGGTCGTGCCCTGCCGACTCACGGTCGTGTCTCACCGATCACTCGTACAGCGCGTTCGATCTGCCCCGCGGAGAGGTCCGCGCGGGCGGTCAGCCGCAGCCGTGAGATGCCGTCGGGGACGGAAGGAGGACGGAAGCAGCCCACGGCCAGCCCGGCGGTACGGCAGTCGGCCGCCCAGCCGACGGCCGCCTCCGGGGACGGCGCCCGCACCGAGACCACCGCGGCGTCCGGGCGTACCGCCTGGAGGCCCGCGGCGGTCAGGCGTGTGTGGAGTTCGGCCGCCACCGCGCGGGCCCGCTGCGCCCGCTCCGGCTCGCGGCGCAGCAGCCGCAGCGCCGCGAGCGCCGCGCCGGCCGCCGCGGGGGCGAGGCCGGTGTCGAAGATGAACGTCCGGGCCGTGTTGAGCAGGTGGTCGATCACCCGGGAAGGACCGAGCACGGCGCCGCCCTGGCTGCCGAGGGACTTGGACAGCGTGACGGTCACCACGACATCGTCGGCGCCCGCGAGCCCTGCCGAGTGCGGGGCCCCGCGGCCGGCGTCGCCGAGCACGCCCAGCCCGTGGGCGTCGTCGACGACCAGCGCCGCGCCGCGCTTCCGGCACGCCTCGGCGAGGGCGGCCAGCGGGGCCGCGTCGCCGTCCACCGAGAAGACCGTGTCGGAGACGACGACGGCGGGGCCCTCGTGTGTCCGCAGGGCCTTGCCCACGGCGTCCGGGTCGGCGTGCCCGACGACCTGGGTGGCGCCGCGGGCCAGCCGGCAGCCGTCGATCAGGGAGGCGTGGTTGCCCGCGTCGGAGACGATCAGCGAGCCGTGAGGGGCGAGCGCGGTGACCGCGGCCAGGTTCGCCGCGTAGCCCGACGAGAAGACGAGGGCCGCCTCGAAGCCGCAGAAGTCGGCCAGCTCCCGTTCCAGCTCGGCGTGGAGCGCGGTGGTCCCGGTGACCAGCCGGGAGCCGGTCGCGCCGCCGCCCCAGGTCCGGGCGGCCCGCGCCGCGCCCTCGGTGACCTCGGGGTGGCGGGCCAGGCCCAGATAGTCGTTGCTCGCGAGGTCCAGCAACGGCGAGTCGGCAGGACGGGGGCGCAGCGTCCGTACGAGGCCTGCGCGACGGCGTCGGTCCGCCTCCTCGTCGATCCAGCCGAACGCCATCGGTCCTCCAGGGCTTTTGTAGGCAGTGCACAGACACTAACGGGACGGCCAGGCACCCACTGTGTGGCGATACCCACACCTTTGAGAGCTCGTCTTGTGTGCGAACCCTCCTTGGCCCGGACGGGTCCTTAGGACAGGATCGACTCTCATGGACCTGCTGAACACGCTGGTGGACAAGGGGCTTCGGCGCGAGGTGCCGAGCCGCGAGGAGGCGCTCGCCGTCCTCGCCACTCCCGACGACGACCTGCTCGACGTGGTGGCCGCGGCCGGCCGGGTGCGCCGGCACTGGTTCGGCCGGCGGGTGAAACTCAACTATCTCGTCAACCTCAAGTCGGGCCTGTGCCCGGAGGACTGCTCCTACTGCTCCCAGCGACTCGGCTCCACCGCCGGCATCCTCAAGTACACCTGGCTCAAGCCCGACGAGGCCTCGAAGGCCGCGGCAGCCGGCTTGGCGGGAGGCGCCAAGCGGATCTGCCTGGTGGCGTCCGGGCGCGGGCCTACCGACCGGGACGTCGACCGGGTCTCCGACACCATCAAGACGATCAAGGAACAGAACCAGGACGTCGAGGTGTGCGCCTGTCTGGGCCTGCTCTCCGACGGTCAGGCCGAGCGGCTGCGGGCGGCGGGCGCGGACGCCTACAACCACAACCTGAACACCTCCGAGGCCACCTACGGCGACATCACCACCACCCACACCTACGCCGACCGGGTGGACACGGTGCACAAGGCGCACGCGGCGGGCCTGTCGGCCTGCTCCGGTCTGATCGCGGGCATGGGCGAGTCGGACGAGGACCTGGTCGACGTGGTGTTCTCACTGCGCGAGCTGGACCCGGACTCGGTTCCGGTCAACTTCCTCATCCCGGTCGAGGGCACCCCGCTGGCCACGGAGTGGAACCTCACCCCGCAGCGGTGTCTGCGGATCCTGGCCATGGTGCGGTTCGTCTGCCCGGACGTCGAGGTGCGCATCGCGGGCGGTCGCGAGGTCCATCTGCGTACGATGCAGCCGCTCGCCCTGCACCTGGCCAACTCGATCTTCCTCGGCGACTACCTCACGACGGAGGGCCAGGCCGGCCAGGCCGACCTGGAGATGATCGCGGACGCCGGGTTCGAGGTGGAGGGCACGGATCAGGTGACCCTGCCCCAGCACCGGGTGGCCGAGGGGAGCGGCGGATGCGGGTCCCACGAGGACGCTGATCGCGGGTCGCACGAGGACGCCGGCTGCGGGTCCCACGGGAGCGTCGGGTGCGGATCGCGCGAGGGTGGCGCGGTGTGCGGTACGGCTGCAGCGCCGGCCGCGAGTGAGCCCCGTACCGACCTCGTCGCCGTACGCCGTCGGGGTGCCGGAACGGATCTCGCGCCCAATGCCTGACCTGACCGTGCCCGAGCTGCTGGAGCTGGACCGGCGGCACGTGTGGCATCCGTACGGTCCGATGCCCGGCCGGCAGGAACCGCTCGTCGTGGCTGCGGCGAGCGGGGTGCGGCTGAAGCTGGCCGGCGGCTCGGGCGAGCTGGTCGACGGCATGTCGTCCTGGTGGTCGGCGATCCACGGCTACAACCACCCGGTGCTCAACGAGGCCGCGCGCGAGCAGCTCGGGCGGATGAGCCATGTGATGTTCGGCGGGCTCACCCACGAACCCGCCGTACGACTGGCGAAGCTTCTTGTCGACATGTCACCCGACGGTCTGGAGCATGTCTTCCTCGCCGACTCGGGTTCGGTGTCGGTCGAGGTCGCGGTCAAGATGTGTCTGCAGTACTGGCGCTCACTGGGCCGCGCGTCGAAACAACGCCTGCTGACCTGGCGCGGCGGTTACCACGGCGACACCTGGCAGCCGATGTCGGTGTGCGATCCCGAGGGCGGGATGCACGAGCTGTGGTCCGGCATGCTGCCCCGGCAGGTCTTCGTGGGTCCGCCGCCCGCCGCTTACGAGGAGTCGTACACACAGGAGCTGCGCGCGGCAATCGCACGGCACGCCGACGAGCTGGCCGCGGTGATCGTCGAGCCGGTGGTGCAGGGCGCCGGGGGGATGCGGTTCCACTCCCCCGCGTATCTGCGGGTGCTGCGCGAGGCGTGCGACGCGCACGACGTGCTCCTGGTGTTCGACGAGATCGCGACGGGGTTCGGACGTACCGGCGCGTTGTTCGCGGCCGGGCACGCGGCGGTGACGCCCGATGTGATGTGTGTGGGCAAGGCCCTGACCGGTGGCTATCTGACGATGGCGGCCACGCTGTGCACCACGCGGGTGGCCGAGGGCATCTCACGCGGCGAGGTCCCGGTGCTCGCCCACGGTCCCACCTTCATGGGCAACCCGCTGGCGGCCTCCGTCGCCTGCGCCTCCATCGAGCTGCTGCTGGGCCAGGACTGGCTGTCCGAGGTCAAGCGGATCGAGGCGGGGCTGCGGGAGGGACTGGCTCCGGCGGCCGAGCTGCCGGGGGTGACGGACGTACGGGTGCTCGGGGCGATCGGTGTCGTCCAGCTCGACCACGCCGTCGACATGAAGGCGGCCACCGAGGCCGCCGTGCGTGAGGGCGTGTGGCTGCGGCCGTTCCGCGACCTGATCTACACCATGCCGCCGTACGTCACCGGCGACGTGGACGTGGCCCGGATCGCGCGGGCGGTGTGCGCGGCGGCGCGCGAGGGATGAGCACGGCCGGGGATGAGCGCAGCGAGGGATGAGCGCAGCGAGGGATGAGCGCGGCGAGGACAAGGGAAGGGCGTTGAGGGCAAGGGTGAGCGAAGTGATGGCATGTCGGTCCTGGTGATCACGGGTACGGGCACGGAGGTCGGCAAGACGGTCACGACCGCCGCCGTCGCCGCGGCCGCCGTCGCGGCCGGCCGGTCGGTGGCCGTCCTGAAGGCCGCACAGACGGGCGTACGACCGGACGAGCCGGGTGACGCCGAGGAGGTGACGCGGCTCGCGGGCACCGTCACGTCGACGGAACTCGCCCGGTATCCCGACCCGTTGGCGCCCGCGACGGCGGCCCTGAGGGCCGGGCGCGCGCCGGTGCACCCGCAGGAGATCGCCGAGGCCGCCGCCAAGCTGACCACCGAGCACGACCTGGTGCTGGTGGAAGGGGCGGGCGGACTGCTCGTCCGGTTCGACGCGGCGGGCGGGACACTGGCCGACGCGGCGGAGTTGCTGGGCGCTCCGGTCCTGCTCGTGGCCTCGGCGGGCCTCGGCACGCTGAACACCACGGAACTGACGGCTCGCGAACTGCGGGCACGGGGACTCGACCTCGCCGGTGTGGTGATCGGCAGCTGGCCCGGCGTCCCGGATCTGGCGTCGCGTGCCAATCTGGCCGACCTCCCGGACGTCTCCGGCGCCCCGCTGCTCGGCGCCCTGCCCGCCGACGTCGGCGCACTCGCCCCCGCCCGCTTCCGCGCCTCGGCGCCCGACTGGCTCGCGCCACGGCTGGACGGGACGTGGGACGTGGAGGCGTTCCGCAGGCTGGAGGGTCTCCCACCCTCCTCCGACCTGAGCTGAGCTGAGCTGAGCTGAGCTGAGCTGAGCTGAGCTGAGCTGAGGCGACCTCGGGCCTTCCACGGGGCCTGAAGCACCTCATCCGGATCGAGGCGCCTCCTCTTCAGGTGCGGGAGACCTCAGCTCAGGTGCGGGAGGCCTCATCGGGTGACGTGACAGCCGAGTGGGGTGCGGCGGCTCACAGGCTCCAGCGGCGCAGTTCCCGCGCGATGTCGTCCACGGACGCCTCACCGCTCTTGACCAGCCGGGCCAGGTCCCGCACCTGCTCGGGCGAGGTGACGACCTTCAGCCCGCCGGCGACGAGGTACGCGTAGGCCACGGCGGAGGCGAACAGGGCGTTGGAGCGCTCCAACGCCGGGACGTGGATGAGGAGTTGGAGCAGGGCCGCGGCGCGGGCGTGCGGGCTGTCATAGACGGGGACGTCGAATATCTCCGCCTCGTGCCGTGCGACGGCGGCGACAAGCGCGCCCCAGTCGGTGACCTGGGGATCTTCCGGGGTCTTCTGTTCGGCGAGCATGAGGAGCCAGGCGAGGTCGATTCTCAGAGGGCTCAACGGCTCAGTCGCGACCGTCGCGCGTACTCTCCGGGGCTTCCCCCACTGTCGACTGCGCTCGGGCCGGGGGCCCCGCGTCGAACTCGTCGGCGAAGACGGCTTCGTACTGCTTCATGAAGTCGGCGGCGGCCTCCACGAAGGTGTGGCCGACCTCGCCGGTGTCCTGCCTGACCAGCTCCTCGATGTAGCGGTTGACGCTCATCCCGCGGGCCAGGGCGCGTTCGCGGGCGGCGCGGGCCGTGCCCTCGTCCACCCGTACGTTCAGTTGGGTCTTCGCCATACCTCGAAGCTAGCGCCGAATTGCTAGCACCGGCAAGAAATCACCCCTGGAGTGGAGATTGCCCCTTACACGGGCATCAGGGACCCGACCTGGGGTGGAGACCCGCCCGGCACTCACGGGGGATACCCGGTGTGGGGCGTATCACATTAGGCTCGGCCGGACGGAGACGTCGTACGTCCAGAAAACGACAGGAAAGTCCTACGCCCAGGAGCGAGGAGGCAGTTTTGTCCACCCCTGCTGCTCAGCATGTGCCGGGCCAGGCGTCGGCCGACGGGATCGCCGCCCGTGCCCGGGGTCTGACCAAGGCGTACGGCTCGGGCGAGACGACGGTGCTGGCCCTGGACTCGGTGGACGTGGGCATCGCACGCGGCCGGTTCACCGCGGTCATGGGGCCGTCCGGCTCCGGCAAGTCCACGTTGATGCACTGCCTCGCGGGGCTCGACACCGTCTCGGCCGGGCAGGTGTGGCTCGGCGACACCGAGATCACGGGGCTGAAGGATCGCGAGCTGACCCGGCTGCGCCGGGACCGGATCGGGTTCATGTTCCAGTCGTTCAACCTGATCCCGACGCTCAACGCGGCCGAGAACATCACTCTGCCCATGGACATCGCCGGCAAGAAGCCCGACGAGAGGTGGCTGGACCAGGTCATCGACACCCTGGGGCTGCGGGACCGGCTGAAACACCGGCCGTCCCAGCTGTCCGGCGGGCAGCAGCAGCGGGTGGCGTGCGCGCGGGCACTGGCCTCCCGACCCGAGCTGATCTTCGCGGACGAGCCGACCGGCAACCTGGACTCACGGGCAGGTCTCGAGGTCCTCGGGTTTCTGCGTGAGGCCGTCGACCAGCTCGGGCAGACCGTCGTCATGGTCACCCACGATCCTGGGGCCGCCGCCCACTCCGACCTGGTGCTCTTCCTGGCGGACGGGCGGATCGTCGACGAGATGGAGCGGCCGACGGCGGAGGCGGTCCTCGAGCGGATGAAGCGGTTCGACGTATCCCGCGCCCCGCTCGAAGGGGCTTTTGACGAGGCATCCGGGACGTCGGGCCGGGGCGCCTTCTCCGGCCTCGCTCCGAACTCCGCTGTGACACCCGACTCCGACGTCACTCCTGACTCCGACGTCACACCCGACTCCGACGTCACGCATGACCCCACCGTCACGCATGACCCCACCGTCCCGCCCGGTAAGGACTGACCCGTGCTGAAGGCGACGCTCCGCAGCTTCCTCGCCCACAAGGGACGCCTGCTGCTCTCCGCACTGGCCGTCGTGCTGTCCGTGGCGTTCGTCGCGGGCAGTCTGATCTTCTCCGACACGCTCAGCCGGACCTTCGACCGGCTCTTCGCCTCGACCGCGCCCGATGTCACCGTCAGCCCGAAGAAGACTCTCGACGAGGCGGTTCCCTCAGGCATGACGGCCACCCTGCCGGCCGCGCTCGCCCAGCGAGTGGCCCGGGTGGACGGGGTCGCCGCCGCGCGCGCGGACGCCGAGGTCCAGAACATCACCGTCGTCGACAGCGACAACGAGTCCGTCGGCCCGACCACCGGCGCCCCCACCATCGGCACCGACTGGAGCCCCGACCAGCGCAGCCCCGTCGAGCTCACCTCCGGCCACGCCCCGCGCGGGCCGGCCGAGGCCCTGCTGGACTCGGAGTCCGCCGACCGCAAGGGCGTACGGATCGGGGACACGCTCACCGTGATCGCCGGACCGGGCTCGTTCAAGGTCCGGGTCGTCGGCATCGCCACCTTCACCACCACGAACCCCGGTGCCGCACTGGTCTTCCTGGACACCCCGACCGCGCAGCGGAAACTGCTGGGCGACCCGCGGGCCGCCACCGGCATCTCGGTCGACGCCGCCGAGGGCGTCAGCGACGCACGACTCAAGCAGCGCGTGAGTGCCGCGCTCGGCGCGCACCGCTACGAGTTCCGGACCGCCGGCGAGCAGGCCAAGTCGGACGTCGAGCAACTGGGCGGATTTCTCGATGTCATCAAGTATGTGATGCTCGGCTTCGCCGGAATCGCCGTACTGGTCGGCGTGTTCCTGATCGTCAACACCTTCTCGATGCTGATCGCCCAGCGCACCCGGGAACTGGGCCTGCTGCGCGCGCTCGGCGCGGACCGGCGCCAGGTCCGCCGCTCGGTCCTCACCGAGGCGCTGCTGCTGGGTCTGGTGGGCTCCACGCTGGGGCTGGCCGCCGGCATCGGGCTCGCGGCCGGGCTGATCGCGCTGATGAACACGCTCGGCATGAACATCAAGTCGAGCGAGATGGTCATCGGCTGGGTCACGCCCGTGGCGGCGTACGTCGTCGGTGTCGGCGTCACCTTTGTCGCCGCGTACCTTCCGGCTCGGCGAGCAGCGGGCGTCTCGCCGATGGCGGCCCTCGCGGACGCCGAGATCGCCGGGATCGGCAAGCCACTGAGGACGCGCGCGATCGTGGGCGGTGTGGTCGGGGCGGCCGGTGCGGCCGCGCTCGTCGGCTGCGCCACCGCGTCGCAGACTTCATCGGCGGCCTCCCTGCTCGGCCTCGGCGTCGTCCTGACGTTGCTGGCCACCGTGATCGCGGGCCCACTGCTGGTGCGGCCGGTGATCAGGGTGCTCGGCGGCGCCTTCCCGGCGCTGTTCGGGCCCATCGGCCGGATGAGCCAGCGCAACGCTCTGCGCAACCCCCGCCGCACCGGCGCCACAGCGGGCGCGCTGATGGTGGGCCTCGCCCTGGTCGGCGGGATGTCGGTGGCGAGCGCGTCGATGACCAAGTCCTTCGACCAGCAGATCGACAAGACGCTGGGCGCCGACTACGTCATCCAGAACAGCAACTTCCTGCCCTTCCCTCAGGAGCTCACCGACGCGGTGCGCGACACCCCGGGCGCCGGCCTCGTCGTACGGTCACGGTTCGCGCCGGTCGCCGTACGGCTGCCGGACCGGGACCGGGTCGAGACGACCGCCGCGGCCTATGACCCGCGGCTCGACGAGGTCGCGCACATCACGTACGCGCAGGGCGACACGGCGGCGGCGCTCGCGGACGGCCACATCGCCATGGACCTGGACTTCGCACGCGACCACGACGTTCGGGTGGGCAGCACGATCCCCGTCGAGTTCCAGGGCGGACGCAGCACCGAACTGACCGTGGGCGCCCTCACCGACCAGAACGCCGCCGAGGGGTTCGGCACCCAGGGCGGCCTGTACTTCGGTCTGGCCACACTGGAGAGGTTCGCGCCCGACGGCCAGGACTCCGCACTGTATGTGAACGCCGCCTCCGGGACGAGCGACGCCGAGTTGCGCACCCACCTGGAACGGACCCTCGACCCCTATCCGCAGGTGCAGGTGCGCGACCTGGCGGACTACAAGAAACTGATCCACGATCAGATCGCGGTCCTGCTCTACCTGGTGTACGCGCTGCTCGGACTGGCGATCGTCATTGCGGTGCTCGGCGTGGTCAACACGCTTGCGCTGTCGGTCGTCGAGCGCACCCGGGAGATCGGGCTGCTGCGGGCCATCGGGCTCGCCCGCCGTCAGCTGCGCCGGATGATCCGGCTGGAGTCGGTGGTGATCGCGGTGTTCGGCGCTGTGCTGGGGCTCGCCCTGGGCCTGGTCTGGGGCGTGTGCACCCAGCAGGTGCTGGCGCTGCAGGGTCTGAACGCGCTCGCCGTTCCCTGGACCACGATCGTCGCGGTGGTGGTCGGCTCGGCGGTGGTGGGCGTCGTGGCGGCGCTGCTGCCCGCGTTGCGGGCCTCCCGCATGAACGTGCTGGCGGCCATCGCGCACGAGTGAGGGAATCAGCGGGAATCACCACGGACACTCACGTCGCTTACCGCCGAGGAGAGTTCATTTCTCGACGGTTCCGCTTCGGTGCCGGCATGAGCAACGGCGCGGTGCTCACCTCAGGACGGCGGGCTCCCAGGCCCGGTCGACCACCCGCACCAGCCCCAGGTCGGTCAGCTTCACCTGCGGGGAGACCGGGAGAGTCATGGTCGAAATGGACATGAACGCGTTCCGGTGCGCCCAACCCCAGCGGTGCAGGGCGTCACGGATCGCGGCCGCGCCCTGGGACACCTCCTCTGCGGGACGGTCGGACAGGACCCCGGCCACCGGCAGCGGCAGGTGCACCGGCTGATCGCCCGAAGCGACCACGCAGATCCCCCCGTGTGAGGCAATGACACGGTTGGCGGCCTCGCGCAGTGCTGCGGACGTGGTGGCGGTCACCGTCAGGTTGTGGCTGTCGTGCGCGTAGGTGGTGGCAACGGCTCCGTCGGACAGCTCGAAGCCGACCACCGGAGCCATCGTGCGGCGTCCGCTGCGGTGGTGGCGTTCGAACACGGCCAGTACCGCGGTACGGCCCTCCCATTGCACAACGCCGTCCCGCACCGGAAGGACGACCTCGGCGGGCTCGGTGAACGTGTCCACCGGATTGACCCGCAGGGCCCGGAAGACGTGCTCGCCGTCCGGCAGGTCCACCGTCCAGGCACAGCCGTCCGCGTCCAGCGGGTCGAGGTGGACGGAGTCGGCGAAGGGGTTGCCGGACAGGAGCGCGGGTGCGCTCTCCTCGACAAGGTGGCCCCCGCAGACGACCTTGACCGGTGTGAAGTCGGCCAGGTCGCGCAGCAGCACCAGGTCCGCACGCCGTCCGGGGGCCACCACTCCGCGGTCGTCCAGGCCCAGGCGGCGGGCCGGGTGCAGGGTCAGCGCGCGGAGCACCGTCAACGGGTCCATACCGGCGCCCAGGGCGACCCGCGCGATGTGGTCGAGGTGGCCGCGCTCGACGATGGCGTCCGCCGCCAGGTCGTCGGTGACCAGGCAGAAGTCCGGCTGCACCGGCAGAGCGGCGAGCCTGCTCACCAACTCCGGGGTGAGGCACTTCTCCTGGAGCATCAGCAACATGCCGAGCCGGGCCTTCTCGACCGCGACCTCCGGGGAGTTCTTGGTGTGGTCGGAGTCGATGCCCGCCCACAGGTACTCGCCCAGGTCGTCGCCGGAGAGATTGGGGCAGTGCCCGTCCAGGCGTACGCCCTTGGCGCGCGCCGCGGCCACGATCTCGCGCATCCGGCGGCCGCCGTCGACGACGGCCCGGTAGTCCATCACCTCGCCGAGCGTGGTGACACCCTCCCAGTCCAGCATGTCGGCGATGTCGGCGGCGCTGAGCGCGGCACCCGCTGTCTCGAAGCCCTCCAGGGCCGGTACGCACGAGGGCACCGCCCAGTGCATGGACTGCTGGGCGCCACGGCCCTGTTCGATCATCCAGGCCATGGCCTCGCGCCCGGCGACGTTGACGATCTCGTGCGGGTCGGCGAGCACCGTCGTGGTGCCGCGGGGCAGCGTGATCCGCGCGAACTCGCGCGGTGCGAGCAGCGAGCTCTCGATGTGCATGTGCGCGTCGACATAACCCGGCGCCACCAAAAGGCCGTCGGCGTCGATGACTTGGCCGGCGTCGATCGGGGTGCCGGGGCGCAGCAGAGCGCGGATCAGGTCGCCGGTGATGGCGACATCGGCAGCGGTCTGTTCCCCGGTGTGTACGGAGACCACGCGGGCTCCGCGGATCAGCAGGTCGCAGTGGCTGGGCGCAGGCATCGACGGTTCTCTCGTTCGGTCGTCGCTTCGGTCATGGGCGTGGGTCATGAGCGTCGGTCATGAGCGTCGGTGGTCGGGTTCGGTTCAGCTGGGTCAGCAGATGTGTCAGCGCGGTGTCCGTGTCAGCGGATCGCGGAGGAGACCTGATATCGGCCCTGGGGGACGGGGTCGTGGCCGTCGGCGCCGTAGTGGCGCAGCAGACGGGAGATGAGGAAGTCACGGAAGGCATCGGTGTCGACGCCGGTGGCCACCTTGGCGTTGTGCGGCAGCCCGGTGCGTCCGTGCACATCGGCGATCAGCTTGCCGCGGGAGAACTCGCCGCCGCACTCCACCGTCACCCAGGCGTCGGTCCACTCGATCAGATCGGCGCGTACCGTGGCGGCCACTGCCAGCGCGTCGTGGACCGCGCAGGCGGCGACGCCGTGGCGCTGCTCGTACCGGGTGGCGAGATGGTCGAGCATCCGGCCTGCCGCAACGGTGGCGGGCGCGCCGTCGGCCAGCAGTTGTTCGATGTCGGCCCGGGTCGTCAGCGCCTTGCGGGTCACGTCGAGCCCGACGATCCGCAGCGGCACCCCGGCCTCGGTCACGAACCGGGCGGCCTCGGGGTCGGCGAGGAAGTTGAACTCGGCCGACGGGGTGACATTGCCCGGCGCGAAGGCCGCCCCGCCCATCAGCACGATCTCCTTGATCGACGAGGCGGTCTCCGGGTGGGCGTGCAGCAACGCGGCGATGTTGGTGAGCGGCGCGGTCGCGATCACGGTGGTGCCCGCGGGCCCTCGGTCCCGCAGCTGCGCGGCCAGCCATGCGACAGCGTGCGCCGGGTGCGGCGTACGCGCCGACGGAGGCAGGTGGACGCCACCGAGCCCGCCGTCGCCGTGCACGGGCTCGTCCGGGATACGAACGGCGCGGGCGAGGGGCCCCGCATGCCCGCGTACCACGGGTACCCGCGCGTCCACACCGATCAGATCGCACAGTCGCAGCGCGTTGTCGACGACCTGCCCGATCCCGACGTTCCCGGCGACGGTGGTGATGCCGGTGACCTCGAGTTCGGGCGATGCGAAGGCCAGCAGCAGTGCGACGGCGTCGTCGATACCGGGATCGCAGTCGATGACGACGGGCTGCGGGTGGGTCACCCGGACACCTCGCGCTGGAAGCGGTCGACCCACGCGTCGTTGTTCTTCACGGCCAGCTTCAGGTCGGGGATGGTGAAGCCGGCCGCCGCGGGGTCGGCCGCCGCGTCGCCCACCACGGCGGTGATATCTCCGGGGATCTTGGCGTCCTCGTTGACGGGCTTGTCGTGGAAGGTCTCCGCGGCCTTCTCCTGGACCTTCGCCGACAGCAGGTAGTTGATGAACTTCTCCGCGCCCGCCTTGTTGTGCGCGCCCTTCACCAGCTGCGCCGTGTTGGAGACCACGTACCGGCCCTTGTCGAGGGGCGCCCAGGCGATCGGCTTGCCCGCCTTGACCGGGTCGATGGCGAACAGATCGAGCGCCGGGGCCATCTCCACCTCGCCGCGGTCGAGCAGGCTGACGAGTTCGGTGCTGCGGCTGAAGTACTTCAGTACGTTCGGGGAGTTGGCGGAGAGCTTCTTGAACGCCGTGTCGGTGTCCTCGGGGCCGGAACCGTAGGTCGCCGCGGTGGCGTAGAGGAAGGGCACTCCGGCGCTGGTCGAGATGTCGGGGACGGCGATCTTGCCCTTGTGCTCGGCCTTCCAGAGGTCCTTGAGGCCGGGCGCCTTGGGGACCTTGTCGGTGCGGTAGAGCATGCCGAGCAGCTGGTACGTGTACGCGGGTGCGTAGCCGTCCTTGCCCTTGGCGAAGTCGTGGATCTTCTTGAGGTTGGGGACAGCCGACGGGTCGATTGTGTCGAACAGGCCTTGCTCCTGGCCGCGTTGGGCGAACAGGTCGGAGATCATGGCGACGTCGACCGTCGGGTTGCTGCGGTTGATCTTGAGCTTGGTGAGCCGCTCGGCGTTGTCGCCGCTCTCGACCTGGACGTCGATGCCGGTCTCCTTCTCGAACGGCTTGACGATGTTCTTCTCGAACAGGTCGGCGCCGAAGCCGAAGGTGGAGACGGTCAGCTTCTTGGGGTCCTGCTCCCCCGCGGCCGCTCCGGCGCAGCCGGCCAGCGGGAGGACCAGCAGGGTGGCGGCGGTGGTGGTGGCGAGTCGTCTCATGAGGTGGGCTGCTCCTGCTTCGTCCGGGGGAGGTCGATGGTGTGCGCGGCGGGGAGATGGAGACGCACCTGTCGGCCGGTACGCAGCTCGAAGTCGCCGCTGGTGGCCAGGACGGTGCGCCCCTGGGACACGGCGGTGACGACGCAGTCGGTGCCGCGGAACCGCACGGCGGTGAGCACGGCGTCGACCGTGGTACCGCCGGGGAGTGTGGGGGATTCGGGGGATTCAGGGGATTCGGGGGTGAACACCTCGACGTGCTCCGGCCGGATGGTGACCGTACGTCCGTCCGGCAGCTCGACGAAGTTCTCGTAACCGAGGAATTCGGCGACGAAGCGGTTGGCGGGGGTGCCGAACACCTCGCGCGGGGCACCCTGTTGGGCGACCGTGCCCTGATCGAGGATGACCATGTTGTCGGCGAGTTCCAGGGCCTCCTCTTGATCGTGGGTGACCAGGATCGCGGTGATCCCGGTCTCCTTCTGGATACGGGCGAGTTCCTGGCGCATCTGGATGCGCAGCCGCGCGTCGAGGTTGGACAGGGGCTCGTCGAGGAGGAGTACCGAGGGGCGTACGGCGATGGCGCGGGCCAGCGCGATGCGCTGCTGCTGGCCGCCGGACAGTTGCTTGGGTTTGCGGCCGGCGAGGTGGGACAGGCCGACCAGCTCCAGCGCCTCGCCCGTCCGGGTGCGCAGCTCGCCGTCCGCAATGCCCCGCATCCTCAGTCCGAAGGCGACGTTCTTCTCCACGGTCAGGTGCGGGAACAGCGCGTACGACTGGAAGACCATGCCGATGTTGCGGCGCTCCGGGGGAAGCCTGGTGGCGTCCTCGCCCTCCAGCAGAATGCGGCCCGCGGTGGGCTCCAGGAATCCGGCGATCATGCGCAGGGTGGTGGTCTTGCCGCAGCCGCTGGGGCCGAGCAGCGCGGTGAACTCCCCGCGGCGTACGGTCAGATCGAGCTCCCGTACCGCTGCCGTGCCCGCGAACTCCCGGGATACGGCGTCGAGTTGAACCACTGGCGTCATCGTCGCGTTCCTGTCTTTTTCCTGCCGTTGGGTACTGTCGTTGCGTTCTGCGCTCATCGGCTGAAGACCTTGTTGAATCCGACGAGGCGCTCCGTCAGCAGGGCCGCGCCGACCGTGGCGGCGAGCAGCAGGGTGCTCACCGCGGCCACCATGGGGTCGTAGGAGAACTGGACGTAGTTGAGCATCTCGACGGGCAGCGTGGAGATCCCGGGCCCCTTGAGCAGCAGTGACAGCGGGACGTTGTTGAAGGAGGTCAGGAAGGACAGCACTCCGGCCGATATGATGCCCGGCGCCATCACCGGCAGCGTGATCGCGAAGAACGTCCGCAGGGGTCCGGCGCCGAGGCCCCTGGCGGCCTCTTCCAGCGCGGGGTCCGACAGGGCGAGCGAGGCGCCCGTGACGCGTACCGCGTAGGGCAGCAGCAGGACGGTGTGGCCGATCAGCAGCGCGCCGAGTGCGGTGATCCGCATGGTCACCATGAGCTGCTGGAAGAGCGCGAAGCCCACCACCAGTTCCGGGACGATCGCGGGTGAGAGGAAGAGCGTCTCGACCGCCTTGTGGCCGCGGAACGTGTGGCGGTGCACGGCCAGGGCCACGGGGATGCCCAGTACCAGCGCGAACAGCGTCGCCGCCGCGGCCACCAGCAGACTGGTCACCAGGCCCTGCTGGAAGGAGCCGTTGGACAGCGCCTGGTCGAACCAGCGCAGCGAGAAGCCGGGCGGCGGGAACTCGACGGTGTCACCGGAGGAGAACCCGATGGCGACGACCAGGAGGATGGGCCCGAGCAGGAAGACCATGGCGAGGGCGGACAGCAGGGAGAGAACGGGGCGTCGGCGTATCACGAGGTGGCCACCTTCGCCGATATCCTGCCCGAGGCCCAGCCGACCGCGAGCACCAGTACGGTCATGATCAGTGCGACGGCGCTGGCCCCGCCCCAGTCCAGCTTCACGTTCGCGTAGTCGTAGAGCAGCGTCGCCAGCGTGCGGTTGCGGGAGCCGCCGAGCAGCAGCGGTGTGGTGAAGGCGGTGACCGCTCCGGCGAACACCAGGGTCGCTCCCACCAGGACGCCGGGCAGGGCGAGTGGCAGCACGATCTGCCGGAAGGCCCGGCCGGGGCTCGCGCCGAGGCCGCGCGCGGCGTCCTCGAGGCTGGGGTCGATGTGCGACAGAGAGCTGTACGAGGTGAGGATCATCAGCGGCATGAACAGCTGGGTGAGGCCGGCGACCAGGGCGAACTCCGTGTAGAGGAGCTCAGGCGGACGGTCGGTGAGTCCGGTCGCCAGGACGGCATCGCTGATGAGGCCGTTGCGGCCGAGGATGACCAGCCAGGAGAAGGTCCGCACGACGGTGCTGAGCAGCAGCGGGAAGACTGCGAGCGCGAGCAGCAGACCCTGGCGGCTCTTGGGAGCACGGGCGATGAGACAGGCCGTCGGGAAGCCGAAGACCAGACAGACAAGCGTGACGGTGACGGCCACGCGGACGGTCCGGGCGAGCACGCCCAGCACGTAGCTGTCGGTGAGCATGGTGCCCAGCTTGCCGAGCACGTCGGGGTGGTCGGCGGCAGGCGGCGCGAAGAGCGTCACGACGAAGGGAAACGCGAAGCCGAAGGCCAGCAGAGTCAGGCCGGGCGCGAGCAGCAGCCCCAAGGTGGCCTTCCGGGACACAGCCACACCTCCTTTCAGAGATTCCTACAACCGGTTGCTGCAACCGGTTGCAGCAACCGGTCGACGTGGACAATACTTTCGTCCGGATCCGGGCGTCAACGCGCTCATGTAAAGATCCCGTTACGCACACACTGGGGGGCGAGATGGTGACGCTGGCCGACGTCGCACGCGCGGCGGGGGTGTCCAAGGCGACCGCGTCACGTGCGCTGAGCAGGCCCGACATGGTCGCGGCGGACACGCGCGAGCGGGTCCTGGCCGCCGCCGGGAGCATGGGTTTCGAGTTCAACGCGAGCGCCCGGGCGCTGACCACCGGCCGGACGAACCTGATCGGCGTACTGGTCCCGAGCCTCGCCAACCCCTACTTCGCCCCGATCGTGACCGGCGTGCAGCGCGCACTGTCCCAGCACGGCGACAACATCCTGCTCGCCGTCTCCGAGGGTTCCCAGAGCAGTGAACACGAGCTGGCGGGGAAGCTCGCCGCACGCGTCGACGGACTGGTCTTCATAGCGCCGGTGAGCCCGGACTCGGCGATCAGGGGGTTCATGTCGAAGCTGCCGGTCGTCACCGTGGACCGCACCGTGCCCGCGGTGCCCGGCGTCCTGATCGACACCCCTGGCGGTGTCGCGGACATCGTCACGCACCTGGCAGGACTCGGTCACCGGGCCATGGCCTACGTGGGCGGCCCGGAGGGCTCATGGATGGCCGAGCGGCGTCACCACGCGGTCGAGAAGGCCGCCCGCCTCAGCGGTGTCGACCTCACCGTGCTCGGTCCCGTCGCCCCACGGATCGATGCGGGGCTGGCCGTCGCCCAGCAGATCGCCGCGGAACGGAACGTCCCGGCGGTGGTGGCCTACAGCAGTTACCTGCTGCTCGGCCTGCATCTGGGGCTGCGCGACGCCGGTGTACGGGTCCCCGAGGACGTCAGCCTGGCCGCGTCGGACGACCTGACCGCGATCGGCACGAACCGGCCCGACACCACGGCGCTACGGGTCCCGCTCGAAGAGGCGGGCATGGCGGCGGTCCGCCTGCTCCAGGAGGCGAACCCTCCCAAGCGGGCCCGACGGCTGCGCATCGCCACCGAGTTGATCGTCGGCGGCTCCACGGCTCGCGCCACCGGCCCGAAGTCCCGGGTGGGGAGACAGGTGGGAGGTCCGCGGTGAAGGACCGCGACCACCCCCGTCGATTCCCCGGCACGGAAAATGTTCGCCAGACAGGTCAGCGCTCTGCTTGGCTCGCCCCATGAATGATCTCCACATCCGCTGCGCCACCCTTTCGGACATCGACACCGTGCTGCGGTTCTGGCGCGAAGCCGCGGAGGGAACGAGCATCAGCGACGACCACGACGGAGTGGCCCGACTCATCACGACAGACCCCGAAGCCCTGCTCCTCGCAGAGCGCGACGGCCTTCTCACGGGGACCGTGATAGCCGGCTTCGACGGATGGCGATGCTGCGCCTACCGGCTGGCCGTACACCCGGACTCGCGTCGGCAGGGCATCGCCACCGCCCTGTTGGAAGCGGCAGAACAACGATTCGCCGCCTTGGGCGGGCGACGCGTCGACGCCATGGTCCTGGAAGCCAACGAACAGGCCCACCACACGTGGGCCGCCGCCGGCTACCAGCGCGAGGACCACTGGCGGCGCTGGGTCAAGCCGCTCGCCGAGTAGCGCGCGGACCGCCGGACATACACCTTTGCCCATCCTTTACCCTTGGAGGGTCACTCAGTCCTCCATGAAAGGTGTGAGCGTCCGCCCATGGGCGAGCCTCCCAGTACCAGCACGCGACATCGCGCGATCCTCCCCGCCCTGTCCGATCATGGGACGGAGGTGAACCGATGACCGAAGTGCTCCTCCTGCTGGTGGCGATCCTGCTCTCGCTCGCCTGTGGCGCCTTCGTCGCCGCGGAGTTCTCGCTGACCACCGTCGACCGCGGCCACCTGGAACGCGCGGTGGAGCGCGGCGAGCGGGGTGCGGCCGGGGCCCTCAAAGCCGTACGGAACCTGACCTTCCAGCTCTCCGGCGCGCAACTCGGCATCACGGTCACCAACCTGGTGGTCGGCATGCTCGCCGAGCCGTCGATCGCCGTGCTCATCGCGGGTCCGCTGGAAGCGGCCGGTATCTCGCCCTCCACGGCGAGCTCACTGGCACTGGTCCTGGGTACGGCCCTGTCGACCGTGTTCCTGATGGTCGTCGGCGAGCTGGTGCCCAAGAACTGGGCGATCTCCTCGCCGCTGGCCGTGGCCAAGCGGGTGGGCAACGCGCAGCGCTGGTTCAGCGCCGCCTTCCGCCCGTTCATCACCCACCTCAACAACACCGCCAACCGTGTCGTACGACTGTTCGGTCTGGAGCCCGCCGAGGAGCTGGCCTCCGCGCGCGGACCCCAGGAGCTGGCCGCGCTGGCCCGGCACTCCGCCCGGGAGGGCGCCCTGGAGCCGGACACCGCCGAACTGTTCGTGCGGACGCTCAACCTGGCCGACCTGACCGCCGAGAACGTGATGACCCCGCGCGTGCAGGTCATCGCTCTCGACGTCCAGGCGACCTGCCAGGACGTGGCGAACGCGACCCGGGCGACGGGCCTGTCCCGGTTCCCGGTCTACCGCGGCAACCTCGACTCGGTCGTGGGCACCGCGCACGTCAAGGACATCCTGGCGATACCCTCCGAGCGCCGGGCCCGGGTCCGGGTCGCCGAGCTGATGCGCGAACCGCTGTTGGTCCCGGAGTCGCTCACCGTCGACCGGCTGCTGGACCGGCTGTCCGGCAAGCGGACGATGGCCGTCGTCATCGACGAGTACGGCGGCACGGCGGGTGTGGCCACGCTGGAGGACATCGTCGAGGAGGTCGTCGGCGAGGTGCGGGACGAGCACGACCCGCACGAGACGCCCGACCTGGCCCCGGCCGGCAGCGACGACGAGGGCCGCACCCTCTACTCCGCCGACGGCTCCGCCCGCACCGACCAGCTCGCTCGCGTCGGCCTGAGGGCGCCCGAGGGGCCGTACGAGACTCTGGCCGGCCTCGTCGCGACCGAGCTCGGCCGGATACCCGCCGTCGGTGACCGGGTCGAGGTCACGGGCTGGCGGCTGGACGTGGTCGACGCGTCGGGCCGGCGGGCCGCACGGCTGCTGCTGCACGCGCCGCCGCAGGAGGACAGGACGGAGGTGGAGGGCGCGTGACCGCCGTCCAGTTGTTGATCGGTCTGGCGACCCTGGTCGCCAACGCCTTCTTCGTGGGCGCCGAGTTCGCGCTGATCTCGGTGCGCCGCAGCCAGATCGAGCCGTATGCCGAGGAGGGCGACCGGCGCGCGAAGAGCGTGCTGTGGGGTCTGCAGCATGTGTCCGCGCTGATGGCGGCCGCACAGCTCGGCATCACGCTGTGCACGCTGGTGCTGGGTGTGGTCGCGGAACCCGCGATCGCACATCTGCTGCAGCCGGTGTTCCACGCGGTCGGGGTGCCCGAGAGCGCCGGTCACGTGGTCTCCTTCGTGATCGCGCTGAGCTTGGCGACCTATCTGCACATGCTTCTCGGCGAGATGGTGCCGAAGAACATCGCGCTCGCGGAGCCGGTGCGCAGCGCGTTGCTGCTCGGGCCGCCACTGGTGGCCCTGTCCCGTGCGCTGCGCCCGGTGATCTTCACCGTCAACGCGTTCGCGAACGCCCTGCTGAAGCTGCTCGGGGTCGAGACCAGGGACGAGATCGCGGCCACGTTCTCGGACGCCGAGCTGGTCCGGATCGTGCGGGACTCCGGCAAGGCGGGCCTGATCGACGACCGTGCGCAGGAGCGGCTGCGGGACGCGCTGGAACTGGGGCGCCGGCCGGTGCGGGACGTGGTGCTGCCGCTGGACCAGGTCGCCTACGTGTCCCTCGGTGCCACCCCCGAGCAGCTGGAGGTGCTGTCGGCGGAGACCGGCTACTCCCGCTTCCCCGTGGTGGACGAAGGGCGGCGGATCATCGGCTATCTGCACGTCAAGGACGCGCTGGACAAGACGCCGCGGGATCTGCCGTTCCAGCTGCGGGACATGCGGGCGATCGCCCGGGTGCGGGAGAGCACGCCGCTGGACGACGTGCTCACGGCGATGCGGGGCAGCCGGACGCATCTGGCCGCCGTGCTGGGGGCCGACGGTCGGCTCACGGGGCTGGTGACCATGGAGGACGTACTGCGGGAACTGTTCGGTCAGCGAGCGTAGGGGTGCACGGTGGTGCCCGGGCCGACCGACCGGCGGGTATGGGCCCGGGTTACCATCACAGACGCCATGCACACGAACCCCACTCACACCAGCCTGGTCGCGGTCGGCGACTCCTTCACCGAGGGCATGTCGGACCTGCTGCCGGACGGCACCTACCGGGGCTGGGCCGACCTGCTCGCCGGGCGGATGGCGGCCCACTTCCCCGGCTTCCAGTACGCGAACCTCGCGGTGCGCGGCAAGCTGATCGGGCAGATCGTCGCCGAGCAGGTGGACGTGGCGGCAGCCATGCGGGCCGACGTGGTCACGCTGGTCGGCGGACTCAACGACACCCTGCGGCCCAAGTGCGACATGGGTCGGGTCCGCGCTCTCCTGACGGAGGCCGTGGAACGGCTCGCCCCGTCCTGCGCACAGCTGGTGCTGATGCGCAGCCCCGGCCGCCAGGGGCCGGTCCTGGAGCGGTTCCGGCCGCGCATGGAGGAACTCTTCGTCTGTATCGACGAGCTCGCCGCGAAGCACGACGCGCTCGTCGTCGACCTGTACGGGGCGCCGTCGCTCGGCGACCCGCGCCTGTGGGACGTCGACCGGCTGCATCTGACGGCCGAGGGACACCGGCGGGTCGCGGAGGCGGTCTGGCAGGGGCTCGGGTACGAGCCCGAGGACACCGAGTGGCGCACCCCGCTGCCCCTCACACCGCCGCCGGGCTGGGCCGCGCGCCGGGTCGCCGACGCCCGCTTCGCCCGGCAGCACCTGCTGCCGTGGGTCGGCCGCCGGCTGACCGGCCGCTCGTCGGGCGACGGGCTGCCGCCGAAGCGCCCCGACCTGCTGCCGTACCGGCGGCCCTCGGGGTAACCGTCATGACCACCCGGGTGATCAATGTCAGGGGCCGGATCCTCGTAGGTTCCGACGAACACACCCACGGCGCCGGCCTGCGGGAACCGCCAGTAGAATCCGTACACGTGACTTCCGCTCCCGCCAAGCCCCGCATCCCCAACGTCCTCGCCGGACGCTACGCCTCCGCCGAGCTCGCCACGCTCTGGTCGCCCGAGCAGAAGGTGAGGCTGGAGCGTCAGCTCTGGCTCGCCGTGCTGCGGGCCCAGAAGGACCTCGGGATCGAGGTGCCGGACGCGGCGATCGCCGACTACCAGCGTGTCCTCGACCAGGTCGACCTGGGCTCCATCGCCGAGCGCGAGAAGGTCACGCGGCACGACGTGAAGGCGCGGATCGAGGAGTTCAACGACCTCGCCGGGCACGAGCACGTACACAAGGGCATGACCTCCCGCGACCTCACCGAGAACGTCGAGCAGCTGCAGATCCGGCTCTCGCTGGAGCTGGTGCGCGACCGTACGGTGGCCGTGCTGGCGCGTCTGGGCAAGCTGGCCGGTGAGTACGGCGAGCTGGTCATGGCCGGCCGCTCCCACAACGTGGCCGCGCAGGCCACCACCCTGGGCAAGCGCTTCGCGACCGCCGCGGACGAGCTGCTCGTGGCGTACGGCCGGGTGGAGGAGCTCCTTGCCCGCTACCCGCTGCGCGGCATCAAGGGCCCGGTGGGGACGGCGCAGGACATGCTGGACCTGCTCGGCGGGGACGCGGCCCGGCTCGCGGAGCTGGAGCAGCGGATCGCGCGGCACCTGGGCTTCTCGCAGGCGTTCACGTCCGTGGGCCAGGTGTACCCGCGTTCGCTGGACTACGAGGTGGTCACCGCGCTGGTGCAGCTGGCGGCCGCCCCGTCGTCGCTGGCGAAGACGATCCGGCTGATGGCGGGCCACGAGCTGGTGACCGAGGGCTTCAAGCCGGGCCAGGTCGGCTCCTCCGCGATGCCGCACAAGATGAACACCCGCTCCTGCGAACGCGTCAACGGCCTCATGGTGATCCTGCGCGGCTACGCCTCGATGACCGGCGAGCTGGCGGGCGACCAGTGGAACGAGGGCGATGTGTCCTGCTCGGTGGTGCGCCGGGTCGCGCTGCCCGACGCGTTCTTCGCCCTCGACGGTCTGCTGGAGACGTTCCTGACCGTGCTCGACGAGTTCGGCGCGTTCCCGGCGGTCGTGGCGCGCGAGTTGGACCGCTATCTGCCGTTCCTCGCCACCACCAAGGTGCTGATGGGCGCGGTGCGCGCGGGCGTGGGCCGCGAGGTCGCGCACGAGGCGATCAAGGAGAACGCGGTCGCCTCCGCGCTCGCCATGCGTGAGCAGGGTACCGAGCGCAACGAACTGCTCGACAAGCTGGCCGCCGACGAGCGCATTCCGCTCGACCGCGCCCAGTTGGACGTGCTGATGGCCGACAAGCTGTCCTTCACGGGCGCCGCGGCCGACCAGGTCGGTGTCGTCGTCGGCCGGATCCAGGAGATCGTGAAGCAGCACCCCGAGGCGGCGGGCTACACCCCCGGAGCGATCCTCTGACCCGCTTCACTGCCGAGGAGTTGGAGGCCGCTCGCGACCTGGACGGACTTTCTGCGCTCCCAGGCCGATGCCCTCCTGGCCTGTGACTTCCTGGAGACGGTCACGCTGTCCGGGGTCCGGCTGTATGTGTTCGCGGTGATCGAGCATGCCAGTCGTCGGGTGCTGGGCGCGACCGCGCACCCGACCGCTGCCTGGGTGGTACAGGCCGCGAAGAACCTGGTGAGGGACCTCGAGGACGCGCTCTGCCGGGTGCGGTTCATGATCCGGGACCGGCACGGGAAGTTCCCCGCTCTGTTTGACGCCGTCCTGGCCGATGCGGGGATCGAGGTCGTGCTCAGCGGGATTCGGATGCCCCGCATGAACGCGATCATGGAACGGTGGGTACAGACCTGCCGTCGCGAGCTGCTGGACCGGACCTTGATCTGGAACCAGCGCCATCTCCTCCACGCCCTACGGGAGTTCGGAGACTTCTACAACAGGCACCGGCCGCATAAGGGCATGGCGGGGCCCGGCCGCTGCACTCCTCACCCGCGCCAATCACGGATCCGAACGAGACAGCCCGCCTCGATGTAGGCAGACGAGACCGCCTTGACGGCATCCTCCACGAATACGAACATGCCGCATGACCTGTACGGACGGGGATTCAGCGAGTCCAACCCATGTTTGACATGATGATGTAGTCATGGTGTCATCAAGTCGTGTTGTACAAGACTCCGGCGTTGGACGCCGACGACCACCGCGTCCTGGCGGAGATCGAGGAGATGCGGCACAAGCTGCGGCATCAGCTGCGTGCGCAGCCACGGTGGTCGGGGCAGCTGCGGCGAAACCTGACGGCGAGGGCGATCGCCGGGTCGAACACGATCGAGGGCTACGCCGCGACCGTGGACGATGTCGAGGCGCTGATGGCCGGCGAGGAGCCGCTGGAGACCGCAGGCCGTACCCGGGTGGAGCTGGAGGGCTACCAGCGTGCGATGACCTACATCCAGGCCCTGGCGGATGCCGGGCCGGAGTTCCGGTACGACGCGGGCCTGCTTGGCGGACTGCATTTCATGCTTCAGGGACACCACCTGGACAAGCGCCCAGGCCGCTGGCGGGACGGGCCGGTGTATGTCACCAGCCCCGACGACCCGCTCGTACCCGCCTACACCGCCCCCGATATCGGACACGTCCCGGGGCTGATGACGGAGCTGATCGACTGGCTCAATAACGGCGACCTGGACGCGCCCGTGCACGTGCGCGCATCGATGGCGCATCTGAACCTGGTCAACGTCCACCCGTGGAAGGACGGAAACGGGCGCATGTCCCGCGCCTTGTCCACGCTGGTGTTCGCCCGGGAAGCCGAGCAGATGCTGCCGCCGGAGTTCTCCAGCATCGAGGAGTGGCTGGGCCGCGGTCAGAACACCTACGCCTACTACCAAGTCCTCCAGCAGGTCGGCGGCCCGAACTGGAGTCCCGAACGCGACACGCATCCGTGGATCCGGTTCTGCCTCGGCGCCCACCACCGCCAGGCCCAGCAGGCCCAGCGCCGCACCGACTTGCTTGCCCGCGCCTGGATCAACCTGGGCGAGGCCACCGCTGCTGACGGTCTGGACGAACGCGTTGTCTACGCCCTGCTTCCCGCCTTTTGGGGCTCAAAGGTACGCCGCACCGTCTACCAGCAGGACGCCGACCTTTCCGACCAGCAGGCCATCCGCGACATCCGCGATCTGGTCCGCATCGGCTGGCTGACCCCACACGGCAAGGCCCGCGCCCGTCACTACGTCCCTGGCCCGCGCCTGGACGCCGCCCAACAGGAGGTCCGCCAGTCCTTGGAGCCGTTCGCCGACCCCTACCGGCGCAGCTGATCGTCGGTTTGCGCGACCTGTTCGCCGACGCGGCGGGTACGACCACCGTCCTGGTCCCTCCCACCTCCTTGCCACTCGCTCACCACCGACAGACGCAGCAGAGCGAACGCATGCGCCACGCACAGGCAGGCACCGGACTGGTGGCAGGTGGGCGTCTGCGTCTTCCAAGTGGCCTACGGTGCCGGGCTGTTGCTCCGGTACGGCGCCGGGGACAGCACGTGTGCGGGAGGCGGCGACGAGGAGCCCGACGCACGCACCGGGCAGACCGGGGTACGCGACTGACTCCGCCGCCGGGCACCACCAAGCCCCGCGACGGCCACTGCGGTGACCGGGCCGGTACGCCCGGGCGCACAGCCACCCCGGCCGCCACCCGGCCCGACTGGCGGCGGCCAGGCCGGCCGTCGGGTCGCCCCCGGTTCGGGACCGGAACACACCCCCGTGATCCATCGGACGTATCCGCCCCGCCCGTCGACGACGAAAGAGGGGGCCTCATCGTCCCGAGGCCAAGAAGCAGCGGGACAGGCACGACACGGACGACGAGATCCCTGGCCGGGGGCAGCGCGCCCTCCACCTACTCCGACCGCGAGCCGGCCGGCACAGACGTCGCGCCTGCCGACACCCGGGTCACATCCCACGGACGTAGGGCGTTGGTGGCCACCGGGTTGTCCAAGGCCAGCAGAACATGGGCGGGGACACCGCCAGGACGGTCAGTCCTACGGTGTCGCCGACGGGGGAAGCGGTCAGCGGAACCGCGCAAGGTCCTCGGTGAGCGCCCGGGCCACTTCGGTGTTCTGGTCTGCCAGGTAGAAGTGGCCGCCGGGAAGGCTGCGCAGGGTGAAGCCCCCCTCGGTGTGATCCCGCCACTCCTCCGCCTCGGCCAGGGTGACCTGCGGGTCGTCGTCGCCCACCAGCACACTGACGGGGCAGCGCAGGCGGAGTCCCGGCTCGTACCGGTACGACTCCACCGCCTCGTAGTCGCCGCGGATGGCAGGCATGATCATCTCGATGAGGTCGTCGTCGAGAAGCAGCCGGTCGTCGGTGCCGTTCAACCGACGGATCTCGGCTATGACGCCGTCGTCGTCCATCGAGCGGACCCCGCGGTCGCGCAGCTTGGGCGGGGCGGTGCGGCCCGAGGCGACCAGCCCCAGCAACTCCGGTGAGGAGCGCTGCTCGATGCGGCGGGCCACCTCGAAGGCCACACAGGCGCCCATGCTGTGCCCGAACAGCACCAGCCTGCGCCGCGGGAGCGACTCCAGCACGGCGAGGACCTCATCGGCCAGCCGGGGGATCGAGGTGATCGGCGGTTCGGCGCGGCGGTCCTGCCGGCCCGGGTACTGCACCGGCAACACCTCAGCGACCGAGGCCAGGGCGTCCGCGAGCGGGCGGAAATAGCTGGCGGAGCCGCCCGCGTGGGGGAAACACACCAGCGACAGGTCAGTGTCCTGGGGTGCCGGGTGGTAGCGGCGGATCCAGAGCTCTTGTGCAGTCAGGGCGTTGGTCATCCCGGTACCTCCGTGCTCAGCCAGGACGCGATGGCGTCGGCGGTAGTCCGATGGTGGTCGTACCAGTTGAGCGCGGATCATGACGTCCCGGTAGGCCACGTGTCCGGCGGGTAGAACTGACGCACCCAACTGCGGTAGTGGCCGATGGCGTTCTCCCCAGGAGCAAGTCCGGGGTGTGGCTCGTAGCGCTTCCAGTTCCAGATCATGGCGTCCTGGCCCATCTGGTGGGCTATGGTCCGTACGAGCGCCTGCCCCGCCACCGCGGACCAGGACATGGAGGCGGCCTTCCGGAGCCGAGGGGAATCCGCGCGCGAAGCGGTCTCTGTCATGGCGACCGCACGCAGGTGCGTCTGCCATGGCCCGACCGGGGTCGCCGTGAGCAACACCCCTAACCTCATTCCGACCTGGTGCAGCGTCACCTCCCCCGACGCAAGGCCGAGGCCGGACAGGACCAGGCCCTGCTCCACCCTTATGGTCGCCAGGCGGACGGACAGACTGATGGCCGCGCTGAAGGATATGCGCAGCAACGGCCCTTCGACTACTGGCGGCGCCACCTCACGAAGCGAGACGTTGTGCATGATCGGCTGATGCTGGTAGTCGACGAAGCTCTCCATGACCTCCTGTGGGTGCGAGGCCAGGAGCGTGCTCCAGGAGGCGGCGGGCGCGAACCTGTCATCAGGTACCTCTGAAGGCTCCCAGGCAGGCGGTGCGGCATCATGGCCGTGCCACACGTAGATGATCTTGCCCCGCTCGCACACGGTGAACTGCGCCAGCGTCGCCTGGGGCGGGGCTCCGCCTGGGACCTTGACGCAGGAGCCCTCGGTGTCGAAGGCGAAGCGGTGGAACGGGCACACCAGATGCTCGCCGTCCACTGCTCCCCCGACGCCGAGGTGGGCGCCCAGGTGGGGGCAGTGGGCGTCCACGACTCGCAGGACGCCGCCCCTGGTGCGGTAGAGGACGACATCGCGGCCCATGAAGCGCCGGTTCACCACCGCGCCGGCCGGCACCTCACGGGACAGCGCCAGGCAGAACCATCCCGATGGGTACGGCAGCGGCACCCGGTCTCCCTCTCCCATGGCAAGGTCAGTCCGCAACGGAACGGCTCCCGGCCGCACTCGTTGCCGGAGCCCGGCCAGCGATCGCCTCTTCAAGGTCTTCCTCCTCGTCCCTTCGCCCATGCGACTGGCCCGCTCCCGACGGCGACCACCCGCCGACCTGTCCCTGCAGTGGCAGCAGCCGCTTGTCCGGCAGCGTGCGCCCGCCGCAGAAAGACAGGTGTGCTTCCGTCGGGAACCGCGTCGTGTCCGAGCCGTCTCTGCCAGGGTGTCCTGCGCGGCGCGGCCTTCCCGCCCGGCATCGGGGCCGTCGATGCCGGACGGTGACCACGGGCAACTACTTGATCAGCGAAACCGCTGCGGTGTCGTGCTGTCCGGTAGCCAGTCTTCTTCCTCCCTCGCCTTCTCGGCAGCGTAGGTACTCACCAGGTCGTCGAAGTGGTACCGCTTGGGGGCGTACTCCCGGATGAGGTGCACGCAGGCGAGCCCGGTGAGGGCCTGCATCGCCGCCAGGGCCGGCACGTTGGCCAGTTGACCCGCGTCGGCGGCGGTGGTGTCGCGTATCCGGTGCGCCCCGAGAACGCGGAACATGCGCGCCTCTGCGCTCGTCAGATGCTTGTAGGACCACGAGAAGGCCGCCCGGATGTCGCCCGCGGCCGGGCCGCCGCATAGCACATTGAGCCGATTCTGCTCGCTCCGCAGTTCCTCGGCCAGGTGACGCAGTGGGACCATCGGTCTTGCGACCGCCCGCGTGGCCGCTATCACCAGCGCCAACGGCAGCCGTGCGCACGCCTCGGTCACCTCGGAGAGGGCTTCGAGGTCGAGGTCGCCGGCGGCCAGCCGACCCGCGAGCAGGGCATTCGCCTCAGCCCGGGAGGGCACGTCCAGGGTGGTCAGGTGGGCGCCGTGCGAGGTCACCAGGCCGATGAGCTTGCGGCGGCTGGTGATGATGACCATGCACTGCGGGGATGCCGGGATCAGGGGCCGCACCTGCGCGCTGTCAAATGCGTTGTCTATCAGGATGAGGATCTGCCGCTGCGCGAGGGTGGTTCGGTACAGGTTGGCATAGGCCGCCGGAGTCATCGTATCCGGCTCCGGCAACGAGATCAGCGGGGTGAGGACGGACCGGATCGCTTGCTGAATGCTCACCGAGTCGGTCGCCGGGCTGAAGGCACCCAGATCTATGTACAGTTGCCCGTCGGGGAAGCGGTCAGCGATCTTATGGGCGAAATGGAGGGCGAAGGCCGTCTTGCCGACTCCCGGGGGGCCGCACACCACGGAAACCACCGGGGAAGAGCCGACCGGCGACATCTCGTCCGCCACGTCGGCGAGCACGCTGACTTCGGCCTCGCGCCCGATGAAGTGCCGAGGCTCAGCGGGAAGCTGGTGGGGAACGCCGACCGGCGGCCGCGGGACCTCGTGCCTCTGCGGGGGCGGCTCGCACACGGCGCCGGCGTGGACCCGCTGGGGCGGGACAGGCAGTGCGAGGGACTGCGTCGGGTCGCCCGCCAGGACGAGCCGCTGCAGGTGCTGCAGTGGGCCGCCGGGATCGATGCCGTAGTCCTCGGCGAGAAGCCGGCGTGCCCGGGTGAACGTGTCCAGCGCCTCCGCCCGCCTGCCGCACCGGTACAAGGCGAGGATGAGCTGCTCCCACCGTCGCTCCCGCAGTGGCTGCGCGGTGGTGAGTGACATCAGGATCGGCAGCAGTTCGTGGTGCTGGCCAAGGGCCAGCCGCGCGTCTACCAGTGACTCCTGGACCGCGTGGCGGTGCTCAAGCAGTTCCGAGATGACCGGCTGCATGATCGGCGTGGCTGGGATGTCGGCCAGCGGCGGGTCGCCCCAGGTGTCCAGGGCGCGCTGGAAAAGCCGGGCGGCGCCGTCGACGTCGCCCGACAACTGGGCCGCCCGCGCCTGCTGGGCCAGGCTCTGGAAGCGATGCAGGTCCAGCACGTCTTCGTCGTGCAACGCGAGGGCATAGCCGTCACGGCCCGTCTGCAGCCGCCTCCTGATCGGAGTCGCCTTGCGCAGGCCGTAGAGGTTGCTCCGAAGCGCGCCACCTGGATCGCTGGGCAGGTCAGTGCCCCACAACGCGTCAGCAAGATATTTTTTACTGACGCGGCGGTCGCTATTAAGTAAAAGGATGCACAAGATGCTCCGCTGACGGGGTCTCATCATCGCCAAGGGATCGCCGTTCGCAAAACGCACCGTAACTGACCCAAGGATTGCGAACTGCACTTCCGCCCCTCCGTCTAAGTAGCAGTTCTCGCCGGCATGAAGCCATGAAGCGTGTCGGTTCCCGGACGCACGCCGCTATTCGATCATTATTTTGGCGGTTGCCGTCAAGACCCTACGGCGATTTCTGCTCGGAGTGGCCAGACCATGTTTAGGGTTCCGTATGCGATCTTTGTCAGCAATTTTCGCCGGGAGCTCGTGACCCGATCATGGTCGGCGCTTCATGACGCGCCTCCAGCAGAGGAGACTGCAGGCGCGGGAGACGAACGCGTTGGGGTTTCGGTTCGGCATTCCCGCCGGACCGCGAGCCGTCCGAACCGGTGGAGCAGGTCGAAGGCCTGCTCGACACCTGGCGAGTTTACCCATGCCCTCGATGTCCGGGGCACCCCGGCGGAGTTGACTGCCAGGATCCGACGCCTGCCAAGCCCTTCCCCTTGACCGAGTTCGCCGGCCGCGTTCAGCTCGGCGACCGGGATCCGGTGCAGCAGGTCGAAGACCCCCGCCCGCTGCCACCGCTCCAGGCGACGCCAGTAGATCCACCCGGAACCGAACCCCGGCTCCAGCGGCAGCAATTGCCAGGGAATGTCGTTGCAGAGGACTACGGAATGCCCAGCGGACACAGTCGGTCACCACCGGACGCGGCCCTGGCGACCCCTACGGCCACGGCGGCAGCAACAGCGGCTGGATCAGCGTCCACAAGCCGCCATCAATGATCAACGGCCGCATGCTCACACCATCCCGAACGGCCGAATCATCACCCCGGTCATGCCCGACCGGGCCACTTCAACAAGATCGTGTCACGAGCTCTCAGGACGACGTGTCGATGATCTGCAAGGCCTGGAGGAGTCCCGCTCCGGCACCTCGCCACGATCCCGGAGTGGGCCATGGGCTGGATGATCTACCGAGCCCGTCCGATAACTGCGGGGGCTACCAGCCAGGTCACGCCGCGATCACGCCTGGGTCACGCCACCGTCGCGGGCGTGCTGGTAATCTCACCACCGCAAAAGGCGCTCATTTGTGTCACATCTCAAACACTCAATCATTCGTTATCGGCCCTCTTTGCACATGGGCTTGATTGTTGCTTGACACACCTGGGAGGAACGCATGCGCAACGTGCTTGCACGCAAGAGGACCGTCTCAGACCCCAGCGCGACCGTTCCTGTAGCGCCCGGAGGCCTCCCGGTCGTGGGGCATGCGGTGAAGGCTCTCCGTGACCCGAGGGAGTTCCTGCGTTCGCTGCCCGCGCACGGCGACATGATCCGCGTCAGCGTCGGTCCGCTCAAGGCGGTGATGGTCTGCAACCCGGAGCTGACCTCACAGATACTTCTCAACGATCGCACCTACGACAAGGGTGGTCTGCTGTTCGACAGGGCCAGGGAGGTATTCGGCGACGGTCTGGTGACCTGCCCGCATGCCATGCACCGACGGGAGCGCCGACTGGTTCAGCCTGCGTTCCATCGCAGCCGGCTTCCCGGCTACGCCCGGGCCATGACCGATGGGACAACCCTGCTGACCAACCGGTGGCGTGATGGTCAGGTGCTGGACATGCCTGCCGAAATGCTCAGTCTGACGATGCACAACATGTTGCAGACGATGCTCGGCGGGACGCTGCCGCCGGAGGACCTGCGCCAGTTGGTCAGCGACGCCATCGTCGTGCAGCACGCGACGTACCGGCAGACGTTCACGCCGGCGGTGCTGAACCGGATTCCGACCCCCGGAAACCGGCGCTATCAGCGGGCCCTGGCTGGGCTCCACAACACCGTGACCGACATTATTGCCAAGGCCCAGGTGGACTCGGCGGACCATGGGGATCTCCTCTCGGCGCTCCTGACAGCCCGCGATCCAGGCAGCCCCGACGACCCGGCCGACGGCTGCCCGAGCGGGCGTCTGAGCAGCGCCGAACTCCGCAACGAGGTCCTGACCTTCCTGGTGGCAGGTTCGGAGACAACTGCGCACACCTTGTCATGGGCGCTGTACCTCACCGCCTGCCATCCGGATATCCAGGAGCGGCTGTGGGCCGAGACCGATCGCGTCCTGGACGGCAGGCCGGTCTCCATCGACCACCTGCCCGACCTGAAAATTGCGAACCAGATCATCACCGAGACGCTGCGGTTATATCCGCCGGCTGGGATGATATGGACCAGGATGGTCACAGCAAACACCCGCCTGGGTGGCTACGACATCCCGGCCGGGACGACCATCGCGTACAGCCCTTACGCTCTGCACCGGCTGGCACGCTACTATCCGGACCCCGACGTCTTCAATCCTGATCGCTGGGATGCCGAGAAGCAGCATTCAACACCGCGCAATAACGCCTATCTCACCTTTGGCGGCGGAGCACGCAAATGCATCGGCGACCAGTTCGCCGTCATTGAGGCTGTGCTGGCGCTTACGGACATCGCCTCCCGCTGGCGCCTGGAACCCATTCCCGGACAGAAACATCCGGCTATCACCACCTCCATGGGACCCCGTGACCTCAAGATGCGACTGAGTGCCAGGACGGCACCAGAGCTCACGTCATAGGGCAGCGCACGGATCCTTTCAGGATAGTGCGGCGGTTCTGCCGCCCGTGGAGACCGACAAGCCGATCGCACAGGTCGCCCGCGCCCTGGAGTGGGGAAGCTCCAGGGTTTCCGGGGAATACCGACCCATTTTCGGTGGCGCGGCGGCCTTCCTTTTACGTGAAGTGCCGGAAATCCCGCGGTGACCTTGTGCCGTGGATCAGGCTCCACGGACGTCGGATCGTCTTCACTCTTTATCGGCTATTGGTCCCCACCTGGGGGCTATGCATAAGTATCCGACGATTACAGGCAGCGGCGTAGATAACTACTGGATCCCCCGTCCGGAAACGCGTTCAGTCACGCACATGAAAACGCGAGCGGTCACGCGTGTGGAAAAATATGCGAAAGGCAGGCGCAATGATGGTGAGTCAGGAGCGGGGCGGTATGAGTGGCGTGAGGACTGCCGAGGGATTGGCGGAGCCCGTTGCGGTGATTGGGGTGGGGCTCCGCCTCCCGGGGGGGATCACAACGTTGGGCGGGTTGTGGGATGCCTTGGCCGCCGGCGAGGATCTTGTGACCTCGGTACCCGGCGACCGGTTCAGTACCGATGATTTTGTTGTAAGTGATGGTGGGGTGCGAGCGGGGAAGGCGTACACCGGGGCGGCCGGTATTTTCGGGAACGTGTGGGGGTTCGACCCGGAGTATTTTGGTATTTCGCCGAAGGAGGCAGGCCAGATCGATCCGCAGCAACGGTTGCTGATGGAGTGCGCGGTGGAGGCCTTCGACGACGGGGGCGTGGATCCGCGGCTGCTGGCGGGTTCGGACGTGGCGGTGGTGATGGGGCTCACCGTTCAGGACTACTGGGGTCTGCTGATGCGACGGCCCGGGGTGATGAATTCGTTCGCCCCCACCGGTACGGGGGCGTTCAGTGCAGCGAACCGCCTGTCGTACCTATTTGATTTCCATGGGCCGTCCCACACGGTGGACACGGCGTGTTCGTCGTCCTTGACGGCCCTGCACCTTGCGGCTGAGACGGTCCGTTCGGGCCGTTGTGAGGTTGCGTTGGCCGGCGGGGTGAATCTGGTGCTCGGCCCGGGCGGGCACGTCATCTCCAGCCAGGCGTCGATGCTCTCCCCGACGGGGCGTTGTCACTCGTTCTCGCAGGACGCCGATGGTTTCGTCCGGTCCGAGGGCGCGGGCGTGGTGCTCTTGAAGACATTGAGCCGGGCCGTAGCTGATGGTGACCGGGTGCACGCGGTGATCAGGGCTTCGGTGGTCAATGCCGACGGGCGGACTCTGGGGATGTCCATGCCGGGTGCGGATGCTCAGGCGGCGATGTTGGAGCGTGCGTACGCCGAGGCTGGTGTGCGCCCTGACGAGGTGTCGTACGTGGAGGCTCACGGGACGGGGACGGCGGCGGGCGACCCGGCCGAGTGCGAGGCTCTGGGACGGGTTCTGGGGCGGCGGCGCGCGGGGAAGCCGTTGGCGATCGGGTCCGTGAAGTCGAATCTGGGGCACCTGGAAGCCGCGGCCGGCATGGCGGGGCTGTTCAAGGCCATGCTGGTCCTGCGCGAGCAGCGGATCCCCGCTACCTTGCATGCGCAACCGTTGAGCCAGGCGATAGATTTCAGCGGGCTGGGCCTGGACCCGATGACGGCGATGCAACCGCTGGACGGTGGGGCTGGCGCGCGGCGTATTGCCGGAGTCAATTCGTTCGGTATCGGCGGCGCGAACGCGCACGTGGTGCTGGAGTTGCCCGATGCGCCGCCGGCCCCGGGCGTCATCGGGGACGGAGCTGCGGGGACTGAGGGCAGGCGGCCTGCTGTGGCTGTGCCGGTGGTGGTCACCGGCCGGACCGAGACGGCGTTGCGGGAGTCGGCGCTGGCCATGGCCTCCCACCTGGAAGGCATTGACGATTCCGCCCTGGTGGATGTCGGGTTCACCACGGTACGGCGCCGCGAGCGCCGTGAGTTGTGCACGGCCGTGCTGGCCTCCAGCGGCGTGGCGGCCGCGCAAGCGCTGCGGGAGATGGCGGAAAAGGGCGCGTCGGATGAGGCGGCATCGGCCGTCAGCACGGCCCGGGGACGGGTCGGGTTCGTTTTCAGCGGGAACGGTACCCAGTGGCCGAGGATGGGCGCGGAGTTGCTGGGGCAGGACGCCGCCTTCACCGCCGAGGTCCGGGCTGTCAGCCGCGAACTGGAACCGCTGCTGGGCTGGTCGGTCGAGGCGGAGATGGCGACGCCGGACACCGGACGGTGGGCGCTGACAGAGGTGACGCAGCCGATGCTGTTCGCCCTGCAGGCCGGATTGGTCATGTCGCTGCGCGAGCGGGGGGTGCGACCGGACGGGGTCTGCGGTCACAGCGTCGGTGAGGTCGCGGCCGCCTACTGCGCCGGAATTCTGGATCGTCCCCAGGCATGTCGCGTGATCGCGCACCGCAGCCTCGCGCAGGCGCCCACCTTCGGGACCGGGCGGATGGCGGCGTTGGCGCTGTCGCCTGCGCAGGCTCAGCGGTTGCTCGATGAGATGGGGGCGAGCGACCGGGTGGTGATCGCGGCCGTGAACTCCGGCAATGACGTCACCCTGGCCGGGGACAGCCGGACACTGGAGGCTGTTGAGGAGAGCTGTGTCCGCGACAGTGTGTCCTTTCGGTTCCTGCGCTTGGACTACCCCTTCCACAGCCCGGCCATGGATGCCGTCCGCGGCCCGCTGCTGGACGGTCTCGGAGAGCTTGGGGCCGGTCAGGGCGAGATCCCGCTGGTCTCCACCGTCACCGGCCGTGCGGTCGCAGATCACGAGATGGACGCCGACTACTGGTGGCGCAACGTGCGTGAACCGGTCCAGTTCGCCGCGGGGGTCGCGGCGCTCATCGGTGAGGATCATGGCTGTGACGTTCTGGTCGAAGTCGGCCCTCACCCGGCGCTCAGCGGCTACCTGCGCCGCATCGCCGTCGATGAGGGAGCCTCGGTGGAGGTGGCGTCGACGCTGACCCGGATCAGCGCCGGCCCACAAGCGCTGAAGGGCACAGTTCTGCGCGCGGCCGCGGCTGGGGCGCAGCTGGACTGGGATCGGTTCTTCCCCCAGGGCGGTCGCGTCGTGGACGTCCCGGCCTACGCGTGGCAACGCCAGCGCTACCAGTTGGGAGACCCCTCATGGTGGTCCGACCACGAGATCGCGCCGGCGCAGCAGCCGGTTGCGGCCAATCCGCTGCTGGGCCGACGCTTGCTGGCGGCCGACCCGACGTGGGGGCGGGAGCAGAGCGCAGCCTGGATCGCCGACCACAAGATCGGCGACGCTGTCGTCATGCCTGGCACGGGCTTTCTCGACATGGCGCTGTCGGCCGCCCGTGAGGTGTCCGGCGGACCCGTGGAACTGCTCGACGTGTCCCTGGCCAGGTCGCTGGTCCTGCCCGGCGATCCCGGATCGGCTCCGGTACGCACGACCACCACCGTCCGTCCCGATGGAACCTTCGTCGTCGCTGGGCACACTGGTGCGGACATTGAGGCCGTCCAGCACGTGAACGGGCGGTGGCGCGGCTTGGCCGAGGTCAGGCCTGCCCCGGTCGACGTGGCCGCTCTCGCCGACCGCGTCAGCGAACCCGTGGAAGCGTCCGACCACTACCGGGCCTGCGCCGCGGTGTCGCTCAACTACGGGCCGGCCTTCCGTACGCTGGCAACGCTGACTGTCAGGGACAGCGAAGGGCTGGCGGGGCTTCGTACCGATCAGTTCGCCGACGCGGAGCATCAGGCTCGTGTCGTGCTCCTCGACGGCTGCCTCCAGGCGATGCTTCCCCTGTCCGCTCACGTCGTCTCCGGCTCCACGCACCGTTACGTTCCGCACCTCCCGGTGTCCGTGGGGAGCATCCGCGTCTGGAGTCCCCTGCCCGCCACTGTCACGGCGTACATGCGGCTGACGTCCGTTACTGAGACCGGCCTCATGGCTGACATCACCGTCTGTGACACCGACGGAACAGTCCTGCTCACCCTGGGGGACGTCTACGCGCGGCGCATCGAGAACAGCGGTTCTCCCGTGCCCGAGCTCTACACCGAGGTGCTCAGGGCACGCCCGCGGATGACCGCGCTGCCCGGCACCCCCAGTCCGCTCCCCTCGCCTTCACGCGTCATCGACGAGTGTGGCCCGGTCGTCACCCGGCTCGATGACGCGTTCCGGGACCGTGGCTATGACGGCCACATGGAAAGGGCTCGGCAGCTGAGCGCGCACTACATGGTGGCTGCGGTGAGCAGCATCCTGGAGTCCGCGGTGGCACGAGGTGCGATCAAGGTCGACGGGCCGGTCGGTGGACAGGTCTTCAGCCTCGATGACCTGAGGAGTGCCGGCGTCAGGGAAAGCCTGTGCCCGTTGGTGGAGATGATGTTGGCGATTGCGGTCCGGTACGGGCTGCTGACCGCTCGTGCCGACGGGGGCTGGTACCAGAGCGGAACGCCGGTGCCTGAGGAGCTTTTGCAGACCAGGCTGAACGAATTTCCAGAGCTCATCGTGATGTGGCAGGCCGCTGCGTGGGTCGGGCGCAGCCTGCCCGGCGTCCTCACTGGTGAGACGGAGGGGCTGGAGGTGCTGTTCGGCGAATCCGGTCCCATCGCGGCACAGGTGTACAACCACGATCCAGGGCTCACGTACCTGTCCGATGCCGCTGTGGCATACCTCCGCGCCGCCCTGGCCGACTGGCCGGCCGACCGGCCATTGCGGATTCTGGAGATCGGCGCCGGCACCGGGGGCTTCACCGCTCGCATCCTGCCCCACCTGCCGCCCGAGCGTACGCATTACGTGTACACCGACGTCTCCTCGGCGTTCTTCCCCAAGGCCGAGGCCCGGTTCGCCGAGTTCAACTTCCTCGAATACCACGCCCTCGACCTGAGCGCTGATCCCACCGAGCAGGGGTTCGTCGCGGGATCGTTCGATCTCGTCGTCGCGAGCAATGCACTGCACACAACGACCGACATCACTCAGGGGCTGCGCAACGCCGCCACGCTTCTGGACGACAACGGTCAGCTCGTTGCCCTTGAACTGCACACCAGTTCGTACGTCGCGACGTTGTTCGGCATCCTGGACTCCTTCTGGGATTCCTCCGACACCGATCTGCGGCCGACCGGCGCGGCACTGGCCCGCGACAAGTGGCCGTCAGTGCTGGAGCAAGCCGGGTTTTCCGCTAGCGCGTTCCTGAGCGCTGAGCCGGAACACGAGGGCGTTCCCGCATCGGTGATCGCGGCGGTCCGCGCCACGGGCGCCCAGCCTGGCGGCACTCCAGGGGACCAGGACGCAGACGGCGCGACCCCCCCGTGCCTGCTGATCACTGAGAGCGGGGACAGCTCCGCCGATCGCCTGGGCGACTTCGTGGCAGCCGCCCTGACCGCCGCGGGAGCACGCGAGGTGGTCCTCTCGGATCTCCAGCCGCAGACGGACTGGGCGGCTCTGCTGCCGGCCGCGGGGCCGGTCGATATCGTCTTGATCGCCGACGACACCGAGCAGACGACGGTCGAGCAGACGACCGCGCGTGTCGCCCATGCCTGCGCGCAGCTGAGTGCCCTGGCAACCGCCTGTGTGGCGGGAGGCGGAGATCTTCAGCCCACCCTGTGGCTGCTCGCGGGCACGACCGCCGACAGCCTGGACGCCCCGATGACACATACTGGCGCGGCCCTATGGGGTGCCACCCGCACTCTGGCCAACGAACAGGCGCTCCTGACCGTCCGCAGGATCCGTGTCGTCAGCGGGACCGCGGAGTCGGCACAGCAGGCGGCCGGCCACGTCGCGTACGAGATCACCCACCCCGACGCCGAAGACGAATGTGTGATCACTCCTCGCGGGCGCTTCGCCGTGCGGGTGCAGGCGCTGCCGGAAACCCGGCAGACCCGCGCTCACGGCGCCACCGAGCAGTTTGCGTTAGCCGTCTACGGCGAAGCAGGCACCCCCCACCGGCTTGTCTGGCAGGACGGCGGCGTCCCTGCGCCAGGGCCGGGTGAGATCACCGTCCGCGTGCAGGCTGCGGCCCTCAACGGCCGTGACGCTCTCTTCGCCACTGGGCGCCTGCTCCCGCCGCGCGGCGCACGTCCGGGCGATGTCCACCTCGGCCGCGAAGGCGCGGGGATCGTGACCGCCGTCGGAGACGACGTCACCGGCATCCTCCCAGGAGACCGGGTCGCCGGTATCACGCACGGCGGCTGGCTGGCCTCGCACATCAACCTGCGCGCCGACCGGGTGGTCAAGCTCCCCGAGCAGGTCACCTTCGCCGCAGCGGCAACCCTTCTCACAGCTCACCTGACCACGCACCATGTGCTGGGGCACCTGGCCGGTCTGGGTCCTGGCGACAGCGTTCTCGTGCTGGGTGGAACCGACGGGACAGGGCTGGCGGCCATAGATTTCGCCCGGCATGCCGGGAGCCGCGTCATCGTCGGCGCTCCCACGCCGGCTCTGCGGGCCTTGCTGGATCTTCCGGGGGTCGACCGTGTGGTGGATTCGGGTGTTCCCGGCTTCGCCGAGGAGGTCCGGCACGTTGCCCAGGACGGCGTCGACGTCATCCTCAACCTCGGCTCCCTCACTGCGGACCTGCGCCGGCGCGCGCTGGACCTCCTGGCGCCCGGGGGGCACTTCTTCGACGCCGGACCGCTCGCCGCGCCCTCATCGACACCGCTGCACATGCCGCCCCTGGACCGCGACGCCACCGTTCACGCCATCGATGTCGTCGGCTGGTTTGAGCAACCCTCGCTGCCGGCAGACCGCTGCCTGCAGGACCTGCAGAGGGTGATCGACAGCGAGGAATGCCGCCCCTTGCCCCACATGGTCTACCCCGCCGACCGGATCTACGAAGCCATGGACGGCGTCCTGGCTGGTCAGCAGGCCGGGAAGACGGTCATCGTCCTCGACGACGGAGCCTGCCTCGATCGCTCCCCCGAGGCTCCAGTGCTGGATCCCGCGGCAACCTATCTGGTCGTCGGAGGGCTTGGCGGCTTCGGAGCCGAGACCGCCCGGCACCTGGCCCGCCGGGGAGCACGGCACCTCACGCTCGTCAGTCGACGTGGCACCGCAGGCAACCAAGACGCCGCCGCCCTGGTCAGCAGCCTGAACGACCAGGGAGTCCAGGTGGACGCGCGCGCTGTCGACATCTCCGACCCGGACACTGTCGACCGGCTCTTCCGCGACCTTGACGCGAGCGGACGTCGGCTCGCCGGGGTGATCCACGCTGCCATGGTCCTCGACGACGACGAGATCACCGACCTGTCCGTCGAGCGCTACCTGACCGTCCTGAATCCCAAACTCACCGGAGCGCTTCTCCTCGACGCCCACACCCGCCGGCGCGACCTCGACTTCTTCGCCATGTACTCATCGTTCGCTGCGTTGCTGGGCAACAGGAGGCAAGCCTCGTACAGCGCCGCGAGCCTTACCTTGGAGAACATCGCGCGCCGACGCAGGCGCGACGGCCTGCCCGCCTGCGTCCTGCAGTTGGGCGCCATCTCCGACGCCGGGTACGTGCTCCGCACCGGAATCACCTCAGTGATGAGCGACTACGGCATCCTCCCGATGACCTCGTCCCAAGCACTGGACCGCTTCGACATGCTGCTTCTCCACCCGGACACCACGGTCACCGCGGTCGTCGCCGAATCCCGGGGCCGTGAGCAAGCGCTCATTGCCTTCCTCCCCGCTGTCACCGCACCCCGTACCGCCACGCTGGTCCACACGCCGGATGCGGGCGCGGACGACAGCCTCCTGCCGCGCCTGCGGGCCGCTGCCACCGCCGAGGAAGCCCGCCCGATACTGCTCGACGCCCTCACTTCCTGGCTGGCCTCCGGTCTCCACACCACACCCGATCGCATCGACGTCAGCCGCCGGATCGATCAACTCGGCGCCGACTCCCTCACCGCCACCGAACTCATCGGCCACATCCGCCGCCACACCGGTTGCGCGATCCCCGCCCCCGAAGTCATGACCGCACCTCTCTCCGGCATCGCCGCCACCGTCCTCCACCACCTACGCCCCGAGAGCCAGTCCTGACCAACCTCGCGTGAGGGCGCATTCGAAATGGCCGCGCCCCAGCGCGTAATCAAAGCCAAGAGCTAAACCGCATGCCAGTTATCCAGAAAACGGATTGGGCTGTGAGGCAGGCCGAATCCGTTTTCTGGACAACCTGGCGGGAGCAGCCCCCACTCCTGGTGGCTACGAACGGGCAGATATCCCGGGAGATAACAGATGCCGCTCACGACAGCCCTCGCTTTTCCGCCGTTCAGCAACCCTTACCCTCCTGGGATCCTGCGCACGCTGGCTCATACGAACGCGAGCGTGGCCGCTGCCCTTGAGATAACAGACCAGAAGCTCGCGGAACTCGGCCAGCCACCCGTAACACGCAGACTCACCGCCGGTACCTCCGGGCCCGCCCCGAGCCCGGAAACGGAATACGTCCATAACCTGGTTGCGGCCACGCTCGTCCCGTACTCCGTATATACGGCACTAGATCTGAAGGTTCAGCCGTCTATCCTTCTCGGACACGGTGCGGGCTTCAATGTCGGGAGCGTAATCACGGACCTCATGTCCATGGCAGAGACAATCGATGTTCTCATCACGGGCTACCTCGAGGCCAAAAGAATTTCACTGCGGGGTGGAATGCTCGCCCTCGCCGTCAACCAGCAGGCCGCCCGGACGATGTGTCGGCAGATCTCAGAAGATGGCCTCCACGTCGGCATGATCAATACCCCGAATCAAACCGTTGTATGCGGCCGATTCGACGACCTGGACCTATTGAAGAATCACGCAGAACGCAAAGGGATCTCCTGTAGACGTCTCGCTGCCATCCTCCCCATCCACACCCCTCTGTTCAAGCCGGCAGCCCTCCAGGCAATCCTTCGGCAAGAAGAACGGACCGTGCAGCCCACACTTCCCCCTCTGTACTTCACTACCGAATGTCGGCCCATCATCGAAACTGACACGGTCAGAAACGCGTCACTCGCCATCTGGACCAAACCCGCGAACCTGATCGAATCCATCACGGACCTTCAGGAGAACTTCGGTATCAACCACTTCATCGAAGTCAACACCACCCCGACTCTCGCACCAATGATCATCCAAAACGCGCACCCGGGCACACGCGTCGACGGCCCGCCACCCGGCATAACGGATGCCGCAGACGTACTCCCTTTCCTCAACGGCGCTTACTGAGCCTTTTCAGCCTTGCCGATCCAGAGTGAGGACGGCTGCGGCGATTGACGACATTCGATTCGGGCTGCAACGGGACCTGCGGAAGATCCGCCACGACTTGAGCCGTGCGACGCCGCGCTCGGCGGGTGCCCGGGCTGCGGACAGTCGGCCCGGTTGTCGCCCACGCGGTCGCAATCCGCCAGGGTGCCGTCGAGCAGGACGTAGTTGAATCCGCGATGTCCGGTGGGTCGATCAGACCGTGGAGGTTGAGGCCGGTGGGCCGCGGGCCGGGGCGCGCTGGCGGTGCCGCAGCTCCAGGGCTGCGGCCGGGGTACCGGTGCCGCGGGTGGCCAAGCAGGTGAGCCGCATCCCGTCGGCGTCGGTGAAGCACAACTGGGCAGCGGATACGGGCGTTCCCTGCGCACGATGAGGCGCATGCCCTTCGGCCGGCCGGTGAGGACATCGTCGGCGGGGTCGACGCCCCAGGCCCCGTCGCGGATGACGCCGTCGCGTTCGACCGCCGGAGTCCAGGCCGACGCGGGCACCAGCACTCCGTCCTGGTGGATCGCCCGCACCGCCGCCTGAACGCCTGCGAAGAGACCTGTCCGCACCGGACCGGGTCCACCCCGGCCCGAGATCACCCCGTCGCGGCCCCTTCCCCAGAGCCGACGCCGCACATGTGAAGTGCCTCACCACGGCAACGACTACGACGCAATGAGCTACTGCACTTCCATATGTTGATAGCCGCAGGCTATCGACATCAGTCCGGATACTGGATTGGATGGCGGCCTGCTCCCGGACATACCATCCGGTGCATGACCACCCAACTCGCATTAACGGCCCTGCCGCGTCCGGCTCCCCAGCAGGTGACAGCGCCCTCACGGCCCCGCCAGAGCGCTGAGCCGGACGAGCCGTCGGCGGAAGGGGTCCGGGCTCGTGTCCGTCCCGGCCTGTTCGACCACATCACGACGCGGACCCGCCGATGAGGACCACCGGGGAACACTCCGAGGCGCGGCTGCTGGTCCCCTCCCTGATGTTCATCGCCCTGGTGGTGGCGGCAGTCGCCAGCCTCGGGGCGCCGCTCATCACCAGCGTGGCGACCACGTTCCACGTCTCACTCGACAGTGCGCAGTGGACGCTGACCATCGCGTTGCTGAGCGGCGCGGTCGCCACGCCCGTCCTCGGCCGGCTGGGAGCGGGCCCACACCGACGAGCCACGATTCTCGCCACGCTGGCGGTCGTCGTCGCAGGCAGCGCGCTCACCGTGCTACCGCTGCCGTTCGCGTGGCTGCTCGTCGGCAGGGCCGCACAAGGTGTCGGGCTCGGTCTGACGGCGCTGATGATGGGCGTGGCCCGCGACCATCTCCCCGAGGAACGCAGCGCGGCCACCATCGCCCTGGTCTCGGTGGTCTCCATCATCGGGGTCGGTGTCGGCTACCCCCTCGCCGGCCTGCTCGCCGAGTTCGGCGGGGTGCGCGCCGCCTACGGCCTCGGTCTGTTCGTCACCACCATTGCCTTCCTGGCCGCCTGGCGTTCCATGCCCCTAGCCCCCGAAGGCCGCTCCGCCCACGTCGACACAGCGGGCGCGCTTCTCTTGGCGGGTGGGCTGTTCCTCGTCCTGTTCCTTGCCGGCGAGAGGAGTCTGTGGAGCCATCACCTCGCCGTGGCGGTGGTCCTCGCCCTCGTTGCCGTGATCTTGCTCTGCGTCTGGACCGTCTCCGGGCTACGCAGTAAGACGCCCCTGGTCGATCTCCGGGCGTTACGGCACCCGGCGGTTGCCGGAGCGAATGTCGCCATGTTCGTCGGTGCGATCGGCATGTACATCCTGCTCACGCTCATCACCCGGTACGCGCAGACGCCGCACGCCGCCGGCTACGGCTTCGGGCTCACCACCTTCGTCGCCGGGCTGGTCCTCATCCCGTTCTCTGTGCTGGGGTTCGTTGGCGGCAAGCTCACGCCTCGGATCCTCGAACGGATCGAGGCCCCCTTTCTCTTGGCTGGCAGCGCTGTCGTCATCGGTGGCGGGTTCGTCCTCTTTGCTGCGGCCCGGTCGAACCTGGCCGAGCTGTTCGTCGCAATGAGTGTGCTGGGCTTCGGTGTCGGCAGCTTCTCGGCCGCCATGCCCGGCGTCATCCTGGCCGTCACCCCCAAGAGCGAGACGTCCAGTGCCATGAGCTTCAACTATGTCGTGCGCAGCGTCGGCTACTCGCTCGGCAGTGCCATCGGTGGCCTGGTCCTCGCCGCCGGCACCGACACCGGCCACATCTTCCCGAACGACAGCGCCTACACCACGGCGGCGTTGGTCGGCATCACCGCGATGGCGATCACTATGACGGCCAGCCTTGTCCTGGCCCGCCAGCGCTCGCCCGAGGCCGAACCGACCGCCCCCCCGGCCGACGCACCGAGCCGGAGCCGGTCGAACCAATGACCCGCTCGCCGGAAGGTGCCAGCACGCACGACTGATCATTGCAGGATGAAGTGCTCGCCCAGAGAGTCCTGCGCGGCGAGGATGCGAACTCGGCGGGGCGGTAAAGGGGAACGGAGACACCCAACGGGGACAGCAGATGACGCGGTGGCAGCTCTTGCGGGGAGACGTCCTTGGCCGGTGACCTCAGTGGGTACGGCTGCGCGAACTGACCGGCCGGGAGGGGCGGAAGCCGCAGCAGATCGTGCGCCGGGGCAGCACCAGTTCGGTGCGTCGGCGCGCGATGATGCTGCTGGCCTCGGCGGGCGGCAACGTGTGCCGGTGGTCGAGCGCACACTCGTCACCTGCTGACCCGACTGCTGTGGGCGGGTGTGCGCTGGTGGCGGCCACGGCTGGATGGCGGTACGGCCAAGGGTCTCCGGTCACGACACGAGACCGTGACCATCAGTTCCGGCCCCAGGGCTCACTACCCCGCACTCATCGGTACCTGGCCCGCTCCCGCGCCCCTCCTCACTTCAGCATTCACCCCACCGTGACCGCCGTTCCTGCGGGCCAGCACGGAGCCAAGGATCTCCCCGGCCCGTACGGCCGTGTTGGACAGTAGCGACGACGTGATGCCGTGCGAGTGCTCTGTGGCCCCGCACAGATAGACCCCGGCCTCCAGGCGGGCGTCGGCAGCGACCCGATAGTCGCGTTCGACCCGGGGCAGCCCCGCCTCGTCCCGGTGCAGGGAAGCGCCGACCTGACCGAGCAGAGCGAACGGGTCGGCCGGACGGTAGCCGGTGGCACAAATCAGCAGGTGGGCCCGGAGCGTGGTGGTGCGCCCCGTGGGCAGGTGCCGGACGGTCACGTCGACGCCATCGGCAGTCTCTGCCGCGGAGTCCACCGTCGACACGTTGTGGAAGTGCAGCCGTGCCCTGCCGGTGAGGCGCTCCTCATACGTACGCCTGTACAGCTCCTCTATGAGGTCGACGTCGACGACCGAATAGTTGGTGTTGGCGTGGTACTCGAGGAGCGTGTCCCGGACTGTCTGCGGAGCCTGGTGGAAGGCGTCCACGGTCGCCGGGTCGAAGATCCGGTTGGCGAACGGACTGTCGTCGGCCTGGCTGTAGCCGAACCGGGAGAACACCGCATGTACCTCGGCCGCCGGATAGCTGCGGTGCAGATGGTCGACGACCTCGGCGGCGCTCTGTCCGGCGCCCAGCACGACGAACCGCTGAAGCCCATCGGCGCCGAGGCCACGCAGGTCGTCCAGGGTGGTCGAGCTGTGCCGCACCCTGGCGCCCTGGGGCAACCCGTCCGGCATCCGGGGCGCCAGGCCGGTCGCGATGACGATGTTGCGTGCCCGGTGCACGACCTGCGCGCCGCTAGTGAGGTCACGGGCGACGACATGGACATGGGTGACGACCCCGCCCTCGGTGACCGGCCGGGCGGTGACCACCTCGTGGCCGTAATCGACCAGGTGCTCCAGTCGACGTGCGCACCAGGTGAGGTAGTCGTGGAACTCCACCCGGGACGGGTAGAAACACTTGTGGTTGATGAAGTCGATCAGCCGGCCCTGGTCGTGCAGATAGGGCACGAAGCCGAACCGGCTCACCGGGTTTCGCGGCGTCGCAAGGTCCTTGAGGAAGGCGACCTGCATGGTGGCACCCTCGATGAGCATGCCGCGGTGCCATCCGAAGGCCGGCTTGCGCTCCAGGAACCGCGCGGTGACCGGGGGGTCGGCGCTCTCCTCGTTGTGTTCCTGCACGGCGATCGCCAGGGCGAGGTCGGACGGGCCGAACCCCACTCCGAGCATGTCGAGGATCTCGTTCTCCATGCGCTGTGCCTCCACGTGTGCCGCCGCTCCTCGGGGTGCTGCCGCGTGCCTCTGTGTCGCCGTCTCCATGCGGACCCCCTTCAGGTCGTCAGCAGCATGCTGACGTCGAGGGCCGGGGCGCTGTGGGTGAGCGTGCCGACCGAGATGAGGTCGACGCCCGTCTCGGCGACGGTCCGCACCCGGTCCACGGAGACGGTGCCGGAGGCCTCGAGCAGCACGCCGGCGGCACCGGCGGTCGCCGCCCGCGCCGCGACGACCCGCTCCATCCGCCCTGGTGCCATGTTGTCCAGCATGATCCAGGAGACACCGCAGCGAAGGGCCTCCTCGGCCTCCTCGACCGTCTCCACCTCCACCTCGACGGGCACCTCCCGGCCCGCCGCCGCCATCCCCTCACGCACAGCGGCGACCGCGGCGCTCACCCCGCCGGCGGCAGCGAGGTGGTTCTCCTTGAGCAGCACCATCGCTGAGAGGTGCTGCCGATGGTTGTGCCCGCCTCCCGCCGTCACCGCGTACTTGTCCAGGGCGCGCAGGCCCGGGGCGGTCTTGCGGGTGTCGAGTATGCGCACAGGCAGGCCCCGCACCTCCTCGACGTACCGCCGGGTCGTCGTGGCGATGCCGCAGAGGCGTTGCAGGAAGTTCAGGGCCGTGCGCTCGCCGGTGATCAGGCTCCGCGCGCTGCCGTGAAGGGTCAGCAGCACCTCGCCGGGAGCCACCGCGGCACCGTCCGGCACGTGCGTCTCTACCTTCACCTCGGGGTCGACGCGGGCGAACACGGCCTCGACCACCGCCAGGCCCGCCACCACCCCCGGCTGCCGGGCGACGATCTCGGCCTGGGCCCTCAGCCCTTCCGGCACACTCCACCGGGTGGTGATGTCCTCGGTGGCCTCGTCCTCGGCAAGAGCGGATCCGACGGCCCGTTCCACGGCCGCCCTGTCCACAGCTGCCCACCGGGCCGCAGCCCGTTCTACGGCCGCACCGTGTTCCGTCCCTTGCGTCACTCCGCTCACCGACGCGCCGTTCACCGCTGCGGGCCGGAGCTGCCGAACCGGGCCGGGTCGAAGGCCGAAATATCGTAGGTGGCCCGGCCGTACTGCACCAGTTCGGCGACGGCCTCCCCGATCGCCGGCGCGAACTTGAAGGCGTGGCCGGAGGTGCCGCCGGCCACCAGGACTTTCCCCTTCTCGGACGCTTGCCCGATGAGAAATCCAAGGTCAGGGGTGTTGTCGTAGAGGCACACGGCGCTCTTGCGGTACCGGCCGCCGCCCAGCCGCGGGATCCGGTTGCGCAGAAACTCCTGGATCTCGGCGACCTCCCCCTGGGCCACGAAGCGGTCGACCGTGTCCGGGGCGGTCGGGGTGCCGCCGCTGTGGACGCCCGCCTTGACCCCACCGTACAAACCACTCGCGGCGGGGTGCCCGTAGCCAATCATGCCGTCGCCCTCCCATATCCAGTACGGAAAGCGGTCGGGCTGGAAGTCCTGTGCTCCGCCCTCGGGCTCGAACCAAAGCATGACCTTGCGCAGCACCTGTACCGGCGCCAGATCGGGCAGGAGGGCGGGGGCCCAGCAGCCGGAGGCGACCACGACGCGGTCGGCGTCGTAGACACCTCGGTCGGTGCGGAGCCTGACCCCGCGGGCGCTCTCCACGATCTCCACGGCGGACTCGTGGTATCGCAGGTCGGCAGCATGCTTCTCGGCGAGCTGGAGCTGGACCCGCACGGTCTGCTCAGGCTGTACGTAGCCGGAGCCGGGGTCGTAGATCGCCGCGCAGTCGGCGGCCGGCGTGAACTGTGGGAACCGCTCATGTATTTCGTCCGCGTCGAGGTACTCGTACTCAAGGCCGAACTGCTCGGCGCTGGCCCGGGCGGCCGGCAGCAGCTCGCCGTCGGCGGGGCCGACGCAGACCCCGCCGGTCCGGTGGAACAGGCGCTCGCCACTCTGCTTTTCCAACTCCGACCAGAGGGTGTAAGCGCGTTGCAACAGAGGTAGATAGCGCGGGCCCATGAAGTACGCCTGCCAGACGCCTCGCGACTCACCGTGGCTGGCCCCGAGGTCATGGACCGGCCCGTACCGCTCGACGCCCAGTACCCGCAGCCCGGCGGCGGCGAGCGAGTGACAGGACGCGCTGCCCAGCGCGCCGAGCCCGACCACGACGACGTCGTACTTCTCTGCCGTCATAACGCCTCTCCCAAGTTCTGGTTGTCGACCTTTCCGAACTGTTCCATCGCGTGCGCCAGATCCCGGTACCCCGTGTGCGGGCATTCCGAGAAATGTCGGGTCACCTTGGATCGCACGCCGTCGCTCTGCTCCTGGCTGAGTTTGAACATGCCGTCCACCTTCTCCACTTCCACTTCGAAGGCACCGACGCCGGAAATGATCCGGTCGAAGTATTCGAGGGAGTCCGTCATATCCCAGCCGAAGCCGAAACGGCCCTCCAGCTCCTGCACCGTACGACGGATAACCGTGCGCGTGGCTTCGCCAGCGGGTAGGGGCCGCAGAGTTCCCCGGACATGAACGGCTGTGAAATTCCAGGTGGGCGCGGCAGGCGAATAGTCGTACACCTCGGGCGAGACGTAGCCGTTCGGGCCACGGAAGACCAGCAGCGCCGGCGTCTCCCCCTCGCAGATGTGCCGCCAGTGCGGGTTGGTCCGGTTCATGTGCCCGGCCAGTCGGTGTCCGCTGAGGTCGACGGGGCCGCTACGCAGGGCGTCGGCGGTCGCTTCGGGAATGACGACCGGGAGATGGGTGGCGTACGGCACAGGGTCCGCGCTGGAAAGGAGCGTGGCCAGCGGGCTGGCCCGGACAAGGGTCACCGCGGCGGCGGGACTTCCTTGATAATGCGCGGGAACGTACACGTCTTCGATTCTCCTTGTCGGGTTCGACACCGGCGACAGGCCCTCGGTTCACCGCGGCGGATATTCCATCCCTGACGAGGCCGGACGAAAGCGCCGTGGGGCTCTTCCGCCGTGAGGGCGATCTTCCCGGGGCGAGCACGGCTGTTCACGAGCTTGTGGGTGACCGAGGCACGCGTCAAGGGGTCGACCACTAGGCTATTCGTCCCAGACCGAATGGGCAGAACTCGGTTGACGTGCCACCCGAAGTCCACTGAAAGTTACGGGTGGCGCGAAAGGAGGCCCGTGCACGGTGGCGACTTCACGCCATTTTCGGGACACCGCCGGACACCGGAGGTCCTGCAAGATCAGGGTCGGTCGGGAATACCGTGCGGGCCCGGAGCGGGGCGGATGTCCGGGTCCGGGCCGGGATGGACACAGCGCGGGTACGGTCTCGGTGATCATGTGAGTGTCGACGTCCCATGCACCCTTGGCGAATCGGGGCCTGCTGAACACCTGGTGAGTCGGTGCCTGCTCCTGCGTGTTCCCCCCTGCCCTCCCTGCCGGACCAACTGGCCTGGGCCGTCACGCCGGCCCCGCTCACGGACGCGCTGTGCGTGTCGGAATCCCTTGGCCTGGTGCCCGGTCCGCGAGCTCGTCATGGGCGTCGTCACCTGTGGTCCGCGCCGGTGGCCCCTGTCGCGGCGATTGTCCCGGCCGGCGCCCGGTGACCGCTCTCGGCCTCACCGGGTTTGCCGGCCCAGGGCCTTACGGGCCATCCGTTCATGGCTCACCCCCGCCGTCACCGTCACACCGTTGGTGGGCGAGCCTGGACGGACACGGACCCACCCTCCGAGCACCAGGCCCTGATCGACGCGGTCACCACCGGACACGAGCTTGACCGGTACTGCCGGATTTAACGCACTACTGGTAACCAGCAATAGCTTTCCGGTGCTTAGCGCAGGAATTGAGGGGCATTGCTCGCAGCAACCGCTCTGCGCCGTCGATGCTCATCCGGTCTGCACTCCATCCGTATCCCTTGAGGGCAAAGCCGGTCCTGGTTAAGCTGGCGCCATGGTGAATACAGGGGGGAAACTGCCGTCCACACCCGAGCGGCTGGACGATTCATTTTTCCAGGACCCTCAGGGCTTCTTCGCACGCCTGCGCTCATCCGCACCGGTGACTCCGGTCCTCACACCCGAGGGCGTCCGGGTCTGGCTCGTCACGCGGTACGAGGACGTGCGCGCCGCGCTGGCCGACCCCCGGCTGGCCAAGGACTGGGTGGCGCACATGACGCCGGAGGATTTCGACATCAACGTCGACCCGGTGCAGGCGTACCTCGACCAGCACATGCTCAACCTCGATCCGCCCGACCACACCCGGCTGCGCCGCCTGGTGGTGAGGGCGTTCACGCCACGCCGGGTGGCCTCCCTGCGGCCGCGGATCTCGGGCATCACGGGCGAGTTGCTGGACGCGATGGTGGCCGGGCCCGACCAGACGGACCTGATCGAGGCGTTCGCTTTTCCACTGTCGGTCACCGTGATCTGCGAGCTGATCGGCATCCCGGTCGACGACCGGAAGTCGTTCCGCGGGTGGTCGGAGACGCTGCTGTCCGCGCGGGGGACCCGCGAGGAGGCCCGCGAGGCCGCCGTCGCCATGCACGCGTACTTCACGCACTTGGTCGTGGAGCGGCGGCGGTCACCGGCGGACGACCTGCTCTCGGCGCTGATCGCGGCCCGCGACTCGGGGGACTCGCTCTCGGAGAACGAGTTGCTCTCGATGATGTTCCTGCTGCTCGTCGCCGGTCACGAGACGATGCTGAACCTCATCGCCGGCGGGGTGCTGGCGCTGCTGACGCATCCGGCCGAGCTGCATCGGCTGCGGGAGGATCCCTCGCTGCTGCCTTCGGCGGTCGAGGAGCTGCTGCGGTACGCGAACCCGCTGAACCACGCGACCGAACGATTCACTCTGGAGCCGGTGACCATCGGCGACACCACCATCCCCGCGAAGGAATGGGTCATGCTCGCGTCGGCGTCGGCGAACCGGGATCCCTCACGGTTCCCCGACGCCGACCGCCTGGACGTGGGCCGGGACACGTCGGGCCACGTGGGGTTCGGGCACGGGATTCATTACTGCCTCGGCGCTCCACTCGCACGACTGGAGGGCGAGATCGCGTTCGACATGCTGCTGTCCCGGTTCCCCGCGCTGGCGCTGGCGGTGCCCGAGTCGTCGCTGCGGTGGCGGGCCTCCAGCCTCATCCATGGGCTGGAAGTCCTCCCCGTCCGAGTCCGCTGACCCGCACCTCTTCCCCCTCGTTGGGCTGAGCGCAACCGCGCCGCCGACCTGGACGCCCGGCTCCGCACTCACCCGGCACGATCACCCCAGCCTGGCCGACGCCGAGCCGGACACCATGCGTTTCAGGCTCTGCCACCTCCCGGCCGCGGTGCGAAGCACACCCGCCGCCGACGCTGCGGATCGAGACCACCCGGTCCTGGGACGACGCTTTCACCATCAGCTGGCCACGGCTCGGCGAACTGCCCACCGCCCCGTGAACCGGGCACCCACCACACCGGCAAGGACCAGCAAGGAGCAGACCCCCGGGAACCGTGGAAGCCCGGCGCGGCCGCAGCGACACGCGAAGATCCCACTCGGCATCAGCCGGAACGAACGAGATGAACCGATCACCACAACTGGCAGTGATCACGCGTGAAGGGTCCAGATCCAGCTGCCCATACATGCGTTCGGGCTGATACTCGGGGCAACCGAGTATCAGCCCGAACGCGCAATATGCCGAGTTCCGGGCAGAACTCTGCACATATATCAGCCAGCGCCGCGGATAAACCAGGTGTCAGCCCGTTCTCCGAACCTACCGGGTGGCGATCACAGCCGTTCCCTTATGAGTGCCAGGACCTCGTCCGGCGCTGCGTAGTGATAGAAGTGGCCGCCGTCGAATACCTCGAGATGGAATTCGGCCGACGTCAGGCTCCCCCACGCGCTGAGCAGGTCCAGGCCGACGCCGGGATCGCGGCGACCGCCCATGGCCGTGACCGGCACCTGGAGCGGACCTCGGTGGTGGACGTAGGTCTCCCAGACCTCGAGGTCCGCACGGAACAAGGGGAGCAGGAGTTGCACCAGCTCCGGCTGGGCGAGCACCTCCGGTGACGTCCCTTCCAGCTTCGCGATGACCGTCACCAGCTCGTCGTCCGGCAGGTCGCACAGCCGTGGCCCTGTGGGCGGTATGTGCGGTGCACCCAGCCCCGAGACGAACACATGCCTGGGAGGCTTGCCGAGCGCGGACAGCTCATGCGCCAGTTCGTAACAGAGCAGAGCGCCCATGCTGTGCCCGAACAGAGCGAAGTCCTCTCCTGCGCAGCCCGCCACGGGCCCTTTCAGTTCGGTGACGAGCTCGGCGGCCGAACGGAGCGCCGGCTCCCTGTGGCGGCTCTCACGTCCCGGCAGCTGCACGGGTATCGCTTCGATGCCCGGAGCCAGCAGCGCAGGCCAGTCCCGGTAGGCCGACGCGCCTGCCCCGGCGTGGGGCAGGCAGAACAACTGGATCGCGTCCGCGTCCAGGGCCGGCGGAGGAGTGGCCTCCGGCCGGCACGGAGGGAACCACGACACGTCGGTCGCCTTCGTCATGAACGCCCTTCCCCAGGCCGGGCGGCCGCCCCGGACACAGGCGCGTCGGAGGACGAGGGGTCCGCGGCCCGGATGTAACTGGCAATGCCGCGTGCCGTCGGATCCTCGAAGAACTCGGCCAGCGTCATGTTCACGCCGTAGCGACGGCCGACCTGGGTGAGCAGCCGGATCGCCAGCATGGACTGCCCGCCGCCCTCGAAGAAGTTCTCCTCACGGCCGAAGCTCGGCACGTCCAGCAGTCGCCCGATGATGGTTGTGATCTCGTCGTCGAGCGTCTCGGGGGCCGCCGGGCCGGCGTCGTCATCTGCCGCAGACGAGGAGACCGCCGGGGAAGGCAGCTGCGCCCGGTCGACCTTCATGTTGCTGTTCTTCGGCAGTTCGGGGAGGCAGATCAGCCGTGACGGGACCATGTAGTCGGGCAGCCGGTCACGCAGGAAAGCCTTGAGGTCATCCATCTCCGGAGAGGCCGCGTCGGCTCCCACGTAGTAGCTGACGAGTGTCTTGTCGCCGGACTGCGTGTCGGTGTCGGCGACCGTCACCGCCTCCCCGACCCCAGGATGCAGCAACAGCGTCGCATCGACCTCGTTCATCTCGACTCGGAAGCCCCGGATCTTGACCTGGAAGTCCGCACGGCCGAGGAAGTCCAGGGAGCCGTCCGGCAACTGGCAGACCAGATCTCCTGTCGCGTACATGCGCGCGCCGGGCTGTGCCGCGAAGGGGTCGGGTAGAAAGCGTTCCTTCGTCAGGTCCGGGCGACCGAGGTACCCACGTGCGACGCCGTCGCCGGCGATGTAGAGCTGGCCCGGTAGCCCGGCCTGCTGGGGCCGCAGCTCGTCGTCGAGCACGTAGCAGGTCGTGTTGGAGATGGGGCGACCGATCGGCACGCGCAACTGGTCGGCGGGTTTCGGCGTGACGCGGTGCGCGGTGGCGAGGGTCGTGCACTCGGCGGGACCGTAACCGTTCAACAGGGTGCAACCCGGCAGTGCCGCCACGGAGTTGGCCTGGCCGACCCCTATGACGTCACCGCCGACCAGGATCTGGGAGACCGTGGCGAACGTCGAAGGGTCGTCCGCCGCAAGCTGGTTGAACAGGGGTGTCGGGATCACCATGGTGTCGATGTGATGCTCGCGCAGAGCGATTCCCAGCCGGCCCGGCGAGAGAATGGTGTCCCGGTCGAACCCGATCAGTTCTGCCCCGTTGAGCAACGCCCCCCACACCTCGATCGTGGTGGCGTCGAAAGCGGCGTTCGAGACCTGCGCCACCCGGTCCCCCGGCGCGAAGGTGAGGTAATCGGTGTGCCGCGTGCGCTGCACCACGTTGCGGTGCGTGATGCAGATGCCCTTCGGCTTGCCGGTCGAACCCGAGGTGTACACCACATAGGCCAGGTCCTCGGGGCCGGCGCCCCCGTCGATCCGGACGTCGTGGGCGGCCCCGTCCCGTACGGCGTCCGCCAAGTGGTCGGCGATCGTGACCACGGGTGTCCCGATGCCGCTCGGATCGTCTGCGCCTGCCTCGGTCAGCAGCGCGACGGGCTTGGCTTCCTCCAGGATCGTGCGCAGCCGGGTGGCCGGCTGGGTGGGATCCAGGGCCAGATAGGCACCGCCGGCCTTCACGGTGGCCAGCATGCCCACCACGACGCCGAGGCTCCGGTCGGCGAGGATCGTGACCAACCGGTCGGTCCCCACGCCGAGTTCCCGCAGCGCGGAGGCGAGAGAGTTGGTCACCCGGTCGAGTTGCCGGTAGGTCAGCGTCACGGGACCATAGGTCACGGCGAGTGCGTCGGGACGGCGTAAGACGTGCTCTGCGAAGAGATCGCACAGCGAGCTGTCACGGTCCGACGGAGCGAGAGTCACCGTGTCGGTACCCTCGATCGCCACTTCAGATTGCGACATGGACGTCCAGTCCTTTCTCCTCGGACGACGGCGAGACCGGCTGCCACAACGGCAGAACGTTCCCGACCTTCTCGATCATTCCGTGACAATACGAGCCGCTGTGGTCACGACTCTGTGTCGGCATGAAGGGGTATTGCAGCCGCTTGTGCTCCACCCTGAAGATGCCGTCCTCCGGCATCGCTGGAATATGGACCGCGTCGGCCAGATCTGCCAGGTGCTCCGCAGGGACCTGCACCAGGTAGCTGCGGGGACCGCGGTCCAGCAGGCGCAGTGCCTGGAATTCCTCTGTGTGCACGTCCATGGGCGTATTGCTGTACATGTAGGGACGGTTCACCAAGTCGATCTCGAACAGGGCCCGTACCTTGGCGTCGTCCCACCAGTCCTGGCTCTGCGCGAAGCGGCGCACCTGGCGGGCGGCGATCTCTCTGTGCTCGTGCAGCACGGAATGGATGAAGAGACCGTAGTTGTTCACGTCGTAGTAGTCGGCGTCCCTGATGGAGCGTTCTATGTACGACAGGATGGGGTCGTCCCCTTGTCGGCGCAGGAAATCGGCGAAGGCGGAGAAGATGTCCTGGTACTTCAGCCCCTTCTGACGCACCAGGTAGCGGCTCACCGTCCGGAGGCTGTGCGTGTTGTGCAGCGCGTGGAAGGCATAGAAGTAGTACATGCCCTCCACGAAGTCTTCTACGGAGGCCTCTTTGGTGCCGATGACGATTCGGGCCTCAGCGACGTCCCCTCCGGCGGGCCGCGTCACGATCCCCATGGTGTCGGCACTGTGGTAGATGGGGGTGTTGTTGAGGAGCAGGTGAGGGTACGCGATCACGGTCTGCGCCTCGTTCTCGCACAGCGTGCCGATGCCGCGCTTGAAGGATTCGAGGGTTTCTCCCGGCAGGGGCCAGATGAGTTCGATGAAGGAGCTGATCCGCTTCTCCCGTAAATCCTCCTGGATCGCGGCGAAGGCACTCAGCTTGATGTTCGAACGGGCGATCAGATCAAGGCTGGTCGGCTCGAGGGTCTGCAGCGACACCGGCTGGGAGGCGATGAGGTTCGCGTCCTGGAAGATGCTGGTGATCTTCGTGACCGCCTGCGGCTTGTTCTTCGCCGCAGAGAAGTAGACGACGTTCGGCGCCCCGTACTCGTTCGCGCAGTCGGTGATGTGCCGGGAGATGTCGACGTCCCGACTCAGCATTCCCCAGTTCGCGTCGGCGATGAAGAGGAAGAGGATCTCGTTCTTGGCGGTCCACTTGATTTCTTCACGGACCCGGTCCTCGTCGAAACGGTACACACGGTCGTTCGTCGCGGCCCCCCAGAAGCAGAATCCGCAGTGGTAGGGGCAGCCGCGGTTCGTCTCCAGGATGGCTATGCTGTAGGCGGAATCGAAGATTCCGGTCAGGAACGGCGAGGGAATGTCGTTCAGATTGCTGATCCTCGGCTGTTTTGGGGTCGTCACCAACTCACCGTCGCGGTAGAAGCTGAGACCACTGACCTCCTCGAGTCGCGGCCGCACCTGAGGCTCGGTCAGCGCGCGAAGGTACTGCGAGAAGGTGATCTCCCCTTCTCCGTTGCAGATGACCGTCTTCTCGTCCGTCCTGGTCAGATAACGCTGGGCCTGCGACATCACCTGCGGGCCGCCGAGGATGATCTGTGCCTGCGGCCGTGCCTGCCTGATGGCCTCCACCACGGCCCGCACCAGGCCCATGTTCCATACGTAACAGCTGATCGCGTACACATCGGCAGCCGCCCCGACGAGATCCCGGATGACATCGGCCCGGGGCGTCCTGGCGACGGTCGCATACCGCTCGAATTGGTACTCGCTGCGAATCACCGAATCCGTCATGGCATACGCCTGAAGGTAACCGGAGGCTAGCGGTGTCATCCGCTCGAAAACGGACAGTTCGACGAGCAGGACCTTCTTCAAAGCGCTCACCTTTCAGGAGGTGGAAAGGACCCGACGAGTGGCGTCGCCGACGACGACGTCGTAATGAACAGCCGGCGCCGCTCCGGCACCGGCCGAAGGCATGCCGCTGTGGGCTCGCTGAACCTGATGCGTCGCCGGTTCGGCCTCGGCGGGGAAGGGTCCGCGGGGCCGTTCAGGCGCGCTCGTCGGCCGGGGTCCGCTCCACAACCGCGGGCGTCTCCAAGGCCGTTCGGCGCTCGACCGCTCCGAGCACCACACCGGTGATGATGATCGCGCCGCCCAGGACCTGCGGGAGCCGGATCGTCTCCCCGTTGATCACGACGGCGCCGAGCACTCCGAACACCGGCGCCAGGTTGAGGATGTTGACCGCGACGCTCGACGTCATGCGGCGCAGGCCGTAGTTGTACAGGAGGAAGCCACCGACGGAACACGCCACGGCGAGATAGGCGAGAAGCAGCCAGGCCGTCCCGCCGGGTGCCCGCCAGTCCCCGAACTCCAGGCCCGAGGCGAGCAGGAAGCCGGCGGCGCCCGCCAGGGTCTGGTAGTAGGTGAGGTTCGTCGAGTCCTGGCCGCGGCCCGCATACTTGGCCAGCATGGTGTACCCGGCCCACACGAGTCCGCCGAGCAGCAGCAGGACATCGCCGAGCCAGCGCTCGCTGCCTCCTACCTCCGCACCGCTGCGCACGACCAGGAAGGCGCCCACGGTGGCGAGCAGTACACCGCCGACCCGCAGCAGCCGCATCCTGGTCCGGAAGACCACGAACTCCAGGAGCATGGTCATCAGCGGGTAGGTGGCCACGATCAGGGAGGCGTCGGAAGCCGTCGACAGCTCGACGCCGATGTTCTCCAGCACGAAATAGGCGGTGATGCCGAGCAGGCCGCTCAGGTAGATCATGCGCCGCTGCCGGGCGTCCGGCCGCGCCTGTGGGTTGCGGCGCATGCGCACCATGACCCCGAGCAGGCCGGCGGCGATCGTGAAGCGGATAGCCCCGATGGTCAGCGGACCGACGTCTGCCAGTACCTGCTTGGTCACCGCAAAGGAGCTGCTCCAGAAGAGCGCGGCTGCCACCACGGCGCATATCGCCCAGACCTTTCCCCTCCGCTCGTCCACGGTCGATCTCCCCTTTCGGCCGTACTCCCCGACTCCTCCCGGTCCGCGCCATGGAAAAACGAATCATAGGCGGGACGGTCGCGGGAATACTAGCAATCACGCAGGTAAAATGGCAGGCTGGCCGAATATAGTTCGGCTGGGACGAAGTGTGATGGAACATGGATGAACTTGATTCGGCGTTGCTCCGGCTTCTCCAGCAAGACGGTCGGCGCACCAACCGGGACCTTGCACAGGAGTTGGGGATCGCACCCTCGACCTGCCTGGAGCGGGTGCGATCCCTGCGGGAGCGCGGGGTGTTGCTCGGATTCCACGCGGAAGTGGATCTCCCCTCGCTGGGCCGGGGACTGCAGGCCATCATCGCCGTGCGGGTGCGGCCGCCGACGCGTGCGGTCATCGAGCAGTTCGAGGCCTTCGTGGCGCGGATGCCCGAGGTGATCTCGGTCTTCGTGCTGACGGGCACCGACGACTTCCTCCTCCATGTGGCGGTTCGCGACACGGACCACCTGCACTCGGTGGTCCTGGACAAGCTGACCGAACGACAGGAACTCGCGGACGTACGCACTTCGGTGGTCTACGGGCACCTGCGCAAGACCGTCATCAACCCGATATGAGGCCCTCCAGGGTTGCGATCAGCAGATCGTTCGCCTCCGGGCTGCCGACCGTGATCCGGAGCCCGGCGCCGGAGAAGGTGCGCACCAGCAGCCCGCGTTGCTCGAGTGCGGCAGCGACCCGGTCGGAGTCCTCGCCGAGCGGCATCCAGAGAAAGTTGGTCTCGCTGGGCGAAAGGCTCCAGCCCTGCCGGCCGAGGGCCTCCCGCAACCGCTCCCGCTCGGCGATGATCCGGTCCACCTGGTGCAGGAGTTCGTCCTCCGCGTTCAGCGCGGCCAGGGCGGCCTGCTCGGCGATCCGGTTCACCCCGCACGGCACGGCGCACTTGCGCATCGCCTCGGCGATGCGGGGGTGGGCCACGCTGTAGCCGACCCGCAGCCCGGCCAGCCCGTAGGCCTTCGAGAAGGTGCGCAGCACCACCAGGTTGGGCCGGTCACGGTGGAGTTCCACCCCGTCCGGCGCTTCCGGCCCCTGGTAGAACTCGAAGTAGGCCTCGTCCAGCACCACCAGGATGTGGCTCGGCACCCGGTCCAGGAAGTGCTTGAGCTGCGCGGCGCCGACGGCGGTGCCCGTGGGGTTGTTGGGCTCACACAGCAGCACCATGGTGGTCCGCGGTGTGATGGCCGCGGCCATGGCTTCCAGGTCATGGGTCTCGTCACTGAGCGGCACCTCGACCGGAAGGGCGCCGGCCATCCGCACGACGATCGGAAACGCCTCGAACGAGGGCCAGGCGTAGACGACTTCGTCGCCCGGCGAGAGCATGGCCTGCCCGATCTGCTGGTAGATGCCGACCGACCCCGGACCGGTGACCACGTGCGTGTGCGGGACGTCCAGCTTGCGGGCGAGGGCGTCCGTCAGCTGTTCCGGGAAGATGCCCGGGTAGAGGTTGGTGTGCGATGCCGCCGCGGAGATCGTCTCCAGGGCCGAAGGCAGCGGCGGACAGGGGTTCTCATTGAGGAAGAGCCGGTACGACGTGCCCGCTGCGGGCGGTTGCGGCGGTTTGGGCACGTAGGCCGGGATGCCGTCGAGCACGGTGCGCGGCGCAGGCAACTGAGCACTCACTGCGGTCGTTCTCCTCTGCTGTGTCCCGGGTGTGCCGGTCAGTCGAGCTCGAAGGTGCGGCCCAGCCCGCGGACTGCGGCCTCCTCAGCGATGGCGAAGCCGGACATGATGTCCTGCACGCCGAGGCCGAGGGACTTGAAGACCGTGGTCTCCGTGTCCTCTCGGCGTCCGGGGCGGGTGCCGAGCAGCACCTCGCCCAGCTCAGCCCGGATGTGGTCGGGCCCCACCAGGCCGTCCGTGAGCGGCGCGCGCAGATCACCGGACTCGGCGAGCGCCGATTCCCGGCTGTCGACGAAGAAGGACGCGCCCGCCACGGCCTGGGAGGACAGCTCGCGATGGTCGACGAAGGAGGCGCCGACGGCGTTGACGTGCACACCGGGTGCGAGGTCCGAGGCCTGGACGACGGGCTCCTTGGCCGCCGTCGTGGTGCAGACCAGGTCGGCTCCGGCCAGTGCCTGCGCCGGCGTGCTCACGGTCTCCACCTGGATGCCCAGCTCCGTGGCCGCCCACACCCGGTAGGCCTCGGCGTGCTCCCTGGTACGGCTCCAGACCCGGACCCGGCGCAGCGGCCTGACCAGGGACATGGCCTCCAGGTGACTGCGGGCCTGGACACCCGAGCCGAGCACGGCGAGATCCCCGGCATCGGGCAGCGCCAGCGCTTCGGTGGCGACGGCGGACACGGCCGCGGTCCGTACGGCGGTCACCGCACCTGCGTCCATCAGGGCCAGCGGAGCGCCGGTCCCCGGGTCGAAGACCATGACGACCCCGATGTGCAGCTCCAGCCCACGGGCCGGGTTGTCGGGCTTGAGCACCATGGCCTTCAGCCCGTACCCGGCCAGGTCGTCGCCGGCGACGAACCCGGGCATGGTGCCCAGCAGACCGGTGTCCTTCTCGGGCCGCAGGACGGTCCGCAGCGGCAGGTCCACCTGGCCTCTGCTGTACCGGCGCATGGCCTCCGCCATCACCGGCAGGGCACGTGGCACCGGGTAGAGCTCACGCACCGTGGCGCGGTCGATCAAGAGCATGGGCACCTGTTTCCTTCAGGAGTCCGTACCGGCGAGGGTGAAGATCGACCACAACATGCGGATCGACCGGGTACGGGAGATGAATTCCAACGCGTGGGCCTTGGCCGCCGGCCGCGTGGTGAGCGCCAGATCGGTCTCCCGGCGGCCGGCCTGGCGGGCTGCCGCGCTGGTGGACGTCGCGTGGCAGATCTCCGCCACCGAGTACTCCCGCGGGAGGAGCTCCTCGACCAGCGGGGCCGGCGCCGGGTGGGTGGCGATCCGGGCGGCGGCGGGGACGCGGTGCCCCGGGGAGACGGCGATGCCGTAGTCCGGGGTGTCGAAGAGGAACGCTCCGGCGAACCGCAGCGACGGGTCCATGTAGAAGCTGTGCACCGAGGCGTAGGCGTTGGCGATCACGACATGGCTGACAGCGCCCGCGCGCAGTGCCCTGCCGGCCTCCTCGTAGGTGTCGTAGAGCCCGATCCCCGGCGATCCGCCCCGGCCGCGATCCGCCCAGAGATACAGCGCCGCCTGTTCACTGCTGGTGCCGGCGGGGCCGAGCGTGCCGATGGTCTCGATCGACGGCCCCGAGGTCAGGGCTGTGTCTATCCATCCTTCTGCCTGAACCATGTCTCCCCCTGAGGTCGGCGGTCAGTACGTGGCGGAGCCGACGGGCTGGAGCCAGTGCCGATATCGCTCGTCCTTGCCGCGGACGATCTCGTGATAGGCGGTCGTCAGGGCGGTGGTGAGGGGTCCGGGAAGGCCGTCCCCGACCGGGCGGCCACCGATCTCGGTCACCGGTACGATCTCCGCGCCGGTGCCGGTGAGGAACACCTCGTCAGCGTTGCCCAGGTCCTCGCGGCCGAGATCGTGGAAGGCGGTCTCGACGTCCAGCAGGCCGGCCGCGAGGGTCACCACCGTGTCCCTGGTGATGCCCTCGACCAGATCGGCGGTGACCGGGGGCGTGACCAGCCGACCGTGGACGACGACGAACACGTTGGAGGTGCTGGCCTCCGCCACCTGGCCCCGGCTGTTGAGCAGGATGGCATCGTCGTACCCGGCGGCGCGTGCCTCGTCCACGGCGAGCGCGTTGTTGACGTAGCCGCCGGTGACCTTCGCGCGGACCGGTAACACACCGGAGTTCGGCCTGCACCAGGAGCTGATCGCGACGCGGATTCCGCCGCGGGCGGTGTACGACCCCATCCGGAACGCGTTGATCGACAGCGCGTCCGAGACCCCCGTGAGCTGGACACCGGGCGGCGTCCCGGGCAACAGGGCGCGCTTGTACGCCAGCGGGCGGACGTACATGTCGGTGGTCGGGCCGATCCGACGCAGCAACTCCGCCGTCACCTCGCACAGTTGCTCCGCGTCCAGCCCGACGTCGATGCGCAGAGTCCCGGAACTCCTGAGGAAGCGCAGATAGTGATCGTGGCCGCGGAAGACCGCCAGACCGCCGTCCGCCTGCACATAGGCGCGGATTCCCTCGAAGACGCCCGTGCCGTACTGGAGTGCCTGCGTGGTGACCGGCACCTGGGCCCGCTCCAACGGAACGAACTGCCCGTCGTGGTAGGCCAGGGCGGCCACGGCGGGCGTCGCCGTGCCTGGTTCCCCTGCTGCGACGCTGGTCACTGTGCCCTCCCGCCTGCGACGGCGAGCGCGGCGACGCGCTCCGCGTCCGGAGCGGCCCGGCGCCGGTCCTCGACCCGGGCGGCCTTCCAACTGACCATGGCGCCGGTCGTGGTGACGCCGCCGAGCGGGCCGTACGCGAACCGGACCGGGACACCGAGCCGCTCGCGCACGGCGTCGGCGATCGCCGCCCGGTCGACGCGCACGCCTTCGTCGTCGGGGGGCGTCTCCAGGTGCAGGGTCAGCTCGTCCTGACCGTCCACCTCGTCGATGACGATCTGGTAGTCGAGGTAGCCCCGCGGGTGGGCCAGCAGCAGTTCCTCGAGGTCGTAGCCGCTGATCCGGCTGCCGCCGATGGACACGGTGTCGCGGGTCCGGCCGAGGACCTCCAGGGTGGGCGCGGGCAGGGTGCGGTCCGCGGCGGCGGGCCCCAGCCGGACCAGGTCCCCCGTGCGGTAGCGCACCAGGGGCTTGCTGCCCTGGTAGAGGGAGGTGACGACGAGTTCGCCCGTGCGCACGCCGTCGGGTCCCGGCTCGACCGCGCGTGCGGTGTCCGGGTCGATCACCTCGTACAGGTTGAGCAACGGTGCTGTGTACAGAGCGCCGTCGGCGCCCGCCGCGCCCATCACGGAGGCTTCCTGTGAGGCGTACAGGGCGTTGTAGACCTTGGCGCCCCACACCTCGCCGATGTTCTCCAGGAGGCTGGGAGAGGCGAGTTCCCCCGTGCACATCAGAACGTCGAGGCCAAAGTCCCGACGCGGGTGGAGACCGGCCGCGTATGCCTTCTTCGCCAGGGACAACGCCATCCCGGGCGTGCTGAACAGGCCGGTGGCCGGAAGGACGCGCAGGGTCTCCAGCGCGCGGTCGTACCCGACCATCGGCGAGTGGGGCCACATCTTGGCGACCGCGTGCCCCAGGTTGCGGCAGACGTCGCCGAAGGTGTCCCCGAACGCATGCAACTCGGTCGGCCCCGAGACGCCGATCACCTGCTCCTCGCCGAACTGACGGAAGATCGTGTCGTAGTACACCGTGAGCGCCGTGTTGTTGTGCAGCGAGTCGGTGTTGTTGCGCGGGCAGGGCGTGCTCCGGCCGGTGGTACCGGTGGTCTCGTAGAAGATCCACGCTTTGGACAGCGGCAGCGAGAGCACGCTCTCGAACTCGCGTCGCAGGTCGTCCTTGGTCGTGAACGGTACGGAGGCCAGGTGCTCGGGGGCCAGAGACGGGATGGCGACGGGGTCCACGGAGGCCAGGTGCCTCGTGTAGAACGGTGACTTCTCCTTCACGTACGCCACCGTGCGGCGGAACTCCTGGAGTTGGTGGTCGGCGAGGGCCGCGTCGGTCCACCGGCCCGCGGTGAACGACTGGTGCCGGTCGCGTATCTCTCGTGCGAGCTGGGCGAGTTCTTCGTTGAAGACAGTGAACATGGTCCCCTCGCGTGTCGGTTGCGTCAGCGGTACAACGGCAGGCTGCCGGTGAGCTTGTTCACCGCGCTCCTGCTGCCGCAGACGGCGACTCCGATGTACGGCAGTTCGGCGGTGGCCAGCTCGGCCGTCCGGCGGGTGTACTCGTCGTAGCTGCGTGACGACTGGGCGACCGTGGTGAAGTCGACCACGAAGACGTCCAGAATGCCGGCCGCTTTGAGCACGATGTCCCGCAGGTCCGTCGCCCCGCCCTTCAGGATGGGCAACGGAATTGCCGTGATGCCGATGTGTGCCTCGCCGTCGGCGTCCTTGACCTCGTCACCGACGATTCCCTCCACGAACCGTCCGACGGACATCGAGAGCGCCGCCACCGTGTTCATCGCGAGCCCGGCAGCGAGGTCTCGTTCGATGACAAAGGCACACTTCTCGTACTGCGCACTCACCGCTGATCCTTGCCCTTTCGATTGTTCCTGTTGTTCTCTTGTCAGATTTCGAGGTCGGCGATGACCCAGTCGCTGATCTCTCGCCAGAGCCGAATCGCTTCCTGGTGGAAGGGATGCACCAAATAACGCTCCAGCGCTGCTTCGTCACCCAGCAGACCTATCACTGCGAAGTCGTAGGCAATGGGCCGAGTGGATATGTTGCGCCCGGCGCTCCATTCATGGAGATCGGGCACCTCGCTGCCCACCTTGGTAGCGACACGTTCCGCTTCCTGCGCCCTGGGATCGTCCCAGGAAACCCCCGGCTTGAACTTGAAAAGAACGATGTGCCGAATCACGTTCATCCTCCGTGGACGGGTGCGTGGACGGGTGTTCGCGCGGACAGGGGTCGGGAACCTCACCGCAAGCGGCGGCAGTGCGGTGAACTCCCGGATCGCTTCCGGCCGGTGTTGCCCGAGCGAGTAGTCGAGAGCCCGGTGGTGATCGAGCAGTACGGGCATCCCGAGGGCGTCCGGCCGCTCCGCGACTCGCGAGTTGCCCCGGCCACCACCACCGGGTGCGGCCGGGCCCGGCCGACCGCGTCCAAGAGCACGGACCGCACCTCGCGCACCACGTGGGCCTGCTCGAACTCACGGCGCACCGCCCGGACGGCGAGGACCGTGGGCAGACCCGTCCAGCTCCGCCGCATCGCCCGCGTGTCGTGCACGGCGAGGCCGTGCGGCACGTCCGCCTGCAGGCGCGGGGCGTCGTCGCCGATGACCACGGCGGCCCGGGCCACCCTCGGCATCCCGTCCACGTCCTGGCGCAGGGTGCGGGTACGCGGGGCGCACCCCGACCGCGTCCTCCAGCAGCATCCCGGCCGGCAGGGCGGTGCTGCGCCCGGCCTCGAAGAGCGCGACCCCGCGTCCGTCCAGGTCGTCGAGCGGGTCACGCGAGACGATGTGACACGAGCGCACCGGACCGTCGCTGCCGATCGCGATACCGGGCAGCAGACACGGGTCTTCGGCGAGGCGCGGATACCTGACGAAACTGATCGGACCGACGTCCGAAGATCACCCGGCAGCAGCCGCGCGACCAGTCGTTCCGGTGGCCCGGAGACCGGGCCGACATCGCGTACGGCTCCGCTGTCGGCCAGACCCTAGCGGATCGGCGCACAGTTGAGAAGGAGATGTCAACGAGGCGTGCCGTCGGCGTCCCGCACGCCTTCACGAGGTCCTCCGTCGGTCGCCGCCCGTCCCGGACACGGACTCGGGGAGCGGGCCCCTGCAAAGACCCACGACGTTCAGGGCAGGAGTGGTCCCTTCCGGGCCCGGCCCGGTGACGTAACGGTCGAGGGCGATTTCCTCCGGAGAGGGAACCGTCGGTGTCCCGCCCTCGTTCATGCGCTGCTGCTGAATGGAGCGATAGGGCCCGGCGACGCTGGATGATCTCTATGATCTGCAGGTCCAAAATGTCGATTTCCTCGCGAGCGCTATCGCTGTGAAGGCCCACGGCGGCGTTCTCGTGCTGCTCCATAGCAAACCTTTTTCTGTCCGGTATGGGCGGACGGAGAAACTGCATTGCGAAGGTGGTATCAAACCCTCAGGCAGCCTCGCGCGAGTCGCGCACGTCACCATACAGGGTCCGTTGCATGATCGGTTTCTGTCCGGGTTCACCCGTTGAGGCCCAGAGCGCTCAGGGGTCTGCGGCAATCGCGGATGGTGTGGCCTGACGCTGCGGCAATGGTGGTGGGGCCGTCCTGGCGGTGGATGCCGATGGCGAGGTTGCGCGGGCCGGCCAAGACGCGCGCAAGGCGGCCGGTATGGAATCGGGGAGTCGTCCTCGCGGAGGGTGCGGGCACGGACGTGCCAAGGAATTCCGACAGCACAGCGCGTCCGCCTGCGGGTCCGGCGCGACGGCCCGGGTCAGTTGGCCCCGCACGGAGAGCATGAGGGAACATGAAGGAGCATGCACAAACTCACCAAGCGTTCAGTAGACACGGACTCACCAAGTGGCTCCGGGCCGGCACGGCGTTCCCGACCGGCCCTGATCTTGCAAGACACCCTGCCGCGGACACGGCCTTGACCACCCCCTCTCAGGTGGGGTGAACGGCCGGTTCCTCAAGGCACGGGCAGGAGTAAAGTTCCAGAAGACAGTTCTGAGGCGCTGTCAGCCGTGCATATCCTTCCGCCACCTGACCGAGCCACGTCAGCTCGTCCGCCAGCTCACTGCTCGACTGACGTGACCCGCGGCCGGCGGTGCCACCTGATGGCTGGACGCCTTCTTTCTTGCGCCGCACCGCCAAGGCTATGACGGCCGCCTCCACCAGGGGACCCTCCGCGGTGGTTCCGCGCATCAGGCCCGCCTCCCACAGGGAGCGACGCAACCGCTCCTCGCAGCCGTCGCAGACGTAGGGGCGCAGCAGTCGCTGTCCGTCCCTGATCTCGATGATCATCCGATAGAGCCGAGTCCGGAGGTTGCCCCAGAACCGGGCCACGCGCGGCGAGAGAGGCCTGAACAGGGTGACCCCCGGAGCGGCTTCGCACAGGACGGACCAGAGCGGGTGAAGCGTGCCGTAGAGGTGGAACTGTTCGCGGCGGACGACGAAAAAGGTCCCCCAGCCCGGCAGGGTGTACCCGAGGACGAGTACCAGGGAGCCGAGGCTGGCCGCGAGCGGACTCCCCACCACGGCTGCCCGGTCCCATTCGGTCACGCCGCACCAACGCCCCATGATCCCGATCGCTTTCCCCAGGATGAAACCCAGGACGAAAACCGATCCGACCGCGGTCATCCGTAGCGACTGAGCCAGCCATGACCGTTCGACGGCTCGCGAGGAGGGCCAGGTGAACCGGGCGGTGTTCGCGAGGGACACGCCGTAGGTCACGAGGAAGACCATGAGGTAAAGAGCGGCCGTGGGGGTGGTGGCGAAGTGCACCTCGAAGTCGACCGGGTGGGCGCCGGGCAGCGGCGCTGCGAAGAACAGCACGCTCATGGTGGCGATGGCCAGCAGGTAGAACCCGACCACTCGCGGGAGGCGGCGTCTGGACTCGGCAGGCGAGTGGAACCAGCCGAGCACCATCACATGAGCCGACAGTGCGGCCAGAACGATGCAGGAATGGCCGAGCAGTGTGGCGAGGTTGGGTATGCCTGTCAGCTCGCCGATCCGGACGTTCACCATCGGCACCAGGAACAGATAGGCGACGCCGTTGAAGAACCGGGTGCCGCACAGGGCCCAGAGTTCGAGGTTGCCCGCATCACGTCGGAGGTCGAACCACTTGTAGCCGAAGGCGCACAGCGTGATGACACCGGACACGGTGTGGGTGTAGTTGAAGACGTGCTCGACGGAGGCGGTCACCTTCAGTGGTCACCTCCGTGCTGCAGCGAGCGTCCGAGTCGGCCCGCGAAGTCGCCCTCGTCCGGAGGGACCACTGCTGTGCCTAGGAGCGGGCCGCTCGCCCGCCGGACCCCCAGGATTTCGGTGGCGAAATATTCGGCGGCATACTCCTCGGGTTCACTGTACTGGGTGCGCCTCAGCATGTGTCCGATGAGCGCGGGATCAATGTCGTCCGGAACCAGCGAGCCGCCCGCAGGGTCATCGAGACGCCCTCCCTCGGGGTCCGGGGCGGCGTGGTCCCACAGCAGGTGGCCCAGTTCATGCACGGCGATGTGGGTCTGGTGCGTAGCCGTCGTATGCGCCTCGTAGAAGACGTAGTCGACGGAGGCGGTGGTGACCAGGAGGCCGACCGGCCCGGTGGGTGGGAAAGCCAGCGGCGCCATGCCGATCCGGCGCTGCCGGCGCTCGGCGACCTGCGCGCAGAGTGTGTCCAGGGAGAAGGGAACGGTCAGGTCGAGGCTCCGGATGAGGTGGCTGCATTTCTCTCGAATGTGCCTGCGTTTCATCGCTTCCCTTCACCACCACGCTGTCCAGCGCCTTCGTTGGCCGACGGAAACACCCGCGGATATGGACGCCGTTCGGTGCGGACATCCGCAAGCGAACGATACAGAGACCCGCGAGCGTTGCCTTCTATACTGCGAGGTCCATGCTCTGGGCGTACAGGGCGGCCTGCGTCCGGCCGGCGGCTCCTATCTTCAGATAAATGCCGCTGAGATGGTTCTTCACCGTTTTTTCGGAGATTTCCAGGCGACGCGCGATCAGTCGGTTCGTGAATCCCCGTGCAACCAGTCGCAGAATGCCTGCCTCACGAGCCGTCAGTGAAGGGGCGGCGGATCGTTCCGTGTCGCGGGGCTCGGTGAGGCCCATGCGCTGGGCGAATAAGGCGGCCTGGGTTCGGTCTGCCGCACCGACCTTGAGATAGACGCTGCTGAGGTGATTCCTCACGGTCTTCTCTGAAATTTCCAGACGCCGGGCGATCAAACGGTTTGGTAACCCTTGAGCTAACAGCCGTAATACGGCCGTCTCTCGGCAGGTTAAATCTAATAAGGCAGGGTCTGCTTCCATGTGACGCCTCCTCCGTGCCGGTTCAGATGGGCATGAGAAAACAGACACTCAGCGCGTGCGACGCACGGACTAGAAGTTCAGCGCGCGAAGACATGAGCGTTGGATGCCATGTGCGTGACTCCTGGAACATGCACCCGCAAACCGGTCGGACCACAGGTTTCCATATGTGCTGGACGACAAATGCGGGCACGAATATTGAGGGTGCAGGTGGTGCACAGTAACCTCTCTCCGAGATGCTCGAAGAGGTCGACATCAGCACCTCATTAATACTACGTAGCTGCCGTCACTCCGTCAACCGGTGTGGTCTCCGCGGGACTTGACGCGCCTCCAGTTGTCATCCAGGAGCCAGAGGAGTAAGGATAAGTGCCCACATATCGGTCCGAAATACTACCTCAACGACTGAACTGTCTGTTCGAGACCATGTACCCACACGGCCGCGGCCCGTTCAGCAACGAGGAAGTGGCACGCGCCATACGGGACCAGGGCGGCGACATCTCCAAGCAGTACATCGCATACCTCCGGAAGGGCGAGCGCGGAAATCCGCGGATCCATCACCTCGACGCGCTCGCCAGATTCTTCGGGGTACCGGTCTCGTACTTCTTCGACGAGGATCCCGCGACGCTCACCGGACGGAACCCGGATGTCTGGCACACCACGGGCCCGACCGGGCCCGACCCGAAGTCGCCGGAACGGGCCGTCGTCACCAGCGTCGCCATGCGCGCGGTCGGGCTGTCGCCGAAGGGGATGGCATTCGCCAAGGCCCTTCTCGACCAACTCCGTGCAATGGAGGGGCTCGGTCCGGGAACGGACACGCCCGGGATGGCCGGCGAGCTTTCGGTCAACGGTCCACAGGGCGACAGAAGAGTTCCGGAACTGCGGGAGTCAGGCGCATAATTACCGCAGGACAAACATCTCGCATCGCCGGAATACCTCTGCCGGGACACCTGCCTCATTGTCGCGCCGATCCGTCAACAGTACGCTCCGGAAGTAGTTGCCGTGGGTCGGCCCTGCTGCCACACTGACACTCTCGTGTCCGGAGAGCCCAGCTGGAGGAGTGAAGTTGTCAGAGATCCATGCCCCCAACAAGCACACTGCCACGATCGAATGGCAGGACCAGGGGCCACTTTTCGCCACCCAGGCCGAGGCGACCGGCCTGTCCTATCTTCGCGGATTGATCTCTGGGGAAATCGTGTCACCTCCCGTCGCCCAAGCCCTCGACATCAGAGTCGTCAAAGCGGATCCCGGCGTGGTGCAGTTCACCATGCCGGTGAAAACTTACTTCACTAACCACCTCGGCTTCCTCGCGGGCGGTATCTTATCGACCATCATCGACTCCGCTCTCGGATGCGCGATCCTCACTCTTGTCCCCGGGGACAAGGACATCGTCACCCTGGACCTCAACGTGGACTTCCTGCGTCCCATCCAAGAGGCCCCGGGCCTGATCACGGTTGACGCCGAGGTGGTCCACCTGGGACGCAACCGGGGTCTGGCGACCTGCCGGGCGATCGGCCCGGACGGCAGGCTGCACGCCGTGGGCAAGAGCAGCTGCCTGATCCGCGACAAGGCCCCCGCAGGGCAGCCCAACGGGCCGGCCACCGGACCCGGGGCACGACGATGACCGCGACGCCTCCGCCCCCCGGCCACCGCACCGCGCCGCCCGCCCTCACCGTGGGCCAGGTCATGCGCGAGCAGCGCTTGATCACCACCGACGACATCACCGCCTTCGCCGACCTGGCGGAGGACCTCGGTCGGCACCATCTGCCCGACGAAGGCCGGGCGATGGCACACGGACTGCTCACCGCCTCGCTCGCCACGAAGATCGGTGGCCAGCTCGACTTCATCGCCCGCCGGATGGTCTGGGAGTTCCTCCGGCCGGTCTGGGCGGGCGACACCATCACCGCCGAGGTGACCGTGCGCGCACTGGGCGAGGCCAAGTCGGGCACCCGGGCCGAGTTGGACATCGAGATTCACAACCAGAACGGGGAGACGGTGCTACGCGGCGAGTGCTCCGGCGTCATCCGCCGCTGACCCGGCTCCCGGCCTGGGGCCGGATTCCCCGCCGGCCCCGGAACGCCGGGCGCAGTCGACCCTGTTCGAACCCGCCCCCCGAACGCGGCGAGAACACGGTCAACCGAGACCACTTCATACACCGGTGTCCGGTGACCCGCAGCGCACACGGCGATCACCCGGCCCGCCTGACAGCTCCACCGGACGCGCAACGCGCCGAGGGCAGAGCCGTCGGCCCGGGCCCATAGGCCGCCGTCGGGACCCCGGCCCAGTCGGTAGTGGCGCAGCGCCGGCGAGGGGCGGCGGTACGCCTTGAGCGCGGCCTCCTTGCAGGCCGCCAGCACTGTGGCGACGAAACCGGGCGGCAGCGGGTCCGGCAGCCGCCCCGGTCCCGTCCAGAGCGGATCCCTCGGGCCGAGCAACCGCGGTAGCAGTACGTCGTTACGAGCGTCGACGGGCTCGACGTCCACCCCGAGCGTGGACGCGGGCCCGGCGCGGGTGACCGCGCAGACGGCGAGGTCACCCGAGTGGGAGAGAGAGACGGCCGCGCCTGAGGGGGCATCCAGCACCCGCGGCGCCCCGTCGGGGTCGGGCAGGATCTGGGCGCCGCGGTCCCCGGTTGCCCAGCCCACCGCGGCCTTGGCGGTGAGCCGAGTGCGGACCCACTCCGCGCGCCGGGGCCCGGTCAGCCGCGCGGCGTGGGCACGCTCGAGGCCCCCGAGCAGTGTCTCGGGGGCCTCGCGCCCGCTCCAGTCGCAGGTGACGACCAGGATCCGGGCGCCGCCTGAGGTCACTTGATACGCCGAATGGCCTGTACGAAGGAACCCAGGTCCGCGACGCTCGGATCACCCGGGGTGTCCACGAAGCCCCGTACCAGCCGGACCACCGCGTCGTACGCCTCGGTGTGGTCGTAGGACTGGGCATCCGCGACCTTGAGCGACCAGCGCCAGTAGCCCTTCATGGTGTCAGCGAGCGGCATCCGAAAGGTGGCGATGACCTCCTTGAGGCCAGGAACGGACGAGGCGCCGTCCCTGCTGACGTAGGCGCCCACCAGGTTGCTGTAGAAGGCGAAGTGCCGCGCCTCGTCGCGGGCGAGCCGGCCCAGCAGGTCCTTGAGGAACGGCTCGCTGACCGTCTCGCGGAAGCGCTGATAGAACAGCTGGGTCGCCTTCTCCTGGATCAGGGTGTAGGTGAAGGACTGCACCGGGTGCTCGTAGGGCAGCACGAACTTCTTGCGGCCCTCCTCGGCAAGGGTGGCGAGCAGCCCCTCCCGAGTCGCCATGCCGGTCTCGACCTGGTAGCGGGCGAGGGCCGAGGCGTGCCGTTCCTCGTCGCCCGCCCAAGCGACCAAGAACCGGAAGTACTCCCGGTTGAACCCGAAGCGCTCCAGCTCCTGTTCGGCCTCGGCCACCGGAAACACTTCCAGGAAGTGCGACAGATAGCCGGGAATGTGGTCCTCGACGAAGGTGATGAACTGCACGGCGGACCGGTCGGCTTCGGTGAGCCGCTCCGGGCGCAGGGAGTCCCAGTCCAGTTCGGCGAGCGTCCAGGACCGTTCACCCGCACGGGTCACCGCCTGGTCGACGATCTCGTGCATCTCCAGAGCGGGCAGGAGGTCGTCCAGCACGGTCGTCTCGGTCATGCCGCCACCTCCGGGCCGAGCCGGGACTTGGTGGCCGTCAGTGCGTAGTGCTTGGTGGTGTAGCCCCAGCCGGCGTTGGCGACGCGCAGATAGCGGACGAGGGGCTCCGCCATGCCGGGCGCGACGGCCTCGATCCGGTCACGGTTGGCCTCGGCCCGGCGCTGCCACTCCTCGATGGTCCGGTGGTAGTGCGCAGTGAGGTCGTCCAACTGCTCCAGGCTGAAGCCGGCCGACTCCGCCGACTCGATGAGGTGGGAAAAGGGAACCATGTCGGCGAAGCCGAAGATCGTCTCGGTGACATGCCGGGTGCCGGGCCGCAGCGCATACTTCCGGTACGCCTCGGTGCTGCGGAAGCAGCTCTCGGAGAGGTAGAGCCGACCCTGGCGGCGCAGCGAGTCGTACACCTTGCGCAGCACGGCCACTCGGTCGGGCATGTGGATGATCGAACCGAGCATCGTCGCCGCGTCGTAGCGTCCTTCGATGTCCAGGTCCGTGTAGGAGCCGACGCGAATGTCGACCCTGGAAGCCACCTTCAGCCGGTCCGCCTGTTCCCGGATGTACTCGGCCTGCGGCCCGGAGGGAGTGACCCCGACGACGTTGCACTCGTACTCCTGGGCCATGAACAGGGTGAGGCTGCCCCAGCCGCAGCCGATGTCCAGCAGAGACTCGCCACCCTTCAGGCCAAGGCGCTCGGCGACGAAGTGGAGCTTGGCGGTCTGCGCCTCCTCCAGGGTGGCGTCCGGGGTGCGGTAGAGCGCCGAGCTGTATTTGACACGTTCGTCGAGGAACGCCCGGAACAGTTCCGGGGGCAGCTCATAGTGCTCGTTGGTCGCCAGTTCCGCGTCCTTGGGCGGGAGGGAGAGATCGCCGTCCCGCCCCGCGTGGAGCACCGGGCAGACCTCTGTCTGCGCGTCGGTGGTCATCTCAGGCCTCCGTGCGTGCCTGAGCGAGGACGAGGTCGGTGAGTTCGCGGGGGGTACGCACGGCGAAGATGTCCTCGTCCTCGAACTCCACGTCGTAGACGCGCTCGATCTGCGCGACGACGCGCAGCAGGCGTACCGAGTCCGCACCGGGCAGTTCCTTCAGGACGGTGGTCTCGGAGATCTCGGCGACGTTGACGCCGAGTTCTTTGGCGGTCTGGGCGCGGACCTCGTCGAGGACCGTGGCGTCCTGGAGAGAGACGGTCTGGGCGTGGTTCTGCTGCGGCATGGTCATCCAATCGCGTGATCGAAGTAGTGTGCGAGGCGTTCACGGTCCGCGCCGACCAGCCCCATGTGGCCCTCGGCCTGTTCCGAACTGATCGGCTGGTAGGCCGAGTTCGCCATCACGTGCGGGGTGCCGTCGGCATCGAGGACATCGGCCTCCGCGTGCACCACGCCGCCGCTCTCCCGGACGATGCGGGCGACGGCCTGATAGGGGGTACCCGTCTGCATCGGTTGCAGGAACTTGGTGCGCAGGGTGACCGAGAAGGCCAGCAGACCGCGGTCGAGGGCGATCAGGTCGCCCATCAGCTCGTCCACGAGGACGCTGACGATGCCGCCGTGGACGACCCCGGGGTAGGAGGCATACGCGTCGGAGAAGGTGATGTCGGTGCCGAGCCGCCCGTCGCCGAGACGGTACATCTTCAGGGCGAGCCCGATCTTGTTACGGGGTGAGCAGCCGAAACACTCAAACCGCGGCTCGTCGAGCCAGGGCAGCACGACGGGAGCTCTCTCCTCGTTCATCGGGCCCCGTCTCCGGCGGACGGCAGGTCGGCGAGGATGCGCCGGATGTCGCGGAGTTTCTCCACCGGTCGGCCGGTGAGTTCGGCGAGGGTGCTGAAGAGCTGCTTGTGGATCCGAGCCCATTCCGTGCCGTCGTCCACCTCGCCGAAGTAGCGGAAGACCTCATCGATGGTGACGTGGCCGTCGAGTTCGGGGAGGTTGCCCTTGAACTTGCTGACCGGGTGGTTGTAGCGGCCCTCGGGGTCGGCCATGTAGACGTAGAAGGTCTCCAGGACCGAGGCCAGTTCCTCCGGATGAGTGACCAGCCGACGGGCGGTGTAGTGGATGAACTCCCGTGCGTGGCGGGCCTCGTCGCCGCTCGCGCGCTTCATGATCTTGGCGATGACCGGCTCCTCCGTGACCCGGCTCACGCACTTGTACATGTGGTTGGTGGCGATCTCGGAGATTATGTTGGTGGCCAGTGTCGCCGACGGCGTGATGCCGGGCGGGTACGGCGCCCGCATCGCGTTGATCTGCTCGTAGGCAACGTCGCTGCCGGCCAGCCGCAGCCACTTCTTGAACGCCAGGTGGTGCTGGAGCTCCTGGTATCCCCACAGGCACACGAAAGCCGAGAAGTCGTAGTCGTCGACGAACTCGTTGAAGAAGCCGTGCTGGGCGGCTATCGAGTTGGACTCACCCATGACGGCGCCCATCGCGAAGGCGATGTACTCCGGCCGCACGAGGTCGGGGCGGAAGTCGTCCCACGGGATGTCGTTCATCTCCCACGAGGCGTTCTGGTACGCGGGGAAGACGTCGTAGCTGTGCAGCGGTTCCGCTTCCGGGTTCCGTGCGGTCTCGATCTTGAAAGGGGTGGTCACGTGGTTTCCTCCGGTTCGGTTCGGCTGACGGGCCGGGTGTCGACCGCCCCCACGTCTGCCGACGCCGACAGCTGTTCGCGGGTGCGGGTGCGCTGCCATTTGCCGCTGGTGGTACGAGGAATCGAGCGTGGCTTGACCAGGTGCACAGAGACGTCGGTGAAGTCCATCTCCTGGACGATCCGGGCGGCGATCTGCGCGCCCAGGTCGGAGCCGGCCTTCTTCGGGTCGGTCTCGGCCACGACGCGAACCACCTCACGGCCATCGTCGGTGACGTCGGAGAAGGCCACACAGCGCTTGCGGTAGATCCCTGGTACCTCGCGGGCTACGGCCTCGATGTCGTCGGGATAGTAGTTCTGGCCGCGGATGACGACCATGTCCTTGATGCGGCCGGTCACGAAGAGATCGCCGCTGTCCTGGAACCCGACGTCGCCGGTACGGAACCAGCGTCCGTCGAAGGCGGCGGCAGTGGCCTCGGGCGCGTTGTAGTAGCCGGTGGTCACGGCCTGGCCGGCGATCTGTACCTCACCCAACTCGCCGGGCGCGCACACCCGGCCGTCCTCGGCAACCAGACGCATCTCGATGCCGTGCACGGGGCGGCCGACCGCTACCACGTCCTTGGCACCCCGGCCACCGCGGGCCACCGGGACCGCCCGACCGGAGGCTGCTATCTCGGCCCGGTCGATGGAGAGGATCCGTACCGGGCTGCCGGGTTCGGGGAAGGTGATGCCCAAGGTGGCCTCGGCCATGCCGTACACCGGATACATGACGGTGTCCCGCAGTCCGGCGGGGGCCAGGTGCGCGCTGAAGCGCTCGACGGTCTCGGCGCTGACCGGCTCGGCACCGTTGAAGGCCAGCCGCCAGGCGGAGAGGTCCAGCTCTTTGACGAACTCAAAGGGGGCGGTGGCCACGAACTGCTCGTAGGAGAAGTTGGGTCCGGTGATTACCGTGCCGCGGTGCTCAGCGAAGTACTTGAGGATCTGCGCCGGGCGGCGCAGGAAGGCGGTCGGCGTGAACACGTGCACGTCAGCACCGTTGAGCAGGTGCGAGAAGAGTCCGACCAGGCCCATGTCGTGGAAGGTGGGCACCCACTGCATGAAGACGTCGTCGGGGCTGAAGTGCCCAGAGACCACACAAGCCCGCAGGCCGGCTGCCATGGCGCTCTGCGTGAGCTGCACGCCCTTGGGTGCGCTGGTAGAGCCGGAGGTGAACTGCACCACGGACAGGGCATCCGGGTCGACGCCGGGCAGTTGGTGGGTGCCGCCGGGAGCGGACACGTCGGGGTCGATGAGGACGAGCCCGGGGATCTGCTCGGTGAGCAGGGCACCCAGGTTCCCGAAAGCGGAGCCGAGAACCAGGTGACGGATGCCGCCGACGCGCAGGATGCCGGCCAACCGGCGGGCGGTGCCTTGCTCGTCGCCGAAGCCGGCCGGCAGCGGCAGCACGCTGCACGCGGCGCCGGCTCGCTGCACACCGAAGAACAGGCTGAGGAATCGTGCGTCGGTGGGAACGAGCAGACCGACGACGGCCCCTGGGCCGACGCCGTTTTCCCGCAGACCCAGGGCGCAGTGCAAGGAGGTCTCGGCGAGCTCGGCCGCGGTGATCCGCTCCTCGCTGCCGGGAAAGACGGCGACAGCCCCGGGAGAGTTGCGAGTGTGCTGGAGGAAGGTCTCGGTGAGGGTGTCGCCGGACAACAGGGAGCCGCGCAAGGGGGTGGTTCCTTTCGTGGGGGCCGTGTCCGTGGCCGGAGGGCCGGCCAGGTCAGGAGACGAGGTTGACCCGCAGCTCGCTCAGTCCGCGGAAGTTGACATGCGGGCGCCAGACAACGTCCTCTGTGGTGAGGGAGACGCTCTTGTAGCGCCGCAGCAGTTCACGGAAGACCAGGCGGCCTTCGAGTTTCCCGAGGAGCGCGCCGATGCAGTAGTGCGGGCCGCCGCCGAAGGCAAGCGGCTTGATGTCGGTGCGCGACACGTCCAGGGAATCAGGGTTGCTGTACCGTCGCGGATCGCGGTTGGCGGCGCCGAGCAGGATCATCAGCTTCGACCCCGAGGGGATGGTCTTCCCGCCGACGGTGACGTCCGCCGTGGTGATACGGGCGACGAGCTGGACGGGGGCGTCGTAGCGGACGAACTCGTCGACGCCTTCCTCGATGAGGTCCGGGTTGTTCCGCAGGATCTGGAGCTGCTCCGGGTGGCGCAGCAGGGCCAGCATGCCGTTGCCGATGAGGTTGACGGTCGTCTCGTGACCGGCGTTGAAGAGCAGCAGCACATTGCCGATGATCTCGTCGTCAGTGAGCCGTTCGCCGTCCACCTCGGCGAGCATCAGCCGGGTCAGGATGTCGTCCTGCGGGTCGGTGCGCCGTTTCGCGAGGTGTTCGGCGATGTAGGAGCGGAATTCCAGCACCGCCTGGTTCATGGCCTTCTGGGTGACCTCGTCCAGGGCCGGGTCGACGACGTGTCCGATCGCCTCGGTCCACTGGCGGCACTGATCCCGGTCCTCGACGGGCAGGCCGACGAGACCGCAGATCACCGTGACCGGCAGCGGCAGCGCGAGGGAGTCGATGAGGTCGATGCCCTCGCCCGCGCCCATGTGGTCCAGGACCTTCGTCAGAATCTCGGAGATCTGCGGGCGCATCTTCTGGATGGAGCCCGCGCTGAAGACCGGGTTGACCAAGCTGCGGATGCGGCGGTGGGCCCGGCCGTCCAGCATGAGCATCCAGCGCCGGGTGTCTTTCACCACGGGGCTCTCCCAGCCACCACGGTGCTCCGCCCATTTGGCGTCCCGGTGGAACTCGCTGGTGAGCCGCGGGTCCCGGAGGAGGGCTGCGGCTTCGTCATATCCGGAGACGACCCAGAACCCGAAGGGTGTCTGGTGGACCGGTTCAGCCTCGCGAAGCCGTGCGTAGAACGGGTAAGGGTCGCTGCGCATTTTCGGATCGCGGGGGTTGTAGAGAATATCCGGCTTCACTGCGTCCATGGCCGGAAAGCGTGTCAGGGGGCCTGTGCCGCATCAATAGGACACAGGTCCCACCCCCAGTCCTCCTGGCCGAGGGTCTCTGCGGTCAGTGTTCTGTGCGGACCCGACGGTGGGGACGCCGGGTTTTCAGGGGCGGAGGACCAGCTTGCCCTTGTTGCGGCGGCCGAGGAGAGCTTCGTGGGCGTCGCGGGCCCGGCCGAGGTCGTACTCCGCGCCGACAAGCGGCCGCAGCCGGCCCCGTGCCGTGAGGTCGAGGAGTTCCGTGAGTGCCTTGCCTCCGGCGCCGTGCCCGGCGAGGAGCGGGATGAGCCAGAAGCCGGCCACACTGACGCTCCGCAGCGCGAGCCGGCCCGGGTCGACCGCAGTGGCCGGCCGTCGTGCCGAGGCGCCGTACGTCACCAGCCGGCCGAGGGGGGCGAGGGCGTCGAGGGCGGCGTCGAGGACGGGGCCGCCGACGGCATCCAGGACGATGTCGACGGGTCGTCCCCGGTTGGCGTCGAGGACGCGCTCCCGGTAACCCTCGGCGGCGCCGTCGACCGCGGCGTCCGCGCCGAGCCCGAGGGCGAAGGCACGCCGGTCGTCGGAGGACGCCGTCGCGATGACCCGGCCGGCTCCGTACTCCCGGGCCAGCTGAACGGCGAGGCTGCCCGTACCGCCCGCTGCGGAGTGCACCACGACGCTCTCCCCGGGCCGGATCCGCGCGATGGACCTCAGCAGGTGCCAGGCGGTCAAGCCCTGGACGAGGACAGCGAGGGCGGCGCCGGCCTCCACCTCGTCGGGCAGCACCACGAGGTCGCGATCGGCAACGACCGCCCGGGCTGCATAACCGCCCTGCGGAAGGTAGCCGAGGACCCGGCGCCCGTCCGCGGTCCGGCCGGCCACCTCCATTCCCGGGATCCGCGGCAGCGGGCCCTCGGGGCCGAAGGGGCCTTCGGTGTGTTCGCCCGCGATCTGTTTGATGTCACCGAAGTTGACGCCGGCGGCCTCCACCCGGACCAGGGTCTCGCCCGGTCCCGGCACCGGGTCCGGCACATCGGCCTCCACCAGGACCTCGGGGCCTCCGAACCGCTCGTATCGCAGGGCACGCATTCCGCTCTCCCACCATGAACACGCCCCACGCGGGGCCTTTCCTCGGCCCGTGCCGGTGCCGGTGCCGCCTCAGCCGGCGGGCCGCGGGCCGTCGCCGCCGTAGCCGGGCTGCTTGGGCTCCAGCCCTTCCATCTCTCGGAGTTGGTCGAGGAGGACCTTCGCGAACTCCAGCCCCTTCGGGGAAAGACCCACCGCACGCATGGCCACGCCGGTGACCCCGGCGCGCTCCAAGGACCGCAGGTCCTCCTCGGACAGACCAGCGTCGCGCCAGGCCGCCAGTTCTTCCAGCCGCTTTTCGGTCTGGCTCCCTGAATCGTCGTCGAGGAGATAGGCAACCGGTACACCAAAGAATTTGGCCAGGGCTTCAACATGCTGCACCCGCGGATTACCTCGTTCCCCTTTACGGAGGTAGGCGATGTACTGTTTCGAAATGTCACCGCCCTGGTCCCGGATGGCGCGGGCCACCTCTTCGTTACTGAAGGGGCCGCGACCGCGCGGATGGACGGTGTCGAACAGATGATTCAACCGCCGAGCCAGCAATCCAGGTGGGTCTGTCCTCATTTATCCCCACTCCTTGATCTCTGAGCTGCCGAACAGGTGGAAGCTCAGAGGGGTGCCACCATGCAGGTTGACGAGACCATGGCTGCGACAAAGCATCCACAAGGGGTTACGCAGGACCTTGAACGTTCCCCCTACCAGGTTACTGCATACCATCCGGTCTTCTGAGTCGGGAATTCTTTCCGGATATGCGGCAAGACGTTAGAGGATCTCGCCGACAGCCGTCGTCCCCACGTGGTACTCGGGCACGGTGGTCCATGCGGCGTTCCCGGCGCGGATGCCCTTCTCCCGCGCCTGGGCTGTCGTGGACGCCTCGCGGTATCCGCTTGTCGGCCGGCTCGGCGAGCCGTCGCCCCACCGGCTCCGGCCAGGGCGACCGTGTGGGCGTGAAGTGCAGGTGGAAGGGGGTACGGGCCAGCAACCGCGTCTCGACGACCGGGTCTTGTGGGTGACGTGGCTGCCCAGCACCAGGTGCGCATCGAGACCGGACGGGATCTCGAGCCTGCGAGCATGCCCTCCGGCTCGTCCACTCCGATGGCGTGAACCGAACTCCTCGTGGCGGAAGCCGGGTTGCTGCAATCGGGCCCTGCTGTGCCTGAGCCAGGGGCGGCTTCGTCATCGTCGACGGGTCGCGGGTTCCCACCGACTGCATTCGGGCCGACAACCCGTACTATCGCAGAAGTACAAGACGCACGGCATGACCGTCCAGATCATCACCACCCGGCAGATCCTCATCTTGGCCGAGCCCGCCCAGCAGGGTACAGGCGCCCCCCCTCCGCGCCCCCTGCTACGGCCACCGTGAACTGCCCGACCGTTGCCGGCAGTGCCACCACGCCCGCGCGCGCATCCACGAACGCGCCTTCGCCCAGTTCGAGGCCCACTTGGCAGACCAGGGATTCAATGCACGTATCGAAACTCGTTGTGGGGCTCAGCGGCGGCCTTTGGTCCGACCGACCGATGGAATCCCGCAACCGGATGCGGACACCGTCGTCCAGTTCCTCACCGAAGCCACGGGAAGTACGGAGCTTGGAGAACGGATCCGGTCATCCGCTGGCCGAGAAAAGGATCTTCCGTCCCGGGGGTCCCTGACACATCATGGGCAGCCGCGACACCCACCGCAGCGAGGAGAACGGGAAGCGATGAAGCGCCGACACATCCGCAGGAGATGCGGCGACCTGGTACGGAGTCTCGACCTGCCCGTCTCCTTCTCCCTGGAGTACCTCTGCGAGCAGATCGCCGAGCGTCGGCGGCGCCCGATCCAGCTGGCCCCGCTGGCGTTCCCTGCCAGCGGCCCCGCCGGGCTCCTGGTCTCCACCGCCACCACGGACTACGTCTTCTATGAGGCCTGTACCACAGCGGTCCACCAGACTCACGTGATCATGCACGAACTGGGCCACCTCCTGTGGGACCACGGCCCGGCGGGCTCCGGCACGGCTGGCTCCGGCACGGCGGACGAGATGTCCGCGGGCAGCGCCCTGCTGCCCGCGGACATCGACCCCGCGCTCATCGAACACATGCTGGGGCGCACCCAGTACAGCCGCCCCGAGGAGTATGCGGCGGAGTACTTCGCCACGCGGCTGCTGCGGCTGGCGAGGGGCCCGCTCTCGCCGCCGGCTGCGGTGCCGCCCGGTATGAGCGAGCTGGTGGACCGCCTGGAGCGCTCATTGCGGCACGGCGGCGGTCAACGGAGATGACCGCGCTGCCGAGTCCATCCGGCGGACCGGCCGGTCCATCCGGTCCGCCCGGTCACAGAACCCGGCCGGACGACGCCCAATGGACGACGGGTACCGCGAGGAACAGCACATAGCCCAGCAGCGCCGGTCCGGCCGGCGCGTACCGCACCGTGCGCCGGCCGCGCCAGCGCAGCCACCCCCAGACCGCGCAGGCCAGCGGGACGGTGCACGCGGCGACCCACCCCGCATCCCACTCCAGCCAGACGGCGGCCGCCACCGCCCGCACCACACACGCCGCGACCAGCAGGCCCGCTGCCAGGACCAGGCTTCCCGAAGCGCCGACAGCGGTGGAGTAGAGCTTCTCCCCCGGCAGGGCGAACTCAGGGCGCACCGTCTTGCGCGCGACCTCCCAGGACGAATACGCAAGCACGAACGTCAGCACAGCGCAGAGCAGCGCGGGCCAGGACACCCGGGCCGCCCCGGCGGCGTACGCGAGCGTGACCGCGTAGACGACCACCCCGGTCTTCAGCTGGATGGTGACCGCGATGTTCCGGTGCACGCTGTCGCGGAACCATGCCGACGTCTGCTCCAGGCGAAGCAGGAGCAGGCTGTATGCCATGATCAGGGCGGCCGTCACCGTCGTCGCTCCGCCCGCCGCAGCGGCCAGGACAAAGGACGCCCCCGCCGCTCCCCCGAGGTACCAGACGACCTGTCGAGGGCCGACCACGCCGGTGACGAGCGGGCGCGAGGGGTGGAACACGCGGTCATAGTCGAGGTCCTTCACCTCGTCGACGACTCGCATGAAGAACAGTACGCACACCATCCCCAGCAGTCCCGCTGCGACAGCTGGGGCGGAGCCCGCCGCGATGGGCTGTGTCGGCGGACCGGAGCGGTCCGCCGGCACGAGGGTGCAGAACACCGCGGCCGGCAGTAGCAGCACGTACACGCTGTACAGGCCGAGCGGGAACCGCGACACGAAGAACCGCCCGAAGAGCAGCAGTTCGTGTCTCACGCCGCGTCCCGGATGACCGTGACGCGGCCCGTCGCGCCGTCGATCTCCAGCAGGCTGCCGTCCGCGATGTCCATCGCACCCGGCACCCCCACGATCGTCGGGATGCCGAACTTGCGGCCGGTGATGGCCGTGTGCGACAGCATGGAGCCGCGCTCCACGACAATCCCGCGGGACGCAAGCATCAGATACAGCCAACCCGGGTCCGTCTCCCGGGCGATCAGGATGCTGTCCGGTTCCAGCGCGGCGTCCAGCGACGGGTTCAGGACCACCCGGGCCCGGCCGCGGACCCGGCCGGGGCACGAACCGAGCCCCTTCAGCACAGTGCCGGCGTCGTTGTCGGGAGCGTCCACAGGCGGTGCGTGGTGCGGAACGGCAAGTGCCACCACGTCGGCGGTGGCGAACTCGCGGAGCGGCTCCAGCCGCGTCGCCCGCTCCAGATCCCGCCGACGCACCTCGACCAGGCCGGCCAGGTCGTACGTCGAACCGGAGCCGTCCACGAAACCGAACAGCTCGTCCAGGTCGAGCAGGAACACGTCCTGCGGGTCCGCGAGGACGCCGCGGTGGTGCAGCTGGGTACCGAGGGCGAGGATCACCTGCTTGCTGTAGCCGAACAGTTCGCTGCGCAGGTACCGGCCGGCCTCTCGGTGGTAGAGGTGTGCCCGCAGCCGTGCGAAGAGCAGCCGCAGCAGGGCGCGCGCCGCCGGGCGGTTCGGCATCCTGCGCCGCAGCTCCGCCTCGCCCTCCGCCCGGTTGCGCCGCTCGGCGCCCTCCAGCTCCGCAACGGTCATGCCCGACGCGACGTACTGCCGCACCAGTTCGACCAGGTGCCAGGGAGTGTCCCGGAGGTTGGGGCGCTCCAGCTTCAACTCCTCGATGCCCCGGTCACCGTAGCGGCGCAGATGAGCGCGGAACGCGTCGGTGAACGCCACCGGGAACCGCCCCGCGTCCAGCTCCGCCCAGACCTCCCTGGCCTCGCCGGTGGTGAACCGTACCGACAGCTCTGGATCCTGGCGCACCCTTTCAGCCAGCCGTACTGCTTCCAGGGCTATCTCCGCGCCCTTCAGCTGGCGTCCGCCGCAGAGCAGTTGGCTGAAGAGCGTCGCGTACTCCCGGACCCCGTTGCGCTGCAGGATCTGCTCGATCAGTTTGTGGCACACCACCATGAACTGGTAGTTGACCAGCGTCACCCCCCACAGGTCGCCCGCGCGCCGCCACACCTCACGGAAGTCGGCGACGAGGACGAGCGGGTGCTGGTCGGCAGAGGCGGCGCCACGCCGTTCGCGCAGGAGCCGGTGCCAGTCCCGTTCGAATGCAGCGAAGTCCGGTACCAGAGTCGCATGGTTGCGGGCCGCGCGGCCCCAGCTGCGGGCCAGCCGAGCATGGTGCCGGAGACGCCCCAGGGGTGTCGCGGGCGGTGGCGCGGGCTCGGCGTACGCGGTGTCCAGCTCGGCCACCAGCCGCTCCCAGTCCCGGCGCAGCCCCTCGAAGAGCGGCAGGACGGCGAGCATCGTCGTGAATGAGGTGATGCTGTGGTAGATCCGTCCGTCCACATAGCCGAGCAGCCGGCCCGTCGTCTCCCGCAGACCGTGCAGTTCGCGCTCGCTCACCCCGCATCTGCGCAGGTAGTCATGGTTGAGCAGGCCGTAGAAGCGGCGGGCCACCGAGTACGTCATCGGTGTGGTGGTTCCCGGGAAGCTCTCGGCCACGTTGGCGTTGCTCCACACTCGGTGCCGCCCCGGTTCGAGGACGACCGGCCGGGACTGCACCACGTGCACCCGGCCGTCGGGGGTGAGCGTGGCCTCGATGTCCTGCGGAGCGCCGAAGAGCTCCTCGATACGCCGCCCGAGTCCGGCCAGCTCCACGGCTTCGGCGTCGCTGAGCACCGGCACGTGTCGCAGCGCTTCGGATACGTCCGCTTCCCGGACGCCGTGTCCCTGCCCGGTGTCGAGAGTGAGCATCGTCGTCTTGTCGACCACGACGCGTTCCACGGCCCCAGCGCGATCGACGAAGAAGTGGTCGGTGGCCGTCTTCTCCTGTACGACGCCCTCGCCGATGCCCCAGCCGGCACTGATCACGGTCCGGCGCTCATAGGTCGCGGGGTCGCAGGTGAACAGGACCAGCGATCGTTCGCCCAGGACCATCTGCTGCACGCCGACGGCGACGGCGAGGCCCTGTGCGCTCAGGCCCAGCCGGTGCCGGTACAGCAAGCCCTCGGGCGAGAAGGCCGACGACCAGCAGCGCACCACTGCGGCTGGGATGCCGTCCCGGGGCACGTAGAGGAAGCTGTCGCTCATTCCGGCGAAGGGGTGCGTGCCCGAGTCCTCAGCGTGCTCGAGTCGTTCCGCCAGCACCGAGGAGCGGACTGCGACAAGTTCGTCCTTCGGAAGTTGTCGGTCCACGGCCGCGGTCAGCGCCTGGTGCAGTGAGGCGTCAAGGGGTGTCTCCTCGACCAGCCGGCGGACGTCGGCGCTGACGCGGCAGACGTCCTGCCAGTCGTCGTGGTCGACCTCGCGCAACAGCTCGGCGACCCGGTCGGCGACGGGCGCGACGGCCCGGCGGAACGCCCGGCCGGTGAGACAGAACAGGGGCGGCACCGTGACCCCGGCGCCGTACAACGTCTTCAACCGGGCGAACTTCCAGCCCACGTGCTCGGGTGCCATCGGGTCGTCGAGCGTCTCGATCATTCGCCGCCACCTCGTCGTCCGTGCCTCAACGTGCGTGTCCTGGTCGTACGTGTCCTGGTCGCCGTCGGCTTCGCGGCCGGTCCATCCGCCACGTTCACCACACGAAGGGCACGAGACGCTTGCGGTCCCGGGCGAACTCGCGGTATCCGGCGACTCCGGCGAGCGCCGTCTCCTCGGTGCGGATGCGGTACACGACGGCCGGCAGGAAGGCGCCGAGCAGCAGCGCCACGCTGACCGGGTTGAGGAAGAACGTCACCAGTCCGACATGGGCGAGGAGCATTCCGGTGTACGCCGGGTGCCGAAGCAGGCGGTACGGGCCGATGTCGGTGATCCGGTGATCGTGGACGGTGCGGACGCGGTGCGAGTAGAACCGGCCCAGGGCGCGGATCGAGAGCAGCCGGAGGGCGGCACCCGCAGTCAGCAGTCCGACCGGCACGAGCATCCAGGGCTGCCAGGGGCCGTGCGGCAGGGGCCCGTACAGGGCGGCGACGAGGGTGCTCAACCGGGCTGCGCCATAGAGCTGTTCGCTGCCGCGGTCTTGGTCGGAGGCGGGTTCGCCCGCAGTGCGCAGGCTGATGCGGGTCTCCAGGGCGACCCAGATCAGATAGAGGGTGATCAAGGTGGCGGCCGGGCCACGCACGTCCGCCGGGGCGGAGTGCAGGACGCGCGCCAGGGCGCCCGCGAGGGCCAGCGTGCCGGCCACCAGCAGGACGGCCGGAAACCGCCCGGTGCGGTTCGGTCCGTTTCGGGTCCCGGCACCACCCGCCGGGCTCATCGTGCGGCCCCCAGCGGTCCGGGCCCCGTGGCCGCGGGCCGGTTCCGGGTAGCCTCGCGCAGCCTGCGGTAGGCAGCGGCCGGCACGGTCCGTCCCGTGCAGGTCACTGTTCCCCTGCGCCCCTCACCGGCGAGGAGTTCGCACACCACGGTGTGGTCACGACCGGCCCGCCGGGGGCGGCAGCGGAGCACGGGCGGCCCGATCCAGGCCGGGCCCGGCGGCAGGTCGACGTCCAGCCGACACAGGATGAACTGATGGTCCAGTGGTACGCCGTGGACGGCATGAAGGATCATGGTGGACGCCTGCCGGCTCGCCTCGACCAACAGGGTGAGGGGGTGCATGGCGGTGGTCCCGGCGCTCGGCGCCGGCTCCAACACCGGGGTGACAAGGGTCTCCGGGCCGGTCCGGCGCAGCGGGCCGACAAGGATCTGGGTGACCGCCCGCTTGTGCACGAGGGCAGGCTCGGCGTGCGGGGGCCGCCCGCCGCCTGGCGACGCGGTCGGCAGCGGGACGTGCACGGCACCCGGCGTGCAGGCCAGACCGCCCAGGGAGACATCCGTACCGTCCTGGACGACACGGATGGCCACCGGGTGGTCCGGGTCCGCGGCGGCGCCCAGCCGTAGTTGGACGGGGCGGTCCTTCTCGCAGAAGCGGTCGAACTGCATCCACAGGCGCGTCACCTCCGGCCGGTCCGCGAGCGGCCCGTCGAACGCTCGCGCGGCGCGCACCGCGCCATCCAGCAGCAGCATCGCCGGTACGTGGTCGAGAGGGTGGTCGAAGAAGAACGGGTCGCCCTCGTCGACGTCGAGTTCCGCGCCGTGTCCCGGGCTCCGTTGCAGGTCGCGCGCCGAAGGCTCCTGCGTGCTTAACGTCATTGGGTCTCCGAAAGTCTGGTCATGGAGCGACGACAACCTGCGCCGAGTAGCTGAGGCCCGAGCCGAAGCCGGCGGTCAGGACGAGTGACCCGGGCCGGACGCGGCCGGCGGCGGTGAGAGTGTCGAGGGCGAGCGGAATCGAGGCGCCGGAGACATTGCCCTCCTCCCGGACTGTGCGCGCCACCTCAACCGAAGGGGGCAGCCTCAGCGCCTTCACCGCCGCGTCCACGATCCGCACATTGGCCTGGTGCGGCACGAACGTCCCGATGTCCTGCACCGTCACCCCGGACGCGGCCAGGGCCTGTGTGCACACCTCGGCGACAGCCCCGATGGCCCAGCGGAACACCTCCGGTCCGGCCATCTCCAGGAACGGCCAGCGCACCAGCGGGTCGTTGCGCACCTCGGTGAAGGAGCGGCTCTGTTGGATGGCACCCAGGTGCTCGGTGTCGGTCCCCCACACCACGGGCCCGATACCCGGCTCGTCAGCGGGTCCGACCACCGCGGCGCCCGCGCCGTCGCCGAAGATGAAAGCCGTCGAGCGGTCGCGGGGGTCGACGATGTCACTCATCCGCTCTGCCCCCACCACCAGTACGTGCTCCGACTGCCCGCAGGCCACCAGGTCCCGGGCGACCGCCAGGCTGTGCGAGAACCCGGCGCAGGCTGCGCCGAGGTCGAAGGCTGCGGCACCGCGCGCGCCCAGTTCGGCGACGCAGGCCGCCGCCGCGGGCGGCGCCTGGTGCAGGTAGGACATGGTGCAGAGGATGACGCAGGAGACGTCGGAGGGCGTCAGACCGGCGGCGCTCAGCGCCTTTTCCGCGGCTCGCGCCCCCATCACCGGTATGGTCTCGTCGTCTTCGGCGAAATGTCGGGTCCTGATTCCGGAGCGCTTCTCGATCCATTCCGGGTCGGAATCGATGAGTTCGCAGATTTTCTCATTGCCGACCACGTTCCCCGGGCGGTACGAGCCCACTCCCAGGATCCGCGAGAACCGGCTGGACGAGGATCGAATTCTTCGTGTCATCGATTTCAACCGTCCCATCGCGGGCCGTCACCTACGGGCCGTCACATCCAGCTTCCCATTCATCAAAAGGGCTGCGATCCAAAAATGTCAATGAATGAAAGGCCAGGACGTTTGCCCCATTGATTCGACCGCGGCGGAATTCCATTATGGGTGTGGGATCCGTCAGCCACCGTCCGCGTGGCCGTGTCTGCGGGTTCTCGCCGACCACAGGCGGACCAGACCCGCGACGGCCGCCAGCCACAGCGCCCCCACGCCTAGTTCGGCGAGGAGCTGCCCGGCGACGGGTTCGCCGTCCAGCGAGCGGTGCAGCGCTTCGATGCCGTGGGTGAGCGGCAGCAGCCCAGCCACCGTGCCGGTCCACCCGGGCAGCGCCGGCGCCGGCACCGCTCCGCTGAGCACCAGGATGAGATAGAGCGCGGCGTTGCCGTACAGCAGCTCGGAGCGGCCCAGCAGCGCCAGCGCGCCGACGGCGGCGCCCGCGCACAGGCTGGTGAGCGCCATGACCGTGTACACCCCTGTGCAGGCAAGCAACTGTGCCACCGTCGCCGGACCGGTCAGGACGAGACCGGCCAGGATGACCGTGACGAGGGAGAGCAGCAGGCCCTCGGCGGCGTACGGCAGACACCGGGCGAGCAGCACCCGCGGCACGGGCACGCGTCCGACGAGCAGCGGAGCGAGGGTGCGTTCGTCCCGGTCCAGGGGCTGGACCCCGCTCGCCCCGACCACGGTGGACAGGCACATGACGAAGGCGGAGACCCCGGTGAACGCGGTCTCCCGCGCGGCTGTGACGTCCAGGTCGGCGGCGGGTTGGAGTCCCACGAGGAGTGTGTAGAACACCGCCTGGAGAACGGCCCTGGGAATCTTGGACAGCAGCAGTACCTGCGGAGTCTCCTCGGCCAGGTACAGCCGCCAGGAGAAGCGCAGCAGTTCGCGGGTGACACGGAGCGGGCCTGGGTCGGAGGTCTCAGGTGAATTCGAGGGTGCCGCGGCGCCTGGCACGGTCCACCACCTTCCGGAACAGAACAGACCCGGTCAGGAAGTGGACGGCGGCCAGCACGGCCATGGCGGCGAGCGACGTGCCCGCAGGTCGGCCGAGCAGGACGTCCACCATGTACTCCTTCGCCCAGCGCAGTGGCACGAGCCAGGCGATCCAGCGCAGCCCAGGGGGGATCAGTCCGCCCGGGACGATGGTGCCGCCGAGGATGTAGACCGGGTAGAGCAGGGCGTTACCGAGGTGCACGCCGTGCCGGGTCAGCACGAACACGCAGCTGAGCAACATGCCCGTGGCGACCGCGGAGACGACCGCCATCACCAGGCCGACCAGCAGCGGAAGGGGAGGCGGCAGCCGCAGGCGCAATCCGAACAGCAGGGAGGCGGCGGTTCCGACGGCCGCGAGCGCGCCGCAGGTGAAGAGCACCGCCCCGGCGCACTTGCCCACCAGGACCAGCCGGGGGTCGCGGACGCCGACGACGCTGCGGGTCATGGTGCCCTGGACGAGGTCACGACGGATGATGCCACCGGCCATCCACACCAGCCCGCCCCACAGGCAGGTGACCAGCACGGACACGAGGACCCGGGCGGCTGTGTCACGGTCGCCGGGGTCGCGGGGCAGGGTGATCAGGAGCAGGGCCGCCGGCTGGACCCCCGCGAGGATCACCACGGCCGGGCTACGCAGGGTCAGGACCGCCTGGATGCGGGCGGACGCCCACAACACCGCCAGGTGTGTGCGCAGCGCTCCGAGACCGGTCGGCGGGACGCCGGGTGTGAAGGCCCTCATCGGCGCGGGCTCTCGTACAGGCGCCGGAAGGAGTCCTCCAGCCGGGCCGGTGTGACGTCGAAGCCAGTCACCTCGCAGCCATCGAGCAGGGCCCCGATGCCGCCCAGCGCGCCCGTGCCCCACTCCTCGATCTCGATCACGATCGTCCAGGTGTCCGCGCCCGGTTCCTCCCCCGCGCTGCCCGCTGCGCCCTCGCCGCGGACCCGGATGCCGTGGCCGGCGCGGGGCACGGGCCGAGGGCCGTGCCCGGTGACCGTGATGACGGCGGCGAAACCGGCCCGCCGAGTGAAGTCGGCCAGCAGCAGGTCCTCCACGACCCGGCCGCCGTGCAGCGCGACGACACGCTCGGCCAGTTCCTCGACATCCAGCAGGTGATGGCTGGTCAGCAGGATGGTGACGCCCTGGTCCCGGAGCGCGGAGATCTCCGCGCGCAGCCGGGCCGCCTCCACCGGGTCGAGCCCGATGGTGGGTTCGTCGAGCAGCATGAGGCGAGGCCGAGTGGCGAAGCCGACGGCGAGGTGGAGTCGCTGGCGCATGCCGCGCGAGTAGGTCTCGACGGCGCGGCCGGCAGCGTCCGCGAGGCCCGCGCGCTCCAGCGACCGGTCGACCAGCTGCCGCAGGCCGCGCGGCGAGGCGCCGTCCAGCAGGGCGAAGAAGCGGAGGTTGTCGCGGGCGGAGAGCCGGTGGTAGAAGCCCCGTTCGCCGCCGAAGACGACGGATTGGTGGCGACGGACCTCCTGCGGCCGTTCGGTGACGTCCACGCCGAAGATCCGCGCGGTGCCGCGGCTGGGCAGCAGCAGGGTGGCGAGGATCTTGGTCAGGGTCGTCTTGCCGGCACCGTTCTCCCCGAGCAGGGCCACGATCTCGCCCTCGGCGACGGTGAGGTTCACCCCGTCCAGGGCGGTGATCCGGCGGCCGGAGGAGACGAAGTCACGGCCAAGATCGACGACTTCGACGGCCGTCACAGCGCGTCCTGCGGCAACTCGACGACGCCCAGCTCCGCGAGGGCGGCCACCGCACCGGCCAGTTCTCCCTCGGAGACATCGGCGTCGAGGGCGCGGGTGAACTCCGCATGCACATCGGCCGCTTTGGCACCCGTGCACAGGCTCCAGAGGTATGCCATGGGTTCGGTGAGGTCGTAGGCCGTGTTCGGTCCGGCCAGCACGAAGCCGTCGGTGAAGCGGAGCAGGCTGTGGTACGGGCTCTGCGTCGGGCCGATGCCGGGTTCCCCGGGCAGCCGGAGCTCGGCGATGTCCCCGGTACCGTTCCAGCCGCGGGTGGTGGCCAGGCCGACCAGGGCGACGGCGAGCGTGAGCCGGCGCCGGACGACGGCCTCCGCGTGTCCGGTGAGGCCGTCAAGCGGCACTGGCTCGTGCAGCAGTTCCCAGATGGTCGGCAGGTTCGGGCCGAGCAGCCGGGACCGGGCGACGCGGCGCAGCAGGAACTTCGGCCCGATGTACAGGTCTCGTTCGGCGGAGAGCAGCGCGTCCAGGCCGGCCTCGACCGCGCCGCGGGCGGCGAGCAGCGCCGTGTACGGGTCGCCGATCGCAAGGGCCCCCGCGGCGTCCTCGGCCAGGCTGGCGACCACGAAGGCGTTGCGGTAGATCATGACCTGGGCGACCACGTCGCGGTCGGGTCCGGCCGGGGCGTCCTCGCCGGTGCGTCCCACGGGGAGCCGGCCGGCCACCGCGTAGCGGACGATCCTTGTCATCTCCGCGCGGTCGAGGTCTCCCTGGGAGCGGTCGGTCCGGGTGATGGCGTACCGCGCCATCGACGCGGTCCGCGCCTCCCAGACGGCGATCGGCACGGTGGTGAGGTCGAGGCGGCGGCCGTTGGCGACATGCTGACGGGCCTCCTGCGCGGTGTCGTGCACAGCGACGATGTCGAGGTCGGACTCGGCGTGGCCGAGACCGACGGAGAGACTGCCGACGACGAAGGCGCCCCGGCATCCGTCCGGGTAGGTCCGGGCGATGAGGTCGACTGCCTCAGCGGTGTCCTCGGGCGTGAAGTAGTTGTCGTCGATGGCGAGCTGCGTACTCAATCCTCGTCACCTCGTCGTCCGTCTGCATCGGTCCTTCGGAGGGATGCCGAATCGGCGTGGCGGAACCTTGACGGGCATCAACGTGTGCCCGCCACGCCGAAAGCGGTGTCACGTTGCGGCGCGAACGGTTACAGCGGCTTGCTGCCGTTGCACGTGCCGGCCTTCTTGATGTCGAACTCCATGGTTCTGCACCCCCTTCCTCTCCATCGGACGGCACCGGAGGGTTTCTTCCGGTGAGTTCTGGGCGGCGGGGACCGCCGCGGCTTCGGACAGATGGCGGCCGGCCTCGTCGGCTCCGGCCTGCGCGCATCGTCCGGGTGCGGCTCCTGCCAGGGCGGCGGCGAGGAAGCCCGCGTGGTAGGCGTCCCCCGCCCCCGCGGTGGGCAGTCCCGACGGCACGTCCGGGGCCTGCGTGTGCGCGGCCTCAGGCATCCCGGGGCCCGCGGTCCAGCTGCCGTGCTCGCCGCAGGTCACGGAGACCAGCCGGGGAGGCCCGGAAGCCCGCCGGGACAATCGCTCGCAGGCCTCCCGGCCGGTCCTCGTGCCGGTCTCCTCAAGAGCCCACTGCTCTGCCGCGACCAGTACGTCGGCCTGGTCCAGCAGCGTGGAGACCCCGGAGGAGACGTCACCGCGGCCCGCGTTGAGCGAGACGGTGGTGCCGCGTTCCCGGGCCAGGGCGCACAGTTCGGCGGCGACCGGCAGGAAGCGGCCGTTCACGTGGACCGCGTCCGCGTGCTCGACGAGCCGGGGCAACAGCGGGCGCAGCGCCGTCTCGGCCGCCCACTCCAGCGGTGCGGGCAGGTGCCACAGCAGCGTCCGGCTCGGCGGCGACTCCAGGACCAGGCAGGAGGGGCTGGATCCGGGCACCGTCACCACGTGCTCCCGGCCGACCCCACGGACGTCCAGCTGGTCGAGCAGGAAGCGGCCGATCCAGTCGTCGCCCACCACGCCCGCCACCGCGGTGTCGGCGCCGAGCCGCTGCAGCGCGGCCAGCGTGTTGGTGGTGGCGCCGCCCAGCCGGAGGTCCATCGCCGCGACGCTGGGGTCGTGCTCCTGAACGAGCGGGACCGGGCAGACCACCCGGACGTCCGCCATCACCAGGCCGAGACCCACGACCCGGGGCCGACGGCCCGGTGCGGCGGTCACCGGTCCACTTCCACGATGGGCAGACCGCGCCGGGACAGGCCCAGGGACTGACGGTCGTCCGGTGCCGTGTAGAAGAGCTTGCCGATGTTGTTCACCTTGCGGATGCCCTCGGCGCTGAGCCGCAGCAACCGGCCGTCGCGGACCACAAGACCGTTCTCGGTGAGCGCGGTCAGCTCCGGCCCGAAGACGGTGTCGACGTCCACGCCGTACTGGCGACGGAAGCGGTCGGTGTCGAAGGGGTTCATCCGCAGGCCGAACATCATGGTGCGGCGCATCTGCGCGGGCAGGTCGAGGACGGAGCCGGCCGTGGTGGCGGCGCCGGTGGTGCGGGCCTGCTCGATGTAGTCGCCGATCGAGTAGGCGTTGATGGTGTGGCGGCCCTCGACGTAGGTCACCGCGCTCGGGCCGACCCCGACCCATTCGCCGTCCTCCCACTGGAGTTCGGTGTACCGGCAGCGGGGTGTGGTGCGGCGGACGAAGTCGAACACGTTGTAGTGTTCGTAGCCGCTCTCCTCGAAGATCTCCCGGGCGGCCTCGAACATCTCCTGTTCGACGTCCTCACCCGGGATCTCCAGTTCGCCCTTCTGGAGCCGGGACCAGAGCACGGTCTGCTCGCGGATCCACAGCGGGTAGAAGCTGATGTGCGCGGGGTCGCAGGCGAGCGCGTCGCGCACGGAGCGGCGGACGTCCTCGACGTTCTGGCCGGGCAGCCGGTAGATCAGATCGAGGTTGATGTTGTCGAAGCCCGCCTCGTGGGCCAGCCGCAGCGCCTCCCGGGCCTCGGCGGCGGTGTGGTCGCGTCCGATCTCCTTGAGCACGGCGTCGTTGAAGGACTGCACTCCGATGCTGAGCCGGTTGCCACCGGCGGCGTGGAACAGCCGAAGCTTCTCGCGACTGAGCGAGGCGGGGCTCCACTCCATGCTGAATTCGCAGTCGTCGGTCAGCTCGAACGACGAGGTGATGACGGTCAGCAGCCGGTCGAGCTGGGGGGTGGCCAGCAGAGAGGGCGTGCCGCCTCCGATGAAGATCACGTTCAGTGGGCGTCCGGCCACCTGGCCGCGCTCCCGCACGGTGCGGATCTCGTTCTCCAGGGCGTCGAGGAAGACGTCCATCTCGTCGTGCAGGTCCTCCCCGACCTTCACTTTGTACTTGCAGAAGTGACAGCGGTGGGCGCAGTAGGGGATGTGGGCGTACAGCCCCATCGTGGGTCGCGCCCAGGCGGTCTCGGGGTCCATCGCGGTGATACGGGCGGGATACCAGCGCACGTAGTCGCGCTCGATCTCCTCCAGCTCCGACTGGTCCATGGGGTCGCCCTCACTCCTCGGGAAGTACGGTGGCCGCGGGGCCGCCGAAGGTCGTGGTGGTCAGTGAGACCAGCGGCAGTCCGGCCCGGTCCGCTGCGGCGCGGATCCGTCCTGCCAGTTCCCCGTCGTCGTGCCGGGTCCGGTCGTAGACGGCGTACACCAGCGGCCCGGTCGAGCTGAGGCCGGCGCCGGCGGCGCCTTCGGCGCGCATCAGGTCGACCAGTGGCCGCCATCGGCGCAGCTCCGCCCGCTGCCAGTGAGACCGCTTCCACCCGATGTCCTGGAGCCGGGTGAGGCCGTCACCGAAGGCGGCCAGGTCGCCCTCCTCCAGGGCGGGCAGCAGCCCCATGAGGACGGTGTGCGCGACCGCCTCGACGGCGGGCAGCGGCACCGGGGTGTGCGCGGTCATGAAGTCCCGTTCGGCCGCCCCCTCCAGACCCTGGACGCCCTCCGGCAGGGCCAGGACCACACCCCAGTGGGCGGGCGGGGTCGTGGCGTACAGCAGCGGGGGGGCCGGGAGGCCCTCGGCGAAGCGGCTCGGCGCGAACGCCTCCTTGTCGCGGGTGCGGTGGCCGCCGTCCACGAGGAAGCCGCCGTGGGTGAAGGCGTGCACGCCGATGCCGGAGGTGCCGCCGCGTCCGGACAGTGCCACCAGTTCCTTGTCGCCCAGGTCCAGGCCCTCCAACTCGGCCAGGCCGCGCAGCGCGGCGAGCCGGAGCTGGGTGCCCGAGCCGAGGCCGCTGTGGGCCGGGACCGTGGAGCGCAGCCGGACCCGGTCCGGGGCCGGGACACCGAGGGCTGCGGCGGCGTGCCGCACCGCCGCAGCGGCTCGCTCGTTTCCGGCCCCGGCGGCCTCTTCCTGGTGCAGCGGTCCGCCGCGGGCCAGGACGAGGCGCAGTCCCGGGTCGGCCACCGCGAAGCCGACACTGCCGTCGCGGCGGCCGGCCGACCCGTTCATGTCGATGAGCGTGACATGCACCCGGGACGACGTCCGGACCTCGACCGCGTCGGGGACGGACGCCGGCCGGGGGCGGGGCAGGAGTGAGGCCGGGTCAGCCGAGGTCGAGGACATCCGCGTACCCCTGAAGGTCCAGGTAGCCGTGGCCGCTGAGGCAGATGACGATGGTGCGCGGCTTGCCGCCCTGCTTGGCCTCGTCGATGGCGGCGAGGATGGCGTGGGAGCTCTCCGGCGCGGGCAGCACGCCCTCGGTGCGCAGGAACAGCTGACCGGCCTCGAAGACCTTCTGCTGGTCGAAGGAGCGCGGGGTGATCAGGCCGTGCTTGACGAGGCTGGAGAGGATCGGGGTCTTGCCGTGGTAGCGCAGACCGCCGGAGTGAATGGGCGGCGGCACGAAGTCGCTGCCCAGGGTGTACATCGGGATGCGCGGGGTCTGCCGCTCGTAGTCGGCCCAGTCGTAGCGGAACTCGCCGGTGGTGAGCGTGGGCACCGAGGCGGGTTCCGCGGCGATGCACAGCGGCCGGTCCTCGCCCGTGACGAACGGGGCGACGAAGCCGGTGAAGTTGCTGCCGCCGCCGACGCATCCGACCAGGACGTCGGCGCCGACGCCGGCCTGCGCGAGCTGTGCCTGGGTCTCCAGGCCGATGACGGTTTGGTGCATGGCCGCGTAGTACGACATGCAGCCGAGTGCCAGCCGGTGCGAGGGGTCGTTGCGGACCAGCTCGATGGCCTCCGCCATGCCGATGCCGAGGCTGCCAGGGCTGTCCGCGTCCTTGTCCAGCACGCCGCGGCCAGTCCTGGTGGTGCGGCTCGGCGAGGAGATGACCTCGGCGCCCAGCATCCGCATGAGGTTGCGTCGGTAGGGCTTCTCGTCGAAGCTCTTCCGGACCATGAACACCTTCAGCTTGATACCGAAGGCGGCGCAGGCAAGTGCGAGGGCGGTGCCCCACTGGCCGGCGCCGGTATCCGTGACCAGTGTCTCGACACCGTCCTGGGCAGCGTAGTACGCCTGCGCCAGCGCGGTGTTGAACTTGTGGCTGCCTCCGGGGTTGAGGTCCTCACGCTTGTAGAAGATCTGATGCGGGGTGTCGAGGTACTCCTCCAGGCCCTGGGCCCGGACCAGGGTCGAGGGTCGGTAGCGCCGGTAGGTGCGCAGGACCGGATCGGGCACCTCGATCCACGGGTCCGTCGCGTACCGGCCCTGCAGAAACTCGATCTTCAGGCACTCGGTGGGCCAGAGCCAGTCGTAGTCCTCGGTGAGCGCGGGCCGGTCCTCCGTGGAATGCAGAGGCGGGTCGATGTCGTACGGCAGGTCGACGACGAGGTTGTACCAGCGCTGGGGCACCTCGTCCTCGGACAGGACGAATCGGTTGGCTGCGGAACGCTCCTCGGCGATGGTCACCGCTCACTCCTAGGAAGGTCGGTTGTCGGATCTGGTGGGTGAGGGCCACCGCGAAGCGGCCACTGCACGCACCGGGCCGGTCCACCGTCCGCTCGCAGGTTGCGCTGGTTGCGGAACCGGTGCGCGGAACAGTGCGGGGACCGTCACCGAGAGCCCCTCACGCGGCGCCCTCGGGAGGACGTGGAGTCCATCGGACCAGGGAACCCTGAGAGGACGCGGCGTCGGCGCGTTCGTGCCGAGCCAGCGTGTCAGGTCGCCCCACCCCCCTCAAGAGGACCAATGTCCTATCCATGCATCCCTGAAATCCGGCGGAGTCCGCGGTGTAATGTCCTTGGCTCGCAACTGGCCGAGGGGCCGTACACCGCCTCGTGCACCGCATACGCACACGTCTTCCGCACTGCCTCACCGGCCTGCGGTCACGGTGCTCATGGACCGGTCCCCACCGTAGCGACGACAGCGACACCAGGCGGCAAGGAGAGCCCTGCGGATGCTCACGTACAAACCCCTGAACGCTTCGTTCGGCGCTGAGGTGTTCGGCGTCGCACTCGACACCGCGGAGGCCGGGGCACACGCGGAGGAACTCGTGCGGGCCCTGCACAGGCACCGGCTCCTGCTCTTCTCCGGCCAGCGGCTCACCGTCGAGGCCCAGCTACGGGTCACCTCGTACTTCGGCCGGCCGACGCTCCCCTGGGACCCGACGCACGGGCATGCCGACAGCCCCTACGCCGAGGTTTTCGAGTCTTCGCCGCCCCGCGCTTACAAGCGGCCCGCCGAACACTGGCACAGCGACGCCTCATTCCTGTCGGAGCCCACCGACGCCACACTGCTGTACGGGGTGGTAGCGCCCGCGGAGGGCGGCCGCACCCAGTTCAACGACGCCCGCGGCCCTCTCGCCGAACTGCCGCGGAGGCTCAGGGAGCGTGTCACCGGACTGCGCGCCGTGCACGACTTCGGCCGGAACTTCTCGACGCTGCGGCAGGCCTCGTCGCGGGTGTCGCAGGCGGAGGCGACCGCCGAGCGCGCGGCCTTCCCGCCGGTGACGCACCCGCTGGTGCGCCCGCACCCGGTCACCGGCGAGCCGGCCCTGTACCTCAACGAGATGTGCCTGGACCGTATCGAGGGCCTGCCCGGGGCCGAGAGCCGGAACCTGATCGAGGAGTTGTACGCGCACACCCTGCGGCCGCGGTGGCAGTACGCACACGCCTGGTGCCCGGGTGACCTGCTGGTCTGGGACAACCCCTCGCTTCTCCACCGCGGCGAGAACGTTCCGACCGGGATGCGCCGTCTGGTCCACCGGACGACCGCCCGGTACCGCGGACGAGCCCTGTGATCCCGGAGTGGCGGCTGCCGGTCCGGCCTCACGGACTGCCCGGCACACTCATCGCTTTCGACGGCGTCGACGGCAGCGGCAAGACCACCACCACCCGGACGACCCGGGCCTTTCTGCGGTCGCGCGGCCACACCGTCCGCGGCTTCAAACTGCCCTCCCGTGAGCTGAAGGCGAGCCGCTGGTTCAAGGAGTACAGCGCCGATCCGTTCGGCGCCGTGCGGACCGGCGAGGTCGACCCACTCGCCATGTGCTGCGCCGTACTCGGGGACCGTCTGATGACCGTGCGGGCGCGCATCCTGCCCGCGCTGCGGGCGGGCCGAGTCGTCGTGGTCGACCGCTATCTCTTCACGCCGCTGGGCGAGTTGCTCGTGCACCGAGTGCCGGCCGGGACGCGCGCCGTGGTGGAACCGCTGATCGGCTGTTTCCCCGCGCCTGACCTCTCGGTGTTCACGACCGTGCCGGCGGGCGTGGCCAGCGCCCGGGTGCGCAGCCGGGCCGCCGAGCGCGACGACCCGCTGGCACTCGACGTGTACGAGCACCGGGTGGCGGCCTTCCGCCGACTGGCGCTGAGCAACAACGGCCTGCTCCTGGACACCGCGCTGGGGCAGCGCCGCACCTTCGAGGAACTTGTACCGCACCTGCCGAAGTCCTGAGGTACGCAGTCCAGATCCGTACTCCCGGGATCCGCCCGGGACCGCGCAGCCCAGGATCTGCTCCCTGTCTCCCCCCACGTCCGCCGGCCGTACTCATGGAGCCTGCCCTGATGTCCTCCCCCCGATTACCCGGATCCGATCCGACACCCCGCACGCGACCGCGCCCGCACGTCAAGACCCCTACGGATCCGCAGGTCCCGGCGGCCCGGTCGGAGACGGAACCGCTCAACCCGGGTCTGTTGCGTACCTTCCTGGAGGTCTACCGGACGGGCTCCTTCGGCCGAGCGTCCCGTCGGCTGCACATCTCCCAGCCCGCCGTGACCCATCAGATCCGGATGCTGGAGGAGCGGTTCGGGACACGGCTGTTCATCCGTCAGGCCACCGGGTCCAGGCCCACCTCGGCCGCCGACTCGCTCGCCCGGGACGCCGAAGGCCCGGTCGATGCCCTCGACTTCGTGGTACGGCGCTACTCGGCCGACGGCGTCCCGGCCCGCCCGCTGCGGTTGGGCGCCCCGAGCGACCTGATGAGCGACCGGATCCTGCCGGTGCTGGCCGACATGCTCCGCGATCCGGCGCGTCTGCGCATCACTTCGGAGCTGTCCGACACACTGCTCGCTCAGCTGGCGGAGGGCGAACTCGACATCGTCGTCGCACGGACGCGCCCCCGCACCAAGGGCATCAGCGCGCTGCCCCTCCACGACGAGGAGTGCTGCCTGGTCGCCTCGCCCGAGGTCGCACGCGCGATCCCGCAGGGCCGGGCTCCGGGCGACACCTCTCTGCCGGGCAGCCAACGGCTGGTGACCTGCTCGGAGTATCTGCCGCTTGTCGACCACTACTGGTGGTCGGTCTTCCACACCGCGGTGGCTGCGACGCCCGCGGTGGTCCCCGACCACCGGGCCGTGCTGGCCGCGGTGGATGCCTCGGTCGGCATCGCCGTGCTGCCCACGTACCTGTGTGCCGAGGGCGTCGCCCGAGGCACGCTGGTGCCCCTGCTCAGACCCGAGATACCGCCGATCACGACGACGTACCTCGCCACCCGTGACGGCACCGCAACGCGTCCGCAGGTGGCCGCCGCGCACAGCCGGCTCCTCAAGCACGGCCGCGGCTGGACCTGAGCGGGGACTTCAGAAAGCGGGAGCGGCGGGGTGGTTCAGGGGCGCCGGGCGACGATCAGTCCGTAGCCGATCTGCGGAAGCTCACCGAAACGTTCGATGATGTCGGCCGCCCGGTTGAGTTCCTCACTCAGCGCGCCGTCGCTCGGTTTGTCCACCCGGCGGATGAGCTCCGCCGCGATGGTGTGACTGCGGCGTACGTTCTCGCCGATGTCCAGTGTCTCCAAAACTTCGAGACCAGCCTTGCGCATATGGGCGAGATATTCGTCGACATTCCCGATCGGCGGAATCTGGAACAGCTTCCGGTTGTCTGCGACTATCTCGGCCTCACGAGCATCGAGTTCACCCTGCTGATATGGATTGGCCGTCACCAGAACGCCGCCTGGACGTAACACGCGCGCCGCTTCGGCGATGGCGGTGGCCCGGTCGGACATGTGCAGGAAACTTTCGATCGCATACGCATTGTCGAAGTGCGCGGCAGGAAAGGGCAGGGCCATGCCGTCGGCCTGCCGGAAGGACACCTGGCAGGGCCCGGTCCCGACCTCCGGCCGGGCGGAGGCGATCTCCGCCTGCTGAGCGCTGACGGTGACGCCCGTGACGTGCACGCCCCAGGTGTGCGCGATCCGGGTGGCGGGCTTGCCGCTGCCGCAGCCGATGTCCAGGACCCGGTCGCCCGGTGAGAGCGCGAGCCGGGTGCCGACCATGTCGGTCAGCGCGTCGGTGGCCTGCTCGACGGTGGCGTCGTCCTCGTCGTCCCGCCAGTAGCCCAGATGAATGTTTCCCCCCATCACTTCGGAGAGGAGGCCGGTCGACTGGTCGTACATCGTTCCCACGTCCGCCGCGGTGGGTGCGTATTGCTCGGTCAATTCGAGACACCTCTCCCGTTCGACTGCCGGCGCGTCCACTCCACCTCCGGCCGGACAGGAAACTACAAACCGTCAAGCTCATTTGTCAACGCGACTTCCGCCGCCAGTGCAGCCCTCCACTTCCATTGTTCCGGCTGCTTTCCGCAAGCTCATAGCGCTGCTTATCGGCCCCATGTGGCAAGTTATTGGACAGCGCACGAGGGCGCCGGGTCTACTGACTTCAGTGATCTCGCGGGGTTCTCTTGAATGCAGTCGTGAGCGGCTCACGTCGCATTACCCGGCCCCTGTCGGGGCGGCCGTAATTCAGGTCCGAGACGTACCACGTGACATTGGCCCGTCGTCGGTTGTTGGGAGTTCTATGCGTTCCGGCCAGGCGTTCGTGCCCGAAGACACTTCCGCACCCGCCAATCCGATCGCCGTCGTGGGCCTGGCCTGCCGCTTCCCCGGTGCCCCGGGTCCCGCTGCCTTCTGGTCCCTGCTCCGCAACGGCCACAGCGCCGTCACCGGAGTTCCGCAGGGACGCCGCGGCTCCTTCGGCACCGGTGGTCTCGGCACCGGTGGCTTTCTCGACCACGTCGACCAGTTCGACCCGGACTTCTTCGACATCTCGCCCCGTGAGGCCGCCGCCATGGACCCACAGCAGCGGCTCGCCCTGGAGCTGTGCTGGGAGGCGTTCGAGGACGCCGGCATCGTGCCGGCCGATCCGCAGGCCCGAAACACCGGCGTCTTCGTGGGCGCCATGTGGGACGACTACTCCGCCCTTCAACGCCGTCTCGGGGCGGACACCCGGCACAGCATGACCGGCCTGCACCGCAGCATCATCGCCAACCGGGTCTCCTACGCCCTGGATCTGCGCGGGCCCAGCATGGTGCTCGACGCCGGGCAGGCGTCGTCCCTGCTCGCCGTGCACATGGCCGCCGAGAGCCTGCGCCGGGGCGAGGCGGGGCTTGCGCTGGCGGGCGGGGTGAATCTTGTACTGGCACCGGAGAGCACCCAGCACTCCGAGAAGTTCGGCGGGCTCTCCCCGGACGGCCGGTGCCACACCTTCGACGCCCGCGCCAACGGCTATGTGCGGGGCGAGGGAGCCGGGTTCGTCGTGCTCAAGCCGCTCTCCCGCGCGGTCGCCGACGGCGACCGCGTCTACTGCGTCGTGGAAGCCACCGCGGCCAACAACGACGGCGCCGGCGAAGGACTCACCGTGCCCACAGCACGGGCCCAGGAGGAGGTGCTGCGCACCGCCTACCGGAGCGCCGGCGTCGACCCCGCCGACGTGCAGTACGTCGAACTCCACGGCACCGGCACGAAGAAGGGCGACCCGATCGAGGCCGCCGCGCTCGGCGCAGTGCTCGGAGCGGCCCGGCGGCCCGGCACCCGGCTGCTGGTGGGGTCGGTGAAGACGAACATCGGCCACCTCGAGGCCGCCGCCGGGATCGCCGGTCTCATCAAGACGGCCCTGGCCATCCGGCATCAGAAAGTCCCGCCGAGCCTCAACTTCGTGACGCCCCGCCCAGAGATAGCCTTCGACGCCTGGAATCTGCGCGTCCCGCTCTCACTGACCGGCCGGCCGGACCCGGACCGCCCGTTCATCGCGGGTGTCAGCTCCTTCGGCATGGGCGGCACCAACTGCCATGTGGTGCTCTCCGACCGCCATCTCACACTCACCGGGGACCGCGGGGCGCACGAGGGGGGCGGCCACGACAGCGAAACGTCGCGCGAGCGGTCCGCCAAGACCCACTCACCGCTGCCCTGGGTGGTGTCCGGGCGGTCCCCGGACGCGCTCCGTGCCCAGGCGGAGCGGCTCGCCGCACGGGTCACCGCGGACGCCGGGCTGGACACGGCAGTCGTGGGTCGCTCGCTCGCCGTGCACCGCACCGCGTTCGAGGAGCGCGCGGTGGTCCTGGGCGGCGACCGCGGTGACTTCCTCAGCGGCCTGGACGCGCTGGCCCGCGGGGTGCCTGCCGCGAACCTGGTGCGGGGCTCGGCACGCGGCGCGGGCGGGACGGCCTTCCTCTTCACCGGTCAGGGCAGCCAGCGCCCCGGAATGGGACGTCAGCTGCACGCGGCGGTGCCCGCATTCGCCGAGGCGCTCGACGAGATCTGCGCCTGCCTGGACACCTTCACGCCCTGGCCCGTCAAGGACCTGCTCTTCGCGGAGCCCGGCAGCCCCGGGGCGGCGGTGCTGGACCGCACGGACGCCGCCCAGGCGGCGCTGTTCGCGCTGGAGGTCGCGCTGGCCCGGCTGCTCCAACGGTGCGGGGTGCACCCTGATCACCTGCTCGGCCACTCCGTCGGCGAACTGGCCGCGGCCCACGTCGCGGGGGTGCTCCCGCTGAACGACGCCTGCGCGCTGGTCGCCGTCCGTGGACGGCTGATGGAGCAGGCCTCCGAGGGCGGCGCCATGGCCGCGCTGGAGGCCGACGAGGCGGAGGTCGCCGCGGAGCTGTCGGACCGGGGCCTGGTGCAGCAGGTCTCGGTGGCCGCAGTCAACGGACCACGGGCTACCGTCGTCTCCGGTGACCTCGACGGCGTCGAGGACGTCGCCGCACGGTTCGCGGCCCGCGGTCGCAGGACCAAGCGGCTCAGGGTGAGCCACGCGTTCCACTCCCCGCACATGGACGGGGTGCTGGACGAGTTCCGCTCGCTCGCCGCGGAACTGGAGTACCACGCCCCCCGGATCCCGGTCGTCTCCAATGTCACCGGACGCCCGGCCACCGCGGACGAGCTGAGGTCGCCGGAGTACTGGACCCGGCACATCCGCAGCTCCGTGCGCTTCTACGACGGGGTCCGTGCGCTGCGCTCGGCCGGCGTCACCAGCTACCTGGAACTCGGTCCCGGCGGGCTGACAGCCATGACCCGCGAAAGCCTCGCCGACGGGGGTGCGCCGACCGGGGCCTCGGTCGTGCCACTGCTGCGCGCGGGGCAGCCGGAGGACCGTACGGTCGCCGCCGCGCTGGCGGAGGCGTTCGTGCGCGGCACGCCAGTGGACTGGGAGCCACTCACCGGCTGGTCCGGCGCCCGCACCGACCTGCCGACCTACGCCTTTCAGCGGCGCTCCTTCTGGCTCACCCCGACGGCCCGGCCGGACGAGGCACCGGCTGTCGGGGCCACACCCAACGGCAGCCCGGACGCCGCGCCGCCCCAGGAGGCCGCCGCCACGGCCACCGCCACCCCGCTCGCCGCCGTGCCGGAGCTGGTCCGGGCCTGTGTGGCGGCGGTCCTCGGACATCTGTCGTCCCAGACGGTCGACAGCGGCCGGACGTTCAAGGAACTGGGCTTCGACTCGCTTGCCGCGGTGGAGTTCCGCGACCGGGTCGCCGAGGCGACCGGGCTGGCGCACCTGGCACCCACTCTGATCTACAACCACCCCACGCCCGGTGAGCTGGTGGAGTTCCTGAGGGCCGAGCTGTCGGGCGAACATCCGGCCGCCGCACGCCCGGTGGCGGTTACCGCGGGTTTCGACGAGCCGGTCGCCATCGTCGGCGTGGGCTGCCGGTACCCGGGCGGTGTGCGCTCGCCCGAGGAGCTGTGGCAGCTGGTCGCGGAGGGCAGGGACGCCGTCTCGGCCTTCCCGGCCGACCGGGGCTGGAGCACCGACGAGTTGCGTGATCCGGAGAACCCGGAGGTCCGATATGCCCGGGAGGGCGGATTCCTCTACGACGCGACCGTGTTCGACAACGCGTTCTTCGGGATCAGCCCGCGCGAGGCGCTCGCCATGGACCCGCAGCAGCGTCTGATGCTGGAGATCTCCTGGGAAGCACTGGAACGGGCCGGGATCGACCCGCTGTCTCTGCGGGGCTCCCAGGTCGGGGTGTTCGCGGGGGCAATGGCCCAGGACTACGGGCCCCAGCTGGGCGAACCTGCCGACGGCGGCCAGGGGTTCGCGCTGACCGGAAACACAGCGAGCGTCATCTCGGGCCGGGTCGCGTACGCACTCGGTCTTGAAGGCCCGGCGGTCACCGTGGACACGGCCTGTTCGGCCTCGCTCACCGCGCTGCATCTGGCACGCCGGTCGCTCCAGAGCGGTGAGTGCACGCTGGCGCTGGCCGGCGGCGTGACGGTGATGGCGACGCCGGGGATGTTCGTGGAGTTCGCCCGGCAGCGGGGGCTGGCGCCCAACGGCCGCTGCAAGCCGTTCGCGGCGGCGGCCGACGGCACCGGCTGGAGCGAAGGCGTGGGCATACTGGTGCTGGAGCGGCTGTCGGACGCCCGGCGTCACGGCCACCGGGTGCTGGCCCTGGTGAGAGGCTCGGCCGTCAACCAGGACGGCGCGAGCAACGGCCTGACGGCGCCGAACGGTCCGTCGCAGGAGCGGGTGATCCGGCAGGCGCTGGCCGACGCCAGGCTCGCCCCGGGGGATGTCGACGCGGTGGAGGCGCACGGCACCGGCACGCGGCTCGGCGATCCGATCGAGGCGCAGGCGCTGGTGGCGACGTACGGGCAGGACCGCGCGGACCGCGGGCCGCTCCGGCTCGGCTCGGTGAAGTCGAACATCGGGCACACCCAGGCGGCCGCCGGGGTCGCCGGGGTGATCAAGACGGTGATGGCGCTGCACCACGGTGTACTGCCGCGGAGCCTGCACATCGACGAGTCGACCCCACACGTGGACTGGAACGCGGGCGCGGTGGCACTGCTGCGGGAGCCGGTGCCCTGGCCGGCAGAGGGCCGGGTGCGCCGGGCGGGCATCTCCTCGTTCGGGATCAGCGGCACCAACGTGCACGCCATCCTCGAAGAGGCCCCGGACAACCGGGCTCCCGTCGGCAGCGGGGAGCCGGGGTCCGCCGGCCCGGGCCGGCGGGCCGGTGCTGCCCCGGCGGTGCTGCCGTGGACGCTGTCGGCGAAGACCTCCGAGGCCCTGCGCGCGCAGGCGGCCGGCCTGCGGGCCCACCTCGACAACCCCGAACGGGCCGGCGCCACCGCCGCCGACATCGGGTTCTCGCTGGCTACCACGCGGGCCGCGTTCGAGCACCGCGCCGTGCTGATCGGCGCCGACGAGGCGGAGCTGCACGCCGCGCTGGACGCGCTGGTGCGGGACACCCCGACGGACCGGGTGGTGCGAGGCACCGCGGTGGGCGGCGCCGAGACCGTGTTCGTCTTCCCCGGCCAGGGGGCCCAGTGGGCCGGGATGGCGAGGGAGCTGTTGGACACCTCCGAGGTGTTCCGGGAGCGGATCCAGGAGTGTGCCACGGCGCTCGCACCGGTTGTGGACTGGTCGCTCCTGGACGTGCTGCAGGGCGTGGCGGACGCGCCGACGCTGGAGCGGGTCGACGTCGTGCAGCCCGTGCTGTTCGCAGTGATGGTGTCGCTCGCCCGGCTCTGGGAGGCACACGGCGTGCGTCCCACCGCGGTGCTCGGGCACAGCCAGGGCGAGATCGCCGCGGCCTGTGTGGCGGGCGGGCTGTCGCTGGCTGACGCCGCGCGGATCGTCGCGCTGCGCAGCCGGGCGCTGACCGCGATCTCCGGATCGGGCGGCATGGTGTCCGTGTCACTGCCGGCCGAGCGGGTGCAGCGGTTGTCGTGCTGGGACGGGCGGCTGGACCTCGCGGTGGTCAACGGCCCGTCGTCGGTGGTGGTCTCCGGCGAGCAGCAGGCGCTGGAGGAGCTGCTGGACCAGTGCGCTGCCGAGGGCGTCCGAGCCAAGCAGATCCCGGTGAGCTACGCGGCGCACTCCGCGCAGGTCGAGGCCATACGCGAACAGCTGCTCGAAGCGCTGCGCGAGGTCGAGCCCCGCGCCGGCGACATCCCGTTCTACTCGACGGTGACCGGGGAACTCTTCGACACCCGTGCGCTGGACGCCGAGTACTGGTACCGCAACCTGCGGGAACCGGTCCACTTCGAGCGAACGATGGGGACGGTGCTGGCCAAGGGACACACCCTCCTGATCGAGATGAGCCCGCACCCGGTGCTGAACATGGGGGCGCTGGACGCCATCGAGACCTTCAACGGTTCGGGCGCGTTCGTGGGCTCGCTGCGCCGCGGGGACGGCGGCCCCGAGCGGTTCACGACCTCGCTCGCGCAGGCGTACGTCCTTGGGGCGTCGGTGGAGTGGCGGACGGTGTTCGCCGGGTCCGGCGCGGCCCGCGTCGACCTGCCGACCTATGCCTTCCAACGACGCCGGTTCTGGCCGGAGGCGCCCGTCGCCGAGCCGGAGCAGGGCAGGGGGGACGGTCCGGAGCGGCGGTTTTGGGAGGCGGTGGAGCGGGGCGACGCCGCGGGGCTGGTCGCCGAGGTCGGCGGCGGCGAACCGGACGCTCTGCGCGCTCTGCTGCCTGCGCTCGGTGCCTGGCGCCGACGGCAGCACGCCCGGGACGCTGCCGCCGACCGGCGGTACCGGATCGCCTGGCAGCCCGTGTCCGAGACGCCGGCCGCTGCGCTGAACGGCCGATGGATCGTGGTCGCCGCGGAGGAAGCCGGGCCCGGGCAGCTGCCGGCGGCGGTCGCGGACGTGCTGGGCGGGAACGGGGCGCAAGTGGTGCCGCTGACGGTGGCGCCGGGGACCGGACGGCGCGAACTGGCCCGGCTCCTGCGGTCGGTGGCCGCCGAAGGGCCGGAGCCGGCTGGTGTGCTGGTCCTGCCCGCGGCGGAGACGGAACCGGTGCTCCCGTCGGCGTCCGGGTACCGCACCCGCGTCCTGACGTTGCTTCAGGCGCTCGGCGACTGCGGGCTCGCCGCTCGGCTGTGGTGCGTGACCCGGGGCGCGGTGACGGCCGACGCCGGGGACCCGCTGACCACGCCTGCGCAGTCGCAGCTCTGGGGGCTCGGCAGGGTCGCCGCGGTGGAGCTTCCCGAACGCTGGGGCGGTCTTGTCGACCTGCCCCCGGAGCCGGACGCACGGATCCTGGGTCGGCTGCCGGCCGCACTGGCCGCCCCGGCCGGCGAGAACCAGCTGGCGCTGCGCGCCTCGGGCACGTTCGCCTGCCGGCTGGTGCGCGCGCCGCGGCCGGATGGCTCCGGCGGACGGCCGTGGACCCCCGACGGGACTGTACTCGTCACCGGCGGTACCGGAGCGCTCGGCGCGCACGCGGCACGCTGGCTGGCCAGGAACGGGGCCACGCACCTGGTGCTGGTCAGCCGCGGCGGGCCGCGGGCGGCGGGCGCGGCTGAGCTGGAAGCCGAGCTGGCCGGGCTCGGTGCCCGGGTCACCGTCGCCGCCTGCGACGTCGCCGACCGGGAGGCACTCGCCGGGCTGCTGCGGACGCTGGACGCGGACGGCAACCCGGTCGGCGCGGTGGTGCACGCGGCCGGGACGATCGAGAGTGTCCCGCTCGACACGCTCGCCCCGGACGACCTCGCCGGGGTGCTGCGGGCGAAGGCCGACGCCGCCCAGCACCTGCACGACCTCACCCGCGACCGGGAGCTGGCGGCGTTCGTGCTGTTCTCCTCGGTGTCGGCGCTGTGGGGCAGCGCGGGCCACGCCGGGTACGCGGCGGCCAACGCCTTCCTGGACGGCCTGGCCGCGTACCGCAGGGCGCAGGGCCTGACCGCGAGCTCTGTGGTCTGGGGCCCGTGGGAAGGCGGCGGCATGACGGCGCGCGACGACCTGGGCGTGGCGGTGGCACGGCAGGGAATACGGCTCCTGGAGCCCGGGGAGGCGGTCGAGAGTCTGCGGCACTGCCTCGCCGACGGTCCCACACCGGTCATCGCCGACGTCGACTGGGAGAAGTTCTTCCCGGGCTTCTCGGCGACGACACCGAGCCGGCTCTTCGCCGAGGTGCCCGAGGTGCGCAGGCTGCTCCGCAGCGTCCGCCCGCGCTCCGAGGACGCGGCCACCGCCGCGACCACGGTGCAGGAACTGGCCGGGGCGGAGCCGGCCAGGCGCCGGGAGGCGCTCTCCGCGCTCGTCCGCGCCCAGGTGGCGGCCGTCCTGGGCCACGCCGACGAGAGCCAGATCGGCGACCGTGCTCCGTTCAAGGAACTCGGCGTCGACTCGGTGATCGCGGTCGAGCTGCGCAACCGCCTCCGCGACCGCACCGGGCTGGGTCTGCCGGTGACCGTGGTCTTCGACCATCCGTCGCTGACAAAACTGACGGACTTCCTGCTGGACATGGCCTTCCCCCAGGACGCCGGCGAGCGGGCGAAGCCCGCGGACCCGGCCGGCGCACGGGAGCGGAAGCGGGCCCAGGAAACGCACGACGCAGAACAGCAGATCAACGACATGCCCGTCGACGACCTGGTGCGACTCATGCTCGGCGAGGAGTAGGCACGGCGGAGCAGCCGCACTCGGAACGTCCCCCCTTCCCCCTGGAAACCGATCTGTGAGGGATCATGGCCACTTCGCCGGACAGGATCGTCGACGCCCTGCGCACCTCCATGAAGGAGACGGAGCGGCTGCGGCGGGAGAACGAGGAGCTGGCCGCTGTCCGGCACGAGCCGATCGCGATCGTCGCCATGGGCTGTCACCTTCCGGGCGACATCCACGGCCCGGAGCAGTTCTGGCAGCTCCTCGCGGCGGGCGGCGACGCGGTGGCCGGGTTCCCGACCAACCGGGGCTGGGACCTTGAAGCGCTCTTCGACCCGGACCCGGACCACCCCGGCACCGTATACACCCGCAACGGCGGGTTCCTCACCGATGTGGCCGGGTTCGACGCCGAGTTCTTCGGGATCAGCCCGCGCGAGGCGGTGGCCATGGACCCGCAGCAGCGGATGCTGCTGCAGACAGCGTGGGAGACGATCGAGCGGGCCGGCATCGACCCGACGACCCTGCACGGCAGCCGTACCGGCGTGTACATGGGAACCGCGTTCCAGGATTACGCGACCCGGGTCAAACCGGCCGAACTCGGCGAGTACGAAGGGTACTTCCTCACCGCGGGCGCGGCGAGCGTGCTCTCCGGCCGGATCTCGTACACGCTCGGTTTGGAGGGCCCCGCGGTCACCTACGACACCGCCTGCTCGGCGTCGCTGGTGGCGCTGCACGGGGCCTGCCAGGCGCTGCGCCGCGACGAGTGCTCGATGGCCCTGGCCGGCGGGGTCACCGTCATGACCACACCCGCCCAACTGCAGGGCTTCAGCAGGCAGCGCGGGCTGTCCGTGGACGGCCGGTGCCGTTCCTTCGCGGCCGCAGCGGAGGGCACCGGCCTCTCCGAGGGCGTCGGGGTGGTACTGCTGGAGCGGCTGTCCGACGCACGGCGGCTCGGCCACCGGGTGCTGGCCGTGGTCCGTGGCAGCGCGACCAACCAGGACGGGGCGAGCAACGGTCTGGCCGCGCCGAACGGCCCGTCCCAGGAGAGGGTGATCCGGCAGGCGCTGGCCGACGCCCGGCTCGCCCCCGACGACGTCGACGCGGTGGAGGCGCACGGCACCGCGACCACCCTCGGCGACCCGATCGAAGCCCAGGCCCTGCTGGCCGCCTACGGCCAGGAGCGCACCGAACCGCTGCTGGTGGGCTCAGTGAAGTCCAACATCGGGCACACCCAAGCGGCGGCCGGCGTCGTCGGCGTCATCAAGACGGTGCTGGCGATGGAACACGGGGTGCTTCCGGCCAGCCTGCACATCGACGCGCCGACGCCGCACGTCGACTGGGAGTCGGGGAGCCTTGAGCTGCTGACACGGGCGACCGACTGGCCGGACACCGGCCGGCCCCGGCGTGCCGGGGTCTCGTCCTTCGGCATCAGCGGCACCAACGCCCACGTCATCCTGGAGCAAGCGCCTCCCGCCGACGCCGGCTCCACCCCCGCTCCCGTCGCGCCGCTACGGGCGGTGCCGTGGGTGCTGTCCGCGCGCGACGGCGAGGCCCTGCGGGACCAGGCGCGCAACCTGCTGGCCTGGCTGGCCGAGCGGGGCCCGCTCGGCGCCGCGGAGATCGGGCACGCGCTCACCACCGGCCGGACGGCGTTCGCGCATACGGCCGCCGTCATCGTGGCCGGCGGCCCGGACCGGCCCCGCGAACTGTCCGAGGAGCTGACACAGGGACTGGCAGCACTCGCCGAGGGCCGCCCCGATCCGCGGGTCGTGCTCGGCACGGCGCCCCCTGGGAAGCTCGGGTTCCTTTTCACCGGCCAAGGCAGTCAGCACGTGGGTATGGGCCGCGCCCTGCACGCCTCCTCCCCCGTGTTCGCGGAGGCGTTCGACGCGGTGTGCGCAGCGCTCGACCCGCATCTGGACCGGCCGCTGCGGGACGTGGTGTTCGGAACGGCAGCGGACACCGACGGGCTGCTGGACCAGACCGGGTACACCCAGCCCGCGCTCTTCGCGCTGGAGGTCGCGCTCTTCCGGCTGTTCGCACACTGGGGGCTTCGCCCGGACCGGGTGACCGGCCACTCCATCGGCGAGGTGGCCGCCGCGCACGTGGCCGGTGTGCTGACGCTGCCGGACGCGGCGGCGCTGGTGGCGGCCCGCGGACGGCTGATGCAGGCACTGCCGAAGGGCGGTGCCATGGCCGCCGTGCAGGCGACCGAGGAGGAGGTGTTGCCGCTGCTGGCGGAGCGCGCCGGCCGGCTGGACCTGGCAGCGGTGAACGGCCCGTCCTCGGTGGTGGTCTCCGGAGAGGCGGAGGCGGTCCGCGAGGTCGCCGCGCACTTCGCGGCGGCTGGCCGCAGGACCAAGGAGCTGACGGTCAGTCACGCCTTCCACTCGCCGCTCGTCGACGCCATGCTGCCGGAGTTCCGGCGTGTGGTGGCCACCCTGTCCTTCCACGCTCCCACCGTCCCGGTGGTGTCGGCTCTCACCGGCGAGGAGGTCACGGCCGAGGAGATCAGCGACCCCGAGTACTGGGTGCGGCATGCCCGCGGCACCGTACGGTTCGCGGAGGCCGTCCGCACCATGGCGGACGACGGCGTCCGCACCTTCCTGGAGCTGGGCCCCGACGGGGTGCTGACGGCGATGGGCCGGGACACCGTCACCGCGGCCGACGCCGAGCTGGTCCCGGCGCTGCGCGCGGGCCGGGACGAGGAGCTCGCCGTCACCACCGCGCTCGCCCGGCTGCGCGCCCGGGGCGTGCCGGTGGACTGGACGTCGTTCTGGGGCGCGTCAGGCGCCTGCCCGGCCGCGCTGCCCACCTATGCCTTCCAGGCACGCCGGCACTGGCTGGACGTCCCGCCGTCCGCCGCGGTGCACTCCGCGGGGCTGGTCGCGGCCGGGCACCCGCTGCTCGGCGCGGTGGTGTCGCTCGCCGACGACGAACTGGTCTTCACCGGGCGGCTCTCGACCGGTGTGCACAGCTGGATCGGCGACCACCGGGTGTTCGGCCAGGCTCTGCTGCCCGGCACCGCCTTCCTCGAACTGGCCCTGCACGCCGGCGAGCGGACCGGCCACGAGCAGGTCGCTGAACTGACGTTCCACGCCCCGCTGGTCCTCCCCGACGGAGCCGCGGCCGCCCTCCAGGTGCGCGTGGGGGCCCAGGACGGGTCCGGGCGGCGGTCGCTGGACATGCGGTCCCGGCCGGACGGCGCGGCGGATGACGAGCCGTGGACCACGCACGCCACCGGAGTGCTCGCGCGCGCCGCCGTCCCCGCGGCCGGGGACCTGTCCGTATGGCCCCCGCAGGGCGCGGAGCCGGTGGACGTCACCGGGCTCTACCCCCTGATGGCGGAGACCGGCCTGGCATACGGGCCGATGTTCCGGGGGCTGCGGGCGGCCTGGCAGCGGGACGGGGAGCTGTTCGTGGAGGCCGGGCTGCCGGACAGCGTCGGAGCCGGGGAGTTCGGGGCACACCCGGCGCTGCTGGACTCGGCCCTGCACGGGGTCGCCCTGAGTGTCGCCACCCCCGGCTGGGACCGGGCCCTGCTGCCGTTCGTCTGGCGCGGGGTCGCCCGGCACGCGGTCGGCGCCCCGGCGCTGCGGGCGCGGCTGGCGCCGGCCGGCTCGGACACGGTCTCGGTGCTGGCGGCGGACGAGACGGGCAGCCCCGTGCTGTCGGCCGACGCACTCGTGCTGCGCCCAGCCTCCCGCGACCAGGTCGAAGCGGCCGTCGGCACGGCCCGGGGCCGCATGTTCCAGGTGGCCTGGGAGACCCTCGCCGCCCCGCGGGCGAGTGCCGTCGCGTCCGCGGACCCAGCGGGATCCGCGGCCCCGGACGCGGCCTCCGCCTGGGCGGTCGTCGGCGACGGCGGGCCGGAGCCGGGTCCGTGGGCCGCCACCGCGCCCGCCGGCGTCCACCCGGACCTGGACTCTCTGGCACGCACGGACCGAGCGGGGCGCCCGGTTCCGGGCACCGTGCTGGTGCCGTGCTCCCGCGGCGCAGTCGCCCCCGGCACCGACGCCGACACCGTGCGTTCCACCGCCCACCGAACGCTCGACCTGGTCCAGCGCTGGCTGGCCGACGACCGGTTCGCCACGTCGCGGCTGGTCCTCGTCACGCGGTGGGGCGTCGCGGTGGACCCCGAGGACGTTCCCGACCTGGCGCACAGCGCCGTCTGGGGATTGCTGCGCACCGCCCAGTCCGAGCACCCCGGCCGGTTCGGGCTGCTCGACCTGGACGACCGGGACGACGCTTACGGCCTGTTGGGCGACGCCGTCGCCACCGGCGAGCCGCAACTGGCGGTGCGCGACGGCGCCATCCGCGTCCCCCGAGTGGCCCGGTGGCGCCCGGACCGCGCCTTGCCCGTGCCGGCCGCACCGGCCTGGCGGCTGACCGCCGGCGCCGACGGCACCCTGGACGGCCTCGCGCTGCTGCCCTGCCCGGAGGCGTCCGCGCCCCTGGCCCACGGCCAGGTGCGGGTGGCGGTCCGGGCGGCCGGGCTGAACTTCCGGGACGCGCTCAACGCCCTCGGCATGTACCCGGGCGAGGCCGCTCCCCTGGGTGTGGAGGGCGCCGGAGTGATCGTGGAGACCGGCCCCGGGGTGACCGCACTGGCGCCCGGCGACCGGATCCTCGGTCTGATCTCCGGCGGGATCGGCACGCTCGCGGTGACGGACGAGCGGCTGCTCGCCAAAATCCCGGACGGCTGGTCCTTCGCCCAGGCGGCGTCGGTGCCCGCGGTCTTCCTCACCGCGTACTACGCGCTGACCGCCCTCGCGGAGCTGCGCCCGGGCACATCGGTGCTGGTGCACGCCGGGACCGGCGGCGTCGGTACGGCCGCCGTGCAGTTGGCCCGGCACCTGGGTGCGGAGGTGTACGCGACCGCCAGTCCCGCAAAGTGGGACGCACTGCGGGCGGCGGGTCTGGACGACGCGCACATCGCGTCGTCGCGGACGCTGGAGTTCGAAGAGAAGTTCCGGCGCACCAGCAGAGGCCGGGGCGTGGACGTCGTCCTCGACTCACTCGCGGGCACGTTCGTCGACGCGTCGCTGCGGCTGCTGGCTCCGTGGGGCCGGTTCCTGGAGATGGGCAAGACCGACATCCGGGACCCCGCGGTGGTGGCGGCGGCCCACGACGGGGCGTCCTACCAGGCATTCGATCTCGTCGAAGCCGGGCCCGACGCGATCCGGGCGATGCTGACCGAGGTACTCGCCCTGTTCGCGCGCGGAGTGCTCCGGCTACCGCCGCTGACCACCTGGGACGTCCGTCAGGCGGCCGACGCCTTCCGGTTCGTCAGCCAGGCCCGGCACATCGGCAAGGTGGTGCTCACCGTGACGCCGGAGCTCGACCCGGCAGGAACGGTACTGATCACCGGCGGGACCGGCGCCCTCGGCTCGGCGGTCGCCCGCCGTCTGGTGGAGCGGCACGGGATACGGCACCTGCTGCTGACCAGCCGCCGGGGCGCCACCGCCCCCGGCACCGAATCCCTGGTGAGCGACCTCACCGCGCGGGGCGCCGAGGTCACCGTGGCGGCCTGCGACGTCTCCGACCGGACCGAGGTCCGCCGGCTGCTGGACGCGGTCCCCGCGGACCGGCCGCTGACCGGCGTCGTGCACACGGCGGGGGTGCTGGACGACGGCGTCCTGGCGGCGCTCACCCCCGAGCGGTTCGACACCGTGCTCCGCCCCAAGGCCGATGGAGCGCTGCTCCTCGACGAGCTGACCAGGGACGCGGACCTCGCCGCGTTCGTCCTGTTCTCCTCGACGGCCGGAGTGCTCGGCGGCGCCGGGCAGGCCAACTACGCCGCAGCCAACGCCGTCCTGGACTCTCTCGCGAGTCGGCGCCGGGCCGCGGGACTGCCCGCCGTCTCACTGGCCTGGGGGCCATGGCAGGACTCCGGCAGCATGCTCGGTGGTCTGGGCGAGGTGGACCGGGTCCGGCTCGGCCGCACCGGTCTGGTTCCGCTCCCGGACGAAGAGGGCCTGGACCTCTTCGACACGGCCCTCGCGTCGGTCGAGGCCGCCCTGATCCCGGCCGGAGTGGACACCGCGGTGCTGCGCCGGACGGCGGCCGACGAGGTTCCGTACCTGCTGCGCGGGCTCGCCGGGAAGCCGCAGCGGCGGGCTGACCGCGAGGCGGCGAGGCCGGCCGCGGCCGCCGGGCTGCAGGGCCGGCTGGCCACGGCGTCCGAGGACGAGCGGGAGCGGATCCTGCTCGACCTGGTGCGCAACCACGCTGCGACGGTGCTGGGTCACACCAACCTCGCGCTGGTCACCCCGGGGCTCGCCTTCAAGGAGCTGGGCTTCGACTCGCTGACCGCTGTCGAACTGCGCAACCGGCTGGGCGGCGCCCTTGGCACCCAACTGTCGTCCACCCTGGTCTTCGACCATCCGACGCCCACCGCCCTTGCCCGGCACCTGCACGCCGAACTGCGGGCCGAACTCGGGGCCGGGCCACGCGACGCCGGGACGGACGCGGTCGCCACGGCTGCCTCGGCCGCCGGGAACGGGACCGGCACCAGGGCCGACGAACCGATCGCGATCGTGTCGATGAGTTGCCGCTACCCCGGCGGCATCGCCTCTCCGGAGGATCTGTGGCGGCTCCTCATGGACGAGGCCGACTCGGTCACCCCGTTCCCCGCCGACCGTGACTGGGACACGGAGGCCTTGTACGACCCGGACTCCGCCCGGCCGGGAACGACGTACGTACGGGTGGGCGGGTTCCTCGACGACGCCGCCCGGTTCGACGCCGAGCTGTTCGGTATCAGCCCTCGGGAAGCGTTGGCCATGGACCCCCAGCAGCGGCTGCTGCTGGAGACCTCCTGGGAAGCACTGGAGCGGGCCGGGATCGACCCGATGTCTCTGAAGGGCAGCCCGGTGGGCGTGTTCGTCGGGGCCGCCGCGCAGGGCTACCCCTCCGATCCACGGCAGGCCCCCGAGGATCTGGGCGGCTACCTCCTGACCGGCAGCACGTCGAGCGTCATGTCCGGCCGGATCGCCTATGCCTTCGGGGTCGAAGGCCCCGCGCTGACCATCGACACTGCCTGCTCGTCCTCGCTGGTGGCGCTGCACACGGCGGTACAGGCGCTCCGGCGAGGGGAATGCTCCCTCGCCTTGGCGGGCGGGGCCGCCGTCATGGCCGCCCCCGACATCTTCCTGGAGTTCAGCCGGCAGCGCGGGCTGTCCCCGGACGGCCGTTGCAAGGCGTTCGCGTCGGCGGCGGACGGCACCGGCTGGGGTGAGGGGGTGGGCCTGCTACTGCTGGAGCGGCTGTCGGACGCCCGGCGCCACGATCACCCCGTCCTGGCGATCGTACGGGGCTCCGCGATCAACTCGGACGGCGCAAGCAACGGCCTGACCGCGCCCAACGGGCCCTCGCAGCAGCGGGTGATCCGGCAGGCGCTGGCCGACGCGCAGCTGTCGGCCGGTGACGTCGACGCCGTGGAGGCACACGGCACCGGCACCCGGCTGGGCGACCCGATCGAGGCGCAGGCGCTGGCCGCGACATACGGGCGGCAGCGGCCGGAAGATCAGCCGCTGCGGCTGGGCTCAGTGAAGTCGAACATCGGCCACACCCAGGCCGCAGCGGGGGTCGCCGGGGTCATCAAGATGGTGACGGCCATGCGGCACGGCCTGCTGCCCCGGACGCTCCATGTCGACCGGCCCACCCCGGAGGTCGAGTGGTCCGGGAGCGGGCTGGCGCTGCTGACCGCCGCCGAGCCCTGGCCGCAGACCGGTCGGCCGCGCCGGGCTGCGGTCTCGTCCTTCGGCATCAGCGGGACCAATGCCCACGTGATCATCGAGCAGGCCCCGGCCGCGCCCGTCGGGCTGCCGGACGGCTCGGCCCCGGCAGTGCCCGCCCCCGCGGGCGCCGTGCCCTGGACGCTCTCCGGGAAGACCGCAGAGGCACTGCGTGCCCAGGCCCGCCGGCTGCTGGACCGGCTCGGGGGGTCCGGGGCCGACCCTGCGGGCGTCGGCCGGGCGCTGGCCACCACCCGCGCCGCCCTTGACCACCGCGCCGTCGTGATCGGCGAAGGGCGCAAGGAGCTGCTGGCCGGTCTGGCGGCGCTGGCCGCCGACCGTACGGAGGAGCATGACGGCAGGCAGGTGGTCCGGGGCGTGGCGCGCAGCCGCGGCAAGACCGTGTTCGTCTTCTCCGGTCAGGGTTCCCAGTGGGTGGGGATGGCCGCGGAACTGCTAGACGCCTCCGAGGTGTTCGCCGCCCGCGTCGAGGAGTGCGAGGCCGCCCTGGCACCCTATGTGGACTGGTCGCTGACCGGGCTGCTGCGGGACGCGGACGACGCGCCGTCGCTGGAGCGGGTGGACGTGGTGCAGCCCGCGCTGTTCGCGGTCATGGTGTCGCTGGCCGCCCTGTGGCAATCCTTCGGGGTCCGGCCGCACGCGGTGATGGGGCACAGCCAGGGGGAGATCGCCGCCGCGTACGTGGCCGGGGCGCTCACCCTCGACGACGCGGCCCGCACGGTGGCGCTGCGCAGCCAGGCGCTGACCGCGCTCTCCGGGCAGGGCGGCATGGTCTCGGTGGCGTTGGGTGAGGACGCCGCGTCCGCGCTGGTGGCCCGGTGGCCGGGGCGGCTCTCCGTCGCCTCGGTCAACGGCGTCTCGTCGACGGTGGTTTCCGGCGAGGTGGCCGCGCTGACGGAGCTGGTGACGCAGTGCGCGGCGGAGGGCGTCCGCACGCGGACCCTCCCGGTGGACTACGCCTCGCACTCCCCGCAGGTCGAACAGGTCCGCGAGCGACTTCTGCGGGAGCTGGCCCCCGTCGCTCCCAAGCCCGCGGACATACCCTTCTACTCGACGGTCACTGGCACAGAGGTGGACGCCACCACGCTGGACGCCGCCTACTGGTACCGCAACCTCCGGCAGACCGTCCATCTGGAGCGGGTGACCCGGCTGCTCATGGCGGAGGGCTTCGACGTCTTCGTCGAGTCCAGCCCGCACCCGGTGCTGACGGTGGCGATCCGGGAGACCGTGGAGGCCGCGCAAGCCGGTCACGCGGTCACGGTGGGTTCGCTGCGCCGCGACGACGGCGGTCTGCCCCGCTTCCTCGCTTCGGCCGCCGAGCTGTACGTGGCGGGCGTCCCCGTGGACTGGTCGGACGCCGTCCGGGGTGCCGCTCCCGACCCGACCGAGCTGCCGACCTATCCGTTCGGCGGCGACCGGTACTGGCTCCGGCGCTCCGGCGGACCGACCGATGTCGCCGCGGCGGGCCTCGGAGGCAGCTCCCACCCGCTGCTCAGCGCCGTGGTGCCGCTGCCCGGTCCGGCCGGCACGGTCCTCACCGGACGGCTGTCGACGCGCACCCATCCGTGGCTCGCCGACCACACGGTGCTGGACACGGTGCTCTTCCCGGGCACGGGACTGGCCGAACTGGTGCTGCGTGCCGCCGCGGAGACCGGTTGCGACACGGTCGAGGAACTCAACTTGCTGGAACCCCTGGTCATCGACCGGGAGACCGGCAGCCAGCTGCGGGTGATGGTGGAGGAACCTGACGGGGCCGGACGCCGCGCCGTGGAGGTGCACTCGCGGCCGGAGGACACCGACGGGCCCTGGCTGCGGCACGCCGTCGGCGTGCTCGCCGTCCGCGACGCCGCGCCGCCGGCCGCGCCCGCTGGCCCCTCGCCGACGGCGGAGACGGAGGACGTGCCGCTGGACGACGGGTACGCGGTGCTCGCCGCGGCCGGACTCGGCTACGGCCCGGCCTTCCAGGGACTGCGCTCGGTACGGCGGGACGGCCGGGACCTGTATGCCGAGGTCGCTCTCCCAGACGCCGGGCAGGCCCGGCACTACGGGGTGCACCCGGCGCTCTTCGACGCCGCGCTCCACGCGGTCGTCCTGGGCGGCCTGGTGGCCCACGCCGGCGAACCGCTGCTGCCGTACGCCTGGAAGGATGTCTGCCTGTACACCACGGGCGCGGCGGAGCTGCGGGTGCGGCTGTCGCCCGCGGGCCCGGACACGGTCTCCCTGACGGCGACCGACCCGTCCGGCGCCCTGGTGCTCTCGGTCGGCTCGCTGATGGTGCGGCCGGTGGCGCCGGGCCGGATCGAGAGCGCCCGCGGCGGGCAGCGCCGTTCTCTGTTCCGGATCACCGACGAGCGCATCGCCCTGCCGGCGGGCGCCACACCCGCGGCGGACGGCTGGGCCGTGCTCGGGGACGGCCTCGGCCTGCGGGCCGCCGCGGAGGCGTCCGGCATCCGGTACGACGGGTACGACGGCCTGGACACCCTGGCCGACGCCGTCGCCGCCGGGGCCGCACCACCCACGGTGGTTCTGGTGCCCTGCCCGGACGACGGCCCGCGGCAGGGACCGGGAACGGCAGGCTGGGAGACAGCGGATCCGGATGATGCGGCGGACCTGGCCGACGCGGCCCGGACCGCCGTGCACCGCGCGCTCGCACTGGCCCAGAAGTGGCTGTCCGACGAGCGGTTCGCCGCGTCCCGGCTGGTCTTCGTCACCCGGGGTGCCGTACCGGCCGACGACGACATGCCGCACGACCTCCGGCACGCCGCGCTGTGGGGCCTGATCCGGTCGGCGCAGTCCGAGCACCCTGGCCGCTTCGGCCTGCTGGACGTCGACACCCTGGACAGCACGGGGGACGGTGAGAACGGCAGCGCGACGTCGGCGGCGGTACTGCCGGCCGCGCTGTCCTGCGGGGAGCCCCAGCTGACCGTCCGCCGGGGCGTGGTGCGCGCGCCACGGCTCACCCGGGTCACGGCGGGTGTCGCCCGTCCCGCCACCGAGTTCCGGTTCGCGCCCGGCGGTACGGTGCTGATCACCGGTGGGACCGGCGGCCTCGGCGCGCTGGTCGCCCGCCACCTGGTGACGGCGCACGGCGTGACGGACCTGCTGCTCACCAGCCGCGGCGGCGCCGCCGCGGCAGGCGCCGCCGAGCTGACCGCGGACCTCGCCGCGCAGGGCGCCCGGGTGAGGGTGGCGGCCTGCGACGTCGCCGACCGGGAGAAGCTGGCCGGGCTTCTCGCCCAGATCCCCGCGGACCGGCCGCTGACTGCGGTGTTCCACGCCGCCGGCGTGCTGGACGACAGCGTGCTCACCTCGTTGACCCCGGACCGGGTCGACGAGGTGCTGCGGCCCAAGATCGAGGGCGCGCTGCACCTGCACCAGCTCACCCGGGACGCCGGCCTGTCGGCTTTCGTGCTGTTCTCCTCGGCCGCCGGTGTGCTGGGCACCGCCGGACAGAGCGGCTACGCCGCGGCCAACACGTTCTTGGACGCACTCGCGCACCGCCGACGGGCCGACGGCCTGCCGGGGACGTCGCTGGCATGGGGGATGTGGGAGCAGCGCAGTGGTCTCACCGGCGGACTGTCCGACACGGATCTGCGGCGGATGGTCCGGTCCGGGGTCGGACAGCTGCCGACCCAGGAGGGCCTGGAGCTGCTGGACGTGGCGCTCGGCGCCCCGGACGCCGTGCTGGTGCCGATGCGTCTGGACCCGGCTCCCCTGCTCTCCGAAGGCGAACCTGAGCTGGTGCCCGCGGTGCTGCGCGCCCTGGTCCGGGTGACGCGGCGGAGTGGCGGAGCGGGCCAGGACTCCAGCGGCCACTTCGCCGACCGTGTGGCCGCCCTCCCCGCGGAGGAGCGGGACCGGGCGTTCCTGCAGCTGGTGCGGCAGAAGGCCGCCGCGGTCCTGGGACTCCCCTCACCGGAGGCAGTCCAGGGCACCCGGGGCTTCCTCCAGATGGGGTTCGACTCGCTGACCGCGATCGAGCTGCGTACCCGGCTCAGTTCGGCCACCGGGTTGCGCTTGCCGGCGACGCTGGTCTTCGACCACAACACCCCCGAGCGGACCGCCCGGCACCTGCGTGAGCTGCTCTTCCCGGAGACCCGGGAACTGACCGAGGCGGAAGCCGAGGAACAGGAGTTCCGGGCGGCCCTGGCGGCGATCCCGATGGCCCGGTTCCGGCAGGCCGGCCTGCTGGCGACGGTGTTGGGGCTGGCCAGGGCGGACGGGGAGGCAAAGGCACCAGCCGACGACACGGGCCGGGGGATCGACGACATGGATGTCGCCGCCCTCGTCCGGACGGCCTTCGGCGGAGAGAAGTCCTGACCGATGCGGAACGGAGAGGGAGCAGGATCATGACCACACCGTCCGAAGCGGTGGTCGAAGCACTGCGGGCCGCGCTGAAGGAGAACGAACGGCTGCGCGACGCCGCGCGGGCGGCGACCGAGCCGGTGGCGATCGTCGGGATGAGCTGTCGGTTCCCGTCCGGCGTCGGTTCACCCGAAGAGCTGTGGGAACTGGTCATGGACGGCCGGGACGCCGTGTCAGCCTTCCCGGCGGACCGCGGCTGGGACCTGGCGTCGCTGTTCGCCGACGACCCGGACCAGCCGGGCACCTCGTACACCCGCGAAGGCGGCTTCCTGCACGACGCCGCCGAGTTCGACGCGGGCTTCTTCGGTGTCTCGCCGCGCGAGGCCCTCGCCATGGATCCGCAGCAGCGGCTGCTGCTGGAGACGTCCTGGGAGGCGGTGGAGCGAGCCGGCATCGATCCGCTGTCGCTGCGCGGCAGCCGGACCGGGGTCTTCGCCGGAGTGATGTACCACGACTACGGTTCACGGCCCGGCCTGGTCACCGACGAGGTCGAGGGGTATGTGGGCACGGGCAGCGCGGGCAGCGTCGCCTCCGGCCGGATCTCGTTCACGCTGGGCCTGGAGGGCCCTGCCGTGACGGTGGACACAGCGTGCTCGTCGTCGCTGGTCGCCGTGCACCTGGCGGCCCAGGCGCTGCGACGCGGCGAGTGCTCGCTGGCGCTCGCCGCAGGTGTGACGGTGATGGCGACACCGTCCACGTTCGTGGAGTTCAGCCGGCAGCGGGGGCTCGCCCCGGACGGACGCTGCAAGTCCTTCGCCGACGCGGCGGACGGAGCCGGGTGGAGCGAGGGAGCCGGCGTGCTGCTCCTGGAGCGGCTGTCGGACGCCCGCCGGAGCGGGCGGCCGATCCTGGCCGTGGTACGCGGCAGCGCGGTGAACCAGGACGGCGCGAGCAGCGGTCTGACGGCTCCGAACGGCCCGGCGCAGCAACGGGTGATCCGGCAGGCACTGGACGACGCGGCGCTCTCCGCGGCGGATGTCGACGCGATCGAGGGACACGGCACCGGCACGCCGCTCGGCGATCCGATCGAGGCGCAGGCGATCCTCGCGGTGGCCGGGCGGGACCGGCAGCGCCCGCTCTGGCTCGGCTCGGTGAAGTCCAACATCGGGCACACTCAGGCGGCAGCGGGTGTCGCCGGCGTCATCAAGACGGTGATGGCGCTGCGGCACCGGGTGCTCCCCCGGACCCTGCACGTCGACGAGCCGTCGACCAAGGTGGACTGGTCGACCGGGGCGGTGGAGCTGCTGACGCGGAGCCGGCCGTGGCCGGACCCGGGCCGGCCACGCCGCGCGGGGGTGTCGTCCTTCGGTATCAGCGGCACCAACGCCCATGTGATCCTCGAGGAAGCCCCGGAGCCTGCCCGCGAGGAGGCCGGTGAGCTCCCGGCAGGAGATCCCGGGGAGCAGGCCGGGACCGGGGACGCCCCGCTGCCGTGGCTACTGTCGGGCCGGGACGAGGGGGCGCTGCGGGACCAGGCCGAGCGGCTGCGTCGGCACGTTGCGGACAACCGCGGGCTCCGCCTCGCCGACGTGGCGTACTCGCTCGCCGTCACCCGGCCGGCGTTCGAGCACCGGGCGGTCGTCGTCGCGGCCGACCGGGCCGGACTGGAACGGGAGCTGCGCAGGCTCGCGGCGGGCGCGGCACCCGTCGCGGGGGCCCGGGGCACGGTCTCCGAGGGCCGTCTGGCGTTCCTGTTCACCGGTCAGGGCGCGCAGCGTACCGGCATGGGGCGGGAGCTGTACGCGCGGTATCCGGTGTACGCCGAGGCCTTCGACGCGGTCTGCGCCGAGTTGGACCGGCATCTGGACCGGCCACTGCGAGACGTGGTGCTGGGCGCCTCGGGGACCGAAGGGCTGCTCGACGAGACGGCCTGGACGCAGCCCGCGCTGTTCGCCGTCGAGGTCGCGCTCTACCGGCTGGTGGAGTCATGGGGCGTACGGCCCGATGTGGTCTCCGGTCACTCGGTCGGCGAAGTCGCCGCGGCGCACGTAGCGGGGGGACTGTCGCTCGCGGACGCCGCCGCGCTGGTCGCGGCCCGGGGTCGGCTCATGCAGTCGCTGCCGCGAGGCGGCGCGATGAGCTCGGTGGAGGCGACCGAGGAGGAGGTGGCGCCGCTGCTGGCGAAGCAGTCCGGGCGGGCAGCTCTGGCAGCGGTGAACGGGCCCTCGTCGGCGGTGGTCGCCGGGGACGAGGACGCGGTCGCGGACGTGGTGGCGTACTTCGCCGGGCTGGGCCGCCGCACCAAACGGCTGCGGGTCAGTCACGCGTTCCACTCGCCCCACATGGACGCGATGGCCGAGGAGTTCGCCGCCCTGGTGCGCCGCCTCTCCTTCAGTGCCCTCCGGATCCCGGTGGTGTCCGCGCTCACCGGCGCCCTGGTGGACGCCGGAGTGCTGGGGACGGCGGACTACTGGGTGCGGCACGCCCGGGAGACTGTGCGGTTCCTCGACGCGGTCCGGATGCTGGAGACCGAGGGTGTCACCGCGTTCCTGGAGCTGGGCCCGGACGCGGTGCTCGCGGCGATGGCCCAGGAATGCGCGGCGGGCGGCGTCTTCGCGGCCGCCCTGCGCCGGGACGAACCCGAGGAGCAGGCGCTGCTCACGGCGCTTGGACAGCTGCACGTCCAGGGCGCCGTGCCGGGTACCGGGGTGACCTGGGCGGACGTGCTGGCCGGTGGCGGCGGTCGGCGTGTGCCGCTGCCGACCTACCCCTTCCAGCGCACCCGGTACTGGCTGGAGGCCGTCGGCGGCGACCGGACGGCGGCCCGGGTGGACGAGCACCGGTATCGCGTCGAGTGGACGCCCCTGACCGTGTCCGGCGCCTCTCGGCTCTCCGGCAGCTGGCTGATCGTCACGTCGGATGCGGTCGACGGCGCGGCGGACGGACTGCTCACGGCATGCCGGGATGCCGGGGCGGACGACGTCCGCCTGCTCACTCTCGACGCGGCGACCTGGGCCGACCGTACGGCACTCGCCCGCCGGTTGCGCGGCCTCGCCGCCGACCGGCTGCTTACGGGCGTGGTGTCCCTGTTGGCCCTGGACGAACGGCCGCTGCCGAACGGGAGCCGGCCCGGGAAGCCGTCAGGGGGCCTGGACCGGGGCTTGGCCGCGACGGTGGTGCTGGGGCAGGCACTGGGTGACGCCGGGATCGGTGCCCCGCTGTGGTGTCTCACCCAGGGCGCGGTGACCGTCGGCCCCGAGCCGGTACGGCGTCCGGCGCAAGCCGGCGTCTGGGGGTTCGGCCGGGTGGCTGCGCTCGAATGGCCCAAGCGGTGGGGAGGCCTGGCCGACTTGCCGGAGACGGTCGACGAGGAGGCGCTCGGCCGGCTTCTGGCAGTCCTCGCCGCGCCGGACGGCGAGACCCAGGTGGCCGTGCGGGCGGACAGGGTGCTCGGCTGCCGTCTCGTGCGCTCGCCGCTCGCCCAAGCACCGGTGCGGCGGGTCTGGCGGCCCACGGGCATCGCCGTCGTCACCGGCGGCACGGGCGGACTCGGCGCGCGGGTGGCGCGCTGGCTGGCCGCCCAGGGCGTGCCGCACCTGCTGCTGCTCAGCCGCCGCGGACCCGACGCCCCCGGCGCACTTGAGCTGAAGGACCAACTCACCCGGCTGGGCGCCGAGGTGACCATCGCCGCCTGCGACCTCGCCGACCAGGGCGCCCTGCGTCGTGTCGTGGCAGCACTGCCGCCGGAGCACCCGGTCGGCACCGTCGTGCACGCGGCGGGCACCGTCCAGGAGGAGACGCCGCTGTCCGAGTACGGCCTCACGGGTTTCGCCGAGGTGCTCTCCGGCAAGCTGGCAGGCGCCCGGAACCTCGACGCCGTCTTCGACGGGTCGGTCCCCGGCCGTTCCCCCGACGCGTTCGTCCTGTTTTCCTCCGGCGCCGGGCTGTGGGGCAACTCCGGGCAGGCAGCGTACGCGGCGGCCAACGCCTCCCTCGACGCCCTGGCCGGCGCCCGCCGGGACCGCGGACAAGCCGCGACCTCGATCGCCTGGGGTGCGTGGGCCGGCGCCGGTATGGCCGCCGACGCGGGCGAACTGCTGCGCCGCCGCGGTGTCCCTCTGATGGATCCGGAAACCGCGCTCGCCGGTCTTCAGGCGGCGCTCGACCGCGACGAGACCACGACGGCCTTCGCCGCCTTCGACTGGGAGCGGTTCGCACCCGCCTACGGCGGCTCTTGCTCACACGCGTTCCTGGCCGCCCTGCCCGAGGCGCGGCACGCCCTGCGCCCAGCGGCCGGGCCCCTGGGCGCCGGGGCCCTGCGGGAGCGGCTCGCGGCCCTGCCCGCGGACGAGCAGTCACAGGTCCTGCTCGACCTGGTCCGCACCCACGCCGCCGACGCGCTCGGGCACCGCTCGGCGGACAACGTCCGCGCCACGTCGGCGTTCAAGGACCTCGGGTTCGACTCGATGGCCTCCCTGACGCTGCGGAACCGGCTCAACGAGGCCACCGGTCTTGACCTGCCCACCACCGTGGTCTTCGACCACGCCACTCCGGCCGCCCTCGCCCGGCACCTGCACACGGCCGTCCGCCCCGACGGCGCGGGGGACGATTCGGTCCTGGCAGGACTGGACGGACTGGAGAGCGCGGTCGACGCGCTGTCCCCGGGCGACGAAGCACGCGCCCGGGTCGTCGCCCGCCTGCGGACCCTGCTGTGGAAGTGGGACCGGCCCGGCCTCGCCGACGAAGCAGCCGACGGCGACGCCCTGTTACTGGCGACCGACGACGAGATGTTCGACATCGTCAACAAGGAGCTCGGAATCTCATGACCAGCCCTGCTGAGCCCAAACTGCGCCAGTACCTGAAACTCGTCACCTCCGAACTGCGGCAGACCCGGACCCGCCTCGACGCCGTCGAGCAGCGGGACCACGAACCCGTCGCGATCGTCGGCATGGGGTGCCGTTTTCCCGGGCAGGTCGCGTCCCCGGAGGACCTGTGGCGCCTGGTCGCCGACGGGGTCGACGCGGTCGGCGACCTGCCCGGGGGCCGCGGTTGGGACGAGGCGGACCTCTACGACCCGGAGCCGGGCCGCCCCGGTAAGAGCTATGTGCGCGCCGGAGCCTTCCTCGACGACGCGTCGGGGTTCGACGCCGAGTTCTTCGGGATCAACCCGCGCGAGGCCCTGGCGATGGACCCGCAGCAGCGGCTGTGGCTGGAGGTCACCTGGGAGGCTCTGGAGCGGGCCGGCATCGATCCGGCGTCCCTGCGCGGCAGCCGGTCCGGGGTCTTCGTCGGACTGACGCACCAGGGGTACGCGTTCCCCGCGCGGGTGAGCCCGGGCGACGAGGTGGCCGGGTACCGGATCACCGGGAGCACCGCGGCGGTGGCGGCCGGACGGACCTCCTACGTCCTCGGTCTGACCGGCCCCGCGGTGACCGTGGACACCGCCTGTTCCTCCTCCCTGGTCGCCCTGCACCAGGCGGTCAACTCGCTCCGTTCCGGCGAGAGTTCGCTCGCACTGGCGGGCGGGGTGACCGTGATGGCGACGCCCAACGCCTTCGTGGAGTTCAGCCGGCAGCGCGGCCTGGCGGCGGACGGCCGGTGCAAGCCCTTCGCCGCGGCGGCCGACGGCACCGGCTGGGGCGAGGGCGCGGGCGTCCTGGTGCTGGAGCGGCTGGCGGACGCGCGGCGCGCGGAGCATCCGGTGCTGGCCGTGATCCGCGGTTCCGCGGTCAACCACGGCGGTGCCGGCAACGGCCTGACCGCGCCCAACGGTCCGTCGCAGGAGCGGCTGATCGAGTCGGCGCTGGCCGCCGCCCGGCTGTCGCCCAGCGAAGTCGACGCGGTCGAGGCACACGGCACCGGGACCACGTTGGGCGACCCGATCGAGGCCCGCGCGCTGTTGGCGGCATATGGTCGGGACCGGCCCGCGGACCACCCTCTCTGGCTGGGCTCGGTGAAGTCCAACATCGCGCACACCCAGGCGGCCTCCGGAGTGGCCGGGGTGATCAAGATGGTGATGGCGATGCGGCACGGCGTGCTGCCGCGCTCCCTGCACGTCGACGAACCGACCCCGCACGTGGACTGGACGGCCGGCGCGGTGCGACTGCTCACCGAGGAGCGCGCATGGCCCGACGAAGGCCGCCCGCGCCGCGCGGGCGTCTCCTCCTTCGGCGTGAGCGGCACCAACGCCCACGTCATCCTGGAGCAGGCTCCCGACACGGCGGACGTGCCACCCACCGACGGTGCCGGTACCACAGGCGAGTGGCCTGCCGCAGACGGCACGGGCGGCACAGACGGCGACAGTCCGGGCACCGCCAGGGCCGTGCCCGCGACGCCGGTGTCCGCGACGCCGTGGGTGGTGTCCGCCGGCAGCGCGCAGGCGCTGCGGGACCAGGCGGCGCGGCTGGCCGCCTACGCCGGCGCCCACCCGGAGGCGACCGCAGCGGACATCGGCCACTCCCTTGTCACGACCCGGTCCGCCCTCCCGTTCCGGGCTGTCGCGGTCGGCTCCGGGCGGACCCGCCTGGTGGAGGCGCTGGAGGCACTGTCCCGGGGTGAGGAGTCACCGGCGGTCGTCACGGCCGGGGCGGGGTCCGGCGCGGTGGAGGCGGACACTGCCGCCCGGCGCCGGATCGTGTTCGTCTTCCCGGGCCAGGGCGCGCAGTTCGCCGGCATGGCCACTGGTCTGCTGGACACCTCCCCGCTCTTCCGGGAGACCATGGAGGAGTGCGAGGCGGCGCTCGCGCCGTACGTGGACTGGTCGCTGCTGGACGTGCTGCGCGGGACCGACGCGAGCTGGCTGGAGCGGGTGGATGTGGTCCAGCCCGCGCTCTTCGCGGTGATGGTGTCGCTGGCCGCGCTGTGGCGCTCGGTGGGCGTCAGCCCGGACGTGGTGGTGGGCCACTCCCAGGGCGAGATCGCCGCAGCCTGCGTAGCGGGTGCCCTCTCGCTGCACGACGCGGCCCGGGTGGTGGCCGTCCGCAGCCGGGCGCTGCGCGCGCTGGCCGGCGGGGGCGGCATGGTCACGGTCGCGCTGGGCGAGACCGAGGCCGCCGCCCTGGTCGCACCCTGGGGTGCGAGGCTCTCGGTGGCTGCGGTCAACAGCCCCTTCTCGGTCGTGGTGTCCGGTGACGTGGCCGCGCTGGCCGAGCTGACCGACCTGTGCGTCGCGGAAGGGGTGCGGACACGCCGGATCCCGGTGGACTACGCTTCGCACTCCGCGCAGGTCGAGGAGGTACGCGACGAACTGCTCGGCGCGCTCAGCGGGATCACGACGGACTCCCCGCGCACGGCGTTCCTCTCCACTGTCACCGGGACCCTGCTGGACGCCGGTGAACACCGGTCCGAGTACTGGTACCTCAACCTCCGTCGGCCTGTCCGGCTCGCCGAGGTCACCCGGGAACTGGCCGACGGCGGCTACGACGTCTTCCTGGAGATCAGCCCCCATCCGGTGCTGACGGTGCCGGTTCAGGAGACCGTGGAGGACGCCGGGGCCGACGGTGTCCTGGTCACCGGGTCGCTGCGCCGTGACGACAGCGGCATGGAGGGATTCCTGCGGGCGGCGGGCCGGCTGTACACCCGCGGTGTCCGCCTGGACTGGGAGCGGCTGTTCGCGGGCCGGGGCGCCCGCCGACTGGACCTCCCGACGTACGCCTTCCAGCGTCGCGGCTACTGGCTGGTGGACGGCGAAGCGGATTTGGACGTCGCGGCCACCGGACTCGCGCCGGGCAACCATCCCCTGGTCAGGGCGGTCGTCGCCACGGCAACCGGAAACGGTCTGGTGCTGAGCGGGCGGCTGTCGGTCCGCGCTCAGCCGTGGCTCGCCGACCACACCGTGCACGACACGATGCTGTTCCCTGGCACCGCCTTCCTCGAACTCGCCTCGCACGCCGGCCGGCTGCTGGGCGCGGAGCGGGTACGGGAGCTGACCGTGCAGGCGCCACTGGCTCTGTCCGCGGAGGGCGAGACGACCTTCCAGGTGGTGGCAGAGAGCCAGGACGACGGCTGGGCCGTCAGCGTGCACTCCCGGACCGGGGACGACGAGCCCTGGATCCGGCACGCGACCGGTGTGCTCGACGACGAGCCGGCTGTGGCTGTGCCGGAGGGCGGAACCTGGCCGCCCGATGGCGCGGTCGCGGTCGACCTTGGCGACCACTACACCCGGCTGGCCGGCCAGGGCTACGCGTACGGGCCGGCCTTCCAGGGGCTCCGGGCGGCCTGGCGGCTCGGGGACACGGTCCTCGCCGAGGTACGGCTGGACGACGAACTGCTCGCCGGCTCCGCATCGTTCGGTCTGCACCCCGCTCTGCTGGACGCGGCCGCGCAGAGTGTCGCGCTGACCGGCCCAGAGGACGGCGCCGAACCGGCGGACCGGCCCGCGGCCCGGCTGCCGTTCTCCTGGAACAACGTCTCACTGCACGCGACCGGGGCGTCGGCGGTGCGCGTCCGGCTGTCGCCCGCCGGAGCGGGCGCAGTGTCACTCACGCTCACCGACCCGTCCGGGCATCCAGTGGCTTCGGTGGGCTCCCTGGCCCTTCGTCCGGTCGACCCCGCGCAGTTCTCCGCCACCCGCACGGCAGGCGAGGGACTGTTGCGGCTGGCGTGGACGGCCGCGCCCGCGGGGCGGCCAGCACCGCACGGTGGGTACGCCCTGCTGGGACCGGTCCCCGGTCTCGACGGGCCCGACGACATCCGCGGAGACGGCGGGACGGACCGGCACGGCACAGCCGACCGGCGGAACGGGACACCCCGGTACGACGACCTCGCCGCTCTGAGCGACCAGGTCCGTTCCGGCGGCCCGGTGCCGCACGCGGTGGTGGTGTCCTGCACCCCAGCCGCCATCGCCGCCGCGTACTCCGCCGCCCCCTCCGGCTCCGTCGCCGACGCCCCCTCCGTCCGTACGACGCTGAAGCACTCTCTGGGCCTGCTCCAGGCGTATCTCGCCGACGAGCGGCTCGGCGCGTCCAGGCTCGTGCTGCTGACCCACGGCGCGGTGGCGGCACGGCCGGGCGACGTCCCGGACGACACGCAGGCAGCTGTCTGGGGCCTGGTCCGGACCGCCCAGACCGAGCACCCCGGCCGGTTCGTCCTGGTCGACACCGACACCGGTCGGCTCTCCCCCGAGCAGCTGGTCGCGACGCTGGCCACCGGGGAGCCGCAAACCGCGGTGCGCGCCGACACGGTCCTGCACCCCGGCCTCACACGCACCGACAAGCCGGCGGAGCCGGAAGGGGCGCGGGACCGGCGGCCGTTCGCCGACGGCACCGTGCTGATCACCGGCGGCACCGGCATGCTCGGCACCCTCATCGCCCGGCATCTGGTCACCGCCCACGGAGCCCGGCGCCTGCTGCTGCTGAGCCGTCAGGGCCCGGCCGCCGCGGGCGCCGCCGAGCTGGTGCCGGAGCTGTCCGCACTCGGTGCCGACGTGGAGGTGGCCGCCTGCGACGTCGGTGACCGCAACGCCCTGGCCACGCAGTTGGCGCGGATCCCCGCGGACGCCCCGCTGACCGCGGTGGTGCACACTGCCGGTGTACTGGACGACGCGGTGCTGACCTCGGTCACCTCCGACCGGTTGGAGCGGGTGCTGCGCCCAAAGACGGACGCGGCACAGCACCTCGACACCCTGACCCGGCACCTGGACCTCTCCGCGTTCGTGCTGTTCTCCTCGGCGTCCGGGCTGCTCGGCACGGCCGGGCAGGGCGCCTACGCCGCGGCGAACGCGGCCCTGGACGCGCTGGCGGAGCGCCGCCGGGCGAGCGGCCTGCCCGCGCTCTCGCTGGCTTGGGGCTTCTGGGAACGGCAGAGCGCGATGACCGGTCATCTGAGCGAGGCGGACCTCGCGCGGATCGCCCGGTCCGGGATGCGGCCACTCACGTCGGAGGAGGGCCTGGCGCTCTTCGACGCGGCACTGGCGGACGGGACGGCGGTCCTCGCGCCCATGCGGGTCAGCACCGCGGCCCTTCGCGCCCAGGCCGCCTCAGGCGTCGTACCGCCGCTGCTGCGGGCGCTGGCCGGCCCCGGTGCGCGCCCGACAGCCCTGACAGGGCCGCAGGGCGACGCCGCAGTGTCCGTGCTCGACGGTCTGGACGGTCTCTCCGGCCACGAGCGCGAACGGGTCCTGCTGAATCTGGTGTGCGGCACGGCGGCGGCGGTGCTGGGACACCGGTCGGCGGACGACGTCCCGGAGACCCGCGGCTTCCTGGAGATGGGCTTCGACTCGCTGACCGCGGTGGAACTGCGCAACCGGCTCGCCGCCGCCTGCGGGCTGCGGCTGCCGACCACCCTCGTCTTCGACCACCCCACCCCGCGTGCCGTCGCCAGCCGGCTGGAGACGCTGCTCGGCGGAGACGAGGAGCGCGCCGAGGAGGCCGTCACCGCCGCACTCGACCGGCTCACCGGCCGGCTGCGCGGCACAGACCTGCGGGACGAGGTACGTGACCAGGCGGTGACCCGGCTGACGGAACTGCTGGCCGAACTGACCGGCGGGTCGGGGCCCGCCCCGGACCCGGGCCTGGACAGCGCGACCGACGACGAGCTCTTCGACCTCGTCGACAACCGCTTCCTTCATGCGAAGTGAACCCGTCGGGCCGATCGTGCGGAAGGAGCGGAACCCATGACGAACGAGACCATGCTCCGTGAGTACCTCAAGCGGGCGATTTCGGAGGGGCAGCAGACGCGACTGCGCCTGGAGGAGACGGAGGCGAAGGCCAGGGAACCGATCGCCGTGGTCGGCATGGCCTGCCGGTACCCCGGCGGTTCGGACAGCCCGGAAAAACTGTGGCGGCTGGTCAGCGACGGCCGCGACCCCCTGTCCGCGCTGCCGGCCGACCGGGGCTGGGACATCGGCCGGCTGCTGGGCACCGGCACCGACCGGCCGGGCACATCACACTCCGGGGTGGGCGGGTTCCTTGACGACTGCGCCGGTTTCGACCCCGAGTTCTTCGGGATCAGCCCGCGCGAGGCACTCGCGATGGACCCGCAGCAGCGGCTGCTGCTGGAGCTGGCCTGGGAGGGTTTCGAGCGGGCACACCTCGACCCCGGCGCACTGCGCGGCAGCCGTACCGGCGTGTTCGTCGGAGTGATGTACAGCGACTACGGCGGGCGGCTGCGGGAGGCGCCGGCGGAGCTGGAGGGCTACCTCGGCAACGGCAGCGCGGGCAGCGTGGCGTCCGGGAGGCTGTCCTACACCTTCGGCCTCGAAGGACCCGCGTTGACCGTGGACACCGCCTGCTCGTCATCGCTGGTCGCGCTCCACCTGGCGGCCAACTCGCTGCGCTCGGGCGAGTGTTCGCTGGCTCTGGCGGGCGGGGTGACGGTGATGTCGACGCCCGGGGTGTTCGTGGAGTTCAGTCGGCAGGGCGGTCTGGCCGCGGACGGCCGGTGCAAGTCGTTCGCCGCGGCGGCCGACGGCACCGGCTGGGGCGAGGGTGCCGGGATGCTGGTCCTGGAGCGGCTCTCGGATGCACAGCGCGAAGGTCACCCGGTGCTTGCGGTGATCCGCAGCTCCGCGGTCAACCAGGACGGTGCCAGCAGCGGGTTGACCGCGCCGAACGGACCCTCGCAGCAGCGGGTGATCCGCGAGGCGCTGACCCGGGCCCGGTTGGCGCCGTCCGACGTGGACGCCGTCGAGGCACACGGCACCGGGACCCGGCTCGGCGACCCGATCGAGGCACAGGCCCTCCTCGCGACGTACGGCCGGGACCGGCCCGCGGACCACCCGCTCTGGCTGGGATCGGTGAAGTCGAACATCGCGCACACCCAGGCCGCCGCTGGGGTCGCCGGGGTGATCAAGATGGTGATGGCGATGCGGCACGGCGTGCTGCCGCGCTCCCTGCACGTCGACGAACCGACCCCGCACGTGGACTGGACGGCCGGCGCCGTCCGGCTGCTCACCGAGAACCGGAGCTGGCCCGATCTCGGCCGGCCACGCCGCGCCGGCGTCTCGTCGTTCGGCGTGAGCGGCACCAACGCCCACGTCATCCTGGAGGAGGCGCCGCCCGCCGCCGAGCGGCGTCCCGCCGACGCCGCAGAGGTCCTCGACACGGGCGCCGTGACACCGTGGACGCTCTCCGCCCGGAGCGCCGAGGCGCTGCGAGCTCGCGCCCGCGACCTGCTGACGCACCTCGACGAGCGGACCGAGGTCCCACTCGCCGACACCGCCCGCTCGCTGAGCCGGCGCCCCTCGCTCGGACACCGCGCGGTGGCGGTGGCCCGGGACAGGACCACGCTGCGCCGGACCCTGGCCGCACTGGCCGACGGGGCCACCGCGCCCGGTCTGGTGCGAGGCGTGGCCGGCCGGCCGAAGCTGGCCTTCGTCTTCACCGGCCAGGGCAGTCAGCGCCAGGAGATGGGACAGGCTCTCTACGCGGCGTTCCCGGCGTTCGCCGACGCCCTGGACACCGTCGCCGAGCAGCTGGACGCACGTCTTGATCGGCCGCTGAAGGAACTCATGCTGGGCGGCAGCGGGCCGGACGGGCTGCTGGACCGGACCGGGTACGCCCAGCCGGCGTTGTTCGCTTTCGAGGTGGCGCTGTTCCGGTTGCTGGAGCGATGGGGTGTGCGGCCAGACTTCGTCGCCGGCCACTCGATCGGCGAGCTGGCCGCTGTCCACGTCGCCGGCGTCCTGTCGCTGTCGGACGCGGCGCTGCTGGTGACCGAGCGCGGCCGGCTGATGCAGCAACTGCCCCCTCGCGGTGCGATGGTGGCGGTGCAGGCGAGCGAGGACGAAGTGCTGCCGCTCCTTGCGGACCTGGACGGCCGGGCCGCCCTCGCTGCGGTCAACGGTCCGTCGGCGGTGGTGGTCAGCGGTGACGAGGAGGAGGTCCTCCTGGTCGCCGCCGAGCTGGCGGGGCGGGGGCGCAAGACCCGGCGGCTGCGCGTGAGCCACGCGTTCCACTCCCCTCATATCGACGGGATGCTGGAGGAGTTCCGCAAGGTCGCCGCCGGGATGGATTTCCGGGCGCCACGCATCCCGGTGGTGTCCACCCTGTCCGGACAGGAGGTCACGGCACAGGAGTTGCGCTCCCCTGACTACTGGACGCGGCAGGCGCGGCACGCGGTGCGGTTCCTCGACGCCGTCCGCACCCTCGGGGCCCGCGGCGTCGACACGTTCCTGGAGGTGGGACCGGACGCGGCGCTCGCCCCGATGGTGGACGGCTACCTCTCCGAGAACGACGGCGGGACCGTGACCGCGACGATCCGGGCGGGACGGCCGGAGGAGGAGACGCTCGTCACGGCCGTGTCCCGGCTGTACGTGCGGGGTGTGCCGGTGGACTGGGCGGCGTGTCTGCCGGACGCCGGACCACACCTGGTCGACCTGCCCACCTATCCCTTCCAGCGCCGCCGGTTCTGGCTCGATCCGACCGCCGAGGAACGGGCGGGACAGCCGCACCTGGCCGGCCAGCGGGCCGTGGCACACCCGGTACTGGGCACCGCCGCGGAGCTGCCGACGGGCGAAGGAACCCTGTTCACCGGCCGACTGTCGACGGCGGCGCTGCCCTGGCTGGCCGACCACACGGTGCTCGGCGCCCCCGTGCTGCCGGGCGCGGCGCTGGTGGAGCTGGCGCTGACGGCGGGCCGCGAGACAGACCGGCCCGACATCGAGGAACTCACCCTGGAGGCGCCGCTGGTGTTGCCAGGAGACGGTGCCGTGCAGGTCGGGGTGGTGGTGGGCGTCCCGGACGACGCCGGGCGCCGGCCGGTGAGCATTCACTCGCGGCCGGAGGACGTGTCCGCGACGGCACCCTGGACCCGGCATGCCGCCGGGCTGCTCACAGCCGCCGGCGGCGAGCAGCCGGAGGCACCGGTGGCGTGGCCGCCCGCGGGCGCGGTCGACGTCCCGGTGGCCGGTCTCTACGAAGCCCTCGGCGCCGCGGGCCTGGGCTACGGGCCGGTGTTCCAAGGCGTGCGGAGGGCCTGGCGGCACGGCGCTGAGGTGTTCGCCGAGGTGTCCTTGCCCGAGGAGCACATCGGCGGGCCCGTCCGGTTCGGGCTGCATCCGGCACTGCTCGACGCGGCGCTGCACGGCGCCGCTGCCGGTGCCGGTACCGGTGGGCCGACGGAGAGCGGGGACGGGGCGGTCGTACCGTTCTCCTGGAGCGCCGTGACGCTGCGTGCCACCGGGGCGCGGGCCCTGCGGGTCCGGCTCGCCCCGGCCGGCCCCGGCAGTCTGACCCTGACCACCTGGGACCCGGACGGCCGCCCGGTCGTCACCGTCGGTGACCTGGCACTGCGGCCCCTCTCCCGCGAGCAGATCCGGGCGGCGCAACGGGCCCGGCAGGACGCCGTCCTCCGTGTCGACTGGACGGAAATCACCGCCCGCGGGACGGCACCGGTCCGACACTGCGCGCTGGTCGGCCCGATCCCCACCGGCCTCGCCACGGCTCTGACGTCCCAGGGCCACCGAGTGAGCCACCACCCGGACCCGGTGGAGGCCCTTCTGGCGGGCCCGCTCACCGTCGCCGCAGAAACCGGAGCCGCCAGGGAGAACGGGGCCGACGGCAACCCGGCTGCCGGCGCCCCGGCCGACGGGTCGGTGCCGGACGTGGTCGCCGTCCTCGTGGGCCCGCACCGCGGGACCGTCGTGGAGGCGGGTCACCAGGCCGTGCACGCCGCGCTGGGTGCGATGCGGCGGTGGCTCGGTGAGCCCCGGGCCGTGGGGGCACGGCTGGTGTTCGTGACCGTAGGGGCGGTGGCCGCACAGCCGGCGGACGACGTGCCGAGGCCGGCTCACGCCGCTGTGTGGGGCCTGGTCCGATCCGCGCAGACGGAGCATCCGGACCGGTTCGCGCTCATCGATCTGGACGGCCTTGACGCCTCCGCAGACGTCCTGGCTGCCGCGCTCGCCACCGGCGAACCGCAGTTGGCGGTCCGCGCCGGTCGGCTCTTCGTGCCCCGGCTCACCCGGATGCCGGCCCTCCGCACGGATCCGGAGCCCGCGTTCGAACCGCGGGGAACCGTGCTGATCACCGGCGGCACCGGGGGCCTCGGGCGGCAGGTCGCCCGCCGGTTGGCGGAGCGGCACGGCGCCCGCCGTCTGCTGCTGGTGAGCCGCCGCGGCCCAGCCGCCGAAGGCAGCGCCGAACTGGTCGCGGAGTTGCGCGAGCTGGGCGCGGAGGCCACCGTGGCCGCCTGTGACGTGGGCGACCGGCAGGCGCTGGCGAAACTCCTCGCCGGCCTCCCCGCCGCGCATCCGCTGACCCTGGTCGTGCACGCGGCCGGGGTGATCGACGACGGCGTGCTGACGTCGATCACCCCGGAGCAGGTCGACAGCGTGCTGCAGGCCAAGTTGGATTCGGCCTGGCACCTGCACGAGCTGACCCAGAACGTCGGCCTCGCCGGATTCGTGCTGTTCTCCTCCGCGGCCGGGATCCTCGGCGCCGGCGGCCAGGCCAACTACGCCGCGGCCAACGCCTTCCTGGACGCGCTCGCCCGGTACCGCACGGCCCGCGGACTGCCGGCCGTATCGCTGGCTTGGGGCCCGTGGGCGGAGGGCGACGGCGGCATGACCGGCGCCCTGGGGGCGGACGGCCTGGCCCGGCTCGCCCGGAACGGGGTGCGCGCGTTCTCCGCCGAGGAAGCCCTGGACCTGTTCGACGCGGCCCGGTCCGGCGACGAGCCCGCGGTGGTCCTCCTGCAGATGGACACCGTCGCGCTCCGCGGCGCTGCGGAGCGCACGGACGTACCACCGCTGCTCGCCGGGCTGGTGCCCGCGGCAGCGCCGGCTCCCGCCCCCGTGCCGGCCCGGCACCGGCTGGCGGACCTGCACGGCGAGGAGCGCCGCACGGAACTGCTCGGCCTGGTACTCACCCACGCCGCGAGCGTCCTGGGGCACACCGGTCCCGAGGCCCTGGACGCCTCGGGACCGTTCCTGGAGTCCGGTTTCGACTCGCTGACCGCGGTTGAGCTGCGCAACGCCCTCGGCGGGGCGACCGGCCTGCGGCTGCCCTCCACTGTGGTGTTCGACAGCCGCACCCCGGCCGGGCTCGCCGAGCGGCTCGACGACCTGCTGGACGAAGCCCCGGCCGCCGGGGCCGACGACGCGTCTCGACCGCAGGACACGATCGACGTCCTGTACCGGGCGGCCGTCGCCCAGGGCCGGATCCACGAGGGCAACGCGTTCCTGTCGGCCGCCTCCCGGCTCCGGCCGACGTTCTCGGCCGGGGACGACACCTACCGGGAGCCGGTGCGGCTGGCGAGCGGACCCGAACGCCCCGTCCTGCTCTGCTTCCCGACGGTCGGGGCCTCGTCGAGCCCGCTCCAGTACGCCCACTTCGGCACGGCGCTCACGGGTGTCCGCGGAGTGTCGGCGCTCCAGGTGCCGGGCTTCATCGAAGGCGAGCCGCTGCCCGCCGACTTCGACGCCATGGTGGAGTCGCAGGCCCGAACGGTGCTGCGGCACGCGGCCGGAGAACCGTACGTCCTGGTCGGCTACTCCTCCGGGGGCTGGCTGGCCAACGCGGTAGCGGTCCACCTGGAGCGGACGGGCCACCACCCTGCCGGCGTCGTACTGCTGGACACGTACTTCGCTGACAGCCGGCTCCCGCTGATCCAGCCGGCGCTGACCCGGGGCATGTTCGACCGCGAAGAGGCGTTCGGCCGGATCGACCATGTGCGGTGGACCGCGATGGGCGCCTACCTGCGGCTGTTCACCGAGTTCGCTCCGGCTCCGACCCGCGCGCCCCACCTGCTGGTCCAGGCCGCCTCCGCGTTGCCGGCCGTGCCGGGCGCACCCGAGGTGCCGGCCGACGCCTGGAAACGGACACCGGCGTTCCCGATGGCCGTCCGGGACGTACCCGGCGATCACTTCACGATCGTGGAGGACAACGCCGCCACAGCCGCGCTGGCCGTCCATGACTGGCTCACGACCCGTCCCATCGATCCACTGGGCTGACCTCGGCCAGCCCACCACCGTCACCACAGCGACAGCAGAGACGAGAGAGGTTCCCCGACATGACCGAACAACCGACCGTGACCAGCCCCGAACTGCACGAGTACCCGATGAAGCGGGGCTGCCCCTACCACCCGCCGACCGAATACGCCGAGCTGGCCGAGCAGGGCCCGCTGGCCGAGGTGCGGCTCTTCGACGGCAGCACCGCGTGGCTGGTGACTCAGCATGCGGAGGCGCGAGCGATGTTCGCCGACGCCGCGATGTTCTCCTCCGACCACGACAATCCCGCATTCCCGATTCTCGCCGAACGGGAGAAGAACTTCCCGGAGTTCACCCAGGAACTGTTCGGGCTGGACGGGGAACGCCACAGGGCACGCCGCCGCATGCTGCTGCCGCGCTTCACCGCCAAGCAGGTGGAGCGGTTACGTCCGATGATCCAGCGGATGGCCGACGAGCTGATCGACGAACTGCTCCAGCTCGAGACCCCCGTCGACCTGATCGCGGTGCTGGGCAGGCCGCTGCCGTCGCGTGTGATCTGCAGGATGCTCGGCATCTCCTACGAAGAGCACGAGCTGTTCGAGGTGCACGCCCAGGGCATCATGCAGGCACCGGATCTGGAGCAGGCAGTGGCGGCCGGCCGGGAACTGCTCGACTACCTGGTGCAGGTGGTGGACGCCAAGCAGAAGAACCTGGGCGACGACCTGCTGAGCACGCTCATCACGGAGCGGCTGAACACCGGTGAGCTGACCTCGATCGAGGTGTCGAAGCTCATGGTCGCGCTTCTGATCGGCGGCCAGGAGACGACCACCAGCATGATCGGCCTGGGCACCCTGACCCTGCTCCAGCACCCGGACCAGCTCGCCGAGATACGCGAGAACCCGGAGCTGCTGCCCGGTGCGGTGGAGGAGCTGATGCGGTTCCTGTCCATCGCCGACCTGACGACGCTGCGGGTCGCGACCGCCGACGTGGAGGTGGCGGGCCGGACCATCAAGGAGGGCGACGGGGTCATCCTGTCCACCGCCGCGGCCAACCGCGACGCCGCGGTCTTCGACGACGCCGACACCTTCGACATCCACCGTGACACCCAGGGCCACCTGGGCTTCGGCCACGGACCCCACAGGTGCCTGGGCGAGAACCTGGCCCGGGCCGAGCTGGAGATCCTCTTCGGCACCCTGTTCAAGCGGATCCCCACGCTGCGGCTCGCGGTGCCGATGGACGAGGTCTCCATGAAGGTCGGTATGACGCTGGAGGGATTGCACGACCTCCCCGTCACCTGGTAGCCGCCCTGGAGGGCCCCCGAACCCATCCAAACCCCCAGGTCCGGCCCAGGGCACTCCACGGCCCTGCACGGCACTTACAGGTAAGGAACCACGTATGGACGACCGCGACGCCGTCATCGAGATCTGTGACCGCATGGGATGGCACAGCGACCGGCACGAATGGGACGAAGCCGTCACCCTGTTCACCCCCAAGGTCCTGCTGGACTACACCAGTCTGCTCGGCGGCTCACCGACCACGGTGACCGCGAGGGAACTCGTCGACTCCTGGGAAGCGGTCCTCGGCGGCTACGACGCCTCCCACCACCTGATGACCAACCATCTGGTGTCGTTCGAGGGTGACACCGCGCACTGCACCACTTCGTTCCAGGCGACGCACCGCCTCGACAACCCCATGGGCTCCCCCCTGTGGCGCATCGGCGGAACCTACCGCTTCCACCTTGTGCGCACCGACACCGGCTGGCGCATCAACGAGCTGGCGATGACCATCCTCTGGACCGAGGGGAACCGCAACATCCTGGACCTCGCGGCGGAACGGCAGTCGAAAGCCGTCCCGCCGGAGCAAGGACGGCACTGAGCGCGAACAGGAGAACGCGGCGCCCCGTCGCGCCGCGCTCCCCGCAAGACCATGACGGACACCGGCGCACATCACCAGGAACCACAGGAACCCCGGCGGACAGGAAGAGAACATGACCCACGTGAACGACGCGGCGGCGCTCCAGCGAGGCAAGCGCGCACTGGTGACAGGCGGCACCCGCGGCATCGGCCTGGCCATCGTCCGCAGGCTGGTCGCCGAGGGGGCCACCGTGGTGACCTCTGCGCGCAAGGAGGCGCCGGTCCCCGACTCGGTCCGCCTGGTGACCGCCGACTCCAGCACCCCGGAGGGCGTGCGTGAACTCGCCGACGCGGCCCTCGGCATACTCGGCGGGGTGGACATCCTGGTGAACAACGCCGGCGGTGCCAGCAGCGGCGGCATGCCACACCTCGGCGGTCACGCCGCCATCCCCGACGAGGACTGGGTGGAAGCCCTCAAGAGCAACTACCTGGCCGCGGTACGGCTGGACGCGGCGGTCCTGCCGTCGATGATCCGTCAGGGCGGCGGGGTCATCATCGAGATGGCGTCGACAGTCGCCCGGCGGCCGGTCGGCGCCCTACTGCACTACGGCGCAGCGAAGGCCGCGCTCCTCCACTATGCCAAGGGCCTGGCCGCCGAGGTCGCCCCGCACGGCGTCCGCGTCAACAGCGTGCTCCCCGGGCTGGTGCGGACCTCGGCCATGGACCTGGTCGCGGACAGCATCCAAGGCGCCACCGGGCAGGACAGCGACTCGGTGGTGCACATGATGGTCCAGATGGAGGGTGCCCCCATGAAGGGGACCAGCGAGCCGGAGGACGTCGCCGATCTGGTGTCCTTCCTCGCCTCTGAGCGTGCCTCCCGTATCACCGGCGCCGAGTACGTGGTGGACGGCGGCGCTCTCGCGACCGCCTGAGCACGCCACGGCCAGGGCGCCCGGCGCCTCAGCCGGCTCACCCCGCACTCCTCGCTCACGTCCGGGGTCGTTGCGTGATCGCGATTCGTCCACAACGTCCTGGCTGGGCCAGAGATTCACGGCACTGGCCCCGCGAACGCGGCGCCCGCCCTGCGTCCGCCCCCGCCACGAACTGTGGCTCGGTCACGCACACCCTGCTCGGTCGGAGTTCCGACAAGTGCAGCGCCGGCGACCGGGACCGGGGGCAGGACACGGGCACACGTCGGATCGGATCCCGCGATCCGTCCCTGCGCGAGAGAGACACCGACTCCCGGACCCGGAGCGGTCGACACTCGGTCCACGGCGGCCGCCTGCATGCTCATCCCTCGAATCGGGCTGCAATCTCCCCCAGGGGATCACTGATAGCGCGTATTTCGCATGGGCCGTCCAGCCATTTGGTTTGCACGAGGCTGCCGAGCAGTACGAACTCACCCGCCCGAAGCCCGCCACACTCCCGATGCGCAGCATTGTTCGCCAACCAGACGAGGGCGTCGAGAGGATGTCCGAGAACATCTGAACCCACCCCTGTCCCGACCGGGGCACCGTCGATCACCAATGACGCCGATACCCCGTCCAACGGCGAGCCGGAACCGGGACCTCGGATTCGGCTTGAACCTCCCTCACGGAGTCGCGCCCGGGAATGTCGGTGCGCCTGCACGCTGTCCCTCAGTCAACTCGCGAGAGAAAGCGGTCTGTCGAAGTCCACAGCGCACCGTGTCGTCGGCGGGTCACTGGCCCCAGGCGTCGTCCGCAGGCAGGGCGACGGCTACCGTCTCGGCCCTCCGAGCTCCGCCTTGACGGAGTGTCCCCTGGACGCCGCGCTGCTGGAGATGGTCCTGCCGCGGGCGCGCGACCTCCATCGGGAGACGGGGCCGGTGTCCCGGTACGGGAGAGTTCACCGACCGGTCGCTCCGGGCACTGGCCGCAGGACCGCGGGGCTGCCGGGGCGCGGTTACAGCCGCGCTGCCCACCCGGGCGACGCGAACAGCGGTGTTTCGGGGGCGGGAACGCCAACGTGTCGGTGCACTGCCTACCAGCACGGAACTGAACCAGTCGCAGGAAGGTGTCGCGCAGTGCCGTCGCCACCGCGATTTCGAGTCGTCCGAGGTCGCCCTGCTGCCCTGGGCCTTGCACACCGTCCGGGCCTGGCTCCCCCGCCGTCACCCTCAGCCGAGGATGGCAGGCCCGGACCGACGCGAACCCACCCCCCGACCCCCAGGCACTACTGGGAGTCCTTCTTGGTCGCCTCGAGGAGGTTGATGCCGAGCCAAGGACTCCCGTACCAGTAGCCCATGCCCAAGGGGCGCAGGGTGCTGTCCCCGCCGAGGTGGGCGATGTACCTCCGCGCGGCGAACCAGAAGTCGGCGATGACCAGGCGGCCGCCCGGCCTCAGGACACGCATCGCCTCGTCCAGCGCCTGGTACTGCCGCTCCGGCGGCTCGATGTTGTGGATCGCCAGCGCGCTGGTCACCACGTCGAAGGAGTCGTCCGCGAAAGGCAGCGCAGTCATGTCGGCCGTGTGCACCTCCACCCGGTCCGCCACCCCGGCTGCGGCGGCGTTGGCGAGAGTGATCTCCGGGCGATTGCCGCTCTGGTCCTTGCCCGCCCACAGATCGGCGGCAACGGCCCTCCCGTTCGGCAGCCGTTTCGCCGCGGCAACCAGTACCGCGCCACGCCCACATCCCAGGTCCAGCAACTCCTCGTCGCCCTTGAGGCCGATCCGGTCCAGCTCCCTCTCCCAGATGGCTAACTTTCCGCGCAGTGTGGTGTGCAGGTATACGCCGGTACTGGCGGTCAGCAACGCGCCCGCGGTCGCCGTCAGCGCCCGTCCCCGTCGCCACCGCACGGACGCCAGACCGAAAACCGCCGCGGCGGCACCGAGGGTCGACACGAAGCCCGGCGCATCCACGCCGTACCGGGGCCAGGAGGTCCGAGCCGGTCCGGCGTCATCACCGCGGCCGTACTGGTGCATGCCGTTCGCCGTATGCGTCATGTCCGCAGTGTGGCATGGGGAGGCGGCCGGACCGCCGTACGAGAGAGGTTTCCGGACGCGGCTCGGGCGGCTCGGAGGGCGGCGTCGAAGCAGCGGCCGTGCTCGCCGTACGTGGGGTTCTGCGGTGCAGGGCCGGGAGCCCAAGACCTCAACGACTGTTCCCACTCCTGGAGAGTGCTGTGCTCACAGCGCCGATCTTCGACAACGTCGACGGTGCCTGTCCTGCCCTCGCCCACCTCGCCGGCAGAGAAGCCACGACCGTTACGGCGTGCAAGGACGGGAAGGTGCCGCGATGACCGGCGCCCGACAAGGCGACGACCACGCTGACTTGGGTGACGCGGCGGCAACTCATGGAGAGGGGCGGCGTCGGGCAGCAGGTCTTGGCTCAGCCGTACTGCCACTGTCGGCCGGTGCCTCGGTACTCCTGGACCGGGATCGGGAGGACGCCCGGGCGCATGCGCTCACGGTAGAGAACACCTTCAAGGTGGTCGATCTCGTGGCCAACGAGGCGGGCCATTCTCCCTGGGTGAAGTGGGACAACCTCGTGCTGCCGTCGAGGTCGCGGTGGGCGACGATGATGCTGAGAGGGCGGGGAACCCGGCCGCGGACGTCGAAGAAGCTGAGGCAGCCCTCGAACTGCTCGTCCAGGTCGGCGGAGGCCTCCTCGATGGAAGCGTTCAGCAGAACCATCGGCTCGGCGTCGGGTTCCGGCGGGACGACCACGGCGGCGCAGCGGTCGATGCCGATTGGGGGAGCGGCGATGCCCATGCCCTTGCCGAACGTGTGCAGTTGCCGTACTCGGCCGATGGCGTCGAAGAGTTCACCGACGAAGCGGCGGGCATGGTCGGCTTCGGCCGGCAGGTCGATGCGGCGAACGGGGCGGGCGAGAATGGGGGCGCCTTCGTCAACTTGACCCGGCCCTAAAGGACCGGGCTTGGAGGTAGCTCCCAACTGGCTGCTGGGTTGGCTCCTCCGTCCAGACACCCCTATGGGGTGGCAGGGACGCGTGACTCACGCCCCGCATTCCACACGATCTCGCCACGGGTGGCGATGTTGTGGGAAGCATTCCGGTCGGCGTGAGCAACGACCCCGCACCCCCGGCAGATGAAAAGCCCCTGGTCGACACGGTTTCGCTTGTCGACGTGGCCGCACTCGGCGCACGTCTGCGACGTGTACGCGGGATCAACGAAGACCAGGGGCACCCCGGCCCGCTTGGCCTTGTAGACGATGAAGTCCCCGAGTTGGGCGAAGGCCCAGGAGTGGAGTGCGACCCGTTGGGGCTTGCGGAGCCGTACCCTCTGCCGGATTCCCTTGAGTTCTTCCAGGGAGATCCCGGCTGAGGTGCGTTCAGCCTCGGTCACGATCGTCTTGGCGATGATGTGGTTGGTGTTCTTGACGTGCCGCTGTTCGCGGCGGGAGCGCTCCTTCAACCGGCGCTTGGCGGACTTGGTGCGCTTCTTCTGGAGCTTGGCCCGCAGGGCAAGCTGACGCTTGCGGTACCGGTTGAGACCGCGCCCGGCGGCCTGGTAGCCAGTGGACGTGGTGGCGATGTTGACGATGCCGAGGTCCACGCCGATGAAGCCGTCCGGCTCGTACGTCTTGGCCTCGGGGACCTCGCAGGTGGCGATCAGGTAGAAGACCCCGTCACGCTCGATCAGGTCTGCCTCGCCCTTGCGGTACTCGCGGAGCGTCTTGAGCGCGTCGGCGGAGCAGACGAAGCGGACGTTCTTGAGGCGCCCGGCAGTTGTCCAGATGGACACGGTCTGTGCGTCGTACTGCCAGCTCAAACACCGGTCGTCATATGGCTGCGCAGCCTCGGGACGGAACGTGATCGGCTTCGACCCGGCCTTGATCCGGCGCTTCGACTTCGGCTTGCCGAGGTTTCCGGCGCGGATGTTGGCGTGCAGCGTCGTGTACGCATCGCGCACCTTCTTGATCACGTGTTGCGCCGCCTGCGCCCCGAGCCCTTCGGCCTTGAGGCGCGGGTACGTGTGCTTGCGCAGCTCGTACTCACGCGGCACGCCATGGGCGAACGCCACCTCGGAGACCCAGCACGCCAGGTCGTTCACCGTGCGCAGGGTCGCCGACAGCGCGGCGGCCTGGTCGGCCTCCGGCATCAGCTTCACCTGCGTCACGATCTTCATGCCGGGCATCGTACTACAGTTGATCTATGTCACCACGCTGGGAGCCAAACCCCAACATCCGTAGGGGCCGCACGGTCGTCTATACCCTTCACGCCCACTTGGTCTTCACACCCAAATACCGGCGCGGCCCCTTCACCGATGAGATCCTTACGCGCTGCGAAGAGATCATGCGGGCCGTGTGTGCCGACTTCGAAACCGAGCTGGTGGAGTTCAACGGCGAGCGCGATCACGTCCACCTGCTCGTGCACTATCCGCCCAAGGTCGCCATCTCCCGACTGGTCGGCTCCCTCAAGGGCGTCTCAGCCCGCAGGCTCCGCCAGGAGTTCCCCGGCCACATCCGCAAGTACCTGTGGGGCGACCACTTCTGGTCCCCGTCCTACTTCGCCGCGTCCTGCGGCGGCGCACCGCTGGCGATCATCAAGGAGTACATCGAGAACCAGAAGCGTCCCGACTGAGGCCAACAGTGCGGACCCGTGCACCCGTGCGGGTCACCCCTATCTTGAGAAGCGCTTCCTCCCGGGCGTAAACGCCCGGGGATCCGCGCTAGATCAGGCTGAACAATGCCGGCGTGCGCCATGGCTGACTCGGGGAGCGTGTGGTCATGGGGCGGTCCTCCTTCCTGTCGGCGCTGGGCCTGCTAGGAGCGTGGGTCAGTAACGAGCAACTGGCCGGGGGCCGGATCGGCGGGTCGATCCCAGTCGCCCGGCTGGTGGCTTCGTGGCTGGCGTGTGGGGCGGTTGGCCTGGGCTGGGATTTCGGCCGTCGGGGCCGGTCGGCCCGGCTGGTCAGCCGATCGCCGCGGCCAGGCCGGCGGACCCGGCGTGTCGGAAGATCTTGCGGAGGTTGTGGCAGGCGGCCAGCAGTCGCCACTCGCCGCGGGCGCCGTCTTCACCACGCAGCTGGAGTTGGCGGCCGTTCTGGCAGGTCATGATCTGTCCGAAGACGGGTTCGACGATGGCTTTGCGGCGGCTGTAGGTCCTGCGGCCGGGCTTGGTCCGCAGTTTGCGGGCCATGCGCTCTTTCAGTGTGGCGTCCTTGGGGATGCGTCCGCGTGGAGCGGGCGGGACCTGCTCGTCGTGGGCGAGTCGGCCGGTGGCCATGAAGGTGTCGGTGCCGCAGGCCAGTTGGCGCTCCTTCGCGCCTTCGAGGTTGGTCTCGGAGCAGTACCCGGCGTCGACCAGCGCCTGCTTGGGGTGGGCGCCGGTGTTCTGGGCGGACTGGTCGAGCATCGTGGTGTAGTTCAGCGCGTCGGAGGGGTTGGTCGTCACGTCGGCGGCGGTGATGACCTGGTGTTCTTCGTCGACAACGGCCTGGGCGTTGTAGGCCTGGATGTAGGCGCCGTCGCTGTCGGCGGCCTCGGCCTCGATCTGCGCGCGGGCGGCCTGCAGCTTCGCCCGGCGCTTCTCACGCCGGTCCAGCTCGGCGGGCAGGTCCACCTCCTTGCCGTCCACGCCGAAGGACTGGTCCTCGGCTTCGTCGGCGGCCTCCGCGTCGGCCAGCAGGGCCTGGGCCTTCGCTTCCAGCTGGGCGATCTCGGCCTCTATCCGCTCTTCCTTGTCGATCAGGCGGCCGTAGCTCATCGCCTTGTGTTTGGAGGCGCTGGCCTCCAGCTTGGTGCCGTCCAGTGCGACGCGGCCCATCTTGACCATGCCGAGCTTCTGCGCCAGGTGCAGCGACTGGGTGAACAGGCCCGCCAGCGCGTCCAGATGGCGGCGGCGGAACCGGGCGATCGAGCGGAAGTCCGGGGCCTGGTCGGCGGCCAGGAACCGGAACGCGACGTCGTCGGCCAGGCGGGCCTCGATCGCTCGGGAGGAGCGGACGCCGGTGGTGTAGCCGTAGACCAGCAGCCGCACCATCAGCCGGGGGTCGTAGGGCGGATAGCCGCGCTTTTCGGTGTAGTCCGCCAGGACCGGTCCGAGGTCGAGCACCTCGTCGACCAGGTCGGCGACGAACCGGGCCAGGTGGTCCTCGGGCAGCCAGTCGTCCAGCGACGGCGGTAGCAGCAGGACCTGATGCGGATCGAACTCCCGAAACGTCTTGTCCACCGCCGCCGCAGGACCCATCGGCCGCTTCTTCCCGACCGGCTCGACCTCGAACAGCCCATCGCCACCATGCATACCGTGATCATCCCGTATGAATGATCACGAACCGTAGACAGGTTGCCGGTTACTGAGACACGCTCGTAGCGACGGACCAGGGGCGGACCAGCTGTTCTTTCCACGGAGGTTGGTGACAGTGATCACGGTGGGGCGGTGTCGGTGACCAGTGCGAGGAGGTGGACCTCGTCGTCCATTTCGCCCTCCAGGACACCGAGGGCCAGCCAGCGGCCCGTGCCGGTCGGCTGCCACAGGTCGAGGTCGTCCACCAGGGTGCTGCAGGTCGCCCAGGGTTCCGATATCGGCTCGCCGCGGTCGATGCGGACCACGAGCGTCCCCATCCACCACGGTCGCCGCGCACCCCAGCGCGTGTCCAGAAGAACCGCCAAGTGGTCCTTGAGAGCGTGGAAGTCCTCCACGGTCCGCACCCGTTGCGCCGCGTCGCCGGTCCATACCGCGGAGCGCAGCTCCAACGACACGATGCGGTCATGGGATCCCGCCATGAGCACGTCCGACCCGCCGTGCGCCGCGGTGAGATCCCCGGTGCACAGCGAGTCGATCCTGGCGAGGTACTTCGCGCTGTCCATGTGCCCCAGTAAAGCGGCCGCCACTGACATTGGCGGCGCGTCAGGTCCTGACGCCGTCACGCGTCCCGTCGGTGCAGGTTCCACGCCCCCGCCAGCAGTGCGGCGCCCGTCCAGAGCGCGGTCACCGCCAGGCCGGTCCAGGGGCCGAGGGAGCCGTCCCAGGTCTCGTGGAACACCACCTGGCCCGCCCGGTCGGGCAGGTAGTCGGCGACACCGGCCGACACGTCCCCGACCACGAAGGAGACGATGAGCAGGAACGGGATCAGGATGCTCAGGGTGGCGACGCCGTTGCGCAGCAGGGCGGTGAGCCCGGCGGCGAACAGGGCCATGAGCGTGAGGTAGACACCGCAGCCGACCACACCCCGCGCCCCTTCGGCCCAGCTGAGCCCACGCGCGTCGGCTCCGAGAGCGGCTCTGCCCACGGCCAGACTCGCACCGCCCGTGATCAGGCCGACGGCCAGGGACGGGGCGGCGATCGCGATCACCTTGGCCGCGAACCACCGGCCCCGCTGGGGCACCGCCGTCAGCGCGCCCCGCAGCGAACCCTCTTGGAGCTCGGACGAGACAGCCGTCGTGCCGAACGCGATCGCCGCCAACTGCCCGAAGTTGAATCCGAAGAACGCCGAGAACAGCGGGTCGAACCTTTCTTCGCCGGCGTCGAGCGCGGCCAGCGCGGAGAAGGCCGCCGTCACGACGAGGACCGCGCACAGCGTCCCCATGAGCGACCGCAGGGTACGGATCTTGATCCACTCCGAGTGGAACACGGGAACGAACGTCATGGTCAGGCCTCCTGGGGTGGTGCGGTGAACTCGGTCTCTGTCGCCGTCAGATCGAGGTAGGCCTGTTCCAGCGTGGCCTCTTCCGCGGCGAGTTCGAGGATCGGTACGGCCGCGGCGGAGGTGAGGCGTCCGATGTCGTCCACGCGCGCGTCCGGCACGCTCCAGTGCCCGTCCTCGTGCTGCACGGCGTCGTGACCGTGGGCCGCGAGGACGTTCCTGAGTGCGGTGGCATCGGCGGTCCGGACGCGTACGCAGGGCCGCACGCGCGCGTCGATGAACTCCCGCAGCGAGGTGTCGGCCAGCAGTCGTCCCCGGCCGAGGACCACGAGGTGGTCGGCGAACGAGGCGGTCTCGTTCATCAGATGGCTGGAGACCAGGACCGTGCGCCCCTCCCCCGCGAGGCGGCGCAGCAACCCGCGGATCCAGATGATGCCTTCGGGGTCGAGGCCGTTGGAGGGCTCGTCGAGCAGGACCACCTCGGGATCACCCAGCAGGGCGGCGGCGATGCCGAGGCGTTGGCGCATGCCGAGGGAGTACGTTTTCACCCGGCGGTGCGCCACCGAAGTGAGCCCCGTCTGCTCCAGCACCTCGTCGACCCGGGTGAACGGGATGCGGTTGCTCGCGGCCAGGGCGCGCAGGTGGTTCCGTGCGGTGCGGGAGCCGTGGGCGGCCTGCGCGTCGAGCAACGCGCCTACGTGGCGCAGGGGTTCGCGGAACGTGGCGTAGGGACGGCCGCCGATCGTGGCCGTTCCCGAGGTGGGCCGGTCGAGGCCGAGGACGAGCCGCATGGTGGTCGACTTGCCGGCGCCGTTGGGGCCGAGGAAGCCGGTGACCCTGCCGGTCAGGACACGGAAGCTGAGGGCGTCCACGGCACGCCGGGTGCCGTACTCCTTGGTGAGGGCTTGGACGTCGATGCTGGTCATGGCAGAAGCCTGGCCACCGCTGCCGGGTCGGGGCCTCCCCCGTCGGTGGAGTTCCGCTCCCCCGTGCGAGGGAGGCCTATTGTCAGTGGCGGCTGCCACGATGGCGCAATGGCCCGCCTTCTGCGCCCGTTGCTTCGGGGGACGACCTACACGCGTCTGCTGCACCTGTGGGTGCCGATGCTGGTCGTCAGTGTGTGGATGTGGGTCGAGATGTCCACGCCGTGGGTGCCCGCGCTCGCACTGTTGCCGGTCGGACTGATCCCGGCCGTGCGCCGTGGCGAGGGAGTGCAGGCGCGGCTGCTGCTGACGCCGGGCGAGCGGAGCCAGGAGATCTCCGTGGCGCTGTCGGCGACCTGGCGGGACCGGCTGCGGACCGTGCTGTGGCTGGAAGTGCGCATGGTGCTGGGCGGGTTGACGGCGTTCGGAACGGTCTGGCTGCCGCTGTTGTCCCTCGCGTTGGCGGATCTGGCCTCAGGGACGGCGACCCCGGACGTGCCGGTACTGCGCGAGGCGACGCCGCACTGGGCGTATGTGTTTCTGGTGCCGCTCCCCCTGGTGGCGCTGTACGGGTTCGTGGTCGGCCTGGGTGAGCTGATCACCGCCCTCGCGTTCCGGTTCCTGGGTCCGTCGGCCGTGGAGCGGCTCGCCGCCCTGGAGGAACGCACGGAACAGCTCCTGGAGCGCACCCGGATCGCCCGTGAGCTGCATGACTCCATCGGGCACGCCCTGACGGTGGCAGTCGTGCAGGCGGGCGCTGCGCGCACGGCCGGCGATCCCGCGTTCACCGACCGGGCGTTGGAGGCCATCGAGGAGACCGGCCGGACCGCGCTGGAGGACCTGGAGCGCGTGCTCGGCATCCTGCGGGAGTCCAAGCGGCCCGTGAGCAGCCGGCCCACACTGACGGACGCCGACCGGCTGCTGGAGTCCGCCCGGATCTCCGGCGCGAAGGTGGACGCCGAACTGACCGGTCCCCTGGACACCGTTGCGGGTCCGGTCTCCCGGGAGGGGTACCGCATCCTGCAGGAGGCGCTGACGAACGTGGTGCGCCACGCGGGGGCGGTCCCCGTCCACGTCCGTGTCTCCGTCGGCCACGCCACGCTCGACCTGGAGGTGCGCAATCCGCTCACCGCAGCGATACCGGGACCCGGACGGGGCAGCGGGCTGCGGAGCATACGCGAGCGCGCGGCTCTGCTCGGGGGACGCGCGCGAACCGGTCCGGACGACGGCGACTGGCAGGTACATGTGGAGCTGCCGTTGCGCTGATCTACGCTGGCCGGATGCCGGTCACCGTACTCCTCGTCGACGACGAACCCTTGGTCCGCGCGGGTCTGCGGGCCGTGCTGGAGGCGCAGCCGGACATCTCGGTGGTCGGGGAGGCGGCCGACGGGGCGGCCGTGATCCCGCTGGTACGGCAGCTGCGGCCCGACGTGGTCGCCATGGACGTACGGATGCCGCTGCTGGACGGGATCGAGGCCACGCGCGCGGTGCTGCGGACGGTCGCCGAGCCGCCGAAGATCCTCGTGGTGACGACGTTCGAGAACGACGAGTACGTGTACGAGGCGCTGCGGGCCGGCGCTGACGGGTTTCTGCTGAAGCGGGCCCGGCCGGCCGAGATCGTGCACGCGGTACGGCTGGTCGCCGAGGGTGAGTCACTGCTGTTCCCTGCGTCGGTACGGCGACTCGCCGCCGAGTACGGCGACGGTGACGGCAACCGGGCGGCCCGGGAGGTGCTGGCGCGGGCCCGGCTGACCGAGCGGGAGGCGGAGGTACTGCGGCTGATGGCCCGGGGACTGTCGAACGCGGAGATCGCCGCCCGGCTGTTCGTCGGCACCGAGACGGTGAAGTCGCACGTGAGCTCCGTCCTGGCGAAGCTGGGGGCACGGGATCGCACCCAGGCGGTGATCGCGGCGTACGAGTCGGGGTTCGTGGCGCCTGGCTGACGGGTTCCGAGGGGGAGGGTCAGACGTCGCCGGTTGCGCGCGGTCGGCACCGGACGGAACCCGTTCGGTGGCGTCGGATTGCCTCTGTCCCTCTTCCGTTCGGTGGTGTGGGATTGCCTCTGACCTCGTCCGGTCCGTGGTGTGGGATTGCCTCTGACCTCGTCCGGTCCGTGGTGTTCGGTCGCCTCTGTTTTCGCCCGGTCGGTGGTGTCCGGTCGTTTCTGTCCTCGTCCCGTCGGTGGCGTCGGACGGCGTCCTCACGCGTCCCGGCACTCGCCGGGACCCCCTGCGCCGAGTACGATCCGCCCAACACGCGCACGAGCTGGGAGGACGGACGTTGGGGCGGCTGACCGGAGGGGACCCCTCGCTGTTGCGGAGGATCAACTCCACGGTGGTGCTGCACGCGCTGCGCGCCACGGACTGCGCGACGCTGACCGAGATCACCCGGGTGACGGGACTGTCCCGGCCGACGGTCGAGGGCGTCGTCGAGGGGCTCATCGAGGCGGGGTACGTCGTCGAGAAGGCCGCCGACGAGAGCGTCGTCCGTCGGCAGGGGCGGCCCGCGCGCAGGTTCCGGTTCCGCGCCGAGGCCGGGCATCTGCTCGGCCTGGAGATCGGGGCGCATCGCGTCGCCGCGCTCCTGTCCGACCTGGACGGCCGGGTGATCGGCGGGCAGTCCAAGGACGTCGACGAGACGGCGTCCGCCGACGAGCGTTTGGAACGGTTGCGAACCGCGGTGGCCGATCTGCTGCGCCGAGCCGGGGTCGCACGCGGCTCGCTGCGGGCCGTGGGGGTCGGCACGCCGGGGATCGTCGAGGCGGACGGCACAGTACGGCTGGGCACCGCGCTGCCCGAGTGGACGGGACTGCGGCTGGGTGAGCGCCTCAGCCGCTCCTTCAAGTGCCCGGTCCTGGTGGAGAACGACGCCAACGCCGCGGCCGTCGCCGAGCACTGGAAGGGCGCCGCGACCGAGTCCGACGACGTCGTGTTCGTGCTGGCCGGGCTGAGTCCCGGCGCCGGCTCACTGATCGGCGGACGGCTGCACCGGGGGTACGGCGGGGCCGCCGGGGAGATCGGCGCGCTGCATCTGCTGGGCCGGGAGGCGACGCCGGAGACGTTGCTGTCCACCACGGACGAGCCCCTGCACCCGCTCGACGAGCAAGCGGTCGCCGAGGTCTTCGCACGGGCCCGGGAGGGCGACCTGCGGGCCCGTGCGGCCGTGGACCGCTTCATCCAACGGCTGGTGCACGACGTGGCGGCACTGGTTTTGGCTCTCGACCCGGAACGTGTCGTGATCGGCGGCTGGGCGGCCGGCCTGGACGGCGTACTGGAGCCGCTGCGGCGGGAGTTGGACCGCTACTGCCTGCGGCCTCCGAAGGTCGCCCTCTCCCTCCTGGGCGAAGCGGCCGTCGCGACCGGCGCCCTGCGGCTGGCCCTCGACCATGTGGAGGAGCAACTGTTCGCGGTGGAGGGCACGGTGACGGCCCGCCGGTGACTGCCCCGCCCATGACGCCGGTCGGGGCGGCGCGCAGCGCGCGAGGCTACCGCAGGTGCGGCAGGTGCGGCAGGTGCCGAGGGACCCGGGGGCCTTCCGGCACTGACGGAGTTCACCGGGCTCCTGGTGCCGACGGGACCGGTCGGATGTCGGCGCCGGAAGTCGGCGCCGGCGAAGCAAGGAAGCCGACGCCGAAGCAGAGAAGGGCGCCGGCGACACGCGCGCGCCCAGGGAGCGTTCCCGGGGCGCCTTCGCTGTGGTGGTACGGCGTTCAGGACGCCCGGCGCTCCGGGTCCTGGTGGATCTCCACGCCGCCGGAGTCCCCGAAGGTCAGCCGGCAGGTGTCCGCGCGGTAGGTGGCGACGGAGAGCGCGGCGGTGCGGCCGTCGGCGAGGTAGCGGGTGGTGACGACGAGCACGGGCGCCCCGGGAAGCCGGTCCAGCTCCTTGGCGTCGTCCGCGCGGGCGGAGCCGAGCTCGACGGCGTTCTCCTGGCCCTCCAGCTCCAGCCGGTGCAGCTCGCGCAGCACGGCACGCGCGCGTGCCGCACCGGCCGGCGCGTCTATGGCGGAGAGCTCGGGCACCGACGACGGGGCGATGTAGAGCAGTTCGGCGGCGACCGGCTGACCGTGGGTCGTGCGGGAGCGGCGCACCGTGTGCACGGGCTGCTCGCCGGTCTCCAGCGCGGCGGCTACGGCCGCAGGCGGCATCTCCAGGGCGCAGTCGACGGGCTGCCAGACATCCCCCGCCGCGCCCGGCCAGGCGTGCTGCTCCGTGCCGACGGCCACACCCACGCGCGGCGGGGCGACGGTCGTACCGACGCCGCGGCGGCGCTGCAGCCGGCCCTCGAGTTCGAGTTGCTCCAGCGCCTGACGGAGTGTGGCGCGCGCGACGCCGAAGCGGGCGGCGAGGTCGCGTTCGTTGGGCAGGATCTCGCCCACCGTGAATTCGGTGTCCAGTGCCTCACTGAGCACGGTCTTGAGGTGCCAGTACTTCGGCTCCGGTACCGATTCGAGCTGCGTGGTCCCCACCCTGTCCTCCGCAATCGCCGTGGTCCGGGGCGTTTTAGCGCCCTTGTTTATTAAAGGTTGTTGCACTTCTCTGCGACCTTAGGGCGGCCCCCACCCTTGGTCAAGACCAATCCTTGATCCTTTGGGCGCCATCCGGACGGATCGCAGCCGAGTGTTCACGGAGCGTTCGCACGGCACGGCCTTGGTGACACGTCGGCGAAGCCCCCGTCGGGCGGCGCGTTCGAGGGGGCTTCGCGGGGGCGGACGGGCTTCAGACGGCGGCCAGGGGGCGCAGCTTGTCCGGGTTGCGGATGATGTAGACGGACTGGATGCGGCCGTCCAGGACGTCCAGTTGGAAGACCGAGTCGGGTTGGTCGCCGGACAGGACCAGGACCGCGGGGCCTCCATTGAGCTCCAGGAAGCGGAAGGACGGGTCGGAGACACCCTTCTCGGCGACACCCAGCAGGAAGCGGCCCACCTTGTCGGCCGTCTCCAGGACCCGCAGCGGCGCCTTGGACTTGCCGCCGCTGTCGCCGACCAGACGGACGTCCGGCGCGAGCAGGGACAGCAGCCCCTCCAGGTCACCCTGTCCCGCGGCGGCCAGGAACCGCTCGGTGAGGTCGCGACGCTGGGCCGGGTCGACCTCGTAGCGGGGGCGCCGCTCCTCGACGTGCCGACGCGCCCGCCCGGCGACCTGGCGCACGGCGGGCTCGCCCCGGTCGAGCATGGCGGCGATCTCGGCGTACGGGTAACCGAAGGCCTCCCGCAGGACGAACACCGCGCGCTCCAGCGGCGAGAGCGACTCCAGGACGACGAGGAGGGCGAGGGAGACGGTGTCGGCGAGCACCGCTCGTTCCGCGGTGTCGGGCACGGTGTCCCCGAATTCGGTGACGTACGGCTCCGGCAGCCACGGGCCGATGTAGGTCTCGCCGCGCGCCTTCAGTCGGCGCAGCCGGTCGATGGCGAGCCGGGTGGTGACGCGCACCAGGTAACCGCGCGGTTCGCGCACCTCGCTGCGGTCGGCGGCCACCCAGCGCAGCCACGCCTCCTGCACCACGTCCTCGGCGTCGGCCACGCGGCCGAGCATGCGGTAGGCGACGCCCAGAAGGACGGGGCGGTGTGCTTCGAACACGTCGGTCAGGGTGTCGGTGGTCACGGCTCCATCCCAACCGAGTCACGCGGCCCTGTCCAGGCGATTGCGGCGCGCGTCGCCCCCCAGGGGCGCAACGGGGCGCAACCGGGGGCGCACAAGGGGCTACCCGCCAGTAGTAATTGCTGACAAGCTGTCTACTCCGTGTTCGTCAGTGAGTCCCCGCCGAGGAGCATCCGCATGTCCGCGACCACCGTGTCCTTCAAAGTGCCCTCCCCCCAGGGCCCCCAGCCCGTCACCGTCTCCTACACGCGCGCGGGCAGCGGGGAACCCCTGCTCCTGCTGCACGGGATCGGGCACCACCGGCAGGCCTGGGACCCGGTGGTGGACATCCTGGCGGCCGAGCGCGACGTGATCACCGTGGACCTTCCGGGGTTCGGCGCCTCCCCCGGCCTGCCGGCGGGCCTGGCGTACGACCTGCGCACGACCACCGCCGTGTTCGGCGCCTTCTGCGAGACCTTGGGGCTCGACCGGCCGCACGTCGCGGGCAACTCGCTCGGCGGGCTGCTCGCCCTGGAACTCGCCAAGGAGCGGCTCGTACGGTCGGCCACGGCACTGTCGCCGGCCGGGTTCTGGACGCGGTCCGAGCGGCGCTACGCCTTCGGCGTGCTCCTGGCCATGCGGCGGATAGCCGAGCGGCTGCCGCTCCCGCTGGTCGAGCGGCTGGCCCGTACCGCGGCCGGCCGCGCCGCCCTGACCAGCACCATCTACGCGCGCCCGAGCCGTCGTGCGCCCGAGGCCGTGGTCGCGGAGACGCTGGCGCTGGCGCGGGCGACGGGCTTCGCCGACACCCTCCGGGCCGGTGCGACAGTCCAGTTCACCGACGACATCCCCGGCCTCCCGGTCACCCTGGCCTGGGGCACACGCGACTTCCTGCTGGTGCCGCGCCAGGGTGTGCGGGCCAAGCGGCTCATCCCCCGGGCTCGGCTGGTACGGCTGCCCGGCTGCGGCCACTGCCCGATGAACGACGATCCGGCACTGGTCGCGCGCGTCATCCTGGACGGCAGCCGCTGACGGGATCCGCAGGCGCGTCCCTGCGGGCCTCTTCACGCCCGTGGTTCTCGGCTCGGGCAAGCGGCATTTGCAGGTCGGCCGAGGGCCGGCGTCGGCCAGGACCCGCACACGCCGATGAAGGCGACCGAGTGCTGCACCTTCCCTCCCGAGCGCCCCGGCAACACCCGCCCACCGTCATAGGGCCCACTGCGGCACCATCCTCTCGGCGAGGGCGCGCAGCAGGCGTACGTAGCGGCTCCACCGGACCGGCCGGACCACCCGGCCGGTGAGGGCGTACTCGGCGCTGTCGAGGCTGTGCCTGAAGGTCGCGTTGTGCAGCGGGCGGAAGAACAGCAGCCAGCCCAGCCAGCACACTCCGCGCGGGCGGAGCACCAGGGTGTGACGCAGGACGGCACGTCCCGGGCCGAGGGGCTCGACGCTGAACTCGTGGAAGCCGCCGAAGCCGCTCGGGCCGGTGAACCGGAAACGCACCCACTGGCCCGGTACGTAGTGACTGACCACGTACCGCACCGGACCGTGGCCGCCGGACACCCCGGTGGCCAACGGCCGTTCGAAGCGGACGGGAGGCCAGTGCGGCGGCCAGAGCCGGTCCTTCTCTCCGCCCAGGGAGTCGATCAGCGCGCCGACGGCCTCCGGCGCGGCGGGGAGCGGGCGTTCGTGCACGTTCAGCAGAGCGATCACGGTGTGCTGACTGCCCCGCCGGGTCCAGTGGAGAACTCCCTCGAAAGGGGCACCGGAGAGTGCGCCCGGAGCACATCTCCCTTACTGCGCGCCGGACTTCGCGCTGGTGACTGACCGATAAACGCCGATGGGACAGAAGGCGGTGCCCTGCTTCTCAACTGCGACTTCCCAGGCTTCCCTTGCTCTCCCGCATCCACGTTCGAGAATGAAAGGGCGAAGATCGGCCAAGGTCAAAGGGACCTGCTGACACGGGCAGGGGGAATCGGAACCCGCGCGTAAAGAGAGACGAGACAGGCGCGCAAAAAAGCCACGCGGATCAGCCACGCGGATCAGCCGGACGGATCAGCCGAGCGCATATGCGAGGGGGCACAGCACATGGCCGCAGGACGCGGTGTTCCACCCAAGATGTCGTCGAGACCATGGCAACCGCTGCTCGACCAGCCGCCGTTGGCGGAGTTGCGCGGCGACCCGCTGGTGGACGCGGCGCTGCGGGAGCTGCACTGCCTGCTGCCGCCCTCCGTCGCAGTGCACTCGCTGCGGGTGTTCCTGCTGGCCGATGCCCGGGCCCGGGCTCGCGGAATCGGCTACGACCAGGCGGGGTTGCTGGCCGCCGCGGTGTTCCACGACACCGGGCTGACCGGGAACGCCCCGGTCGCACGCGGCGGATTCCCGTCCCGTTCGGCCGAGTTGCTCGACCGGTTCCTGCGCGGGCGCGGGGTGGACGCGGGGCGGCGCGAGGTGTTGACCCGTGCGGTCCGCGCGCACATGCGGACGTCACCCGCGCCCGGTGCGGGGCCCGAGGAGCGGTTGCTGCACTTCGGTGCCTGGCTGGATGTCACCGGTCGAGGCAGCAGCCAAGTCCCCGGTGAGCGACGACGGTTGGCGTCGCTGGCCGCCACACCCTGGTTCGCCTTCTCGTTCTCCGCGCGACTGGCCGCCGACGGAGTGCGGAGGGCGCTGCCGGCGTCCTCACCCGCCCGCTGAACTCCCACCCGGCCACTCGCTCTTCCCCGTCCGGAAAGGACCGCAGACGTGCAAGAGGACCAGCGTGTTTTCGATGTCGCCATCGTCGGTGGCGGCATCGGCGGGACCATGCTCGGGGCGATTCTCGCGCGCCACGGCGTGCGGGTGCTGCTTCTGGAAGGAAGCGGCCACCCCCGGTTCGCCATCGGCGAGTCCACCGTCCCCGAGACCACCTTCGGACTGCGGGTCCTGGCCCGCCGCTACGACGTCCCGGAGATCGAGCACCTGGCGACCCACGGTGCGCTGCGCCGCCACGTGTCGTCGAACTGCGGGATCAAGCGCAACTTCAGCTTCGTCCACCATCGCGAAGGGGAGCCCACCCGCGCCGAGGAGTGCACCCAGTACCCGACGTGGGGGCCGCCGCTGGGGCCCGACTCGCACTATTTCCGGCAGGACGTGGACGCCTACATGTTCCATGTCGCCGTGTCGTACGGGGCGACCGCCCACACCCACACCGTCGTCGACGACGTGAAGTTCGACAAGGCCGGGGTCACCCTGGTCACCCGGGAGAGGGGCACCTTCCAGGCCTCGTACGTGGTCGACGCCGGCGGGATGCGGGCGCTGCTCCCGGAGCGGCTGGGGCTTCGGCAGGATCCTCCGTACCGGACCCGGTCGCGCACGATCTTCACGCACATGGTCGACGTGAAACCCTTTGACACCGTGGCGCCGCCGCGGGAACAGCACGGGATGCCCAGCCCGTTCAGCCAGGGCACGCTCCACCATCTGTTCGGGGGCGGCTGGTTCTGGGTGATCCCGTTCGACAACCACACCGCCGGCACCAGCGAGTTGTGCAGCGTCGGCCTCAACCTCGACCTCGACCGGTACCCGCGCCCCGAAGGGGTGTCCGCGGAGGAGGAGTTCTGGACCCACGTACGGCGGTTTCCCAGCGTGGCCCGGCAGTTCGAGCACGCGCGGGCGGTACGGCCGTACACGTCGACCGATCGCACCCAGTTCTCCTCGCGAACGGTGGTCGGCGACCGCTGGTGCCTGCTGCCGCACGCGAGTGACTTCATCGACCCGCTCTTCTCCAGCGGACTCGCGGTGACCGTGATGTCGCTCAACGCTCTGAGCCACCGGCTCATCAAGGCCGTGCGCCAGGACGACTTCGACACCGCCCGGTTCTCCTATCTGGAGCACTGGATCAAGCGGATGTTCCGCTTCTACGACGACCTGGTGTCCTGCAGTTATCTGTCCTTCGACGACTTCGACCTGTGGAACGCCTGGAACCGTGTGTGGACCATCACCACGCTCTACGGGACCAACGCCCAGAACCAGGTCGCCGTGACATTCGAGAAAACACAGGACCCGGCCTGTTTCGACGCGTTGGAGACACCGCCGTATCGCGGTCTCCAAGGAATCGACAATCCGTGGGTCGAGCGGCTCTTCAATCAGGCACGGGACGCCGTACTGGCTTATGGGTCAGGCGAGTTGACGAAAGATCAGGCGATCGCCCGCATCTACGACCTCCTGCGCGAGAGCGAACTGGTCCCGGCGGTGTGGGGCACGCTCGACCCCGAGGACCGCTGCCCCGCGGGGGTGTTCACCCTCTGGCCGCTCATGAAAATCCTGCTGTGGGGCAAGTACCGCTCGCCACGGCATGTCCGGGGGGCCTACTTCACCGGTGGGGCACGGCTCGTCGGCCGGGAAGCCGTGCAGGTCTACGGCACCGAAGTGAAGCGCGGCGCCTCCCTGGTGCACCAGACCGCGCGGGACATGTGGGTCAACTGGAACCGGGACTGGACCCGGCGGCCGGGGCCACGCCCGGAGATTCCCGAACGGGGGATCCAGCGGTAGATCCGCGAACCGAAAAATCACACCGCCTCCCGCGTTATTCGGAAGCCGAGAATTGCGGTTTGCCGCCCGATTCCCTCGGGTAGGAAAAGAATATGGCCGAGAATTAAATTCCGGCCCGATTCCTCCTTCTTGAACGAGAGACAACGGGCTGCAATCACAATGGCGCTAAATTCCACCTGCCCATCGCCCGCCTCCTGTTCCTGGGAACAGATTTCCCAGCACCGGGACCGCCTCATGCGACTGGTCCGCCGAAGACTCCCGAGCTATCAGGACGCCGAGGACTGCGTTCAGGAGACGATGGCCCGCGCGGCGGCGCACGCCGCGCTGGACCGGGCCCGGCTGGGGTCGTTCCTGACCTCCGTCGCCCTTCGCCTCTGCATCGACTACTACCGCGACCTGGAGCGCCGCAGGCGTCTGTTGCAGCGTGCGGCCCTTCTGGACGATCCCGGCACCACCGAGGAGGACGTCTGTGACGAGGACTTCGGCAGATGGCTCATGGACCAGGTCCGGCAGCTGCGCGGCCGCGAACAGGAAGTCATACTCGCCCGCGCCGCGGGAATTTCCACTGCGGAATTCGCCCGCATGCACAACATCTCGATCAAGGCGGCGGAAGCTGCTTTCACCCGGGGCCGAGCACGTCTGAAAACAGCGTGCGCCAAGGCCATGGAAGACCGTATGACATAAACGCCCGCAAAGGGTGGCCGCGCATCACGCACACACCGAAGGGAACATTCATGTCCAACAACAAGAACATGCAGGATATCCTCAAGGACCTGTTCGGCAATATGGCCGACAGCAGCAAGGAAGCCTTCGACGATATTCTCAACCGGCCGGAGAAGTCGTCGTCCGGCACCACCCTCGATGCGCTGGCCGGGCTGCCCGCGAACACCCTGGGCGCGCTCGCCGGCGTCGTCAATCCGGCCTCGGCGCTGGCGGGGGCGGCGAACCCCCTGGCCGCTCTCGCGCAGGCCGGGGGGAATCCCCTCGCCGCTCTCGCGCAGGCCGGGGGGAATCCGCTGGCCGGCTTCACCGGCGGCGGGGGCAATCCCCTGGCCGCGCTCACCGGCGCCGCCGGCGCGGCCGCCCCACTCGCGGCCCTCGCGCACGCCGCCAACCCTCTCGGGGCCGTCGCGGGCGGCGCAGGATATCCGCTGGCCGCGCTCACGGGGGCGGCCGGGGCCGCCGGCAACCCCCTGGCGGCCCTCGCCGGTGCGGCCAACCCGCTGGCGGCCCTCGGCGGCGCGGCCAGCCCGCTCGCCGCGCTCGGCGGTGCGGCGAACGCGCTCGGCGGGATCGGGCATGCCGCCGAGGGCGTGGGTGACCTGCTCTCGCTGCCGACGCAGCTGGCCCAACTGCTGGAAATGCTGCCGAAACTGATCCAGGCCCTGCAGGGACAGTCCGGCGGAGGCAAGCAGGCCACAGCCTGACCGAACGTGGCCGCGCCCCGACCGACCGGCCGGCGCCCCATGTCCCATCCGGGTGAATCAACGCCCGGCCCGGTTCCGGGCCGGGCCCGGCCGGGATGGCGCCCCGCTCGGCCGGGACCGCGGCCCGCTCGACCGGCTCGACCGGATCGACCGGCTCCGCAGAGTGGGCCGGCTGGTGTCCCGGAACGCGTTCCGAGGCTGAGGAGGTCACACACGATGGTGTCGGTCGTCGGCGATCGGTTGCGGCTGGTGGTGAAGGTGCTGGGTAGCCTGGTCGCCGACGAGGTCGGGCGGGCCACCCGGCTGCGCAGACACACGCGGCGGAGCGAGTGGGCTCCCGGGGAGGCCGCGGAGGCGTCCGCCGGGGCCGAGCAGCGGCGGGCCAAGGCGGTTCGGCACGCGTTGGAGAGCCTCGGCCCGTTCTATGTGAAGCTCGGTCAGATTCTGTCCACCCGGCCCGACATGGTGCCCCAGTCCCTCCGGGACGAGCTGCAGAACCTGCACGACCAGGTCGACGTACAGCCGTTCTCGGTCTTCGAGCCCGTGCTCGCGGGTGACCTCGGGCCGGACTGGAAACTGCGGTTCGACGACGTCGACACCGTCGCTCCGCTCGGCGCGGCCTCCCTGGCCCAGGTCTACAAGGTCACACTGCCGGGCGGCCGGCCCGCGGTGGTCAAGATCCAGCGGCCCGGCATCAGGGAGGGCGTCCTCGCGGACATGGCGCTGATGCGGCGGGCCGCCCGGATCGTGGCCCGGGTGGCCCCCCGGTTCAACGAGGTCATCGACATCGAGGCGATGCTCGGCTCCGTCTTCGACGCGATGGAACCGGAGCTGGACTTCACCGGCGAGGCCCGCGCCATGGACGAGGCCCGCGAGAACATCCGCCCCTTCCGCACCCTGGAGGTGCCCCGGGTCCTGTACGCCGGCCCCCGGGTCCTGGTCCAGTCGCTGGCTCCGGGGACGTCGGTACGGCACATCGACCGCGCCCACTTCACCGACGACGAGCGCATCGAGATCGGCAAGGACCTGCTGCGCTTCATGTACCACGGCTATTTCGTGCACCGCTTCTTCCACGCCGACCCGCACGCCGGCAACGTCTTCGCGGTGCCCGGCGGCCCGGCGACGCTGATCGACTGGGGCATGGTGGGCCGACTGGACCGGCGCACCAGTCTGCAACTGCTGCCGCTGTTCATGGCCTTGGCGCAGAACGACGGGGCGGGTCTCGCTCACCACTGGGCGGAGATGGGCCGGATGACGGCGTGGTCCAACATGCCCGCGTTCATCGCGGACATGGCGGCCTTCGTGCCGAAGGTCTCCCATCTCTCCCTGGAGGACATGAACTTCGGCGTCTCCCTCACCACCGTGCTGGCCAAGGCGACCAAGCGGGGCATCGGTTCGCCGCCCGCGGTCTCCCTGCTCGGCAAGTCGTTCGCGAACCTCGACGGATCGGTACGCTGCCTCGCGCCCGAGATCACCCTCCCCGAGGTGTTCCAGGGGGAGGTGCCGAAGATCCTGCTCGCCCTGGGCCGTGAATTCCTCGGCCGCCATCAGTTCGCCCGCAACTCCATGGAGTTGCTGCTCGCCGCCGTCACCAGCCCCGAGCAGCTGCGCGGGGTTCTCGGCGACATGGCCAACCGTCAGTTCGCCCTCAACGTCCACGAGCCCCGCACCTCCGCCGCGATGGGCGGGCAGCGCCCCACCCACCCGTCCGGCGGTCTCCTGGCCCTCGGAGCGCTGGCGTTCCTGCTCGGCCGCCGCGGCTCCCCCTGACCCGCCTGAGCGGGCGACGTTCCGTCCGCGACGCTCCGTCCGAGCCGACCGCTCCTCCGATCCGCCCGGACGCCCGGCCCTGGGCGCTGGCCGCCCGGGCAACTCACCACGCGCATACGGAGGTTCCCCATGCCCGACAGCACACGCCCGCAGTCCCCACCCCCACCGGACACACTGCCGGACGGCATCCCGAAGGACGCGCTCCCACGGGTGGCGCTCTGGACGGCCGCCGCGCACGCCGCGGAGTGCCACCGGGACGCCCCGTACGTCCTCGACCCCTGGGCCGCCGACTTCCTGCACATGGCCGGCTTCGACGGCGGCCCGCCGGGAGACGGCCCTCTCCAACGCCTGCTGCCCGACTGGGCGGTGGTGCGCACCCGCTTCTTCGACGAACACCTGGTCGACGCGGCCCGCTCGGGCTGCCGCCAGGTCGTGCTGCTGGGCGCCGGTCTCGACACCCGCGCGTTCCGCCTCGGCTGGCCCATGGGAGTGCAGGTCTTCGAGGTCGAGGACCCCGCCGTCCTCGCCGTCAAGGAGCATGTGCTGGGCTGGAGCCCGCCCACCTGCGAACGCCGTAGCGTCGTCGGCGTCGACCCGACGACCGGTTCCTGGGGCGATAAGCTGGTCGCCGCGGGCTTCGACCCCCGACGGCCCACCGCCTGGCTCGCCGAAACACTGCTCTACCATCTCCAGCCGCGCGTCGTGGAGGCTGTCGTCGCCACGATGACGGAACTCTCCGCCCCGGGCAGCACCTTCGGCGCCGAGTGCGTGAACGCCGGGTCGGTCTCCTCACCGTTCGTGGCGCCCTTCCTGGACGCCCTGTCGGCCACCGGGATCGCCTGGCACTGGCAGCTCGCGGAGCCGGAACGCTGGTGGGCCGAGCGCGGCTGGGTCGCCCGACCCGCGGACCTGTTCACGCTGCCGTACGTCGTCCAACGCCTCTCCCCCTACCTGCCGCTGCTCACCGAGGCCGCCGCGACATGCGTGTTCCTGACCACCGGAACGCTGCGGGACTGAGCGCACACCCGGGACAGAAGCACACCGCGGGACACGCACAGGGAGCCCAGAGCCGGGCCGGCTCTGGGCTCCGGTGCTGTCCGTACGGCTACGTCTGTTCCAGCTCCAGCAGCGCAGCCAGCCAGAGGTCGGGGAGTTCGTCGGCGGTCGCCAGCGCCTCGTCGTGGACGACGGTCAGGCAGGCGGCGTCGTGCTGGCTCGTCAGCGTCGTCATGCAGCGAATGCCGGCCGCGAGCCCGGTCAACATGACCGCCCGCCGGGCAACGGCGCCCTGGTGGACAAGGGCGTCGCCGAAGTTCACGCTGCTCGTCGGTGCCGCGACGACCGCCCCGTTGACCATCCGCGTCCCCAGCCGGGCGCCGATCGCCCGCGGGGTGGCGGCGAGCAGCAGGCTGAGCGCGTCGCGCCGGCGGCTAGCGCGCAGCCGCGCGGTGCGGGCCGCGACGCGGGCCAGGGCCCGGCGCGGCGACGCCTCGTCGCAGGGCAACTGCAGCCGGGCGACGACCATACGGTTGCCGGGCGCGAGTTCCTCCCCCGGTGCCCTTACCGACATCGGCACCGCCACGGGCACGGGCGGATGCGGCGAGCCCGTGGCCTTCAGGTGCCAACTGCGGACGGCGTGGGACAGAGCGGCGAGATAGACGTCGTTCACCGTGGCCCCGTGGGCCCGGCCGACGGCGCGCAGCCTCGCCAGCGGGACGTCCGCGTGGCAGACCGTCAGGCGTCCGCTGCCCGGCACGTCGAAGGCCGGTTTGGCGGTGGCCGGGCGGCAGGAGGCCGCGACGTCACCGAAGGCGCCGGCCAGACCGCGGGCGGTGGGCCGGGAGCGGTGGTGGGGTGCCGGACCGCCGCCCTCGGGGTGGTCGTCGAGGAGGGCCCGGGCGGTGTGGGCGGCACCGACGCCGTCCTGGAGGGTGTGGTCGGTGCGGTAGCACAGCGTGTGACCGCCGTCCGGTCCGTGCACCAGCCACACCTCCCAGGGCGGTCGCCCGGCCGCGCTCATGGGCCGCGTCAGCATCAGCCGGCCGGCTCCCGGACCGTCGGTGTCGTGCTCGGTCGGCCGGAACTCGTGCACATGCTGCTCCACCGCGATCCGGTCCACGCGCCGGAACACCTTGCCCTCGCCGGCCACGCGGTAGCGCAACGCCGGAATTGCGTGGGCGCGTTCGGCCACCCGGGCGCGTACGGCGTCCAGAGGCGGGGGCGGACCGTCGTACCGGAAGAGAAAACCGACCGGCAGGGGTCTGCCGCGCATCGCCAGGTGGTAGGCGGCGTCCGGGGTTCCCATGGGCAGAGCCGAAGGCAGGCCGTGGGCGGTGTCGCGGGGTGAGCGCATCGTGAAACCTTCCTGTGGGGTGTGGGTGTCCTGGTCGCCTCAGCAGGTGCGCCGCGTCGCCCGGCCCAGTATGTCCACGTAACCGCGCAGGAGGTGGCGGCCGGGGCCACCGCCGGGGATCCGTGGGGCCCGTGACCGGTGCCAGGGCAGCGGAACGCCCGGTTCCGGCTCGCCGAGCAGGGCGCCGGCCACGTACGCGCCGTGGGCCACGGACAGGGCCAGGCCGTGGCCGCAGCAGCCGCCGATGTACCAGACGCCGGGGCAGCCCTGGACCGGGCCCACCACCGGCAGGTCGTCGAGGGTCATGCCGACACGGCCCGACCAGCGGTGGACGACCGGTACGTCGGACAACTCCGGGTGCAGGGAGCGCAGCCAGCGTCCCAACCAGTTCCAGGCCCGCTCACGGAGGACCTGGAGCCGCGGTGCGTCCAGTCCGGCCGGGGCGGTGACGGTGCCGCCGCCGGCCACCAGGCCCCGGTCCGGGAGCAGCCGGAAGTACGGGGCCATCGGTGCCGCGTCCACGACGGCGTACCCCGCGCGCCCGCCCAGGGCCGCGTACGCCGCTGCGCTGAGGGGCGCGGTCGCCACGGCGTACACCTCCAGCGGCAGGACCGTGCCGACCGGCAGACCGGCCTCCCTTGCACCGGAGTTGACGGCCAGGACCGCCTGTCCGGCGTACAACGTGCCGTGCGGGAAGACCAGTTCGGATCCGGCCAGATCACGGGGGCGCAGGGCCCGCAGTGGGCTGTTCCCGTAGAAGCGGACGCCCTTGGCCGCGCAGGCGCGGGCGAGGGCGCAGGTCAGGGCGGCCGGGTCCAGGGTGGCCGCGGTGCGGTGGAGAAGGCCGGCGGTGTACGGCACGCCGATCCTGGCGCGGATCGCGGCGCCGGACAGGACCGGCACGTCCAGGCCGAGTTCCCGGTAGGCCTTCGCCTGCCGGCCGAGGGCCGTCAGATGCAGGGGCGAGCGCGTCGCCACGATCTGCGGGCCGGTCCGCAGTCCGCAGCGCGCGTCCAACCGGCCGTACAAATCGAGGACCTGGTCCACCGCGCGCACGCTTGCCAGATGCATCCGGCGGGCCGTCTCGGGTCCGAAGCGACGTACGGCGCGGTCGATCGCCGGGCCCGCCCGGGGGCCCAGCAGGCCGGTGCCCCGGCCGCTGGCGCCGGCGGCGGGGCGCTGCGCGTCGACGACGGCGATGTCGAGGCCGGGGGCGCGTTCCGCGAGGTGGTAGGCGCAGGCGAGGCCGGCGAGACCGGCTCCGACCACGGCGACGTCCGCGGTGACCAGACCGTGCAGCGGAGGCTGCGACGGCACCTCGGCCGGTTCCCAGGCGGGCGCTCCGGCGGGCGGTCGGGTCATCCGGGTCCGTCCGGGGCAGGCACGGGGTCGGGTGCGGGGTCGGGTGCGGGCACGGGGGCCGGCGCGTGGGCGGGGTCCGGCGCGGGCACACAGCCCGGCACGGGGGCAGGCGCGTGGGCGGGACCAGCCACGAGTTCCGGCACGAGTTCCTGCACGGGCACACAGCCCGGCACGGGGTCCGTCACCGGGCCCGGCACGGAGTCCGGCACGGGCACGGAGTCCGGCGCAGCCGCCGGGCCCGGCACAGGCGCGGCCACGGAGTCCGGCACAGCCGCCGGGCCCGGCACAGGCGCGGCCACAGAGTCCGGCACAGCCGCCGGGCCCGGCACAGGCGCGGCCACAGGGCCCGGATGGGGCTCGGCCAACGTTTTGAACCCGCGGTCGTGCCACAGCAGCGGTCGCCCGCCGCCCACCTGGACCGCCGCCACCCGCCCCACGACGAGACAGTGGTCGCCGTAGCGCCGTATGTCCTCCACGAGGCACACCGACCAGGCGAGCGCCCCGTCGAGCACCGGAACGCCGAGCACCTGCCGGACAGGCGTGCCGGCGAACCGCCGGGGCGCCGGCGTCGTGGGGTGGGCGAACCGCGTGGCCAGGTCGTGCTGGTCCTCGCGCAGCAGGTGCACGGCGAAGACCCCGTACGCACGGATCGCGGCGAGAGTGCGCGAGCCGTCGCGCAGACAGGCGAGGAGCAGGGGTGGCCGGGCCGACAGCGAGGTGACCGAGGAGACGGTCATGCCGAGCGGGCCGTCCTCGCCGCGTGCGGTCACGACGGTCACCCCGGCGGCCAGCTTGGCGTACAGCCTCAGGCAGAGGGCAGCACCGGGGCCGGGCTCCTCGCGCAGGGGATCGACGCCCGATCCGGCGTCCTCCCGCGTCCGTTCAGCCCTGAGCCGCGGGGGCGCGCTCATCGATCACCTCCGCGCCGACCAGGCCGATCAGGATGTGTCCGATGTTGTTCCGCAGTGTGGACTCGGCCACCGGGTCGAGGATCTCCGCGAGGGTCGGAATGCCGAGGTCGAAGGAGGCGGCGAAGACGACGAGTGTGCCGCCGTCGCGGGGTTCGCAGCGCCAGCTCCCCTCGAAGGTCTGGAAGTCGCCGCTGACTTGCTCGAAGCTGAGGGACAGGGTGTCCGGTGAGAACGTGTCGCGTTCCCGCCAGCGCATCAGCCCGCCCCGGAAGGTGACGGTCCAGTCCGACACGAGCGAGCCGTCGGAGAGGGGTGCCTCCACGCGGACCTCGCGGACGGTGTCGGTGAGTTCGGGGTAGCGGCGGAAGTCGGTGATGCGTCGGTAGACGTCGACCGGTGCGAGACCGTCGGCGAACGCGTGCAGGACCACGTGGCGCATGAATGTCCCTTTCCTTTCCGGTGGCCGGGCGGGGTCTCAGCCGGTCATGCGGAGGGCAGTGGTGTGCAGGGCCTCGGCGAGCGTGGTGAAGAACAGGTCGAGCGCTTCGTCCTCGACCACCGCGGGCGGCGTCAGCCGCAGCACCCGCGTGGAGTTGAGGGAGTGGTTGACGAGCACGTCCCGTGCGATGAGCTCCAGCAGCAGTTCGCCGACCGCCTGCTCCCCGGTGAGCTCGATCCCGATCAGCAGTCCGCGGCCGCGCACCTCGCGCACCAGGATCTCCTGGTACGGCGCGCACACGTCCCGGACACCGGCCAGGACACGCGCGCCGAGTGCGGCCGCACGGGCGACGGTGTCCTCCCGCTCCATCGTCTCCACGGTGGCGAGCGCGGCCGCGCAGGCGATCGGGGAGGCACCGAAGGTGGAGGTGTGCAGGTAGGGGTCGCGGCTGAAGGGGGCGTAGGCCTGCTCGGTGGCGACCATCGCGGCGACCGGCACCACTCCGCCGCTGAGCCCCTTGCCCACGAGGAGTACGTCGGGACGGACGTCCTCCGCGTTCACGCCCCACCAGGTGCCCAGCCGTCCCATCCCGGTCTGGATCTCGTCCACGACGAGCAACGCGCCGAACTCCTCGCACAGCGCGGCCACTTCACGCAGATAGCCGGGCTTGGGAATGCGCACCCCGCCCTCGCCCTGCACCGGTTCGACGATCACGCAGGCCCGATCGCGTCGGACGGTCAGGGCCCGGCGCAGCTCGCCCGCGTCGTTGTAGGAGATCTGCGTGGTGTCGGGGAGGAGTGGTTGGAACGGTGTCTGGTAGGTGGCGTTGGCGGTGACGCTCAGGGCCCCCAGGGTCTTGCCGTGGAAGCCCTTGCGGGTGGTGATCACCGCGTTGCGTCCCTGGGCGCGGGCCAGTTTCAGGGCCGCTTCCGTCGCCTCGGCACCGGAGTTGACGAAGTGGACGTAGTCGAGGCCCGGCGGGGTGTGCGCCGCCAGCGCCTGGGCGGCGCGGGCGGCGACCGGTTCGAGGAAGACGCGGCTGGCGAGGGGATGGGCGTCGATCTGCCGGTGCACGGCCTCGACGACGGCCGGGTGCCGGTGCCCGAGGATGAAGACGCCGTAGCCGCCGAAGTCGAGGAAGCGGCGGCCGTCGTCGGTGTGGATCCAGGGCCCCTCGGAACGGACCTCGGCCATGCCGCCCATCACGCGGCCCATGACCGCCCGTCCGGAGCCGATGTGCCGGAGGTAGAGGTCCACGAGTTCGGTGCCGCTGGGCAGGGGGGCGGCCAGGTTCACCGGGGTGGGCCGGGCCGGGGGGACAGGAGGTGCGGCGGGCGGTGAGATCGTCATGACGCCAGCTCCCTCGGGGTCGTCGCGGTGACCGGCCGGGCTCCGTGTCGCCTGAGCAGTCCGGCCCTGCCTTCGGCCCAGCTCTCCAGGTTGCGTACGAGGGCGGCGCGGATGTCGGCGCGGGTCAGCCGGGTGCCGCAGGCGGGGTCACCGAGGGAGGAGGCGAACGGCAGCTCGCGCTGGAAGACCAGCAGCAGTTCGGCGTAGTGCCTGAGGCGTTGGCGTACCGGCGCGGGCATCGCGGTGCCCTCCAGCAGGGGCAGCAGCAGGCGGTGTACCGCCTCCACCGGGATGAGTCGGGGGCGCTGCGGTTCGGGCAGCCCGTGGCGCACGGCGAACTCCGCGCAGATGTCGGAGATCTCCCGCACGGGTGGCGCCTCCTGGCCGGCCGTCAGCCAGAACTCCCCCTCGCGCACCCCGCCGCGGATCAGATCGCCGACCGCCCGGGTGACGAAGTCCTGCGGGACCATGTCGATCCGGGCCTCGGGGGCGCCGGGCAGCACCGGCACCTGCCCCAGCACCATCGAGCCGAGCGTCTTGGTCAGCCCCTGCTGTCCGGCGATCCGCCCGGTGACGGAGTCGCCCATCACGACCGAGGGCCGCACGATCGCGCCAGGTAGACCGGCCTCACGCACCATCTGCTCGGCCGCGGTCTTCGAGGCGAGGTAGGCGGCGGCGCCCGGGAAGCGCCGCCCGTCCTCGGCGGCCGGCGCGCTCGCCACGAACGCGGTGCTCACCAGGTAGAAAGGCGCCTCGGCGCGGGCGGCGAGGCCGAGCACGGCCCGGGTGCCGGTGGTGTTGGTCCGCACGATCTCCTCCGGCGCGGTGCGCCAGTTGGTCTCGGCGGCGGAGTGCAGGACGATGTCCACCTCGTCGGCAAGCCGACCCCAGGCCACCTCGGACAGACCCAGTCGAGGTGCGAGCAGGTCGCCCCGGAGCTCCCGTACCCGAGGGTCCTGCAGCGGCCTGTTGCGGCGCAGGCAGATCAGGTCGAAGTCGTCGGCCAGCTCCTCGATCAGGGCCTGCCCCAGTACCCCGGAGCCGCCGGTCAGCAGCAGGGTGGGGCGGTCGGCGGAACGCGCGGTGCGTTTCGGTTGGTGTGACGGCATGGGCGTACTCCCCCAACGGGACTCGACTGCCGTGGGACGGCGGGGATTCTCGACTGCCGTACACCGGCGTGGACTTGGCCGGGCGTACGGCAAAATGACCGCGAGCAGCGCACGACGGCATGACCGCGAGCAGCGCACGACGGCATGACCGCGAGCAGCGCACGACGGCATGGGCTTGGCCACCGCACGGTGACGCGGACCTGGCGGGCCTACGACGACGCGGGCATGGCCGGCCTACGGCGGCCCGGGTGTCAGGCGATGGCGAGCGGCCGGTCGGCCAGGTAGTCGGCGAGCGGGCCGGTCATCCGAGGCCGGGACGGCGGGTGCAGGGACAGGCCGTGGGCGCAGGCGGCCAGGTGGCCGATCTCGTCGGACGTCATGAAGTTGAGGCCGCCGAGCAGTTCGACCGCGCGCGGGACGATGCGGCCCAGCGTGTCCTGGACGCCGTAGCGGACACACAGGGCCTGGGAGAGCGCGGACTCGCCGAGGTCACCGGTGTCGATCCGGCGGGCGATGCCCTCGGCGGCGGCCATCGCGGCCTCGGTCTCCACGAACAGGCGGACACGCTCGTGCTCGGGGATCCGGTCGTTGAGCAGCACGCGTTCCACCAGGGCGCTCGCCGCACCGAGGTAGCTGCCCGTCATGAGTGCCTGGAACCAGACGAGTCCGGCCGTCTGCAGCTCGTCGAGACGCTGTCCGGCGGAGGTGGCGGTGCGCAGCAGGAGTTCCGGCGGGACGAGGACGTCGGTGAGCGTGACCTGTTCGCTCTCCGCTCCGGCGAGGAAGGCGCTGGACCAGAACCCGCTGACGCTGAGGCCCTCGCTCCCGGCGGGCACCAGCGCCACCGCGAGTTCGTCGCCCTGGCCGTCCTCGCGGGGGACCATGACGCCGGCGGTCAGCACGTCCATGGAACGGGACAGGCTGCACGGGCGTTTGACACCGTTGATCCGTATGCCGTCCTCGGTCACCGTGGCCGTCATCGACGGCTCCAGGATCCCGGCGCCGCCACGCCCCTCGGCGAAGCCGGAGGCGATGACGCGGTTGGTGGACGCCACGCCTTCGATCAGCATCCATTCGAGCCCGTCGGTCTGTCCCCCGACTTGGCCGAGGTGGCCGAGGCCGACCAGGGTGGCCACGGAGAAGTGGTGCATGGTGGTCGCCACGGCCAGGGACGGCGAGCGACTGCCGATGGCCCGCTGCACCCGCAGCGCGTCCAGCGCGGTGGCGCCCCGGCCCTGATGGGACTCGGGCACCAGGAGCCCCGGGCCGCCACTGTCCCGGAACAGCCGGACGCCGGGGCTGCCGGGCCGCTCCAGCTCCATGAGGGGCGTCTCGCGGAGCGCGGGGTCCAGGTCCGGGAGCAGCTTGGCCAGCGTGGTGCGTTCGCGTTCGAGGAATCTCATGGACGTGCGGTCCTCCAGAGTGAGACGGATAACACGCGGGGTCGTGGAGCGTCGGTCATACGGCGTCGGTGATACGGCGTCGGTCATACGGCGTTGGTGGCGCGCAGCAGTTGCCATACGGCGCCGAGGCGGGGGCGGCCCAGGAAGGCGATGTACTCGGGGAGGACGGCGTGCGGGGCCCACTTCTCCTTGTATCCGAGCTGGGAGGCCGCGGGGTAGATGGCTTTTCCACGCTCTGCCAGCAGTCGGGCGAAGCGCGTGAACGCCCGGCTCGCGCCCGGCACTTCGTGTTCCGCGGCGAGTCCGGTGAACGGGGTGAAGCCGAAGTGCAGCCACCCGGCGCCGTCTTCGAGGAAACGGTCCATGACGGTGGCGTTGAGTGCCTCCATCACGCCGGGCGGCGCGTCGGGCCGCCGCCTGCTGAGGTCGTGCAGCCAGCCGGGCCGACTGCCGTAGACGGGCGAGTAGTTGATGTATCCGACGGCCTCGCCGTCGATACGGCCGACGAACAGCCGGCGGTGTCGTTGCAGCGGCCCGGTCCGCTGGCCGACGAGGAAGCGCAGCTCCTTGACGTGCCGGCCCTTGTCCCGCAGCCAGCGATCGTCCAGCCGGTCGAGTGCGTGGCAGTCGTCGCCGTGCCGCACCTCGGCCACCTCGAGGCCTGCCCGCCGGGCCCGCGAGATCTTGTTCCGCAGCCGCACGAACCGGGAGCCGCGCAGGGTGAAACGGGTCAGGTCGACGGCGTACGACGACCCGAGCTGGTTGACCGTGAAGCCCTGCCGCGCGTACAACTCGGCGTCCGCCCGCTGGAGCTGCACCGCGGCCAGCCGGGGCCCGGCCTCGGTCACGAAGGAGGCCAGCAGCCGCTCACGTTGCTCCGGCGCGGTGAAGGGGGCACCGAATTGCAGAACGTAACGACCCGATCGGCGATAGGCACAGGCGCCCTCGAAACGTTCGTCACGGAAGTATTCGTTCCCGCTGTTCAGGGCGAGAAAGGCGCTGGGGTTGTCACTGTGCTCGGCCAGAGCGTCAAGCACGGACGGCATTCGAGTCCTCCAGGGAATTCCTCGGTTCGAAAGGAACGATGAAGGGTTTCAGGGAGTTTCCGAAGAGCGCCCGGTCGCCCATGAGATGGATGGGAAGGGCGAGCAGGGCCCATTCCGGGCGGACGAACAACGCCCAGGCTCCGGCCAGCGCACCGGCCGTGACCAGGCTGTGCATCACGTTGTAGGCCACGTAGTAACGGCGGGGGGTCCGGCGGCCCCGGCTGCGTCGGAAGGCGAGCGCCCCGGGGAGGTAGCCGATGACGTCGATCACCGCGAACAGTGCGACGAACACGCCCCAGCGGATCTCCGAAAGGTGCTGGAAGGCGAGCACGAGGGAAACAGCAAGAATGGCCAGCCATTCAAGTCGGCAGAGCGCGAAGGTAGTTTTCGTCTCGAATCTGTTCTTGGCGTCCACGGGCGCTCCTTTCACCCCTGATTACGCACGAGCGGGTGCGACCCCTCGTAAATCCCGGGTTGCCTTGTTCCCACGGCGAACCCACGGCGGTCCTACGGCGCTCCCACAGCGGCCCTACGGCGGTCCCATGGCGGTCCTACGGGGCCCCACCGGGTTCCCACGGCCAGTTGTTCACCTGCGGTTTGCGTGTGCGCTGCGGCGCCCCAGTAGGTGTGGGACTGCACACTGGCCGGATCCCGCCCCTGGAGGCCTCTCCATGTCACACCGTCCGCTCCCCGCCCGTCGCAGCGTCCTGCGCGGATCCCTGGCCGCCTCGGCGGCCCTGACCCTGCCCACCGCCCTCGGCGCGGCACCGGCCCTCGCCCTGTCCGGGCGCCCGAAGGCGGGTTGGGGCGTACAGACGGGAGACGTGAGCGCCGACTCGGGACTGGTGTGGGTGCGGTCCGACCGGCCCGCCCGGATGATCGTCGAGACGTCCGCGACCGAGTCGTTCCGCAACCCGCGCAGATGGCACGGCCCGCTGCTCGGCGCGGACACCGACTTCACCGGCACCACCCGGCTGCACGGACTGCCCTCGGGCGAGCAGATCCACTACCGCGTCCTGCTGGCCGACCCGGACGACCCACGCCGCACCGGAGAGCCGGTCGCCGGCACGTTCCGTACCGTGTCGCCGCGCAGGGGCCACGGCGTGCGCTTCCTGTGGTCCGGTGACCTGGCCGGGCAGGGCTGGGGCATCAACCCCGACTTCGGCGGCTACACGATCTACAAGGCGATGGCCGGGCTCGACCCCGACTTCTTCCTCTGCAGCGGCGACAACATCTACGCCGACGGCCCGATCGCGGCGACGCAGGCCCTGCCCGACGGCAGCACCTGGCGGAACATCACCACCGAGGAGAAGTCCAAGGTCGCCGAGACCCTGGCCGAGTTCCGCGGCAACTTCCGCTACAACCTGCTGGACGAGAACCTCAAGCGGTTCAACGCCCAGGTGCCGTCCGTCATCCAGTGGGACGACCACGAGGTCCGCAACAACTGGTACCCGGGCGAGGTCATCGCGACCACGGACACCCGTTACACCGAGAAGAGCGTGGACGTGCTGGCGGAGCGTGCCCGGCGCGCGTTCAGCGAGTACTTCCCGATCTCCACGCTGCGGCCGGGCGCGCGGGACGGCCGGGTGCACCGGGTGCTGCGGCAGGGCCCGCTGCTGGATGTGTTCGTGCTCGACATGCGGACGTACCGCAACGCCAACTCGCCCGACGACCAGACCGTGGACCCGCAGGGCATCCTCGGCCGGGAGCAGTTGGAGTGGCTCAAGCGGGAGCTGTCGCGCTCGCGTGCGGTGTGGAAGGTGATCGCCGCCGACATGCCGCTGGGCCTGGTGGTTCCGGACACCACCGAGGGCCGGCCGAACATCGAGGCCGTGGCGCAGGGCGAACCGGGCGCGCCACTCGGGCGTGAGCTGCAGATCGCCGAGCTGCTGCGGTACATCAAGCACCAGCGGATCACCGGCACGGTATGGCTGACGGCCGACGTGCACCACACCTCGGCGCAGCACTACCAGCCTTCGCGGGCCGCCTTCACCGACTTCGAGCCGTTCTGGGAGTTCGTGTCCGGGCCGCTGAACGCGGGCGCCTTCCCGGCCAGCGCGCTCGACAACACCTTCGGTCCGGAGCGGGTGTTCGTGAAGGCACCGACCGCCTCCAACGTGTCGCCCGCCGGCGGCTACCAGTTCTTCGGCGAGGTCGACATCGACGGCCACAGCGGGGAGCTGACGGTACGGCTGCGCGAGCAGGACGGCACCGTACTGTTCACCCAGGTGCTCCAGCCGGGCCGGGTCGGCCAGTAGTCTCCCGACACGGCAACTCCCGTACGCTGAAAGGCGTCGCGCACCGGCGTCATCTCCCGGTGCGCGACTCGTGCTCGCGGCGAAACCGTACACATTAAAACCATACAAAGAAAAACAAAAGGGTACGGAAGCATACTTTACCGATCAGTTACAGAGCGTTCGTGATCACGCAACACGCTTCCTTCACAGTGGTCGCATGACTCGAGAAGTGTCTGCTGTGACACGTACGAAAAACGGCCGTCCCGTCCACCACTGGCGACGCGACGTGGTCGAACTCGCCGCCCTGTTCACGGCCGTCGCCGTGGCGGACGCCGTGGCGAACCTGGTCGGCCACGGCCCGGACGGGCCGGCGCTGCTGGTGGCCTCGGCGGTCGTACTGATCACCACTGCGGCCTTCCACACATGGTGGTCACGCCGCCACGGTCACGCCCCTCCGACGAGCGATACCGACGCCCGGCCACTGCCCGGGAAACAGCAGGCCGGGCCGTCCGGCCGGCCGGCGGCAAGCGCGGACCCCGTGACCGCGGATCCCGTGACCGCGGATCCCGTGACCGCGGATCCCGTGACCGGGGAAAGCACGCTGTGGCGGATGCGGACGACGGTGAAGGACGAGCCGGGCTCGCTGGCCGCCCTGTGCGCGGCCCTCGGCGGGCAGCGGGTCGACATCCTGAGTCTGCAGACGCATCCGCTGGCCGACGGCACGGTGGACGAGTTCCTGCTGCGCGCCCCCGCGGGGCTCGCAGGCTCCGGGATCACCCGTGAGGTCGCGCTGGCCGGAGGCTTTGACACCTGGATCGAGCGGGCGGACGCCCACGACCTGGTGGACGCCCCGACCCGGGTCCTGGGCCTCGCCGCCCGTACGGCACTGGACGCGGCGGAACTCCCCCTGGCTCTACGGCAGTTGCTGGGACGGTGCACCATCCGCTCAGTGCCCGCCAAGCCCGCGGCCGGAGGCGGCCGGACGCCGCAGGACGTGCCGGTGGAAGGCGTGTTGGAGGACACCGTGATGCGGCTGAGGGCGCCGGAAGGCGGAGTGATCAGCGTGGAGCGGCCGTACCTGCCGTTCACCCCGACCGAGTTCGCGCGGGCGCGCGCCCTGGTGGAGCTGGACGCGCGGCTCGGTCCGCGGGTGCCGCGCAGCCAGGAAGCGATGACGCTGCCCGAGGGCAACGCGATCACCGTGCGCCGGGTCGACACCGGTGACCTGGAAGCCGCGAAGGCGATGCACGAGCGGTGCTCGGCGCGGACCCTCGGGATGCGCTACCACGGGCCGGTTCCTGACGCCGACCGCTATCTGCGGCACCTGCTCAGCCCGCGCTTCGGCCGGACGCTCGCCGTGCAGGCCCCCTCCGGGCGCATCGTCGGACTCGGCCATCTGCTGTGGGACGGGGACGAGACGGAGGTCGCGCTGCTCGTCGAGGACGCCTGGCAGCGGCGCGGCGTCGGCGCCGAACTCCTGGGCCGACTGGTGGCGATGGCGGTCGAGGCCGGCTGCGAGAGCGTCTACGCGGTGACGCAGTCGTCCAACACCGGCATGGTCGCCGCGATGCGCGGGCTCGGGCTCCCCCTCGACTACCAGATCGAGGAGGGCACCCTGGTGATCACGGCCCGACTGGACACGACCCCGGTCACCGCCGCACTTCCGCCGTACGAGCAGGACCGGACGTTCGGCGAGGAGATCGTGCGGGACTAGGCGTGGGCCAGGCGTCGCCCATGCCCACTCCGGCTCGGCTGACGGCTCGGCGGGTGCGGCGGGCCGTTCGGCCGGCGGATGTGCATACCGCCGGGGGCGCGGTGGCGATGCCTGCCCGGCGCAGTCGCCCGGCGCAGGTTTCCGGCTCAGTCGTCCGGCTCAGTCGTCCGGCGAATCCACGTCGCGGCGACCAGCCGTCGGCTCAATCCGAGTGACGCGCGGCAGCCCCTCGTACGAGGATGGAGCGCATGTCAGAGACCAAGAGCCCGCTCCCCCGCGAGGTCGCCGACGCCTATGTCGACGAGCTCATCGCCCTCGACCCGGTCACCGGTACGTATCTCGGCGTGCAGGACAGTTCGCGTCGCCTGCCCGATCTCTCGCCCGCGGGCCAGGAAGCCGTCGCGGACCTCGCGCGCAGGACCCTCGCGCGACTCGACGAGGCCGAACGGCGGCCCGGTGCGGACCGCGACATCGAGCGCCGGTGTGCCCGTCTGCTGCGCGAGCGGCTCAGCGCGGAGCTCGCCGTGCACGAGGCCGACGAGGGCCTGCGGGCGGTCGGCAACATGGCCACGCCCGCGCACTCGGTGCGTGCGGTCTTCACCGTCACGCCCGCGCAGACCGACGAGGACTGGGCCGCGATCGCCGAACGCCTGCGCGGGGTGCCGGCCGCGCTGGCCGGCTACCGGGAGTCCCTCGCACTGGGGCTGGAACGCAAGCTGTACGCCGGCCCGCGCCCGACCGCCACGTTCGTCGGCCAGCTCACCGAGTGGGCGGACACGGACGGCGAAGGCACCGGCTGGTTCGAGGTGTTCGCGTCGGACGGTCCCGAGGCGCTGCGCGCGGAACTCGACGAGGCCGCCCGCGCGGCGACCGGCGCCCTGGTGGAACTGCGGGACTGGATACGCGAGGTGTACGCGCCGGCGATCGAGGGTGCCCCGAACACGGTGGGCCGTGAGCGCTACGCCCGCTGGGCACGCTACTTCAACGGCACCGACCTCGACCTGGACGAGGCGTACGCGTACGGCTGGGCCGAGTACCACCGGCTGCTCGCCGAGATGAAGCTGGAGGCCGAGAAAATCCTGCCCGGCGCCGAGACGCCCTGGGTGGCGCTCGCCCACCTCGACGAGCACGGCAAGCACATCGAGGGCGTCGACGAGGTTCGCGACTGGCTGCAGGGCCTGATGGACCAGGCCATCGACGCGCTCGACGGCACCCACTTCGAACTCGCCGAGCGGGTCCGCAAGGTGGAGTCGCGCATCGCGCCCCCCGGCGGCGCGGCGGCCCCGTACTACACGGCCCCGTCGGAGGACTTCTCCCGCCCGGGCTGCACCTGGCTGCCGACGATGGGCCAGACCCGCTTCCCGGTCTACGACCTCGTCTCGACCTGGTACCACGAGGGCGTCCCCGGCCATCACCTGCAACTCGCCCAGTGGGTGCACGTCTCGAAGAGCCTCTCCCGCTACCAGGCCTCCGTCGGCATGGTCAGCGCCAACGCGGAGGGCTGGGCGCTGTACGCGGAGCGGCTGATGGACGAGCTGGGCTTCCTCACGGACGCGGAGCAGCGCCTCGGCTACCTCGACGCGCAGATGATGCGGGCCGCCCGGGTCATCGTCGACATCGGCATGCACCTGGAGCTGGAGATCCCGGCGGACTCCCCGTTCCACCCCGGTGAGCGCTGGACGCCGGAGCTGGCACAGGAGTTCTTCGGCGCGCACAGCAGCCGTCCGGCGGACTTCGTGGAGAGCGAGCTGACCCGCTATCTGACGATCCCGGGACAGGCGATCGGCTACAAGATCGGCGAGCGGGCCTGGCTGCTGGGCCGGGAAAAGGCGCGTGAACGGCACGGCGAGGCCTTCGACCTCAAAGCCTGGCACATGGCGGCCCTGTCGCAGGGCTCGCTGGGCCTGGACGACCTGGTGGAGGAACTGTCCGCCCTCTGATCAAGACGCCTGATCGAAATTCCCGATCAAGAAGGTTCCTCAAGACGCCTGATCAAACCGTTTGATCACACGGTTTGATCACCGCCGGAAGCCGCCTTCCGAGTCGATCACCTGACCCGTGACCCAGTCCGCCTCGTCCGTCGCCAGCCACGCGATGAGGCGGGCCGGGTCGTCGGGCATGCCCCAGCGGCCGGCCGGGAACATCGCGGCGACGGCGTCGTACGCCTCGCCCGCCCGGTGACCAGGGCGGTACGACCGCGCAGGGGCAGCGGGTCACGGCGCAGCTCCTCCGGGGCGGGGTGCGGGAGTCGAGGCATACGGATCATGGTGGACGGTTGCGGGGTCGGGCGCACGTGGTTTTCTTGGACGGGGCCTCACCACCCCCTTCCTCGTGCGCGGCCCGGCCGACGGGTTCCACCTGCCCTATGTGTGCACCAGCTGACATCTACGAGGTCACAGCCGCCGCAACTGCACGAGCCCGATCCAGGTCTCGGGACCGGGCTGCACCCGAGCCGCGCGCACCGCGTAACTGCCCGGATCCAGTACGACCCTGACGTGGTCGGTCCCCGTCGAGTCCGTGCCCGGCCAGGCCGCGTCGAAGAGGACGACCGGCCCGGGCACCGTCCAGCGGACCTCGTTCTCCCAGACCGCCGTGGCGAGGGCCGTCGGCACTTGGGCGAGAAGTTCGTCCTCGGTGTCCGCGGCGCCCCAGCGGACGAACGTGCTCCGGTCGGGCAGGAAAGCGGCGGAGGCGGGCTCGTCGCCGAGGACCAACGCCGCGGAGTCCCCGACCGGGAGCAGTCCGAAGAACCCGTCGATCTCGCACGCCCGATCGTAGTCCGAAGCTGTCTCGTCCCCGTCGGCGCCCGCCCAGAACGGCAGGACCGTCTCCGGTACCGCTATGAGCGGACCGCCGCCCGACTCCACCCACTCCACCGCGCCCGGCTCCGCGTATCGCACCATGCGGCAGAACCTACACTCCCGCAAAGCCCGCCGCGCAGACCGAGCAGACCGAGCAACTCCTCGACTCGACAGGAACGTTGCCGTCGCCACGTACTGCTGGGGCCCGGTCGCGGCGGCGCGAGCCGCTCCGCCGCCGGCTTCGTCGCCGGCTCAGGCGACGCCCCGCTGCCGCACCGTCGACCCCGAGCGGCCCTTCACCACCTCCAGTTGCGCGTGGATGCGCCGTCGCAGATCGGGGACGTGGCTGACGATGCCGACGCTGCGGTCGCGTTCGCGCAGGGAGTCGAGGACGTCGAGGACCTCGTCGAGGGTCTGGTCGTCGAGGCTGCCGAACCCCTCGTCGATGAAGAGGGTGTCCAGCCGGACCCCGCCGGCCTCGTCGGTGACGACGTCCGCGAGGCCGAGGGCGAGGGCGAGCGAGGCGAAGAAGGTCTCCCCGCCGGACAGCGTGGCCGTGTCCCGCTCGCGGCCGGTCCAGGCGTCCACGACGTGCAGCCCGAGCCCGCTGCGTCCCCGGCCGGTGCGGTCGTCGGAGTGGACGAGGGTGTAGCGGCCCGAGGACATGCGCTGCAGCCGTGCGGTCGCGGCGGCGGCCACCTGTTCCAGCCGGGCCGCCAGCACATACGACTCCAGGCGCATCTTGCGTTCGTTGTCCGCCGAGGTTCCCGCGGCGAGGCCCGCCAGTCGGGCCACCCGGTCGTACTCCTCGCGCAACGGCGCCAGCCGTCGTACTCCGGTGGCCGCGCGCGCGGAGAGGCGGTCGAGTTCGGTGCAGCGCCGGGCCGCCGCGTCGTGGGCGGAGGCGGCGTCGCGCAGTCGCTGGGCGGTGGTGTCGGCGGCCCGCTCGGCCGCGGTGAGGTCGGCGGGCGGCTGCTGGGCTGCGGCCGCGGTGTCGGCCTCGGCGAGGACGGCGCGTACGGCGGCCTCCTCCACCTGCCAGGCGTCCAGGCGGCGTTGGAGTTCGCGGTGGGCGGCGTCGTCGAGCAGGGCGGCGGCCGCGGCCTGCGGGGTGTCGAAGCCGGCCCGGAAGGCGGCGTCGGCGAGACGGGCGTCGGCGTCCTTCAGCCGTTGGGCGGTGTCCTCGGCGGCCCGCGCGCAGTCGGCGGCGTCGGTGAGGCCGGCAGCCCGGCGCTCCAGCTGCGCGGCCCGCGCGGCCACGCTGTCGGCCGCGCCGCGTGCCTGGGCCAGCTCGGCGCCCAGGGCGGCCCGCTCCCGGTCCAGCCGCTCACGGTGTCCCACTCGGGCGGCGGTCCGCACCGCCGTCTGCTGCTGGGCGGCGGTGCGCTGCTCGTGTTCGTCCTCGGCCCGCCGCAGTTCCTCGTGCGCGGAGTGCAGGACGGAGGCGTCCGTGCGTGCCTGAGCGTAGAGCCGCTCCAACTCGTCGGCCGCTTGGGCGAGTCGGTCGGTCGCTGCGTCACCTGCCTCGGCGGTGGCGACGGCCAGTGCCTCCCGTACGACGCCCAGGCGCCGTTCCTTCTCCGTGTGCAGTTCCTCCGCCTGCTGGTGGTCGGCCAGCGCCCGCTCCTCCGCCTCCCGGTCCACGTGCCCGGCGTCCTTCCGCGCGGGGGCGGGGTGCTCGGTGGCACCGCAGACGGCACAGGGCACGCCGTTTTTCAGCTGCGCGGCGAGTTCGGCGGCGATGCCGTCGAGGCGCTGTTCCTTGACGTCGAGCCAGTGCGCCTTCGCCTTCAGGGCCCGCGTCCCTGCGAGACGGGCCTGTTCGGCGGCGCTTTCCGTGCCACCGGCCAACTGGTCGCGCAGGCGGGCGGCGTTGAGCCGCTTCTGCGCGGGATCGCGCTGGACGGAGAGCTGCTCGGCCCGGGCCGCCGCCTGCTGGGCGGACTCGATACGGCTGTGCAGTGCGGCCCGGGTCGCCTCCCATCCGGCGAGCCAGGCCTCCGCCTCCTGCCGGACCTCCTCGTCGGCCCGCTCCTGACGCTCCAGGTCGGTCCGCTCCGCGACGAGTTCGGCCAGCCGCCGCTCCGCACGACGCGCCGACTCCAGCCCGCCCAGTTCCTCGACGGCCCGCCGCGCGGCGGCGGCAAGACCGACCGCACCGGCGTCGGCGAAGACCTCGGGGAGCAGGGCACGCGCGCGGGTCTGTGCCGCGGCCGCCCTCCGGTGCTCGGTGTCCGTCGCCTCCCGCAGCTCCAGGGCCGGCGCCACCGCCTCCGCCTTGCGGGCCCGCTCCATCCGTGCCCGCGCCTCCCGGTGCGCGTCGGCGCGCTCCTCCAGGCGGGTGGCCCGCTCCCGTGTCTCGGTGGACCGCCGCTGCAACCGCGCCAGTTCGCGTACGTCGGCCAGGTCCCGTTCGGCCTGTGCCCGGGCGGACTCGGCGGCCGTGAGACGGCAGTGGGCGAGCGTCCGCTGTTCGCGGGCGGTGCTACGGGCGACGGCGGCCGCGCCCAGGACGGCCTCGGCCAGTCCCGGTTCGCCCGGTGCCAGTTCGGGCAGCTCCATGGCGCCGTCGGCCGCCTGCTGCATGCGGTGCGCGTCGGCCAGCAACGCGGCGTCGCCGTCGCGCACCTCGGCCTCGGCTGCCCGCCTGCGTTCGACCAGCCGCTTCTCGACCTCGGCGAAGCGCTGTGTGTCGAAGAGCCGACCGAGCAGTTTGCCGCGGGCCTCCGCGTCGGCGCGCAGGAACCGCGCGAAGTCGCCCTGAGGCAGCAGCACGACCTGGCAGAACTGCTCACGGCTCATGCCGAGCAGCTGAGTGATCTCCTCGCCTATCTCCTGGTGGGACCGGCTGAGGTCCTTCCAGGCGCCGACCGTGGCGTCGTACTCGCGCAGCCAGCTCTGCGCCTTGTCGAGGGTCGTTCCCGAGCCGCGCTTCTTGGGGCGGTGCCAGGGAGGCTGGCGGGCGATCTCCAACCGCCGCCCGGTGACGGTCAGTTCGAGGCGGATCTCGGTGCGTGTGTCCGCGGCGGCGTGGTCGCTGCGCAGAGTCAGGCCCTGGCCGCTCTGCCGCGCTCCGGGCACCGAGCCGTACAGCGCGTAGCACACCGCGTCGAGGACGGAGGTCTTCCCGGCTCCCGTCGGTCCGTGCAGGAGGAAGAGTCCGGCCGCCGACAGTTCGTCGAAGTCGACGCTCTGGGAGCCTCCGAAGGGGCCGAACGCGGTGATCTCCAGTCGGTGCAGTCTCACCGCGCCACCTCCCGCACGGTCGCGTCCGCCCGCACCGCGTCGAACGCGTCCCGCAGCACCGCCTGTTCGCGTGCGTCGGGACCGGCGCCCCGCACATGGGCCACGAAGTCCTCCGCGATCTCCTGGTCGCTGCGGCCGGCGAGCCGCCTGGCGTACGACACGGCGGGGTCGTCCGCTGCCCGCTCGGGGTCGAAGACGAGGCTGAGCGTGTGCGGGAAGCGCTCGGTGAGCCGGGCCATGGGGTCGGCGGGCCGCACCGGGTCGGTGAGCGTGGCCTCGACCCACGCCTCTTCGTGCCGGGCCAGCCCCGGATCGGCGACGAGGTCCTCCAGGGCGCCCCGGATGCGGGCCAGGGCGCGGGGCACCGGGCAGTCGACGCGTTCGGCGGTCACCGCGCCCCCGGCGTCCAGGTCGATGAGCCACATGCTCTTGCGGTGGCCGGCCTCCGAGAAGGAGTACGGCAGCGGGGAGCCGGAGTAGCGCACGCGCCCGGTGATGGTCTGGCTTCCGTGCAGATGCCCGAGGGCCGCGTAGTCCACGCCGTCGAAGACGCCGGCGGGCACGGCGGCCACTCCGCCGACCGTGATGTCCCGCTCGCTGTCGCTGGCCTCGCCGCCGGTGACGAAGGCATGCGCGAGAACGACGGAACGTGTCCCCCGCGCGCGGGCGGCGAGGTCGGCGCGGACACGGTCCATCGCAGCGGCGAGCACCGCCTCGTGCCCGGCCTTCTCCACGGCGAACTCGCTCTTCACCAGGGCAGGTTCGAGATACGGGAGACCGTAGAAGGCCACGTCGCCATGGGCGTCGGACAGAACCACCGGCACCCCGCAGACCGACGGATCGGTCCGCAGATGGATGCCCGCTTGGTCGATGAGGCCCGCGCCCACACCCAGCCGGCGGGCCGAGTCGTGGTTGCCGGAGATCATCACCGTGGGCACGCCTAGGTCGGCGAGGCGGTGCAGGGCGTCGTCGAACAGCTCGACAGCGGCGAGCGGCGGCACCGCGCGGTCGTACACGTCTCCCGACACGACCACCGCGTCGACGCCGTGCTCCCGCACGGTCGTGACGAGATGGCCGATGAACTCGGCCTGGGCACCGAGCATGTTCACCCGGTGGAACGCCCGGCCGAGATGCCAGTCGGAAGTGTGCAGCAGTCTCATGATCCCCGAGACTAACGGCCGGGTCTGACATCACGGGTGGTTACTCCCGCATCGCCCCGTCATGCCCCCTCACCCCTACGGCCGTTATGCCCCTATTGCTCCGAACCTTCCGGAGATCGACCGGCCACCGCCCACCGCGGCTCCCTCTTACGGGTGCGCCACGCGGCCGCCTCGACCTGTCGAGCCGACCGCGAGAACGACGGAGTCCCGGGACACGTGTCGGATCCGTGCCGCGCCCCGCCGCCCGGCGGTCTCACTTTCGGCCGGAAAACAACGACCCGGCACTCCACCAAAAGCATCACGTCTACGCAAAACGCTTGCGACACCGAGGGTTGACACCTGTTCGGGCATCGAGGATGCCCGAATATTCACCAATAGCATACAGTCATCGACTATTTTCAGACAGGCCCTTAATATCACCCGCCGCATGCACACGCCGACCCGCCTGCGAAAGCAGTGTGGCGCGGGTCACTGTTGACCATCCAGTCGGCGCGCATTTAATATCGGCGGAAATGAGCCATGGTAGAGGAAGTCGGAAAAACAGACACCTCCTCGACTACTCCTACGCATGCATCCGATAAAAAATTCCATCGAGTTCTGGTAAGAAACGGCGATATCCAGAAGCTCACACGAGGCGCCACTGAACCCGTGAGGATATCGGCTCGAGACCTGCGGTGCCCGCCGCGCTGTCAGCAAATCGACTCCGCAAGGGAATTGACCACGCCAGATCGTCGATCGCCCCGTTGCAGCCCCGCCGGAGATCCTCTGCTGTACGCATCGCTTTCAATGCACGCATTCCACACGCCGGACCGAATCATCCGGAAATATCCATGCCGGGACATACTCGCGCACGATTGCGTGAACCATTGATCCTCGCGACCCGTTGATCCTCGCGACCCGTTGATCCTTCGGAAAAGCAGGATCCGATTTCCACCGCTTTCTTTTCTCGTGAAGGGTAATCCGTGCCTTCCCCCCACATAACAGTCACCCATCACTCCGACGAGGGAACATCTCCCGCGCCCCTGTCACTGGCGCAGGAGCGGCTGTGGGTCATGGCACGTATGGACGGAGACGCCAGCGCTGCCTACAACGAGCCGATGCCCTTCGACATCCGGGGGCGGCTGGACCGGGACCTGCTCCTCCAGGCGCTGCACCTGCTCGCGGCTCGGCATGAGGCCCTGCGCACCCGGCTGGTGCCCTCCGGCGGCTCGGCGCTCCAGGTCGTCGACCCGCCGGAGACCGGGTTCCCGGTGACCTTCGAGGATCTGACGGGGCTGCCGGACGCGGCCGAACGGTTCGCGCGGACCCGGCAGGAGGTGGAAGGCACCCCGTTCCGCCTGGGCGAGGAGCCCATGGTGCGCGGCTGCCTGGTGGCGCTCGAACCGGACTACCATGTGCTGCTTCTGACGGCCCACCACATCGTCTTCGACGGCTGGTCCCGCTCCCTGCTGCTGCGAGAGCTGGGCCTGGTGTACACCGCGCTCCAGCAGGGGCGGGACGTGTCGCTGCCGGAACTGACGTGGCAGTACAGCGACTACACCCGCTGGCAGTGGGACTGGATGTCGGGGGAAGAGCCCGCCGCGCACGCCGGCTACTGGGCCGCCACGTTGACCGGCGCCCCGGCCGTTCTCTCCCTGCCCACTGACCGGCCTCGCCCGCCCGAGCAGGTCTTCCACGGCGACCGGGTGCCCGTGACCGTGGACGAGGACCTGACGCAGGCCCTGCGCGACCTCGCCGCGGACAACGATGTCTCCCTGTACGCGACCGTTCTGACCGGCTGGTCGTTGCTGCTCTCCCTGCTCTCCGGGCAGGACGACATCGTGGTCGGCGCCCCTACGTCGAACCGCCGTCGCGGGGACGTCGAGGCTCTGATCGGCTTATTCGTCAACACCGTCGCCCTGCGCGCGGACCTGTCCGGCTCCCCCAGCGTCAGCGACGCCCTGAAGCAGGTGAACCAGCGGATCCGCGACGCCCTCAAGCACGTCGACCTGCCCTTCGAGCGGGTCGTGGAACTGGTCAACCCGCCGCGGAGCCCCGCCTACACGGCACTGTTCCAGACCATGTTCGCCTGGGTCCCCTCCATGCGGAAGGAACTCGAACTCCCGGACATGAAGGTCGAGTTACGGGAAGACGCCGCCCACGTCCCCGCGAAGTTCGACATGGTCCTGGCCCTGGCCGACGAGGGCCGACACCTCACCGGGGAGATCGACTACGCGGTGGCGCTCTTCGACCGGGCGACCGTCGAACGGTACGTACGCCAGTTCCTCCGTGTGCTGCGCCTGATGACCGAACGGCCCGAAGCCGAGATCGCCGACCTGACGTTGCTGGACGAGGACGAGCAGCGGGAACTCCTCGCCACCTTCAGCGCGGGGCCCGCCGCGGCAATACCGGGCATGCCGGCACCGGCGGGCCTGCTGGAGCGGTTCGCGGCGCAGGTGCGCGAACGGCCGCAGCAGCCCGCGGTGGTGGCCGGGGACGCGGAACTGGACTACGCGACGCTCGACCGCCGGGCCGACCGGCTCGCCGGCGCGCTGATCGCCCGCGGTGCCGGGCCCGACCGCGTAGTGGGCCTGCACGCCGGACGCACGGCCGAACTCGTCGTCGGCGTGCTCGGCATCCTCAAGGCCGGAGCCGCCTACTTGCCCCTCGACCCCGGACAGCCGTCGGAACGGCTCACTGCCATGGTGAGCGACGCCGCACCGGTCCTCGTGCTGACCGACCAGGCCGACACCGCGGGCGACGACCGGCAGCTGTGGGAGAACCTGGCGAAGGTGGAGGCCCAGGGAACGTACGACGAAGCGCCGGACATCGACGCGGACCCCGCCCGGCTCGCCTACGTCATCTACACCTCGGGATCGACCGGCCGCCCCAAGGGCGTGGCGGTGACGCACGGCAGCGTCGTCAATCTCTTCGACCACTGGCGTGAACTCATGGGAGACGCCCCCGGTGAGGCGTCGTCGGCCTGGTCGAGCATCGGCTTCGACGCGTCGGTGCACGAGCTCCTCATGCCGTTGACCACCGGAGCGGTGCTCCACATGGTTCCCGAGGAGCTCCGGGGCGACCCCGGGGCGCTGATGGGCTGGCTGCGCGAACGCAAGGTCACCCAGGCGTTCCTGCCGCCGTCCTACGTCCTGTGGATCGACGAGGATCCGGCCACGCGACTGGCTGGGATGAGCCTGCGTCAGCTCCTCACCGGAGTGGAGTCCCTGCCCGAGAACGCCCTGCACCGCATGCGTGAGCTGCTGCCCGGCCTGCGTATCTGCTTCGGTTACGGCCCGACGGAGGCGACGCTCTACTCCACCGCCTACACCGACCCGCAGCCGTACGAACGGTCGTGCCCCATCGGGCGGCCGCTGCGCGGCACCCGCCTGTACCTGCTCGACGACCGCATGCGCCCGGTGCCGGTGGGGGTTCGCGGTGAGGTCTACCTCGGCGGAGCGAGCCTGGCCCGCGGATATCTGAACCGGCCCGACCTCACCGACGAGCGTTTCCTACCCGACCCGTTCGTGCCCGGCGAACGCGTCTACCGCACCGGCGACGTGGCGCGCTGGCTGCCGGACGGCAACGCCGAGTACGTCGGCCGCCGCGACGACCAGCTCAAGCTGCGCGGCTTCCGCATCGAACCCGGGGAGGTCGAGGCAGCGCTGCTGGCGGTGCCCGGCGTGCGGGAGGCCGTGGTGCTGGCCGACCGCGACACGCCGGGCGGCCCCCACCTGGTCGCCGGCGTGGCATGTGACGCCGAAGCCACGCGGACGGCGTACGAGTGGCGCGCGGCCCTCATGGACCGCCTGCCGGACTACATGATCCCCGTCGTGGTGGCCGAGTTCCCGCGGCTGCCGTTGAACCGCAGCGGCAAGGTGGACCGGACAGCGGTGCTGCGCGCCGCGGCAGGGGCCCGCTCCGGGCGGGTCAACACCGCCGCGCCCCGCGACCACGTCGAGATGGCGCTGTACCGGATCTGGCGGCGGGTGCTGCTGCACCCGGACGTCGGAATCGGCGACAACTTCTTCGAGCTCGGCGGCACGTCGATCTCGGCGATCAAGATGGCATCCGCCGTCCAGGAGCGACTCGGCGTGACGCTGCCGGTCCGGGACGTCATGCTGCATCCCACCATCGAGGCGCTCGCCGAGCGGGTGCGCAACAACGGCGCCGAGGCCTCGCGGTCCGCGGAGTTCAGCAGCCTGGTGGAGTTCCGCGCCGGCCGCGGCCGGCAGCGCGTGGCGTGCGTGCATCCCGCCGGCGGCACCGCGTTCTGCTATCTGCCGCTGTCCACCGCGCTGCCCGACGACGTCGGCGTGGTGGGACTTCAGGCGCCCGGCATCAACCCCGGCGAGTCCACCCTGCCCGGTGTCGAGGCGATGGCGCAGGAGTATCTGCGGCTCATCGGTCCCCGCCCGGACGAGGCACTGGTGCTGTGCGGGCTTTCCTACGGCGGCCTGATCGCGTACGAGATGGGCCGCCACCTGGTGGCGGCCGGGCACGAGAGGGTGAGCGTGGTCCTGCTCGACACCCATGGCGCGCAGGACGCGGAGCAGCGCGCCGCGATCGCGCCGGTCGGCATGGAGGAGTTCCGGGAGAAGCTGGTGCGCTTCAACGGCATGTACCCGGGCATCGACGACGACCAGGTGGACCGGTATCTGACCGTCTACAACCACCACCGCGAGACGGCGCGCGACTACGCCGTACCCGAATCGCCGGCCCGTGTCGTGCTGATGCAGGCGACGGCCGTGGAGGACGAGGACGGTGACGGCGCGGCCGCCCGCCTGCGCGCGTTCTGGCGGCGCCGCGTCAGCGGTCAGTTCGTGGTCGAGCCGGTGGCCTGCGGTCACTGGGACATGTTGGAGAGCGACGAACTGCCACGCGTTGCCGCCGTCCTCGCCGCCGAACTGGACCGGCAGGCAACCGGCCCGGGCGAAACCGTGACGGAGCGCACCACACTTTCTGGCACGTCGGAGGCACGATGAAACCGCGCGTCGAAACTTCCCCAGCCGACGTGGCCGAGGACCTGAGCGCACCGGTCGGGCTCGCCTTCGAGATACACCGCCAGGCCCTGCGCTCACCGCAGGCGGACGCGGTCGCCGACGGCGACGTACGGCTGGACTACGCGACGTTGAACGCCGCGGCCGCCGCCGTGGCCGAGGCGCTGGGCCGCCAGGGCGTGACTCCCGGGCAGGCCGTGGCGGTGGCGCTGCCGCGCTCGTGGCGGCTGGTCTGCGTGATGCTGGGCATTCTGCGGCTGGGGGCCCAAGTGGTGCCGCTGGACACCCAGAGCCCCGCCGAACGCCGCAGCTTCATCCTGCAGGATTCCGGAGCGGCCGCCCTGGTGCACGCCGCCCCCGAGAGCGTCACCGAGCTTCCGCAGGGCATGAAGGCGCTCGCCGTCGACACCTTGCTGCCCGAACTCCCGGATGCCGCGGCTCCCGTGCAGGCGCCGCCCGCCGCCGGCGAGGTGTCCTTCCTGTTCTACACCTCCGGAACGACCGGACGGCCCAAAGGCGTCGAGGTCCGTGACGCCGGAGTCATGCGGCTGGCACGACCCGGGTACATCCGTGTCGAGCCCGGCCTGCGCTATTCCTTTCTGGCGAATCCGGCGTTCGACGCGCTGAGCTTCGAGGTCTGGGTACCCCTGCTGACCGGTGGCTGCTGCGTGGTCGTGCGCGACGGGGACGCCCAGACTCCCGAGCGGCTCGCCGCGGCACTGCGGCACGAGCGGGTGGATACCGTCTTCATCACGACCGCGCTGTTCAACGCGATGGTCACGGCCGTGCCGGACTGCTTCGCCGCGGCCGGCGAGGTTCTGGTGGGCGGTGAGCAGCTCAACCCCCGAGTGATGCGCCGCTGGTACCGGGACAACGCCGACAGCGGCACCCGTCTGTTCAACATCTACGGGCCGACGGAGTCCACCACCTTCGCCCTGTGCCATCCCATCCCGCGGGACTTCGACAGTGACGTGGTGCCGATCGGCCGGCCCCTGCCGCAGACCGATGCCGTCCTGGTCGTGCCGGGCCTGGAGAGGGTGGCCGCGACCGGTGAGGTCGCCGAACTCCTGTTGAGCGGCGCCGGACTTGCGGTCGGGTACCGCAACCTCCCCGAGGAGACCGAGCGGCGCTTCGTGCGGCTCGCCTGGCTCGACGGCGGCGAGGAACGGTATTACCGCACCGGTGACCTCGTTCGAGCCGACGACGAGGGCCGGGTGGAGTACGTCGGACGAACCGACCGCCAGGTCAAGGTCCGCGGCTTCCGGATCGAGCCCGGCGAGGTGGAGCGGCGCGTTGTCGCCCACCCGGCGGTCCGGCGGGCCTATGTGTGCACACGCCGCGCGGGCCAGGAGGCGCCGAACGAGTTGCTGGCATTCGTCGTCCTGCAACAGGAGCTGTCCTACGAGAGCTTCGACAGCCACCTCGCAGCCCACCTGCCCGCCTATATGCGCCCGCACCAGATCCATCTCGTGGGGGAGCTGCCGCTCAACGCCAACGGCAAGGTCGACCAGGCCGCGCTGCTGCGGCAGGCCGGCCGGCCCTGGCGGCCGGCCGCCTCCGACGGACGGGCCGCGACGGAAACGGAGCGCGAGGTCCTGGAGCTGGCCGAGGAGATCCTTGGTTCCACCGGCCTCGGGCTCGGTGACCGGTGGATCGCCGCCGGCGGCGACTCGTTGAAGGCCCTGCGGTTCTGCTTCGCCGTCCGGCAGCGGTGGGGCTGCGACCTGACGCAGGCGGCCGTCCTCCACGGCGACCTGGCCGCGATCGCCCAGGCCGTCACCACGGCCGGCCCCGGCGAGGAAAGCGCCTGTCCGGCACCGGTGGTCGCCGGTGCCCACTCGGCGCCCGCCACGAGCGAGCAGCAGCGGCTGTGGCTGCTGCAGCGCCGCGCACCGGGCTCCCGGGCGTACTCCGTCAACCAGGCCTTCCGCGTGGACGGGCCCGTCGACACCGCCGCTCTCCGACGGGCGCTGCGGGCCCTGGTGGCACGCCACGCGGCACTGCGGACAGGCTTCGCCTTCGGGCCACAGGGACTCCGGCAGACAGTCGGCGAACCGTACGATCCCTGGCACGAGCCGGACACACGGCAGGCATGGGACGAGGAAGAAGCGCACGCCTTCGCCGACGCCTTCTTCGCCGAGCCCTTCGACCTCGCCGTCCCCCGTATGCTCCGGGCCTGCTGGCTGCCCCGAAACGGCGGCGGAACGCTTCTGCTGCACCTGCACCACATCGCCGTCGACGGCTGGTCGCTGAGCATCCTGCTGCGGGACCTGTCCGCCGACTACGCCGTGACCACCGACGCCGACGCCGAAACCGGCCGGCACACGGCACCGGCTCCGAACCCACTGGACTTCGCGGCCTGGCAGAGCGAGTGGTTCGCGACTGCGGCCTACCAGGCGCAGCGCGACGAACTCCTGGCGTACTACCAGGACCTGGAGGAGCCCCAGGAACCGCTGCCCGCCCAGGACGCGGATCCGGCACCGCGGGCGCGGCTGCTGCACACGTCGCTCGACGTCGTACGCCGGGCCGAGGTGGACCGGCTCTGCGCCGAGTTCGGGCTGACCCGCTTCCAGGTGCTGCTGAGCGTGTTCTCCTGGAGCCTGTACGGCGTGACCGGCCTGGTCCACCCGCGCGTCGCCGCCCCGGTCGCCAACCGCCCGGTACGCGAGTTCGAGGACAGCGTGGGCATGATGGCGAACACCGTGCTGCTGCCTGTGGCCGTCGCGCCCGGTGCGGACCTGCGCTCGCACCTCGCCCGCACAGGGACCGGCACGGGGCAGGTGCTGCGACACCAGGACGTGGCGCTCGCGGACGTCCTGACCGGCTGGGAGGCCGTCGGCGACGGCACCCCGTTCGATCTCCTGTTCGTCCTGGAGAACACCGACTTCGGGGGGCTGCGGCTGCCCGGCTGCGTCCAGCGCCCCCTGTGGTGGGCCGCGTCGGAGGCCAAGTGCCCGATGACGGTCTCCGTTCTCGAGCACCCCGACGGACTCGACCTGCTGTGGGAGTACGCCGAGGACCGGTTCACCGGCGAGGCCGTCGAGGCGATGGCCGAGCTGTTTCGGCGGGGCGTGGACGCGCTCGCGTCCGGTGGCCGCTCCACCGTGCGGGAGCTGGTGGCGCCGTACCGGCGGTCCCTGCCGGAACACGGGCGCGGACCCGTCCCGGAAGCGGGCTTCACCACGATCGCCGAGGGCTTCGCTCGGCAGGTCGCCCGCACCCCGGACGCCCCCGCCGTGATCACGGCCGCCGGGAGCACCCTGAGCTACGCGGCGCTCGACGCCCGCGCGGCGGCCCTCGCCGCGGAACTGGCCGACCGCTACCCCGTCCCTGCCGACGGCAGCCCCTGCCGGGCGGCCCTGTACCTGGACCCGTCCGCCGAGCACGTGGTGGCCCTGCTGGCGCTGGCGCGGCTGAACGTCACCGCCGTCCCCCTCGACCCCTCCTACCCGGTCGACGTGCTGCACCGCGTCCTGGAACGGGTCGACCCGCTGTGCGTCCTGGTCACGCACGACGGCGCACCGGCGCTGGACACGCTGCTCCCGGACGGCGTGGTGCGCCACCTCGTCGTCCTGGCGGACCCGGCGCCGCAGGAGGGCGACGGCGCGAGCGCACCGTACGAAGGGCGCACGCGCGACCGGCGCACGCACGAAGAGCGCACGCACGAAGAGCGCACGCACGACGGCACCCGACCGCTGTACACCCTGTTCACCTCCGGTTCCACCGGTGTCCCCAAGGGCGTCCAGATCTTCGACCGCACGCTGTGCGACCTGATCCGGTGGCAGTCCGGCCCCGGCGGCCTGACCGCTCCGGCGGCCACCCAGCAGTTCTCGATGCTGGCGTTCGACGTGTCCTTCCAGGAGATCTTCGGGACGCTGTGCACCGGCGGCAGCCTCCAGCTCATACGCCCCGAGTGGCGCCAGGACGCCCCCGCGCTTCTGGAGCGGCTGGAGTCCGCGGGGACCGAGCGGATCTTCATGCCCTACGTTGCCCTGCAACTGCTCGCCGAGTACGCGGTCCGGCTGGGCAGGTTCCCCTCCCGGCTGCGCGAGGTGGTCACCGCGGGCGAGCAACTGGTGTGCACCGACACCATCCGTCGCTGGTTCGCCGGACTGCCCGGCGCCCGCCTGTTCAACCACTACGGGCCGACCGAGACCCATGTGGTCAGTGCCCTGTGCCTGGAGGGCGACCCGGGTCAGTGGCCCGAGCGGCCCGCCATCGGACGCCCGGTGGCCGGCGCCGACCTGCGCGTGGTGGACGCCCAGGGCGACCCGGTCCCGTCCCGGTGCACCGGAGAGCTGCTGATCGGCGGCACCATGACCACCCGCTGCTACCTCGACGAACCCGCTCTCGACGACACCCGCTTCGTCGAGGTGCCCGGAGCGGGCCTGTTCTACCGCAGCGGCGACCGGGCGTGGTTCGACGGCGAGGGCCTGCTGCACTACGCGGGCCGCGACGACCAGCAGATCAAACTGAGCGGGCACCGGCTGGAACTCGGCTCCGTCGAAGCGGCCCTGCTCCGCCATCCGGCGGTGGCCAACGCCGTCGTCGCGCGTGCCGGCGACCGGCTGACCGCCTGCCTGGAGGTCCGTGACGGGTCCCCGTCCGCCGACGACCTGGCCGCGCATCTGTCCGCTCTGCTGCCCTCCTACGTCCGCGTGGACCGTTTCCGGAGACTGGAGACGCTGCCGCGCACCCCCAGCGGCAAGCTGGACCGGCAGGCGGCGCTTCGGGCACCGGGCGAGGAGATACGCCGTTCGTCGGTGGCCCGCACCGGGCTGTCGGCCGAGGAGGAGCGGCTCACCGCCGCCTTCGAGGAGGTCACCGGCGCGACGATCGGACCGGACCAGACCTTCTTCGAGGCGGGTGCCTCCAGTCTCGCTCTCATGCGCTTCCATCTGCGCTGCACCACGGCACTCGGTTTACGCTTCAGCGTCGCGGACCTGTTCGAGTACGTCACTGTCCGCTCCCTGGCCCGTCACCTCGCCGCCGACGACCTCCCCGGCACCCGGAGGCCTGTCACACCGGCCGAGAAAGACGGCGAGGCCCCGGAGCCCGGCGAACCGATCGCGGTCGTCGGCATGGCGGTGCGGGTGCCCGGCGCCCCGGACCTGGCGGCCTTCTGGGACCTGGTGGTCTCCGGCGGCACCGGTATCCGCCGTGTCGACGCCCCGGAGGGCGTCATCGGCGCGCACAGCACGCTCGACGGGATGCTCGACTTCGACCCGGGCCACTTCGGCATCAGCCCTCAGGAAGCGCGCCTGATGGACCCCCAGCAGCGTCACCTGCTGATGGCCTGCGTGCAGGCACTGGCACACGCCGGAGTCGCGGACACGTCGGCCGCGCGGGTGGGCCTGGTGGCCGGTGCCGGGGAGAACACCTACTTCCAGTCCATGCTGCGCGAGGCGGACCCCGGCCGGCTGCCCGACGGCTTCCAACTCGCCCTGCACCACGAGAAGGACTTCCTGGCCACCAAGGTGGCTTACCACCTCGATCTGACCGGTCCCGCCTTCAGCGCCCAGACGGCGTGCTCCAGTTCCCTGGTCGCCGTGCACCTCGCGGCCGGCCTGCTCCGGCAGGGCGAGGCCGAGGTGATGCTCGCCGCAGGAGTGCTCGTCGACCCCGGACTGACCGGCGGCTACCGCTACCGCCCGCAGCACATCTTCTCCGCGGACGGCGACTGCCGCCCCTTCAGCGACGACGCGACCGGGACGGTCGGCGCGAGCGGCGTCGGCGTCGTGGTCCTCAAACCGCTGCGGCAGGCACGGCGCGACGGCGACACCGTCTACGCCGTCATCACAGGCTCCGCGATCAACAACGACGGCGCGGCGAAGATGAGTTACACCGCGCCGTCCCTGGCCGGGCAGCGCGAGGTGATCCGGACCGCCCTGGCCCGCGCCGGACGCACGGGAGCCGACCTCGGCTACGTGGAGGCGCACGGAACCGGTACCCGGCTGGGCGACCCGATCGAAGTGGGTGCGCTCCGCCAGGCGTTCGACGTGAGCGAGTCCGGTCGCTGCGCGCTCAGCTCCGTCAAGAGCCAGCTCGGCCACATGGGCGCGGCCGCCGGTGTGGTGGGCCTCGTGCGCGCCGTCCTCGCCGTGCACCACGGGAGCGTCCCGCCCACCATCAACTTCCGCGCCTTCAACCCGGAGATCGGCCCCGACCCCACCCCCTTCTACGTCCCGGCCCAGGCCACGCCCTGGCCCGGGGGACGCGAACGGGTGGCCGCGGTGAGCAGCTTCGGGATCGGCGGCACCAACGCCCATGTCATCGTGGAACAGGACGTGGAACAGGACACCGGGACCGGCACCGCCGAGGCCGGCGCGGTACCCGAGTGCCTGGTGCTGTCCGCCTCCAGCGCGGGCGCCCTCGCCACCGACGCCGCCCGGATCGCCGACTTCCTCCACCTGCGGCCCGAGCTCTACGAGTCCGTGCTGCGCCATCTGCAGACCGGACGCGCGGCCCGCCGGCTGCGGACCGCGGCGCCCGTCACGGACGCCGCCGCCGCCGCGCACTGGCTGCGCGCGGTGGCCGCGGGAGAGGTCCCGCACGGCACCGCGGACCCGGACGCCGCGCCGGTTTCCGCCGTCGGCCGCACGGCCCGCGACCTCGCCGAGGACTGGACCGCCGGACGACCCGTCGACTGGCCGACGGGCCCCGCCCCGGCGCCCTGGGACTTCCCGCCCCCGTCCTTCGCGCTCGCGGAGTACGACTTCGACCGCACGCCCGAGCCGGCCGCGGAACCCCGGCGGCTGCCGAAGGCCGACTGGCTGCACCAGCCGCACTGGGTCCGGCTGCGCCGCGCCGCCGTTGCGGGCACCACCGCACGGGCCGGCCGCGCGTCCGTCGTGGTCGTCGTGGCCTCCGAGAGCACGCCACAGGCAGCGTTCGCGCCGTTCCAGGCCGTGGCGTCACGCGTGGTACGGGTGCACCCGTCCAGCACCTTCGCCCGCAGGGGACCCGACGTCTTCGACGCCGACCCGGCCGACCCGGCGTCCCTGCGCCTGCTGTTCGACGCGCTGTCCGAGGACGGCACCGACGACACCCCGCCCCTGGCCGACACGGAGTGGGTGCACGCGCTGCCCCTGGACGTGACGGGGCCGGTCGGTCCCGGAACGCTGGACCACGCCCGCCACGCCTGCCTGGACACCACGGCGGCCCTGGCACAGGCACTGTCGGGGCGGACCGGCTCCCCGCGCGTGTGGTGGCTGTCGTACGGCGCCCGGCCCGTGGCCGGGACGGTGGACAGGCCCGAACTGGCGCTCCTCGCGGGGCCGGTCGAGGTCGCCCCCCAGGAGGCTGCCCTGGACGGCCACTGGCTGGACCTCCCCGACGGCGACCTCACCCGCTGGGCCGGACACGTGGCCTCGGTCGTCGCCGAAGCACGCCGGGCCGGGCATCCGGGCGGCCCGGCTCTGCCCCGGCAGCTCGCGCTGCGGCAGGGCTACTGGTGGCGACCGGGCACCACGCCCGTGGCGGCGCCGTCCGCCACGGAGCCCCTTGTACCGTCCGGTGAGGACACCGTCCACCTGGTACTGGGCGGCACGGGTGGCATAGGCCGCGCCATCGCCGCCTGGCTGCTGGAGCACACCGGCGGCCGGGTCCTGCTGCTGTCGAGGAATCCGCGGCTGCCCGCGGAACTGACCCGCTGGGCCGACCGCGTCGGCCTCGTCCCGGCGGATCTGGCGGCCATGCCCGTGCACGAAGTGGCGGCGGCCGTCGCCGAGCACACGCCGCGGCTGGACGGCGTGATCCACGCGGCCGGCCTCGGATTCGGGGGGCTGCTCGTACGACGCGACGCCACGGCGATGCGCGACGCCGCCCCGGCCCGGGAGAAGGGCGCACTCGTCGTGGAGCACCTGATCGAGACCTTCCGTCCGGAGATCGCGGTCTACTGCTCCTCGATGTCAGCCCTGCTCGGCGGCGTCGGCCAGAGCGACTACGCGGCCGGCGCGAGCCTCCTGGACGGCTTCGCCCACCACCGCGCCGGAGAGACGGAGACGACCGTCCGGATCGGCATCGACTGGGACATCTGGAGCGAGACCGGAATGGCGACCCGGGTCCTGAACACGGACAGCCGCCATCAGGCCCACCTGGCGGTCGGTCTGACGGTCGAGGAAGGCAAGGCGGTCTTCGCCCAAGCCCTGGCCCTGCAACTGCCGCAGCTTCTCGTCTCCACCACCGACATCGATGTCTCCCGCGCCTTCTACGCCCCCGCCGACGACGACCGGGCGGAACCGCTCACCTCGTGGTCCGGGCCGGCGCACCGCACGGACGGCGAGGCGGGTTCCTCGGACCCGGACAGTGCCGCGGAACCAGCCGACGCCATGGTCCGCGTGATCCAGGACCTGCTGGGCGTGGACGAACTGGACCCGGACGACTCCCTGTACGACCTCGGCGCCGACTCGCTGACCCTGATCAGCCTGATCGCCCAGATCGAGGACGACCACGGCGTCGAACTCGACCTGGGCTCCTTCAGCCACCGGGTCAGCCTCACCGAGATCCTCAAACACGTCGAGGCGGCCCTCACCACCGCCGAGCCCACCGCGAGGGCGGCCAGGAGCACCGCCTCCCGGGTCGTCCTCGACATCTGGCAGAAGGGAACCGGCTCGGCTGTCCTGTGCCTGGTGCACCCCGTGGGCGGAGACATACAGGCCTACCGGTCCCTGGTGACAGCGCTCGGACCCGCACCGACCGTGTGCCTCATCGCCGACCCGGCACTCCACGACGCCGCGATGCCCGCGTGGTCACTGGCCGAACGCGCCCGTCACTACGACGCGGAACTTCGTGACCACTTCGGCGGCTCCGGCCACCGGCTCCACCTGGCCGGGTGGTCCTACGGCGCCCGGGTGGCCATGGAGATGGCCGGCCTGGCCGAGTCGACCGGGCAGCCGGTGGAGGCGCTCTTCCTGCTGGACCCCCCGCCGCCGCAGGCGGACGCGCCGGTCGCCGCCTACGACGAGACCCACCTCGAGAAGGTGTTCGCCGCCGAACTCGGCACCGGCGTCTCATCGATGTCGGCAGAACACGCGCAGGCGTACGCCGAAAGGCTGGCCCGCTGCTGCCGGGCGAACCTGCGCAGCCTGGGCGAGCACCGGGTGCGGCCGCTCGCCCTCATCCCCACGTTCCTGTGGCTGGCCGAACAGCCCACGACGGGTATGCCCGCACCCGGCGACCCGCAGGAGACGGACCGGCAGTGGAGTGCCTGTCTGCCCCCCTCCGCCGTACGGCGGTCCCTGCCCACCGACCACTACGGCATCGTCGCGCCACCTCATGTGCACACGGTGGCCGAGACCATCACGGCAACGCTGGCGGACCCGGCAGCCGGTGCCCGGACCCGCCGCGAGCCGGAATCGGAGCGCGTCCGGTGAACCTCTGCCAGTCCCTGCCCGTCCGGTCGTTCCGGCCGCCCGCGGCCGCCGAGCCGGACCCGCTGGACACCGAGGAGTTCCGGACACCCGGTTTCGCCCTCGGCCAGGACGACCCGGTCGTCACCGCGGGCTCCTGCTTCGAGTAACCCACCCCCCTCTGGAGGATGTTCATGGAGACATACGAACACGAAGCACTGGAAGCGGTGACCACGCGTCCCGTGCACCCCTACCGGACGCTCACGGTCGAACGGATCACCCCCGTTCTGGGCGCGGAGGTCTCAGGCGTCGACCTGTCGACGGAGATCCCGGCGGAGCAACTGGACGAGATACGCACCGCGTTCCGCGATCACCACGTCCTGGTCTTCCGCAATCAGACGATCACCGTCGAGGACCAAAGGCGTTTCGCCGCTGCCTTCGGCGAGCTGCGTCCCGTCAACCCGCCGCCGCCCGAGGGGGACCCGTACGTCCTGGAGATCCGCACGACGCCGGCCGCGGCGAACGTGGCGGGCAACGGCTGGCACGCCGACGGCACCGCCGACGCCGAACCGTCGCTGGGGTCGATGCTCTACATCACCGAGATCCCCGAGCCGGGCTGCGGCGGCGACACCCTCTTCGCCAACATGCACCTCGCCTACGACATGCTCTCGCCTGCCATGCGCTCCCTGCTGGACCCGCTCACCGCCATACACGACGGCGCCCAGGCCCTCGCGGGTTACACCCCGCCCGCGGACTACGTCATCCCCAAGAGCGAGCACCCGCTCGTCGCCCGGCATCCCGAGACCGACCGCAAGCTGCTCTACGTCAACAAGGCCTACACCAGCCGCGTCCCGCAGCTCTCCGCCCAGGAGAGCCAGGCCCTGCTCGACATGCTCTTCGACACCATCGCCTGCAGGCCGATCCTGCACTGCCGCGTTCGCTGGACCCCTGGCACCCTCGTCTTCTGGGACAACCGCTGCGTTCAGCATCACGCGACGTACGACTACTACCCCTACGCTCGCTACGGCCGGCGCGTCGCCATCAACGGCGGCCCCGTCAAGGGCTGACGGCGCGACCGGAGAAGGCGTCGTGCACGGACCGTGAGATCCGTGCACGACGCCTCACCGGTCACCCGACAATCGGCCGGGCCATGTCCCCTGCGGCTTCACACCCGCGGCGACGCGTCCCCGTATGCCTCTCCGCCCAGTTCGAACGCGGCGGTACCGGCCGTCGCGTCGGCCAGCCAGGCCCGGAACGTCTCCACCTCGGCGTCCGGCAGCCCGATCTCGAGGGTGACCGCCTCGCCGTAGCGCACGTCCCGCACCTCGCGTCCGGTGGCCCGCAGATCGTTCTGGATCTTGCCCGCCCGCTGGTGGTCCACCGTCACCGTGGCGAGGCGGAACCGGCGGCGGGTGAGCGAGCCGAGGGTGTCGAGCGCTTCGCCGACGGCTCCGCCGTACGCCCTGATGAGGCCGCCCGCGCCCAGCTTGACGCCGCCGTAGTAGCGGGTGACGACGGCGACGACGTACCGCATGTCGCGGCGCAGCAGCATCTGGAGCATGGGGACGCCTGCGGTGCCGCCGGGTTCGCCGTCGTCGCTCGCCCTCTGGATCGAGGCGTCGGCGCCGATGACGTACGCGAAGCAGTTGTGCGTGGCGTCCGCGTGTTGCTTGCGGACGCCGGCGACGAAGTCCTGGGCCTCCCGCTCGGTGGCGACCGGCGCGAGGGCGCACCGGAAGCGGGACCGGTTGACTTCGGTCTCATGCACGCCCGCGCGGGCCACTGTGCGGTACTCGTCCTGCATCGGGCCAGCCTATGCGGAGCGGCCGGGCTCGCGGTCGGCCCAGATGCGGTGCCGGTGTCCTGGACACCCGCCGCACGATCACGGCGGCGGTGTTCCTGACGGGCGTCAAGGCGGTTGCCGGCGTCGCGGTGGTGCCGGTGGTACCTGTGGCGACGTATCTGACGTCCGACGTGGTCGTTCCGGTCATCCGCGAGATCTCCCGCCGCCGAGCAGGACCGGACCGGAGCGCCGCCCGCGCGTCCATGTCGGCCGGATCACTTCTTCTTCTTCTTCCCTCGCGGGACGATCACACGGGTCAGCAGGGCCGCCCCCCAAGTCAGGTCCCGCCAGTCGGTGCCGCGCCAGGCCAGGGCGGCGATCGCCGAGGTCGGGAACTTCAGGCGGATCTCGTCCAGCGCGTCGTCGAGGCCGTCCCCGGCCAGGTCGAGGACCAGTTCCTCCAGCCCGGGGTTGTGCCCGACCAGGAGCAGCGTGTCGACCTCGGCGGGCACGGCCTGTACGACGCCCAGCAGCTCCGCTGCGTCGGCCCCGTACACCTCCGCTTCGAAACGCACCGGCGGTGGTGTGCCCCACTGCGCGGAGACCGACTCCCAGGTCTGGCGGGCCCGTACGGCGGTGGAGCACAGGGCGAGGTCCGGCAGCAGGTCGGACTCCGCGAGGACACGGCCCGCGGCGGGGGCGTCCCGGCGGCCACGCGGTGCGAGTGGGCGTTCGTGATCGGCGACGCCGTCGGGCCAGGCGGACTTGGCGTGCCGCAGCACGACCAGGTGACGCAGCGGGCCCGCTCCCGCGCGGGCGATCATGCCGGGGATCCCACGTCGCGGGTGAGTTCGAGACCGAGCAGCCGGTCGGCGTACGCGTACGTCTCGAAGCGGGCCCCTTCGGGCAGGTCCGAGCTCTCCACCCGCCGCAGGACCCGCAACACCCCGGGCACGTCCAGGTCGTCCTCCCAGGCGGCCCGCAGCTCTCCACGCACGTCCTCGGGGATGGCCCGCGACGGCTCCCGCGCCCACCCGGCGACCGCCCGCCGCCACCGTACGAGCATGTCCCCCGCGTCCCCCAGGGCGTCCGCGTCCAGCGGCACGGGCACGTTTCGGCGCCGGGAGAGCAGCGCCAGGCGTACGACGGCGGCGTCGGGGCCCTCCGGAACCCCGCCGTCAGCGAAGGCGACGGGGGCGACAAGGGTGACAGGGGCGACGGCGAGGTGGACACCGACGGGGGCGTGAGAGGCGGCCTGAGCGGCGCCGGACGTGTGGCGGCCGTCGGGAACCAGTGCGGTGCCGGACGCGGAGCTGATCCCGGTCGGCGGCCCGCTCCCGGCTCCCGGCCCGTTCCCCGGCAGGGACTCGCCCGCGCCCTCGCCCTCACTCTCGTCCGCGCCCTCGTCCTCGGCCTCACCGCCCACACGGATCACCTGGGCCACCCTCAGTCCCACCCCGGTGTCCCCGGTGTTCCCGGTGTCCCCGGTGTTCCCGGTGTCCCCGGTGTTCCCGCTGTCCTCGAACGGCCGAATGCCCAGGGCCGCGGCGCCCGCCCCGAGGCTCGGTTGCTGCCCCGGGCTGCTCAGCAGCGGCCAGACCGGTGTGCCGCCCATTTCCAGGACACGGACGAGGACGTCGGCGACGAGCAGCACCCGTAGAGCCGTCGTGTCGTTGCCCGTGACGTGGGCCTCGACCCGGGTCAGGCCACGGCGGGCGGGAGCGGGGTCGACCGGTTCGCCGGTCCGGGCGTCGATGATGCGCAGCACGGGCTGAGCGTAGGCGGGCGGACAGCACCGCGCCACCGCTGAACCGAACACAGGTTCCATCCGGCTCGGATCGGACCGGCTCCGGTCGGCCACCCCGGCGGGGATCACCGGCCGTCCCGACGGGATCACCGGCCGTCCCGACGGGGATCACGGGCGGTCCCGACGGGGAATCACCGGCCACCGCGCGCTGTTGCTCCGTACGCCAGGCAGTCCGCGAACAGCCCGAGGAGCCCCCGGTGTATGGCGACGACGCAACGGTCCGCAAGATCCTCACCGACCTGGGTGACACCTGGGCCGTGGTCGGCCTGTCGTCGAACCGGCGGCGCGCCGCGTACGGCGTGGCCGAGGTGCTGCAGCGCTACGGCAAGCGGGTCGTGCCGGTCCACCCCAAGGCGGAGACCGTGCACGGCGAGCAGGGATACGCCTCGCTCGCGGACATTCCCTTCGACGTGGACGTCGTCGACGTGTTCGTGAACAGCGACCTCGCCGGAGCGGTCGCCTCCGAGGCGGCGGCGAAGGGCGCCGGTGCCGTCTGGTTCCAGCTCGGCGTCGTGGACGAGGCCGCGTTCGACCGCACCCGGGAGGCCGGCCTGGAGATGGTGATGGACCGCTGCCCCGCCATCGAGATCCCCCGCCTGGGCTGAGCGCTTCCGCATGCGGAGGTCCTGGCCGGTAAAGCTGGTGTACGGGTCACCGTATGCGGAGTGCGTCACTGCTCGCCTCCGCGCCCGCCCGCCCGCTCCCACCGCGATGACGACAGCGACCGTCCGGTGAACACCAACGGTCGCGAGCGCCTCCGCCGAGGCCTCCGGACGTTCCCCGCCCCCTCGGAGGCACCGGCATAATGCTCGGGTGACCTCTACGGCCTCCTCCCCCGACTCCGGTGCTCCGCAACGCTTTCCGGTCGTCGTCGTGGGTGCCGGTCCCGCCGGGCTCACCATCGGCACCATCCTGCGGGCCGCCTCCGTCGAGTGCCTCGTCCTCGAGACGGAGACGCGCGAGTTCATCGAACAGCGGCCCCGGGCGGGAGTCATCGAGGAGTGGGCCGTGCGCGGTCTTCAGCAACGCGGGCTCGCCGACACCCTGTTGGAGCGTGCGCAGCCGCACACCGACTGCGAGTTCCGGTTCGGCGGGGAGCGCTTCCGGTTCTCGTACGGCGAACTGACGGGCGCTCACCATTTCGTCTATCCACAGCCGTTGCTGGTGACGGACCTGGTGCGTGAGTACGCGGACGTGCGCGGCGGGGAGATTCGGTTCGGCGTCCAGGACGTCCAGGTGCACGACCTGGACACGGACCATCCCTCGGTGTCGTACCTCGACGCGGAGACAGGACAACGCGTCGCTGTCGCATGCGGTTTCGTCGCGGGCTGCGACGGGGCACGCGGCGTGACCCGCACCGTCCTCCCCGAGGACGCGCACATCATCCGGCACGACTACGGCGTCGGCTGGCTGGCGCTGCTGGCCGAGGCGCCCCCGTCCAACGACTGCGTGGTGTTCGGCATCCACCCGAACGGTTTCGCCGGACACATGGCCCGCAGCCCCGAGGTGACCCGCTACTACCTGGAGTGCCCGCCCGGCGACGAGCCGGAGAACTGGTCCCACGAACGGGTCTGGTCCGAGCTCCAGCAACGGCTCGCGGCGTCCGGCACCGGTCCGCTGATCGAGGGACCGCTGATCGAGAAGCGCGTCCTCGACATGCACAGCTACGTCGTGGAACCCATGGTGTTCGGCCGGCTCTTCCTCGCCGGGGACGCCGCCCACCTCACCGCGCCCATCGCGGCGAAGGGCATGAACCTCGCCCTGCACGACGCCTTCCTGCTCGGCGACGCGCTGGTCGCGTACCTCACGAAGGGCGACGAGACCGGCCTCGACGGCTATTCCGAGGCGTGTCTGCGGCGCGTGTGGGACTACCAGGAGTTCTCGCAGTGGCTCTCGGAGGTGTACCACGGCACCTCGTCGGGCGACGCGTACCGCGCGGGCACCACCTTCGCCCGGCTGCGGCGCCTGTTCACCTCCCCCGCCGCGGCGTCGGCCTTCGCCGAGCAGTACCTCGGTACGGCACCCGCCTACTGACCTCGCTCCCCGGCGGTCGTCCGTCGTGCGGTCGTCCGTCGTGCAGTCGTCCGTGCGGTCGTCCCTCGCGCGGCCGTCAGTCGTGTGGCGGCCGGTCGCTGAGCCGGTGGTCGGCCACGTTCAGGGCCTCGTCCACCAGGCGGCGCAGGTGGCCGTCGCGCAGGGAGTAGATCACCCGCCGGCCCGCCTTGCGGGTGTCCACCAACCCGGCCAGCCGCAGCCGGGCCAGATGCTGGCTGACGGCGGGACGCGCCGCCCCGCACGCCTCCGTGAGCGTCGTGACGTCGGCCTCGCCCGCCGTCAGCGCGTGCAGCAGCGTGAGCCGGGTGCGGTCGCCGAGCAGGGCCAACAGCTCGGCCGCGAGCGCGAACTGTTCCTCGCCGGGGGTACGCGGATGCGCATCATGCGCAGATGATAGGTGCATGCGTGCGCTCATACGCACATAATGGCGTCGTGGGCGCCGTACGTCCACTCCCACGCACCGGAAGGGGCCTCACGTGAGCGACCGGCACGACCACGTCCACGAGCAAGAACACGGACCCGCGCACGGCCACGCCCACGGACCCGCGCACGACCAGGCACGCGGCCACAGCCACCCCCGCCCGCAGGCTTCCCCGCCCTCCCTCTCCTCCCGCCTGCGCCATCGCCTCACCCACCTCCTCACCCCCCACTCCCACGAGAGCGCCGACAAGCTGGACTCCGCCCTGGAGTCCTCGGCCCGCGGCATGCGCGCCCTGTGGGTCTCGCTGGCGGTGCTCGGCGCGACGGCGCTGGCGCAGGGCGTCGTGGTGGCCGTCTCCGGGTCGGTGGCGCTGCTCGGCGACACCGTGCACAACACCGCGGACGCGCTGACCGCCGTACCGCTCGGGATCGCCTTCGTGCTGGGCCGGCGGGCGGCGACACGGCGCTTCACCTACGGCTACGGCCGGGCCGAGGATGTGGCGGGCATCGCGATCGTGCTGACGATCGCCGCGTCCGCGGCCTTCGCGGGCTGGGTGGCGATCGACCGGCTGCTCGACCCGCGCCCGGTCGCTCACCTCCCGGCGGTCGCGGTGGCCGCGCTGGCCGGTTTCGCGGGCAACGAGTGGGTGGCCCGTTACCGGATCCGGGTGGGCCGGGACATCGGCTCGGCGGCTCTGGTCGCCGACGGACTGCACGCCCGTACGGACGGATTCACGTCACTGGCCGTGCTGTTGGGCGCGGGAGGCTCGGCGCTGGGATGGCAACTGGCCGACCCGGTCGTGGGGTTGGCGATCACAGCCGCGATCGCGCTGGTGCTGCGGGACGCGGCGCGTGAGGTGTTCCGACGGGTGATGGACGCCGTCGACCCGGCCCTGGTGGACCGGGCCGAGCGGGCGCTGCGGGAGGTGGAAGGGGTGCGCGGGGTGGGCGAGTTGCGGCTGCGCTGGATCGGACACCGGCTGCGCGCCGAGGTGGCGGTCGTCGTGGACGGCGAGACCTCGGTGCGGCAGGCACATGCCGTCGCCGTCGACGCGGAGCACGCCCTGCTGCACGCCGTCCCGCGCCTCACCGCGGCCCTGGTGCACGCCGACCCGGCCCCCGCGCCCGGCGAGGCTGATCCGCACCACCCCCTCGCCCACCACACGCCGGCCTGAGGCCAGTGCCGCGACAGGCAATGTTCGCCCCGTCGCAACACCTGCCGCAGCGCCGGGCGCCTCCGGCCCCTGCAGCACCACCGCGCCCGGCAGTTCCACGAGCGCGTGCCCATGGAGGCGAACGAGGCGTTGCGGGCGCCGAGTCGGCGGCACACGACTCCGTTGACGTCGGCCCGGGTGGTGGACAGCGGTCCCACCGGGTGGTGGACAGCGGTCTCAGTGCACGGGCGGGACCGAGACGGCCATGACCATCTCCATCGGGACGTCGCCCTGATTGCCGTACGTGTGCGGGGCGTTGGCCTCGAAGGTGGCGCTCGCGCCGGCCGGGACGCGGTACTCCGCGCCATCGACGGTGAGCGTCAGTTCGCCCGCCGTGACATGGACGAGTTCGACCGTGCCGGTGGGGTGCGGGTCGGACGGGCTGTTGTCGCCGGGCATCAACCGCCAGTCCCACATCTCCAGCGGGCCGGGAGCCTCGGTGCCCGCGAGCAGCCGGTTGTAGCTGCCGGCGTCGGTGTGCCAGAGCCGGACGGCCTGGTCGGCGGGGACGACCCGGACCTTGGTCCCCTGCTCGTAGTCGAGCAGGGTGGTGATGCTGATCCCGAGCGCGTCACCGATCTTGACGACCGTGCCCAGGCTGGGGTTGGTCCGGGCCTGCTCGATCTGGATGAGCATGCCGCGACTCACTCCGGCGCGAGCGGCGAGCGCGTCCAGGGTGAAGTTGCGGTCGGTGCGCCAGCGCTTGACGTTGCGCGCCAGGGACTGGGTCAGCAGGTCGAGGTCCGACACATTCCGTCCAATATGATGAATGACAGCATTCATTCGAGTGCACTACGGTGTGGTGCACCGAATCGTTCACCGAACTGTACTGCGAGGCCACCCATGACAGCACTCCTCGCCCTGGCGACCAGCCTGCTGTGGGGGCTGGCCGACTTCGGCGGCGGACTGCTGACCCGGCGGATACCGGCGCTCACGGTGGTCGTCGTCTCCCAGGTGATCGCGGCGGTCGTGCTCGGCGCGATCGTGGTGGCCACCGGCGGCTGGAGCGAGGCCGGACCGCGGCTGTGGTTCGCGGGCGCGGCGGGCCTGGCGGGCCCGGTGGCGATGATCTGCTTCTACAAGGCGCTCGCCCAGGGCCCGATGGGTGTCGTCTCCCCGCTGGCCACCCTCGGCGTGGCGGTTCCCGTGAGCGTGGGCCTCTTCCTCGGCGAGCGTCCCGGACTCGTGCAGGTCGCGGGGATCGCGGTCGCCGTGACCGGTGTCGTCCTCGCCGGCGGACCGCACCTGCGGGGCGCCCCCGTGGAGCGGCGGACCATCGTCCTCACGCTGGTCGCAGCCCTCGGCTTCGGCGCGGTGTTCGCCCTGATCGCCGAGGCGTCGACGACGGTCACCGGCCTGTTCCTCGCCCTGTTCGTACAGCGCGTGACCAATGTGGCCGTGGGCGGAGCCGCCCTGTACACCTCCGCGAAGCGGGGCGGCGCGGCCCTCCCGCCGGGCGGCTTCCCCTGGGCCGCGCTGCCGGCTCTCGGCTTCGTCGGCCTCGCGGACGTCGCGGCGAACGGCACGTACTCGGTCGCCGCCCAGCACGGCCCGGTCACCGTGGCCGCCGTCCTCGCCTCGCTCTACCCGGTGGTGACGGCCCTGGCCGCCCGCGGCTTCCTCAGCGAACGCCTGCGGGCGATCCAGGCGGCGGGGGCCGGACTCGCCCTCGTCGGCACGCTGTTGCTGGCGGCGGGGTAGCCGGAGGGTCACCGGACAACCGGCGCGGAACGGGGCCTCGGCCAGGCGCCGACCAGCCGTCGGCCAGGCGCCGACCAGCTGTCGGCCGGCCATCAGTCAGGCGCCGACCCGGCATGGGGCAGCCGTCGGCCAGGCATCGGCCAGGCGTCGGCGTCCAGCTCCGCGAGCCGGGCCACGTCCTCCTCGTCCAGGTCCGCCAGCTTCACCAGTTGTTCGGGGGTGACGCCCTCGGGGATCGGCACCGGGGGCGGGGTCCTCAGCGGCGGCTGCCAGCCGTCGGCCGGAGTCCACCGCCGTACGACCCGTGCGGGCGCCCCCGCCACCACCGCGTGGTCGGGCACCGCTCCGCGTACGACGGCGCCGGCCGCGACGACCACGTTCCGCCCGATCCGCGCCCCCGGCAGGATGACCGCGCCGGTCCCGACCCAGCAGCCCGGCCCTATCTCCACCGGCTCCATCCGCGGCCACTGCTTGCCGATGGGTTCGTGCGGATCGTCGTACGAGTGGTTCGTGGACGTGACGTAGACGTACGGCCCGAAGTAGCAGTCGCTGCCGATGGTGACCGTCGTGTCGGCGATGACGTGACTGCCCCGGCCGAGAACGACCCCGTCGCCTATGCGCAGGATCGGGTCGGGACCGAGATCCAGGTCGGGCATCAGACCGGCGGTCAGGGTGACCTGTTCCCCGACAATGCAGTGAGCGCCCAGTTGGATCCAGGGTTCGCCGAAGACCGTGCCGAGCGGGAAGGCGAGGCGGGTGCCCGTGCCCAGGGCGCCGAAGCGGAAGCGGCCCGGGTGGTCGGCGGTGACGGAGCCGGTGCGCTGCACCCAGGCCCAGCCCGTGTGCACGGCCCGCTGGACCGCCCGGCGCCGCCATGATGAGAACGTGTTCTTGCGCTTCGGCACCCGCACACCGTACTCAGCGTGACGTCGACCGATGAGTTCGAGAGGCTGTGATCTTCGCCCCACCCGGTGGCGTACGGTGCCCGTTGCGCGGTGATCCGGCGCGGGTTCACTCGTCGCCGCGCACGCGTTGGTGCCGCAGGGGATGGCGGTGCCGCCGGGGTCACTGGTGGGGGGTGTGCCGGCGAAGGTGAGGCGGGAGCTGACGGGGGAGGAGCGTCAGGGGGTGACGCTGAACGGCACGCGGTACGCGGAGTTGGGGAAGGCCCACAGCGAGTTGCACGGGGACTTAGGTCTCAGTCCGCCGGGACGGGCTCCGGGTCGGCTTCGGCCGCCTGCTTGTCGGCCGTCGCCTTCTTGGCCTTGCGCTTCAGCACCAGCATCGACGTCAGCCCCACCAGCACCGCCGCCACCAGGCCCAGCCACGAGAACCGCTTCAGCCACGACTCCGCGACGATGCCGACGTAGTAGATGACCGCGGTCGTCCCGCCTGCCCAGATGATGCCGCCGAGCACGTTGGCGATCAGGAATTTCCAGTACGGCATCCGCAGCACACCCGCCAGCGGCCCAGCGAAAATCCGCAGCAGGGCGACGAAGCGGCCGAAGAAGACGGCCCACATGCCCCACTTCTGGAAGGACCGCTCGGCGGTGGCGATGTGTCCCTCGCCGAAGTGCTTGGGAAACTTCCTGCCGAGCCAGGCGAGCAGCGGCCGGCCGCCCTTGCGGCCGATGGCGTAGCCGATGGAGTCGCCGACGATCGCGCCGAGGCTGGCGCAGACGCCGAGGATCACCGGGTCGATGCCCGTGTTCTGCGAGGACAGCAGCGCGGCGGAGACCAGGATGATCTCGCCGGGCAGTGGGATGCCCACGCTCTCCAGGCCGATGACCAGTCCCACGAGGGCGTAGACGGCTGCCGCGGGCACCGTGTCGAGCCAGTCCTGGACGTGCAAAGCCGGTTCCTCCCCTGTCGCTTTCCCTGCATCCCCCGGCGTGCGCCCCGGCCGGACACCCGCCGGGAAAGCCTACCGGGTCACCGGGAGCCCTCGGTCTCGCGCCGGTCGCACGGCTGCCTGTGTCAGCCGCGCACATCCTGACGGGGGCGTGCGGCGCGGTGGCGTGTGGAGCGGTGGCGTGCCGGGGGACGCCAGGGCCGAGGGACGCCAAGGCCGGGGGACGCTAAGGGAGGACGGAGCCGAGGCCGGTGGTGACCTCAGCGTTGGCCTCGGTGCCGACCTCGGTAACCGGCACTGTGGTAACCGGCACCGTGGTGGCCGACGCTGTGGTGGCCCTCGGGACGGTCGGCACCGCGTCGCCCACGGCGTCGCCCGCGTGGGTGCCGGCCTCCCCGGTCGGAGCCGGCGGCTCGGGTGCGGTGCGGTGATCGACCTCGGCAACCCGTGTCCTGTACTGATCCGGCGGATTCTGGGACGTCTCGACCGACGAGGGCTGGGGCGTGGCGGGCGGCGCCAGAGCCCCGGGGGTTCGGCGCAGTGGGCCCGCGCCGGGGGACGACGGGGCGGACCTCGGCGCGTCGGGCGGCGCGGCCGGACCGCCCTGTGTGCCCGTGCCCGGCAGCCACTCCCCCTGCGGCGAGCCGGTCAGGCCGTTCGCGGTGTCCAGCACCCACCGCTGTCCGGCGGATCCGTCCCGTTCGGCCACGACCACACTCCGGCCCGGTCCAGCGGCGACGAGCAGCCCGTCGCCCCGGCGCAGCAGGAGTTCGCCCCGCACCGTCAAGTCGTAGCGGACCTCGCCTGCGTGCACCAAGCAGTCGGCCAGGACCACGGTGCCTTCGTCGGCGTCGGCATCGAGACAGAGAGTGGGGGCGGCAGCGGACCGCAGCAGTCCGTCGTCCTGGTACGACCACTGCTGGGAGCCGGCCGACGAGCACGCCGCCAGGACGGCTGCGGTGCCGTTGCCGGGGCGGCCGCCGCGCGGACCGAGGCAGAGTCCGGCCGGTGGGACGCGGAGCCTGCCGTGCCCGACCTCGACGGGGTTTCCGACGGAGGCGGCGGACCGAGACTCGTCGGTGGACGAGCCGTCGGTCGGCCCTGGGGAGACGGAGTTGCCGCTCACGGCTCCCCAGGTGGCGCCGGGCGTGGGAACACCGCCCTCGTGGGACCGGCTCCTGGCGACGAGTACGGTCGCGAGGAGGGCGAGGGAGGTGAGGCCCGCGCCCACGAGTACGGCCTTGGTGTGCCGGCGGGCCGGGCGGAGCCGCCCGGATGCGGGGCGGTGCCGTCCGCCGGGCCTCAGCCGTTCGGTCGGGCGAGCGGATCGCGTCCCCTGGGCGGTAGCTCGGCCGGGCCGGGAGTCGAGATAGCGGCGGGCGCCCCAGCCGAGCATGGTTTCGGCGAGCAGTACGTCCAGACCGCCCTCGAAATGGTTGAGCTGCTCCGCTGCGTGACGGCAGTAGCGGCAGGCCATCAGATGCCGCTGGACATCGGGCAGCAAGGTCCCGCCGCGGCGCATGGGCACGTCGAGGAGGCGGTTGTAGAAGCGGCATTCCTGGGTGGGCGCGAGTTCCCGGTGGGCCCGAACACAGCCCGCCCGGAATTGTTCACGTGCCTGCTCCAGCGCGGCCGTCGCCCTGACTGTGTCCACCCCGAGAAGACCCGCCGGTACGGATATGGGCTCGGCCTCGACCTCGGTGTGCCACAGCAGGCATTGGGAGGCTCCGGGAAGGGCGCGGAATGCGCGCTCGGCGAGCTGCCGCCTTTCGGGGGTGACCGCCCTTGCGGCACGCAGTCCGCGACCGCCGGTCGTTTTGCGGAGTTCCGGCAGCACGGCGGAAATTCCGTCGTCCGCGGCCCACTCCTTCACGGTGTCCCGTACCGCCCCGAGGAGGTGGGGCCGTACGGCAGCGCCGCCCGTCCGTCCGAGCACCCCGTGGAACGCGGCCGCGGTCGCCGTGGACGCCGAATCCGCAGAAGAGGCCAGGCAGATGACCGCGTAGTCATGCGCCGCCCGCCAGTGCCGGGCCATCAGCAGCGCGACGGCATGGGTGTCCGCGGTGACGCCGCCCAACCGGGCGACGAGTTCGTGGTCGGACTCCGCGGGGCTCGCTCCCGGCCGGGGCGGGTACGGGGGGCGGGGTGGGTGGGGGGATTGCACTGGACCATCTTCCTTCCAAGCCGCACGACGGCATGCCGCATACGCGTCCGTGAGAAAGCAGGTGCCTGATCGGTGCATACCTGTGCCGCGTCAGGTGCGGGGCGTTTTGTGAGTGATCAACTACGCGCCGCCCACGTTCGCACAATTGACGCACGAGAAACAAGAAGTTCAAGTGAATCATGTTCAAAACGCAGAAATTTCAGAAAAGTTACCGACGGTACCCGCACCTGCATTCGAAAAACCCGGAACTGGCTCGTCAAGTTGTGTGCGACGCAAGCCCGTTGGCACACACAATCTCCCCTCGCCGGACCCATCCCACAGCGGACACAGACCCTTACGGCTGCGCGCGGCCGTCGAGCCAGGCATCGAGCCAGGCATCGAGCCAGGCATCGAGCCGACCGAAGTGCGACTCGGACGGCAAGGCGCCGACCTTCGCCGTCAAGGGCACCGACGGCGGTTTCGCGTCCTGGTCGTTCGTCGGTGCCGCCGGGGTCGGTGAGGATGCCCGGGACGTCACGATCGAGCAGATCATGAAGTCCGTACGCATCTGCCACCCCTGGACGAACGCTGAATTGCTACGTCCCTGACAAGGAAAAGTGGCCGAATCGCGTCTCTGTCGGGACTAGGCTGGCTACCCATGTGGCCAGGACAGCAGCAGCCGCCCGGGGGCGAGCAGAACCCGCAGCAGCAGAACAACCCGTACCAGCAGCCGGGTTACCAGCAGCCGAATCCGTATCAGCAGCCGGGATTCCAGCAGCCCGGCCAGCAGTCCGGATACCAGCAGCCCAACCCGTACGCCCAGCAGCAGCCGCCCGCGTGGGGCGCGCCCACGGTTCCGGTCGGTGCGCCCAAGCCACCGTCCGGCGGTGGCGGAAACCGGACGAAGGTGGTCGCGATCGTGGCGGCCCTGGCGGTGGTCGTGACGGCCGGTGTGACCGGATTCCTGGTGCTGGGCGGGGACAAGGACGACGACGCGGACGGGGGCAAGCACGCGAAGCCGTCGGCGAGCACGTCGACCGAGCCGAGCGCGTCCGCTTCCGCCTCCGAGGACAACCCGCGGGGCGGTGCCGGGGAGCAGGCCACGGTCAAGGGCTGGAAGATCGTCGTGAACCCCAAGTGGGGTACGGCCTTCGACGTGCCGGCGGACTGGGAGGTGCGGTCCCCGGACTCGGCGGTCGCCTTCGAGGAGGAGAACTCCGACGACCTCAAGCCGATCATCACGATGTCGGCGCCGGCGATCCTCAAGTCCAACTGGTGCGCGTCCGACGACGACAAGGACGGCCGCACCGACACCATGTCGCTGGCCGCGACGGGCACCAAGGGCGCCAACGGCGCCAAGAACAGCGACGAGGTAGCGCTGAACACCCCGGCCTGGTGGGTCTACGGCGGGTACACCCAGCCGGACAGGAAGAGCATCACGGTCGCCAAGAAGGCCACGCCTTACACCACCGCGTCCGGCGTCAAGGGCAGTTACTCCTGGGCGTCCTCGGCCGGCACACCCGCCAAGGGCACGTGCGTGACCGACGGCAAGGCGATCACGTTCGGCTTCAAGAACGCGGCCGGCGACTATGTGTCGTGGAACTTCTACGGGGCCAAGGGTGTCAAGGAAGAGGTCTCCAAGGAGACCATCATGAAGATCCTCAGCACGGTACGGCTGCACGGGAACCCGACGGGCTGAACGGTCCCCGGGGCGACTCGTACGGCTCAGCCCAACGGGTTCCGCTTCGAACCGGTTGCGGTCGGCCGGTAGGACGCGGGCGGGATGGGACTTCCTCTCCATCGGCCATGGCGTGGTGGTTGCCGCCCGGACGTGCGCGGCCACGGAGTCCGGACGTGCGCGGCCACGGAGCCTGGCCGTGCACCCCTTTGAACCTGAGCATCAGCATCACTGTCAGTGGTGCGTGACACGATCTCGGGCATGGCGTTGATCGACGAGCGACTCGTCCACGAAGAGGCTGACGAACACGGCGTCCCCCGTGCTGTCGTCCAGGAGATGATGGCCCGCTCCCGCCCATGCCTCTACCTGGTGGGGTTCGAGAACCTGCCGCCGGACCGGAGGGAGAGCGCCCGGCCGGCCGCGCGAACGGGCGGGCTCCCCGCGCTGCCGGACGGGGTGGACTGGCCCGAGGGGAGAGAGCCGCTCGTGCTGACCGTCGACTGCGCTGCCCTGCCCCACCACGTCCTCGACATCGAACTGCCCGCAGATGGACACCTGTTGTTCTTCACCGACATCGAGTACCCGCCGGAGTCGTCCGTGGTCCTCCATGTCCCTGCCGGAGCACCGGCCACGGAGCACAGCGGCACCTACGCGTTGGACGGGGAGGCCATGCAGGTCAGGGTCTATGAACCGCACACCCTGTATCCCGTGGCCGGACTGACCCTCGACAACGACTGGCGCAGGGCCCCGCAGACCCGCGCGTTCCTGGCCGGCGACGGAGACGACGACGTGCTGGACCGTTTCGAGGAAGCCGTCCTCGAAACGGCCTCCGGCGGAATTGGTTCCGGCGTGTGCGTGCAGATCGGCGGGTTCTCCGACCCGTGGGACATGCCACCGGACGAGGGTGACCTCGTGCTCCTCGCGCAAATGCCCGGGCAGGCGATCGACTACAACGTCTACACCCTCAACCTGATCGTGGGCGCCCCGGAGGACATCGCCGCCCGAAGGTACACCGACCTCCAGTACGACCAACAGTGCTGATGGGCGCTCCCGCACAGCCGGTTGCCTTACGTGGCAAGGCAAAGCAATACACGTAGGCGAACCGGCAAGGGCTCATCCGATGCCGAACGCCCCGTCGGGGGGCTCGGGGGACGGTACGGCGTCCTCGTCCCGCACCGGCCGCACCCCGCCGATGAAGTCCCGCAGGGTGGGCCCGTGGTCGACGCGGGCGGGGAAGACGTCGGAGGCGGTGAGCCGGGCCAGAGCGGCCGTGTCGAGGGGGCGATGCGCGGCGACGAGCACGGCGTTGCCGAACCGGCGCCCGCGCAGTACGCCCGGCTCGGCGATCAGCGCCAGCTCCTCGAAGACCGTGCCGAAGGTGGCGAGTTGGGAGCGCAGGAAGGCGAAGGGCTTGGCGTCGGCGAGGTTGGCCAGGTAGACCCCGTCGCCGCGCAGGACCCGTGCGGCCTCACGGGCGTAGGCGACCGAGGTCAGGTGCGCCGGAACCCGCGAACCGCCGAAGACGTCGGCGACGAGCACGTCGGCCGAGTCCGCGGGCGCCGCCTCCAGCCAGGCGCGGGCGTCCGCCGTGTGCAGAACGGCACCCGCCCCGTCCGGCAGCGGAAGATGCTCCACGACCAGCTCCAGCAGGGCCCCGTCGGCCTCGACGACGTCCTGCCGGGAGCCGGGCCGGGTGACGGCCACATACCGGGGGAGGGTGAGCGCGCCCCCACCGAGGTGCAGCACGTCCAGCGGACGCCCCGGCTCGGCGACGACGTCCAGCACATGCCCGAGCCGCCGCGCGTACTCGAACTCCAGATGCTCCGGCTCGTCCAGGTCGACGTACGACTGCGGCGCCCCGTCCACCGTGAGCAGCCAGGCCCGCTTCCGGTCGACGTCGGGCATCAGCTTGGCGACCCCGTGATCGACGGTCCGGGTGACGGGGATGGGCTCGTTCACCGTCTCATTGTGCCTGTGCGCCTCATTGTGGCTGTGTGCAGCACCCCGCAAGGGCCACCGGGCATGGGGCCCGGTGGCCGCGTGGGCGGTGCCAGGCACGCCGGCCCGGCAGCGCCCACGCACCGACACCCCCTCCCCTCACCCCACGCACGGACGCCCGCCCTCACTCCACGGCGGTCACGGTCCCCGCGCCGACAGTCCGCCCGCCCTCACGGATGGCGAACCCCAGCCCCGGCTCCAGAGGCACCTCACGACCCAGCTCGACGGTCATGGCGACCTTCTCCCCGGGCCGGGCGACAGCGATCTCCCCGAGGTCCACGGAACCGACCACATCCGCCGTACGGATGTAGAACTGCGGCCGGTACCCCGTGGCGACCGGCGTCGACCGCCCGCCCTCACGCGTCGTCAGCACATACACCTGCGCCGAGAAACGACTCCGGGGCACCACGCTTCCCGGCACCGCCACCACGTGCCCCCGCCGCACCGCGTCCCGGGGAACACCCCGCAGCAGCAGCGCCACGCTGTCCCCGGCCTGCGCTTCCTCCATCGGCTTGCCGAAGGTCTCCAGACCCGTGACCACCGTCTCCACGGCGGCCCCGAGCACCTCGACCCGGTCGCCGACGCGCACCGTGCCCCGTTCGACCGCTCCGGTCACGACGGTTCCCCGGCCGGTGATGGTCAGCACGTTCTCGACCGGCATCAGGAAGGGCGCGTCCAGGTACCGCTCGGGCGTCGGCACGTACGTGTCCACCGCGTCGAGCAGCGCCTCGATGGAGGCCGTCCACCGCGGGTCTCCCTCCAGGGCCCGGAGCCCGGACACCCGTACGACGGGAGCCGCGTCGCCGCCGTAGCCGTGCGCGGTGAGCAGGTCGCGGACCTCCAGCTCGACCAGGTCGATGAGCTCCTCGTCGCCCGCGTCGGCCTTGTTGAGGGCGACGACGACGTGGTCGACGCCCACCTGCCGGGCCAGCAGCACGTGTTCGGCGGTCTGCGGCATGACCCCGTCGAGCGCGGAGACGACGAGGATCGCCCCGTCGAGCTGCGCGGCTCCGGTGACCATGTTCTTGACGTAGTCGGCGTGACCCGGCATGTCGACGTGCGCGTAGTGCCGGGTGTCGGTCTCGTACTCGACGTGCGCGATGTTGATGGTGATGCCGCGCGCGGCCTCCTCCGGCGCCCGGTCGATGCGGTCGAACGGCACGAACGTGCCGGAGCCGCGCGCGGCGAGGACCTTGGTGATGGCGGCGGTCAAGGTGGTCTTGCCGTGGTCGACGTGCCCCATCGTGCCGATGTTCAGATGCGGTTTGGTGCGGATGTATGCCGTTTTGGACATGGCGGTACCTCGAAGTCTCTCGGTCAGGAGATCTCTCGTGGGAGAGGGGACCCCGGAAACTCGCCGACCCTCCCCCTGCGGGGTCCGCCGGACGATCCGGGGAGGGTCAGCTTCGGGCGCCGTCGGCGGCAGCAGCAGTTGCGGCAGCAGGGAGAGCGGGAACGGCAGCCTTCGGGGCATCCGCGACCGCGGATGCTGCGAGGAGGAAGGCGTACCGGAACATGACGCAGATCCTTGCCGACGCGTTGTCCCACGTCGAATGGTTTTCCGCGGTGGCGTGGCACACAACGGACCGGATCCATACGCCGATCACACACGTCCGTCAGTTACCGTCACTGAATGCTCGATGCCACCACCCGCTCTGGGGGCACGGCCACGGCCTCTCTCCGGGCCACCGCCACGGAGCTCACCGTCGCCGCAGAACTCACCACCGCCACAGAGCTCGCCGTCGCCACGGAACTCGCGACCGTCGTCCGCGCTCCGGTGGGCTTCTCCGCGCGCTGCACGAGAGTGCTGCTCTCGCCGTGGTCGCGCCTGTCCCTGCTGGTCGCCCTGCTCGCCGGCGCCGCTTCGACCGTTCTCCTCTTCGAGCCGCAGCGGCTGCTGGCGGACGGCTGGCCACCGCAACTCGGCGGAGCCGCGGCGGCGGTCGTCTTCGCGGTGGCGTACGGGCTGTGCACGGTCGCCTTCGTTCCCCGCCCCCTGCTGAACCTGGCGGCGGGCGCGGTCTTCGGCTCCCAGTTCGGGATCGGCTCGGCCCTCGCGGGCACCGTGCTCGGCGCCGGTATCGCCTTCGGTCTGGGCCGGATACTCGGCCAGGACGCGCTGCGTCCGCTGCTGCGGGGGCGGTGGCTGAAGGCCGCGGACGGGCAGCTGAGCCGACACGGCTTCCGTTCGATGCTGGCGGCCCGGCTGTTCCCCGGCGTGCCGTTCTGGGCCGCCAACTACTGCGCGGCCGTCTCCCGTATGGCCACCGTCCCGTTCCTGGTGGCAACGGCGCTCGGCTCGATCCCGAACACCGCCGCGTACGTCGTCGCGGGCGCCCGCGCCTCGGCGCCGACCTCTCCGGCCTTCCTGATCGCGATGGCCTGCATCGCGCTTCCTGCGCTGGTGGGCGCGGTGGTGGCCTGGCGCAAGCGCCACCAACTGCGCGGGGTCCGGTAGCCGGTAGCTGCTTACCGGTTGCCGGTTGCCGGTTGCCGGTTACACGGACTCCAGGACCATCGCGTTGGCGAGTCCGCCCGCCTCGCACATGGTCTGCAGGGCGTAGCGGGCGCCGCGTTCCCGCATCGCGTGCACGAGGGTGGTCGTCAGCCGGGTGCCGCTCGCGCCGAGCGGGTGGCCGAGGGCGATCGCGCCGCCGTGCACGTTGACCTTCGCGAAGTCGGCGCCTGTCTCCTGCTGCCAGGCCAGGACCACGCTGGAGAACGCCTCGTTGACCTCGAACAGGTCGATGTCGTCGAGGGAGAGGTGCGCCCTGCGCAGCACCTTCTCGGTGGCGGGGATGACGCCGGTGAGCATCAGGACCGGGTCGGAGCCGGTGACGGCGAAGCTGTGCAGCCGGGCGAGGGGGCGCAGGCCGAGGCGGGCCGCGGTCTCGCTGGACGTGATGAGCACGGCGGAGGCGCCGTCGTTGACGGGGCTGGCGTTGCCCGCGGTGACGTTCCACTCGATCTGCGGGAAGCGCTCGGAGAAGTGGGGGTCCTGGTAGGCAGGCTTGAGGCCGGCGAGGATCTCGGTGGTGCTGCCCGGCCGTACGCACTCGTCGCGCGAGACACCGTCCAGCGGTGCGACCTCGGCGTCGAAGAGGCCGGCGTCCCAGGCCGCGGCGGCCCGGTGGTGCGAGGAGACCGCGAAGGCGTCCATCCGGTCGCGGGTGAGCGACCACTTGGCGGCGATGAGTTCGGCGCTGATGCCCTGCGGGACGAGGCCGTCGCGGTAGCGCTCGGCGACTCCGGGTCCGAACGGGTCCTTGCCTTCCGGCACGTTGGACCACATCGGCACGCGGCTCATGGACTCGACACCGCAGGCGACGACCATGTCGTAGGCGCCCGCGATGACGCCCTGCGCCGCGAAGTGCACGGCCTGCTGGGAGGAGCCGCACTGGCGGTCCACGGTGGTAGCGGGAACGCTCTCCGGGAAGCCCGCGGACAGGACCGCGTACCGGGTGGTGTTCATGGCCTGCTCGCCGACCTGGTCGACGGTGCCGCCGATGACGTCGTCGATCAGGGCCGGGTCGACGCCGGACCGCTCGACGAGGGTGCGCAGGGTGTGGGCGAGGAGTTGCACGGGGTGGATGTGTGCGAGGGCGCCGTTCGGCTTGCCCTTGGCTATCGGGGTGCGTACGGCTTCGACGATCACTGCGTCACGCATGGTGCCGGCCTCCACGATTACCAGTGAGTAGGAAATCTGGATTCACCATAACTCTGCAAGTTGGAAAAACAAACCTTCCCTGGGTCGGACCACCACCCCCTCGCCTAGAATGAGCGTCATGGCCGCCCCGAAAGATCCGCGCCCCTGCTCGATCGCCGACGCCCTGGCGCTCGTCGGCGAGAAGTACTCACTGCTCGTCCTCCGCGAGGCATGCCTGGGCAACGGCCGCTTCGACCAGCTCGTACGCAACATCGGCGCCCCGCGCGACATCCTCGCGACCCGGCTGCGCCGGCTCGTGGACGCCGGGATCCTGACCAAGCGCGTCTACAGCGAGCGGCCGCAGCGCTTCGAGTACCGGCCGACGGAGGCAGGGCTGGAACTGGAGCCGGTCCTGGTGACCCTGATGGCGTGGGGCGACCGCCACCTCCACCGGGACGACCGCCCGATGGTGATCGAGCACGCCTGCGGCGAGGAACTGGTTCCGGTCGTGACCTGCCGGGCCTGCGGGGACCCGGTCCGCCACGAGGACCTGACGGCCCGTCCACAGGTTCCGGGGTGGACGGTGGCGGGCCCGGCGGCCGCGTAGCCCCGGCCGCCGCTGCCAAACCCCTGTGCCGGGCCTGTCACTTCAGGACGCTACGCTGCCCTCGACACGTCTGATGATCGCACTTCTGATCACCGCATTTCCGATCACCGCGCCCGCCGGCTCGGTGTGCCCGTCGTTCCCCACCACGATCAGCGCTTGGACTCCGTAACTTCATGTCTTGGTTTGAATCCCTCATCCTCGGACTCGTCCAGGGGCTGACCGAGTTCCTCCCCGTCTCCTCCAGCGCGCATCTGCGGCTGACGGCGGCCTTCGCGGGATGGGAGGACCCCGGCGCGGCCTTCACCGCGATCACCCAGATCGGGACCGAGGCCGCCGTGCTGATCTACTTCCGCAAGGACATCGGGCGGATCATCTCGGCGTGGGGGCGTTCGCTGGCCAGCAAGGAGATACGCGCGAGCCACGACGCGCAGATGGGCTGGCTGGTGATCGTCGGCTCGATCCCCATCGGGGTGCTCGGAGTGACGCTCAAGGACCAGATCGAGGGCCCGTTCCGCGATCTGCGGATCACCGCGACGATGCTGATCATCGTCGGCGTGATCATCGGCATCGCCGACCGGCTGGCGGCACGCGACGAGAGCGGCGGCCGGCACCGGACGCCCAAGCAGCGCAAGTCCCTCGACAACCTGGGCATCAAGGACGGCCTGATCTTCGGCCTCTGCCAGGCCTGCGCCCTCATCCCAGGCGTCTCCCGCTCCGGCGCCACCATCAGCGGTGGCCTGTTCATGGGCTACAAGCGCGAGGCCGCGGCCCGGTACTCCTTCCTCCTCGCCATCCCCGCGGTCCTCGCCTCCGGCCTGTTCGAACTCAAGGACGCGATGGGCAGCGGCCACGTCTCCTGGGGCCCCACGATCTTCGCCACGGTGATCGCCTTCGGCGCCGGCTACGCGGTCATCGCCTGGTTCATGAAGTACATCTCGACCAAGAGCTTCATGCCCTTCGTCTGGTACCGCATCGCCCTCGGCATCCTGGTGATCGTGCTGGTCAGCATGGGCGCGCTGAGCCCGCACGCGGCGGAGTCGTCCGGCTGAACCAGGGCCGCACAGGTAGCGCTATCTAGCATTTTCTAGCGCCTGATTGCATCACCACGCCATGATCATCTCCCACTCATCTCCCACCTGAGAGACGGGACGCACTCCCCTAGGGCGTGTGCGTCCGCAAAGTAAGGGATGACAGGGAAGGGCCCGCACGGCTTGCGGACGCTGTTCGGGCCCGGTTGCTTCGCCCCGTCGGATCTATCCGGCGGGGCGAAGTGCTGCGAAGTGGCTGGTGCGGGTGTGGGCCCGTGGTGCGCCGGTGAGGTGGGCGTCGATGCGGGCGAGGTTGATGGCGGCGCCGGTGAGTTGGTGCTGGAGGCTGGTCTTGGCCAGGCCCTGGTAGCGGGATCTGCGTAAGCCGCAACGTCCAACGCCTTGGGAGATGGTTCCTTCGACTCCGGCGCGGATCTTGTATCGGGCTTTCCACTCGTCGGTCTGTTGAAGGGCGCGGGTCTGCTGGAGGGCCTGGTGCTCGTCGTGCTGCCGCAGGGTGAGTTCCCTGCGTTCGGCCTTGGGTGAGCTGACGCAGTTGCGCAAGGCGGGGCAGCGGCGGCAGTCGGCGGGTGAGAATCTGACCCGGATCACGGGAAGCTCCTGCTGAGAGCTGCGCAGGGCCCACTGGGTGCTGGTGGCTCCGTTCGGGCAGGTCACCTGCTGCTTGTCCCAGTCGATGCTGAAGGCGTCCTGTCCGTAGCCGCTGCCGTTCTTCGACTGGGCGACGGTGACGGCTTGCAGCGGCCCGTGCAGCTCGATGCCGTGCTCACGCCGGGCGGTCGTCAGCACGGCGGCGCTGGGATATCCGGCATCGACCCAGTGCTCGCCGGGCAGGCAGTCCCGCTCTGCGAGGCAGGCATGGATCGGGCCGGCCATCACGCTGTCCGGGACGGTGGCGTCGGTCGTGGCGACGTTTGTGATCAGGTTCGGGATGTCCGGCTCGCAGGTCTCGGTGAGATGGGCCTTGTATCCGTCCCACAGGATGTCGCGTTTCTTGCTGCCCCTGGCTTCGGGGTCATAGGGCGTGACCAGGCGCGTTGCGCCCGGCGGGCGGTCTTTTGGGTCCCGCCGCCGCACCTCGCCCCCGACTCGGTGGAAGTGCTGGACCCACATCTGCCGCAGGATCTGGACCTGCTCCAGCTCCCGCAGTCCGGCCGGTGCCCGGGGCGAGAAGACGGCCTCAAGCAGTCGCATCCCGTCCGTCCCGATCCGTCGGCCGACCTCCTCCCGTTTGGCGTGGGCCTTGGGGAACCGGGAGTCCTCGGCCCGGGTGGCGTAGTGCCTGAACCAGTCTGGTTCGGCGGTGTCCGCCAGCCAGTCGGGGGCAGCCTGCGCGAGCGTGTTCAGCGCCGAACGCAGCGTTTCCGCAACCATCTCCAGCCAGCACAGTTCCCGTGCCGCGGACTGCACGTGCGTGGAGTCGGTACGGGCCCGACCGGCGGTCTTGAGCAGTCCCTTGTCCCGGGCCGCGGTCAGGATGCCGTCCAGCACCCGCCTGCCCGCCTCCGCATCGATGAGACGGTCCCGGAACTCCGACAGAACGGAGAAGTCGAAACCCGGATCAGTCAGTTCCAGCGCGAGGGCGTATTTGAAGTCGATCCTCGCCCGCACCGCCTCGGCGGCCTGCCGGTCGGTGAGCCCCTCGACGAACTGCAACACCAGCACCAACGCCAGACGCCCCGGTGCCCAGGCGGGTTTCCCCCGCGCCGGGAAGAGATCCGCGAACTCCTCATCGGTGAACAACGGCCCCAGCTCGTCCCGAACCCGGATCGCCAGGCTCCCTTTCGGGAAGGCCGCCCGTGCCACCCGCACCGTCTCCGCCGGAATCTCGCCCGGCCCGCTCGGCTGCATAGACATCGACACCCACCCCATACGACAACGTCGGCTCCCAAGACCACAACCGCGTCTTGGGAGCCGACGTCACGCACGGGCCCGAATTAACCAACAGCGTCGGCTTGCCGTGCGGGCCCTTCCGTACAGAGGGTAGAGCGGGTCAGCTGAGGTTCATGTCCGGCCCAGGCCGCGACCCTCTCCACGAGGAAACGCAGCCGCTCATCCACCGTGTCCCAGGTGGCACCGGTGAGGCCATCCAGCGCGGTGGCCGTGAGGATGAGCCAGCCGAGGCGCGCTTCCATGTCCTCCCACGCGTGCGTCACCTCGACTGCCTCACCGTGCCCCGTACACCGCTATGGCGACTTCCCCCATGTCCCCGTTGATCGCGAGGACCTGGAGGAGCCGGATGTCCCCAGCCGCCGGTGATCTCATCCGGCGCGCGGCCCTGGAGCTGGTGCTCCACCACCGCCGCGCCGTCCCCGCTCACGGTGTCCAGGGCGACCATGGCCGTCACGATGACGTCCGCGAACTCCTTCGACACACCATCGACGCTTCTCCTTCCGATGGGCAGGTCGAGGAAGACCTCGACGCATTGGCCGCGAAACTCGTCGCTAGCTGGCCGGAACTCCCCAAGGAACGCAGGGTCGAGCTCGGTCGCCTCCTGGCTGGCCCCTGATACGACTCCTGGTGCAACGAAAACGCCCCGGCTCACCGGGGCGTTTTCGTTTGTGCGCTCAGGTCAGCGCAGGCCGTCTGTGTCGTCGTGCTCTTCGCCGACTGGGAGTGGCCGGCGGTCGTTCCCCGGGTCCTCGCTGTAGGTAACCGCGGAGGATGCTTCTTGGAAGTTGAGCCTGAGCTGCTCTTCTGACGGAGCATCAATCGGGTAGGAGGGCCGGTCACCCGGCCCTCCTACCCGATTGATACGTCGGCGTCTCGCCATGGACATTTTCGAGTTCCGGTGGCGTCGCTGAGGAGACGTTTGCTGCCACCGGCCGGACGCGACCCCGACGCTGATCGCCGAAGCTCCGAGCAGGACACCGATGAGACCCGTCAATGCACCAGTCGGGACACGCATAAGCCTCCACCAAGACCCCTGACGGCCGCACACGAGTGCATCCAGCCCCCGACGCGGAACAGCGGCACGGGAACGGTCAGCCAGTTCGCCACCAGTACCTCGATCACCCGGGCGTGTGTCAGGCCCGCCCGCGAATCTGGTGGCCGCAGCCCGTCGACGATCCCCGCGACCTCCAGCCGACGCAGAAACTCGGCGTCGACAGGCAGAGCGCCCAGGCGGGTTGCGTCCAGGGAAGTGGTGTAAGGGTTCGACCTGATCCGGGGGTTTGCTCCGGCATCGGGATGGGGCCCGCATAGTTGAACGGCCACCGGCTGATCTTCGAAGTGTCGAAGCCTCGAAGGAGATCAGCGCGATGACCGCACCTGACAGTCTGCCCCTGCACGCCCTCGCCGAGGACACCTCGCTGCGGCGAGTCCGGATCTGCTGCGCGCGATGGTTAAGACGTTCGCCGACGCGCTCATGTCCGCGGAGGCCGATGCCTTCTGCAACGCCGAATACGGGCAGGTCAGCGACGAACGCGTCAACCACCGCAACGGCTACCGCCCGCGCGAGCGGGTCACCAGGGCCGGGACCGTCGAACTCGCCGTCCCCAAGCTGCGCCAGGGCAGTTACTTCCCGCACTGGCTCCTCGAACGCCGCCGACGGGCCGAACAGGCCCTCATCTCGGTGGTCGCCACCGCCTACCTGCTCGGCGTCTCCACCCGCAGAGTTTAGAAACTCGCCGCTTCCCTCGGCGTCACCCAGCTGTCGAAGTCCCAGGTCAGCGCGATGGCCAAGCACTTGGACGAACAGGTCGCCACCTTTCGCAACCGGCCCCTTGACCAAGGCCCTTACACGTTCGTCTGGGTCGACGCGCTGACCCAGAGTGTCCGCGAGGGCGGGCGGAGCATCAACGTCCACGCGCTGATCGCTGTCGGGGTCAACGCCGACGGGCACCGCGAGATCCTCGGTATCGACGTCGCGACCTCCGAGGACGGCGCTGTCTGGCTTGCCTTCCTGCGCTCCCTGACCGCCCGCGGCCTGTCCGGCGTCCAGTTGGTCGTCTCCGACGCCCATGCCGGTCTGGTGACCGCGATCGGTGCCACCTGCCCGGCGCGGCCTTGATGCCGACCCAGTCCTCGGCTGCGGGATCGGTGGTGGTGTGGAAACACCGCGAGGCCGCCCACAGCTTCTCGATCACGTGGACGATGTCGAGGACGATGTGGATCGTGACGCCGCGCCGGGCGGCCTCGGCCTGGATCAACTCCAGCTGGTGGGCGGCACCGTCGACGAGTACTACCCAGGTCCGGTGGTGTTCGGGGTCGCGGGCCTCGGCCTGGTCGAACGCGGCGGCGATGACCGTTTAGGCGTCCTCGCGCACGGAAGCGGTGAGCCATTTCGCCCGCGCGACAGGTCCTTGACGGACGGTGCGGTGCCCGGTACGGCCGCCGGGTGGGGCGATGATGTCGTGCGGGCGGCGGACTGCGGGCTCGGCGTCGTGGACGACGGCGAGGGTAGCTATCCTTTTACGGCAGGACTTCTCCCCGGTCGACAGCCGGGTGCGGAAGGTGTGCCGGGCCTTGGCGGCGGCCTTTGCGGTGGCCTCGCGCAGGTGGCCCGGGCGCATCACGATTCCCTTCTGGTCGACACTGATCACCAGCAGCGTCCCGGCCGGGGCCGGGTGGGGGGTGCGGGCCGTATAGAACGCGGCGACGTCCACGGCCGCGGCCCGCACCAGATCCTCCACCTGGCGTTTGCCCACCACCCGGCCCCCGCAGCTGCGGTCGATCGCTTCCAGCGCGGTGTCGTAGGAACCGCGGGCCGCCTCAAGGACCGCGAGGCGGCGCAGCCCCAGACTGTGCCGCCCGTGAGGCAGGCCCAGCATGGCGTCGGCGGGGTAGAGGTTGGCCATGCCCGCGCCGCGCAGAGCGCATCGGGTCACGGTCACCGGCCCCAGCACGGTGGCCAGTTGCCGGTGATGGCCCATCTCCAGCCGGCTGCGGCCGCCGGCGAGTGCAGCCCGCTCATGCGGATCGAGGGCGGACAGGTGGTCCTCCTCATGGCGTGCCCGCCACTCGAGATGGGCCTGCAGGAGCAGTCGCCCCAGCTCCCGGGAACCCGCTTCGATGTCGGCCTCGGCCTGTTCATGCGTCGCGGTGAGTGCTTCGGGGCTGGAGAGGCGGGTGGCCAGGGAAGTGAGGGAAGAAAACACGCGAGCAAAGGGGTCAGCCGCCGCGGCCGTTTCATACGCTGCGTTCATCGGGCTCTCGTCTTCGGACAGTGGCGATCTGGTTGGCACCATCGACGCTAGGGACGAGAGCCCGGCCCCACACCGGCGCGACGCCGCCCGTCGGCCGCGGCTTCCCGCTCCGGCGCACCCGCGCCCGCCCGCCGCGCACCACCCCACGCGAACAGGCCCGGCTCGTCCTCGGCCAGCCAGCCCCGTTCCACCAGCCGTTTCAGCTTCGAACGGAACCCCTCCACCTTGTTCTTGTCCGTCGACAACCCCAGCGCGGCGCACAGATGATGCGCCCGCATCGGATGCACCGCGTCCTGCAACAACTCGACGACGTCCTGGTACGAGCGCGGCAGCACATCCGCCTCAACCCCCGGCTCCCACTGCGGCACCAGCCGCACCGCGACCGGCGATCCCGCCTGGCTCCGGTCCACCGGCAGCGGGACTTCCTCCGCGGTCTCGTCCACGGACACCGTCACCGCCCCCTCGCCGGACAGGATCTCCGTCATCGTCTACCGTGTGATCTCCAGCCGGGACAGCACAGCCTCCCGCTCGGCAAGACGACCAGCCAACTCCTCTATCAGCGAGCGAAGTTCACCGATCTCGGCCCGGGCAGCCGCCTCCCGCCGCTCGATCTCCTCCAGCCACGACACCATCGCCGCCTCCAAGACCACGTCTCAGGACATGACGATCCGCCGTCCGCGCACGCACGGCAACAGCGCACGGCATCACCAGCTCACTGAGGAAGAGCCGCACCCAAAGCCGTTGCTACGTACCGCGCAGGCCGGGCATCGGCGGGTCTATCATGATTTAGGTGTTTTTAGGCCCTTTGGCCTAGTGGCTTTTTGTTGGTCTGCCTGGCCTATACCCGTCCGGCGGTAAGGCGG